>CBDHFT010000007.1:0-423150 GCA_965262775.1 Alphaproteobacteria bacterium | reverse complement strand
TGTTTGCTTATTTTTCATTTTTTATGATCTATTATTATTTTTTTATGATGCGCCGCGACGCAAAAAAAACTAATAACAAATTATTGTTGACCACCAACTTCCCCACGCGCGATGATGTTATCAAGGCCGCTTGCCTTGCGGTGGCGGCTTCGCTCCAGGTTTTCTTGGTATTTTGCTGGTGGTTAATACCATACCGTTTGAATTGGCCATGCTGCACCAATGGGTTGGTATCTGCACCATCTTAATCGCTTTTTCTACATGGTTTGTTTATCCAAATAAAATCGTCAAACAAAAAAATAAATAGCAAAAAAAATATTTTTATCTGGCGCGATAAATGATATAAGGCATCATGAATGACAAGCTATTAGCCGCGCGGTTGGCGTCCATCAAACCATCGCCCACCATTGCCATGACGGCTCGTGCTGCTGCTTTAAAAAAACAGGGGCGCGATATTTTATCCTTAAGCGCGGGCGAACCCGATTTTAAAACCCCAGCCCATATTGTCGATGCCGCAACCGCCGCGATGAAGGCGGGCAACACACGCTACACCAGCCCCGCGGGCTTGCCCGAATTTCGTGAAGCCATCACCCGTAAATTACAACGCGATAATCATTTAACCTATCACATGGATGATATTCATGTGGGGGTTGGCGGCAAGCAAGTCATCGCCAATGCCTTGATGGCGACCATCAACCACGGCGATGAAGTTATTATTCCCAGCCCCTATTGGGTTAGCTATGTTGACCTTGTGTTATTGTTTGGCGGGGTGCCAAAAATTATTATCGGCAGGGAAGAAAATGATTTTAAAATAACCCCAAGTGATTTGGCGGCGGCGATAACCAACAAACAAAATGGTTTATTATTAATAATCCATCCAACCCGACGGGCATGGGTATGACAAAAATGAATTGCAAGCCTTGGGCGCGGTGCTGGATAAACACCCTAATATTTATATTTTGGCCGATGAAATTTACGAATTCATGGTTTATGATGGTTTTGTTTTCACCGCCTTTGCCAGTGCCAACCCGCAATTATTTTCACGGGTTATTACCTTAAACGGTTTGTCAAAGCCTATGCCATGACTGGTTTTCGCGTTGGTTATGGTGCGGGGCCACGGCCAATTATTGCCGCCATGAACATGTTGCAATCGCAATTGACAAGTTCCACCAGCACCGTTTCACAATGGGCGGGGTTGGCCGCGCTTGATGGTCATCATGATTTTATAAAAATTCACAACGAAGAATTTGTGAAAAGGCGCGATTTTGTGCATCAAGCCTTGCTGGCCATCAAGGGGATAACATGCGTCAAACCCAATGGTGCTTTTTATCTTTACCCATCGATTAAAAATTTGCTTGGCAAAAAAACCAAAGATGGCAAGGTAATAAAAACCGACGATGATATGGCCGAATATTTGTTGGAACGGGCCGAGGTTGCCTTGGTCGCGGGTTCGGCCTTTGGTTTGTCGCCCTATATTCGTATATCATACGCCACCAGCATGACCATTTTAGAAAAAGCCATGGCGCGCTTAACCACCGCCTTGAATGAATTGGAGTAAAGCAGTTGAGCAAAACATATCGTCGATGATGGCGGTAAAATTTGCGGTAAGGCTTATTTTCTGCTAGGTAAAAAACAATGGTTGAGGGGCTGTAGCTCAGTTGATAGAGCGCGTCGTTCGCAATGACGAGGTCGTGGGTTTGACTCCCATCAGCTCCACCATTATTTTCTAATAATCCGTTGCCAATTATCCCGCAAAAAGCCCCGCCGCGATGTTGATGGTCAGGGCCAGAATGGTGGTGTTAAAAAAGAAAATAATAATACAATGTAGCATCACCGTGCGGCGAATGGTGGCGGAAGTTATATTAACATCGGCGGTTTGCGCGGCGGTGCCGATGATAAATGAAAAATAGGCGAAATCCCAATAATCAAGCACCTGCGGATGACCAGGAAATTGCAAGCCACTGCCGATTTTTTTTCTTCATGTTTTTTATCGGTTAGCAATTATTGTTGAAAACCAAAGTAAGAAAGGAAAAAGAACAACAATATTATTTCGGTGATGCTTTGTAAAAAGCCTAAGGCATCGCCCGTTAGCGGTAATTTTTTCTTCTGATGTAAGAAGAAAACAACATAAGCATACCCAATATAATCGCCGCCAGCAAGAGCGGGAGGTGGGAGGCGGGGGCAGAGGCATCCCGCGGGAAGAATAGCAACAGCCAAAAAATTTGCAGCGAGACGATACAGCTTAACCAAGTTGGTTTGGCAATATGCTGCACCGAACCACCCGATTTATGCGCCAGTGGTAAAAACAGGGCAAGGGTGATAACCAGGCGCGATAACCCCGCCGCCATCGCCAGGACCAAAATAATATAAGCGGGCTGCCAACCGAACATCAACACCAACGCGCTTAAGCGGCTGTAAAGCAACAACAGCAAACCCAACACGCCGAAGGTGCCGACATGCGAATCCTTCATGATGTTTAGAATTTTTTTTGGGTCGCGTTTGCCAAAATAACCGTCGCAAAAATCGGCAAAGCCATCTTCATGCAACGCGCCCGTCAACAACAAACCAACGGCCAGCGTGGCAACAACGGCGAACATATGAAAAACATTCAACGCCAACAAAATCACAAACACCCCGCCCATGATGGCGCCAATAATAAACCCCACAAACGGCATCGCCCCCGCGGACATAAGGGGATTTTTTTTAGAAAATAAAAAATTTGGTAAAGGTAAAGTTTTTAGATTGTAAAGAAACCCAATGTTTGCCAAAACCCGTAAAAATATTTTTTTAATTTATGAATCATATTATGATACTGACACGATTCGCCAAGGAAAAACAATGTTCATGTTGGACAATGTCATAAAAAAACATGCTGGTGGAGCTTGCACATGGCACCCCGACATTGTTATAATAAAACCCTAAGATAATAAAAAAATGGAAAATCAGACACCATCCCCGCGGCACTTACTTCACACCATGTTGCGGGTGCGTGATTTAGAAAAATCGTTGGATTTTTATACCAGGCTGCTTGGCATGAAATTATTGCGGCGCGATGATTATGAGGACGGACGTTTCACCTTGGCCTTCGTCGGTTATGAGGCTGAAGACAAAGGTAGCGTGATAGAATTAACCCATAATTGGGACCGTGAAAAACCCTACGAGATTGGCGATGGCTATGGGCATATCGCCATTCGTTGCGATAATTTGGTAGAATTTTGTGAATTTTTAAAAACCGAGGGCGTGCCCATACCGCGCCCGCCAGGGCCGATGGGCGGTAAGCCAGGCGCGACCATGTTGGCATTTATCAAAGACCCCGACGGTTATTTGGTGGAATTATTGCCACGTTATTGGTGATGGTCGCCTTGTTGAAGGGGCGCGACCATATTGACATAACAGTGTAATAAATGGATAGCAGGGGGCGATGATGGATTTTACCTACGGTATAAAAAAATATCTTGTGATGTTTTTTTATCTTTCGCTTATTGTTGTGGTTGGTGTTTTGTTGCTGGGGGCATTGCTCTATTTTTGGAACAAACGTCCCAACCCTTATTACGATCCAAACAAACCCTATACCCAGCCTTATGGTTTTGTTAATTTGTCGGTTGCCGCGCGCCAACCGAAGGATAGAAAATCATTGGCGACAATGCGCCAAGCATATAAACAATTAAGCAAGCAAAAAGAAAAAGTGAGGGCCGATGCGGCGAAGGTGCCGTGGATGGCGGTTGATCAAGCAACCCTCCATCATTTACAAACCAGCAAGGGGATAGGTTTTACGTGGTTGGGGCATTCCACGGTGTTGTTACAGGTGGCGGGAAAAAATATAATCATGGACCCCAATTTTTCTGAACGGTTGGGGGTAAAGTGGGTTGGTGCAAAACGTTTAACCCCGCCGCCCTTGGCGATTAAGGATTTGCCGCCGATTGATGCAGTATTTATTTCGCACAATCATCATGATCATTTGGATAGTTATTCGGTTAAATATATTGCCGCCCATAATCCGAAGGCAATATTTTTTGTGCCGCTCGGTCTGAAAACATGGTTCCGTTGGCATGGTATTAGCCAGGTTGTTGAAATGGATTGGTGGGGCGAAACCCAATTACAAAATGAAAATAATATTTCTATCTTTTTCGTCCCCGCCCAACATTGGAGCACGCGTTATATTCTAGACCGCAACCGTAGCCTGTGGGGTGGCTTCGTTGTGAAGGCCAAGGATTTTACGTTTTATTACACGGGGGATACGGGTTATGATAAAACAATATTCCAAGCCGTTGGTAAAAAATTTGGCGCGATAGTTTGGGCGATGATACCCATCGGTGCCTACGAACCGCGCGATTTTATGAAAATGCAGCATGGAAATCCCGCCGAGGCATTAAAAATAAAACAAGATGTTCATGCCAAACGCGCCTTTGGCGTTCATTGGGGAACATTTTTATTAAGCACCGAAGGGGTGTTGCAACCACCCATCGACCTAGCCCTTGCGAGAAAAGCAATGGGAATGGCGGACGACCAATTTATTACCCTGGCTATTGGTGAAACAAAAATACTGAAATAAGAAATTGTATTTTGCCATATCATTTCCTATATTATGGTTATGGCAACACAAAAGGCAATATTTGGCGGTGGATGTTTTTGGGGCGTGGAATCGATATTTCATAAAACCAACGGCGTGCTGAAGGCAACATCGGGCTATGGCGGCGGGCATTTGCTTAACCCAACTTACAAAGATGTTTGCAACGCCGATACTGGCCATGCCGAGGTGGTGTTGGTGGAATTTGATGACAAAAAAAGTTTCTTACGAAGAATTGGTTGATTTGTTTTTTCGGCTGCATGACCCAACCCAATATAATCGCCAAGGTCCCGACTATGGCCCGCAATATCGTTCTTGCATTTTTACCTTCGGCGACCAACAGGTAAAAACGGCGCAAGAAGTGCGCGACCGCGTGCAACAATATTTTGACAGAAAAATAGTGACCGAAATTACCCCCTTCAGCAATTTTTATCCCGCCGAAGATTATCATCAAGGTTATGTTGAAAAAACCGGGCGGGCTTGCCACGCGCCGCGTGCGTCATGGACGTAATGTTTTAATATATTATTTATATTTTTTTATTATTTCTGTCACCAACAATTTGGCGACTTCTTCTTTGCTCAATTTTCCCCAATTGGTTTGTTTGTTGTCATGATGCACAACAATATTGGTGTTGTCGGCGCCAAACGGCGCGCCGCTTTCTTCGATCTCATTTACCAACAACATGTCGCAATTTTTTGCGCGGTATTTTTCAATAATTTTTTGCGCGGTGGCGGGGGCTGTTGCATCAACCTCCGCCGCGAAGCCAATCACCAACGGCGGACGATTTTTATCATGCCCCACCCCCGCCAAAATATCGGGGTTCAGGGTAAGGGCAAGTGTCACCGCCCCCGTGGCATCCGCCAAATTTTTTTTGTTTAATTTGCCCGATGCTACTTCTGTGGCGCGGAAATCGCTGACCGCGGCGACGCCAATGAAGCCAGCAAATTTTTCTTGGCGCAGTTCCTTCATCACCGCTGCCTCCATCTCTAACCCCGATTGCACGCGGGTTATGCTCACACCATGCAGGGCAGTATCGCGCAACAACCTATCATCCATCACGCCCGCCACCATCACCACATCGGCACCGTGGTTAGCCAGGGCGCGGGCGATGGCGACTGCCTGCTTGCCCGATGAAAAATTGCTGATGTAACGCACGCGGTCCAATTTTTCGCGCGTCGCCCCCGCGGTAAGCAAGAATTTCTTACCGCTTAATGCCCCTGGCTTGGCGAAATGGTTGGCGATGATGGCGAACAATTCTGGGGCCTCGGGCAGGCGACCCCGCCCCGATTCACCGCAAGCCGTGTCCCCCACCGCGGGCGCAATGATATTCATGCCGCGTTGTTGGATACGGTTGATGTTTTCTTGCGTTTCTTTATTATCAAACATCGTGGGGTTCATGGCGGGGGCCAAATAAACGGGCGCGGTGGTTGCCAACAAAACCGTGCTGGCCAAATCGTCGGCTTGCCCCGCGGCGACCCTTGCCAAAAAATTGGCGGAGGCTGGCGCGACCATGATAACATCCGCCAGGCGCGCCAAACGAATATGCCCCATTTCTTGCTCATCGGTTAGGGAAAACAAATCGGTGTAAACTTTATCCTCGGTAAGCGCGCCCAAGGACAGGGCGGTGACAAATTTTAATCCGCCTGCCGTAATAATACCCAACACCCGTGCGCCAGATTTTTTTAATAAACGGGCTAGTTCCAGCGATTTGTAAGCCGCTATGCCCCCCGATATAATAAGCAACACGGTGCGCCCCGCCAACAGGGTGCTGGTGGTCGTATCAATGCTAGGATTGATTCTAAGCTTCGTGGATTGCAAATTCGGGGATAAGCCAAATGGCGCAGCAGCCTTACGCTTTTTTATTATTTTTTTTGCCATGGTGCAGGATTATAGCAGAAAAGACGCATGATGTAAAAAATCAAGCTATGATGGTAAGGAGAGTCTTGCCCAAAATTATAAAATAAATTTTTGCAAATTTTGATCTTCGACCAGCGGCAGCAAACGACTTTCGACCATGGTGCTGGTGATGGCAATATTGGCATCGGTGGAACCGTCGGCGGCAAAGGAAATGTCTTCTAATAATTTTTCTATCAGTGTGTGAAGGCGGCGCGCCCCAATATTTTCAACCGAATTATTGATGGTCATAGCCAGGTCGGCCATTTTGTTGATGGCCCCCGTTTCAAATTCTAATGTCACGCCATCGACCTGTAATAAATTTTTATATTGTTCGATTAAATTATGACGGGTTTGGGTTAAGATATTAATGAAATCGTCACGGGTTAGCGGGTTTAAACGGACGCGAATGGGTAAGCGACCTTGCAATTCGGGTAGCAGGTCAGCAGGTTTAGAAAGATGAAATGCCCCCGAAGCAATGAACAAAATATAATCGGTTTTTATTACCCCATGGCGCGTGGCGATGGTGGTGCCCTCTATCATAGGCAGCAGGTCGCGTTGCACCCCTTCGCGCGATACATCTTGCCTCGCGCTGGAATCGCGCACGCATATTTTGTCAAATTCATCGATAAAAACAATGCCATGTTGTTCAACATTGTGCATGGCGGTTTTGACAATCTCGCCATGGTCAAGCAATTTTTCCATTTCTTCGCTCAACAATTCTTCGCGGGCGCGCTTTACACTAATTGTTTTTTCTTGCCTTTGGTTAAACATTTTCCCCATCATACCCTCAACCGCGTCTGAAATTTGAATCATGCCGATGCCCGCGTTGGCACCAGGAATCTCCATCATCGTGCTGTTTTGTTTGGGGGGTGCGGAAAGCTCGATGGTTACATCGCTGTCATCCAATTCGCCCTTTTGCAATTTCTCTTTATATTGTGCGCGGGTTTCGGCTTTGGCATCTTTCCCAACCAAGGCCTTTAACAATTTTTCATTAACGCGTTCGGCGGCTTTCGGTTTGATAACCGTTTCGCGTTTTTGCCGTTCGTTTTTTATAGCTATTTCCAACAGGTCGCGGATGATGCTTTCCACATCGTGCCCGACGTAGCCAACCTCGGTATATCTTGTTGCTTCGACCTTAATAAATGGCGCATGCACCAATTTGGCAAGGCGGCGGGCAATTTCGGTTTTGCCGCAACCCGTGGGGCCAATCATCAAAATATTTTTTGGCAAAATTTCATTGGCAAGGTCTTCGCTTAATTGCGCGCGCCGATACCTGTTCCTTAAAGCTATAGCGACCAATTTTTTGGCATCCGCCTGACCAATAATATGTTTATCCAATTCACTAACGATTTGACGTGGGGATAAAGATTTTAAATTCACTGTCATTATAATTTTTCACTGGTTATTTCGTGGTTGGTGTAAATACAAATATCGGCGGCAATGTGCATGGCGGCGGTGGCGATTTTTTCAATCGGCAGGTCGCTGTTTTGTATCAAGGCGCGGGCGGCGGCCAGGGCAAAACTGCCCCCCGAACCAATGGCAATAATACCATCTTCGGGTTCGATAACATCGCCATTGCCCGATATAAGCAACAGCGTTTTTTTATCGGCAACCGCCATCATGGCTTCCAAACGGCGCAGGTATTTATCCGACCGCCAATCCTTCGCCAATTCAACCGCGGCGCGGGTTAGTTGTTCGGGGTATTGTTCCAATTTTTTTTCTAATCTTTCAAACAAAGTAAAGGCATCGGCGGTCGCCCCAGCAAACCCGACCAACACTTTGCCCCCCGCCAGTTTGCGTAATTTTTTGGCGTTTGATTTCATGACGGTGTTGCCCAACGAAACCTGACCATCGCCCGCCATGACGACATTATCATCTTTTTTGATTGCTAAAATAGTGGTGGCGTGAAACATTTTTTTATTTGGCGCGGTTCGCCCCTATGTAAGGTACGCATGGTATGATGTCAAGGGTATTAGACTACTAAAACGATAATAAATAATATAGTCCGCGCTGGTTATGAAATTTATTGCAAAATGGTTGATAATCTATTACATCCTTTTTGTTGAATATATCCGATACATGCGTACCGCGACACTCACCCGTAAAACAAAGGAAACCAATATTTCCGCTGGCGTTAAGCTGGAGGGGACGGGTCAATATAAAATTTCTACAGGCATTGGTTTTTTAGACCATATGTTGGAACAATTATCGCGCCATAGTTTGATAGACATCGAACTTAATTGCCAGGGCGATTTGCATATCGATAATCATCACACGGCGGAGGATTGCGGCATTGTATTAGGCCAGGTGATATTAAAAGCCCTAGGCGATAAAAAAGGCATTGCCAGGTTTGGCGATGCCTTGAGCCCGATGGATGACACCCTGACCGAGGTGGCGGTGGATATTTGTGGTCGCGGTTTTTTGGTGTGGCAGGTTGCCTTTACCCAACCCAAATTGGGCGAAATGGAATCAGAGCTTTTTCGTGAATGGTTCCATGCCTTCGCCATGAATTTGGGGGCTAATATCCATGTTGTCAATCGCCATGGTATTAACAACCACCATAAAATCGAATCAAGTTTTAAAGGCTTGGCGAGATGTTTACGCCAAGCGGTCGCGCTTGACGAACGGCAAGTGGGCATGGTTACCTCGACCAAGGGAACATTGTAGTGATGGCTAAGATTGTTGGCTTGGTAACGGGCATGGCGCGTGATAACATGATGAAACATGATAATGACACCAGCAAATAACGCCCCCGCGACAACACAAGCCAAGCGCGACGTTGCCATTATTGATTATGGTTATGGCAATATTTTTTCGGTTAAAAAAGCGATAGAAAAAGTTGGCGGCGTGGCGCGGGTTGTTTCCAACCCCGATGAATTGCCCAATGCTTTGCTAACCTGCGACAGGATTATCCTGCCAGGCCAGGGGGCATTTCCCGCTTGTCGGCGCGCCCTGCAACCTTTTTTGCCACCATTGTTGCCCGCTATCCTGCGCGATAAAAAACCCACCTTAGGCATTTGTGTTGGTATGCAATTGTTGGTGGAGGTTGGATTTGAATTTGAAGAAGTAAAGGGCTTGGGATTGATGAAGGGCAAGGTGCAAAATTTTTTGGATATTTGGCGTGCGCAATTGGGGGCGACGGCGCAACCCGCCCTGACATTGCCCCAAATGGCGTGGAATCAAATTTGTAAAATGCGCGAGCATCCACTACTGCATAATATTAACAATGGCGATTTTTTTTATTTTGTGCATAGTTTTGCTGTAAGCGATTATGACATGGCTGATGTGCTGGCGACCGCCCATTATGGGGTTGATTATCCCATGATTGTAGCGCGCGATAATATTGCGGGCATTCAATGTCACCCCGAAAAAAGCCAGCAGGTTGGCTTGCAATTCCTTAAGAATTTTATAACATGGAATGGAAAGGCAGCAGCATGAACGAATTTATTATTTATCCCGCCATCGACATGAAGGGTGGCAAGGTGGTGCGTTTGTTCAAGGGCGACATGGACAAGGCCACGCAATATGGCGACGACCCATTGGCGCAGGCCAAAAAATTTTATGACGCTGGCGCCAGGTGGATTCACTTGGTGAATTTGGACGGGGCGGTGGCGAAAGACACAAGTTTTTCACCCATTGCCGCGGGTGATAAGATCCCTATTCATGCGGGCAAAGACCTTCATAGCAACCTTGATAAACGCAAAAATTTTGACATCATCAAAAAAATTGCCCATTGGAAAAACACCGAAGCCAAGGATATGGCCAGGGATATGGCCAAGGATATAAAATTGCAAATAGGCGGCGGGATAAGAAGGGCAGAAGATGCAAACTATTGGCTTGAAAATGTTGATAGAATTATTGTCGGCACGCTGGCGGTTGAGCAAACGGGGTTGGTAAGGGAGCTCATCAAGCTTTGGCCCAATCAAATTGCCATTGCGGTCGATTGCCACAAGGGTATGGTGGCAACCCGTGGTTGGGGAACGGAATCAACCATCACCGCGCTGGATTTTGTATCACAATTTTCTGACTTGCCCGTTGCTGGTTTCATCCACACCGACATTGCACGCGACGGCACGGGGGCGGGGGCCAATTGGCAAGAATCAAAAAAATTGGTTGAGGCGTTGCGCCAAAAAAATGGCAATATTTCTGTTGTTGTCTCGGGCGGCATCAACAGCCTTGATGAAATCAAAGCAATCAAGCAGACAGGATTATTCGGCGGGGTGATTGTTGGCCATGCTATTTATGAAAATAAAATTGATTTAAAAGAATTATTCGCCCTGCAAACCATCAAATAATGACCCAAAAAAAATTCATCCGCGTTATCCCCTGCCTTGATGTTAAAAATGGTCAAGTGGTCAAGGGTGTCAATTTTGTCAGTTTGAAGAATGCGGGCGACCCCGTTGAAATTGCTCGCGCCTACGATGCGGCGGGTGCCGATGAATTATGTTTTTTGGATATTTCCGCCAGCCACGAAGCAAGAAAAACAATTTTGTCGGTGGTGCAGCAGGTTGCCGAACAAATATTTATCCCCTTAACCGTGGGCGGCGGCATAAGCGCGATTGAGGATATTCGCGCCGTGTTGTTGGCGGGGGCGGATAAGGTGGCTATCAACAGCGGTGGCATTCGCAACCCCGATTTCATCTCGGTTGCTACCCAAACATTTGGCGCGCAATGTATTGTC
This sequence comes from Alphaproteobacteria bacterium, assembly GCA_965262775.1. GTDB lineage: Bacteria > Pseudomonadota > Alphaproteobacteria > JASGCL01 > JASGCL01 > JASGCL01. The sequence goes on along the minus strand of CBDHFT010000007.1, from coordinate 412,008 downwards.
GGGGCGATTGATGCCAAAGCCAACCCCGCCATGCCAAGCGGCTACGAAGTTTTTTCCCACGGCGGCCGCACCGCAACGGGGAAGGATGTGTTGGCTTGGGCCCAAGAATTAACCACCCGCGGCGTGGGCGAATTGTTGTTAACATCGATGGATCGCGATGGCACGAAGCAAGGTTTTGATTTGGTCTTGACGCGGCTGATAACCTCTCATGTTGCGGTGCCCGTCATTGCCTCGGGCGGGGGCGGCTCGGCCAATGACATGGTGGTGGCGGCGAAGGACGGCGGAGCGGAGGCTATCTTGGCCGCCAGTATTTTTCACTTTGGCGAGGTTAAGATAGATGAAGTAAAGCAAAAATTATCGGCGGCGGGGTTCTTGGCCCGCATGGTTTAGCCCAAAAAATGGGTTATCCTTTTTATTGTTTTTGGCATGATATTTGAGTAAGGCTAATAGGTAAAATTTATAAAAAACATGAAGCAAAACCAAGCAAAAGACGCCATGGGAAATATGGGCACCGCTGGCGGTATGATAGAAAAATTGATGACGCGGGTCATGGCGCGCGCCGCCGCCAACCCCGACGAATCATGGACGGCAAAACTCTTAGCCAGCGGTGAGGAGAAGGTTATCAAAAAATTTGGCGAAGAGGCGATTGAATTAATAATGGCCAGCCAGCAAAAAAACAAACAACAAATCATTGCCGAATCGGCTGACGCTCTCTACCACCTCGTGGTGCTGTGGTATAAATTGGGTATTGCCCCCGCCGAAGTGGTGGAAGAATTATTACGCCGCGAAGCCAGGTCGGGGATTGATGAAAAAGCCTCGCGTCAAAAATCATAACCATTCATATCAGCATGGGTCATCAATAACTGATTTGAAAAGGGGATATATTCATGGAACAGACAAACAATATAGCTTCTTTTCACTCTTCCGTTTTTTACAACACGCCTGCGCTGGTTGAACGGGCTAACCAATTGTTGCGGCAAGAAAAATTTGCTCCCGCCCTTGCCCTGTTACAGCGTGTGGTGGGGTTGCAAACCACGGGCGATGAAAACCTCTATTTTTCTATCGTCAACATCGCCGCCGATAAATTTTATTTACCCTTGGCCGAAAAATACGCGCAAAAAATCTTGGCGCAAAAAAACATTGGCCAGGCCATGCGGTTTAAAACCTATTTAATTCTGTCGCGCTTGGCGCAATTTTTTTCTGATGAAAGAAAAATGTTGGATTACCTCCATGCGGCCGAAAAATTATTAACCAAGGCGGGACAAAACACCCAAGAAGAAATATCCTTGTTAAAACGCCGTGCTTACCATGTGGCGTTGCATCAAATAAAATCATCGGCGCGCGGCGATGTTATCAAACAATCCTTCGCCGCCATGGAATGGCGCAAAAATATTTCTTGGGAGACGTCCTTTGTCGATAAGCCCTACCACAAAAATATCCCGCTGTGGCAGGGGGAGGCATTGCAAGACGACCAAACCCTGCTCGTCTCTTTCGAGCAAGGCTTTGGCGACGCCATCCAATTTTCACGCTTTATTCCCATGCTTTATCCGCGGGTTAAACGCCTGCTGTTCGAAGTACGCGCCGAAATGCTCGATTTGTTTTCCAGCCAATATAATACAAGTTGGGATGGCACGAAAAAGAATCTGGAAATATTGGTTTTCCCCTATGGTGCCTATGACCAGGCTCTGGCTCACCCGCGGGTGAAGCATCTTAACCTGCAAGCGGCGGCGCGGGTTTTTTTATTTTCTCTACCGCATCTTTTGCAATTGTCATCGCCCGCGGTGGCGCAACCTTATTTTTCTTTTGAAAAACTATTCATGGGCAATATGCCGACCCGCAATATTTTATCCCCGTCGCAAGAAAAAAAGAAAATTGGCTTGGTGTGGTCCTGCGGTCAAGACAGCAATGCCCAGGATAGATCGATAGATATTAAAGAATTCTTGCCGCTTTTATCTTTGCCGCAATATGAATTTTATTCGTTGCAAATGTCGCCCCAAAATATGGATATCAAGCATAACGGATTCGAAGCCATGATAAAGGATCTATCGCCCGCGATAAAAGATTTTGCCGACAGTGCAAAAATTCTTTATCATTTGGATGCCGTGATAACGGTCGATACAGCCATGGCGCATTTGGCGGCGGCATTTGGTAAAAAAGTATTTTTGCTTATTCCGCGCATGAACGATTGGCGTTGGAGCGGGGTAAGGCAGGATGAACAACCATGTTGGTATGGCAAGAATCTTTTTGCTTTTCCTAATTCATTTTTTACCCGTCAAGCAAGCCCGAACAAAAAAATGGCGCAGGAAGATTGGCAATGGCAGGGGGCGATAAGAAAACTCGTAACAACATTAAACAAGGAAATGGCATGACGCAACGTATTCAACAATTTCCACCCCCGTTGTTGCCCCCCGTGATACAGTGGCCAGGCGACATAGAACCCATGTTGGCGAAGGCCAGCGAAGCCCTAACCCAACAAAACGTGCCTGTGGCCTTGGCATGTTTTCGCGCGGTGATGACATATTGTCGTGCGGCTTTTTTACGGGGCGAGGTCATAAGCGGCGACATGCAACGCATAGCCTGGCAGATGATGGACATGGCCATTGCGGCGCGCCATTTTATCATGGCATTGTCGGTGGCGCGCCAATTGTATATCGACCAGGCGGGCAGTGAAAAACAAATTTTTTTTGCCGCCGCCAATTGGTTGCAATTGCTTATAAAATTGCAACATGGTTCGCGTGCAAAAAAATTGGCAAAGCAATTACAAGAATCCTTACCCGCCAGCAATCAAGGTGAAATAAATTGGATCAATATTCAATTGGCCGACATGGCGATGCAAGAAGGCGAATTTGCCAAGGCGACAAAATTGTTGAGCAACCTGAATGAAGCCAACCTTAACAAACATGATAAAGAATGGTTATGGCGTATCAACAGCTTTTCTTATTTGCACATGGGTGATTACGCCCGTGGTTTTCATTTTTATGAACATCGCGCCGAAATGGCCGACCCCGCCTTTCCCTATTTTAAGCTTAACCCACTGCATGATGCAAATAAAAAATGGGCGGGGCAAGCAACGGGTACGTTGCTTATCACCGCCGAGCAAGGTTTGGGCGATGTCTTGCAATTTGTTAGGTTCTTGCCCGCCCTGCAATTGCCTGGCAATCCCCTGGCTAAAAAAATTATTTTTGAAGTGCCGCCCTCGTTGATAAGTTTGTTACAGCAAAGCCGTCTCTTTCAACCAGGTAGCAACGGCGCGGGCAACGCCACCGACATTACGCTTTTGCCATTTGACGATAAACCTTCGGTCAATATTCATCCTGCCCCTGCCATTGACCATTGGTGCTTATTGAACTCTTTGCCATTTTTGTTGCAAGAAAAAATTCCGCAGCCGCTTGATGAAAAATCCATGTTGCCTTTTTATCAACCGCCGCAATCTTACCTAACGCCCCCTGCACCTAAGGATAAGGATTTTTTTAGCCGCCTGCCAAGTTTTATGCGGGCCAAGAAATATAAAGTTGGGTTGGTGTGGGCGACATCGGTCGGGGGGCCATCGGGCGTGTCGCGCACCATGGCGTTGAAAGATTTTTGGCCATTGTTTGCTAATAATGATATTATGAAAGCCGTGGATTTTTATTCCCTGCAATTGGGGTTGGGGCAAAAAGAGATAAGCGCGCATGGGATGGGGGGTTTTATTTACAATATATCGCCTGCTATCAAAGATTTTGCCGACAGCGCCGATATTGTAAAGGAATTAGACCTGGTGATAGCGGTTGATACCGCCATTTTGCATTTGGCTGGCGGGTTAAAGAAACATAGTTTTGTCCTGTTGCCACAAAATCATGATTGGCGATGGGGGCGACCCGCCGCCAAAAATTGGCATGGTATAAAAGAAGCAGGCACAAGTTTTTGGTACCCCGAAACCCATGTTGTTTTTCGCCAAGAAAAAATGGGCGATTGGCACGCGGTGGTGAATAGGGTGGGGGATTGCTTGCTTGCTTTTTTAAACAAACAGCTTCATAAATAATGACAATATTGAGGGTGTTCATAAAAATAGGTAGCAAAAAATATAGGTAAAAAAGCTTAAGGCTTGTGGTGGGTTTTGATAAAACAAGATAGCAATAAACAGGGGACCGATTGATGAGCAAAAAAAATTTCATTCCAAAACGAGTAGGTAATTTACCCAAACATAAGGCCCCCCCTTCGCCTATGGTTAATAAAAATAATAATATTGGCCCCAACATGTCGGCACCGCTTGCCAACGCGCAAGCATCGGTGCAGGCGGGCGGCATGATGGGCGGGGGTATGAACCCCGCCGCGCCCCTTCATCAAAATCCCCAAGCAAATTCCCAAACAAATCCCCAAACAAATCCAGGCGCGACCGAGCAGGTAGCGGCGATTAATAAATTGATAGCAGAAAAAAATAATGAAGGGGCATTGGTGTTGTTAGAGAATGCTATTCAAAAATACCCCAATCTTTTATGGTTTCAATATCGGTTGTCGGTGCTGTATTATGATTTGGGCAAGCGGACGGAAGCCCTTAGCATATTAGAAAAAGTTTGCGAAAGAGAACCTGGCAACCCTGATTATGCCATGGCGCTTGGCACTTTTTATTTTGATAACCCCAATCGCGATTTTCAAAAAGCCATCAAACATTTGAAACATGCGTTGGATTTAAAACCACTCGAAGCGCAAATATGGCGTAATTACGGCGCGGTGTTGTATAAATATGGCGAAGTGCAAAAAGGCATCGACGCTATTTATCGCGCCTTGCAACTTTCGCCCGATGATTTCGTAACCACCAACGCCCTTTGTATGTACTTGACCGAGCAAGGGCGGCGCGAAGAGGGCCGAGCCTTTGGCGCGTTGGGTATGGTTGCCAAACATAAAAACGCCCTGGAAGAATTTGAAAAAGCCAAATTGCCAGAAGATTATAAAAAATTAAAATTTAAACCTGGACAAAAACCCGAACAAAAACCAGGCATGAAAAATATTTTTAGTTTTTCTTTGTGGGGTAAGGACGAAACCTATGGCGTGGGCATGATAGAAAATACAAAAATGATGCCGCAATTTTTTCCCAACTGGGGGGTGCGCGTTTACCACGATGCTTCGGTGCCCGACAATATTATCGCTGGCATCAAGCAGGCTGGCGGGGAAACCATATTGGTAACGGGTGCCTTGGCCGAATTAAACCCAGGCATGTGGCGATTCTTAGCGGGTAATGATCCCACGGTTTATTATTTCTGTTGCCGCGATGCCGACTGTCGCCCATCATTCCGCGAACAGGCCGCGGTGCATGAATGGGTGCAATCGGGCAAACCATTTCATATCATGCGCGACGATATTTGGCATAACGAGATGATGCTGGCGGGACTGTGGGGCGGCATTTCGGGCATGTTGCCAGATTTGATGAAATTGATAGGTGCCACGTTCCAAAAATCGGTGAATCGTTGGCATGACCAAGTTTTTTTGAAAAATTATATCTGGCCCATGATATACCAACATAGCCTGCAACATGATAATTATTACAATTTGTTTGGTGCCAAACCTTACCCCATACCGCGGGTGGAAGGGGACAGCATGCACATCGGTTATGGGTTCAAGGCGCAACAGGCACCACGCAGTTATCAGGTGGTCAAGAATGAAAGCGAAACATTCGAACAAATGCTAGACAGGGTTTGGCAACAAAATCTTAATCAGACGCCGCACCTGCAACAGGTGGAGCTTTTTGACAACATGGGTAAAAAAATTCAGTTGCGACGTTTGGCCAATTCTGCGCGGTATGAAATTATCCGCCAATAATTTTTTGCCCCTAGCTTGGCTGGCATAGCATCCTTTACAAAAATTATATTATCACGACCTATTATAAATTGATGAATAATTATACTTCTTCCCCAGTTTATAATGCGTCGAGTATTGCATCGCAAGTCGCGCCCAAGCCTGGCTCACTTTTAGAAGAGGCGCAGCAATTATTAGAAAAAATTAACCAAGCCATTGGCAGTAAAAAATATGCCGAGGCCTTGCCCTACCTGCCGCGTCTGCTCTTCATTGCTTCCCCCACGGCGGAGGTTTGGCAACGCGCCGCCTTCGTCCATCAACAATTACAAAATCATCCCGTCGCGCGGGTCTTCGCCCATATTGCGGCGGCGAAGAGCAAAAGGTCGGTGGTGTCGTTGCGCGAATTATTTGGTGTTTTTTATGAACAAATGGATTTTGCGAAGGCGGAAAAAATTTTGCAAGAATTGTTGGCGCGGGAAGACCTTGATTCGCCAACCCGCGCGGTTTGCCACACCGATTATTCGGTGCTGGCGCGTCGCTTTCACAATGCTAGACGCTCGGTAACCGAAATAGAATTGGCCGCCCAATACGAACATGCTCACTTAAAATATTTTCCATTCCACCGTATGTTTGCTTACATGTCTTCGCAGAATTGGCGTCAAGGCATGGCTTATTTTGAAGACAGGTTTGGGTTTGATGATTTTCCCATTTTTAGCAAACAAGAATTTCAAACCCGCGTGCCCCGTTGGGATAAATTGGAAAAAAAGAATAAAGAAGAAGATATTTTGTTCGTGGTCGAGGAGCAAGGCTATGGCGATGTTTTACAATTTGTCAGGTTTTTGCCGCTGATAAAGGATAAGGTAAAACATTTGGTGTTGGCGGTGCCCAAACCACTGTTTCGTTTAATCGAAGCCTCGCCCTGTGCCGCGGGGGTTAAAATTGTGCCCGTCGGGGTTTATCCTGAAAACATGACGGCGTGGCTGCCCATAGCTAGCCTGCCCCATGCCTTGGCCGATGACTTGGCCGATAAAAATGGCGAGACTCAAATTCCCAACTCCACCCCTTACCTTGGGTTTAAGGACACGGGGTTGCTGGCCACCACACCATTAAGGCAGAAAGCCAGCGCGACAAAAAATGGCAGAAAAAAAATTGGCTTGATATGGTCGTCGGGCCCTGGCGCCATCGACCATCAAACGCGTTCCTTAACATTGAAGGATTTGGTGCCGCTGTTGGCCCTGCCCAATATTGATTTTTATAGTTTGCAGTTGGAAGGGGCGAGGAAGGATATTCCCAAATATGGCTTCCAAGCCGTGATAACCGATTTGGTACCATGGATAAAAGATTTCCATACAACGGCGGAGGTGATGCAGGGTTTGGATTTAATCATTTCGGTTGATACCGCGGGGGTGCATTTGGCGGCGGGGTTGGGTTTGCCAACCATATTGCTTTGTTCATTCGAAAGCGCGTGGCGGTTTACGATTGGTGATAAGGGTATAGATAAACATTTGGATAAGGAAGGCAATTTTCATGACATGCCGCCCGTGGTTTGGTATCCGAAATTAAAAATTATTTTTAAAGATAATCCTTACAGCTGGCAAGTTGGCATAAAAAAATTGGTGGGCATGGTGGATGATATAGTTAAGGGCAAAGACAATATTCCAAATTATAAATAATGAACTATTCCAGTATCAATAATTTGTTAGACGCCGCGATGCGCGCCGAAGCAAGCAAAGATTATTTTTTGGCGCGCAAAGAATTGGCAAGCGCCATCCATTTGGTAAAAGAAATAAATGTTGATAAAAAACCGCCAACCCCTATCGATCCCACCTGGTTCGAAAGAATGGCAGGTTGGTCGGGCAACCTCAACCAGCCCGAGGTTGGTTTGATTTATTTACAGCGAGCGAAAGAGGCCTTACGCTTAAGCACCAAAACCGCAAGCAAGCAGCAAGCTGGCAAGGATGAGGAAAAATGGATGGAGATACATCGCTACCTATTCCAATTTTCTTGCGGGTTAAAAAAACACCGTGTGGCAAGAAAATACCATGACCTTTTTATGGCTTCGAAGGCTGGGTTAAAAGAAAAAATAAAATATAGTTTTTTGATGTTGGAAATGTTGATTAAATTGCAAATTTGGGAGGAGGCCAAGCAATTGTTAGAAAAGTTGGATAACATGATAGATAAAAAAACGGCGGAAGAAGTTACGGTTGATAAGGATTGGCAGACGGATGCGCTGTATCAACGCGATAAATTTGCCAGTTTTTATTATCTGGGCGTTGCGGATTATGACAATGGATTTGCCTGTTACGAACATCGCCATCAAAAAAATTTCGAAAAATATTTTATGTTCAAACCTCACCACCACGCCACCCCGCGATGGCAGGGCGAGCCGTTGGAAGGATTGCTGAAGGGTAAAGCTCTGCTGGTGGCGGCCGAGCAAGGATTTGGCGACGTGGTTATGTTTTGCCGTTTTCTACCGCTTTTAAAAAAACTTGCGGGGTCGGTGGTGTTGCAAATGCCGCAAAGCCTTATTCCCTTGCTAAGTGCCAGCCCATGTTGCGCTGGCATAACCCTTATCGATAATCGCGCCACGCCGCCGCCCATCGGGGCATGGGTGTTGATACAATCCTTGCCATTTTTTATTGCCAAGTTTTTGGGGCAAGATGCCTTGTTGCCCTTTTATCAACGCTCCGCCCCTTACCTTGCGGTTAATAACCCCATGCCAGCGCATTTATCATTGCCGAAAACGGCGGGTAAAAAAAATGTGGGAATTGTTTGGGCAACCAATGTTCAAGGCCACGAATGGCAAACCCGCACTTTACATTTGAAACAATTTTTACCATTGCTGAGATTGGCGAATATTAATGTTGTATCATTGCAAGTTGGTGAGGCCAGCCAAGAAATAGAAAAAGATAACCTGTCGCCATTCATTACCAACGGTGCATTGCGCATTACCAATTTTGCCGATACGGCTTATTTCATCAACCAACTTGATATATTGGTTTCGGTTGATACGGTGGTAAGCCATGTTAGCGGCGGGTTGATGAAACCAACCCTGGTTATCGTGCCGAAAAAAAACGATTGGCGGTGGGGGCGGACCAATGAAAGTTTTTGGTATCCAGGCAGTCATCAGGTTATTCGCCAGAGCCAAGATGGTCAATGGCAAGATGTGATGGCAACGGTGGTTGATAAAATAAAGCAACTATGATGAGGCAAGGTAAAGCATAACAAAGCAACTTGATAAAAAGTTGATGTTCTGTAGCCAGGGATTAATAGGGATTAATAGGGATTAATAGGGATTAATCTTTGTTATTTTTTTACACGGATGAAGGGGAAGGGCTTCCTTTTTCTTTTATTTTTTTGACTGCTTTCTACTTGCGTTGCCTTCTATTTTTTGCTACGCGATGGTGATGGAAAAAAATAAAGATAATTCTAAAACGCAAGTTTCCCACCAGTGGAAGGGTGGCCCCGTGAACCCGGGCGTGCCCGTTTCAAAAAATGGCCCCGTGATACGCGCGGGCGGCCCCAGCAGTTTTCTTTTAACCCCCAAAGCGACCAAAGAACAATGGGATAAAAAATGGTATTTGATTGATGCCGAAGATTTGGTGTTGGGTCGCATGGCGTCGCAGATTGCAATGATTTTACGCGGCAAACATAAACCAACCTTTACCCCATCGGCGCAAAGCGGTGATAATGTTATAGTTATCAACGCGGAGAAGGTTGCTTTGACGGGCAGGAAAAGACAGGATAAGATTTTTTATTGGCATACTGGTTTTCCAGGCGGGGTTAAAACCATCAACCCCGAAACCCAGCTGAAGGGCAAATACCCCGAACGGCTTATCGAACGTGCGGTTGAACGCATGATTCGCCGCACCCCGATGGGGAAAAAACAATTGAAGAATTTGAAAGTTTACGCTGGCAAGGAACACCCACACGCGGGCATGAATCCTATCGTGCTTGACCTTGCCAAAAAAAATCGCAAAAACTCGCGCAAGGCAGCTTAAATTTATTATTATAAACTTAACAACAACATTACAAAAGAAAAGTAATCACCATGGCCATAGCAGAACAAACCACCGTAGAAAAACCAGCCCGCGAACCACGCGACCAATGGGGCCGCAGTTACGCCACGGGCAAAAGAAAAAATGCCATAGCCAAGGTTTGGATCAAACAAGGTTCGGGCAAGTGGAATATTAACGGTAAAGATATGCAAACATATTTTGGTCGCCCCGTGTTGCGCATGGTGGTGGAGCAAGCGTTGGATGTGGTTGGTAAAAAAGGCATGTTTGATATTGTCGCCCAGGTTAGGGGCGGTGGGTTAAGTGGTCAAGCGGGTGCCATAAAACATGGTATTGCCAAGGCCCTGACTTTATTTCAAGCCGATTTAAGACCAGCATTAAAAAAAGAAGGTTTCTTAACCCGCGATTCACGGGTTGTTGAACGGAAAAAATATGGCCACCCGAAGGCGCGCCGTTCTTTCCAATTTTCCAAACGTTAATATCCCAAACGTTAATATCCTTTACCGACAGGGTTGGTTCATCGACTGGCTTTGCTGGGCGAATGGCGAACGGCGGGCATTTATTATCTTATCACTTGTTGTCTGTATTGCGTAATTAAGCAATGGTGGACAACATGTATAAGATAGATGCATAAGATAGTAGAAAAATTGTCGTTTTACCGATATAGGAGTCTATGATATTTTTATATAATAGGACGCAAGCATGATAATGGATAGTTTTACCGCGGGTTTTTTTGTCAGCCTTGGGCTGATTGCGGCCATCGGGGCGCAAAATGCTTTTATTTTGAAGCAAGGCTTGTTGCGGCAATATGTATTTTTGTTCTGTTCTTTATGCGCCCTGTCTGACGCGGTTCTTATTTCATCGGGTGTTTTTGGTTTTGGGATGTTGGTGGATAAAGTTCCTTTGGTGTTGCCCGTGGCGCGTTATGGTGGGGCCGCATTTTTAATTTTTTATGGTGCAAAAAGTTTTTGGGCTTGCTTCAAGCATAACGATGCAATGGTGATTGGCCAACGCAAGACTACTACCCTGAGGCAGCTTTTGGGCACTTGGGCCGCCATGACATGGCTTAACCCCCATGTGTATTTGGACACCGTTGTGCTGTTGGGTTCGACTTCCACCCACTATGGCGATAAAAAATGGCTCTTTGCTTTGGGGGCGGTTTCCGCTTCCTTTACTTTTTTCTATACCTTAGGTTACGGTGCCACGCTGTTGGCACCCTTGTTTAAAAAACCTATAACCTGGCGGGTATTAGAATTGTGGATAGGCATCACCATGTGGTCAATCGCCTCGCAATTGATTTTCTAAGATTTTTATTATATCATAGCTTGTTTGTTGTAACCGCGCGCCAATTTTTGTTAAGAAAGGCTTGTAAAATGGTTGAAATCTAAACTATTGATTTTTAAAATAAAATATGCTACTTTTGATTTAATAATTTACTTCTTGCAGATGGCATATTTGTTGCAAAATTTCTTGAGAGTAGATATAGGAATAACAATAACCACAGCCAATAAAAATAATCATGACCGATATTTCATCCTATATTACCAATAAGGCTACCATTTTGGTCGAGTCTGGATTGCCTGGCATCTTTTTGTTGGTGCTGTTGGCTTTGTTATTTATCATTATTTTAAGGCTTATTGTTCATGTGGTGGTGTTAACAGCACGCTGGGTTGTCGCGTTATTCCGCGGGCCCGTTAAGGCTAAGGAAACAACCGACAACAGCGACGATGAGGCTGGTAAAAATTTATTTGAACAGGGTTTGGCGCGCGAACGCAGGGGCGATATCGACGGTGCGATAAGAAGTTACGAAGCCGCCACCGCGGTCGTGGGCGGGCACCCCTTGGCAAGTTTTCATTTGGCCAATTTGTATTTTAGCGGCGAAGGCAATGCAAGGCGTAACCCCGTGGCCGCCGTCAGGCATTTTCGTAAAGCCGCGATGCACGGTATTACCCCCGCTATGGATGCGTTGTCGCAAGCCTATCAATATGGCGAAGGGGTGGTTGCCGATCCCGTCAAAGCCTATATCTGGTGTTTGGTGGCCAAGGCCGCGGGCGTTAAGTCGGCGGGCGAACGGCAATTGCGTTACGAATCGATGTTGTTGAAAGATTATACCGCCGCCCATTTGCGCGCTTGGCAGGGCGAAGCCGCGATTTTATTTGATAAAATTAGTCACGTACAATAATTGCTTGGTTGCTTGCCAACCTAACCTGTAAATCAGCTTGCTTATCATTTATTGCCTGGCAAAATTTTTAATAATTTGTTGGGCAAGTTCGTCAGCATCGAAAAATATATTTTTTGTTGGCGCGTCCGCGGGCAGTGATGGCGGCGATAACAAAAAACAGGGTATATGCGCTTGACCTGCTGCATCAATTTTATTTTTGTTGTTGGTGTTGTCGCCGCCGCTATTTTTTGCAATCAGAAAATGAACATGGTTGTTTTGCAAAAATTCTTTTTCGGTCGCCAAAGATTGCGGTGGCGATAAAATAATTTCTATTGTTGTTGTTTCTAATCCCTTAATCATATTATTGGCGGGCATATTTTCTGGCGGGTAAATGGCGCGCCATATAATTTTTGGTAAAGTAGCGACGGGGTTGGTGGTCAATTTTTTCCCAAGCGCGGTTAAAAAATTCTTACCATCCTTGGCCCCCAATGCTAAAAAAATAGTCGCTTTTTTATTGTCAGCCGCCGCAACATGGGCGTGCCAGCCAGCAAAAAATACATCAACCAATTTTTCTATATCATCGGCAAAAAATATATTTTTGTTTAACAGTTTGTTGTCAAATAGCCACGGCTTTGGTCGCAAAAAAAATAATGGCAATGATAATTCTTCACCCACCCGACAGGCGGTTTGTAACATATTTTGGGCGAAGGGGCTTAGTGCCAACACCAAAACATCAATTTTTTCTTTTTTACAAAACGCCGCCAAACCCACCGCCGAATCCCGCGTTGTAATCTTTGTCGAATCTTGCGCCGCATCTTGCGCCGCATCATATTGCGCAAAACCGCCCGAAATAATTTTGGCGGGTTGCGATGGATGAATGACGGGCAAAAAACGCGCGCTATTAATATTTTTTAAACTATAAAAACAAAAAACATCCGCCTCCCTTGCCAATATTTTTTGCAACAGGTCGCGTGCCAAAAATGTCCCGCCCAATATTAGAATATTTTTTCTTGTCATGATATTTTTGTCATGATGTTGTTGATGATAAACTTGCCATGATATTCGCCCCCCTATCCACCATCATAAAATTTGTTTTAATATGGGGAAAGGCACGTTGGGTTTGTTGTTGGCATTGTTCCAAAATTAACTGGCAAATGGGGGCGACCATCTTGGGCGATATATTTTTTACCATCGCCAAACCTTCGGCTATTGACGCGGCCTTGGTTAATACCTCCCCCATTGTTTTTATTTCTGCGCCGCTTGCCAGGGTGCGGATAGTGCTATCCTGGCCAACCCATGCCGCCAGCAACATCATGTCAACGCGGCTTCTCTCATGGTGGAGGTCGCCATGACCCTGCGCCAATTTGCATAATTTTCCTGGCCCGCCAGCAATCGTCAACTGGCCCTGATAATTTTTTTTATGAAGGTATTTCATGGTTGCCACATAAAAATCACCCATGTCGATGATTGCCAATTCATCGAAGCAATATTTTTCCTTGGCCACGGCTTCGCTGGTGCTGCCCGTTGCGGCCAACAAATGGTTTTGTTGATAGGCCAAGGCAACATCGATAGAGCGGTGAATCGAATGAATCCATGCCGCGCAAGAATAGGGAATGACAACGCCGCTGGTGCCCAAGATGGATAGGCCGTCAACAATTCCCAAACGCGGGTTCAATGTTTTTTTTGCCAATTCCACGCCATTTTCCAAATGAAAAATAACTTGCCAATCTTGGGGCAGGTCGGGATGTTGTTGCAGGTAATGGTAAAAATTTTTGCTTATGTAATCGCGTGGTTTGGGGGTGATGGCGGGCAAACCCACCGCAATGGGCAGGCCCAGCCTGGTCACGCGGCCCACGCCCGTGCCGCCCAATAATTCCAACGACGGCGCGTCATGGTTTTTCTTATCATTATTTTTTTGGGGCAGGGGGATAACCTCGGCACGGATAATAAGCCCATGGGTTATATCGGGGTCGTCGCCTGCATCTTTTTTAAAACTGGCAATAATGCGGCCATTTTTTTCTTGCACATCTTGCGGTTGGAAAACCACCCCCGTTTGATGGGGCAGGTCAATGCTTACCGAACTATTATCCACATGCTTGATACCACGATGGGTTGCCTGCAACCCCAGCAACGCGGCGGCGGCGGCGTTGGCACCCGTGGTCCACCCGCGTTTTAATGTGGCGGGTTCGGGTAAATCAATATCTTTGTTTTCTTCTTTTTTGCTATGGCTTGTCATATTTTTTTTAGTTATAGGCTTTTTGCCACAGAAATGGTAATGCTAAAAACAGGGTTGAGCTTATGGTTGAAAAACTATTCAATAAAAAAAATGGTATAAAAAAGGGCGAAGTGTGGTTGGTCGGGGCTGGCCCGGGCGACCCAGGGTTGTTAACCCTTCACGCGGTGCTTGCCCTGCAAACCGCCGATGTGGTGGTGCATGATGCCTTGGTGGAAAATTCTATCCTGGCTTATCGCCAAAAAAAATCACGTTTGATATATGCTGGCAAACGCGGCGGCAAACCATCGCCCAAGCAAGAAGATATTTCCACCATATTGATAAAGGAAGCCTTGGCGGGGAATCGCGTTTGTCGGTTGAAAGGTGGCGACCCATTTGTGTTTGGTCGCGGTGCGGAAGAAACCACCAGCTTGAAGCGCGCTGGTATAGCCTATCGTATTGTTCCTGGCATCACCAGCGGGATTGGCGGTTTGGCCTACGCGGGCATCCCCCTTACCAGTCGCGACACCAACAGCGCGGTTATATTTCTAACTGGCCATGGGGTGGAATCCCACGCCATTCAATCATTGGGCGGCAATGACGATAATTTGCCGCAAGATATAAATTGGCAAGCGGTGGCCTTCGCCGCGCCGACCCTGGTGCTTTACATGGCTATCAAAAATGCACCCTTAATAACCAAAAAATTATTGACCGCGGGGCGCGACAAAAACGAACCCGTGGCGATTGTCAGCCATGCCACCACCGCCAAACAACGGGCGTTGCATGGCACCTTGTGCGAATTGCCTGCCCTGGCGGAGCAAGCCGAAACCCCCGCCATCGTGGTGATAGGAAAAAATGCCGCCATGGCGCAGGATTTAGCTTGGTGGCAACCGCAATAACCATACCCAATCACCTATATAAAAATATAGATAAAAAGATAGGCAAGCATGCGCAATAAATATGGCGGGGTGATTGTTGCTGCCCTGGCAGAAAAATTAGCAAGCGGTAGTGGCAAGACCACCCTGACCGCCGCCTTGCTCGCCCATTGTAAAAAACATGGCATGGCGCCCACGGCTTATAAAATTGGGCCTGATTACCTCGACGGGAAAATTCACGCGCGGGTAACGGGGCGACCATGTTTTAACCTGGATGGTTTTGCCATGACCGACGATACAATGACCATGTTGCTTAATCACACGATGGACGAAGGCGAGGTTGCAAAGGATATATTACAACAGCCAAGAATTATCGAAGGGGTGATGGGATTATTCGACGGGGCCCGCGCCCCCAGCATCCATGGCGGGGGTAGCAGCGCCGAGCTTGCCAAAAAATTTGGCTTCCCCCTGTTGTTGGTGGTGCGCCAAGACGAGGATGCCGATTACATCGCCGCCAGCTTAAAAAAAATAGCGGTGGATTATCGGTTGTTGGCGGTGGTGATAAATGACATGCCGAGTAAGCCAGGCGCGAGCAAGCCACCTCAAAATGAAAAAAACACAAAAACAATTTGGCAAACGGCTTGGCAAAAATGGCAACATGCCACGCCGCTGATTTTTTTACCAAGGCAAGATTTCACTTTGCCGCATCGTCATTTGGGGTTGCACCAGGCCGAAGAATGGAGCAACGAAGCATGGCACATGATAGAACAACAATTACTAACCATGGCCGATAATTTTAAAACGGCAGCAGGAAGTGAGCTATGGCAAGTTATTATGGATGAAACCATGGTGCGCGCCCCCGTGGTTGGCGCGCCGAGGGAAGTGACCAGCGCATTAACCAGCGCATTAACCAGCGCATCAATTAGGGCAATGTCATCGCCTGTGCCCGCGCCCCGCACCCCGCGCGGTCATGGGTTACAAACCAAAACCATCCACCTGGCCATTGCTTATGACGCGGCCTTTGGTTTTCTTTACCCTCACCATTTGTTTTTTTGGCGGCGCAGAAATATTACATTAAGTTTTTTTTCACCGCTTAATAATGAAAAACCATCGCGCTATGCCACGGCGATATTTTTGCCTGGCGGTTATCCCGAATTATATTTGGAAAAATTGTCGCGCGCCACGGATTTTTTTTCGGCCATGCAGGTTGCCGCCCAAAACCAAACAATTATTTATGGCGAATGCGGCGGCTTCATGATGTTGGGTGAAAAAATAACCGATGCCAAGGGTGTCGATTTTCCTGCGCTTGGTTTATTGCCCGTCCGCACCAGTTTCGCCCAACCAACATTACACCTCGGCTATAGGAAAATATCTTTTTTAGAAAGCCAACCATGGCAAGATGACTTCTTTGCCGCTGTATTTCATCATGGCGATGGCGCGGCTGATTTGCCTCCTCATTTTGCTCACGAATTTCACTATTGCCAAGAGGTCGATGATACCCCTTCGCAGAAAAAATCTACTTCCGTGGTGCCGACCTCTCCCCATCGCCGATTGCTTGAAGTCAAAGACTCATTGGGTAAGGATAGAGGCACTTATGGCATGGTAAAGGGCAGAGTTATGGGAAGCTTTCTACATTTAATATAATATTTATGCTTGCAAAATGACAAGAAGTGAGTAGAATAAATTGCGTAAAATAACAAAAACAAAATAATATATAATCACACCCACCCAAGTTGACTCAAAAAATACAAATAATATATAAAACCATGCTCAATAAATCCTCACCAAACAATGCAAACCAAAAAAATCTAGGCAATGGTGGCGCGCCCCATGGTGCGGTTTTGAATGGTTCCGCCCAACCCAGCAAAAAAAATGGCAAGGCAACGGCGGCACCGTTGGTGGTGAAGGACATGCACCTGGCCTTTGGCAACAACCAAGTTTTGAAGGGCGTTTCCATCACCGCGCAAAAAGGTGAAGTGGTGGCTATCTTGGGGGCGTCGGGTTCGGGCAAATCGTCCTTGCTGCGCGCTATCCCTTTGCTTGACCACCCCAACAGCGGGCATATTATTATTCAGGGTGAAGAATTAAAATTAAAAAATGAAAAAGAAAAATTGGTTGCGGCCGATGAAAAACAATTGCGCAACCTGCGGGCGGAGGTTGGCTTCGTTTTTCAAAATTTTAACCTATGGAGTCACTTAACCGTGATTGAAAATATGATATTGGCCCCCATGACGGTGAAAAACATGAAGAAGGAGGAGGCTTTGGAGCGTGCAAGGCAGTATCTGGATAAAGTTAATATTCCCGCAACGCACGATGGCTATTACCCCATTCAATTATCGGGCGGTCAGCAACAACGGGTTGCTATTGCTCGCGCCCTGATGATGGAACCCGCCGTGATGTTGTTCGACGAACCGACCTCGGCCCTGGATCCTGAATTGGTGGGTGAAGTTTTGTCGGTGTTGCGCAAATTGGCCGATGAAGGTAGGACCATGTTGGTGGTGACGCACGAGATGGCCTTCGCCCGCGATGTTGCCGACCGTGTGGTTTTTTTGCATAAGGGGCAAATGCTTGAGGAAGGACCGCCGTCGGTTATTTTTACCAACCCCAAAACGCCCGAATTAAAACAATTCCTGCATAAATTTTTGCAGTAGGTTTTTAACCTTATTTTTTTTACTTTATTATTGGGTTGCGAGCATTCAGACGTTCGCTTAGAACCTTATCTATGGTGGTGCATGGCGGGCGGGCGATGCCCATTTAGCAACCCCTTCGTCAATCCTAACAGGATGATTTTTACATAACCAAATATTGTTAATTGTTATAATAAAATGAATAATACATTCTTTGGTTTGTTGTGTTCCGCTTTATATAGCGATAAGATTAAAGATGTGCTGATGATTAATATCATCGAACACAACCACGCATAACCCAACGTATGATATTCATACGTCATTTTTCATAGGAGGTATCATGAAAAATAAAAAATTATGGGCCAGTGGGACAATAGCTCTTTCACTCATTTTGAAAACCTTGTTGGCCGATGTTGCTAGCGCGCATGGAACCAAGGAACATGGAAAAGATCTAAAGGTTTGCATCGAAGGCAACAACCCGCCCTATTCTTATATGGCGCCATCGGGCGACATAGCGGGTTTCGATTACGAAATTGGTAAAGCCATCGTTAAAAAAATGGGTAGAGAATACAAAATGGTAAAAATGGATTGGGATGGTATTATCCCCGCCCTGTTAGGAAAAAAATGTGACGCCATTATTTCATCGATGAGCATGACCGAAAAACGGAAAGAGAAAATAGATTTTACTGATAAATATTACGGCGCGCCGCCGATAATGTTTGCGGGGAAAAAAGGCAAAATGACGAGCGATACCCAAGAAGCTTTAAAGGGCAAAACGGTCGCGGTGCAACGCGGCACCTTTAACGAAGAATATTTGAAAATAAAATACCCCCAGGTTAAAATGCGTTCCTACGCTTCTCAAGTTGAGGCCAACAATGATTTGGTGGCGGGGCGGGTGGATGCCATCTTGCAAGATGTGGTGCCCACCAAAGTATTTTTACAAACCAAAGAAGCCAAGAAGGCAGGACTTGCTTTTTTCGGTCGTGAACATCGCGATACCAAAATCCTTGGCAATGGCGCTGGCATAGGCGTGCGCAAGGGCGACAAAGAATTGCGCCAGAGCTTGAACAAAGCCATCAAGGCTGTGAGAGCCTCGGGCGAGTATAAAAAAATTAACGATAAATATTTCGATTTCGATATTTATAAATAAATTTTTGAAAGGATAAAGAATAATACCATGAAAAACCAAAAAAAATTTATGAATGGCGTCGCTTTGCTTTTGCTGGCGGGCGCGTTGTTGCCAACCAAGGGATGGGCGGTTGAATCCAATGTGATTAGGGTTTGCGTCGAGGGGGCTTACCCGCCTTTTTCTAAAATGACATCGTCGGGCGATGTGGTGGGATTTGATATTGATATTGGTAAAGCCATCGTAGAAAAAGCAGGCAAGAAATATGAAATGGTTAGGATGGATTGGGATGGGATTATCCCCGCCCTATTGGCAAAAAAATGCGATGCTATCATAGCGTCGATGGGCGTGACCGAGGAACGCAAAAAGAAACTTGATTTTACCGATAAATATTATGGGTTATCAAATTCGGCCACTTGGTTTTTTGGCAAAAAAGATAAAGTGACAAGCGATAGGCCCGAAGCCCTGAAGGGTAAAATAATCGGACTGCAGGTAGGCACGGTGAAGGAGAAATATATCAAAGCAAAATACCCCGATGTGAAAGTACGTGCTTACACCAGTCAGGTTGAGGCCAACGGCGATTTGCTAGCAGGGCGTTTGGACGCGGTATTCCAAGACAAGCATAACATGAAAGAATTTTTAGAAAGCAAAGAAGCCAAGGCGGCAGGCATTGAGGTTTTTGGTCATGCCCATAAGGATCCAGTGTTGCTCGGCACGGGGCCAAGGATTGCTGTCCGCAAGGGAGACGTGGCGTTGCGCGATAGCCTTAACAAGGCCATCAAAGATTTGCGAGCCTCTGGCGAGTATAAAAAAATCAACGACAAGTATTTTGATTTTGATGCTTACGAATAATTATTTTTTAACGAATTTTCGCGCTTTATTTTGCTTATGGTATTTTGACCGCGTGGGGTATTTTATTATTATTATCGTTAGTTTTTTTTAGAAAATAATTCTTGCATAAAAAGTATTTGGTGCTTATTATATATATTATTATAATGTCATTGGGGGACGCAATCTATGAAAAATAAATTATTTAATAAATCATCAACCTTATTGTTGACCAAGCGGGCGTGCAAATCTGCCCCGCGCCAAGGGGTCGGATTATCAATGTCCATGACTGGCACGCTAGTGGGCTTTGCGACCTTCTCCCTGATTAACCTGGCTATGCCTGCCTCATCGGCATGGGCCGCCAGCGTTAAGGTTTGTATCGAAGGGGCCAACCCGCCCTATTCAAGCCTGACACCTTCGGGCGATATTGTGGGGTTTGATGTCGATATTGGCAAAGCCATTGTTAAAAAAATGGGTATGGATTATCAAATGGTCAAAATGGATTGGGATGGTATTATTCCCGCCTTGTTGGCCAAAAAATGCGACGCTATTATTTCATCGATGGCGGTGACCAGCGAACGCAAAAAGAAAATTGACTTCACCGAAAAATATTATGGTAACCCACCGTTGCGATTTGCTGGCAAAAAAGAAAAAATGACCAGCGATGATGCCGCGGCGATGAAGGGAAAAATCGTTGGCGTGCAACAGGCAACCATCAACGAAGAATATTTAAAACAAAAATATCCTGGCGTAAAATTGCGTTCCTACGCCAAGCAAGATGACGCCAACAATGACCTGCTGGCGGGCAGGATTGATGCAGTTTTCCAAGACGTTATCCCCATGAAGGAATTCTTGGCAAGCAAAGAAGCCAAGGCTGGGAATATTGCCTTGTTTGGCAAAGATCATAATGACACGGCTATCATGGGCGATGGTGCGGGCATTGGTGTTCGTAAGGAAGACACAAAATTACGCGATGATTTCAATAAGGCCATCAAAGCCTTACGCGCATCGGGTGAATATAAAAAAATTAACGATAAATATTTCGATTTCGATATTTATAAATAATCTTTTATATAAAATAATTCTTGCGATAATAGTAAATAAGATTTATTATTCGCTTCTAAAAAACTTGAACACAACAAATAAGGAGGTTCAACATATGAAACACAAATCATATAAATCTTGGTTGACGACGGGGATATTAACCTTGTCTTTGACATTGCCCTGGGCTAATGGGGCAACAGCAGCAAACGAAGTAAAAATATGTGTCGAAGGGGCTTATCCGCCTTTTTCCACCATGTCTCCTTCGGGTGAAATAGTTGGCTTTGACATCGACATTGCCAATGCCTTGACCAAACAAATGGGTCAAACCGCGAAATTGGTTAAAATAGATTGGGATGGAATGATTCCTGCTCTGTTGTCTAAAAAATGTGACGCCATCGTTGCTTCTATGTCCATCACCGGTGAACGTAAGCAAAAAATTGATTTTTCGGAAAAATATTACAATACCCCTGCGCGTTTTGCTGGTAAAAAATCGGCTAAGTTATCTGACGATGCTGGCGCATTGAAGGGTAAAACCGTCGGCGTGCAACGCGGCACGGTGTCGGAAGATTACATGAAAAAGAAATATGCTAATGTAAAAATCCGCTCTTACGCTACCCAAGACGAAGCCAATGCTGACTTGGTTGCGGGGCGCATAGATGCTATTTTCGTTGATTCTATCCCCTTGGGTGATTTCTTGAAAACCCCCGCCGCCAAAGACATGGCCGCTTTTGGTAAGGATCATTATGATTCTGCCATTTTGGGTGATGGCGTTGGCGTTGGCGTTCGGAAAGAGGACACCAAACTGCGCGATGGTTTTAGCAAGGCGATTAAAGCTATCAGAAAATCTGGCGAATATGCTAAGATAAATAAGAAATATTTTGATTTCGATATTTATGGTAAATAAGTAATCAAAACGATATTTTTTATCTTTTAAAGAAAAATTATGGGGTTTCAAAATTATGCTTTTGAAACCCCATTTTTTACTCTAGTATAGGCATTATCATCGATATGAATTTTGATATTTTACGCGAATATACGCCACTTTTGTTGTCGGGACTTTTTACAACATTGTCTTTGGCTTTTTTATCTTTCGGCTTGGCTATTTTTATGGGCGCGGCTGGCTGTTATGCTAAATTATCGGGCGGTCCTATCCTTCGCGGCTTATCGAATTTTTATACTTTTATTTTGCGTGGCATTCCTGACTTGGTGATGATATTTTTGGTTTTCTATGGCGGCCAGGGCATTGCCAACGCGCTGGCAACATTGGTGGGCAGGACCCCCATGGATATTAGTGCATTTTGGGCGGGGGTTTTTACCTTGGGTTTTTATAATGGGGCTTTTTTGGTGGAAACTTTTCGTGCGGCTTATATCGCCATCCCCAAGGGGCAGATAGAATCGGCCAAAACCCTAGGGCTCGGTCGTTTTACCATGCTGCGTCATATTATTCTTACCCCGTTGGTGGTGTCGGCCCTGTCGGGGGTTAATAACGTGTGGCAAGTGTTGATAAAATCCACCGCCTTGGTGTCGGTTATCGGCCTGTATGATTTGGTGGGTTACGCGGATAAGGCGGGGAAGGCAACCAAGCAACCGTTTGTATTTTTTTTGGCGGTGGTGATTTTTTATTTTTGCCTTACCGTTTTTTCGGGCAGCTTTTTTTCTTTTTTAGAAAAGCGAACATTTAAATTCAGACGGCGTTATTAAAAAAGAAAGGACAGGATACAATCATGTTTGATATAAATTTGGTGATAGAACATTTCGAAGTCTTTTGGCGCGGCATCCTCATGACTATATTTTTGACCGCGGTGCCAATGTTTTTTGGCTTTTTTCTTGCTTTGGGCTCGTCGTTGTTAATCGTTCAGAACGTACCATTCTTCGGTAGGGCGGCACGGTTTTACAGCCTATTATTTCGTGGCTCGCCCATGTTGGTGCAAACCTACCTTGTTTATTATGGGTTGGCGCAATTTGAGGTCATCCGTAATTCGTGGGCCTGGGAGTTTTTAAAAGATGAATATTTTTGCGTCTTGCTGGTTTTCTCCCTCAACACGGGCGCCTACACCACCGAAATATTCAGGAATGGCATTTTGGGCATGCCGCCAGGCGAGATTGAAGCCGCCAAGACATTGGGACTATCCAACTTTTCTATTTATCGCAAAGTTATTTTGCCTTCGACTTTCCGCCGTGTTTTGCCCATGTATAATAATGAAATTATTTATTTGTTGCAATCTTCCTCCATCGCTTCGGTCTTTACCTTGCTCGATATTACGGGGGCGGCGCGTTGGCTTAATGCGTCGTTTAATGTAGCCTACGAAGGTATGTTAACCGCGGCGGTGCTTTATATTATTTTAACCTATAGTTTGGCGGGTGTGTTTAGGTTGCTCGAAAATAAATTTTGCCGTTATTTGGTAGCGCGCTAACATTAATAATGGGCGTTAATAACGGTAACGCCGATTATAAAACAGCACCAAAACTCCTATCAAACCGACCGCCGCCATCAATAATGGCAAACCAAAGGATCCAAACAACGCCATCATTTGTCCCGTCAACGGGCTGGCTATCATCGACGCCGCGCTGTAAACGGCGATAATCGCGCCATTCATAGTTATAAGGGCTTGGCCGCGATAATCGTGACCTATCGAGCGGAGCAGACTGCTATACATGACCATTTCCATCGTGCCATACAAAATGACAAAAATAATAATCACGCTGTAAACCCCAGAATAAAATGCGGGCCAAGCAATGATGGCGCATAAAATACCGCTGATGGGAATAATAACGCGCGGCGACCATTCGTTGACGGCATAACTGATAAGGGGAAAAAACAGCACGGGACCAATGGCATAACAGGCAATAACCATACCCGCCGATTCAGGGTTAAAACCTTGTTTGATTATTTGCACCGCTATCATGCTTGACGAACCAAACATAATCCCCGCCGACAAAGCCACCAAAAGCATGATGGGGTTATTGCGGACCGCAAACCAAAAATTATATTGTTTATGGGCTTTATGGGCAGCCTCATCTTTGGTGGTATCTTGGTATAATTTTTTATTTTTCATTTTTAATAACGGCATCACCGCCAAACCCGACAGGCCAATCATGGTAATATAAGGGAAAAGATCGTTGAGGAAGATATGGCTGATGATACCGCTGCCAAAGCCAAAACCCAAAGTATTGGCGGTTGAATAAAGCGTCATGATGCGACCACGGTTATCGGTGCGGGCTAGGTGATTAAGCCAGGCCTCGGCCCCTAACCATTTGATAGCAATAAAAAATCCCGTGATAAAACGCACCGCCCCCCAATAGACAGGATTTTCTGAAACCGCCAAAATTAAAATCAAGAATCCATTGGCTAGGCTAGCGACTATCAAAACCCGCCCGATACCAAAACGGCGCGACAATGAAGACATAAGGGGCGCACCCAAAATAGTCGAGATAGACGCCACACCCAACACCCAGCCAATAACTTGGCTTTTCTCGCCATTGCTTTCCATCACCAAAGGTATGTGGGTTGCAACCATCCCCGTCATGATGGTATCAAGAAAAACCGTTAACAACAAATAACCGACACCATTGTTGCTGGTTTTCAAATCATCGCATAATTGATTAAAAAATTTTTTAAAGGCGGAAATAATCACCTGCGCATTATGGATGATAATATTAACAAAATCAATCTAACTGTGCGTTGCTTGATGCTTGGGCAACTTATTGAAACGGGGTCGGTTATGACAGCCGAACTTTATGCCCCGCCTTGGTCTGGGGATAAAACCAAATGGAAAGAGCCAACAGCCCGACGGTCATCATCAACAGCGGTAAACCCAACAGGCCGAAGCGGGTCATCATTTCCCCCGCGACGGGGGCGGTGACCATGCTGGTTGCGTTGTAGACCATGACGACCAAACTATTCAATGCAATCATATTCAAGCCGCGATAATGCTGGCCAATAAAGCTCAGCAAACTGCTATAGATTATCAATTCCATCGCGCCATAGATCATAATAAATATTTGGATGGTCGTAAGATGTTGGGTGTAAAAGGCTGGCCAGGCACAAATGGCAGCCAACATGCCCGCACAGGGAATAAGTTTTTTGGCCGAAAAATTGTTGACCACATGGCTGACAATAGGAAAAAGAATAATAGGACCAATGAAATAAAGAAACACAACAAAACTTGCGTCTTGCGGTGTGAAGCCGTGGTTGATGGTTTGCACCGTAATCATGCCCGACGCGCCAAACATAACCCCCGAGGCAATGGCAACGATTAAAACCACAGGATTATTTTTGATCATTTGTAAAAAATTGATTTGCGAAGAACTTTTGCTGGGTGCATCCAACTTGATTGTTTGATGTTTCATTTTTAAAATCGGCAGCGAGGATAGCAATAACAACCCCGCCATCACACCATAGGGCAATAAACCATCCAAAAAAATATGGCCTATCAACCCGCCGCCAATCGCCACCGCGGTGGTGAAGCAGGTGGTATAGAGGGTCATGATACGCCCACGATTTTTTACTTCGGCAAGGTTATTAACCCATGCCTCCATTCCCAGCCAGCGCACCGCCACGAAAAAACCAGCAAAAAATCGAATAACGCCCCAATAGAGGGGATCCTGGGACAAGCCCATCAACAAAGCAAGGCAAGCATTGAGCAAACCCGCGACCATGATGGCGCGCGCCATGCCAAATTTTGCCGCTACCCTTCCCACCAGTGGGCTAGCAATCAAGGAAGTAAGACTGGTGATACCCAATACCCAGCCAATAACGCGGCTGGTCTCACCATTGTATTTTAACATAAGGGGGATATGGGTTAAAATCATGCCCACCATGATGCCATCGATAAAAATGGCTAATAATAATCGACCGACATCCCCTTGGCTGGTGCCGATATCTTTTTTGAAGGATTTGAAGAAAAAATGTAGCCCCTTGAACACAAATTTTTTATGAAACATAAGGGGTAAAAAATCAAGGTTTTATTTAATACCATCAAAGATAGCAAAACCACCATTAAGAGATTTGTGTAATCATTCTAAAATCATTTTAAATAAGTTTGGCTGCTTAATATTCATATTAATCTTATGATTGTTATAAATTATCTTATTGATAATCAATTACCTACTTTGAAAAAAATTATCCATTGGCTCGCAAGAGTTTTATCTCTCCTCAATAAAGGAAAAATGAAGAACAATCTATAACAATCATTAATGGTTTTAATAGTTATATATACCATCTAAACTAAGGCAAAACTATTCCAAAGGTCATTTAGAATAATTCTAAAAACATTTTAAATAACATTTGACGCGTAAGATTGATTTTAAATTATTGATTAATATAAATTATTTTAACAGCGAGAAAATATCTATATTATAATATAGATTTAGTAATTTTATTTTTTAAACAAAATCCTTTTTAATCAATGACTAAGGCGAATAAACCATTTTAGCCTTAATAAAACCATGATTTTGTCAACAAAAAAAATCTAGTTATTAAGTTTTTTTGGGGTTGTTGACTATGGGGCTTTTTGACATGATATATCAATGATTGGGAAGAAGTTTGCTATTTAAGAAGGAGGACATTTAAATAGGCCGCAGACAGAACTCGATTATGCTTCATTTATCTTGCTTTTTAGCATTTACAATTTAACTAACCCTTATTTTTCAGTTATCTGTGCGCATTCCTGGCGGTTTCTGCGTAAAAATAGGTAAAGGAAGGGGAAGGGCGGTCAGCGATACAACTCAGGGATATAACGGATGTTATAAACAACAACAAAAAAAATAACAAAATAAGACAAATGATAACGCGGGAACAGTTTAGTCAGGGCTAGGAGTGACGAGAGGCAAGAGAGGCAAATATAGAAATGAAATGGAAACTATGAGGATAGTAAAAACAAGAGAAAAGTAATTGATATAAGTAAATAGCAAGGGAATAGGAATAAAATAAAAAAATATAATGTAAGTAAAAAGTTTTTTTAATAATAAAGATACATAAAAGAAAATAAAAAATAAAAGAAATGGAGTAAGTAATGATTGAGAAAAGATATGATACGAGACAATTGACCGAGAAATCAAAAACCTCAACCCAAAGCAATAAAGCGTCAGATACAGGGCAGCTTAATCATTATAAAGCCAGTTATAATCAACAAAATGATGATAGCGGTGGGATGGATAAAAACAGGACGGGTGGCACCGCCCTGAACCCAGGTGATGGGCATGGTTTGTCCGAAACAATGCCACCCATCGGTGGCCATTACGCGAATCCCATAAATCCCGCGAATCCCACGAATCCATTGGCGGGGGATGTGCGCCGTGCCGCGCGCCAAACCACGCGTGCCGTGAATGATGGTCAATCAACGACAGAACAAACAACATCGTCGCAACCTTCATGGCAAATGGCTTGGGATGGCGTGTGGGCAAAAATAACGGGGCAATTCCGCGCCGAATTTGGCGAAACATCTTATCGACGATTCTTGGCGTCGCTGGTGGGGGTTAAACATAAAGACGGGGTGGTGACCTTCCGCGCTGAAAATTTTTTCCAAGCCGAATGGGTGAAAAAAAATTATCGTTATTGGTTGTTACAACGTTTGCAAATAGAAAAATGGCAAGTCAGCGATATAGATTTTATCATAGGCGAAAGAAGCGATGATAATGGCGCAGAACGTGCGGTGGTGACGTCTATCCCCACCGTTAACGATGTGATGGGGGCCATTGGCGATGCCAACCCAAGCAAAGGAAAAAAATTATTGGGATCGGAATTATTAAACCAATTTCAATTTGATAATTTGGTGGTGGGGGATAGTAACGAAGAGGCTATTAATGCGGCGCGGCAAATGCTGGATAATTTTCCGAAATTACCATTTAATCCGTTGTTTATTTATGGCGCGGTGGGGTTTGGCAAAACCCATTTATTAAACGCGATTGGTCATTACCAAAAACAACGTCACCCACGCAAAAAAATTCTTTATTTTACCGCCGAAGATTTCTTACAATATTTTGTTACCGCGGTGCGCCAAAAAGAAATATTTTCTTTCGAAAGCAATTTCGCCGATGTTGATTGTTTGCTGATAGACGATTTGCATTTTGTCTTAGGCAAAGAAGGGGCGTTGAAAGCATTGGAAACCATCGTCGGACAATTTTTGGATAGGGGCAAGATGATGGTGTTGGTGGCCGACCGTGGTCCCAAGGACCTGACGCAACTTGGCCAAAGAATATTATCGCGCCTGCTTAGCGGCCTTGCCACCGAATTGAAACCCCTGTCGACCGACATGCAACGGGCAGTATTAAGGTTAAAGGCCATGCAAAAAGGTATAGACTTAAGCAACGAAGCGATGGATTGGTTGGCCGAAAAATTAAACGAAGGGCATTTTGGTAATCATGACCAAGTTAGCCCGCGGGCATTAAGCGGTATCATTAATCAATTGATGATTAAAATGGAATTGGGACGACAAATGACAACCGAGCAAGCCAGGGCGCAGGCAGGTAGCGAGTTGTTGTCGTTAAAAACATGCCAAACATTGTTGGCCGATTTTTTCAGGGCCGAACGTAAAAAAATTACCATCGATACTATCCAGCATTTGGTGGCCGAACATTACGATATTACTTTAGAAGAATTATTGGGCAAAAGCCGATTGCAAGATATTGCCCGCCCGCGTCAAGTTGCGATGTATTTGGCGAAAATGGCGACCACGCGGTCTTTGCCGTCCATCGGCGCACGCTTTTCACGCGACCACACCACGGTTATCCATGCGGTAAAAACGGTGGAAGGGCGCATGATAGAAAACCCGAAATTCCAAGAAGAAGTGGTGATGTTATTAAACAAATTGAAAGCAAACGAAACCAAACCACGCGAAAAATTTGATAGAAATAAAAAATAACAAGCGGACGATATAACGAATAACCAGAGAAAAAAAAATGACAATCCGCGCCGAAAAAAATATCATCGAAATAAAATTATCGCCCCTGATAAAAAAATTATTACAGGCGAAGGGTGCAACCCCTTACCCCGCGCGCGCCACGGCGGGCAGCGCGGGTTTTGATTTGATGGCGGCCATCAACGAATCAATGGTGATAGCCCCTGGCGAACGCAAATTAATTCCGACTGGCGTTTTTTTAAAAATGCCCCAAGATATGGTGGCCGATGTTCGCCCGCGGTCGGGCTTGGCGTTGAAGCATGGTTTGACGGTCCTCAATACCCCTGGCACCATCGACAGCGATTACCGCGGCGAAATTGGTGTGGTATTAATAAACCATGGCAATGCGGCGGCAACCATCGACCCCATGATGCGCGTTGCGCAAATGGTTTTTTTATCTTTGCCCGCCGTCGACTTGGTTGAAATTGTTGACTTCGCCGACGAAGATAACAAACGCGGCACGGGCGGTTTTGGCTCCACGGGTTGAACAACGACAGTCAACATTAAAAAACCCCGCCCGCTTATATAAAGCGAACGGGGTTTTGGTTTTTAAAATGAAAAACGCGGCGCGATGTTGCCATCAACCGCCGTTAGTAACATTAATTTTTTGCGTAGCCCGCGATTTTTATACTGGCGTAAAAACTAACCACCGCCATCACCCAAAATGTTACAAATGGATGCATGTCATTCATGGCCAAGGCCGTGTCAAGGGCGGTCCAAACCAAGGGCAAGTAATAAAAATAGGCCGAGCGTTTGCCACCCAAATGCCATGCCAACATGGGGCTTAGGTAAACCAACATATCCATAAACCCATGGCTGTCGGTGAAGAGGTAACTGACCTCACCCACGATCCCGTTAACCAAACCGACGTCGGCGGTGTTGATGCCATAGACAATGCCATAAACAATAATCCAAGAAAATAATAAAGCGACATAAGTGCTAAGGCAGGCGTGGCTTTGCTTGCCGCCCATTAATTTTTTAGCAGATAAAGATAAGATGTTGCAGAAGCTAAGATTCGGCGTTGATTTTTTTACCATGTTGATTCCTCCTTCAATTTTTTTTTAGAATTAACGAAAAAGACTATAAATAAATTTCTTTTTTTTACAACCATTATTTTATTAATATTTTTATTATCTGGGGGAACGGCATGGTGTGGTGATTAATAAATTACATAAATCATCGTCATTTATACGCCATTGATTTATTGGGCGTGAATAGGTAAAGAGGGTTTAAATATATTTTTAATATCCTATTTCTAACCACCGCCATCAATTATGAAACCTAATTCTTATCGCACGCATCATTTGGGGCAATTACGCTTGACCGATAATGGAACCACGGTGACCCTGGCGGGGTGGGTGCATAACAAACGCGACCACGGGAATTTGTTGTTTATCGACCTGCGCGATCATTATGGTATTACCCAAATTGTTACCGAACAGGGCACCGATTATTTTTCATTGCTGGAAAAAATATCATTGGAATCGGTGGTAAAAATTACGGGCCAGGTGGTGGCGCGCAGTCCCGAAACGGTTAATAAAAACCTGCCCAGCGGTGAAGTGGAGGTGGTGGTGGACAAGGCCGAGTTGTTGGCGACGAGCAAAACCCTGCCCTTTCCCATTAACCAGGATGCGGGGTATCCTGAAGAGGTGAGGGCGACCTACCGCTTCTTAGACCTGCGCATGGAAAAATTGCACGATAATATAATGCTGCGCGCCCAGGTGATAGATTACCTGCGCCGTGCGATGCAGCAGCAAGGCTTCGCCGAATTTCAAACCCCGATTTTAACCGCGTCATCACCCGAAGGGGCCAGGGATTTTTTGGTGCCATCGCGCTTGCAACCAGGAAAATTTTATGCCCTGCCCCAGGCACCGCAACAATTCAAACAATTGTTGATGATAGCGGGATTCGATCGCTATTTTCAAATTGCCCCATGTTTCAGGGATGAAGATGCGCGCGCCGATAGAAGCCCAGGCGAATTTTACCAATTGGATTTGGAAATGAGCTTCGTCGAGCAAGAAGATGTGTTCCAAGTGGTGGAGCCAGTGATTGCGGGGTTATTCCATGATGTAGGAAAAAATTGGTGGCAAGTTAAAAAAAATCGGGCGATGAAAATTTTGCCCGCGTTGGGCACGCCCTTTCCCAAAATAAAATATGAAGATGCTTTAGAAAAATATGGCAGTGACAAACCCGATTTGCGCAACCCATTGGAAATAATGTCGGTGGGTGATATATTTGGCAACAGCGGTTTTAAAATTTTTGATGAAGTTGTAAAAAAAGGCGGCTGTGCGCGCGCAATCAAAGTTGGCAACACCGCCGACAAACCGCGGTCATTTTTTGACGGCTTGAATGATTGGGCGCGTAAGGAAGGCGAGGCGGGCCTGGGCTATATTATTTTTAAAAATGGCGAAGCATTGGGACCCATTGCCAAAAATATAAAACCAGAAGTCATAAAATTGTTGCAGGATAAGGTTGGCGCGGTGGACGGCGATTCGGTATTTTTTGTCGCGGGGGAAAAGAGGAAGTCGGCCCTGTTTGCTGGTATGGCGCGCACCAAATTGGCGCAAGAAATGAATTTGATTGATAAGGATGCCTTTGCTTTTTGCTGGGTGGTTGATTTCCCACTCTACGAATGGAATGACGAATTACAAAAAATTGATTTTTCTCATAATCCCTTTTCCATGCCGCAAGGGGGCTTGGCGGTTTTAGAAAACCTAACCCCGCAAGATAAAGAAAAATTGCTGGCCATCAAAGCCAGCCAATATGATATTGTTTGCAACGGGGTGGAATTGTCGTCGGGGGCTATTCGTAATCATCGCCCCGATATTATGTATCGCGCCTTCGGCTTGGCGGGTTATAATCAACAAATGGTCGACGAACAATTTGGCGGCATGATAAGGGCATTGCAATTTGGCGCACCACCGCACGGCGGGGCGGCGCCTGGCATCGACCGTATAGTTATGTTACTGGCGGACGAACCAAACATACGCGAGGTCATTGCCTTTCCCTTACAACAAAATGGGCAAGATTTAATGTTGGGGGCACCATCGATGGTAAGCGACAAGCAATTAAAAGAATTACATTTGACGGTCATAAAAAAAGAAGAAGATGAATAGCGATAGCAAAAAACTATCTTTTGAAGATGCCTTGGCAGAATTGGAAAAAATTATAGCCAGCATGGAGCAGGGGGAGGTTTCGCTTAGCGAGTCGGTAAAATATTACGAACGTGCCATGGCATTGCATCAGCAATGTCAGAACGAATTGCAACAGGCAAAATTAAAAATTGAACAATTGCTGTTGGCGCAAAATAAAGACGAGCCATCAAGCAGTGGTAAAAAAATTGTCGGCAAAAAAGAATTCACCATTGATGATAAAGATAATGATTCATGAAATAGAGCAAATAACCCTGTAGACCATTTCCCCTATCAAACCGAAATCATTCATTAAGTAGAACATGGACAAGCTAGCTTTTCCTAACCTGGCCGCCGATAAAATCATGGTGGATGACGCCGAAGCATCCATCAAGGCCGCGGCCGATTGGGTTGAGAAAAGCCTGACGATATTTTTTCAACATTTGGCACAACAGGAAAAAACAGCGCAAGCCACGTTGCGGCAGGACGAAAACAACCTCAGCCTATTGGATGGGGCGCGTTATGTCTTGCTCAATGGTGATGGGGCGCACCCCGCAAAAAGGTTGCGCCCATGGTTTGTATTTTTGGCGAGCGCGGCATGCGGCAACACCCTAGAACAACCAGCATTTCCTAAATTTTATCATGCGGCCTTGGCGATAGAACTTATCCATAATTATTCGCTTATTCATGACGATTTACCAGCGATGGACGACGACAAACAACGGCGCGGTAAGGCAACCCTGCATGTGGCTTTCCCCGAGAGGTTATCCAGCAAAACCAACGAGGCTTTCGCTATCTTGGTGGGCGACGTGCTGCAGGGGCTGGCATTTGAATTGATAGCGACCAGCCCCAACCTGTCAGCAGAATTAAGCAATAGATTGGTGATTGATTTGGCGCGCGCCGCGGGGTTTGGCGGCATGGTTTCGGGCCAATGGCGTGATATGATGGGGGCGGAAACCATGGCGCAAGCCAGGTTGTTGAAGGCTCAAAAAACGGGCGCGCTGATAGAATTTTCTTTGACCGCGCCTTTACGCCTTGCCCAGCAACAAATGCTTCCCGCCACGCAACTAATGTGGCGTGAATTGGCAAGCCAGGTTGGTTTGTTGTATCAGGCGGTTGACGATATATTGGACGAAGTAAGCACCAGCGCGGCAATGGGCAAAAAAACCGGCAAGGACAAGGCGGCGGGCAAGGCAACCACCATCGCCCTGGTAGGCATGGCGGCCGCACAAAAGGAAGTGGAGGATTGCGCCGCCAATATTCAACGGCTGATATCAACAATAAAGGAAGATAAAAGGGTAGAAAAAATAGCCCTTGATTGTTTGGCAAATTGGTGTCGCCAAATATTGGGTAAATTAAGATTCTAGTTAGCGGACTTAAAAAATTTTCTAGCAATTCTTAATAAATTTTTGCTTGACAGATTTTTAGAAAGGGTAGAAAATAAAATCAAACGGGGCGGGGACTATGAGCATTTTGTATACTACTAATGGTAGTAGTCTTCTCCTTACAACGCTTCATTATTTCTTGAAAGGAAAAACATGAAAAAACTATTATTGCTTGGCACGATGGCAATGGCTTTAACATTGACCGCCAGCCAAACAGCAAAAGCAGCAGAGCAAGCCTCTTGCGGCACCCTACGTGTGGGTGACGTTGGCTGGTCGGATAATACCGCCATCAACGCTTTGGCTTTCCTTAATGTCGCTAGCGCATTAGGATACAAATCTGACATCAAAACCCTTGCTTCGCCCGTGATTGCAAAATCATTGTCGACCAAAGACTTGGATGTCTTTTTAGATTATTGGTCGCCCGCTGCTGACTCTCTCTTTGGCCCAGTTGTGAAAAACAAAACGGTGGAAGTAGTGCGCAACAATGTCGAAGGTGCAAAATACACCTTTGCCACGACCAAAACGGCTTACGACGCTGGTTTAAAAAATATCAAAGACCTGCCCAAATTTAAAGATAAATTGGGTGGCAAGGTTTATGGTATAGAACCAGGTAACGAAGGCAATGACCATTTCCGTGCTGCATTCAAAAAATACGGCATCGAAGGATTTACGGTTGTTGAATCTTCCGAAGCTGGGATGCTTAGCCAAGTTGAGCGCAACAAAGACGGTTATGTCGTCTTTTTGGGTTGGGCTCCACACTGGATGGGCTATCTCTATAAAATGGAATATCTTGATGGCGGCGACGAATGGTTTGGTAAAAATGGTGGTTACACCACTATCAAAACCTTGGTTCGCGCTGGCTTGAAGCAAGATTGCCCCAATGTCTATAAATTCTTGTCGAACGTCAAATTCACGCTCCCCATGGAAAATGAAGTGATGTACAAAATTGGCAAGGAAAAGAAAGATCCAAAAAAAGCAGCAGCGGAATACTTGAAAAAGAATCCTGACGTGCTTAACGCTTGGCTTGCAGGCGTAACCACCAAAGACGGCGGCGACGCGGTTGCGGCGGTAAAAAAATCACTCGGCATGTAATTTTTGTCGAAAGATATTTTACTTAAAATATCAAAATACCCTCGCGTTTTACTAGAGCGCGGGGGTATTTTTTTACTAATTTTATATATAAAGTTTTTAGTCATTGTCTTTTATAGTTTTGTCTATTGAAATAAAAACTTGACAAAAATCTGTAGTTGGTTAGAATTCTATTCATAAGAATTCTATAAATAAGGATTCTAATCATAAGGGGGGACACGCAGATACGTAAATTAATTAATGTTGGGTAGTAGCCGCTGTGAGCGAATTAATGCTTAAATTAAAAATAAAAATTGATGTAGGAAATAAAATTGATTTAATAACTTTATATATTTTTAGGAGTAAAAAAACATGTATTTAGATTTTGGTTTGTCGGAAAAAATTGCTAATAACAAATTTGAGTTGGGCGAGCATGCCTGGCGTTTTTTGGAGCCTATCCTTGACTCCTTCAAGCACCATAATTTTTTGGTTGACGGTTTAACAAGCACTTTAGAAGGCATCGTTGCTTTGATGCTGATTCTACCGCCGCTCTACATGGTCGCTATTTTTGCTGCCATAACTTATTTCCTCAGCCGTCGTATTATTTTAACCATCGGTGCTATTGTTGGTTTGATTGTACTTTTAAATTTAGGCTTTTGGCAAGCCGCCATGGAAACATTTTCCTTGGTGGTGTGTTCGGCGACGGTTTGTTTGATTATTGCTTTGCCGCTCGGCACCCTGCTGGCGCGCAGGCCACGTTATTACAAATTCGTTGAACCAGTGTTGGATATGATGCAGGTTGTGCCAACCTTTGTGTATCTTATTCCTGCCTTGGTGTTGTTTGGCTTGGGCATGGTGCCTGGCATTTTTGCCACGGTGATATTTGTTGTGCCAACCCCCGTGCGCTTGGTTTACACGGCTCTTAGCTCGGTGCCGAAATCTTTGCAAGAAACCGCGGATTCATTTGGCGCGACCAAATGGCAAAGGTTGCGCTTGGTGGATTATCCTTATGCCCTGCCATTTTTGTTGCAGGCGCTTAATCAAACCATCATGTTATCCCTGTCGATGGTGGTGATAGCCGCCTTGGTCGGGGCTTCGGGCCTCGGCGTGCCTGTGGTGCGCGCCCTTAACCAGGTCAATGTTGGCCTCGGGGTTGAAAGCGGATTGGCGATTGTTATTGTGGCGATTATTATGGACAGAATATTGCGCAACCTTTCACATCGTAATAGTTAATAAACAATAACATCATTTATAGAAAAGGTATCAACCTATGAAAAAAGATATGAAAAAATCTAAGCAATCAGCCATGAATAAAGTTGTCAGCTCGACAAATGGTGGCTTTGGCAAACGTGCCGATAAAAAAACAATCAAAGCTGGCAACATGATAGAGATAGAAAATGTTGGGGTAAAATTTGTTGTGGATTCGCGAACTGACAGGACGCGTAATGTTTTTGGCCGCACCAAAAAAGAAACCATCTATGCGGTGCGCGATGTTTCTTTGAACATTCCCCGCGGTGAATTGTTGGTTTTGATGGGTTTGTCTGGTTCGGGAAAAACTTCGTTGCTGCGCACCATCAATGGTTTGAATAAAATTACATCGGGCGAATTGCGCGTTTCTCAGGCCGTGGGTGATGACGCTACCGATAGCTCGACCATCTATGTCAACAATTGCACCGACGATCAATTGCGTTCTTTTAGGCAACGCTCGGTCGCCATGGTGTTTCAACAATATGGGTTGTTGGCTTGGCGCACCGTTGCGGATAATGTTGCCTTTCCTTTGGAATTGGCGGGCGTTGAAAAAAGCAAAAGGCTAAAAAAAGCCGATGAAATGTTGGAATTGGTGGGTTTGAAAAAATGGGCCAATGCCATGTTATCCAGCCTGTCGGGCGGTATGCAGCAACGGGTTGGCTTGGCGCGCGCCCTGGCAACCGATGCGCCGATATTGTTGATGGATGAGCCATTTTCCGCGCTTGATCCCATTATTCGTTATCAATTGCAAAGCGAATTGTTGGAATTGAATAAGAAACTGCGCCGCACCATTGTTTTTGTGTCGCATGATTTGGACGAAGCAACGCGTATAGCCGACCGTATCGTTATCATGAAGGATGGTGGCGTGGTGCAGGTGGGGACGCCGCGTGATATTTTGTTAAAACCCAATAGCAAATATGTTAAGGATTTCGTCAGCGAAGTTAACCCGATAAAAGTGTTGAAGGCGCGCGACTTGGTTGGTTTTTCTGAAACCATCACCACATCGGGGGGCACCGAAGTGCTACCCAATACCACTTACCAAGAATTGCTCACCATGTGGCAAAAGGAAAAGAATTTTTTTGTGGTCAAGGATAAAAATAAAAATTATGGCACCATATCGGGCGACGATTTGCTGACCACCCTTACCAAATAATTTTTATCAACGTTAGTTTGATTTTATTTCCAGGTCGCAACGGGCGGCAAAGACATAAGAATAGCCTCAATATTGCCATTGGTTTCCAGGCCAAACCTTGTCCCGCGGTCGTAGAGCAAATTAAATTCGGCATAACGCCCGCGGTAAATTAATTGTTGGGCGCGTTCGGCGGGCGTAAAATCCATGTGCATTTTTTTTCTGACAAGCGCGGGATAATAGGATAGAAAAAATTCACCAACATCCTTGATAAAGGCAAAGTATTTTTCAAAATGACCATCCATGACAGGATGCGCCAGCGATTCATCAGCCGATAATTGGTCAAAGAAAATACCACCAACCCCGCGTGCTATCTTGCGGTGCTTGATATAAAAATATTCATCGCACCATTTTTTGTAAGCGGGATAAAAATTTTTGTCATGTTTATCGCACATGGTTTGCAGGTCATGGTGAAATTTTTTTGTATCTTCATCATCGGGGATAGCAGGGTTCAGGTCAATGCCGCCGCCAAACCACCATTTACCCGTTACCAGCAATCGCGTGTTGAAATGGATAGCAGGCACATGGGGGTTAGCGGGATGCGCCACCAAAGAAATACCACTAGCCCAAAAATCGCCCCGCTGGTTGGTGCCAGGAATTTTATGTTTGAAATCTTCGCTGAAGAAACCATCGACGGTGGATATATTAACCCCCATTTTTTCCATCACCGCCCCGTGCATGATGGCCATGGTGCCGCCGCCGCCTGGCGAATCATCGGGGTTTTTCCTCTGCCAGGTTTTTTTGGTAAATTGGCCATTGGCCATAGGATTGTTAATCTTATCCCGCAGCTTAAAAACCTTGGTTGGCGGGCGGCTAGCGGCAAATTCCTTTTCTATTTTTTCCATGGTTTTGATAATGCGTCGCTGCAAATCGGCAAACCAAATGGTCGCAACCTGCTGCCCATAAGCAAGCTTGTCGTGGGTATGGAGTAGGGTATTTGCCTTCATGTTTGTGGGGGTGTGATGTTTACCATGAGTAATATAAATTATTTGTTAAGAATGAATCCGACCCAGGGCCGCAATATGCCCCAGCGCGAAGGCGATGGTTGTTGCCAAATTAAGTGACCTGGTATCGGGTGACATAGAAATTTTAATTTTTTTATCCGCCCGCTGATGAATAATGGCTGGCGCGCCGCGCGATTCGCTGCCGAATAATAAAAAATCATCGGGCGCGAAGGTAAAGTCATCTATCACCTGATTGGCGTGGGTGGTGAAAAGCACGGTGCGATTGGGTTTGGCGGTGGATATAAAATTATCATAATCAAGATGGCGTGATAGATTAACCTTATCAAGATAATCAAGCCCCCCGCGTTTTAATTTTTCAGGTTGCCAAATAAAACCAAATGGTTCTATCAAATGAAGTGGCGTTTCTAGGCAAGCGCATAATCGCATGATGGCGCCCGTATTTTGAGGAATATCGGGCTCGATAAGAACGATGGAAGGATTCATAAACCTCGGAACAAAATCAATGGGTTAATACCCCAAAAATTATAAACTACAAAAAAAAAGTAATTAATTGCTTTTGGCGGCTTCCCTAGCCAACACCGATACAGTTTGACGCGCCGAATTTT
Organism: Alphaproteobacteria bacterium; assembly: GCA_965262775.1. GTDB lineage: Bacteria > Pseudomonadota > Alphaproteobacteria > JASGCL01 > JASGCL01 > JASGCL01. Next base: position 373,858 of record CBDHFT010000007.1, on the reverse strand, counting down.
TCTTAAAAGTAACCACGCCGTCGATTAACGCAAACAAAGTATGGTCGCGACCCATGCCAACATTGGGGCCCGCATGATAAACCGTGCCGCGTTGACGAACCAATATATTGCCCGCGCGGGCACGCTCGCCACCAAATAATTTTACGCCAAGGCGACGCCCTGCGCTGTCGCGTCCGTTTCTTGAACTACCGCCTGCTTTTTTATGTGCCATGATATGCTCCTGTGGTTGTTGGTTAGCCGATGTTGGTAATTTTTATAAGCGACACCAAAGGACGTGCACCGTTGTTGCGGCGATAATTATGGCGGCGTTTTTTCTTAAAAATTCTGACGGTTGGCAAATGGCCTTGCTCTAACACTTCGCCCGATACCTTCACCCCCGCGACCAATGGGTTACCGATGGTTGGTGTGGCGCCGCCCGTCATCAACACGGGGAAATCAACCTTGTCCCCTTTTTTATTGGGGAGTTTTTCAACGCGTAAAATGTCGCCCGCTACCACGCGATATTGCTTGCCGCCAGTTTTGATAATTGCATAATTGGTCATGATTTTTCTTTCGATTGTTTTAATCGCTTATCTCAAAACGTTTTATTTGTCAAGTTGCTTTATATCTTTTTAAATTTATTAGGCGGCTTTTTGCAATTGAAAAATAGCACAGCCATAGTTTTTAACCCCATAGTTTTTATCTATTAATGTTTTTTTCAATGGCTGATTAACGTGCAAATTGTCGTGGTCGTCGACATAAGAAAATTCTATAACTTTTAAATTTACTTCTGCAAACCATGTTAATAAATAGTTCATATCAAAAACACGATGGGCATTATACATAATGCGTCTTTCCCCGAATGGGGTAGAAAAATACAAAATTCCTTTTTTCTTTAATAATGCAACCAAGTTTGCCATGCCTTTTTTATGTCCTGAAGGATCAATCTGGTCACTGTATCGCCCTAAACCAAAATGCTCTAAGACATGAAGGCAAGAAATGGAATCAAATTTTTCTTTTTCTTGCGGGCGAATGGGCAACATCAGGTCTCGTTTGATAAAACTGACATTGGGGATAGGTCTGGTTTGCGGGCGAATATCCATTACTTCAATTTTTCTATAGCTGGCAACATGGGAGACAAATCCTGCCATGCTGGAGCCAATATCAAGATGACGCTTAGGTTTTTTTAAAAAAATTTGCTGGGCGACAAACAAATCTTGATGAAAATAATGACCGCCAGCATTGCCGTTGGTTGCTTTCTTTTCATTCATAATAGGATAGTCATCGCCCAGTCGCCATGGCAATTTATTTTGCGAAGGGGCGTTCGCCAACAATTTTACAAATTTTTTTTTATCTTTTTGAAAATCTAGCCAATTTTTTAATTTGTGAAACGTCCTTCGATTAATGCTGCGCAGTAACTTTTTTCCCATAAAGATTGCCCCATTTTTTCTCTATTTCTACGATGCTTGGTTAGAAGACCCATAAACCATTTGATAAATATAATCAATATATTGTAAATAATTATCGTCCTGGCAAAGTTTTTTGATATCGCTGGATGAAAGATAGGTGGCGATGGTTTTGTCGCCTAGGATTAATTCGACGAAGTTGATTTTTTTATCCCACGCCGTCATGGCGATGGATTGCACCAATTTGTATGATTCTTCACGGCTTAACCCCGCGTGGGTTAGGGCGTTCAATATCGCCCCCGAATGATAAAGCCCATAAGATTTTTTCATGTTGTCGGCCATCGCCGCTTCGTTGACCTGCAATTTTTCTAACAACCCCACCAATCTATCCAGCGCAAAATCAAGCGTGACCAAGGCGTCGGGCACTATAACCCGTTCGACCGATGAATGGGAAATATCGCGTTCATGCCACAGGGTAATATTTTCTAACGCGGGCAGGCAATAGCCCCTTACCAAACGCGCCAAGCCCGTCAAGTTTTCGCTTAATATAGGATTTTTTTTATGCGGCATGGCCGATGAGCCTTTTTGCCCTTGGGAAAAGAATTCTTGGGCTTCGTTGACTTCGGTCCTTTGCAAGTGACGAATTTCGGTGGCAAGGTTTTCTATGCTACCCGCTATCACCGCCAAGGTTGCAAAAAACATGGCATGGCGGTCGCGCGGGATAACTTGGGTGGCATGGGGTTCGATGCTTAGGTTTAATTTTTCTGCAACATATTTTTCTACCGCGGGGTCAACCGAAGAAAAAGTTCCCATGGGACCACGCAATTTGCAGGTCGCCACATCGCGCGTCGCCGCTTCCAACCGCGTGGCCGCCCGTTGAAAGGCCGCGTAATGCCCCAATATTTTAAAACCAAAGGACACAGGTTCGCCATGAATACCGTGAGACCGCCCCATGGTCAGGGTATGTTTGTGTTTGTCGGCCAGGGTTTTTAATGCCGCTAATAAACGCGTTATATTATTTTTTAATAACATGCTGGCTTGCGATAATTGCAGGCTGAGGGTGGTATCCAAAATATCGGAAGAGGTTAAACCCTGGTGGAGGAACCTTGCTTCCTCGCCAACTTCCTCGGCAACGAAGGTAAGGAAGGCTATGACATCGTGCTTGGTGGTTTTTTCAATCTCAAGAATCCTGGCAACATCTTGCGCCGTGATTGTTTTTACCTTGGTAAGCAACGGCGGCAAGGTTTTGGGTATGGTGCCCAATTGCGCCATTTTTTCGGCGGCCGCGGTTTCAATGGCCAGCCATAATGTATATTTGTTTTCGTCCTGAAAAATTTTTTTCATTTCAGGGCGACTATAACGGTCTAACATGCTTTACCTCCAACCAATCATACTTACAGGCCATGAATAATGCAAATGGCCAATGGTCATGAAAACTTAGTTAGCGAAGTCGACAACCGCGGGGCAGGACGAGACGGCAGGTTAGAAGGAGCCGCCGCCGAAGTACCGCTGCGCAACAAGGCCGAATTTTTTTCCATTTCGCGTTCGGCCTCAACAATGGTTAAACGGCGATAGGCGCGCAAGCAATGAGCCTTGCAATAGGGTTTGGTGCCATCAATTTGCTTGCCACAAAAATGAAAACCAGGTTTTAATGGGTCGCCCGATGGCCATTGGCAAGTTCGTTCGCGTGCAAATTGGGTGTTTAAAAATTCGCGCTTGGGCGGCGCAATACGTTGCGACAGGCCAAGGCGGTGCGCCTTGCCAATGACGGCGTTGCGGCTGACATCGCCCATTTTGGTTGCGATCTGTCGTGCCGAATAACCCTTTTGCCACAGGGATTTTAATTCGGTTTCTTTTTCGTTGGTCCAAGTAAAAGTCATGGTGTTGTTTATTTTTTTATTTGATTACATCAGGCGTTGATTTTTATGCGGTTAATTCACGATAGCCTCATAAGATATTATTTATCAATCATGCTAGCATTACTAAAGCTATTAAATATTTTTTTAGTTTAATTTTTTATTATTTATCCCTTGTTCCATTATTTCCATTATTGTTATTTGTAAGCTGAAATTATAATCTGCGGTTGTTTTATTTTTTTGGACTCGTGCTTTTGTTATGTCCTTCATCTGATTTAACTTATTTAAAGATAAGAAAGCAACAATGGCAAGAAGTTTTTCTTTTTATAAAAAGAAAACTGTTAATAAGCCTGTTGATAAATAACGCACAGGAAGTTATTCATTAATAATTAATAGTTATAAAAAGTATTGAAACTCTTTTTTTTCTTTTACTTGCTTTGTTTTGGGGCATCAAACCTAAGCTAGCGTTGGTGTAACATTTGGTTTGGGTTTGCCAAGCAAAAATCTCGGTTATGAAGGGCAAATAATAATAAGCAAGGTCATTGACAAGCGCGATTCTTTTTCTTATGGCGAGAGTGTAGGATGAAAAAAATAATAAAAAAAACCACTAAGCTGCGCAGAATATTTCTATAAAATTATGGCTCAAGATCAATCCCGCCCCTTAGCAAAAAGATACGCCCTGGCATTATATCGCCTGGCAAGAGCCGAAGGGATTGATGTAACCGCGTTTGCGGAGACCATTACAAAATTGCGTTTGACAATCATTGCCGACAATCATGCTTGGCAAGCCATGGCGGCTTCGCCCCAGTTATCGCGCGAGCAAAAAAAATCTATCCTTGAAAAAATTATCATCGCGCAAAAAATAACCGATAAAAAAGCCAGCAACCTGTTGTTGGGATTTTTTGGTTTGTTGGCCGACAAGGGACGATTGGCAACCGCGGGCATGATGTTGGAAGAAGTTATCACCATGCTGTTGCAAGAATCGGGGCAATTGGTGGCGTTGGTAACCACGGCGCAGGACCTGGACGATAGCGAAAAAAAGATGCTGGAAAAAGAATTGGTGGCGGTGTTGCCAAAATGGCTCGCCAAGGAGGTTGATAAAGATACAGAAAAAAAATTAGACAAGAATCTAACATTGCGCTATAAGACTGACGCAAGCTTACTGGGTGGCTTAACCGTGACCGTCGAATCATATAATATTGATTTATCGGTCAAAAGCAAATTGGCAAGACTTGAACAAAATTTATCGTAAACAGCAAAAAATATAAAAAAATAGGAGACAACCATGGCTGATATCAATCCCAGCGAAATTTCAAAAATTATCCAGGCAGAAATTGCCAACGAAATGGGCGGCAGTGAAGCCGTCGCGGTGGCGGAGGTTGGCACGGTGCTTTCGGTCGGTGACGGCGTGGCGCGGGTATATGGTTTGTTGTCGGTTGAGGCAGGGGAAATGGTGGAATTTGATGGCGGCGTTAAAGGCATGGCATTAAATTTGGAAAGCGATAATGTCGGCGTGGTTATATTTGGCGACGACCGCGGCGTGAAGGAAGGAACCCAAGTTAAACGCACCAAGCAAATTGTTTCCACCGCGGTGGGTAAGGAATTGTTGGGGCGCGTGCTGGATGGTTTGGGCAACCCCATCGATGGCAAGGGCGCATTAAAAACCAAAGAAACGCGATTGGTCGAAACCAAAGCGCCAGGGATTATTCCAAGAAAATCGGTGCACGAACCAGTGCAAACGGGGCTGAAGGCTTTGGATGCCTTGGTGCCCATTGGTCGTGGTCAACGCGAATTGATTATTGGCGATCGTCAGACAGGCAAAACCGCGGTGGCGATTGATGCTATTTTGAATCAAAAGAAAATTAATGAAGGTAAAGACGAAAGCAAAAAGCTTTATTGTATCTATGTTGCGATTGGTCAAAAAAGATCAACCGTGGCGCAGGTGGTTAAAACCTTAGAAGAAAATGGCGCGATGGATTATACCATTGTTGTCGCGGCCACCGCGTCGGACCCTGCGCCCGTGCAATTTATGGCCCCTTACACTGGTTGTGCCATGGGTGAATATTTCCGCGATAACGGCATGCATGCCTTGATAATTTATGATGATTTGTCAAAGCAAGCCGTGGCTTATCGCCAAATGTCTTTGCTGTTGCGCCGTCCGCCAGGTCGCGAAGCTTATCCTGGGGACGTTTTTTACCTTCATTCGCGTTTGTTGGAACGGGCGGCGAAAATGAACGAAGACAATGGTGCGGGTTCATTAACCGCACTGCCGATTATTGAAACCCAAGCCAACGACGTGTCGGCTTACATTCCCACCAATGTTATATCCATCACCGATGGCCAAATATTTTTGGAAACGGGTTTGTTTTATAAGGGGATTCGCCCCGCCATCAACGTTGGTATTTCGGTCAGCCGTGTTGGTTCGGCCGCACAGACCAAGGCGATGAAAAAAGTTGCGGGTTCGATAAAATTGGAATTGGCGCAATATCGCGAAATGGAATCCTTTGCGCAATTTGCCTCTGACCTTGATGCTTCGACTCAAAAATTGTTGGCACGCGGTGCGCGTTTGACCGAATTGCTGAAGCAACCACAATTTGCGCCATTAACCATGGGCGAACAAGTGGTGGCGTTGTATGCTGGCACCAAGGGATATTTGGACAATGTCAATGTAAACGATGTTAACCGTTTCGAAGATGAAATGTTGCGCGCTTTACGCGGCAAGGGCAAAGCATTGTTGGCGGAGATTGATGACAGCGGCCAATTGACCGATGCCACCGAAGCCAAAGTAAAAACTTTCCTTGACGATTTTGTGAAGAAGTTTGCTTAATATTGTTAAAAAATTTTTTATAAGAAATTTTTATGGCATCTTTAAAAGACCTACGTAATCGGATTAAAACGGTTAAATCGACCGAACGGATTACGTCGGCCATGAAAATGGTGGCGGCGGCAAAATTAAAAAAATCGGAAGAACGCGCCAACCAAGCACGCCCCTTCGCCGAAAAAATGGAAGCCATGTTGGCGCAATTATCTGGCGACATGGGGCAGGACGCCCCCAGTTTGTTGGTGGGGCGCGGCGGCGAAAAAAATAAGAAAATTTTGTTGGTGGTGGTTACGTCCGACCGTGGGTTGTGCGGCGGTTTTAACGGCAGCATGGTCAAGGAAGTGCGAAAAAAAGTTAATCAATTGCAAGCGGCGGGGCATGTTGTCAAATTGATGGTGGTCGGGCGCAAGGGGATTAATTTGTTGAAACGCGATATGCAAAAAAACTTCATCGCCGAATTTGAAGAATTATCAAAACCCACCCCCAATTTTGAAAATGCCGACATGGTGGCGCAAAAAATTCTTGCCCTGTTTAACAGTGGCGACATCGACGAATGCCAATTGTTTTTTACCAAATATGTTTCGGCCTTGACCCAAATTGTCACGCCTTTATCTTTGATACCTTTTAAAACCAGCGAGCAAGCCAAGAGCACGGATAAGGTAGCGGAGAAGGGGCCAGTGAAAGCAGTCGACAAAAAGAATGAATCAGAAAAGGTGATGACCGAATTTTCGCCCGACGAGGAATCGATTTTGGCGAAATTATTACCACAAAATTTATCGGTGCAGGTTTATCGCGGCTTTTTGGAATCCTTCGCTTCCGAGCAAGGGGCGCGTATGACCGCGATGGATAATGCAACGCGCAACGCAAAAGACATGATTAACAAATTGACAATTACTTATAACCGTTCGCGCCAGGCGCAAATTACCAAAGAATTGATAGAAATTATTTCGGGCGCCGAAGCCGTGTAATCATTCATTTGATTTATGATTTTTTTGGTGTAGGATTATTTTTATGGAACAAAATAATCATCAAGATAAATACAAAGGTTTTTCCGAAGAAGAATTAAACGCGCGCCATCATGAAAAAATGGCGAAGAAAAAGGCAGCACGCGATAAAATGCTGGCCAGCATCACCGCTGAAAAAGGTTTGTTAATGGTTTACACGGGCAAGGGTAAGGGTAAAACCACCGCCGCCATGGGTTTGGCAACCCGCGCCCTGGGCAATGGATTCAAAGTGGGGATTGTGCAATTTGTGAAGGGGGCATGGCCAACGGGCGAAGAAAATATTTTATCGACCCAGCCCAATTGTATTTTTAAAAGAATGGGGGAGGGGTTCACATGGGATACCCAAGACCGCGCCAAAGACATGGCGGCGGCCGACAAAGCATGGCAAGCGGCGGCAAACATGATGGCGGATAAAACCATCGACCTTGTTTTGCTTGACGAATGTAATATTGTGTTGCGTTACAATTATTTGGCGCATGACATGGTAGAAAATGCCCTGGCCAATAAACGCCCCGACCAACATGTTGTAATAACGGGGCGCAACGCCCCCGAATGGTTGACCAACATGGCCGATTTGGTTACCGAATGCACCGAAGTAAAACACCCATTCAAGGCGGGAATCAAAGCGCAAAAGGGAATCGAGTATTAGGCGCGGGCATGGCGGGCGACCGCCCCGTTTTTTCTTTATTTTTCTTGCTTGCCGAATTTGCAAACATCATGGTAAAGAATTTTCTATGAGTGATGATATTGCCAAAAAAACGGCGGAGATTTTATGGCGCATTGGTGCGGTTAATTTTCGGGGCGATGAACCATATCAATTTGCGTCGGGCATCAAAAGCCCCATTTACATGAATTGTCGCGCGCCCATATTTTACCCTGATGAATTAAAAACATTGATGGCGATGGCGGTTGAAAAAATAACCCCCGTGGTAAAACAAAAAAATATTAGTATTATGGCGGGCGGCGAAACCGCGGGCATACCCTACGCCATGTGTTTGGCCGAACGTTTTCACCAACCCATGGTTTATGTGCGCAAAAAGCCGAAGGGTTACGGCATGAACGCCAGTATTGAGGGCGGAGCAAAACCCGGGGCGCGCGCCATGTTGGTCGAAGATTTGGCAACCAACGGCGGCAGCAAAATAAATTTTGTGAAGGGTTTGCGCCAAGCCGAATTTTTATGCAATGATTCCTTCGTTATTTTTTATTATGGTATTTTTGGTTTGGCGGCGGATATGGCGGCGATGGATATTACATTGCACCATTTAACCACCGCCCGCGACGTGTTTGCGGTGGCCAAGGAAAAAAATTTGTTTGATGCAAAAACTTTATCGGTGGTGGAACAATTCATGACCAACCCCATGGCATGGTCCGCCGCGCATGGGGGCGTCTAGGCCGTGGGCCTAGAACCAAACTGGTTGCCACTAGCAATATACAGCATTAGATTTAAAGTTGTTTATCTAAATAATGCCTTTTTATTTGTTTTAATAATTCCTCGCCTTTACTTATCCAGTCTTTTATTTCTTTAATAGCTTGTATTTTTAGCGCGGTTATTAAAGCATCATTATTTTCTTCAATAGTTGGCGTTGTTAAAATATCTATCAACCTTTTTCTATCATTAATGTCCAATTCGCCGTAACAAAAATCAAGAATTCGAAAAAAGCCATTACAGTGGAATTTTAATTGTTCCTTATTGTAGTTAAATTCATCGCTATTTTTTTTGGAAACTGGCTTAAAGGTAATATGTTCTAGTTGCTTAATAATATCGATATCTTTTTCTTTGAGGGCGTTTTTAAAACGCATTGCAACATCATACTGGTTCTTGAAGGCACGCGCTTCTTGGGTTTTTGCATCTTCTAATTCTGCTGGCTTAATAGAATTCATATTCTATATTTAAGCAATGGTTATTTAAAAATCAAGATACTCACACTATAAAAAAACCTTTCATCAAGAAGCTGAAAAGTTTGGTTCTAGGCGAAGCCTAGTGGGCTTTCAAAAACTCCAAATATAATTTTAATGCGGTGATGTATGGGGTGAAATCGTGCATGGTGAAATTGCTGGGGGGTTGGCGGTCGTTGTCTTGCAATATGTTGGTCATGGTTTTGCCATTGTCGTGGTCGCGTTCCATTTTTAATAATGTGCCGCGCAATTCCAACGCCGTGCGATGAAAAAATATCTTCCGCCTGCCCAAAAAATACATAACCAATGATTAATAAATAATCGACCGATGTTGCGATATTGCCGTCATGCCCGCCATTATCCCCCCGCGCCCTTAACCAATGGGTGAAGTCGGCTTGTAATGGGTGCATGACCGATAGGTTAGGCAAACAAATCAGAAACCGATTCGTTGCTGTGAATACGGTGGATAGCCTCCCCCAACAAAGGGGCGACCGAGAATTTTTTTATTTTCTGGCAATTTTTTACTTCGTTGGTAAATTCAATCGAATCGGTGGTGACAAGTTTGGTCAGGGGCGAATTAAATATCCGCTCGATAGCGGGGGGTGAAAACACGCCATGGCTGATGTAGGCTATCACTTCCTTCGCGCCGCCGTTGTGAATCAAGGCCTCCGCCCCGTTGACCAACGTGCCCGCCGAATCGCAAATATCATCCACCATGATACAGGTCATGTTTTTTACATCGCCGATGATATTCATAACCTCGGCCACGCCAGCCTTGGGCCTGCGTTTATCAATAATCGCCAAATCGCAATCCAACCGCTTCGCCAAATTGCGGGCGCGCAACACGCCGCCAACATCGGGCGACACCACGACAATTTTGCTGGGGTCGGGATATGTTTTTTTTAAATCATTGCCAAATTGCGGAATAGCAAACAGGTTGTCGGTCGGAATTTCAAAAAATCCCTGAATTTGCCCAGCATGCAGGTCCATGGTTAAGATACGGTCGGCGCCAGCGGCCTCTATCATTTTTGCAACCAATTTGGCGGTGATGGGCGAACGTGGTGCGGTTTTGCGGTCTTGGCGCGCATAACCGTAATAGGGTAAAACAGCGGTGATACGTTGCGCCGACGATCTTTTCAAAGCATCAAGCAATATCAGCAATTCCATCAAATGGTCGTTGGCGGGGGAATGGGTGGGCTGGATAAGGAAGACATCCTCCCCCCTAATATTATCGCTTATTTCAACATAAATTTCTTTGTCGGCAAAACGGGTGATATCGCGCTTCACCAACGACAGGCCCTGTATTTTCTTGGTCTGGGTCAAGTAATCAACGATTGCTTGGCTTAAAGTTTGATTGGCAGTACCAGAAATAATTTTCATAAGGAACTTAGTTAGGTGTCGTCACCTTAACCCGATTCGTTTTTTTGATATGCGGGTTCAGTAAATTAAAAACATAACGGCTTTGGCGATAATGAATGGTTTCGCGACCCTGCACCGTTAATGCCTCCCCCGTTTTTGGGTTGCGGGCATTTTTTGCCTTGCGGGTTTTTAATTTCCAAAATCCTAATTGGCGAATGGCAATTTCATTACCCTGAATCAAATTGTTGGCCATTTCATCAATAATGTCGCGGATGACGTTTTCTATCTGCTGCGGTGCTAAATCGCGATGTTTTTCCGCCACGCGTGCAAACAACATGGCGCGGCTGATATTATCATCTTCCTTCGCGATGGGGGCGGTTGTTGTTGTTGGGGTAGTAGCCATGATGGTTGAAAAGCAATAGCAAATGTAAGTTTTTATTTATATCACTAAGAATGGTGATAGACAAGTTTGATACTAGTTTCAACTATTTTTTATGATTAGTTTGAGCTAAAAATTTTTTTTGCAACAATAAGCCAACCCAATCCCCCTGTTGTTGTTGCGCCACGGTGGTGAAACCTAAACTTTGATAACGCCGCTGCAAACTATTGGCTTGTTGCGCGGTGATGCCCGACAAAATAATAAAACCATGGCTTGTGCTGGCGCGGGCAATGGCGGGTGCCAAACGGTAAAGTGGTAAAAACATGATATTGGCAAATATTAAATCATAAGTTCGCGCAATATTATTTGCTTTATAAAATTTTTTTAAACCATCGCCCAATATAAATTTTTTAATCGGCAAACGATTGATGGCGGCATTATGGCGCGCAATTTTTATGGCGACCGGGTCATTATCCGCCATGGTGACGACGGCACGGCGATGCAATTGTTTGGCGGCCATGGCCAAAATGCCCGTGCCCGTGCCAACATCCAACATGTGCCATTTTTTGTTGGCGGGCAAAAGGCATAGCAGGTTCAAACATAATTGCGTTGTCGGGTGCCGCCCCGTGCCAAAGGCCAATGAAATATCTATCAGCAATTTTTTGGTGGGGAAGGGCGGCGGCGTTTGTTGGTAATGTTGGTCGGCAACCCACCAGCGATGATGCTGGTTGATAGGTTGATGTGATTGATGGCCCGATAAAATAATCGGCGCAAATTCTTTTCGTTGCTCTATCAACCAATTTTTATCGCTTAGGGGCGCGACCTGCGCCGCCGATAAAAAATCCGCGGGCAACAAATTTTTATCATCATCGCTAAAAATAATTTCTACCGCCATGTCGCCGTTGCTTGGTTTGTAACTTATAGAAACCTGATGTTGGCTAGCAAGGGCTAGGTTATGCTCAATGGCGGCCGACATGGCTTCCCACCGCGCCCTTGGCAAAAGCAATGTGGCAAGAAAAAATTTTGTCATTCGGTTTTTTTATGACGATGGCGATGGGGCAATTATGTGGTGCCCCTGCTGTTGCAGGTTTTTGTTATCAAGAATGCAGCGTAGCCTTGCCCTGGGTAGGGTTGGCGGTAATAATATCGACAAATTCGCGCAACACCGAACGCGATTTATCATCATGAAAATGGATGACAAATACCTCGCCCTTTACATCGGTTATTTTTCCCAACCCGAACCGCGGGTGTTTGACGGCACGCCCGACCAAAACCGCGTCAACCGCGCTCATTGGGGTTGGCGGGGTTGATGGGGTTGAACTTGCTGGCCGCGGCGCGTTGCCAGGGCGCGACGAAAATGCCCCCGCGGGTGAGGAGAACGGCTGGCGCGCCGCGCCGTAGGATGGAGCAGGGCGCGTGCCATAATATTTATCGGCAACTTTGTGATGGGTATCTTGGCGGTTGAATGTTTTGGCTGGCTCCGTGGTGAATGATCCATCGGCGCGTTGCCATATGGTGGATGATTTATCCAATTCCTTCAAAAATCGCGAAGGTTGTTGGTCAACCCAATTGTTGCCAAACATACGGCGGCGCCGTGCATAAGAAATAATTAAATGGCTCATGGCGCGGGTAATGCCCACGTAGGCTAATCGCCGTTCTTCTTCCACGCCCTTTTGTCCTTCCTCGCTCACCGTGCGTGGGCTGGGGAATATTCCTTCTTCCCACCCTGAAAAAAATACAATGGGGAATTCTAAACCCTTGGCGGCATGGATGGTCATCAAGGATAATTTGTTGCCGTCATTTTTTTCGTCCCCGCTGGTGGCGAGCGAGACCTCCTCCAAAAATGCTGCCAAGCTTTGATATGGTTCCATCGCCACGAACAATTCTTTTAAATTTTCTATGCGGCCCTCGGCCTCCAACTTATCTTTTTGGCTGCGCAACATTTCCATGTATCCAGCCTTTTCTAACATGCTTGAGGTAAGGTTGGCGAGCACCACATGGTCGTCGTGAGCTATGTCATGGGCCAATGTTTCAATCGTGTTGACCAAATATCTTATTTTGTCTGATTTTTCGACGCCCGAGGCAACTTTTTTTTGCAGGGTATCAAACAAAGATAAACCTTGCGCGTTGGCATCCTGCGCCAATTTTTCTAAGGCAGCATCGCCAAACCCCCGTTTTGGTTTGTTGATAATACGGCGAAAGGCAAGGTCGTCGGTCGAATTATGAACAAGCCGTAGGTAAGCCAAGGCATCTTTAATTTCTTCGCGGTCATAAAATTTTGCGCCGCCGATAACTTGATAAGGGATAGCCAAATAATTTAAACGCGTTTCCAGCGCGCGGGTTTGCGCCGCTGTTCGCACCAAAACCGCCATGCTTGAAAAATCTTTGCCCGCAATATTATATTGGTGAACGGTGCGGGCTATCAACTCGGCTTCTTGCTCGCTATCGAAACATTCCCTTATCAAGACTTTGTCATTTGATTGCTTGGAGGTAAAAAGCTGTTTCCCCCAGCGCGATTGGTTGTGGCTGATAACATGGTTGGCGCATGTTAATATCGGCATGGTCGAGCGATAATTTTCTTCCAGGCGAATGATCTTTGCTTCGGGATAATCTTTTTGAAAAGATAAAATATTACCGATGTCGGCACCGCGCCAGCTGTAGATAGATTGGTCGTCATCGCCGACGCAGGCCAGGTTGCTGGTGCGCTGCGCCAGCATTTTTAAGAACAGATATTGCGCATGGTTGGTATCTTGGTATTCATCGACCAAGAAATATTGAAAATGATTTTGCCAATGTTCCAGCACATCGGGTGATTTCCTCCACAGCAAAATATTAAGATAAATCAAATCGGCAAAATCCACGAGATTCATCGCCGTCATCTGGCGTTTATAATTTTGAAAAATTTCTTGCACCACGCCTTGCTCAACCACTTCGGGTTGTTCGCACCTATCTTTGTGGCTGTTCAAAATATGCGATAACAATTTGCCATTATATTCCTCGGGGTCAAGTTGTTGGTCAAGCGCGATATTTTTTAACAAACGTTGTTGGTCGTCTTGGTTGATGATGGTGAAGCTGGGCGACAAGCCAATCCTGTCGGCATAACGCCGTAGCAATTTTGCACCAACCGAATGGAATGTTCCCAACCAAACATCGCGCGCCTTATCCTCGCCAATGATCTGCGCGGTGCGATGCTTCATTTCCTTGGCGGCGCGGTTGGTAAAGGTTAAGGCCATGATTTGATAAGGCTGGGCACGCTCCTGCGCAATTAGCTCGGCCAAGCGATGGGTCAGGACGCGGGTTTTGCCCGTGCCCGCGCCAGCAAGCACCAACAAGGGGCCATCAAGGGCATCGATGGCGGCCTGCTGCTGGGGGTTTAGCTTGGTCATTTTTTGTATTTGATAAAATCTCTAATCAACGGTGGGGTGATTTCTAAACGCGCGCCCCATTGTTGAATGATGTTAGCAGCCAAATGACAACCAAGTTGCGCCGCAACCTCCAATGGCCATTCGCTCATCAAGCCAAATAAAAATCCGCCCGCCAATTGGTCGCCCGCCCCCGTGGCATCAAGCACCTTGATATTTTTTTCGCCAGGGATGGTAAGGGGTGATTTGCCTTTTTGCAATATGACAACGCCCTTTTCGGCGCGGGTGATAAGCACCAGCGGTGCCAGGTCTTTTGCGACCGCGATGGCTTTATCAAAATCATCGGTTTTGGTAAGGGATAAAATCTCCGCTTCGTTGGCAAAAACAATATCGACGCCTTGCTTAATCAATGTTAAAAAATCCGCCCCGTGGCGCAGCACACAAAAATGGTCGGACAGGGTAAGGGCGATGCGTTGTTGCGCCGTTTTCTTATTTTTAACAATGGCGTTAAAGGCCGATTTGCTGTCGGGGCTATCAAAAATATATCCTTCCAAAAAAACCAATTGGCTTTGGGCAATGCTAGCCTCGTCCAATCGCGATAAATGAAAACGAAGGTTGCTACCCAGGTTGGCCAGCATAGTGCGGTCGCCGCTCTGTTCGTCTATCAAACAAAAACATTGGCCAGTATGGGATTCGTTAATTTTATGCAACATGGCGCGTCCGCCGTTGCTGGCAAATGACTTTTCAAAAATCTTGGCCCCGTCATCTTCGCTCGCCACGCCATGAAATTGAACGGTGGCAGCCCGCCCCACGCCAAAAAACAAATGGGTGAGGGCGGAGATGGTCGCCAAGGAATTACCGACCGAGCCACCCGCGGTTGATTCTTGCCATACAAATTGCTTGGCTATTTTATCGGCGGTGGCATCGTCTATCAAACTCATGGTTTTTTCGGGATAACCAAGGGCGAGGATAGCGTCGCGCTTCAAGGTGAAAGAACGGTCAATAACAACATTGCCAATACCGACAATGGTTGGCACAACATGGGGGGCAGCAGAAGAAATAGGTGTAGGAGAAGAAGAGGGCATGGTAGAGGTAGAGAATTAAAAATCTGTTATGGTTATAAAGGGAATTGATAAACCTATTCGTTTTTTACTGCAATCAAATTTTTGTTTTTTGACGCACGATGATGTAATGATGTTGGGTATGAATATAAAAAAATGGATGTTAAAAATAAGAAATTAAAACCATCGTCGCGTGCCTGGGTGCAGCGTCAATTGCATGACCCCTATGTAAAAATGGCACGGCAAGCGGGGTATCGTGCGCGGTCGGCCTTTAAACTTTTAGAAATTGATAAGCAATGCAAATTATTAAAATCGGGCCAGGCGGTGGTAGACCTGGGCTCGGCGCCAGGCGGCTGGTTGCAAGTATTGGCGCAAAGAATAAATAATCAACCCCATCGCCCCGCCACCATTATTGCTATCGATTTGTTGCCAACCGACCCCGTGGCGGGAACAGAAATTCTATTAGGCGATTTTACCAAACCAGAATGCCAAGAAAAAATTGTAGAATTGTTGGCGGGCAAAAAGTTGGATGGCGTCCTATCCGACATGGCAAGCAACACCACGGGGCATCAAAGCACCGACCATCTGCGCACTTTATTTTTGGTGGAGCAGGCGGCGGAGTTTGCCATTGCCCATTTGGCGACGGGCGGTTTTTTTGTTGCCAAGGTTTTTCAGGGCGGGGCGAGCGGTGAGATTTTACAAAAAATAAAAAAATCATTCGCGGTGGTCAAGCATGTCAAGCCAGCATCCAGCAGGAAAGAATCGCCCGAAGTTTATTTGGTGGCGCAAGGGAAGCATGAGGGGAAGAGCTAAGGCAAGCATGGCGCGAAGCCTAGGTTTGTTCTAGGCTAAGCCTAGGTTTGTTGCAGGCGAAGCCTAGGTTTGTTCTAGGCTAAGCCTAGGTTGATTTTTATTAGAAATAGGTTTATGAATAAAAAATAAAATAATGGCTGATACCAATACCCTGACCAACGCGACAGACATGGCCTCGACCGCCATTGCCACCACGGGCGGCGTGGTAACCGCTGGCACCACCGCCACCCTGCTATCAACTTATTTTCCCATTATTATTTTCATGGTGGTTGCTTTTGGCTTGTCGGCAATTATTATCGTTGCATCGCGTTTGATTGTGGGGCAAAAACCCTACACCGCCAAAAACGATCCTTACGAATGTGGCTTTCCTGCCTTCGCCGAAAGTCGCCATCAATTTGATGTTAGGTTTTATCTGGTTTCGATTTTGTTTATTATTTTTGACTTGGAGGTTGCCTTCCTCTTCCCATGGGTCGTATCGTTAAAATCGGTGGGGTCGTTTGGTTTTTATGCCATGATGCTTTTCCTTGCTATCCTCACCATTGGTTTTATTTATGAATGGAAAAAGGGCGCGCTGGATTGGGAATAATATCGGTCATTTTTTTTTCTAACCAAACACAAATAACAGACATAATATTATGAAAAATTTTTTCACATCATCCCAGGGCGCGGCCACCCTACCCAACAATCATTTGCCGAGCAATGCGGCGGGGGCAAAATTGCCCGACCTGTTGGGCGAAGAATTAAAAAGCGAGGGCTTTATCACGGCTAAGTTAAATGACATGGTTAATTGGGCGCAAACGGGCTCGCTTTGGCCCATGACCTTTGGCTTGGCCTGTTGCGCGGTGGAGATGATGCATATTTTAACCCCGCGTTATGATGTCGAACGATTTGGCGTGGTGCCCCGCGGCTCCCCCCGCCAATCCGATGTAATGATTGTCGCGGGCACCCTGACCAATAAAATGGCGCCAGCCCTAAGGCGAGTTTATGACCAAATGGCCGAACCGCGTTATGTGATTTCCATGGGTTCTTGCGCCAACGGCGGTGGTTATTATCATTATTCTTATTCGGTGGTGCGGGGTTGTGAAAAAATTGTGCCCGTTGATGTTTATGTGCCAGGTTGCCCACCATCGGCCGAGGCGTTGGTTTATGGCATCATGCAATTGCAGCGCAAAATAAAATCGCAACAACGTTTTAAAATTTTCCGCTAGTATTTTTTTATCAAACAAAAAAACAAGCAAGGCATTCTCATCATGAATAGTTTTTTTATCAAAAAAATAGAAAGCCACGCCGAAAAAAATTGGGCAGGGACTGGCTTTGCCCTGACCGCACGCGATGAAGCCTGCATCACCATTGCCAAGGATAATCTTAAGATGATTATGGCCGACCTAAAAAATAAAATGGGGTTCGCCATGTTGATAGATATAACCGCGGTCGATATGTTGGATGACCCCGAACACCATGGCGATGGCGACCAAGCAAAAAGATTTGCCGTGGTTTATCAATTGCTCAACCTGGCTGATAATCAAAGGTTGCGGGTTAAGGTTTGGTTGGCCGATGAAGAAATGTTGCCCAGCATAACCGAATTCTTCCCCGTTGCCGATTGGTATGAACGCGAAGTTTTCGATATGTATGGTATATTTTTTGACGACCATCCTGACCTGCGCCGTATTCTAACCGACTATGGTTTCGCGGGCCACCCGCAAAGGAAGGATTTCCCCCTGACGGGCTTTGTCGAGGTTTATTACGACCAAGATAAAGAACGCGTGCAATATAAAGAAGTTGAATTGCCCCAAGATTTAAGATTGTTTGATTTTGAAAGCCCATGGCAGGGCACCAACCGCATGGGGGCGACCGCGGGCATTGCGCAACCCAGCATGTTGCCAGGCGATGAAAAGGCTGCCTTGCCCCCACGAAAAAAATAAAAGCGTGATGGGATTATTCCTCTATATTCATAAAAAAATTGCGAAGATTTATTATTCGCATTTTCATTTCTTTGTTTTTTGTTTGCGGCGTTTTTTTTATAAATTACGGCATGGGGCGCAACGCGATAAACATGCGGCGATATTTTTATTACCCCATGCTGGCTTGGGCGATATGTTGGCATTAAACGGCATGGTGCGCCAACTGGCAAAAAAAAATAAAATAATATTGGTTATCATGTGGCGCACCCGCCATGAGGCAAGATTTTTATTTCGCGATAATAGCAATATATCCTTTTACCCTATCTACAGCGACCGCGATATTGCGCCCGTGAAAAATGGCGTGCCGCAACCCTATAATCTATGGAAAATAAATATGCTGGCGAAGTTAGGGCTGAAGTTTCAAACCATGGGGGTTTATTTGCCGCAACCTTCTATCACCGATGATGCTTCCGAAGAAAAAAAAGGTCGCGTTCATGATATTTTATATGATGACATGAACATGCCTATTGCATCGCGCCATCATCATTTCAGCTTGCAACGCGATAAAAATCGGGAAGAGGAATTTTACCGCCGTGTTGTGAGTTATTTAAAAACCGATAATTATGTTGTGGTGCACGACGATACAGGGCGGGGCTTCATGATAGATGAAAAAAAAGTTCCCGAAATAAAAAATGGTGAAGCAAAAATATTTTATATCGGGAAGGGGCGCAGCCCCATCAAGGCGCAAACAATTTTTGATACCATTGCTGTCTTAGAAAGGGCCAAGGCATTTCATGGGTTTGATTCCAGTTTCATGTGGCTGGTTGAATTGCTTGACTTGCCAACGCCAGGTTATTTGCATGGCGTTACAAAGGGCAACCATACCAGACCGCATGACCGCAATCAAAGCATGGCGCGTTCATTCAAAAAAAAATGGATTTTGGTAAAATGATTTGCTATTGGTAAGGCATCAATAACGAATCACATTGCGCGCCATTCAATATAAGCACCATACAGGGATAATAGAGCGACAACCCAGCATAAAATATATCAAGCGTAAAAAATATCCGCCATCATCAAGATAATAAACAAACCAACAAGAATAATGAAATAAGATAAAAACATGCAAGCCAAGAAAAAGATAAAACCAATGGCAAAAAAACGGGTGGTGAAAAAGAATCGCCCGTCGCCCGCCGAATTATGGCGCATGGCGCGCCGCGCCGTAAAAAACGCCGCAATATTTGTGGAGGCTAGCCCAGCCACCGAAATTTATGACCCCCATTTGATGGCCGACGAAAAGGCGGCGCGCAAAAAAGACCCGACCATCAAAACAATGACATTTAATTTTGGCCCACAACACCCCGCGGCGCATGGTGTGTTGCGCATGATAACCGAAATGGATGGCGAGGTTATCGAAAGGCTTGACCCTCATATTGGTTTGCTGCACCGCGGCACCGAAAAATTGATAGAATACAAAACCTACATGCAGGCCATACCCTATTTTGATAGGTTGGATTATGTGTCGCCCATGTCGCAAGAACATGCTTTTGTTTTGGCGGCCGAAAAATTGTTGCAATTAACGCCACCGCCGCGCGCCCAATATATCCGCGTGCTGTTTTGTGAAATAACCCGCATATTGAATCACCTGTTGAATATTCCTGCCTTCGCGATGGATGTTGGTGCCATGACGCCGATATTTTGGGCATTCGAGCAACGCGAAAAATTGATGGAATTTTATGAAGGGGTTTCGGGCTCGCGCCTTCATGCCAATTATTTTCGGGTTGGCGGGGTTCACCAAGATTTACCAAAAAATATGCCCGAACAAATTGCGGCTTGGGCCGAACAATTCCCCAAATGTATCGACGATTTAGAAAATTTGCTAACCAACAATCGTATTTTTAAACAACGTTCGGTCGATATTGGGATTATCAGCAAAGATGATGCCCTGGCTTGGGGCTTGACGGGACCAGTTTTAAGGGCGTCGGGCGTGTTGTGGGATTTAAGAAAAAACCAACCCTATGATGTTTATGATAAAATGGAATTTGATGTGGCGATAGCAACCCACGGCGATTGCTATAGCCGTTATTTGGTAAGGATGGCGGAGATGAGGGAGTCGCTAAAAATTATTAAGCAGGTTTTACGCGATATGCCAGGGGGCGAGGTTTTGCCCGATGACCATCGTTTTGCCCCGCCGCGCCGTGACGCCATGAAAAAAAATATGGAAGATATGATAGCCCATTTTAAATTATACACCGAGGGTTTTGCGGTGCCGCGCGGCGAAACCTACACCGCGGTGGAAGCCCCCAAAGGGGAATTTGGCGTTTATTTGGTAAGCACTGGTGGAAACCGCCCCTACAAATGTCATATACGCGCCCCAGGATTCCCGCACTTACAAGTGATGGATCATTTATGCAAAGGGCATATGCTGGCCGATTCGGTGGCTATTTTAGGGTCATTGGATATTGTTTTTGGTGAAATTGATAGGTAAGAAAAAAACATGAGCAAAGATTTTCAATATACCCCCGAGAATATAAAAAAAGCCGAAGCGGCCATGGCGAAGTATCCCGCGGGGCGGCAACGGTCGGCGGTGTTGGCTTTGTTAGATTTGGCGCAACGCCAGCAATTGGCGCAAACGGGTGTTTCGGTGGTGAATGACAGCATGATACAAAAAATTGCCGACATGCTTGGCATGCCCGTCATCAGGGTTTATGAAGTGGCTAGCTTCTTCACGATGTTTAACCTTAAGCCTGTTGGTAAATACCATGTGCAATTATGCGGCACCACGCCATGTATGTTATCGGGCAGTGACCAAATTATGCAGGCGATAAAAGATTTCTTGCATATCGAAAAGGGGCAAACCACAAGCGATGGATTATTCACCCTGAGCGAGGTTGAATGTTTGGGTGCATGTTGCAACGCGCCGATGGTGCAAATCAATGATGATTATTATGAAGATTTAAGCCCCGAAAGCATCGTTGCTATTTTGCAATCATTGAAAAATGGCAAAACCCCGAAGGCTGGCTCGCAAACGGGGCGCGTGCGTTCCGAACCCAAGGTAAAAACCGCTTAGTCATTATTTATAGGATATTATTATGCTAGCCAACAAAGATAAAATATTTACCAACCTGTGGGGTCAGGGGGCGGCTGATTTAGCGGCGGCCAAGCAGCGCGGCGATTGGGATAAAACCAAAGATATATTGGCTTGGGGGCGGGAAAAAATTATTAAATCGGTGCAGGATTCGGGTTTGCGTGGTCGCGGTGGCGCGGGTTTTAGCACGGGATTAAAATGGAGTTTTATGCCGAAGGAAGTTGACCCAGCCCGCCCGCATTATTTGGTTATCAACGCCGATGAGTCGGAGCCAGGCACTTGCAAAGACCGTGAAATTATTCGCAACGACCCCCATAAATTAATCGAAGGGGCCTTGATAGCCAGCTTCGCTATCCAGGCAAAGGCCTGCTACATTTATATTCGCGGCGAATTTATTCGCGAGGCAGAGGCATTACAAAAAGCAGTGGACGAAGCCTATGATGCGGGGTTGTTGGGTAAGAATGCCGCGGGTTCAGGTTATGACCTTGATTTGTATGTGCATCGCGGTGCGGGGGCTTATATTTGTGGTGAAGAATCGGCGTTGTTAGAAAGCTTGGAAGGAAAAAAAGGACAGCCAAGGTTGAAGCCACCATTTCCCGCGGGGGCAGGGCTTTATGGTTGCCCGACCACGGTGAATAATGTGGAATCGATTGCCGTGGTGCCGACCATTTTGCGCCGTGGTAGCGATTGGTTTAAATCATTTGGTCGTGCCAACAACAGCGGGACTAAGATTTTTTCTATTTCGGGCCATGTTAATGCGCCATGCAATATCGAAGAAGCCATGTCTATCCCCTTAAAAGAATTGATTGAACAACATGCGGGCGGTGTGCGCGGTGGTTGGAAAAATTTGAAAGCCGTTATTCCTGGCGGCTCATCAACCCCCCTGATACCACAAAAAATTTGCGACGATGTGTTGATGGATTTTGATGCGCTGAAAGAGCATAGGACAGGCCTGGGCACCGCGGCGGTTATTGTCATGGATAATTCCACCGATCTGTTAAAGGCTATCACTCGTCTTTCCTATTTTTACAAACATGAATCTTGTGGCCAATGCACCCCATGCCGTGAAGGGGCAGGGTGGTTGTATCGCACCATGAAGCGGATCGCCGATGGCGTGGGTTCGGTGGAGGATATCGACCTTGCCCTAAGCATAGCGGGACAGATGGAGGGGAAAACCATTTGCGCCCTTGCCGATGCCGCGGCCTGGCCCGTGCAAGGATTGTTTCGCCATTTTCGCGACGAGATAGAAGATAGATTAAATAAGGAACGCCGCAGGGTAGCCTAGGCTTGCGCCTAGTAAAAATAATCTTTACAAACTAGGGAAAAAAAGTTATAAACCGCGCCATGCGATATAAAAACGAATCAGATGTTATCAGAGAGTTTGTTGCGGGCTCTAACCTGGCGCAACCACGCACCGCGGTTGGTTTGTTATTGAAGGGCAGTGATTTTAAATCGCTCGCCAATATCGAAAGTTTATTTAAAATTATGGGTGGCATGTTCCTGGTTTATGCCGCAACCAATATCACCATTCCTATCCAACCCGTGCCGATAACCTTGCAAACCTTTGGTATTTTGTTGATGGCTTTGCTCTATACGCGCGCCGAATCTTTCTCGTCTATTGTGGGTTATGTTACGGTTGGTTTGATGGGGGCTCCCGTTTTTTCGGGCGGTAAATTTGGTGTGATGACTTTGTTATCGCCCACGGGCGGTTATATCATGGGTTTTGTCGCGGCGGTTTTTGTTGTTGGTTATTTGAAAGAAAAATTATTGGCTCGGCAGGCTATCTCGCCCAGCAAAACGTTCCTTTACGCCGCGTTGATTGCTTTGTTGGGTTTGGTAATTATTTTTGCCATGGGCATGTTGTGGCTGACTTATTTATTCAATGTGGGCCAGGCTTGGGCGGTTGGCGTGATGCCATTTATTTTGCCTGAAATAATCAAAGCGGGTTGTTTGGGATTGGCCTTGTCGGCGGTTGGCTTCTTGAAGAAGCGATAAAACCACTCAAATTTATTTATGCTGTTGCCGTTGCTATCTCTCAGTCTGCTACGCGGATTAGCCCATGGGCTCGAAAGCGATCATCTTTCCGCCATCGCGGTCATGAACAGCGATGTGAATGCTACAAATCAAGTTAAAGATACACCTAAAAACCAGGATAAAAAGCACCAGCAACGCCGCATAAGATACAGCATGTTACGCCGCACCATTTTTTGGGGCGTGGGGCATGGTTTCACCTTGTTGTTGGTGGGTTTTTTGGCTTGGCAATTGCGGGTTAGCATTTCGCCCAGTTGGAGCAAATGGCTGGAAGGGGTGGTGGGCGTGATGATGCTTGGCTTGGCGGTCTACTATTTCGTCAGGTTGCGCCGTTTAAAAATTCACGTGCACCGCCACAACCATGGTTATGTCACCCATTTGCATTTTCATTCCCATGCGCAATCAACCCACCATCATCATGGTCATTCGCGCGCGGCCTTCATGGTTGGCATGGTGCATGGTTTGGCGGGTTCGGGCGATTTGGTGGTGCTGGGTTTGCTCGCCATGGCGGCACCCGCCGAAGGATTCTTAAACCTATTTATTTTTTCTTTGGGGGTGATGGCGGGCATGGCAGGATTCATCATGATGATAAGCCAGCCGCTGGCTTGGTTAAAAATTAATTTTCAACGTTTGCATTATGCTTTGGGTTACGCCAGTTGTGTTGCGGCCGCGGCGGTTGGAATAAAATTGCTCGCGCCATTTTTGTTTTTTATTTATTAAAGCAAGTTGATTTTTATTGGGGCATTTTGTATAGAAGGCCATGCCTGCGGTTAAGATAAAAATTAATAACCAAGAAGTCGAAGTTGATTCTGGCTTCACTGTTTTGCAAGCTTGCGAGCAAGTTGGCATCGAAATTCCAAGATTTTGTTATCACGATAGGTTATCCATCGCTGGCAATTGCCGCATGTGCCTGGTGGAGGTGAAGCCAGGCCCGCCCAAACCGCAAGCCTCCTGCGCCCTGCCCATTGCTCCCAACATGGAAATTTTTACCGATAGCGACATGGTGAAGCAAGCCCGCGCTGGCGTGATGGAATTTTTGCTTATTAACCACCCGCTTGATTGCCCGATATGCGACCAAGGGGGGCAATGCGATTTGCAAGACCAAGCCATGGGCTATGGCCGCGTGGCATCGCGTTATAAGGAACCCAAACGCGCGGTGGCGGATAAAAATTTTGGCCCATTGATAGCCACCGTCATGACGCGTTGCATCCATTGCACCCGCTGCGTCAGGTTTGTCGAGGAAGTGGCGGGCCAGCCCGATATTGGATTATTGGGGCGCGGCGAAAATGCCGAAATATCCTCTTTGGAAAAATTGGTGGGCTCGGAATTATCGGGCAATGTGATAGACCTCTGCCCCGTAGGCGCGCTTACTTCCAAACCCGCGCAATTTGCGGTGCGCTCGTGGGAAATGACCAACACCCCAGGATTGGATTTGTCGGACGCCATGGGAACCAATTTGATATACGGCAGTCGTAGCAACGAAATATTTTCTATCACGCCACGCCTTAACGAAGCCATCAATGAAGAATGGTTGTCCGACCGCGCACGTTTTTTGTATGACGGTTTGAAATACCAACGGCTTGATAAACCCTACATAAAGCAAGCGGGCAAATTATTACCCAGCGATTGGGCAACGGCCTATGATAAATTGGCAACGGCATTAAAAAAATTACCCGCCGATGAAGTGGCGGTTGTTTTCGGTCCTGAAACAAATTTGGAAACCATGGTGGCGGTGCAACAGGTCATGGCCGCCCTTTACCCCCATGATACCGCCCAAGGCAAACCCCATATCGAATGCCGCCTGCAGGATGAAAAACTGCCCGCCAATAATATATCACAATATGTCATGAACAGCGGGTTCGACGGGGTAGAGGGAGCCGATTGTTTGTTGTTGGTCGGCGTCAACCCACGGTGGGACGCCGCGGTGTGGAACGCACGGATTAGGAAATCCTATCGTCGCCAAGAATTAAAAGGGCAAAAAATGAATATTTATCGTGTGGGCAGTGGTTTGGATGAAGCCCATGACCTGACCTATCCCTATGAATATTTGGGCGATGAAGTTGCGGTGTTAGAGCAAATATTAACTGGCAAACATAAAATCGCTGAAAAATTATCAACCGCCAAACAACCAATGTTGGTGTTGGGCGACAATATTGGAAAACATGGCGCGGCCATATTATCCTTGGCAAATCAAATTGCGCAACATTACAACATGTCTTTCAATTATTTGGCAAAGAACATGGCAACGGTCGGCGGCATGGTGTTGGGGGCGCATGCCGATACCCCCGAAGAAAATTCCACCGCCGCCTTGCGCGAAAAACTGCATAAGGGGAAAATAAAATTATTGTGGTTGGTGGGCGCGGACGATGGGTTGTTGTTTGAAAAACCATGGAACAGCCAACAAACCACGGTGGTGTATCAGGGCAGTCACGGCGACCGCGGCGCGGCCCTTGCCAATATCATTTTGCCTGCGGCTTCCAATTGGGGTGAACAAGGCGGGCTCTATATCAATGGCGCGGCCATGGTGCAAGAAAATGTTCAAGCCCTGACGCCGAAGGGTGAAGCCAAGGCCGATGCGGTTATATGGTTTATGCTGGCAAAAAAATTGGGGTTGCAGGTTGGTTTTGACGACCCCTATCAATTGCGCGCCCTGGTGCTAAGCAAATTAGCCGAAAAAGGATTGAGCGAAGGCGAAAAAGCAAATATCACCATGGCGCCGTTTGTCGGCGATAAGGGGGCAAGCGATGCCAAGGCGGCGTTTGAAATACCTCAAGGTTCGGAAAATAATTTTTATCAATCATCGGCGGTTATGCGATCCTCCCCCACCATGGCCGAATGCGCCCATATCTTTTTATCCATGATTTTGGCGACAAAAAGTGGTAAACAAAAAAACGCAGCTTAAATAAAATATAAAAATGACTGAGTATATAACTTCATTGTTAAGAATGTTGTCGAGCAATAGTTTTTGGCAAAATGGTGGCGCGGCGGCCTTGGCCTATATTATCGTCACCGTGTTGGCGGTGCTGGCGATTATTGTTCCCTTGTTGTTGTCGGTCGCTTACATGACCTACGCCGAGCGTAAGGTTTTGGGCGCGATGCAACGGCGTATGGGGCCCAATGTGGTTGGGCCATTGGGGCTACTACAACCATTTGCCGATGGTCTGAAATTATTATTGAAGGAAACCATCCTCCCCACCAAGGCCAACAAATTTTTATTTTACTTTGCCCCGATTATTACCTTCGGGCTTTCTTTATCGGCCTGGGCGGTGATTCCCTTTCAAAAAGATTTGGTGTTGGCCAATATTAATTTGGGGGTTTTGTATCTCTTCGCCATTTCATCTTTATCGGTTTATGGTATTATTATTGCTGGCTGGGCATCCAATTCTTCCTATGCTTTTTTGGGGGCGTTACGCTCGGCGGCGCAAATGGTGTCTTACGAAGTTTCCATTGGTTTTGTGCTTTGTTCATTGTTGTTGGCGGTTGGGTCGCTCAATTTAAGCAAGGTCGTGGAAAGCCAGCAACATATTTGGTTTGTCTTCCCATTTTTTCCGTTATTTATTATTTTTATCATTTCTGCCTTGGCGGAAACCAACCGCGCGCCATTTGATTTGCCAGAGGCCGAGGCCGAATTGGTTTCGGGCTATAATGTTGAATATTCGGCCATGACATTTGCTTTGTTTTATCTTGCCGAATATGCCAACATGATTTTGTTAAGCGCCATGGCGGCGATATTATTTTTGGGCGGTTGGTTGCCACCGTTTGATGTTGCGCCGTTCAATTGGTTGCCTGGGGTTGTGTGGTTTTTCTTAAAGACAGCGTCTATTTTGTTTTTCTTCATTTGGGTGCGCGCGGCATTCCCGCGTTATCGCTATGACCAGTTGATGCGTATCGGCTGGAAAGTATTTTTGCCCATGTCTTTATTTTGGTTGGTGGCGACCAGTTTTGTTTTGTTTTATTTTGATTTGTTGCCCCAATAATAAAAATAAAATAATCGCAGAATAAAAAATTATATTGTTATCAAAAAACATCATGAAAAAAAATTTTAAAAAACCTCGGCTGCTGCATCGCCTGTTCGTGATAAGCCAGCATACTGTTTTCGCGCCGTTGCTGGCCGAATTGGTTAAGGGGTTGGCTTTGACCTTTCGTCAAATGTTTAAAAAATCCTATACCATTAATTATCCCTATGAAAAGGGTCCCTTGTCGCCACGCTTTCGCGGCGAACATGCCCTGCGCCGTTACCCCAATGGCGAGGAACGTTGCATTGCTTGCAAGTTGTGCGAGGCTGTCTGCCCCGCGGGTGCCATCACCATCGAGGCCGAATCGCGGGAAGATGGCTCGCGCCGCACCACCCGTTATGATATCGATATGCTGAAATGTATTTATTGCGGATTGTGTCAGGAAGCCTGCCCCGTGGATGCTATCGTCCAAGGCCCCAATTTTGAATTTTCGGGCTTTACCAAAAATGAATTTCTTTATAACAAAGAAAAATTATTGGCCAATGGCGATCGTTGGGAATCGCAATTGGCGAAAAATATTGAATTGGATAAATCTTATCGCTAAAAAAATTAAAGGAGAAATGTCATGATGGATTTTGCAGAATTTATTTACAGCCTGGTATTTTGGGTATGTGGCTTGATGTTGTTGATGTCGGCCCTGGTGGTTATCTTGGCGCAAAATCCTGTGCATGGTGTGTTGTTTTTAATTTTGGCGTTTTTTAACGCCGCGGGATTATTCATGTTGGCGGGGGCGGAATTTTTAAGTTTGCTTCTTATTGTTGTTTATGTCGGGGCGGTGATGGTGCTGTTCCTATTCGTGGTCATGATGCTTGATGTAAAAAAGGAAAGGACGCGAAAATTCTTCTCGCCTTATTTTATCGTGGGTGGCACGGTTGGGTTGCTGTTGTTGGTGGAGATGACCCTGGTCATTTTGGCCTACCTGGTGCCGTTGCAAGCGCAAAAAAAACCAAGTTTTTTGGCGCAGGTTACCGCTAGCAACGATAATATAAAATCCTTGGGCCAAGTTATTTACACCGATTATTTTGTTGCCTTCGAAGTGGCGGGATTAATATTGTTGGTGGCGATGATAGCCGCCATCATGTTGACCCACCGCAAAAGGTTGGATGTTAAAAAACAAGTTATCTTTAAACAAAACATGCGGATGAAGGCCGATGACCTGCAACTATTGAATATTAAAAATGGCGCGGGCGCAAAATATATTGGTCGTTTGGCCTTGCCGATAGACAAGGTTAGGGCGGTTTCAAACCAACGCAGTCTGTCAAAAAACACAAAGCGGACGAAGACCACGAATAAAAAGTAACCTAAAAAAATTGAAAAAAAGCTAATAATGATTTAAAGGACAAAAGAAAATGTTACAGCAATATATCAATGATTTTAACAACCTGTTGGTGGGTTGGGCCACGGTGGGGTTGTCGCATTTTATTATTTTGTCGGCCCTGTTATTTTCCTTGGGGTTGCTGGGTATTGTCCTCAACCGTAAAAATATCATCACCCTGTTGATGTCGATAGAAATTTTATTGTTGGCGGTTAATATTAATTTTGTTGCCTTTTCTCATCAATGGCAAAATATAAGTGGCCAAGTATTGGTGATGTTTGTGTTGACGGTTGCCGCGGCGGAAGCCGCCATTGGACTGGCCATCGTCGTGGTTTTCTTCAGGTTGCGCGCCAATAT
Organism: Alphaproteobacteria bacterium; assembly: GCA_965262775.1. Classification (GTDB taxonomy): domain Bacteria; phylum Pseudomonadota; class Alphaproteobacteria; order JASGCL01; family JASGCL01; genus JASGCL01. The sequence continues at coordinate 345,214 of CBDHFT010000007.1, read as the reverse complement.
CGATATTTCATCGGCCAATCAATTAAAAAATTAAGGTAGAGAATATGACATCTTATCTATTTTTAGCCATCGTTTTTTTACCGTTGCTGTCGGCATTGATATTGTTGTTGATAGGCAAACGTTTGAAAGAAAAGGGCACGGCTTTATTATCCAGCAGTTTTTTATTTATTGCGATGCTGGCGTCATGGCTGGTTTTTTTATTTAATCGCCCGCTGGCGGGCAAGGGCGTGGTTGCGGCGGATAAGACGGCCGATGTTGCCGCCACCGTTGCCAACGGGGTTGATGCCGCGGTGACCGATGCGGCGGCAAACGCTCAAAATGCCCTGACCAACACCCTGACCGACACCTTGACCAGCGCCGCGACCGATGGTGCAGCAGCGACAAGCCAAGTGGTGGAAGGCGCGATTTCATTGGCGCGCAATGGGGCGCATTTAAAATCAGTGGTTTTCCCATTGCTCGATTGGTTTTCGATGTCGAAACTTAATTTTTCTTGGGGTTTGATGTTTGATAGTTTAAGTTTGATGATGTTGCTGGTGGTAACCACCGTTTCATTTTTGGTGCATGTCTATTCGAAAGGTTATATGCACGGCGATAAAAATTTTTCACGCTTCATTGCCTACCTTGGTTTTTTTACCTTCGCCATGCTTATGCTTATCTCTTCAAGCAACCTGGTGCAATTATTTTTTGGCTGGGAAGGGGTGGGGTTGGCATCCTACCTCCTGATAGGTTTTTGGCATGAAAAACCATCGGCACGGTCGGCGGCTATCAAGGCATTTTTGGTTAATCGGGTTGGCGATATTGGTTTTGCCTTGGGTATTTTTGCCCTGTATAAATTGACGGACGAGTTAGGGTTTGCAGAAATTTTTAAAGTGTTGCCGACCAAGGTTGATGAGGTCTTTACAATTTTTGGCATCAATATCCATGCTATTACTTTAATCTGTTTGTTGTTGTTCATGGGGGCCATGGGCAAATCGGCGCAGTTTGGTTTGCATACCTGGCTGCCCGACGCGATGGAAGGGCCAACCCCCGTTTCCGCCCTTATCCATGCCGCCACCATGGTGACGGCGGGTATTTTTATGGTGGCGCGGTTATCGCCTTTGTTCGAATTGTCCCCCATTGCTTTACAAGTCATCATATGGGTTGGGGCTATCACCGCGTTCTTTGCGGGCTTCGTTGGGTTAACTCAAAAAGATATCAAACGCGTCATCGCCTATTCCACCTGTTCTCAACTTGGTTTTATGTTTGTCGCCTTGGGTTTTTCCGCCTACTCGGTTGCTTTGTTTCACCTGCTTACCCATGCTTTTTTTAAAGCCTTATTATTTTTGGGCGCGGGTTCGGTCATCCATGGTTTAAGCGGCGAACAAGATTTGACCAAAATGGGCGGGGTGGGCAAATTCATGCCCTTGACAAGATTCTTCATGTGGTTAGGCAGTTTAAGCTTGGTTGGCTTTCCTTTTACCGCGGGTTATTTTTCTAAAGATTTGATAGTTGAATCGTCCTTTGCGGGATCGGTTTTGGCGGGCGGCGCCATTTCGGCCTTGCCATTTTACCTGTTGGTGCTGACTTGCTTCTTCACCAGTTTTTATAGTTTCCGTTTGCTGTTCTTAACGTTCCACGGTGCGCCGCGTGCCGATAAAAAAATCATGGCTCATATCCATGAATCGACCGCGGTGATGTTGTTCCCCTTGGCTATATTGGCGGTTGGGGCGTTGTTTGCGGGGTTTTATTTTTATCCTTTGTTGATTGGCCCGTTGCAAGGCGAATTCTGGCAAGGGGCCTTGGCGCACAATAAAATCATGGAAGAAATCCATCACACGCCTTTGCTGGTGAAATGGATACCAACCTTGATGATGATTATTGGTTTTATCATTGCTTTTGTCGGTTATGTTGTGTCGCCAAACTTGCCTGGGGTTTTGGCAAAATGGCTTAAACCACTTTATTTGTTTTCTTATCATAAATGGTGGATAGATGAATTGTATCATTTCTTATTCATTGTGCCTGCAAAATTCCTGGGCAGGGTTTTTTGGCAAGGTGGCGATTTAAGAATTATTGATAATGTCGGCCCGCATTTTTTGCGTTTGATGTCTTTAACCTTAAGTCGTGCGGGGCGTGCGGTGCAAACCGGATTTTTATATCACTATGCCATGATATTTATTCTTGGCTTGATGACTCTGTTGGTTTATCTGTTGCTACATTAAAGAAAGTTTTGTGAATATGTCTTTTCCAATATTATCGTTTTTGACTTACCTGCCTTTGCTGGGGGCATTCCTGTTATTATTTTTTAAAAATAGCGAATCTGACAAAACGGCGGTCAGGGTGGTTGCGCTGGTTTTTTCTTTGATTAATTTCTTTTTATCCTTGGCGGTATTTTTTGCCTTCAAACCAACCGTCGATGGGATGCAAATGTTGGAACAAAGAATATGGTTGCCAAGTTTAAACATTGGCTACCGTTTGGGGGTTGATGGGTTGTCGATATATTTTGTGCTGTTATCAACTTTTTTGACTCCTTTAAGCATGCTGGCCAGTTGGCGCGGTATTCAATCGCGGGTGCGCGATTACATGATTGCTTTCTTGGTTTTGGAAACCATGATGATAGGCTGTTTTGTCGCCCTTGATATGTTTTTGTTTTATATATTTTTTGAAGGCGTCTTGATACCGATGTTTTTGATTATTGGCATTTGGGGTGGCGAGAATCGCCTGAAAGCTAGTTTCAAATTTTTTCTTTATACGTTGCTCGGTTCGGTGTTGATGCTGGTGGCCTTGATAGCCATGATGCTTATGACGGGCACCAGCGATTTAACCATGGCGATGAATAAAACCTTGCCCAACAGTATTCCCGCGGCTTGGCAATATGTTTTCTTCTTTGCCCTGTTTGCTTCCTTCGCGGTGAAAATACCCATGTGGCCTGTGCATACATGGTTGCCCGACGCCCATGTGGAAGCCCCCACCGCGGGGTCGATGATATTGGCGGGCGTATTATTAAAAATGGGCGGTTACGGGTTCTTGCGTTTAAGTTTGCCATGGTTGCCCGATGCGGCGGCAACCTTTGCCCCATTTATTTTTGCCCTGTCCGTCATTGCGGTGATTTGGGCTAGTTTGATAGCCCTGGTCCAAGCCGACATGAAAAAATTGATAGCCTATTCATCGGTGGCGCATATGGGTATTGTTACCGCGGGTATTTTTTCGGGCAATGCCATCGGCATCATGGGGTCCATGTTGCAAATGTTGGCTCACGGTATTACCTCCGCGGGGTTATTCTTCGGGGTTGGTGTGTTGTATGACCGCACCCACAGTCGTCAAATCGCCGATTACGGCGGGGTGGCGAAAAAAATGCCCTGGTTTGCAACCATGTTCTTTTTCTTAACCCTGTCGTCGATTGGTTTGCCAGCCACCTTTGGTTTCTTGGGTGAATTTATTTCGATGCTTGGCGTTTATCAACAACAACCCATCGTTGCCTTGGGCTTGGCATTGGGCATGGTGTTGGGTGCGGCCTACATGTTGGTTTTGTATGCGCGGGTGTTCTTTGGCAATATTAATACCGCCGACAACAGCATGGTTAAAAACTTAACCGATATCAATTTGCGCGAATGGTTGATATTATTGCCGTTGGTGGCGATAACATTTTGGCTCGGCATCCATTCAAAATTATTAACCAGTGTTATCGAACCCGTTATAAATAAAATTATTACGCCATAAATATAACGAAAGGAAAAACCATGACCGATATTATTCATTTGCTGTTTTCAAAAAACCTTGCGCCGATTAGCTTCCTGACGGCGGCGGCTATTTTTGTTTTGCTGACGGGGCTATATGGTATTTTTGCGCGCTGGTCGCATTTTTTTTCTATCGCGGCTTTGCTGGCGGCATTGTTGTTCGTTGGCCATGGCGATGATGTCACGGTTAATTTAATGGCTTACCATCCGTTGATTGTGTTTGGTTGGTTGTTGATATTGGCATCAACCTTTGTTGTTTTGCAATTATCGGGCAGGTTTTGGCAAACCATTGTCCCAATGGGTAAGGAGGTTGGCCGCGCCAAACCCGCCACCAGTTTATTCCGTTTCGAAGTGCCGACATTGATGCTGTTGTCGGTGGTGGGGTTGATGGTGATGGTCGCCGCGGGGAATTTTGTCACACTTTATTTGGGGCTGGAATTATCGTCCCTCTGTTTTTATTTTTTGGTCAGCATGAATCGCCATGACCAACGGGCTAGCGAAGCGGCATTGAAATATTATATTTTGGGCTCGATGGCATCGGCTATTTTCTTATTCGGGGTCAGTTTGATATATGGCATGACGGGCAGTTTGGATTTTATGGAAATTAAAACCGCCGTCGCCAATCTTATGAATGGTGGCGATACCGCGATATTATCTTTAACCCTCGGGTTGTTGTTTGTTATTGTTGGCTTGGGTTTTAAAATTTCTGCCGCGCCATTTCATTTTTGGGCACCCGATGTTTACCAAGGGGCCTTGTCGCCCGTCACGGCGTTTTTTGCTACCGCGCCCAAGTTGGCCAGTTTGGTTATATTGGCGCGTTTGTTATTGGAATATTTTTCGCCGTTGCAAAGTCAATGGCAAGTCTTGCTTGCTATTTTAGCTGTGCTGTCGCTTATTTTTGGTGCTTTCCCCGCCCTTACCCAAAATAATTTGAAACGATTCATCGCCCTGTCGGGGGTTAGCCATGTTGGGTTTTTACTATTGGCGTTGGTTGGTTTGTCAAAAGATGGTGGGTTTGATTCGCTGGGGTTATTCACGGGTTATTTATTTATTTATTTAACCCAAACCATTGGCTTGTTGGCGGTGTTGCTTGGCGTTCATAAGGTTTTTATCAAACCGAATAAAGAAAACAATGATGATGAATTAAGCCTGAGCGATTTTGCTGGCCTGTCGCAATATAAACCAAAATTGGCCTTTGGCCTGTTGGTGCTGTTATTTTCTTTGGCGGGGATTCCACCCCTGCTCGGATTTTTTTCCAAATGGTGGGTGTTGATAATATTGGTGAAATATAATTTCATTGGGCTGGCGGTGCTGGCGGTTATATTAAGTTTGATTTCATCGACCTATTATTTAAAAATAATCAAAACAATTTATATCGACGCCGCGCCCGCCGATTTCAAACTTGAATCACGCCAAGTTTATCCAGGGCAAAAAAACACCCTCATCAATTTTTGGTTTTGGTTGATGGTGTTGGCGCAAATATTGATGCCATTGTTATTGGGTAAGTTGATGGCATGGCTGGCGTTGTTCCGCCCGTAATTATTTATTATTTTTATGGAAAATTTTCTTGGCGATTATTGGCTGTGTGATTTTGCACAAATTGCCAGCACCCAAGATGAAGCAAAAAAATACCATGCTTCGCCCCAAGAAAAAAAATCGGTTGTTTTTTTAACGGGGCGGCAAACCGCGGGTTATGGGCGGCATGGCCGATTATTTATCGATTCTCACAATACAAAACCGCGACCTGAAACAATGGGGGAGAATTTTTTCATGTCGCTTTACTTGCCGCATTTTTCTTTTTTACCCCAAGAATTACCAAGCCTAAGCCTGGTGATTGGTTTGTGTTTGTTTGATAGTTTGATAGATTTTCTTGGCGAAAAAAAATCCTTATACCTCAAATGGCCCAACGATTTATTAATCAATGGTAAAAAAATGGGCGGCATATTGATAGAAAAAATAGACGACGCCATTATAATCGGCGTGGGAATTAATATTCATCACGCGCCCGATGGTTTTGGTTGGTTGGGCGCGGCGACTGATAAAGTGCCGTCAAACAAAGAACTGGCGAGAATATTTTTAGAAATACTTGATAACAAATTGCCCACCTGGCAGCAAAATGGTTTTATGCCATTTCATGACGATTATGAAAAAAAATCTTTACCGCGCGATAAGGCAATAGAATTCACGGCACCAGGACAGCCAAAAAAAATGACGGGTTTGTATCGCGGGGTTACAGCCAATGGCGCCCTGCGCGTGGTGGTGGATGATGTAGAAAAAATAATCGCCGTGGCAGATATTTTATAAAATTTATTATATTTTATTCGCCTTTATTCGAGCGAAAAATCGGCGACCTGCCCCGTTAGGGATAAAAACCTATTTAGCAAAGCATGGCGGTTTTGTTTTTTTGCTTCGTCCTTATCATTGACCATCACCTTATCAAAAAAATCATTCAGTTGCGGTTCGATAGCGGCAATGTGGCGCAGGGCGGACAACATGTCATCGGCTTGCAATGATGTTTTTAAATCGCCGTCTAATTTTTGCAACGCGGCGAAGAAATGTTGTTCGGCATCCTCCAGCAAAATTTTTTCATCGATGGCGGTATAATCTTTATTAACAATATTGATGGCGCGTTTGGTCAGGGGTATGATGGTAGCAAAAAAACCGCCTTGCGAAGCCGTGTCTTGCATATTAATAGCCAATTCAACTAATTGCCAAGTCGGTTTATTATTTGATTGCTTTTTAATAATGGAAACAATGAATGGCGAGATACCCGCATTAACATCCAAATGATATAAAAATCTTTCTTGTAAAAATTCTTTTAACGGGTTGGATATATCTACATTCATAAAATTAATATTAACTTTATGGTTGTTCAAAATATTGATGATGCTGAAGGCAGCACGGCGCAGGGCGAATGGGTCGCTCGAACCTGTCGGCATTTTTCCAATCTTAAAAAATTCTATCAGGGTATCCAACCTGTCGGCAAAGGCAAGCAGGGCAGGCAAACCCTCGTTCGGCACGGGTTGATATTGCTCGGCGATGGCGGTGGCAATATTGTCCGCCAAATCCATCTGCTTGGCGTAATGCCCGCCCATGATACCTTGCAATTCGGGCATTTCATTGACGACGTGGGTTGTTAAATCGGCCTTGCATAATTCGCTCGCCATTTTTATTTCATCGTCATTATCAACGCCAAAATATTTTTTATATTTTAGGGCGATGGTTTTTACCCGTTCGGTTTTATCGTAAAGCGTGCCGAGGCCTTGAAAAAATAAACGATTTTTTAATTTGTCGCGAAAATAATGAAGGCCATGTTTTGAATCTTCCTGTAAAAAATATTTGGCATCGGCAAGGCGCGCCCGCAAAACCCGTTGATACCCCGCCAAAATTTCTTTTTCTTTTTGTTCATCGCCACCTTTTTCTTTTTGCTTATCGTCACCTTTTTCTTTTTGCTTATCGTCACCATTGTTGGCAATGATTAAAAAATACGGCGAAAATTGTATGGTTATTTTGTCGTAAAGCGGGATAAATTTTTGGTGGTTTTTGATGGTGCTGATAATTATTTCCTGTGGCAACCCCATAAATTCATCATCGATTTTGCCCAACATGGGGAAGGGATATTCGACCAAGGGCAAAACCTCATCATATAAAAATGCTTGGTCGAGTATTTTCAAATTTTTTTCTTCGACGCAAGGAAAAATCATCTCGCTATCTGCGCCGCCAATCGCACGACCGCTTTGCGAAAATTTTACATAACGCCCATCCATCTCTGCTTCATAATTTTTGGCATGGTTCAGCGTGAATGGTGCGCCACCCAAAAACCGATGACCAATAAATTGTTGCGATAAGCCCATGGTTTTGCCCGCCCATGCAACATCGCCCGTCATGGGCTTGTCGTCAACCTGAATAATAATTTGGCGCAATGGGCGAATGGCGCGCCATTGCCCAGCCTGACCCTTTGCGCCATTTTCCATCGCCGCTTGCCACACCATGGTTTTTGAAAACAAATTCTTATCGCTTAATGTTGCCACCAACCAATCTTTCACATCGCTGGTTTTTTGATAAAAATAATAATCGCCATCAATTTTTAAATCCTTTTCGGTCAAACCATTGGCGGTTAAAAATTTTCCTATGACCTCCTTGGGGGCGTTGGTCCTTGGTCCTTTTTTCAATTCGGTTTTTTGCAAATCAGTCGGCGCAATCCCCAACCCCAGCATGGCGACCCGCCGTGGCCCGACAAGAATTTTTTTTTGTCCATTGCTATCGGCCAGCCAATTTTTTTCACAATATCCTTGCAACCGCCGCTGTTCTTTTGCAGGCAACTCTTCAAACATCAATTCAATCACAATATCGGTCATTTATTTTTGCTGACTTATTATTGCTCGCTTGCGGCTATCGCTTCGACAATTTTGGCAACCAGGGTGCGCACCCTGTCGATATAGGCTTGGCGTTCGCTCACCGACACCGCGCCGCGCGCCTCCAACATATTAAACAGATGGCTGGCCTGCATGCAATGATCGTAAGCAGGCAAGATAGACTCTTCGCCCAACAACCTCAGGGCATTTTCTTCGGACTGTTTGAAATCCTTTACCAGCTGGCTAGCATCACTTAATTCAAAATAATAACGGCTATAGGTTGCCTCGTTTTCTTGAAACAAATCGCCGTAACGCAAACCACCACCGTAATCCAGGTCATAAACATTTTCGACGCCCTGGCAAAACATTGCCAAACGTTCCAGCCCATAGGTAAGTTCGGTCGATGGCAAAGCAAGCGGCAAGCCGCCCATTTGTTGGAAGTAGGTAAATTGGGCAACCTCCATCCCATCGCACCATACTTCCCAACCTAATCCTGCCGCGCCTAAGGTCGGGCTTTGCCAATCGTCTTCAACAAATCTTATATCATGTTGCTGGGGGTCAAGGCCGATGGCTTGCAAACTTGCCAAGAACAATTGTTGGGAATCATCGGGGCTGGGTTTTAACAAAACCTGAAATTGATAATAATGGCAGAGGCGATTGGGGTGGGTGCCATAACGCCCATCGCCAGGGCGATAACATTCTTGGATATAGGCCGCGCGCCATGGTTTTTTGCCCAAACATTTTATCGTGGTGGCGGGGTGAAATGTTCCCGCCCCCACTTCATTTTTAATAGGAAAAAGAATAGCGCAATTTTGCTTTGCCCAAAAGGCTTGCAAATTCGCCACCATGGTTTGAAAATTCGTCGGTCGCGCCGTGGGGCGCGCCTTGGCTTCTGCATTTGTTGGTTGAGAGGAAATGCTCATTATTTATTTTCTTTACATGTTTTGCTTGATTTTTTCATCAAAAAAATTTATAGCCACATCATGAACGCAACCAATCACCCCGCCCACCTTGAACGCACCTTGTCGATTATCAAACCCGACGCGACGCGCCGTAATTTGATTGGTAAAATAAATACAAAATTTGAAACGGGTGGATTAAAAATTGTTGCGATGAAAAAAATCATCCTCAGCCCGCAACAGGCCCATGATTTTTATGCGGTGCATAAGGACCGTCCCTTTTTCAAATCGCTCTGCCAATTTATGACATCGGGCCCCGTTGTGGTCCAGGTGTTGGAAGGGCAAAACGCCGTTGCCAAGAATCGCGAAATAATGGGCGCAACCGACCCAGCCAAGGCCGACGCGGGCACAATAAGAAAAGAATTTGCCGAATCGATAGAAGCCAATTCGGTTCATGGTTCGGATAGTATTGATAATGCGAAGCAAGAGATTGCATTTTTTTTCGCCCAGGTTGAATTGGTTGGTTAAACCGTCTATAACGGGGCATGATAAAATCCCCACCGCAAGATCCCAATAAAGGTGCTTTTGTTTTTGCTCTGCCCAAGGGGCGAGTGATGGTGGAGGCTGTTCCTTTATTAAAAAAAATTGGCCTCCCCCTGCCAGAAGATTTTTTATCCAATGACCGCCGCCGCCTCATAACCGAAATACCGCTTGATGGAAATTTGGGCGAAGACATGGCGGCGTTGGCAAAAGATTTCTCGGTTTTAAAATTGGTCGAAGTAAAAAATTGGGATGTTTTTTCTTTTGTCGCCTCGGCGGCGGCCTCGGCGGGAATTATGGGGCGCGATATTTGGGAAGAAAAATTGCAAGGTGGCGATAGCAACCTTGATAATATTTACGTGCCGATAGATTTAAAAATTGGTAAATGCCGTTTAAGCACCGCCCGCCCGCGCACCGCAACCACGGCGCGTTCGGTGGAGCAGGGCGCAAAAAAAATTGTCGCCAGCAAATACCCCAATATCAGCCGCCAATATTACCTAAAACAAAACCAAGCGATAGATGTTATAGCTTTGTCGGGTTCGTTGGAATTGGCACCCGCCCTGGGGCTGGCTGACGAGATTATTGACCTGGTGGCGACGGGGCAAACCCTGAAAGACAACCAGTTGGTAGAAGAAAATAAAATCATGGATGTTAGCAGCCTGCTTATGTTTAATCGCGTGGCTTATAAGACCTACCCCCTGGCTTGCGCTGGGTTGAGTGCTGCCTTTAAAAATATTTTATAAACCATATGAAAGATATTGTTCCCACGCGGCTTGATAAAAAAGTTGGCGACATGGCCGATGCCTTCAAGAAATTGCTTGATAGACGAACCACCGCCGAGGCGCAGGTAAGTGAAAAGGTCGCCACCATCATTGCCGATATAAGGGCAGGGGGCGATGAAGCCTTGCTTGCCTATGGCAAAAAATTTGACCATATTCCTGATGTGGTGAAGACCATCGATGAATTGATTATCACCCCCAGCAAAAAACATTGGGATGGGTTATCCAGCGAATCGCAAGCCGCGCTTGAAACCGCTAAGCAACGAATCGAACATTTTCACCAAGAAATTTTTGCCCATTATGATTTGAAAAAAAATTTTTACATGACCGATGATGTCGGCGCGACATTGGGCAACCGCTGGTCGCCCATTGCCCAGGTGGGAATTTATGTGCCTGGCGGGGTGGCGGCCTATCCATCCTCGGTCCTTATGAATGCTATGCCCGCGCGCGCCGCGGGGGTGCGGAACATAACCATGGCTTGCCCGTTGGGGTTAGGCGGGGGACTTGCTTCGCCGCCGCTTGATAAAAAATTTTCACCCGCTGACTTTGCTAACCCGCTGGTGTTGGGCGCGGCTTACCTCGCGGGGGTTTCATCTATATTATGTTTGGGCGGGGCGGGGGCGATAGCCGCCATGGCCTACGGCACGGCAACCATCAAGGCGGTGGATAAAATTGTCGGGCCAGGCAATGATTATGTCGCCGAAGCAAAAAGACAAGTGTTTGGCAAGGTCGGGATAGATATGATAGCTGGCCCGTCGGAGGTGTTGGTCTTGGCGGATAAAAGCGCCGCGGTGGAAAAAAATATCGAAACAAAAGCCGAATGGATAGCGTTAGATTTGATAAGCCAAGCCGAACATGACAAACGCGCCATGGCGGTGCTTATTACCGACGACGCCCCCTTGGCGGAAGCCGTGGTAAAAAAAGTCGCAGAATTTTTAACCATCCCCACCAACGACGCCGAGCATCTTCATAAACAAAAAATTGCCACAGCTTCCTGGCAAGATTATGGCGTGGTGGTGGTGGTGGATGATGTGATGACCGATGGGGCGGCCCTGGCAAACATCATGGCGCCCGAGCATGTGGAATTGATGGTGGAGGATTCAGAAAAATTATCAAACGCCATTGTTCATGCGGGGGCAATATTTTTTGGTGCCCATAGTCCCGAAGCCTTTGGCGATTATTTGGCGGGGCCCAGCCATGTTTTGCCAACCTTTGGTTCGGCGCGTTTTTCGTCGGGGCTTTCTATATTTGATTTTTTAAAACGCACCAGTTTGATAAAGGGGAACCAGCAATCGATGGCGCAGTGGGGCGATAAAATTATCCACCTGGCGGCGGCGGAAAAACTGCCCCACCATGGACTTTCCATTGCGAAGCGTTTAGAAAAAATACCTGGCAAGAAATAATATTGCGGCGAATGAATAAAAAAATAAAAAAAATCGTCAAAAAAAATACGGCAGATGCAGATAATATTTTGTCGGCTTCATCGCTTAAATCGGTGGTGATAGACCAAAAATTGCTGGCACAGCACCCTAAAAACTTAAGGAAGGAGATTGATGTCATCGCCGCCGATTTGATGCAACATGGTCATTTGTGCTTGGTTGGTTTTGAAAAACCGCCCTATCGTTTAAAAATTTCTGCCCAAGAAAATCAAATGATATTAGAATTTTTATCCTTACGCGATAAACCCATCCATGTTTATTTGTTATCGTTGCGCCCACTGCATCGCCATTTCAAAGATTATCAAGATATTATTTTGGTGCATAGCGAGACTGCACGCAAACATTCCCACCACCAATTGGAAACATTGGACATGGCGCGGCGCGGCATTCATAACGATGCCGCCAATTTGTTGATACAACGTTTAAAGGGCAAAATTGAAATCGATATGGAAACGGCAAGAATATTTTTTAGCTTACTTGCCCTGTTGTTCATTCCGCATGTTGCCTTGATTCCCGATTTTTCATTATTGGGTAATTGGCGTCAGCATAGCGATGGTGGAACGCCAAGCAAAGAAAACAAATTGCCCGTTGCTACCTACCTTTTTTGTTGCACCATGAATTCGGTGCGCTCGCCCATGGCATTAAGCCTGGCGCGGCATTTGTGGCAAAATAAAAAGTCAGGGCGCGAGAAATGGCAATCGGCAGGGGTACATGCCAGCAGTGATAAGATAAGCCTGGACCCTTTCATTCCCACGGTGTTGAAGGAAAAAAATATTCAATCAGTAACGGGAACGGGCAAATTATTATCAGCCGCCAGTTTGCAACAATATGATAAAATTTTTGCCCTTTCTTCGGATGCTTTACAATTTTTACAAAAACAAAAAATACCAGCAAGCAAAATTATCTATTGGCACGATATTATTGACCCCACCTTGGTCGAGGGTTCGCGCGAACAAAAGCTAACGGCTTATCGTGCCTTGCGCGACCAACTAAGCACAAAATTGAACAATGTGCTTTCAGACCTGTAAGGCTTGCGTTATATAAAATAAATCATCGTTATGTCTATTTTATCTCACCACGACATGAATAATCCGCCAGCAACAGAAATCAGCGACAAGGTCAGCATCATGAACCTAGCGCAACAGGTGGTATCTGCTTTGGGTGATGAAATAAGCGAGCCTGATTTTTTAACCGACATGACGGCCTTGGGTGCATCGCACCAACATTTTTTGTTGCAATGTAAAAAATCTCATTACATGCTCAAAATTTTTCCGAAAGATCCCTTTATCATCAGTCATGATATTTCTTTGCAAAAAAAATTATATGATTTTTTTTCGCAACATGGGGTGCAAACACCACAAACCTTATATGGCGATTCTGACTGCTTGGTTTTGCCTTACCTGGCGGGGCGCGCCGACGGTTGGCAAGTTACCCAAAACAAAACCGCCGATAATAATTTGGCAAAAACGCTTGCTGGGCAATTGGCACGAATTCATGACAGCAAAATAGATTTTCAAAAAACCTTTCCCCATCTTTGTTATGACGAAACCCTGGCCAGGTGGCACCAAGAAAAAACCCTAGAGCTAGAAAAATTGCTACAGGATGCCCAGCCCATAACGGCGCAGGAAGCAGAAGTGGTTAATGCAGTTATAGAAAAATTATTTACCGCCTTGCCCACGGGTATCATGTTAGATTTTGTCCCCTGCCACGGGGATTTTCGTTGCGGTAATTTTTTATTAAAAAAAAATGACGAAGGGCAGGGGCAAGGATTGGTGGCGGTGCTTGATTGGGAAATGGTCAGGTTTGGTTTGGCGCAGGAAGATATTGGCTGGCTATCCGCGCCCTGTTGGCTGTATCATCAACCACAATTTGGTTGTGGTGGGTTTGCGACCTTGGATATATTTTTGGAACAATATGTTGCGGCGCGGCAAGTTATAGCGCATAAAACCTCGGTCAATATTATCCAGCGTGATAATGCTTGGTTTCAATCCTTGGCGATGATTCGTTGGGGGTTGATATTATCGAAGCAATGGCATCGCAAAGAACGCGGACTTGATTTACTGGCCGAATTGCCGCAAAGCAAACCTGATATTATTTCTATTTTTAATCAAGCCGCCCAATTATTATCTTAAAAAAAATATAAAAAATGAAACGGGATTATCAAAGACCACAAGTTGACATTGCCGCGCGTGATAAATTGCGCCAGGCATTTTTGGCGGCCGAGGGGTTGGCGGCGGAAGAAATTATTGCCCTGCCTTCCGATGCTTCCTTCCGCCGCTATTTTCGTTTGCCCAAAAAAAATATGCTGGTGATGGATTCGCCGCCCGATTTGTATCCGACCAGTATTTTTGCCAACGTGAGCGATTTGATAATATCACCGTCGGTGCGGGTGGCGAAGATTTTTTCTCACGACCATCAACATGGTTTTTTATTGCTCGAAGACCTCGGCACCGATAGCCTGACCAGCCTGCTAAAAAATCCTGACATAACCAAGGAAGGCGAACATAACCTCTATCAACAGGTTATCGAAAGTTTATTTGCCAGCCAAATGGCGTGGTATAAAAAATATCATCGCGGCGGCGTGGCGGCCTGGCCCTTGGCGCGGTATGACGATGCAGCATTGATAAAGGAGGCCGCGTTGTTGCCCGTTTGGTATTTGCCAGAAGAAAATAATATTGCGCTGGAGGATAAGGCGATAGAGAATTTTGTTGATATGTTAAAAACTATCTACCGCGAACTTACCATTCATCATGCGCCGCCCGATTATGTTTTTGTTCATCGCGACTTCCATGTTGATAATTTGTTATTGGTCGATGAAAAAATTGCTTGGTTGGATTTTCAAGACGGGCTGATTGGCCACCCAACCTATGACATCATGAGCCTGTTAGAAGATGCAAGGCGCGATGTGCCGCCCCAGGTGAAAGAAAAAACCTGGCAATATTTTTTAGCGGCATGGCAAAAAGAATTTCCCGAAGACGAAAAACTGTCAATAAATTTCTCCCTATGGTTTGATTTTCTGGGCCTAACCCGTCATGCCAAGGTGTTGGGTATTTTTGTGAGGTTAGAAAAACGCGATGGCAAATTGCATTACAGACAACATTTGCCGCGAGTTTTGCGCTTGTTGCAACGTAGTATGGGCGGCCTCGCAAATAATGTTACAACCAACTTACCGCGCGATAAAAAGCACGAGGCGTTGATAGGGGCTGTGCAAGACCTGCAACATTTGCTACAAAGATGGAAATGTTTATAGAATCCCTGATAATCCATGACTGATATTTTTTCTTTTATTAAAAACCGCAAATCGGCCTTCACCAAAACCTTGGGCCTGCCAGGGCCAACATACCAAGAGGTGGTGGATCTGCTGGCATGCGCGGTAAGCGCGCCCGACCATGGTGGGCTAACGCCGTGGCGATTTACAATATTACAAAACGAAGATTTGCAAAACTTTGCCAAGTTGGCTGTCGATTATTTTGTCGCGGATAAAAAAAATACCAGCCCCGACGATATTAAAAATTTTCATACCAAGGTTATGCGTGCCCCGACGGTGGTGGCGGTTTGGGCAAGCCCCAGCGATAAAAAACCCATCGCCAAAAAAGAGCAAGTATATGGCGCCGTGATGGCAATCGCCCAAATTTTATTGGCAAGCAGTGCAAAAGAATTTCCGTTCGGCGCAGTGTTTTTAACTGGCTTCATTACCGACCATCGTCCACTGGTTGAACGCGCCTTCGGCCTTTTGCCCCAGGATGAGTTTTTGGGTTATATTTATATAGGCACCGAAAATTTGCCAGCTGATAAAACCAGCCTGCCACAAAAAAAACGCTTGCCAATCGATAGTTTTATTTTACCCTTTAAGCTATAAGATGTTGGGCTTGCTTTTTTAATGATTTAAATCTAAAATAAACCTGTACCCAACTTAAAAAAAGTTTCTTTACTAAAAAATATATATCGAAAGTATAAAATAATGACTCATCAATTGCCCCCTTTGCCTTACGCCGATAACGCCTTGGAACCCCATATTTCACAAAAAACAGTGGCTCTGCATTATGGCAAGCATCACCAGGCTTACCTTACCAATTTGAATAATTTGCTGAAGGATAATCCCTTGCTGGATAAATCGCTGGAAGAAATCATCCTTGCCAGCCATGGCAAGGCCGACATGGTCGGTGTTTTTAACAATGCGGGTCAGGCATGGAACCATGCGGTTTATTGGCCATCGATGAACCCCAATGGCGGTGGTAAACCCACGGGGGAGGTAGGCAAAAAAATTGACAGCGACCTTGGTGGCTACGACAAATTTGTTGAGGCCTTCAAAGCGGCTGGTAGCACCCAATTTGGCAGTGGCTGGGCATGGTTGGCACTTGATAAAAATAAAAAATTGGTTGTGGTAAAAACAAGCAACGCCGATTCCCCCATGACATCGGGCGGGGTTGGGTTGATAGGGTTGGATGTTTGGGAACATGCCTATTATCTTGATTATCAAAATCGTCGTCCCGATTATATTCAGGCCTTTTTGGATAAGTTGATTAATTGGGATTACGCCAACGAAAAATTACAAAAATCGCTCTAGGAAAAATAGCCCCGAGGGGCTATCCCCTAGACATACCCCTAGACTTTAAAAACTAACAACACCTAATAAGTTTCCATGACGGCCGACAACAGCCGCAACGATGGTCCCCCCTATGACAGGGTGCCGCGCAATAGGTTTCTAGGGATAAATTATAGGCAAACGACATGGTGGCGCCAATTGCGTGGTTGGCGATTTGCCCTGGCCACCATGGGCGATGGTTGGCAATTTTTACCATCGCTGGGCGCGCTGGGTATTTTTTATTTTTGGTTGGTGAAAAGGTTTGTGCGAGTCCTGTTGGCGGTGATGATATTGCTATTCGCCATCTTGTTTATTTTGGGTTTTGTAGAAAATGCTAGCGATGGATTTTACACCGCATCTATCAAATCATTATTCAATTCGATAAATTATTTTTATGGATTCTTGCCGTTTATTTTTATCCTCGCGACTATTTTATTTTTTTCTGGCTTGCAGGAAAAATCCGAATTAACCGCGGCGCGGGTTTTATCCTTTAGCCCGTGGCAAGTTGTCATACCCGTGTTGAGCGTCGCATTCTTATTTGGTATTTTTTATATTTTTGCTTTTTCGCCGATTTCGGCAAAGGTTCATCAACGGTGGAACAATTTAGGCAAAACAAATGATATTGCCACGACGGTTGATGTGATTGATAAAGAATTTTGGTTGAAAGAAAAATTGTCCAACAATATTTTTGCAGATCGTCCTGATACAAGCTTAAAAAATTTTAATGGTTCGCTTATCATCCACGGCTATTCGCTGCTTGATAAAGATAAAAAATTAAAAAACGCCCAATTCTTTTTTATCAGCAATGAGGGGGTTATTAAGGTTATCATGCTGGCGAAGGAGGCTACCCTCGATAACAATCAATGGCAAATGACATCTGTCACCCGTTATGAACCAGGCCAGCCAGTTACCAACCTTGATAAGGAATCGGTGCCAAGTTTGTTAAACAGTCAAAGCATAAAAGACCTGTTGCTTGACCCCGAGGATCTATCAATTTATCGGTTGAATAAATATTTGGAAGAGGTTGAGAATCTTGGGTTTTCAACCTACCCCTACGAAGTTTATTTCCACCGCCTTTTGTCTTTGCCCTTCGTTTTGTTATCCATGAGTTTGCTGGCGGCTGGGTTTAGTTTTCATAGCAAAGGTCGTGGCCAAAGAATTCAAACCCTGTTGATTGCTATCGTCTTAGGATTTTTTATCCACTTCTTTTTTGAAATTGTCCGCGCCTTTATCATCAGTCAAGAATTGCCATCTTTTTTAACCGCTTGGGTGCCAACCGCGATGATTATGTTACTATCAACCGCCTTGTTTTTGCATCGCGAAGAAAATTAACCACCTTATTGATTGGGTCTTGGTATGGCATGTTTCGTTTTTTATACTGCCTTTGTGATTGAAAATGAAAAGAATGATTGGTAAAGGCTTATAGAGCCTTAAAATCATCCTTATAAAATTGCTTATTGGATTACCGCCACCATCATGCCATCCTTATTCTCTTCCTCCTGTCGCATTTTTAGCAAAAGATATGGCGTGGTAACCCTATTAGGCTTGTTCATTGCGGGCTCGTCTTTCCCTGCCATGGCGCAAACCGCCAAGAAAATCCAGCAAAAGGAACAGGTGGCCCCGACTAATTCTATTCTCAACAGCGATGACAACGCGACGGCACCCGTTGTAGAAACAACCCCCAAGAAAAGGTTAGAAGTTGAGGCCGATAGAATGAATGATGATAAAAAAAATAATGTTATTAGAGCCGAAGGAAATGTAAAGGTTTATTATAACGACCAAATATTGAAATCAGATTTTTTGATACTGGATAGGAAAAAAAATAAAATGTGGGCGCGGGGCAATGTTTATTTTAGAACAATCGACGACACGGGTAAAAGTTCTAGAACCACTGTTTCCCAAGAAATGGAAATGACGGGCGATTTTAAATCGGGTGTCAGCCAAGAGATGGTGGGGCGCATAGGAAAACATGGCAGCATCACCGCCAGCGAAAGCAGCTGGGTTGGCAAGCAAAGGATTTTTAAAGATATTAGCTATACCAATTGTTATCTATGCTCGCCATTGGGTGACAACACGCCGCTGTGGCGGGTGCGTGCCGAAAGGGCGGTAGAAGACACCGAAAATAAAGAATTAAGACTCTACAACGGCTGGATAGAATTATTAAATATCCCACTTTTTTATACGCCCTATCTTAGCTTCCCCAATGGGCGGGGCAGTGGTTTCCTTATACCCACTTTTAAATACAACACACAAAATGGTTTAATCATTCGGCCCGCGGTATTTGTTGTTTTTTCTGATAACAGCGACTTATTATTTAACCCTTATTTCACCGCGCGCCAGGGGATGATAGGTAGCGCCATGTTTCGTCAACGGCTCGCCTACACCGACATCAATATTGGCGGGATAGTATTATACGACAGGTCGCCAAGCAGCATTAATCCCAACCCACAATGGCAGGGTTATGTCTATACCGATTTCCGCACCACCTTAAACAACGAATGGCAAATCAGCGGGGCGTTGCGTTGGGCATCGCGCCAAGACTTTTTCCAAAACTATACGTTTTTTTCTAGGCCTGGCAATCCTGGCAATGATATTATTAGCTTTATCGATGTCACAGGTTTTATCAGCCCGCATTATATTAATTATTCTTATTATTATTACCAAGATAATCGTAAAGGCAACCCATTTGATAAAATATTGGTCGGGCCACGCGCTGAATGGTTTGGGCGGGGCAGCAAAACAACCTCTGGCGGGCAATGGCGGTTTGACGGCGACACGCGTTATTATATCGAACCCAAGCAAGGCACCAGCGGGTTATTGCATTTTGATGCAGGATGGAAACAGCCAGTTTATTTTTTAAATGGCATGGTCTTCAACATAGATGCTGGACTGCGGATAGATATTATCCATAGTCATTTCTATCAAAATTATCTTTTTATTCCCGCTATCAATATACCAGGCCGCGATAAAGGTTTGGACAATATTGGCGGCACGCAAAATTATGTCACGCGATTTATTCCTGAAATCTTGACCACTTTATCTTATCCTTTAATAGCGCAGACCAAAAAAAATAGTTTAATCATTGAACCCATTTTTGGCGCATATTTTTCTTTTGGCGGTTTGATTAATAAAAATACCAACGGCGGTAGCAATGACGGCTTGGTCAAGAATAATATTTTTGATACCGACTCCAGCCCATTAGAGATTAATGGCGATAATTTATTTTTGCGCGACCGAACCATAGGCAGCAGTTATTATGAAAATTACGGGCGGGTGGCCTACGGGTTAAAAATAGCCAATATATTGAAAGGTGGCAGCGAGTATAAACTTTTCGTGGGGCATGGGGTTAACTTCTTTCCCAATCAAAATCCTTATGTGCCGCTTGACCTGCAATTTAATGAGCCAAGCACCAACTTGATTATCAGTGCCAGTTGGATAGCCAACAAATATTTTAAAATCAGCGATACCATATTGCTGGATGATAAGAATTTTAAAATCGAAAGGCAGATTGCGCGTTTGGACGCAACCTACCAGAATATCAATCTAAGCTTGAGCTATTTTTATTATCGCAATGATACGCGTATCACCAGCGGTGAATTGCAACAGATAGTGCCCGCGGTGTTTGTTAAGGTGGGTGAGAATTGGCGATTGCAATGGCGGATGATTGGCGACCTTTCCAACAATAGCTACCAAACCCGCTCGATGGAGATGGGAGTTGTTTATAGCGATGAATGTTGGTACATGTCGGTGGTGGCGCGAAGAATTTTTGCCTCTTACAATGTTATTGATACGGGTGGCTGGCAATTTGTTTTCAACTGGCGTATTGTCAATTTCTAAACGATTAAAGAATAATGAAAAACCAAAAGAAAAATACGACGACCTATTTGCTGGTAACGGTGGCTGTGGTGGTGGTGGTCGCGCTATTTGTTTTGTTGGCGTGGCTTTTTTTGTCATTACCAAATGCCGCTAACAACATGAATGGCGCTGGTATCGGTGCGGCTAATAATAAATCGTCTGGCGTTGGTGCCCCGTTGTCCAACACAAGCAATGGTAAGGTGCCCGAGGGTGGCGACAAAACGGTTAAGCCCGTTGCCCGCATCAATGGTGAGGTCATTACCAATTATGATTTATTAACAAGGCAAAGGATATATTTTTTAGAAAACAATGTGGCAGAAAATGCTAAGTTGCTTGGTGAAAGCCGCGATACGGTGTTAAAAATGTTGATAATCGAAAAATTGCAAGAGCAGTTTGCTAATCAATCGGGCATCCCGAGTTTTTTGGGCGAGGCTTCGCAACAATTTGACCAGGTGGCACAACAAAATAAAAAAAGCCGCGAAGAAATGGTGCAAATGCTTGCAACCCGCGGCATTGCCGAACAACAAATCACGCGTTATATTGCCAACACCATTCGTTGGCAATCGGTGGTCTATGGTTTTGTTAATCAATCTTCGATTGCTACGCCAGTCGATGTTAATGAAAAAATTAATAGCAAAAAGCAATTAATGGGGCGTAATATTTACCAAGCATTACAGGTTGATATAAAAAATCCTAACGAAGCCTTTGTGCAACAGGTTAAGGGTGCCTTGCAAAAAAATCCTGGCGGTTGGCAAAATGATTTGGCTAGCGAATTGCAGTCAGGGCGCATTGTCGTTATTGAACGCCGCGATTGGACGGCAAAGCAATTTGGCGAACCCTTTGCCGCGCAATTGCTACAACAAAAATCATCTGTTACCCCTGGGCTTATTTTGGGACCAAAATATTCCAGCAACAACAAAACCGCCACTATTTATATGTTGATGGCGGGCGGGGTTATGCCGAAAATGCCATTGGATCAATTAAAGCAAAATATTGCGGGTGAGATAAAAAGTCGCGCCCTGCAACCTATCGACAAACAAATAAAAGAACGTTTGTGGCGCGAAGCGGTTATTGAATTTTTTTAATTTCTGATGCAAAAAAATATTTTGGCCGTCACCATGGGCGACCCCTGCGGGATCGGGGGGGAAGTATTTTTGAAATCATGGCAACATTATCAATCGCGCGGCGGTGATAACAATTTTATTTTGATTGATGATCCTGCGCGCCTAACATCGCTGATAAATTTCTTGGGTTTGGATATTTCATTATCGATTGTTGAGGATAGCGATGCTATCGCCAAATCTTTTTCAAAACCAAGCAGTCAGTTAAGGGTTCTAGCCCTGAAGCAAAAAATACCATTTCATTTGGGGCGTCATCGCGATGAGGGTGAAGTAAAAACATCGGCCTTGGGAGCGTTGGAATCGCTTAATACCGCAATAGAATTGATACAAAAAAAAATAGCCGTTGGTATGGTAACCGCGCCGCTGGATAAATCGGTTATTCACAGAAGCATGCCCGATTTTTTGGGGCATACTAGCTATTTAGCAGAAAAAGATAAGACAAAAAATTATGCCATGATGTTGCTGGCCGAAGAAAATGAAGCGGGGCAAGATAATGTTTTTTTTCGCACCGTGCCCTTGACCACCCATATACCATTGCGCCAGGTCGCCACCGACATCACGACCGACCATTTGCATCGCGGTATCATGTTGGTGGCCGAGGAGTTGAAAAAAAAATTTGGCATGGCGCAGCCGCGGCTTGCGGTGGCGGGCATCAACCCCCATGCGGGCGACGGTGGAATCATGGGCAGGGAAGAGATAGATGTTATGATGCCCGTCATAGAAAATTTACGCGACGGCGGCATGATGATAGATGGCCCCTTGCCCGCTGATAGTTTATTCACCCCAAGCATGAGGAAGCAATATGATGTTTTTTTATGCCCCAACCATGACCAGGCTTTGATACCTATCAAAACACTTTTTTTTGACAAGGCGGTTAACCTTACCCTCGGCCTATCTTACATTCGGGTTAGCCCCGACCATGGCACCGCCTTCGCCATAGCCGACAAAAATTGCGCCAATTATTTGTCGATGCTTTCGGCTATTCGCTTGGCGCAAAAACTTATCAAGCCGCATGATTAATCAACCCGCACCTTTAAAAAAATATGGGCAACATTTTTTGCAAGATGCGAATATTGCTGAAAAGATAGTCAGGCTGGCTAACTTGCCCGCCAACAGCAAGGTTATCGAAATAGGCCCAGGGCGCGGTATATTGACGCGCGCCATTTTGGCAAACAGCGATGCTACCCTGCTGGCGATAGAAAAAGATAGAAACCTTGCGCCGCTATTGCAACCGCTGCTCACTCAATATCCCGAACGTTTGAATATTTTATTCCAAGACGCCCTTGCTTGGCAACCCCAAGATGACGAAAAAATGAAACATGAGAAGTTGGATGTGATAGCCAACTTGCCCTATAATGTTGGCAGTCAATTGCTGGTTAATTTTTGCCAACAACATGTTCATTATCGCCAAATGGTGTTGATGTTTCAAAAGGAAGTAGCGCAAAGATTGGTCGCCAAACCTAGCACCGCTGATTTTGGGCGTTTGAGTATTCTGGTGCAAACCGTGGCAACGCCCGACATTCTTTTTACTTTATCGCCCGCGGCTTTTTTTCCACCGCCCAAGGTTTGGTCGGCGGTGGTGCGGTTGCGTGTAAAAACCGAAAAATTGCCTTGTGATATAGTTGCTTTGGGAAACCTAACCAATATATTATTTCAACAACGCCGCAAACAATTGCATCATGGCCTGGCAAAAATTATCGGCGGCGATACCAGCAAAGCAAAATCCATCATGGATGATATAGGCATTGCCGAAAAATCACGCGCCGAGGATTTATCCTTGGCTTCATTTTGGGCAATGACCAATATCTTAGAATCCTATTTAAAAAAAATAAAATTGTAAAATATATCAAACTGTAATAAAACATAGGCATGGCGAAAGAAAAAACCAAAGCCAAAGCCAAAGCCAAAGCCAAAGCCAAAAACATGTTTGCGGGCAAGTTTCCCTATCGGCGTGGCCTTTATGAAAATATTTACCAAGAACGACCATGGTCTATCCGCCAATATGCTGGCTTCTCCACCGCGCGCGAAACAAATCAATTTTATCAAAAAAACCTGAAGGCAGGGCAAACGGGTTTATCGGTTGCCTTTGATTTGCCAACCCACCGCGGCTTCGATTCGGATGATCCCCGCGCCGTGGGCGATGTGGGAAAGGCTGGGGTCGCCATATGCTCGGTCGAGGATATGAAACTGTTGTTTGATGCTATCCCCCTGGATAAAATATCAGTGTCGATGACCATGAATGGTGCGGTGCTACCTATCTTAGCCTGTTACATCGTCGCGGCGGAGGAGCAGGGCGTGGCGCCGAGCCAATTATCTGGCACCATCCAAAATGATATTTTGAAAGAATTTTTGGTGCGCAATACGTATATTTATCCGCCCGCGGCTTCGATGCGGGTGGTGGCAGACATCATCCACCATGTCAGTCGCACCATGCCAAAATTCCACCCCATTTCCATTTCGGGCTATCATATGGCGGAGGCTGGGGCGAGCCCGTTGCAAGAGCTCGCCTTCACTTTGTTGCATGGTATGGAATATGTTAAGGCGGCTTTGGCAACGGGCTTAAAAATTGATGAATTTGCACCACGCCTATCATTCTTTTTTGGCATTGGTATGGATTTCTTCACCGAAATTGCCAAATTGCGTGCGGCCCGCGAACTATGGGCCGACATAATGAAAAATACCTTCAAGGCAAAAAATCCCAAGTCATGGATGTTTCGCGTTCATTGCCAAACCAGCGGCGTTTCTTTGACGCGTCAGGATCCTTACAACAATGTGGTGCGCACCACCTTACAGGCTTTGGCTGGCGCGCTTGGTTCGACTCAAAGCCTGCATACCAACAGTTTTGACGAGGCTATAGCCCTGCCATCCGCGGCATCGTCGCGCTTGGCGCGTAACACCCAACTGATATTACAAAAAGAAGCAGGCCTTACCAAGGTTGCCGACCCCTTGGGCGGTAGTTATTATCTTGAAGCCCTGACCGATGACTTGATAAAGGACTGCAAAAAATTAATGGCGATGATACAAAAGCAAGGCGGCATGTTGCAGGCTATAGAAAAATCGGTGCCACAAAGCATGATACATCAAGAAGCCGTCGCCAAACAGGCAAGGCTGGATGAAAAGCAAGATATCGTGGTGGGGGTTAATGATTACCTGGCACCGCATGAAGAACCTATCGATATATTAACCATCGCGGGGGAAGAAATATTAAACGAACAAAAATTACGGCTACGTAATTTGCGCGACAAGCGCGATGCACATAAAGTAAAAGAAAGCTTGGCCGCGCTGCAAGCCGTGGCGCGGCAACCCAATCAATTGGGTTTGTTAGAAAAAACCATCGCCGCCATAAGGCATCGTGCTTCGGTTGGCGAAATCTCGCAAGCCCTGGAGCAGGTTTTTACGCGCCACCAAGTTATTCCCACCGTGGTGCCTGGCCTGTATGAAAAATCATTGCGCGATAAAGAATTTCTGCATGGGGTTAAAAATAAAACCGCCTATTTCAAAAAATCGCAAGGTCGCGCGCCCAAAATTTTGATAGCCAAGCTGGGGCTGGATGGTCATGACCGCGGGGCAAAATTAATCGCCGCCTGTTATGTGGATGCTGGGTTCGATGTTGTTATGGCGCCGTTATTCATGTTGCCGAGCGAGGTTGCAGCCCAAGCCATCGAACAGCAGGTCGATATAGTGGGTATTTCCAGCCATGTGGCGGGCCATAACCGTTTGTTGCCCGATTTGGTGGAAGAATTAAAAAAATTGGGCGGCGAAAAAATTGCTGTGTTGCTCGGCGGAATTATTCCTGAACAGGATAAACAAGCTTTGTTAGACAAGGGCATCAAATATATTTTTGACCCTGGCGAAAATATCAATGACATTTTGAATAAAACCTTGGCGGTGCTACCAAGCCATGCTCCATCCTTAGGGCATAATTTGCCAAGAAAAACCTAGAATAAAATAGAGAGATAATATAAAGAAAATATAAAGATATTCTTCTTTTCGAATATGTTATATAAGTATTTAAAGAATAGGGACAAACATGAAATTCTTACGATATTTTTCCATGGCCATGGTGTTGGTGGCGGTTGCCAATATAACGACGGGTTGCTCCATCACCCCCAAATGGTCACAAATTGAAAAGGGCAGTAAAATCAAGCTTGATACTTTTAAGCCCGAGCAATTAGAAAAAATCACACAAGAGAATGACCCGCGTTACCAAGAACATCGTTACGATTATCGCTCGACGATAGATGGCTTGCCCGCCGCCGACGCAACATTTTGGTTAAAAATTAATCGCGACAAAACCTACTACGCACGGGCCGAATTTAATATCATTTCACCCTGGGCTGCTATTTTTAATGGGGCGGGGCGCGAACAAACCAAGGGGCGGGTTGTTAATAGTCGCTTCGTTACCAGCGAAGTCCGTGGCTTGTATAAGATACGCGACAAACGTTATGAATTGAACGTTGTTTACCCAAGGGGCGGCGGGGTGCCCATCACCACGCTTGACCCGCCGCGTAATCAAACCGATATTACGCCGATAGATAAAAACCTGCTGGCGCAGTCGACCGACCTTGTTTCGGCCTTATTAACCATCATGGCGCAGTATCAACGCGGCGGGCAAGCCCTGGCCTGTAATCAAGGGATCCTAACCTGGGATGGTTTTCGCCTGGCGCGGATAAGGTTATACCCCGATAAAACCGACCCCGCCATTTGCACCGCCGATTTTGAACGGTTGGGAGGATTCTTAAGAAAATTTGAGCAGGAGGCAAAAGCCAAACCAGCCATTTTATCTTTCCGTGTTGATAAACGCTTCCCCTTGCCGTTAGAAATTTCGGCCGATACGTTTTTTATCAAACCCGCGCTGGTGCTGACCGAGGTTGATAACATACCCCTATCTTATTATTATTTGCCAGAAAATTTGCAAAAAACGCCGTTTGATGCGCAGTAAGCATTACCTACATCATATCAGTATAACAATGGGGCATAACAATGGGGAATGGTGCCGGATGAGGGAATTGAACCCCCGACCAACGGTTTACAAAACCGCTGCTCTACCCCTGAGCTAATCCGGCTATTGATTAAAAACTTTCAATCTAGAAAAGTTTTTAAAAAATTTGGTTATTACCCATATCAAAAATTGGGGGGAAAAATCAATCTAAAACCGAAAAGGCGAGAAGGGCAAGCTGTCGTCCGTTGCGTTGGTTAATTCTTGAAATTTGCGCAGGGCAAAATGGTCGGTCATGCCCGCAATATAATCCTTGATAGCCGCCAACCGTTCCATGTTATCGGCATGTTTGGCGCGCCATTCCAAATCATTATAAAGTTCTTCCACCAGCGTGGTTATGATTTTTTCGGCCGCCTGACGTTGCGGCATAAGGCGTGGGGAGAAATAAATTTTCTCGCGCAAGAATTTTTTCAAATTTTTAATATCCTGGGTCATGCGCGGCGAAAACCCAACCACCATAGCATGGTGGTCCATGATACCTTGCCATGATTGATTTTTTAATGCCAAGATATTTTGTAATGTGTGGCGATATATATCATCCATCATCTGGCTAATAAGTTTGCGCGTCAGCGAACTGGTAACAATTTGCTCATCGTCCGATAATTTTTTAACATCCTGCAAAATCGCACCAAGCGTCGGCTCGCTTGCTATATCATCGTGGGTTAGGAGGCCCGCACGAAACCCATCGTCTATATCATGGGCATTATAAGCAATGTCATCGCAAAACCCTGCTATTTGCCCTTCTAACGCTGCCTGGCTCGCCAGGGCGTCCTTGCCCAACCAATCGACCAACTGGCGCACCATGGGTGGGGTATTTTCATCAAATTGCATGAATGGGCCATTATGTTTGGCGATATTCAGCAATGTTTGGTCGGTTAAATTAAGCCCCTTGAAATAAGGGTAGCGGGTTTCGGTTATCATCAAACAACGCAAGGCCTGGTCATTATGGTCAAAGCCGATGGTGTCATGGCTTAGTTTTTTGAGAGCGCGATCCAACGCTTCCTCCCCCACATGGCCAAATGGCGGGTGGCCAATATCATGGGCCAGGGCAATGGCCTCGGTCAGGTCTTCATCAAGCGCGAATAACCGTGCCAAACTACGCGACAGGGTGGCAACCTCCAAACTATGGGTTAAACGGGTGCGGTAATGGTCGCCCTTCGGCGCAATGAAAACCTGGGTTTTATGTTTTAAGCGGCGAAAACTAATGGCATGGATAATCCTATCGCGGTCTTTTTGAAAAGCCGAGCGATGGGTGAGGTAGAAATAATTCATATCATCGCGATTATCATGCTGGCGTTTTGCCACCGACATGGGCATGGCCAGGGGGCTAAGCTTAAGGCAATAAAATGGGTATTGAGATTGGTTGGGCATGGTATGGTTGTTTAGTTTTTGATAAGGCCATGGTTTTGTGGTAATAATGCGGGATAATAATCGATAAAAAGCGACAACAGGTAAAGACATATTCTATAAATTGTTGGCTCTTTAAAATCAAAAGGAAAATCAAGCAATCTCAAAGAAAAGATAAATGATATGACGGACGCATCGGTATTAAAAAGGGGCAAGGAAATTTTACGAGCCGAGGGACAAGCGTTATTACAGCTTGCCGACGATATTTCCAGCGACTTTGTGGCGGCGGTTTCGGCCATGGTGAAGGTCGCCAATGGCGGCGGTCGGGTTATTATTTCGGGGGTTGGAAAATCGGGGCATGTGGGACGAAAAATATCCTCCACCCTGTCTTCGATTGGTTGCCCCAGTTTTTTTATTCACCCTACCGAAGCCAGCCACGGCGATTTGGGAATGTTACAACGCGGCGATATGTTGGTGGCTATATCCAATTCGGGTGAAACCAGCGAACTATTCAATATTTTACAATTTTGCAAAACCCATCAAATTATTATTCTTGGCATGACGGCGGAGGCAACCAGTCGCTTAGGCCAGTTATCAGACATTCTGTTGCATCTTGGCTCGCGCGAAGAAGCGGGGTTGTTGTCGCTTGCGCCAACCACATCGAGCATTAAGACCATGGCGTTGGGTGACGCCCTGGCCATGGGTTTTTTGGAATTAAAAGGTTTTAGCGAAGAACAATTTCATGACCTGCACCCAGGGGGTTCCTTGGGGGCCTATTTGGGGCAAAAACTTTCCACCGCCCAAGACATCATGCACCGTGATGATGACATTCCCTTGGTCAGTCATAACTTGCTGATGAAGGATGCTATCATCCAAATGGCAAAAAAACGTTTTGGGGTGATAGGGGTGGTGGATGACAAAAATCATTTGGTGGGTATTATTACCGACGGCGATTTGCGGCGCGCGCTTGATAACAGCGATGGCAAAGATTTTATGACCTTGGCGGTGAGCGAGGTCATGAATAACCAGCCGTTGGTATGTGGGCCAGGAAGCCTCCTCCCCACTATATTAGCCATCATGAACGAAAAGCAATTTCAAGTGATGTTTGTCGTTGGACAGGCGGGCGGAGAGATGGATAAAAACCGCGCCGCGGTTTCTTCACTACAAAAAAACGATGTGGCGGTTGGCATCATTCATATTCATGATATTTTAAGGATGTAGGAATGTTTCGCGGTTGGCAAGATATTTTACGAACCTTTTTTAACGGTTTCAAGCGCACGCGTTTTTGGCAACATAAATTGGTTATGGTCCTGTTGGCCGCGGCGATGTTCATTTTGATTATTTTTTACACGGGCTTTCGCGCGGCGATTGTGGCCATTCTTTCATCGACCATGCCGTTGATTGACGATGTTGCCAGGGGCGGCGTGGTTATAGAAAATGGCATCTTACGCGACGAATTTGCCGATGGGCGTTTATTAGAAATCAAAAGTAAATTTAGCCGCAGCGATGGCAGCAACAAAGATATAATTTATTTGAACGACATGCGTGGTCGGTTGCTGCGCCCTAATCCTACCGCGACCAACCTTACAAGCAACGCCACGAATCTTGCGAACACCACAAGCAATAGCACCGACAAAGCAGGCGATGATTTACCAGCCATGACTCCATCAACCATGCTTGCCAACAGCGAATTGATGAATTTTACGACCGCCCTTGGGATTCTAACCACCAGTCAAAGTTCGCTGTTGTTAGACAAGGACGTGGATATTAATTTATCGAATGGGTTGCATATTACAACCAGCAAGGTGACGGTCAATTTTAAAGCGGGAGAAATGCACGGCGAAGAATCGATTGTCGGCACGGGCCCGCGGGAGAATTTTTCAGGCGAGGGGATAGATGTACGCGACCATGGCAACAAAATAAAATTATTGGGGAACAGCCAGATGATTATTTCTGGCAATCAAAATAATACAACAAGGTGATGAGGCGGCTTACATTATTATTTTTATGCACGCTTGCGGGCGCGATAGCCGCGCCAGCAACCCAGGCCATGGCGCAGAATATCATCAACCCGAGCGATATTGTTTTATCGTCCGATGATGGCATAGAATGGGATAGAATAAGCAACAATGTCACAGCATTTGGCAATAGTGTTTTAAGCCGTGATTACCTTCCCGCTGTGGGAGGGAGCCAGAATATATCGGCACCAACCAACCAGGGTTTAAATTTGAAAAGCACGCGGGAAATAAAAATATTCTCCAAGAAAGACAAAGCAACCAACAAGGTTCAGATAGATCTGGTGGTTGCAAAAAAAACCGCCGACTTAAATACCCCCAAAATGACATCGCAGGCTGGGCAAATAGAAATGTTCTTCATTGCCGACCCCTTTAAACCTGGCGGACAAGTGATAGATAAAATAAATTTCTTAGACCAGGTTCGATTGGTTTCAATAAAAAATAATAACAGCGCCATGACATTATATGCCAACAAAGCAACCGCTTACCGCGACAAGAAAACTTTATCTTCCCTCAGTCGTGCCGTGCCGCGTGATATTAACAAAAATCCCTTTGCCGAGTTGCAGGCCTACGGCGGTATAAAAATTGTCGAACAGCAATTCGAAGCCAAGGGTAATAAATTGCTATGGTTTTTTGACAATGGCTTGGGTTGGCTCTATGCCCCCGTGGTGGTGGTGACGACTGGCGGTGGGAAGCCAGGCAGTGACAACCAAGCAGGAACCAAAAATGCAAAAAATATTATCTACGCTCAAAAATCTTTGCAATATAATCAAGCGGATGATTGGGCCAGGGCGCAACATGGCGTCAAGGTTATCACCAAAAAAAATGAAACCATTATCGGCGAGCGTGGTTATTATTTTCCGCGCAAACAGGAATTTATTATATGCGGCAATGTTTCCATCACGCGGTTTGGAAATAAAGGAAACAAGGAAACACTGCTGGGTCAATGCGCCAACAGCGATTTTTTAACGGGGCTTAGCACGATAGAAGGCAAAAATGTCGAACAGGATATGTTGAAGATAGTCGGTGCCGATTCGCTGTTATCAGATTTTAACGACAAAGCCAGCCAAACCACCCCCACCAAAGACGGAAAAGAAGGGGATGAAAAATCATTAAAAAAACTTAACAATAAACCGCTTGATAAACGTGGGCGCGTGCGTGCTATTATCGATTTAAATTAAAATGAGAACTTACCCCGAAAAACTCTTTGGCACCGATGGTATCCGCGGCACTGCCAACGACGCCCTTATCAACCCCGCGGTGATGACGCGGGTTGCGCAATTGGCGGGGCATTTGGTCAGGACTGCCCCCAAGCAAAAATGGCGACAAAAAGACGACCTGCACCGTGTGGTGATAGCCAAAGACACGCGTCTTTCGGGCTATATGCTGGAAACTGCCCTCACCGCGGGGTTCGTTTCGGTGGGCATGGATGTGTTGTTGGTGGGGCCCATCCCGACTCCTGGGCTTGCCATGCTAACGCAATCGATGCGGGCTGACCTCGGCGTCATGATATCGGCGTCTCATAATCTTTACCAAGATAATGGTATAAAATTATTTGCCTTGGATGGTTATAAAATTTCTGTCGAGATGGAAAAAGAAATTGAAAAATTAATGAACACCGAACTTAAAAACAATCTGTTGTCAACCCAATTGGGGCGTGCCATGCGGATAGACGACGCCATGGGACGATATATAGAATTTGTTAAAAACAGCTTTCCCAAAGATAAAAACTTAGAAGGTTTAAAAATAGTTATCGATTGCGCCAACGGTGCGGCTTATAAAATTGCACCAACCGTGTTGCGCGAATTGGGTGCCAATGTCATAGCCATCGGCATCAACCCCGATGGATTAAATATTAATGAGGCTTGCGGCAGCCTGCACCCTGAAAAATTGATTGCCGCGGTGAAGGAGCATGGCGCGGATATTGGCATGGCGTTGGATGGCGATGCCGATAGGTTGCTGTTGGTCGACGAAATGGGGAAGGAGATTAATGGCGATAAAATTATAGCTATCATCGCCCAGCATTGGAAAAAACTGAACAAGTTATCTGGCGGCGTGGTGGGAACAATTATGAGCAACCTGGGATTGGAGCAATATATAAAATCTTTGGGGGTGGATTTTGCGCGCGTGCCCGTGGGGGATAAGCATATTATCCAAAAAATTTATGGCAATGGGCCAGGACAACAAACCAATGGGCAAGCAAGCAATGGTAAAGGGCCAGAGAATGATGGAGCAAATTATGTTATGGGAGCCGAACCGTCGGGGCATATTGTGTTGAAAGGTTATGGCACCACGGGCGATGGGTTGCTGGCTGGCTTACAAGTATTGCAGGCCATGATTGGCGCCGACGAGCCATTGTCAAGTTTGGCCAACCTATATGAAACGGTTGCGGCGGAAACCAAGAATTTTAAATTAAAGCCCGAGGTCGATGGCAACCTCTTGGTAAGCAAAGATGACATCAAACCCCTGGTGGCGGAGATGACAAAATTGGTAACCGACGATGGCGGTATTTTTTTATTACGCCCATCGGGGACCGAGAAATCCATTTTGCGTTTGATGGTGCAATTGCGCGACCCCGCCAAAATAACGGCGGTGGTAGAAAAAATGCAAGGCGGCTTAAAAAATTATCTGTTATAGAACGGCATGACAAAAATAATTATTTTGGGTGCCAGTGGCCGTATGGGTAGGTTGCTACTTAGCGCGGCGCAGCAGGCCAATGGTAAGGGCAAGGCAGAACCCATAGAATTGGCGGCGGCGATAGTCAGGGCGGATAGCGCGGCGGTCAACCAACCCGCGATTGATGGTATAAAATTTAGCAGCGATATAAGCCTTGCCATGCAACAGGCTGATTTGGCAATTGATTTTAGTTCGGCCGAGGCCGTGGAACAACATGCCGCGTTGGCGGCCCAGCATCAGGTGGCTTATTTATGCGGCGTGACGGGGCTTAAAAGCGAAGTGGTTAAAAAAATGGAATCTTTGGCAAAAACCATTCCCTTGCTGTTATCGCCTAACACCAGCCTGGGGGTGATGGCGCTGGCGCAGCTGGCAAAACTTGCGGGCACCATGTTGGGCAATCAGGATTATGAATTAACCATCAAAGAAACCCACCATGTTCATAAAAAAGATAAACCATCGGGCACAGCATTGATGTTGGGTGATGTATTACAAACCGCCGCCCCGACTAAAAATATAAATTATGAATCGGTGCGCGAAGGCGAAGTGGTGGGCACGCATGAAATTATTTTTGATGGGGTGGATGATGTTATAACCCTTAAGCATCATGCAAAAGATCGTAAGATGTTTGCGGCGGGGGCGGTTAACGTGGGATTGTGGTTGGTTAAACAGCCACCTGGCTTTTATACCATGGAAAATTTTTTGCAAAAATTTTTGGCGCGGGTTTCTTAACCTAACCCATCGTATTTTTTGCGATAAAAAAAAGCCCCCTTGAAACAGAGATAAATATCATCTGCAAAGGGGGCAACAAAATAATATTGATAAAAACTATCAATGTAATAATGTTCTTGCGTTTTAATTGTCCATGTTGTTTATAGCGAAAATTTTTAACAAATTTTTTGTATAGAAACCAAAGTTGCTTACAAAAAATTGACAATGACTTGCTATAGAACGAACGGATTAAGATTTGTGGCTTTTTGCCACATAAACATAATGCCTAAGTACTTCATCATGATTTACCTGCCTTTCTACTTTAATACTGACTAATCGGTGCTTGATACAATCTTAATTAAACTTACGCTTGCTTTCCCGAAATGGAAATGCAAGCTTGCTAACTTACCGTTGTTTTCACGAACCTGACTTGTCTTAAGCTGGTCACACCCTATCATTTTTAGTAATAAAAGTCAATAGTTAACAGCGAATATCAAAGCTAAAAAAGCCAAACTGGCGGTAATGTATTTGCAAAAGCAGGGATATCGTGATATAAATCTTTCAATAAAGAATATCTATTTTCGGTCGAGCTACGCGACTGGCTTTTGTTTTTTCAACCACCTTTTTAATTATTTCATGGCAATTTTCCAACGTAAAAAATCAATCCTCGCAACCAAGCCAAAGCAACCTCCTATAAAAGGTCAGCACCAGCAAAGCGGGGAAGGGCGTGCCTTTTGGCGCGGGGTGATGTTTACCGTTTCGGTTTTATTATTTTTAACCATTCTTCCGCTTGCCAGCCTTGTGGTTTTCAAACCATCATCTTTGGCGGCGCAACAATCGGCCGAGGGTGGCGACGATCAATTTTATGACATGGTGGCAGTATTTAGCGAGGTTTTTAATCGCGTCCGCGCCGATTATGTTGAAACTATCACCGCCGCCGACCTGGTGGAAAAAGCCATCAATGGTATGTTGGCGCGGCTTGACCCCTATTCGACTTATTTTAATGCGCGTGATTTTAAAGAATTTGCTGAACAAAGCAGTGGCCAATTTGGCGGCTTGGGGATGGAGGTTTCTGCCGACCCATCGGGTTATGTCAAGGTTATATCACCTATCGATGATACCCCCGCTTTCCGTGCTGGGGTTAAGGCTGGCGATTTCATCAGCAAGGTTGAAAAGGAATCGGTGCAGGGCAAAGGCCTAGACGAAGTGGTGCGGATGATGCGCGGCACGCCAGGGACATTTGTCAATATAACCTTCATTAGGCCTGGGCTTGCTCAACCGATGGAATTATCTTTGAAGCGCGAAAAAATAGTTGTTCAATCGGTCAAAGGAGAATTGAAAGAAGGGGGCTTGGGCTACATTCGTATCACGGGCTTTACCCAACAAACTTCGCCAGGCATATTAAACATTATTAATGGCATGAAAGAAAAAAATCAGGGCGTCATGCCAAAGGGTTTTGTGCTTGATTTGCGCAATAATCCTGGTGGCTTGCTTGACCAGGGTGTTATCGTTGTTGATGATTTCCTAGACCAGGGGGAGATAGTTTCCATCCGTGGTCGCGATAAAAATAGCAACCGCCGCTTCTTGGCTACCAAGGGCGATATTTCACAAGGGGCTCAATTGGTTGTCTTGGTGAATGGTGGTTCGGCTTCGGCTTCTGAAATTGTTGCTGGTGCCCTCAAGGATCAAAAGCGCGCCACTATTATAGGAACAAAAACATTTGGTAAGGGTGTGGTGCAGTCGGTATTCCCATTACAAAAAGCTGGCACCGCCATGAAATTAACCACCCAAAAATATTATACGCCATCAGGAAAATCCATCCATGGCGTCGGGGTGGAACCAGATATCAAAGTCGAAGAACCAATCGTTCCGATGGTTGACAAAAAAGTCAGCAGTCTACCCGTTAAAGATATGAAAAAAGATGTTCAATTGGATCGCGCCCTTCAACAATTGCGCGTCATGGTCAAAAAGGCCAAATAAAAAATTGGTAAAGCGGGATAGGCCCAATTTATAAAAATTGTTTTGCCCAGGTTAGGTTGCTATAAAAAGCGCGATATAAAAATATGGCTTCGCTCAATGAAACACAAACGAACGACCTGGGGGCACTTCCTGCCTATCGCTTGGGTGTGGGTGTTATGATTTTTAATCATAGGGGATTAATATTCGCGGGCGAGCGACAACAAATGAGCAATGCTTGGCAAATGCCCCAAGGTGGCATAGACGAGGGCGAATCGCCCGATGCCGCCATGGCGCGCGAATTGTATGAAGAGACTGGCATTGTGCAAGCCCATATAAAAATAATAAAGCAAAGCGATGAATGGCTGGCTTATGATTTGCCCCCATCGCTACGCGGTCAATTTTGGGGTGGGCGATATGTTGGCCAAAAACAGAAATGGTATCTATGCCATTTTTTGGGCGAAGATAAAGATGTTAATATCATGGCGCATGACCCAGCAGAATTTGTGCAATGGAGGTGGCTTTCGACCGATGACCTGTTGGAACGGGCGGTTGATTTTAAAAGAGACCTTTATAAGCAAATTTTTAATTTATTTATACCCGAAATATCAAAAATAACCGCTTAGGAATTTACTATGCTTGTTGCCACGTGGAATGTTAATTCTGTTCGCTTGCGGGTGCCGCAGTTAAAGAATTTTTTAAAAAATCACCAGCCCGATATTATTGCCTTGCAAGAAACCAAGGTGCAGGACCATGAGTTTCCCCTTACCGCCTTGCAAGATTTGGGTTATGCTTACATCATGTTTAAAGGACAGAAAAGTTATAATGGCGTTGCGTTGTTATCAAAAACGCCATTGTTGCCTGGCCCCACTTATAATTTTGGCGGCTTGAATGACGCAAGACACATAAGTTGCATGTTGCCAAATGGCGGCGTGTTGCATAATTTTTATGTGCCCGCAGGGGGCGATGTTCCCGACATGGCGTTGAATGCAAAATATGCCCACAAAATAAGATTTTTACAAGACATGAAAAGTTTTTTAACCACCACCCACGCCCCTGACCAGCCCATAATTGTTTTGGGCGATATTAATATTGCACCGCGTGAGAACGATGTTTGGAGTCATAAACCCATGTTAAAGGTGGTTTGTCATACGCCGCTGGAAACCGAAAACCTGGCGGAGGTGATGAAGTCGCTGGATGTATTTGATTGCGCCCGCCATTTCGTGCCCGACGATAAAAAACTTTACAGTTGGTGGAGTTATCGCAATTATGAAATAACCAATGAATCGCGCGGCCTGCGCCTTGACCATATTTGGATTAAGCAACGGCATAAAGATACATTGCAAAGCTGTGTGCACCTTCACGAGCAGCGGTTGGAGGAGAAACCGTCCGACCATGTGGTCGTGATGGCAAAATTTTCATGGTAAGTTTTATGACAAACAACAACGACAAACATTACCTTGTAACCACTCCGACGCTTGCTGTGGTGGCGACGCCTGGCGCGGGGGAGAATCATCACGCGCCTTTAATAAGTCAATTGGTGTTTGGTGAAGCAGTAAAAATCATAGCGGAGGATAAAGGTTGGGCGCGAATAATCAGCGAAGATAATTATGAAGGTTTTGTCGCGCGAGCATGGTTGACCGATGAAGCAAGTTGGCCGCAGGGTGATGAATATATTTTGGCGCGACCCATGGTAACCATATATCATGAGGCCGATATCAAATCGGCCCCATTGCAATTGTTATTTTACCCCGCGCGCTTGCGGGTAATTGGTAAAAAAGAAAATTTTTTGGGCTTGGCGAGCGGTGGTTATGTTTTGCAAAACCATGCGCGGCCGCACCAAGAAAAACAATCGCCGCTTGATGTTGCGAAAATGTTGATGGGCGCGCCCTATTTGTGGGGCGGGCGCAGTTTTGGCGGTATTGATTGTTCGGGTTTGGTCCAGGTGGCTTATCGGGCGGCGGGTATTATTTTACCCCGCGACAGCGGTTTACAATATAATTTTTTAAAAAATAATATAGCCGAGGAACAACGCCAAGCTGGCGATTTGGTTTTTTGGCAAGGCCATGTGGGCATGGTGGATGATAAAAAAAATATCATCCACGCCAATGCCGCCGATATGGCGGTTGCCGTAGCTGATTATGAAACCTTGCGGGTAAAATTAGAAAAGGAAAAAACTCTATTTCGTGGCATAAAACGCGTTGCGTGATGGCCACGAAATAGGGGTTATTTTTTTACTCTTCGCTCATCGGCTGGTTAGCGACGCTGATAAAATTAAGCGGCGTGGTTTTTTTCCCACGGACGCCTTTACCAGCTTTTGTCGCAGTTTTTTTCCCGCCACCTTTGCTATAATTAATGATGTAGGGCTCCATGCTTTTGGCAGGCAAGTCAACAAATTCTAAATCAACCTTGTAGACATCCTCTATTTCATTTAATTTTTCGCGTTTTTTAGACAGCAAATCTTTGGCTAGCTCGCTGGGAACTTCTGCCACAACTTTGCCCGCGCCTTTTTCTTGCACCAAATTAAACAACTCACGCAGAAACTGCAGGCTGTAATATTCAGGGCGGAACGATTTCCCCGTGCCGTGGCAATGGGGGCATTCTTGCATGACGGTTTCGGTGATGCTCGGGCGCAGGCGTTGACGCGTCATTTCCAACATGCCAAACATGCCGATACGCGATACCTGAACGCGGGCACGGTCTTGGCGCAATTGTTCGCGAAAGAACCTTTCCACTTGATAAATGTTGCGGTTGTTTTCCATGTCGATAAAATCGATGACAATTTGTCCCGATAAATCGCGTAAGCGTAATTGTCTTGCTACTTCGGCGGCAGCCTCCATATTCGTGCGCAGTGCCGTTTCTTCGATATTGCGTTCGCGAATGGCTTTGCCAGAATTGACGTCTATCGCCACCAGGGCTTCGGTCTGGTTAATGACCAACATGCCACCCGAACGCAATGGAACAAATGGTTCGTAAATACTTTGAATTTCGTATTCAATATCATAAAAATTAAATATATTTTTATGATGATGATCGCTCGGTGAATATTTTTTTAATTTAACACATTCTTCGGGGGCGATGGCTTTCATGGTTTCCATGGCAATGTTAAATGCCTCGGCACCTTCTATCCATATTTCATCAATGTTACTATTGTTGTAATTGCGGATAGCCTTCTTAACCAACGACCCTTCCTCATAAATCATCAATGGGGCTTCGGACGAAACGGTAAGTTCGCGAATATGATCCCATAGTTTTAGAACGTAGTTATAGTCGGCTTTTATTTCATCCTCCGACCTATCGGCGCCCGCGGTGCGAATGATTAAACCCATACCTTGGGGAATTTCCAGCGACCGCATAACATTGCGCAAATGGTCGCGTTCGGCCATGCTAATTTTGCGTGAAATGCCGCCGCCCTTGGTGGCATTGGGCATAACGACGCAGTAGCGACCCGCCAAAGAAAGGTAAGATGTCATGGCCGCGCCTTTTTGGCCACGCTCGTCTTTGACCACCTGGACCAATATCACTTGGCCTTTTTTAATGACTTCTTGAATTTTGTAACGTCTGCGTTTGACAAAACGTGACATTTTGGAACGGTCCAAATCGTCGCCATCTTCGTCATCATCCTGTTGTTCCCCATCCTCGGTTTGGTAATCATCTTCCATTTGGTCATCTTCATATTCGTTATTTTTCATATCGTCGCTTCTTTTGGATATACCATCGTCAGCCATGTCATCATCGCGTGGCCCTTGGGCTGGGTCGCGCTCGCTCAATGGCGCGTTGGTTGATGCCCCAGGTTGATTATCGCCCTGTTCGCTTGGGTTGGTTGCCCCGTCGCCTTCAAATGGTGATTCGCCATCGTCGCGATAACGCGGCGGACGGTAATCGTTTTTGCTGGCGCGACGGTCGCCCTGTTCTTGGCCTTCGCCTTGAAAATCTTGGTTATATTCGCGGGGTGCCTCGTCTTGCGATTGGCCTTGAAAATCTTGCTCGTCGTCAGATTGATAACGCCTGTCGTCGCGGCGGCCACGATAACCACGGCGGTCGCCATCGCGGTCACCGCGTAATTGGCGTTCGCGTTCGCGTTCCTGTTCGCGATAAAAATCCTCCATCAGGATTTTCTTATCGGCGGTGGGAATGCGATAATAATCGGGGTGAATTTCGGTCAAGGATAAAAAACCATGACGTTCGCGCCCATAATCAACGAAGCAAGCCTGCAACGATGGCTCAACGCGCGTTACCTTAGCAAGGTAGATATTACCTTTTAAGGTTTTGTGGTCAGCGATTTCTTGGTCGTAGTTTTCTAAACGATTAGCTTCCAAAATGGCAAGCCGGGTTTGCTCGGGATAGGTTGCGTCGATAAGTATTTTGTTTGTTTGTTTGCTCATTTTTTTTCTCCATTATGATATATTGAAAATTGATATTATGTGCCATGCGGCTAATCCGCAAGGCGTTGACAATAACAAAACGCACCATTGTATTCCATGAAGCAACCAGGCCCACGCGGCCTAAATAGCGGCGCGGTGCAAAACAAAGAATGTCGGTTAGATTCATGGTGAAAGATTTTTATATTTTGTTATTGATGTATATTGTGTTTAATTATTTATTTTTTCGATGTCCCTTGATTTATTCCCCTGCCATATTGTTCCCAAAATATATTTTGGGGCAGGGGATAGATGAAGGTATTTTGCAGTAATGCTCCGCTTCGTTAATTGTTAAATATTTTTTGTATTTTAGGGTTTGGATCCATGGTTTTTTAATGAAGGTTTTTTGTTCAAAAACCCGTAAATCCCTCGCGAATCCATGTAAAATCTCTAAAAACAATATGGAGCCAATATAGGTGAAAGCATGTTGATTGTCAAGCGTAAGACTTGTATTGTTAATATAAAAAGATTTATTGACAGCAAGCCAGAAAATAGGATAGTGCAGTGGCGGTGAAAAACAAACCATAGGTATCATCATAACAAAACCTTCAATCAGACTATAAAAACGGGGAGAAAACCAATGAGTGGCGACGAATTAGACCTAAACAGCTTGGATGATAAAGAATTAACCGAGCAAATGTGGGACGATCTTTACGATGGTTTGGCCGATGAAATTGTTACTGGCACCAATATTTTGTTGGCGCGCGGTTGGGCACCATACAGGGTTTTGACCGAAGCATTGGTGGAAGGCATGCGCATTGTCGGCGTGGACTTTCGCGATGGTATTTTATTCGTTCCCGAAGTTTTGATGTCGGCCAATTCTATGAAGGCTGGTATGAATATTTTGCGCCCCCTGTTGGCGGCAACGGGCGCGCCCAAGCAAGGCAAGATGGTGATTGGCACCGTTAAGGGCGATATTCACGATATTGGTAAAAATTTGGTTGGTATGATGATGGAAGGCGCGGGTTTTGATGTGGTTGATATCGGCATCAACAATCCCGTTGAAAATTATTTGGAAGCCTTGGAAAAAAATGACGCCGATATTTTAGGTATGTCGGCCCTGCTTACCACCACCATGCCCTACATGAAGGTTGTGGTTGATACCTTAAAGGAAAAAGGCCTGCGCGACAAATATGTTGTGTTGGTTGGCGGTGCGCCGCTTAACGAAGAATTTGCTAAATCGGTCGGGGCGGATGCTTACTGCCGTGATGCCGCGGTGGCTGTGGAAACCGCCAAAGAATGGATGGCGCGCAAGCATAACCAGAAGTAAGAACGCGACATTGTTATGACAAAAATAACTGTCGTCACCACGATAGCGGCGCCCATAGAAAAAATTTGGCAAGCCTACACCACGCCAGCCGACATTACCCAATGGACTTTTGCCAGCGCGGATTGGCATTGCCCGCGGGCCGAGGTTGATTTAAAGATTGGCGGCAAGTTTTCTTCGCGCATGGAAAGCAAAGACGGCAAGCAAGGTTTTGATTTTGCTGGCACCTACACCAACATTATTCCTCAGCAATTGATTGAATATGAATTTGGCGACCGCCATTGCGCCGTTGCCTTCGAGCAAAAGGGAGCAGAGGTTTTGGTAACAGTTTCTTTTGACCCCGAAAATATTCATAGCCATGACCAACAGCAGGCAGGATGGCAGGCTATTTTGGATAGTTTTAAAAACCACGTGCTTGGGTCATAAAGACTTGGGATTGTTATTGGCATGTTGCTAACCAAAGATAGCCAGAACCCACCATGCTTGTCAGAAAATAGTGATTGTTTGATGGTTTTTTGTTATAATCAACGCTGGCAAGAAACACCATGGCAGAATTAGAAATACCCAAAAAATCACTGCCGAGAAGTCAAAAGCAGCTCATCATTGCCTGCGGCGCATTGGCCAAAGAAATAAAGTTTTTGATAAGGCAAATCGGGCGGCATGATATTGACCTGCTATGTTTGCCCGCCATTTTACACAATAGTCCGCAAAAAATTGTGCCCGAAT
The DNA here is from genome assembly GCA_965262775.1 of Alphaproteobacteria bacterium. Classification (GTDB taxonomy): domain Bacteria; phylum Pseudomonadota; class Alphaproteobacteria; order JASGCL01; family JASGCL01; genus JASGCL01. The sequence continues at coordinate 303,813 of CBDHFT010000007.1, read as the reverse complement.
TAAAAAGGATGATGGACAAACACCAAGCCGAATATAAAAAAACCTACATCGGCTACGCCGATTGCGGCACGGGCGGCATGTTGGATAAATTTATCCAAGATGAAAACTTACAACGCCTGCCTGGCGCCCATTGCTACCAATTTTTTGCAGGCATGGAAGAATTTGATAAAATGATGGACGAAGAATTGGGAAGTTTTTTCCTCACCGATTATTTGGCGCGGCATTTTGACGAATTGGTGTGGCAAGGCATGGGCATTGCCAAACACCCCGAGCTGTTGCAGACCATGTTTGGTGCTTATAAAAAATTGGTTTATTTGGCGCAAACCGATGATGCTGGCTTGACATCGTTGGCGCAAGAGGCTAGCCAAAAAATGGGTTTGCAATTTGAAAAACGAACAACAGGTTATGGCTTATTAGAATCATTCATAAAAAAAATATCATAAAAAAAGAAAGGGAGCGGGTAGGACAATGGCACAATATCAAATTATTTTTTGGCGCGATATTCCATCGCAAGTTATAGTGTCCGAAGGGGGCCGCCGCGGCACCCAGGTAAAAAAACAATTAAGCGAACGTTTTGAAAAAGCCATCGACCGTGCCGCCATGACGGGTAAGGCCGACAGCACCGATGACTACTTGGCCGAATGGCGTCGCTCCACCCCAACGGAGGTAGAAGGCGATTTAGAAAAAATTGCCACCGATCTGATAACAGGCCTAGAAAAAGATTATCCCCCCGAAAGGTTAAGTAGTTTGATCGCGGCGGCTGGCTTCGACAAAAAATAATAAGCGAGATATTGTGAAGCAAACTTTGATTTATCATTGGTTGTGAGAGGATTGGTAGAGAAAATGGGTGGCAGCATCGTTGCCTTGATTTTTTTTACCTTTTGCGATACAGCAACAACAATAAAAAAATATGAAAAAATATTCCATCTTTTCGCTTATTAAGGAATCGGTAAAATACCATGAGGGGTGGCAAAACGCCCTGCCCAACAGGCCGTTAAAAAACAGTTACGATATTATCATTATTGGCGGCGGTGGTCATGGTTTGGCGACTGCCTACTACCTTGCTAAAAAACACAAATTAAAAAATATTGCGGTGATTGAAAAAGGCTGGCTGGGCGGCGGCAACACAGGGCGCAACACCACCATCGTCCGTTCAAATTATACCATGGATGAGTCGGCAAAAATTTATGAATTGTCGGTCAAGCTGTTCGAAGGGTTGAGCAGCGAATTAAATTACAATGTTATGTTTTCGCAACGCGGGTTGTTGCACCTTGCCCATAATGTTCATGACATGCAAGAAATTGGTCGCCGTGGTCATGCTATCTGGCTTAATGGTATCGACAGCGAATACCTCAACCCGAAGCAAGTTAGCAAAATGGTGCCGACCCTTAATATGAATGGTCGTTACCCCGTGGTGGGGGCATTGTTGCAACGGCGCGGCGGCACGGCACGGCACGACGCGGTGGCGTGGGGCTTCGCGCGCGCGGCCTCGGCCCTCGGGGTGGATATTATCCAACATGCGGAGGTCAGCAAGTTTATTATCAAAAGCAACAAGGTTTTGGGCGTGGAAGTAAAACATGGCAACGAAGTCAAAAAAATAATGGCGGGCCGTGTTGGCGTGGTTACCGCGGGGCATTCGGGCGTGATGGCCGAAATGGCGGGCTTCCGTTTGCCTATCGAATCATTCCCGTTGCAAGCCTTGGTATCCGAACCTTTGAAGCCCATTATCGATTGCGTCATCATGTCAAACGCGGTGCATGTTTATGTCAGCCAATCTGACAAGGGCGAATTGGTGGTGGGGGCGGGGTCTGACCCTTATATCAGCTATTCGCAACGCGGTGCTTTCAGTGCGATTGAACATATTATGTCGCCGTTGGTTGAATTGTTTCCATTTGTTTCGCGTTTGAAAATGTTGCGCCAATGGGGTGGCATTGTCGATGTAACGATAGACCGCAGCCCCATTATTGCCAAAACACCCGTGGAGAATTTGTATTTTAATTGCGGTTGGGGAACGGGCGGGTTCAAAGCAACCCCAGGTTCAGGTTATGTTTTTGCTAGCTCCTTGGCGGGCAAGGAAATGGATCCTATCGCGCAACCATTTTCTATCGAACGTTTTTACACTGGTAATTTGGTTGATGAAGGTGCGGCGGCGGCCGTGGCCCACTAAAAAATGAATTTTATAATTGATTGAGCAAAAAGGACAACGGATAAAAAAAATGTTTGAGATAGAATGCCCCCATTGTGGTTTGCGTGAAATGACCGAATTTTCTTGCCATGGCGAGGCGCATATCGCACGACCAAAAAATTCGTTAAAGTTAAGCGATAAAGATTGGGGCGATTATGTTTTTTTCCGTAGCAACACCAAGGGGTTCCACCGCGAACGTTGGATGCACCAACATGGTTGTCGCAAATGGTTCAATGTGTTGCGCCATACGGTCAGCGATAAAATAATTGCGGTTTATAAAATGGGGGATAAGATGCCCATGCCACCGCGTCAGAGCACAACCAACCAAACAAAGAATTAGGGGCGACATTATCATGAAACAAAATCCTTATCGTTTGCCAAAAACCGAAGAATTTGGTTGGGGCATTCACAAAGACCAGCCGTTGGATTTTTATTTTGATGGCAAGCATTACAAAGGTTTTCAAGGCGATAGCGTGGCCGCGGCCTTGCTTGGCAATGGGGTTCATTTGGTGGGGCGCAGTTTTAAATACCACCGCCCGCGCGGCATTTTGTCGGCAGGGGTGGAGGAACCAAACGCCCTGGTGACCTTGGGCGTTGGCGCGGGGGAAGAGGTTAATGCCCGTGCCACCATGGCGGAATTGGTGGTGGGGCAACGGGTGCGTTCGCAAAATCGCTACCCCAGTTTAAAATTTGATATGCTGGCGGTTAATTCGGGTATATTGGCAAAAATTTTCCCCGCGGGTTTTTATTATAAAACTTTTAAATTCCCCCGCCGTTTTTGGGAAAGCCTCTATGAACCATTTATCCGCCGTGCCGCAGGCTTGGGCAAAGCAAAAAACCTACCCGATATTGACAGCTACGCTACTCAACATGTTCATGTTGATTATGTTATTGTCGGCGGCGGTATGGCGGGGTTATTAACCGCCCTGCATTTGGCAATCGCCACCGAAAAAACCGGCGAAAAAATTATATTGGCGGACGAAGATTGGCATTTTGGTGGTTATTTGCATCAATCAAACGACTTGATAGATGGCAAAAGTCCCATGAAGTGGGTTGCCGAGATTGTAAAAAAATTGTCGGCCTACAAACATGTAACGTTGTTAACCCGCACCACGATAACCGCGCTTTATGACCATCAATTTTTAACCGCGCTGGAAAAAGTCACCGACCATTTGCCGCATCGTGCTTTGCGCCATTTGCCGCGCCAACGTTTTTGGAAAATTCGTGCCAAACAAATTATTTTGGCAACGGGCAGTTTGGAACGCCCGCTTTGCTTCCCCAACAATGATACCCCTGGGGTTATGATGGCGGGGGCGGTGGCGGAATATATGAAACGTTATGCTGTGTTGCCTGGGCGTCATGTTGTTTTCTTAACCAACAATGATTCGGCCTACGAAGTTGCCAAAATGGTGTTGGCGTCGGGGCGTATGGCGTCTGTGGTTGATGTCAGGCCCAAATTGGAAGGGAAATTAGCCGAAAAAGCACCACGCACCGCATTGATGGGCAAGGTGAAGGCAATGGGCGGGCGCGTGTTGGAACATGCGACGATTGAAAATATCATCAGTGATAAATATGGCATGAAGCAAGTTAAGAAGGTTGTTATCAATGGTTTGGTAGCGACACAACCCAAGGACGCCGACGGCGCGGGCAAGAAAATGAAAACGGTCGGTAATGACATGGGCTTGATGATAGAAAAAAACATGAGGCCATTAATTTTATCCTGCGACTTGGTTGCGATGAGCGGTGGTTTTGTGCCGACGGTGCATCTTTATTCCCAAGGTCGCGGTCAATTAAAATATGATGAAAAACTTTGCGCCTTCCTGCCTGATAAAATTCCTCAAGCCTGTCATTGTGTTGGTGGCCTAACAGGGACAACGAATTTGGAGGAATTACGCACGTCGCTAACGCAGTTATTCAAGACGCTTGGCATGAAAATAAAATTGGCTTTCCCTGAAGTGGCAGAAAAACCGCGCGATATTTTGCCTCACCCTGTTTTTATTTTGCCAGGGAAGTATCCGATAGGCCATGGCAAGGCCAAACATTTTGCTGATTTTCAAAATGACGTCACGGTCGCCGATTGGAAATTGGCAATACGCGAAGGTTATGATTCGGTCGAATTGCTAAAACGCTACACCACAACTGGTATGGCAACCGACCAAGGAAAAACATCCAATTTGAATGCCCTGCATTTTTTGGCGCACCACTTGGGTGTGCCCGTGCCCCAGGTTGGGATTACAACTTTCCGCCCACCTTACAGCACGCAAACCTTTGGTGCCTTGGCGGGGCATAGTGTTGGTAAATTGTTTCAGCAGGCACGCCAAACCGCCATCCACGCCGAACATATCAAGGCTCAGGCGGTGTTTGAAAATGTTGGTGATTGGTTGCGCCCATGGTATTTTTTACGAAGCGGAGAAAACATGCACAAGGCGGTCAACCGCGAGGTGAAGGCGACCCGCGATTCGGTAGGTGTGTTGGATGCCTCGACCCTGGGCAAAATAGATATTCAAGGTCCCGATGCTTTAAAATTGCTCAACTTGGTTTACACCAACGCTTGGGATAATTTGCAGGTTGGGCAATGCCGCTACGGCTTGATGCTGAATGAAAACGGCATGGTGTTTGACGATGGCGTGACCACGCGCTTGGGTGAAAATCATTATCACATGACCACCACGACGGGCGGGGCGGGGCGCGTGATGAATTGGTTGGAAGAATGGTTGCAAACCGAATATCCAGCTTGGAAAGTTTACTGCACTTCGGTTACCGAACAATGGGCGGTGGCATCCATCGCGGGGCCTAATGCGCGTAACCTGTTGCAAGATATTGCCGACAGCAATGTTGATAGCGAAGCCTTCCCCCATATGACAATGAAAAAAATGAATATCCTTGGCATTCCTGCACGCGTGTTTCGCATAAGTTTTACTGGCGAATTGAGTTATGAAATTAATGTGCCCGCGCGTTATGGCCGCGCCCTGTGGCAAGGGTTGATGAGCCATGGACAAAAATATAACATAACCCCTTACGGCACCGAAGCCATGCATGTTTTACGCGCCGAGAAAGGTTATATCATCGTGGGGCAAGATACCGACGGTATGGTGACGCCCGATGACCTTGGCTTTGGCGGTATGGTATCAAAAAAGAAACCAGACTTTTTGGGAAAACGCTCGCTCTACAGGCCTGAGACTGCCCGCCCCGATAGGCGGCATTTGGTGGGGCTGCTACCCCTTAATCCCAAAAAAATAATGAGGGAAGGCGCGCAAGTGGTAAAAAAATTAAACAGGAAGCCCCCGATGGATATGGTGGGTTATGTGACATCGAGCTATTACAGTTCCAACCTGGGGCGGTCCATCGCCATGGGTTTGATAAAGGATGGCCGTAAGTTGATGGGGCAAAAATTGTGGGTGCCCGTGATGGGGAAAAGACCCATTGCGGTGCGGGTGACCGAGCCGATATTTTTGGATAAAGAAAATAGGAGGTTAGTATAAACAACATGGCTGACATTGACAACAAATACCAAGCGGATGTTTCGCAAAAAATATTTCGTGGCGCAAAAAAATTTCGCGGCGGCGAGGGGTTGGCGACCACGGGTTTTGATTCGGCGGGCGGGTTTGGTAAAAAATTTAAACCCGAACGCAACCATTTATTGGATTATGTTAATGAATATAGGTCGGCTAATATTTTCCTATCCCTGCCCGAGGCGCGGGATAAAATTATTTTGCGCGGCGAGAAAAATACCTTGGCCGATGCGGTAAAAAAAATATTGGATTTGCCCATGCCCAAACCGCTTCATTACAGCATGAATAAAAAGGGAGTCATGTTATCGTGGATATCGCCCGATGAATGGTTATTAAATCTACCTTTGTCGAAGGCCGCCGAAACCATGCAGGCTTTATCAAAATCCTTGGCGGGCAAACATCATGCGCTGGTTGATGTTTCTGATTACTATGTTGATATTTTGCTGAAGGGCACGGCTAGTTTGCCCTTGATAAGCAAGGGCTCGCCCATCAATGTTGATGAGCGTTTCCTAACGGCGGGACAGGTTGTTTCGACCCATTATGCCAATGCTTCCATCGTTTTAACCTACCTTGAAAAGGAATTTGAAATTCAAGTCCGCAGCAGTTTTGCTTCCTACCTATGGGAATATTTAATCGTGGCAGCCAAAGAATTTGGTTAGACTTAAGTTAGAATATTTTTTTAAAAAGATTGTGCTTGGTGCTGAGGTATGTTAAGAAACAAAAAACTTACATGTGGGCAGTTAGCTCAGCGGTAGAGCACTGTGTTGACATCGCAGGGGTCACTGGTTCGAACCCAGTACTGCCCACCATTTTTACGCCGTTGCATTTTTTATCTATTGCTACCCGCGTTTTTTTACAATAATCGCCGCCAGAAAAAATACCCCGTTGGTAACAACAATCAACGCCCCCGTTGGTAAATTAAAAATCACCGACAATATCATGCCCGTGATAACCGACAGGCTTGCCACCAACCACGCCACCAAGATGGTGGTTCTAAATTTGTTGGTTAAGCGCAGGGCGGTGCTGGCAGGAAATATCATCAAGGCCGAAACCAACATGGCCCCGACCAGGCGGATGGAAACCACCACCACGATGGCGGTTAATATCATCAGCAAATTATTAATGAAGCGCGTGTTGATGCCCGCGGCCTCGGCATATTCATTATCAAAGGTGGTGGCGAAAAGATCCCAATAATAATAAACAACCACCAGCATAACGATGCAGGAGAAGAGGACCGAGAACCACATCTCCGAAGCGGTGATGGTTAAAATATTGCCAAACAGATAACCTAAGATGTTAATATTGACGCCATGATTCAAACTAGCAAATATGACGCCGACGGCAATGCCGAGGGATGCAATCATGCCAATCGCCGCGTCGCCGCTGTTGATGCCGCGTTGATGTAATTTGATAATAAGCAGCGAAGCCATGATGACCAAGGGCAAAGAAATGTAAAAGGGGTAGATTCCCAAAAATAAGCTGAAAGCAATGGCGCCAAAGCCAATATGTGATAAGCCATCGCTTATTAATGACAAATGACGCAGCACAAGGAAGACGCCCAATATACCGCAAGCCGCCGCCACAAATAAACCCGCGATGACGGCGCGCAAAATAAAATCATAATGAAGAAGTTCCAGAAAATTGGTCATGGTGTTTGCTTATTTGTTTTATGGATGGTCATGACAGGCAATGGCATGGGCGGGTTGCGACCAATTGCTGGCGATGAAGTCTTTTGTTGTGCCATAGAATTTTAGATGACGGTCAAGGTAAAGAATTTTGTTGGCGTGATCTTTTATATCGGCAATATCGTGGGTGATAAAAATAATCGTGGCCTGATGTTGTTTGTTCAGGTGAATAATAAGGTCAAGGAAATGACGGCGCGCCGTGGGGGAGAGGGCGGTGGTGGGCTCATCAAAAATAAAAAAATTATTCCCCGCGACAAGGGCACGCGCCAGCAAAAACAATTGTTTTTGCCCACCCGACAGCGAAGAAAAACGGCGATTTTTTAAGTAAGCAATATCCAGGCTGGTGAGCAGTGCATCGATTTTATTGTTATCCTGCTGGGTGATTATTTTGGGATTTTTTTTGCTGGCAAGCAAGCCAAGCAAGACAACCTCCGCCCCATCGGCGGGGAAATAGGGTAATTGAGAATGTTGTTGTGGCAAGTAGCCAAACCGCAAATGGCTGGTGTCGTTGAATAAAATTTTTCCTTTTTGCTGGCCGTTGGTATGTTGATGACGCGCGGCAATGATGGCGCGGACCAAGCTGGTTTTGCCAGCACCATTGGGTCCGACCAGGCCGATGAAATCACCCTTCTCAATATCAAGTGATACATCCTCCACCGCGGCTTGCTTGGCGTAATACAGCGATAGGTTACGAATGGAAATAAATGGTTTTAATTTTTTTTGCATGATAGTCCCACCGCCAGGCTGTTTAAGTTTTGTTCCATGATTTGCAAGAAAGTTATATTATTTTTCATATCCATTTTGGCAATATTATCGCCGCTGGATAATGGTAAAATGGTTGCGTTGGTTTCGTGGGCCAGCGTCATGGCAATTTTCGGGTTTGATAATTTTTCATAAAAAACCACGCGAATGTTATTTTTTTTTATTTTATCAATCATTTTTTTCATGTTTTGCATGGTGGGTTCGGCTTCGCTGTTGAAACTATTCGCCGCGTCATAGGTTAAACCGTAAGCATGGGCCAAATAACCAAAGGCATAATGCCCGCCATAAATAATTTTTTTATTTTGGCAGGTAGCGATTGTTTTTTTGTATTTTAAATCCATGGCGGTTAATTTTTGCTGATACTGCTTGGCGCGTTGTTGATACATGCCTGCATGTTCGGCATCGGCCAGGGCAAAACCATCGGCGATATTTTGCGCCATTATTTTTGCATTATCCATGTCTAACCAAACATGCGAATCAAATTCGGTTGATGACGTTGCGGCTTGATTATTTTTATTGTCTGGCGATGCTGGATGATCATGGGCCAGCGGGGTGATATGTTGGCTGGCGTTGATGACGATGATGTTTTTTTTATTTTCCTGCAATTGGTTGATAATTCTTTTTGCCCAAATTTCCATTTGGTCATTAACGTAAATAAAAATATTGCTACGGTTAAGGGCGGCAATATCCCGCGCCGTGGGTTCAAAATAATGTGGTTCGGTGCCAGGGGGCAGCAGCAATGATACATCCGCCCTATCCCCGCCAACGGCGCGCGCCATGTCATAAATGGGAAACAGGGTTGTGACCACTTGCAATTTTTTGTCAGCGGCCAGCACCGCGGGCGTAAAACCCGCTTGAAAAAATAAGCAAAAGCAGAAAATAAAAATTATTTTTTTCATAACAGCTTGGCCATATTATTTTTGTGATAGCGAGTCCCCATTAAGTTGATGCTTAAGCCTGGCATGTTTGGCAATAGCCATAATATTCCAGCGAATGGTTGACGATGGTAAAGTTATTTTCTTTGCCGATATTTTCTTGTTGCGGTGTTAGATGGCACAAATTGCCTTGGGGCAAGGCAACAGGTTGTATGTGGTGGCAAGCTAGGCAAATCAAATGATGATGATGGTGATGGGCAATTTCAAAATAATCAACGCCGTTGATGCTGTTTTTGCGAATGATATTGTTTGCCAATAAAAAAATTAATTCGCGATGCAGAGTCGAGCGGTCGGGGTTGCATTTTTTTTGCTGCAATTTTTTTTGTAAGGCAGGCTTATCAATCAAACAATGGCTGGCGTAGAGAATGTCTATCAAGGCGCGGCGAATGTTGGTTACGCGCCCCCCCGCAAGTTTTATTTGCTGGTAAATAGTTAGTAGCGAAGGTGCGGGCTCCATGGTCATTCCCCCATACCACGGGTTTTTGCTTATTGCAACATTGTTGCAATAGCGCAGAATTGCCAGTTTATTATTTTCTTAACAATTCGGTGGTTAAAAAATCAATCACCAATTCTTGGGGCACGGTTTTATCGATGACGACCTTGCCTATCTCCTCAAGCAAAATAAAAACCAATTTTTCATCGCTTACTTTTTTATCGCGCCGCATATGGTGAAGCAATTGCCCAACCTGCCACGTATGCAACGGCATGTCGTTAAAACTGGTGGGCAGGTTGGCACGCCGTAATAATGCTTCTAATCGTTGGCTGATATTTTTGGCTTGCCTGACCTTTTCTGAAAAACGCGCCGCCAGCAACATGCCAAACCCAACGGCTTGGCCATGCAAAACACCGCCCGCCGACAATGGCTTATATTGATACTCGGCTTCTATCGCATGGGCAAAGGTATGACCAAAATTTAATATCATGCGCCACGACGATTCCTTTTCGTCTTTGGCAACCACATCGGCCTTCATTTTTACCGATGCTTCGATGGCGGTTGCCACCACGGCATCATCCAGTTCTATCAGTTTTTCCATATTCTGTTCTAGCCAGGTAAAAAATGCTGAATCCATAATAGCCGCGTATTTTATAATTTCGGCGGTGCCCGCGCTGATTTCCGCCCTTGGTAAGGTTTTTAAAAATTCTATGTCGGCCAACACCAAACTTGGTTGATGAAAGGCGCCAATTAAATTTTTACCCGCGGTGGCGTTGATACCCGTTTTGCCGCCGACCGAACTGTCAACCATCGCCAATAATGTTGTGGGAATTTGAATAAATTCTATACCGCGTAATAATGTCGCCGCGCAAAAACCCGCCAAATCACCCACCACCCCGCCGCCGATGGCTATCAACCAAGATTGTCTCTCGAGCTTTAATGACAACAATTGCTCCATCAACGCGCTATAGTTTTTTAGCGATTTGCTGCCTTCGCCACTTGCCACGGGTATAGTAACAATATTTTTGTTAGGGAATAGTTTTTTGATGGCGGCCACGGTTTTTGCGCCGTGATGTTTAAAAAAATTTTCATCTATGAGCAAAGGTAAGGCTGCACCCTTCATTCTTTTGATATCAATGAATTTATCAAGTTGCGGCAACAAATCATGACCGACAATGATGTCATAATCATGGCTGCCCGCTTCGGGGCGATTGGCAAAGGTGAGGGAGATTTTTTTTTCTGTCATGATAGCAGTGCGATATTTTTTAATATATTTTTTATCCTGATTTTGCGGCGAATTGGGTTATGAATTATTAACTTTTTTTACCATACCATGGTCCGCCAGCGCGGACAACAGACGCAACATATTTTTATTTTTTGAACCAATGCCCGATGACACAACTTTATCCGCGGTGAGGTAGGTTGCCCGTCGTGCTTCATAAATTTCTTTTAATTTTTTTCGTGGGTTTTTATCGTGTAGCAACGGCCGTTCTTTGTTGTTTTTGACGCGCAACCATAATAACCAAAGCGGCACATCGAGGTATAGAGTGAATATTTTCTTCTTTTTCAATAGCGACCTTATTTGTGGGTTAATGAAGGCGCCGCCGCCGCCTGCAATAATTTTTATTTTCGGCGGAGTGGAAATGATTTTGTTGATGATGGTCAATTCCAATTTGCGAAAATAGGCTTCGCCTTTTTGCGGGTGGGCAAAAATATCGTTGATGGATTGCTTTTCCTGGGTGACAATCGTTTGGTCAATATCAACAAATGCTACGTTTAATTTTTCTGCCAACAATTTGCCGATGCGGCTCTTGCCCGAACCCATCATCCCCACCAAAAACAGCGGGGTTTGTAAATTGTAAATTGCCTTTTTTTCCAACATGATTTTTTAAATATGTTCGGCTTTCTTTTTGCTTGATTTTCTCTCGCTTTTCAATCATAAAATCCTTGGTAAGGATTTATCAACCGACATGACTTCTCATAAACTACAACCGCCGCATAGTCATTTTGTCAATGGCGCCTACATGGAAAGCCAAAGCAAGGGCGGCGCGTTTCATTCTATCTACCCCGCGACGATGGAGGCTATCGCCACCCTCCATTATGCTGACGATGTTGTTATTAATAAGGCTATTGCCGCGGCGGAGCAAGCCTTTGCCCTGTGGTCGGCCACGCCCGCCCGCGAACGGGGTAAGATTTTATGTAAGGCCGCGGAGCTCATAAGACAAAACAACGATGAATTGGCAAGGATAGAAACCTTCGACACGGGGAAGGCCATTGCCGAAACCATCGTCGCCGATGCTTTATCGGGGGCCGATTGTTTGGATTATTTTGGCGGTATTATTCAGGGTGAAACTTCGGACTATATTCCGCTTGGCAATAATTTTGCCTACACGCGGCGCGAACCATTGGGTATTTGCCTGGGGCTTGGGGCGTGGAATTATCCTATCCAAATTGCTTGTTGGAAATCGGCACCCTGCCTGGCGGCGGGTAATGTCATGATATTTAAACCTGCCTCGGTCACGCCCTTGACGGCATTGCGTTTGGCAGAAATTTATAAACAAGCGGGATTGCCCGACGGCGTGTTCCAAGTTTTGCAAGGCAACAACGTCGTTGCTGATAAATTGGTGCGGCATAAAAAAATTGCCAAGGTATCTTTGACAGGATCGGTCATGACAGGAAAAAAAGTGATGGCGGCGGCGGCCGAAACTTTAAAAAAAGTAACTTTAGAATTGGGCGGCAAATCCCCCTTGATAATTTTTGATAGTGCGGATGTTGAGGCGGCGGTTTCGGGTGCTATCCTGGGTAATTTTTATTCTTCGGGGCAAATATGTTCGAATGGCACAAGGGTTTTTGTGCAACGCGGTATATACCAAGAATTTTTAAACCAGTTAAAAGTCCGCACCGAAAAGATTCGTTTGGGCGACCCGCAGGACCCACAAACCCAATTGGGGCCGATAGTCAGCCAAAACCAATATGACAGTATTTTGCGTTATATCAAATTGGGAACCGAGTCGGGTGCCAAATTATTGACGGGTGGTGGCATTGCCAAGGTGAAGGATTTCCCCAAGGGATTATTCATTGCCCCCACGGTTTTTTATGATTGCAGCGATGACATGGTGATATGCGTCGAAGAAATTTTTGGTCCTGTCATGTCCGTCCTGCCCTTTGATAAGGAGGAGGAGGTGATAGAACGCGCCAACAACAGCGACATGGGTTTGTCGGGCGGTATTTTCACCAACCATTTGCAGCAAGGCCATCGCGTCGCCGCGGCTTTACAATCGGGCACGATATGGATAAATAATTTTAATATCACCCCCATCGAAATGCCGTTTGGCGGTTATAAAGAATCGGGCGTCGGGCGTGAAAATGCCAGGGCGGTGCTGGATAGTTATACCCAAATAAAATCGGTCTATGTTGAAATGGGCAAGGCCACCGCGCCCTATTAACCCTTGATAAAAATATTGTAGCATTTTTTTATCATGGCGGCGCAGAAACAAATTTTTCTATGGCGTGATGAGGAAGCGGGTTTTTATGGCTTGCATGAAACCATAACCATCAAAGGCAAGATGGTAGAAAAAAAAATAAAGACTCCGCTGGGCAAGGATTTGCTATTTCCTAAAAAAACTATAGCCCAGCAGGCCAGAGACGAGCATGATCAACCAAACCTGCGGGATAGGTTTTTTACCCAATTGGCGATGACGATTATTGACAAAACAATTCCGCAACGCGCGAGCCAAGAACAATATTTTTTATCATCGCTCCATCATGACACGATTATTTTTCTTGATGGCCAGAATCGCCCGTTGGCGGATTTTTTGACAGAACGTTGGCAACCCGTGTGGCATTGGGCGGAGGGTTTTTTTGGCGCGCCACTGCCCATTCAAGCGGGATTGGTTGCCCAGCAAGAAGAAAAAATATTGGCAAATAAAAACATGGAAAATGTTACTCATGGTTTGGCAAAAAAAATTCATGGGTGGGAGGATTGGTTGGCGGGCGGAATTTTTTACCTGGCGGGATTGTTGGAATCACCGCTGCTCGCCCTGTATCACCTGCATCATCGGGTGGCGGCCAACAAACTTTATGGCCTGGCCTTTGCCGAACAACATTATCAAATAACCAATTGGGGGGCCGATGAAGCAATGCTCGCCGCCCAACAAGCCATGATAAAGGAAATAGATAAAACGCAACAATTCATTGCGATGATGATGGATGATAATCCTTCATCCTAAGTCATGCTTGCTTCACGCCAATTGCAAAAACAATATCATCGATTTCCCCGTGCGCCGCTGGTCAATAATTTTTAAACCCAGCAGGTTGATGTCGTGGATTTTTATATCCAGCGAAGATTTGTCATCACCGTTGAAAGAAACATTTTTTGGGTCCAGTTGCAAAACAAAATAACCCCGCGGTGATAACAATTGATGGTTAACCACGCCGTGAATAATTTGGTTGAGGAGGTCAGTGTTCTGATAGGGTGGGTCGGCAAAAATAATATCGCTGGGCAAAAATTCTTGCGGTATGCTGTGCCAGCCATGTTGTATTTTTTGCGCCAGCAAGCTGGTTTGTTTTTCCGCTTGGAGCAATTTGATATTATGCTGGATGCTGGCGATGGCGGGCGGGCTGCTCTCTATCAGCAATAATTTTTGCGCGCCGCGGCTTAATGCTTCCAACCCCAGCGACCCCGTGCCTGCACAAATATCGATGACCTTGGCCTGCGACATATCGCGCCCCCATTTTTTATCGGCCAGCAACATATCGAACAACATTTTGCGTGCTAAAATGCCCGTGGGTCGCGTTTCCAAACCATGGGGCGCGGACAAATGACGGCCTTTAAATTGTCCCGCAATAATTTTAAGCATGGGTTGGGCTATCTATAGTTTTTTAAATTGTCGACATCAGGGCTTGGGCCGACGACATTTCTTGGTCGGTTGCGGGGCGACAATCCCCAGGGGCCAGGTCGCCCAACAAAAAATTGCCATAGCGCACCCTTATCAAACGCGACACGGGGCAGCCAAGATATTCCATGATGCGTCTTATTTCACGATTCTTGCCTTCGAACAATTCCATGCTGAGCCAAGAATTTGTTTTTTCGCTATCATCGACATTTATATTAATCCCGCGATAATGAAAACCATCGATGGTCATGCCCTTGGTTACATCGTCCAATTGGGTTGCGGTTGGTTGACCAAACACCCGCACCCGATAACCGCGTAGGATTTGGCTCTTGGGGTGCTCCCATTGTCTTTTTACTTCGCCATCGTTGGTCAGTAACAACAAACCTTCGCTATTAAAATCTAACCGACCAATGGGTTTAAGGTTTTTTTTATCGTCGGGTAAAATATCGGCGATGCAGGGACGCCCCTGGTCATCGCGCATCGTGGTTATCATGCCGCGCGGTTTATGAAGCAAATAAAATTGCAACGATTGTTTTACCCCAAGCAATTGCCCATTTACTTTTATTTCATCTTGGTCGCTTACCAAAAATGCGGGCGTGGTTAGGACGGTGCCATTGACCATCACGCGGCCTTGCCATATCATCTCCTCGGCCTGGCGGCGCGACGCCACGCCATGGCGCGATAATTTTTTTGCGATACGTTCTTTGGTGGGCGCGGCGTTGGTCATGAAAATAATGAATGAGTAATTGCATAAAGGGGCGCGGATAGCAACCACAGCAAGCCGATGATGACGATTGCAAGCACCGCCGCCAGGGCGGTTAATATTAACCCCGCCGTGATATCGCGCGGGGTAAGGTTGGCTCGCCCCACCCCGATGTAGGAAGTCTTGACAATACCGCCAGGATAAAAACGCTTGCCACCTATTTTTATATTCATGACACCCGCCAAGGCAGCCTCGGGCCAGCCGCTGTTGGGGGAGGCATGGGTTGGGGCATGGCGCAAGGTTATCTTTATCGCCGATAAAAAATTTTTCAGCCAATTTTTTTGGTCATCGTGCCCGCGATAAAACAAACCAGCCAGCAAATATAATACCGCGCTTAAACGGGCGGGAATAAAATTGACAATATCGTCTAATCGCGCGGCCGCCTTACCAAAATAAAAATATTTATCATGTTTATAACCGACCATGCTATCGGCGGTGTTGACAATTTTATAAAATATTGCCCCCGTTAAACCAAACAATAAATAAAAAAACAGCGGCGCCACCACGCCGTCAGAAAAATTTTCTGATAAGGATTCCAACGCCGACCGCGCCACCCCAGGCTTATCCAACTTGCTTGCTTTGCGACTAACAATTTTTTGTAAGGCGTTTTGTCCTTGCTTTAAACCTTGATGTAATCCATCGGCCACCGCGGCGACGTGGAGTAATAAACTGCCCGTTGCCAGCATAAAGGCAAGGATGACGATGGCCAGCCAGTTGGGAATCGTTACATCCATCATCACCATCCAACATAATAAAAGCGCGAGCGGCGAAATAGCCAGGCAGATATAAAGCAAGCCGCGCAAAAACATCACAACAGGATTGCTGGGGCGATGAAGTATTTTTTCCAACCATGCCAACCACCAGCCGATAATCATGACGGGGTGCAACATGAATGGTCGCAAGCATTTATACCTATCGCCCAGCTTATAAAACAAGGCTAAGACAAATTCCAAAGCAAAGCCACCGCCAAGGACAAGCAAGGATGGCGAAGAAAAAGATTGGGTAAAGATGGTTTCGGGCATGGATGGATTCTATAGCAAATGTTGGGGTTTGATATCACTATTGGTTTTGGTAGAAAAAGCCAGTTATCCATGGTATAGTGGGGGAGGGGCTATATAGGGCGAGGGAGTAGTTATAGAATATTTCTTATTGCAAAACCATCTTTGCCTTATATCTCATGAAGTGGGAAAATAAAGCGAGATAAAATATTGGTTCTGTCGACTGCACCCTTAATAAATACATGAAAAGAATATTGTCATTTTTTAAAAAATTTTTTCTTGATAGGGTTGAGAGTTTTTCTGCTTTGCCCATAGGCTTTGCTTTTTATATGGCTTTTCGTTTGTTGCGCGGCGGGCACAGCAAACGCGGCGTGATATCGCTGACATCGTGGTTTTCGGTGCTGGGTATTATGCTTGGCGTGGGGGCCTTGATAGTGGTGATGTCTATCATGAATGGTTTTCGTATTGAATTGGTTGACCGTATTTTGGGCATTTCTTCGCACGTTCAAATTTATGAAAAACGTGGCGAGTTGTTGGATAGTTCGGCCGCCAACAAATTTACCACCTTGCCTGGCGCAATATCGATAAGCGCGGTTAACGAATCGCAAGGGGTGATGATAAGGGACGAGACAGCCTCCGCATTTTTGATACGCAGTTTAAGCGGGCAAGATATTGTCAAACGCAATGTTTTTAAGGATTCCTTAACCAATGGCAGTGTGCCGTGGAAAAATTTTAATGACAGCGCGGGCGTGGTCATCGGCACGGGCCTTGCCAATGCCTATAATATTGAGGTTGGTGATAACATCACCCTGGTTTCGCCCCATTTGGTTAAATCGAAAGACGGACTTTTGCCCGACCCTGAAGAATACAAAGTCGTGGGGATTTTTCATATTGGCATGAGCGATTATGACAGGAATATTATTTTTATGCCGCCAAAGCTGGCCGCCCATTTTATGCGCCAACCGTTGGGCAAGGTTCAAAAAATAGAGATAATGATAGACAAACCATCCGACAGCCGAGCATTCTTACAATTGTTAAAACCAAAATTGGACGCCAATGAAGTAGCCCTCGATTGGCAGAATAATAACAAACAATTGGTGTCGAGCCTTCAGGTTGAAAGCAATGTTATGTTTTTAATATTGACGATGATTATTTTGGTCGCGGCCTTTAATGTGGTGTCGGGGCAGTCGATGTTGGTGAAGGAAAAGAAATCCACCATTGCCATCGTGCGCGCCAATGGGGGCAGTCGTTCGTTGATATTGATTATATTTTTAATTGCGGGGTCTTCGCTCGGTATTTTTGGAACATTATTGGGTAATTTGTTTGGCTTGCTCATCGCGGGCAATGCGGAAAAAATTCGACAAGTTTTACAAGACCTAAGTGGCACGCCGATATTCAGCCCTGAGGTTTATTATTTGACTCAATTGCCATCCAAAATTATCCCGTCTGATGTTGTGTTGATTAACGCGTGTGCTTTGGTTATTTCCATCTTGGCCGCCCTATGGCCAGCCTTGGTCGCCAGCCGCTTACCCCCCGCCGATATTTTACGTCATGAATAAAAAATGGAAGGAAAAAAATGTCCACCGCCAATATTTTAACCGTTAAGAATCTAAGCCACGAATTTTCATTCGGCGGTGAAAAAATTGTGTTGTTTAAAAACCTTAATATCAGTTTGGATGCGGGCGACGCCGTGGCATTGTTGGGGGCGTCGGGTTCGGGCAAAACGACATTGTTGAATCTGCTTGGTTTGATGACCGACTGCCATGCGGGATCCATATTGTTGCATGGTAAAGATACCAGCCAATTTAGCGAACATGATAAAAACAAATGGCGCGGGCGGGCGATTGGGTTTATTTTCCAGCATCATTATTTGATTGATGAATTAACCGCGTTGGAGAATGTTATGATACCCTTGTTGTTGGCAAAAAGCAAAAAATCTTTGGCGCGCCAAGCGGCGCAAGATATGTTGGCGCGGGTTGGGTTGTCATCGCGCCTGCGCCATTATCCCGCGCAATTATCGGGCGGCGAGCGTCAGCGGGTTGCGGTGGCGCGCGCCCTGGTTCATCAGCCAAGTTTGCTGTTGGCCGATGAGCCGACGGGCAATTTGGATCCTGAAAATGCCGATAAGGTGTTTGATATTTTATTAAAAGAAATCTCTGGCCGTCGCATGGCGGCGATTATCGCCACCCACGATTGGCAAAGGGCCAAGCAACTGAAAAAACAACTGTTGATTAAAGATAAAAAACTGCTGGGTAAGATTTGATAGGGTAGAGCGATATTGTTAATAGCTGGTAGGTGCTAGGTTTTTATATAATATTACAACCATCAGCGGACGCAGGTTGCTTTCACGCCCTTGAATGTGTTAAGAAAATAAGCTAGGTTAGCCCAGATGGCGGAATTGGTAGACGCGCAAGTTTCAGGTACTTGTGGTGGCAACATCGTGGAAGTTCGAGTCTTCTTCTGGGCACCATGGATAGTTTTTACAAAAGGGTTTTATTCATTTCATCAACAAAAATTATCCATGACACGGCTTAGCAACTGTTATTTTTTATTATCAATTATATATTAAGGACCGCCCTATGTTAGACCAAAATTTCTTCAACGCCGCTCAAATGGCCGATGCGCCCGATTACGCGCTTGAAATTAATGGCCTATGCAAGTCCTACAAGCGACAAAAAAGCGAGAAGGTGGTAACCGCGCTTGATAACGTGTCCTTAAAAATAAAACGCGGTAGTATTTCTGCCTTGCTGGGGCCCAACGGCGCGGGCAAGTCGACGCTTATCAATATATTGGGGGGTTTGACTTTGAAATCATCGGGGTCGGTAAAAATTTGGGGGATAGATATTGATAAAGATGCGCGCAACGCCCGCGCCGCCATTGGTATTGTGCCGCAAGAATTAAATATCGACCCATTTTTTGTGCCGCAGGAATTATTAGAACTCCAGGCTGGATTATACGGCGTTGCTAAAAAGGATAGACATACCATGGAGATTTTGGACATGGTGGGGCTGCGCGATAAGGCCAAAACCTACGCGCGGAATTTATCAGGGGGCATGCGTCGCCGCCTGCTGGTGGCCAAGGCCATGGTGCATAACCCGCCCATTTTGGTGCTTGATGAGCCAACCGCGGGGGTTGATATCGAACTGCGTCGCCAATTGTGGGATAATGTCCGCGCCTTAAATAAAAATGGCGTGACAATATTGCTCACCACCCATTATTTAGAGGAGGCCGAAGAATTATGCGATGACATAGCCATTATCGATAAAGGGAAATTATTGGTTCATGAAAAAAAAGAAGCCATGTTGAAAAGGATAGATGTCAAAAGTTTACAATTTAGCTTGGCCGCGCCGCTGCCCGCCGATGCTGATATTTTACAACAATTTTCCTGCACGCAAACCACGAATGATGAAGGGTATTTTGTTAAGGTGTCTTATAAACCAAGCCATTATTCGGCGGGGCAAATTGTCGATATTATTAAAAAAGCAAATATATCCATCAACGACATCACGAGTCAGGAGGCCGACCTGGAAGATATTTTCCTTCAACTTACCAACAGCAATAAAGAAAAAGTTGCCAACCTATAATGATAACCTGCGAGGATATTAATACAAGAATGATAAAAAGACTGCTGCATAATTATGGGCGTGTGTTGATAACCATGGGGCGAGGAAGATTGGTGAAGGCCGCAGCTGTTTTGTTGATTGTCGCCCTTGCCCATTATGCGACGGCGCAAAATGCTACAGGTTCTGGCGAGGCCACCAAGCCTGCGGCAATGACCCCCACCGCCAAGCCCGCGACGACCGCACCCGTTGCCAAAATTATCCCTGAACCTTCGGCAATTCGTAGTCAGGGTCGCATGCCCAATGATGAAGGTTTTGCCGATCTGGTAGAAAAATTGTTACCCGCGGTGGTTAATATAAGAAGCCTGCAAATGGAAAATGCAAAAGATTTTGCCGACGGTGGTGTGCCGCCTGAATTTGAAGATTTGTTGCGGCGATTTGGCTACAATTTGCCCCCCAATAACCCGCAAGATAAAGGTGGGGATAAAACACCCAAGCGCGCCATCACGGGCATTGGTTCGGGGTTTATTATTTCTAAAGATGGGTTGATAGTCACCAACAATCACGTGGTGCAAAATGCGACCGAGGTTCGGGTTACCCTTGCCAATGATAAAAATTATATCGCAAAATTGATAGGGAAAGATGAACGCAGTGATGTGGCCTTGCTAAAAATTAATGGCGACAATTTGCCCTATGTGCGATTTGGTAATTCTGACAAATTGCGGGTGGGCAATTGGGTTATAGCCATCGGCAACCCCATAGGGTTAGGTGGTTCGGTGTCGGCGGGTATTGTTTCGGCCCTGGGGCGCAATATCAAAGCAAGCAATTATGACGACTTTATTCAAACCGATGCCGCCATCAATCGCGGTAATTCGGGTGGGCCATTATTTAATATTAAGGGCGAAGTGGTGGGCATTAATAGCATTATTTATTCTGAGACGGGCGGTAATATTGGCATCGGTTTTGCCATTCCTTCTAACCAAGCATTACAAGTTATTGACCAAATTAAACGTTACGGCGTGGTGCGCCGCAGTTGGTTGGGCGTGGGATTACAAGAAGTCGATGAAGATTTGGCCAAGCAATTTGGTTTGCCCGAGCCCAAGGGTGGTTTGATAGTTGGCGTGGTGGAAAAAAGCCCAGCCGCCAAGGCGGGGTTAAAAATTGGCGATATTATTTTAAAGATAGATAACCAAGAAGTTAAAAAGTCACAAACCTTGCCGCGGTTGGTGGCATCGGAAACAAGTGGCAAACCGCTTCCTGTCATTATTTGGCGTAATAAAAATACGGTGACCAAAAGCATCGTGCTGTCGGTATTAAACAAAAATGATGAGCAGTTGGGCAAGAACCAAATAAGCATCTTCAAAAAAATTCAAGGCGGTGGCACCGTCATAGACAAGTTGGGCTTCGCGGTTAGGGATATTACCGCCGACGACAGAAAGATATTGTATTTAAACGAAGATATGCAAGGCGTCTTGATATCGGCCTTTACCAGCGGGGCCAATCGCAAAACCGATAATAACCTGGTTAATAATATCATGGTGGGTACTTTAATATTGTCTATCAATGATAAGCCCGTCGGCAATGCAGAATCGGCTATCGCCGAATTAAAAAAACTTATGCTGGGCGATAAGCCGTTTTCGCTGTTCATTTTTGTCCCAAGTAGTGGCTTTACTTTGGTCAAAATAGACCCTACACAATAATGGGACGAATCTGTTAATAAGAATGAGTAATATAAGGTTGATTGATAATATGATGAAAAAAACTTTCCCCACCCTGCGACATGTTTTTTTATTAAGCTGGCTTATGCTTGGTTGCTTGGGGTTGGTGGGCTGCTCGGACGATAGCAAACCACTGTCGGGTAGTTCGGCCGAGGAAACCTATAACCTCGGCATTGACCTTTATCGGAATGGGGATTATACAACCGCGGCCAAAACTTTCGAAACGATTCCTTACCTTTTCCCTTATTCCAGTTCGGTTAAAAATTCTTACATGATGGCAGCCTATAGCTACTATCAGGCCGAAGATAAAATTAACGCGGGCGCAACGGTGGATGTTTTTTTAAGCCTTTATCCTAATGATCCCTTGGCGGCCTATGCTCTATATTTACGCGGTATGTCTTATTTCGAACAGATAGAAGACGTAAGGCGCGACCAAAGTTTAACCGAGGAAGCGTTAAAAAGTTTCCAACAATTGATAGCAACCTTTCCCAACACGGTTTACGCCAAGGATGCTTTGAGCAAACGCGGCCTTGTCTATGACCAGTTGGCTGGTAAAGAAATGACAGTCGGGCGGTTTTATTTAGACCGTGGGGAGACGGCCGCGGCCATCAACCGTTTTAAAAATGTTATCGACCTTTATAGCCAGACCATCCACGTGCCCGAGGCTTTGGCCCGCTTGGTTGAAATATACATCATGACGGGTGTGGTTGATGAAGCCCAGCGCACCGCCGCTATCTTGGGTAAAAATTATCCTGCTTCGCCATGGTATCGCTATAGTTATGACCTTGTGATGAAGAATAAAAAATCGCCCGCACCCGCTTCTTCGCGCGAAAAGGCTTTGCCCAAAAATAAAAAAACGCCACCACCGCCCGCCAATACTGCCCCCAATAGTCCAGGCGCACCCGCCAAGGGAACGCCAGCAACGCCAGCCCCCGTTAACAAGGGTCCGTTTGGCGCGCCTCCTGCGCAGTAGGGATATGGCTGCTTTATAATTTATTTATCAGAAGGATAAAAATTGAGATTGAAGCGGCGTCAAGAATCGGTATAAATATAAACCGATAAAGAAATGCTTAAAACCCTTGCTATTCAGCATTTGGTTATTATTGACCAAATAGATATTGATTTCCAACCTGGCTTAAATGTTTTAACGGGCGAGACGGGGGCGGGCAAGTCCATCCTGTTGCAGGCTATCATGATGGTGTTGGGAGAAAAAGTTGAAAGCCGTATTATCCAGGCAGGGCAAAGTTCTTGCCAAGTAACCGCCGAATTTGCTTTGGCCAATATTTCGCCTGGGTTGCAATCCATCGTCGATGCGCAAGAAATTCCACTCGATAGCAAGACGCGCTCGCTCACCATTCGCCGTTTGCTAAAAAAAGATGGCAAAAGCAAATGTTGGGTCAATGATATATTGTTGGGCGTCGGGGTGTTGCAACAAATAGCCAGCGAATTGGTGGAAATTGAAGCGCAAGGCCAAAGCCACCGTTTAACACGCGTCGAAAGCCACCGCGATATGTTGGATGAATATGGTAAACATAAAAAAAGCCTTGAGGATTTGGCGATTGATTATAAAAATTGGCAAGAGCTGTTGACTCAGAAGCAAACCATCGAAGCCAATATAAAAAAATCATCCGAAGAACATGAATATTTGCTTCATGTTAAAAAAGAATTGGAAGCGTTAAAAATAGGAAAAGGCGAAACAAAAGAATTGGAAGATAAGCGCAAGGCATTGCAGTCGGCGGAAAAAAATATTGCAACCCTGGAAGAAATCCTTGGCTATTTTAACGACAAAAATGGATTGATGGCGGAGGGGTTGCGGGCGTCAAAAATATTGGCGCGCATGGCCAATGATAATAAAAATTTAGCCGAAGCTATCGAAGCGATGGATAGTGGGCTTAATCATTTGCAAAATGTTCAAGACATGCTGGAAAAAGAATTGAATGAAGTGAACAGCCCTGATTGGTCGTTGGCAGAAATAGAAGATAGGTTGTTCGCTTTAAAAGATGCCGCCCGCAAATACCGGCGACCCGTGGAAGAATTGGATAATTACTTAGAAGAGATTAACAAGCAATTGGTCGGCGTCAATAACCAGCAAAAAGAACGCGAGGCCTTGATACAAAAAATTGCCGCGGCCGAAAAGGAATATAACAGTAGTGCCAGCGCATTAACCAAGTTGCGACAAAAAGCCTCAACAGAGTTGGTAAAAAAAGTCATGGCGGTTTTGCCTGATTTAAAATTACCCCATGCTAGCTTTCATATCGATTTTTTACCGCTCGACGTGCCATCGGCCAAGGGGGTAGAAAAGGTCCAATTCCTTTGCCAAACCAACCCTGGCCAGAACAAAGATCTGTTGCATAAAATTGCTTCGGGCGGTGAATTGGCGCGATTTTTATTGGCTATCGAGCAAGCCATTGGCGCGGGGGTTGATTGTTTGATATTTGATGAAGTTGATAGCGGCATTGGCGGTGCCACCGCCGATGCGGTTGGTAAATTATTATTGAAATTGAGCGAGCATCAACAATGTTTGGTTATCACCCATTCGGCGCAAGTGGCGGCGATTGGCAAACACCATTTCCGTGTTGAAAAAACGGTAAGCAAGGACGAAACCCGTTCATCGGTAAAAAAAATTGAGTAAGACAGATAGGGTGATGGAAATAGCGCGTATGTTATCGGCCGAGGAAATAACCAAAGAAGCCGAAGCCCAAGCCAAACAATTGCTGGGTTTAAATTAACCAATAAAAAAAATCCCCCGCTTAATAAATTAAGCAGAGGATCTTTTATTATCGTTCTAAAAAACTAACGACGAGCGCGTTTTTTAGAAGATTTTTTCGATGAAGATTTTTTCTTCTTCGAAGGTGCTTTCTTCTTCGCACCGCCAGAAGCTTTTTTTGCCTTGGCAGGTTTTTTCAAACCAGCCATCGACATGAGACTGGAGATAATTGATTTAGCCATGATGTTTTTCCTTTCATGTTGCCAAAAGTTATTACTGAGAAGATTTATTTGCAATTTTCTTGCCAACCATGTTTGTCCGCTGTTTTTTTAGCCAGCGATTTGCGATAACCTAAGTTATCATGGTGATAAAAAAATCCCTCCCCATTATTTATGCGCACACATTATCACGATTCGTCAACTAACAACAGCAAATTTATTAATAAAAAGCTTGGTAATTATGCTTATAGTTTGATAAAAACCCCTTCATAACGAAAAAAACATGAAAATATTACTCATAGGGTCGGGTGCCCGCGAACAAGCCATGGCGCAAGCATTGTTGCAATCGCCGTTATGCAGTGCTTTGATTGTCGCGCCTGGCAACCCTGGCATCGCCAACCTAACCACAATCATTCCTGTAAAAAGCAATGATGTCGATGGTTTGGTGGCGGTCGCGTTGAAAGAAAAAATTGATTTCGTTATCGTCGGGCCCGAAGAACCTCTGACCCTTGGTATTTACGATGCCATGACGGCGCAGGGGGTTGCTTGCTTGGGGCCAAGTCGCGCCGCGGCAAGCTTGGAGGGATCAAAAATTATCATGAAAGAGGTTGCGGTTGAAAATAATATTCCCACCGCCCGTTACAAAAATTTTGATGATGCAACCATGGCAAAAGCATTTGCTAGCGAATTGTGGCAAGAAACAAAAAAGCCTATCGTTATTAAGACCGACGGTTTGGCGGCGGGCAAGGGGGTTGTCATTGCCGAGAATTTGCTCGATGCTCATCGCGCTATCGATGATGTGTTGCTGGAAAAAAAATTTGGTGAGGCTGGCAGTAATATTGTTATCGAAGAATTTTTGACGGGGCGCGAAGTATCTTATTTCGTTTTGAGCGATGGCAACAATTGGATTTTTATGGGTAGTGCCGAAGACCATAAAAAGGCTTTTGATAACGACAAGGGTCCCAACACAGGTGGCATGGGGGCATTTTCCCCCAGCCCCATTTTGAGCAAGGCTCTGCAGGCGCAGGTAGAAAAAGAAATTGTCGGCCCAACCATTGTTGGTATGAAAAATCGGGGATGTCCCTATGTCGGGATATTATTTTTTGGTTTGATGGTGGAGGATGACAAAGCCAAGTTATTAGAAATAAATATTCGTTTGGGCGACCCCGAGGCCGCGGTTATATTGCAAACCATGCAAACCGACCTGTTGATTGCTTTGTTGTCGGCGCAACGTGGCGCGTTGGAAGATTTCTCTATCAAACATTGGCATGACGCCAACGGCGTGCCGCAAACCGCCTTGGCGGTGGTTATGGCTAGCAAGGGGTATCCTGAAGCACCCTTGCATGGACAAAAAATTATTTTACCAAATATATTGCCCGAAGATGTTGTTATATTGCATGCGGGAACGGGGTTGGATTCTGATGACACCCTGGTGGCTAAGGGCGGGCGGGTCTTAACCGTGGTGGCAACGGCTGGCGATATTGCTGGCGCGCGGCGCAAGGTTTATGATGTTATAAATAAAATAGATTTTCCAGATAGTTTTTATCGCCATGATATTGGCACCAGGGGCAAAAACGAATAACAAAAACCATAAAAAAATAACTTACTTGCTGTTCGTTCCTTTTGCATGATACGCGACCTCAATCTTTATCTTTTCCAACCGAAGGCGCGCAGCGCGGGGCTAGCAGCCATGTTGGAAAAACACCTGGCGCGCGGAAAAAAAGCCATGATATTAACCGATGATGATGCCTCGGCCAAAAGAATAGACGAAGAATTATGGGCCTATGACCAGGATAGTTTTTTACCACATGCGATTATTGCTGACCCCGCTGCTTCCCAACCACAAGCCGATGTGCAATCAATTTTGATATTGCCGCTTGATAAAATAAATGATTCGGTAAAGGAAATTCGCAACTACAACGACGCCTCGGCGGTTTTTCTATGGTTGGATTCTTTTTCTAATATTGCCGACCTGCTCAACATGATGGATGATAAAGTTTCACAATGGTTTTTTTTATTTTCGTTGGGTGATAAATATCATGAAGGCATCATGGCAAAAATTTTTGCCATTACCAGTGCCGAACAAAACAATTTTAATTTGAAAGCATGGCATCAAAACCCAGGGGGCGGTTGGCGCAACCGATCCTTAACCGCGGGCGGCAATGCTGCTGCCGCGGATTAGGACGGTAGCCTATCGGCAAGGTTAGAAAAAAAAGACATTAAGAATCCCTAGGGGAAGGGCGAGCCATGATGTCATGAATTAACAATTGCGTCTTTAAAAATACCCGCCCAACGACAAACCAACCACAATCACGCCGCCGCCCAAACCTATAACTTGCACCGTGCCATTGGCGTTGTTGCTATCCCCCGCGCCAGAAGAATTTGCGGAAAAAGCAACGGGTTTAAAACTATACAGCCAGTCGCCATAAATTTGAACCCCAAAGCTATCACCGCGATAATTTAGGGATAGGCGCGGTGCCATGAAAAAATTTGCCCCCGCCATGGTGTATTTATAAGCGGTGCCTTGCTCAGAACATTCCTGCGTGGTGATGTTGGTAGCAGGATCGGTGAAGGGAGAACAAGATGTTACCGCTACGTCAGAAGCCCCCTTGCCCAAATAAATATTACCGCCGAACGATGAACCTAGCCCCAGCGATAACCCCGATTCGCCAAAGGGAACAAGGAAGGTTAACCGCGCAAACACAGGGATGTTATGAATAAACAAAAGGCCTTTGTTGGCGTCGGTGGTGGTTGATTGCTCATTTTCTTGCCATAGGGCAGGTTGTGGGTAATAGCCGCCACCCACTTCCCATTCGAACCACGAAAAATATTGACCAAAAGATAAGGAGGCCAAGAGGTTGGTATAGGCAAGAGGCTTAAAATATTGATTTTTTCCTGTCAGACTTCCCTTGTCGTCATAATTAAAATGTAGTTGTAGGCTGTAGGGAATAATATAACCCACATCAAAGCGGAAGAAATATCCGCCCTTGGTAGGGGTGGTAATGGGGATGACATTGTTGCTGGCAACCGCTGCAACCTTATTGTCGGTTGCGGGGATAGTCTTTACCGTCAGATTTTGGTTTGACGCGGGATTGCTAACCTGAACGATGTTATCAATTTTTTTATTACCAATATTCTGTAAATTTGGTTTTTGTTTATTATCAACAATTATTTTTTTATTTTGTTTGCTGGTGGAAAGATTAGGTTTTTTTTGCAAAGCAGGGTTATTGACGCCTTGACGATTCGTGGTGTTTGACTTCGGCGATAATGTTTGAGCAAGTGAGGCTTGGGGCAAAAATACTCGTAATAGGCGTGAAGATGTATAAACGCTACTATCAAGAGCGCAAACAAATAATTGCAAGCTGACCCATACCAGCGCGGCAAAAAATTTAAAAAAAACAGCTTTTAAAAAATATTGTGAGTCCCTGCGTCCATACATGGTAAAAATTATCAGCTAATTGCTAACATAAATTTATTCAATAATCAAACGACGAAAGTAGAGTGTTTCAAGATAGAGGATTGATTATTGCATGATTTTTGGCTAGCAACAGATTATGAAAACAGCACAGAATGAATCAAGCGTAGCAAGGGTTTTATCCGCAATCATAGTTTACTTCAAACCTAAGTTTTTGGTGATAGGTTTGTTGGGTTTTTCTTCAGGGTTGCCATTGCTTTTGACCTCAAGCGTGCTGGCCTATTGGTTGCGAAAGATTGGGGTTTCGATAGAAACCATTGGCTTATTATCGGTGGTTGCCGTGCCCTATTCGTTAAAATTTTTGTGGTCGCCGCTGCTTGATAAAACCCATTTACCATTTTTGGCTAAGTGGTTGGGGCAACGTCGCGCCATGGCGCTTTTGATTCAATTGTTGCTTATTCTTTCGATACTTGGTTTGGGGTTGGCGGGGTTCACCAATCCCGAAACTCATATCATTTGGGTGGTGGTGGCGGCAAGCGCCGTGGCGTTCTTTTCTGCTAGCCAAGACATGATGATAGACGGCATCAGGGTTGAAATGCTGCAGGATAAAGAACAGGCGGCGGGGGCGGCCATGGCAACCGCGGGCTATCGGGTGGCGATGTTGTTGGTTGGGGCGGGGGTGCTGCTTTTGGCGGATACATTACCCGCCGACGATTATCTATGGTTCAAAATTTTTGGCATCGCCGCCATGTTCCAAATATTGGGCATGATAGCCGTTTTGCTGGTGCCAAAATTGGGCGAGAGTCCGCGCCATAAAACTTACAAATCGGTGGTGGGAGGCATTGGGGGGTATTTTACCACCCATTTTTGGCACCCGTTGAAAGATTTTTTTGTTCGTCAACCGCAGGCCATTACCCTTTTGTTATTTTTGGTTTTTTATAAATATGGCGATGCCTTCATGGGTATCATGGCCAATCCATTTTACCTCGACATGGGATTCACGGGGATAGAAATTGCCAAGGTGGTAAAATCCTTTGGACTGTTGATGACATTGGTTGGCGGTTTTATTGGTGGCATGATAGTTTTTCGTTATGGCTTCATGACAAGCCTTTGGGTAGGCGGGATAGGGCAAGCCCTGACCAATGGGTTGTTTGTTTGGTTAAGTTTGGCGGGGCATGATATTCCATTGTTGACTCTGACCATTGCCGCCGATAATTTTGCGGGGGGGGTTGCCACCATCGCGCTGGTTGGGTTTATGGGACATTTGGTCAACATGAAACATAGCGTGACGCAATTGGCATTGTTGACCAGCGTTTCGGCGATTGGGCGCAGTATATTATCGGCCCCCGCGGGTTACGTTGCCGCGGGGCTGGGCTACCCTGTGTTTTTTGCTCTATCAATACTGTTGGCGATACCAGGCCTGTGGTTGTTGGCGCAATTACATTTTAAAAAAAACGTCACTGGCATAAAGGAAGTTAAAGCCCAAACTAAGTCTTCTGGTAAATCAGCCAAGCGCGCTAAAAAATTAATATAAACCCATTCAAGAAATATAGAAAAAACTTGGCAAAAATATTTATTATTTTTGTGCTAGGTTTGTGAACAGAATCCCTTGACAAGAGCAAGGTTCTTTTGTAAATAGGGCAAGAAATATTTCAACAGGGGCAAGCCCTATATAATTTTTTTTAGGAAAAAATAATGCAACAGTCAAAAAAATCATTAACTAACAAAGTTAATAAGTCAGATAATAAAATTTCTGTTAATTCTTCATCAAGTTTATTATCGTCCCTAACCGCCTTCGTTGGTCGCGATATGGGAATTTGTTTGTTGTTTGGGGTTACAACTGGCGTTTCGGTTTTATTAACCACAAGCCTGTTGGCGGGGCTCAATGCTGCTAATCCTCCCATCATTACGGGCTTGGTTGTCACCTTATTCTTTACTTTAAAATTCTTGTTTGCGCCGTTGGTGGACAAATTGCCCGCTCCTTTTTTTGGTAAAAAATTTGGCCATCGCCGCGGCATGGCTATGCTGTTGCAAATATTGGTTATTCTGTCGCTCATTGTTATGATGTTTGTGCGTCAACTGGCTGGTTGGCCAGCCTTGGCGGTTGGTTCGGCCGCGGTTGTTATAGCTGGTTTTCAAATTATGGTGTTGGATGGTTTGCGGGTTGAAATGTTGTCGGCGAAGCGGCAAGCCCATGGCATCACCTTATCCGTCATCGGTTATTTCTTGCTTAGCGTTTGCATTGGTATCATCGGGCCATGGTTGGCGAAGGTAGGAATAGAAATTATTTTATTGTTTGCTGTCGTGCAAGTAATTTGCCTGTGGGGTATTATTATTACTCCTTCGCTGGGCCAGCAACAAAAGTTTTCTTTTGGTTCGCTGGTTGCGCCATTTGTGGATATATTTAGTAATAAGAAAATCCTTATGCTGTTGCCGTTGTTGTTGTTGTATAAATACGGCAATAGTTTGATGGTATTGTTGAGCACCAATTTCTATAACGGACTTGGCTTCCAAGGCGACGATCAAATTAAAGTTGCCGTTAACATTGTTCAAAATATTGGGCCCCTGACTGCCATTGTTGGCATTATCTTGGGTGCTATTATCATCTATACCCAAGGGTTATACCGCGCCCTGTTGGTTGGGATTGCGCTTTGCATGATTGCGCCGATATTCTACCCCATTATGTTGCGGGTTGGTCCTAATTTTGCCATGTTGTTTGCTACCGTGGCTATTGCTAATATTAGCACCGCGGTTAGCACACTTGCCCTGGTTGTCGCCATTGCGGTTATGCTCAACCCCAAACACAGCGTGACCCATTGGGCATTCTTGACATCGGTGGCGGCCTTTACTTGCTTGCCTTCTTTGACCATGTTGCCAACTATTACAACTTTACCCTTGATAACCCAATATCTTTTAACCGTCCCTGCGGGTTGGTTGTTACAGGTATTTAAAGTGGCGTCGCCCGATGTTATTGCCTTGACGATGATATTGCTGTCTTTGCCTGGTTTGTTTTTGGTGATGGCCAACAAAAATAATATTAAAAGATAAGAGGACAAAGTTTATGACAAAAAGAATAGCTGCCAAATATAAAATTGAACGCCGTTTGGGTGTTAATTTATGGGGGCGGGCAAAAAGCCCATTTGGTAAATCGCCACGTGGCCCAGGGCAACATGGTGCCAGCCGTGGTAAATTGTCGGATTTTGGTATTCAATTGCGCGCCAAGCAAAAATTGAAAGGTTATTATGGCAATATTACCGAAAAACAATTTTCTCGATATTATGCCGAATCGGCGCGCCGTCGTGGGGATTCGGGTGAAAACCTTATTAATCTGTTAGAACATCGCTTGGATACATTGGTTTATCGCGCCAAATTGGTGCCGACAATGTTTGCCGCGCGTCAATTTGTATCCCATGGCCATGTCGAAATTGGCAATCGCCGCGTTACTATTCCTTCCTACCGCGTGAAAAATGGTGAGGTTGTAACCTTACGCCAACGTTCACAAAAAATGGACATGGTCGAGGTTGCTCGCAAATCCAGCGAGCGCGATGTGCCCGATTATGTCGAGGTTGATACAAAAAACATGACGATTAAAATTACCCGCGATGTTAAGTTGAGCGAGGTTCCCTACCCAACCGAAATGGAACCGCACCTCATTATCGAGTATTACAGCCGCTAAAAATTCGCGTCTTTTGCCTGGGGGAGGCTTAGGCTTCTTATCAGTGTCGGTTGGTAAAAAAACTGCACCATCATTTTTATAAATTTTCTTTGGCAAGGGTTGATGCTGTTGCCTATATATTAATCATGCTTACTAAGCATGGCTGGCGTCAGGTGCATTTTTATAAATATGGTAGGGTAGCCAAGCAAGCCGAGCGATAGATGGCGGATGGGGTGAGATTCGAACTCACGAAGGGCGTTAACCCTTGCCGGTTTTCAAGACCGGTGCTTTTAACCACTCAGCCACCCATCCTGGTCTTTGATTGGAATAAAGTGCTTATCACAAACTTTGAAATCTGTCATCCTAGAATATTCTGTTTTTATAGATTGCCTAAAATTCATAAATCATTTACTAATTACGGTGATAAAAAATCATGTCGAAAAAACCTATCAAAAAAAATAGCAAGCGAGCGGCGGTTAAAGATAACCTGGTTAGGTTGAAGGATTATCAACCCTACCCTTTAGAAATTCTATCGGTCGATTTATCCTTCACGTTGCATCCAACCGAAACCATGGTGGTATCAACCATGGACTATCGCGCGAAGGAAAAAAACATGCCGAAGAAAATTTGGCTGGATGGCGTTGGTTTAAAATTATCAGCGATAGAACTTGATGGTAAAACCTTGGATGAAAAGAATTATCAACAGACGGATCGCGGACTGTGGCTAAAAAATTTACCCGCCCAAGGAAAAATAACCACCCGCGTAATTATTGACCCGCAAAATAATCGCGCCCTGTCGGGGCTCTACATCGCCAATGGCATCTTCACCACGCAATGTGAAGCAGTTGGCTTCCGCCGTATAACATTTTATCCATGTAGACCCGATGTGTTATCAATATTTACGGTGGAAATTCTTTCTGACCAACCTGTTTTATTATCCAATGGAAATTTAGTAGAAACGTCGCGCCGCGGCGATAAAAACCATGCAACATGGCATGACCCATTTAAAAAACCTTCTTATCTTTTTGCTTTGGTGGCGGGTGATTTAGCTTTGGAAGAGGAGAAGTTTACAACCAAGTCAGGACGCACCGTGGCATTAAAGGCCTGGGCCGAACAAAAATACAAAGGGCGGCTTGGGTTTGCATTAACCGCCTTGCAACGCGCCATGCGATGGGATGAAGAACGCTTTGGTTTGGAATATGATTTGGATATTTTTCAAATTGTCGCCATCAGCGATTTTAATTTCGGTGGCATGGAAAATAAAAGTTTGAATATATTCGACGCGCGTTATTTGCTGTTGGATAAAGACCATAACACCGACAACGATTATTTGGTTGTCGATAGCCTTGTCGCCCATGAATATTTTCATAATTGGACGGGGAATAGAATCACGGTGCGCGATTGGTTTCAATTAACCCTTAAGGAAGGCTTGACAGTATTTCGCGACCAAGAATATAGCATGGATAATTTTGACCGCTCGTCCGAACGCCTCAAGCAAGTGAGGAATTTAAAATCAGACCAATTTGCCGAGGATGCCTCGGGCCTTAGCCATGCGGCGCGCCCCAGCGAATATAAAGAGGTCAATAATTTTTATACCGCAACAGTTTATGAAAAAGGAGCCGAAATCATCAGGATGCTTCATACGATACTGGGCGAAGAAAAATTTCAGCTTGGTATCAAAGAATATGTGAAGCAGCAAGATGGCAAGGCGGCAACCGTCGAAGATTTTATACAAAGTTTTGAGCAGGCGAATAAAATAAAGCTTGATTGGTTTATGCCATGGTATAGCACGCGCGGCACGCCCATGGTAACCGTGGTGCAACGTTATGATAAAAAAAATAAATCCTTGCGATTAGAAATTAGCCAAACCAATGAGAAGGCAATCAAACCCTATAATAAACCCTTACCCATTCCGCTAAAAATTTCTTTGTTTGATAAACATGGGCAAGCAATAAAATTATCGAGCAAGCATAAAGATTGGCTGGCGGATAAAAATATTTTTTTGCTTCGCGGCAAAAAAGATATTTTGCAATTTGATAATGTGGCGGATGACGCCGTGGCGTCCATCAACCAAGGTTTTTCTGCCCCCATTAATCTTTCTTTTGACAGGTCGGCGCAAGATTTGGGGGTGTTGTTCCATTATGATAGCGATGGTTTTAATCGTTGGGAGGCTGGCCAGACCCTGGCCATGAAGTCTGTTTTATCGGCTTACAAACAACAAGCAAACGATTGGTTTGATGCCTATAGCGCAGGCTTCGCACATTTGTTGGTTGACCAACATACCGCGGCCTTGAGCCTAGCAGAAAATTTTTCACTGCCGTCCTTTTTCGAATTGTTGTTGGCGACTTATCAGGATGATAAAAAAAATGGCGCGGATCCCATAAAGGTTTTAGCGGCAAGGGCAAGGGTAAAGGCGGAATTGGCCACCCAGCATGCCGATAAAATTATAACGCGTTATCAGCAAACAAAAAATGCAACAGCAACCCCCGACAAAAATTTGTCGCGCGATGATATTGGTGCGCGCGCCATCAACAACAATATGTTGGACATGTTGGTGAGTAGCTTGGCGATTGATAAAAAAAATATTGCATCTGTCGAAAAAATATTATCAGACCATTATTTTAATAATAAAAATTTTACTTTAAAAAAAGGCGCGCTCAACCTTGTTAATCGATTCTCAGAATTAAGCACCAGCGATAAATTGCGTCATGCAATCTTAAGCGATTATTTTAACAAAGCAAAAAATGATGAATTGCAGGTTGCCAATTATATTCGTTTGCTTTCAAGCCACAATCATCCCGACACATTGCGGTTGATAGAAAATATAGTCGATAAGAAAAAAATATTTTCACCCGACGGATTATCAAGCATCGATTTTCGTTTGGACAAACCCAACCAGCTTTATGCCTTGCTGGGTGGGCTGGCAAGTAACATTGAACAATTTTTCCGTGCCGACGGCAAGGGTTATGATATTTTCCTTATGGTGGTGAAGATAGTCGATAAGATTAACACCGAAAGTTCGGCGCGTTTAATGAATATGTTTAATAATTTACCACAGTTGGATAAGAAAAATAGGCTCATCATGTCTAAAAAATTACAATCATTACAAAAAATGACTCTATCCCCACAATTGAAGGAAATGGTGGAACGAATTTTGCAAAGCTAGGAAATAATGGAGACAAAAAAGAAGCTACTTTTTTTATTTGATAGAAATCGTGGTCATCAATTGCAATTGATAGCCTTGGCCGAGGCGTTAGCCGATATCATGCCCATTGACTATGAATTGGTAAGTTTGAATTATGGCTGGTTGGCGAAATGGCCATTGTTATTTGGCAAACCATGGTTTTCGGGTTTAAAAAATTTTTCTAGCAAATTGGATAGGGTGGACGCCATTTTTTCGGCGGGGCATGCCACCGCGCGTCCCGCCATATTTTTAAAACGAAGGCTGCACGCCCACCATGCCATTCATTTATTGTCGCCCAACGGCGGCGGCAATTTTTTTGACATGCTGATTCGTTCGTTCCATGAATGCAAACCCAAGTTACCAAAAAACATGATGACGATAACGGGCGGGCTGTCTAAATGGAATCAAAATCGGTTGCAGGAAATTAAGCCACAGGCTTTGGCTTTGGCGAAACAAAAAATTTCTGACTTGGGTGGCAAGAAAGAAAAGATAGCTATTTTGTTGGGCGGCAATTCTCGCCTACATGTTTTTAATAAAAAAACTGCCGACCGTTTACTTGATAATTTAAAAGAACTTGCGGTGAATAATTTTTTATTTATTACCCCATCGTCGCGCACCCCAAGTTTTGTTCAATTAAAATTACAAAAAGAAATTTCTTTCCATGGCAATGTCTGGCTTGATGATGGCCGTGATAATAATGTTTATGGTATGATGGTTGCGCTGGCTGATAAGTTTATTGTTACCAATGATTCCATCAACATGATAAGCGAAACTTTGCTGACAAAAAAACCCGTGTCGCTGTTTCGTTTGCCTTATAAAAATCTCTTTGCATTATCTTGGCAATGTAAAAAAGTTCTTCGCTACAAAAGATTCGTCCGTCATATTCAAAAAAACTTTGATGTCCAATATTATAAGGAAGATGCCAAACGCCCACTACAGGGTAGTAAATTCGTTGCGCCAAATAATAAAACTGTTAATAGCGCAGAGGTAGCCGAGGCGGTTAAGAAAATATTAATCGCCTGACAATCTGAATAAAATAGCAAAAATATTTTATGGTTGATAGCCGCGCGGCGCGTAAAAAATATCTTTACCCACATGTTTGTAATGGCGCATATGTTGGTTGGCTATCATCACGCAAGAAAACATGTCGATATCATCGATAGATAATTTATTCAGATTGCTAACAATTATTTCTTCGTTATGACGATACAAATTTTTACCAATTATCACCGCGGTGGTGGGTGGTAATTTTTCTTGCGCCATTTTTATAACCTGCAACAAAATATCCTGGCGCGTTTTGCTGCGTGGATTATAAAGGAAGATGGGAAAATCGCCGCTCAAGGCTCCCTGCACCCGTTGTAAAATTTTTTCTTTTGGCGTCATGATGTTTGACAAAGAAATGATAGCAATGTCATTCCCCGCGGGCGCGCCCAATTTTGCTGCCAAAGCTTGAAACGCGCTGATGCCAGGGGTGATAGTAATCGGCAGGGAGCTTAATTTTTTATCATCGGGCGATTTTTTTTTGCGCTCATCAAGCACCTGCCACACCAGGGTGGCCAGGGCGTAGATTCCCGCATCGCCCGACGCTAACAACACAACTTGCTTACCCGATAGGGCGAGGTCAATCGCAAGCGAGGCCCGTTCGGTTTCTTGCCCTAGGTCCCTTTGATGTAATTCTTTGCCCGCGGTCAGGTCGCTCACCAAATCAAGATATATTTGATAACCGACGATATCGCTGGCGGATAAAATATATTGTGTTGCTTCGAAACTACGTAAATTTTTATCGCCTGGGCCAATGCCCACCACCGCCAAATGACCTAAAGAAATGGAATTATCTAGCATGCTTCGATTCTCCGCCAATTTGCTAATGGCCACGGTGACGCCGCTGCCCTTTTGTTTTTCTAGCAACAGGGTCGGCTGGATAGTTTTGCTGTAGCCCGCGGCGAGGAGGCTGGCAGCCTCCGCCACCGATGGTGTCCCAGTTTCCTTTTCAACCACGCTTGACGGGTTGGGCACGGGCACCGCGGCGCATTGCTGTGCCGTAAAAAATTTACATGGTCGGGCTATTTTCTGTGCTAGGGCGTGCAGGGCAGGCTCATCCATTTTTATATCAATACTGGCAATGGCATGCAGCGCGCTGGGGTGGGCATTTATTTTTTGCAGGGCCGCCGCCAAGGCTTCCTCCACCGCGCTTAATGGCGCGTTTCTTTCCAAACCGATGCCAGCCACCAAACATTGCGGCACAATTTGCGGTTCGTCTTGCGCCGTGACCATTTGCCAATCGCTAATTATTTTTTTATTGGCCAGCAGTGCGGCGGGCAAAAATTCTTTTTTAATCATCGTGGCATTATTACCAATATCATCGTCATTTTTATCGGCATGGCCGCCATAGGATAGCCCCATTTTTTTTGCAAAGCCCAGAGCAAAACCTTGCCCGCCGTGATGTTCGCCAAGCAAGGCAATCAATGTTTTTGCATCGCTGGTTAAGCATAGGACAGGGGGCGAAGTAAATTTATCTTGGCTGGTGATGATGGGGGCCAAGGCGCGCACTATCAAGCCAGGGTTAAGCAAGCCGATGACGGGATTATGTTGCGGCGTGGTTGCCTGGCTCGCCAGCAAATAAACATGGCGTAGGGTTTTGATAAGGCTGTTATCAACAAATTCATGAAAACCCGCGCCATAAATAATGGCGTCAGGAAATGTTTTTTTTATTTTGTGTGCTAGGGGGATGAATTCAACCCGCCCCACCACCAAGTAAAATTCTTTAATCATTTTTTTTATCAATAATAAGCAGTGAAAAATAGGGCGCGGTTTCTTGATGCCAATTTTTTAACGGCATAATTTTTTGGTTGTCGTTACCAAGTTCGATACATAAGATAGCAGCATCGAGCAAGTTTAATTGTTGCAGGATAGCAATTATTTTAGGCAAAGATTTTCCCAGCTTCATGATGACAGCGCGATCGCTAGCCGCCAACAGGGCAAGGATTTTTTCTGGCGCGCTGGTCGCGGCGATAAAACTTAGGTTATTTTTTCCCGCCGCCAAACTTATTTTATTTTGCGCCGCCGCCAGTTGGGGGGAGGTAACGGCAGGAATAACCATGCAATCATACCGTTGCGGCAATAATTGCATGATATATTGGAAGGACCCATAAAACAACGGGTCGCCTTCGCACAATACTGCCACCGAAATTCCTTCATCCAAATATTTTGTGATGGGGGGGATGATATTTTTATAAGCATCAAGGTTATTGGCCGAACGCGGCGCCATAACCAATGGGTAATCAATGAATGTTATATCGCGCCCCGCAACGATGGGCATGATAATTTGCTTGGCGCGCGATGGGTGGCCCTTGGCCTGCATGGCGATAACAACATCGACCGTTTGTAATATTTTTACCGCACCCAGGGTTAGATGGTCGTTGCCCCCAGGCCCCACGCCAACGCCGTAACAAATTGCTTGATGCTGTGTCATGTATTTTTGGTGATGAGATGTAGGGTTGTTTTTTGACTAGTGGTTAGGGCGTGAAATTTTTTGGAATCGCCGATGGGTAATGCTTCGTCAATAACGATGGTCATGATATCGCCGCCCCATTTTTTTTGTTGCTGTAATTGTGCGGCGAATCCTTCCAGGCTATAACTTGCCGATAATATTTTTTTTCCGCTTGGTAATATTTGCCACAGGCTGTTCATTAATTTTTCATTGCTGACGCCGCCGCCAACAAATATAACATCGGGCGGGCATGATGCCCAATCTTCATCATTCATCATGGCAGGATTTTTTTTGATAAGCTTGGTTATTATTTTTTCCGCCAGGTTATGATAAGCCACCACATTTTTACCAAGGCCAAATTGTAAGATATTTTTTTTAATATTGTCATAACGCAATTTTTTTTCTTCGATGGTGATGGCGCGCCCGCCGCGCAATGCCCATTCTATCGCTACCGAACCCGAACCGCCGCCAATATCCCACAATATTTTATGGGGCGCGGGTTGTAATTTTGCCAAAATAATGGCGCGGGTTTCGGGTTTGGTTATTTGCCCGTCGTTGATAAAAAAATTATTGGCATGGCCAGCGGTGGTCATGGTGCCCGCGTTGTGCTGGCTCGCCACCAAGTTAATAGCCAGGGTATAGAAAATTTCCTGACGGGCGGTGCCCTTGCTAATTTGCTCGGCCGTTTGCTTGGTTATTTTTTCCTTTTCATCGCCCAGGTTAGAAAAAATAGTGATATTACTTTTGCCAAAACCCTTATCCACTAACAACTTCGCCAGCGAATTTATTTGCGCACCATCGCGGCCGATGATAATTATTTTTGCTTGGTGATGCAGGTGATTAACAATTTGCTGGATGGGGCGCGTTGTTTCATCGCCATGGGTAGAAAGGGCGATGGCATCTTCGACAGCCCAACCCATTTTTCCTGCCACCTGCGACACCACCGATATGGCGGGCACAATTTCTATCCCATCTAAATCAAAATATTTGATGATGATTTTGCTCGCCCCAAAAAAATTTGGGTCGCCCGTAACGGCGAACACAACTTTTTTATCTTGGCTTGCCATTTTTTTTAACCAGGTAATATTTTTATCAAATGGGCGGAATAATATTTGCTTGGTTATTTTCTGCGGCGCTTCATCGATGATAGTCGCAATGTTTTTCTCATTCCCCAATAATACATCGGCCTGGGCCAAGAATTTTTTGGCATGGTTGGGCACGGCATAACCCGCGCGCACCCCCAACATCATCAACCATTTTTTTTTGGCTATTGTCATTTTCTTATATCTCCATGATAGATTTTTGCGACAACAGGGCGTTGGTCGCCGCCGCGGCCATGGCACTTCCGCCGCGTGTTCCCGCGATGGTAATGAAGGGCAGGGTAGGGGCAAAATCTATCAGGGCTTGCTTTCGCCTCGGCTGCCCCAACAAAACCCACGGGCATGGCAATCATACCAGCGGGTTGAGGAAAATTATTTTCTTGCCATTCTTTTAAAAGCGCATAGAGGCAAGTGGGGGCATTGCCAATAACCACAATGGCATTGGCAAAATCATTTCCCAACATTTCTTGCCACAAATATATTTGAGCATGGGAGCGGGTTATTTTTTTCTCTAGGGCCACGTCCAGCACCCTGGCATCATCAACCAGGGATATTTTTTCATTACGGCTGGCTATCAAACCATGGCGCGTCATGTGACTATCGCATATAATCGGCGCGTTATGAACCAACGCGTTGGATATTTTTTCCGCAGACTGGGGCGAAAAAAAAATAAGGTCGGCGATGGTGGGGTCGCCCACCGCATGCACCACACGCTCCACCACCAGCCATTCTTTATTATTTTGCCATTTTTTTTTATCAACCGCGGTAGCAATACGTTGACCAGATAGGCGATAAATTTCTGCCCCGTCGCTCAAAAAATCCTTGAACATTATTTTTTATTTTTATCAGATAAAGTTTTCGGTCCCAAAGGGTGGTTGGCAAATGGGTAAGGGTGATGCCCGCCGCCCGCATGATGATGCCCATGGTCATGTCCATGAGGATGTCCATGGTCATGCGGGTGAGGATGTTCGTGTGAATGTCCGTGGTCATGCCCATGGTCATGCCCATGCTCGTGCCCATGTTCGTGCGGGTGGGGATGGTCGTGGTCGTGTCCATGTTCATGTGGATGCGGGTGTTGGTGGCCATGTTCATGAGTTGGCTTAGCCGCAGCATTGGCCTCAGTATTAATCCCTATCCCTTCAACATGGTGATGATGGCTTGTTTGTTCTAAACCAACTTCGTCTTCAAAACCCAAAACCTGTTGCCGATATTTGCAAAGTTGGCAATTCATTAAACCCGCCCCTTCGATAATTTCATTGATGCGGCTGGTGATGGTATCCAGCACCAAGGGGTTATCGTTAAGGTAAGGCGACTTAAAAAAATTAATGGCAGGGAATTTTTTCTGGGCTTCATCAACCGCGTCATATATCCTATCCACCAAGATGCCTGAAAATAAAAAATACGGGAACACAACAACCCGCCGATATTGCAAACCAACAATTTTATCCAACGCGGGCGCAACCAGGGGAAATGTAACCCCTGAATAGGCAACCTCGCCCCAGCCAAATCCCAAACCTTCCCATAAAAACCTCATAACCTTTGATACATTAGAATTGGCATCGGGGTCCGACGTGCCGCGCCCCACCACCACCAACAATGTTTCCGCCATATAATTTTTTTGTTCGGCGGGCGATGAAAAACTGGGTAAGATAGATAAAATACTTTGCGCGGCGGCTTGTAATAATCGCGGGTCGATGGCTAATTCGCGACCATAATTAACAACAACGTCCTTATGTTCTTGCTGATATTGATTGACGACCGATGGCATGTCGTTCTTGGCATGACCCGCCGCAAACAATAATGCTGGCACGGCCAAAATACGCTTCGCCCCCTGTTGACGTAATTTTTCTAAACCATCGCGAATGATGGGGGTGGCAAATTCTAAAAAACCATATTCAACGGGGGTTGGCGCATAACGATTTTTTAATTGCATCACCATGTTGGAAAATTCGCGAATGGCCGACGCCGAACGACTGCCGTGCCCCAATATCATGATAGCGCAATCGCTGGGCAATGTGGCAAGCCCGTTGCGGCGCGGTGCCGCCTTGTCCGCTAAACCATTAGGTTGCGGGGCGTCAGCCAAAAATGGCGCGGGGGGGGTAATGGGTGTGGGCATTTTTTGTATCCTTCATTTGCCCCAGGAAACATCGTTGCAACGGTCTTCAAACCAAACCGTTTGATGCTTTTTTTTTATTGAGGTAGCTACGCCACCAGATTCAATAAAAATTGGGTTCTTATAGGCGGCACCATAATAAAAAATACATGACAAGGCAAGTTAAAATTGGTAAAGAATTGCCATGCTTAATATAGGTTTTTCTTTGCTTCATGTTTTTTCTGATATAAGAAATTTTTTTGCGAGCAGAAAAATCCTATGGCAAGATAAAGCCATTGCGACGATAGTTGCCCTCTCTTTCTCTCTATCGATTATGTTAAAGGAACGCGGCAGTTTGCTTGGGCTGTTGTTGGTGCCGCTTTTGCTTTTTTATCCCTATGGTTCGGGCGATAAAAAATCCATCGTCAAACAATTTACGTCGCCGCTGTATCTGGTTTTTTATGCTTGGTTGGCGGTTTTTGCCTGCTCGCTTTTTTGGGGCATGTGGCACAACAACATGATGTCGCCCGCCGATTACCGCCATGATATTTTTATCCATGGTTGGTTTGTTATTGGTCGTTTTTGCTTGCTTGTCATTTTGTTGGCGCCGCTTTGGTGGTTTTTTAATCGCCAACCGCTGACGCGCCATATCACCATCGACCTTATTGCTCTTATAAGTTTTTGCGTGATGCTTACCATGGTGATATTGATAGAGGCGGGATATTTAACCCGCATTTGGTTTCGCAACGATCAATATTCTGAAAATGTTGCTTTGCTATTTTTGCTTTTGTTGCCAGGTTTAATCAGGAAGAATGTCGTCGCTTGGCTATGCTTGCCGTTGATAGGCTTATTGCATGTCCCGTTGATGGAATGGCGCGGGCATTTGTTTGGCTACGGCACGGCGCGCCTATGGACGATGGCAATCTTTATGGGCTTGTTTATTTATGTTTTGTCGCCCCTGTGGCAGGGCTTAACAAAAAAATGGCGATTATTATTTTGGTTGGCCATCGTGGGTGGGTATGCCGCGCTCATTATTATTTTGCTTGGCAGTGGGCTTATTTATAAAACCAACGATCCTTTCAACCATCCCTTTTTATCGTTCTTGAGTTCTTTAGGATTCGATGTTGACTCGCTTAAGGAACGATTTAAATTTTGGCATTTTATATTTTATTATATTATCGACCAGCCATTTTTGGGACATGGTATCAATATTAATCGCTACTTACCAACGCTGACGGCCGATTATCATACCGTTATTTTTTCATTCCTACCTTATGACGCGGTCAAGGGCGAATGTTTTTTAATCAATGGGTGCGAGGCTTTGAATCAACCGCACTTTGTTTGGATAGAATTGTTGTTGGATGCTGGCATTTTCTCGCCGTTGCTATTGTTTATATTGTTTGCCATGGTGCTGTGGTATTTGATGATACAAAAAAATAATCAACCATTCACGCGCGGCGCATTTTGCTTTTTTGTTTCTTTTGCTTTTTGTTTCATACTAACCAATTCCATCTATGCCTTTTGGCAATTTTATATGGCGGCCATGGCGATGTTGTTGCTTTTAACCCAATCAGCGTCTAACACCAACAAAAGCACCAAATTAAAAAATAATAAAAAAACACGAACCTCATGACCATTCATTTTATAGGCGCAGGCCCTGGCGCCCCCGACCTTATCACGCTGCGCGGGGCGAAGCTAATCGCGCAATGCCCTGTTTGCCTCTATGCTGGGTCGTTGGTGCCCGCCGAAATTATTGCCACCGCCCCCCCTGGCGCATTGGTGATGGATACCGCCGCCATGGTTTTGGAAGATATTATTGCCGTGATGAAAAAAGCCCATGAAGAAAAAAAATCGGTGGCGCGGGTTCATTCGGGCGATCCATCGCTCTATGGTGCCATTGCCGAACAAATGCGTGCTTTGGATAAATTGGCTATCGATTATGATATTTGCCCTGGCGTGCCTGCCTACGCGGCGGCGGCGGCCTTGCTAAAAAAAGAATTAACCCTGGCCGATGTTTCGCAAACTATTATTTTAACCCGCACCGCGGTGCGGGCGTCGGGCATGCCCGCGGGGGAAGACCTGCCCACCTTGGCCAAAACGGGGGCGACCCTCGCCATTCATTTATCGATAAACAATTTGGCGAAGGTGGTGAAGGATTTGACGCCGCATTACGGGGCCGATTGCCCCGTGGTAATTGTTTATCGTGCTACCTGGCCCGATGAAAAAATTATCATCGGCTGTTTGCAGGATATTCGTGAAAAAGTAAAAAAAGAAAACATCACCCGCACCGCGTTGATATTGGTTGGTCGCGTTTTAAATGAAAATAATTTTTCCGATTCGCGCCTTTACCACAAAGATCATACCCATGTGTTGCGCGAAAAAAATATGAACAAATAATGCAACTACAAAATCTTAAACAAAAATTATGCACCGCCATACAAAAAAATGACGGGCTGACGGTTGAAGATTTCTTTTCCCCATGGTTGCAATATTATTATAACAGGCAAGCCGCATCGCCATCAACGCCTGCAACCCAAAATACAATATTTGGCGCGGGTGGTGATTTTATTACCAGCCCCGAAATATCGCCCCTGTTGGGGGCGGTTTTGATATTGCGCTTGGCAAGCCAAATGGCAAATAACGCGCCAGGCAAAGACAAGCCAGCAAATAAAAAAACCTACCACTTGCTTGAAATTGGCGCGGGGCGCGGCACCATGATGCTCGACATGTTAAACCATTGCCCTTCATCTATTTTATCGCAATTAAAAATTTCTATCGTTGAACAAAGCGACCATTTGACAATGGAACAAAAAAAACGCTTAAGCAAATATGATTCGATGATCGGTTGGCATAAAACCATAACCGCCTTGCCCGATGCGTCGGTTGATTTTATTGTTGCTA
The DNA here is from genome assembly GCA_965262775.1 of Alphaproteobacteria bacterium. GTDB lineage: Bacteria > Pseudomonadota > Alphaproteobacteria > JASGCL01 > JASGCL01 > JASGCL01. The sequence continues at coordinate 259,605 of CBDHFT010000007.1, read as the reverse complement.
ATGAATTTTTTGATTGCCTGCTACCACGACAATTTTCTTGGCAAGAAAATAAATGGCACGAAAGAATGGTGATGGTGAAGGAGGGAGCGGCGGGCGATAAATTTTTTTTCGCTTGGCGGCAGATGAGGGATTCTGCCCCGCCCAATAATCTGCGCCATCACCAACCGCCCAAACCAGGCGTCATATATGAATGGCATCAATCCTACGCTCAGCCACTGACCGACATGGCACGGGTTTTAAAAAATAATGGCTTGGCTATTATTATTGATTATGGCAACGAAGGGATATATGATGGCGATAATTTGCAAGCCATGCGCCATCATCAACCAGTCGATGTTTTTGCCTACCTGGGCGAAGCGGATATTTCAGCGTCGGTTGCTTTTGATGAAGTAGCGGACATGGCCCGCCAACATAATATGAAAAAAATATATTTTGATAATCAGCGAAATTTTTTACAAAGTTTGCATGGCGAGGAAGTGGCAAATAAGCTTATAACGTTGGGTTATGATAAAAAAAATATCATCGCTGGTTATCAACGTTTGATTAAAACCGAAAAACCAACCGACATGGGGCGGTTGTTTAAAATCATGGAATTGCAAAAAACATCTTAATGCTGAAACCCTTAACCCATCCCTTGCTTATTAACCATGTGCATCACCATGTGCGTCACGGTTTTTTTAATCGGCATGGCGGGGTTAGCCGCGGGCTATATTCATCGCTCAACGGCGGGGTGGGGTCAAAAGACAATATTGATGATGTTATGGAAAATCGCCGCCGGGTGCAAGAATTTTTCACGGCGAGAAAACTTATAACATTGCATCAATGCCATAGCGCCACCGCCATTGTTGCCACCCCCGATACAGAAAGCAGCCAAATAAAAGCCGACGGCATGGTAACCGCCGATAGCAATATTGCGCTATGTATCTTGACCGCCGATTGCGCCCCGATATTATTAGCCGACCAACAGAAAAAAATTATCGGCGCATGCCACGCGGGTTGGCGCGGCGCGGTGGGCGGCGTGATAGAAAACACGGTGCAGGCCATGAAAAAATTAGGTAGCGAGCCCGCCAATATTGCCGCGGTGATAGGCCCCTTAATTGGCAAAGAAAGTTATGAAGTGGGGGAAGACATGCGCGCCGCCGCCACCCAGCAGCAGCCATGGGCAAAAGATTTTTTTACCCCGCTTGAGCAAACAGCCCAAGCCATGCAAGAAAAATTCTTATTCGACCTTGCGGGTTTTTGTGCGGCTGTATTAAAGACCCAAGGGGTGGAGCAAGTGGCGAACTTAGGGGTTGATACCCTAACCAACGAAGATTTTTTTAGCAACCGCCGCAATAAATTACAGGGCCAAGACGATTACGGCAGGTTGATGAGCGTGGTAATGATTGGTGAATAAAAAATATTTTTTATCAACCATCAACCATCGCCGCATCTATCAAAAAAAAGTCAATGCCCCTGTTGCCTTGCCAATCGTTGGCATATAATTCGCCTACCACATGAAATTTGTTGCCTGGCGGGGTTGCCGCCAAATGCTGAGCGGTATGATTATTCAGGGCGCGAAACATGATGGCGCGCAAATTTTTCTTTTCCGCGCCACTGCTTGAAAATATTACTGACAGATGTTGTTCCTTCAGCCACGTAACTTTTTCTAACACCGCGTTTTTTATCATGATCAACGGCGTGCGGTTGCCGCGGCCAAATGGTTCCAGCAATTCCATCTCTATCGCCAGGTCAATATTAAGGGCGGGCAGGGGAAGGGTGGCGGCAATTTTTTTATTGCTTTGCGGCAATGTGCCGTCGCATTGTTTGTCTATATGGTGGCTGATAAAATCTTTGGCGGCTTGCCAATTTTTTTTATTCACTTTGAATCCGCCCGCCATTTTGTGGCCGCCGCCCGTGATTAACAAACCCGCTTGATGCGCCGACATAATGGCGGCGCCAATATCCAACCCTGCGTAGGACCTAGCCGATGCTGTGATAACATCATCCGCCTTATCATTATTATCCGCCGCGTTATTATTGCCCGCGCCGCCAATAATAACGGGCCGATGATATTTATCTTTTAAGCGGCTGGCAACGATTCCCAAAACGCCAATATGCCACGATGAATCCTGAACCATCAAAATATTTTGCTTTAGGGATAAGGGGTCGGCGGTGACAAATTGCTCGGCCTGTGCCACCAATTGCTGTTCGATAATTTTTCGTTCCTCATTAAATTGATGCAATTGCAGGGCGATGGGTTGCGCGATTTTTTTATCGTTGGTGGTTAATAATGTTGCCCCGAGGTCAGAAAAACCAAGCCTGCCCCCCGCGTTAATACTGGGGCAGATATAAAATGAAAGTTGCCCGCTGGTTAGGTTCTGCTCGATTGCCAAAGTTTCAAGCAACGAAGCCAGCCCGACATTTTGGCGCGCCGCCATGATTTGTAAACCCTGCTTAACGAAGGCACGGTTAAGTTTTACCAACGGCACAACATCGGCCACGGTGGCCAAGGCTACCAGGTCAAGATATTGAAACAGGTCGGGTAAATTTTCTGCCCCCTGTTCGCGTAAATTTTTTTGCAACATCACCAAAAATAAGAACGACACGCCAGCGGCGCATAAATAACCATAGTCATTTTTATCATCAAAACGGTTGGGATTAATAAGCGATAGGTTGGCGGGCAAGGGCGGAATGGGTTCGGACAGGTGATGGTCAAGCACAATGATGTCAAGTTGTTGCGCGGCGGCGGTTAACATGTCGAGCGCGCTGGTGCCGCAATCCAGAAAAACAATCATATCGACTTTTGATTTTATAAAATGATCGATGGCTTTTTGATTGGGGCCATAACCGTCATGCAACCTGTCGGGAACATGAAAAATAACCTTACAGCCCACATGGGTAAGGTAACGATAGAGCAAAGCAATCGACGCCGCCCCGTCGACATCGTAATCACCGAACAATGCAATGGTCTTTTTTTCTTTGATAGCGCGCGCCATGGTTGCCACGCCCGACGTCATGTCGCGTAAAATATTGGGGTCGGTCATAAGGTTTTTAATTTTTGGGTTGAGAAAATCGATAACCCCAGCCTCGTCAATATCATAAAATCCCGCCATGATCTCGGCCAGGGCGAGGCTGACCTGCGCCTGCTCGCTGATGGTTTTAATTTTTTCTTCGTCGCGCGGCGCCAGCAACCATGCCTGCCCCGACAGTGATTTTTTTACAACCGTGCGCCATTGATTTTTTTTCATCGTCATAAACCTTATCATATCCCCCATAATAGTCATTGCTCGATTCTTGCTTTTTTACTAGATAGATAACATGAATCATCTATACCTTGACCATAATGCAACCACAACGGTTCGACCAGGGGTTTGGCAAAAAATAGCTGACATGGCGGGCTTGCCACTCAATCCATCCTCCGTCCATTATCACGGGCAATTGGCGCAAAAATACGTAGCAACAGCGCGCGAAACAATCAAAGAATTAACAGGCAGCAACCATGTAATTTTTACGGCAGGCGGGACGGAGGCTAATAATTTAGGCCTCCATCTACTCCTTCATGACCTAAGCGAAAAATATCACCAGCCTTGCCAACTTATTTATTTTTTGGGGGAGCATCCCTCCATCAAAAATTTTGCCAAACAAATGGATAAGGGTTTTCCGCCCGCCGTGGCTATTGGGTTAAAGCCCGACGGGCTTGCCGATATAGAAGCCCTGCATCAAACCTTACAAACCATGGGCGATGGACCAAAATTGATTGCCCTGCAATTGGTTAATCACGAAACGGGAATTTGCCAACCGCTTGATAAAATCGTGACCATGGCCAACCAGCATCATGGTTTTATATTGGCCGATGGCATACAATTTTTTCCGCACCGCCGTTTAGACATGGCGAGCATGGGCCTAACCGCCGCCACCCTAGCCAGCCATAAATTGGGTGGCCTGCATGGTGCAGCAGGGTTGTTGTTGATGACGCCGCCCGCCGTCAACCCGCTTCACCGCGGCGGGGGGCAGGAGCAAGGCTACCGCCCAGGCACCCAAAATACCCTGGCCATTTACAGCATGGCCATGGCGTTGCGCGAAGCAATCGAACAGCAACCCGTTGAAAATAAAAATTACCAAGCATGGCGCGACCGTTTAGAAAGTGGCGTAAAAAAAATTCGCGATGATGTGATATTGGTGGGCCAGGGGGTGCCGCGCCTTGACCATGTTGCTTTGTTGGTTGATAAAAAAATTGCGGGCCAAGAAATGGTGTTGGCCTTGGATAGCATGGGTATATCGGTTTCATCGGGGGCGGCCTGTTCTTCGGGAAAATTGTCACCTTCTGAAACCCTGGCCGCCATGTGGGGCGATAAGCCCGCGGTTGACGCGCTTCATAATACCCCTGCTAAAAATTTATGTAAGAATAGTTTGCGCATATCTTTTGGCACGGGCAATCGGGCGGAGGATGTGGATGTTTTTTTACAGGCCTATAAAAAAATAGTAAGCCATTATTAAAGAATTGTCTGGTTGCAGAATATTTGCTAAAGGAAACCATGGATAGTCCTTTGATTGCGCCGTCATTGTTATCGGCAGATTTTTCTAACCTTGGTCAAGAAATGGCGCGGCTTGAATCGGCGGGGGCCGATTGGTTTCATTTTGATGTGATGGATGGGCATTTTGTTAGCAATATTACTTTTGGTCCACCGCTTATCAAATCAATGCGGCCCTTAAGCAAGGTTTTTTTTGATGTCCATTTGATGATAGAAAATTATCATGATTATTTGGAATCCTTTGCCACGGCGGGGGCCGACCAAATCACCATTCATTTGGAGGCTAAAACCAAAGCACAGCAATCGGTAAAAGACGCGTTGTTAAAAATAAAATCCTTAGGTAAAAAATGCGGCGTGGCTATCAAACCTGGCACCGATTCTAAATTGTTGGCAGAATTTTTGCCCGACCTTGATGTTATTATTGTTATGTCGGTTGAGCCTGGCTTTGGCGGGCAGGGTTTTATGACCGAGGTTTTGCCAAAAATTACCGCGGTTAGCAACATGATTAAGGGCAGCAAAACCATTGCCGAAATTGACGGCGGGGTGTCGGCCGATACCGTGGGGGCTATAATTGCCGCCTTCACCGCGGGCGGGGCGCCGTTGCGCCAATTGTCGCTGGTGGCGGGGAATTATATCATGGGCGATAAAAAACCTGACAACTATCAACAACGTATCAACCAATTAAAACAACATTGACATGACGCATCATCATTCCACCGTTGCCATTATTCCCGCCGCGGGAAAGGGGACAAGGCTGCTGCCCTTCACCCGTTATCTGCCCAAAGAAATGATGCCGCTGGGCGATAAGCCCATTATCCATTATACGATAGAAGAAATTCAAGCGGCGGGTATAGAAAAAATTATCCTGATTACCAGCCAGGGCAAAGAATCGATGGCTGATTATTTGTTACATCATGCGGCTTTGGGCTTGAATGAAAATAATTTTCATATCATCGAGCAAACCGAGCAATTGGGGTTGGGGCATGCCGTGTTATGCGCGGTTGATAATATTGATAAACATTGTCAACAGATAGCGGTTATAGCCCCCGATGATGTCATGGTTAAAAAACAAAATAACCAAGCCCTGGCCATTCAACAATTGTTGGACCATAGCCAGCATAATAAAAATGCCATGTGGGTCGCGGTGGAAAAAATAAAACCCGCCGACAGCAAAAAATATGGTATATTAAAAATCATTGATAACATGCAAAAAAATGGACAGGACATATATATGGCCAATGATTTAATCGAAAAACCATCGGCTGAGGATGCGCCGAGCGATGTGGCCATCATTGCTCGCTATGTTTTGCCGACGGCGATATTTGAATCCTTGCGTCATACATCGCGCGGTGCGGGGGGCGAAATTCAATTAACCGATGCTATGAAAAATTTATTACCACGCCATCCATTTTATGGTGTGGCAACCAATTTGATGAGGTTGGATACGGGTAATATCAACGGGCTGTTTGCCGCCAATTATTTTGTGCGTTATCATCAAATGCCACCTGCGCCCACGGCCTAACAAACATGAATTTTGAAAACATATCCAACCATCGGTTAGACCCAACGATACTGCGCCAATATGATGTGCGCGGCATTGTTGGCAAAACCTTGCACCCGCGTTGCGCCTACATGCTGGCGGGGTTGCTTGCCAGCGTTTTGCCAGCGGATGAGAAGCAAGTCGTGGTCGGGGGCGATGGTCGCCTATCCACCCCAGAATTAAAATCGGCACTCATCAGGGGTTTTATCGATTACGGGGTGGATGTAGTGGAATTGGACGGGGTTGTGGCCACGCCCGAACTTTACCATGCCAATTATTTTTTAAAAATGCCCATGGCGGTGCAGGTAACGGGGTCGCATAATCCCAAAGAATATAATGGATTTAAAATAGTGAAACATCAAAAACCATTTTGGGGGCAAGATATAGCTGATTTCAAAAATAAAACCTTGCCACCATTACCCAACCAAAAAGGCAAGCATGAAAAAAAATCCACGCGCGCGCAATATATTAAGGACGTGTTGGCGGGTATTACCTTGCCCCAGGATATGAAGGTCGCGTGGGATCCAGGCAATGGCGCGTTGGGCTTGGCCTTAGAAACAATTTTGCCAATGTTGCCAGGCGAACACCATGTTATTAATAGCGCGGTGGATGGTAATTTTCCCGCCCATCACCCTGACCCGACCGTGGAAGAAAATTTGCTGCAATTGAAAAAATTGGTGAAGGATAAAAAATGTGATTTGGGTATAGGTTTCGATGGCGATGGCGATAGGATAGGCGTGGTGGATGAAGATGGCGTTGTGTTATGGGGCGATCAATTATTAATTTTTTATAGCCGTCTGGTTTTGCAAAAAAATAAAAACGCCACCATCATCGCCGATGTTAAGGCTAGCCAATTGTTTTTTGACGAAATTGAAAAATTGGGCGGGCGCGCCGTCATGGCGCCCACGGGGCATTCCATTATCAAAACCGAAATGAAAAAACAACATTCGGTGCTGGCGGGCGAAATGAGCGGCCATATATTTTTTGCTGACCGTTGGCCTGGGTTTGATGACGCGCTCTATGCTGCCCTACGGCTTTTAGAAATATTGGCGGTGGAAAAAACATCGCTTAAAAAATTACGCCTATCCTTGCCGCCCATGATAAATACCCCCGAAATGCGGTTGGATGTTAAGGAAGAAGAAAAAATGCCGATTATCGAAAACCTCCGCTCTTTGTTGCGTGCTTCGGGTGTAGAATTTAATGATTTGGACGGGATAAGGGTGCGTGAAGGAAAAGGTTGGTGGCTGATTCGTGCGTCGAATACTCAAAATTGTTTGGTGGCGCGAGCCGAAACCGATAGCGCCGAGAATTTAAAAAAGTTAATCAATAAAATAAATGACTACTTGGTTGCAGTTGGCGCGCCGATGCTTCCATAACCCAGCATAAAATAATAACCCCGCTCCCCGCGCCACAACCGCGTAGTTAGTTCTTAACCCTTGATTTTTTTAATATAATTTCTTATGATGCCTGTTCTAAAATAATAAAATATATAAAAATATGCAAAAAATTTACCTCACCAAGGCAGGCTTTGATAGGCTAAAAGAAGAATTGAACCACCTAAAGAAGGTGGAGCGACCCGCCAATATTCAAGCCATTGCAACGGCGCGTGAACATGGCGATTTGTCGGAGAATGCCGACTATTCGGCGGCGCGCGAAAAGCAAGGCTTCCTTGAAGGCAGGATTAATGAATTGGAAGATAAATTGGCAAGGGCGGAGGTAATGCCCCTGCCAACCTCTGACCTTAAAACTATTCAATTTGGGGCGAAGGTTAAGGTGAAGGATAGCAACGGTAAAGAATTAAGTTATCGATTGGTGGGGGAGTTGGAGGCTGACATTTCGGATGGATCTATATCCACCGCATCGCCCATCGGTCGCGCTTTGCTTGGTAAACAGGCTGGTGATTACATTGATATTATCACCCCAGGCGGCGAAAAAAACTTATCAGGTTTTGTTGGTTAGCTATTAACCAGCCCGCTACCTAAGCGTGGCTTCATTCATACTATTGCACCAAAATAACGCCAGGGCGGGCGACGTTTTTGCTTTCGGCACGAGCATCCAAGATAGATTTTTGCTCGGCGGTTAGCACCCGTTCCCTAGAAAAGGCCGAGGCCAAATATTCAGCAATTTCATTAAAAGGACTTTTGCGCGTCTTTAAATCGCCAGCCAATTCTTGGCGAATGGCTGGGTCGGCTTTTAAAGCATTGGCTTGGCGCAACACCGCAATATCCGATGGGCTTAAACCACTGGATGCCAACTGCGCCTGGGATACCGATTCGGTGGCATTGTTGCCATCACCAAATATAGTTTGCAACCCGCGCGTTGCGGGATCGGTGCCGTCGGTTGGTTTGTTGGCTTGCTTGGCATTTTTGTCAGAATCAAGCGGCAGGGGCAACAAAGCGTCGCCTGGCGGCGCGGTAAGGGGCGGGTTGTTGGTAACCGCAAATTCATCGGGCGGGGCAATGGCAAAGGCCGAAATTTTTCCACCCTTGGCGGCGCAACCCGTTAGCAAAAGCACCGACAGGATGCCAGTGCTAAGCAACCATAGATAGCGAGAGGGTTGGGAAGGATTTTTATTCACAATAACCTTATAGCATGATATTTTGCTAAAATCAAAAAGCTATTTGCGTAATTGAGATTGAACCTTATGCACCAAGTGCCATTGCCAAATAGCCAGGGCCAAGATAAAAAATTGCATAAAAATAACCATCCATTTTTCGCTTTCACTGACGGCGCGCGCCGACAACCCAAACCCCAGGAATTGTAACAAAATGACAATAATACCCATATGAAAGAATAAAAAATTATAATTGGTTGCGCGCATTTTACCATGGCTTATCATGGCATGACGCAGGGCAAATAATAAAATAAATATCCACGGTATTTGCACAATGGGCAAACAAAGAAAGAATAACAACATGCGTTGGTTGTTTAAAAATTTTTGAAAAAAACGGGGATAATGTTTTTTTTCTAAACCATAGAGCGCCGAACGCCAAGACGCGACATAGCCGCCCCACAAGAATGTATAGACGAGAACCACGCTTATCAATAAAAGATGATAGATTTCTATCGTTACATTCTTATTGATAAAAGAAAATGAGAATAAAACTCTTTCCATATGCACCCGAACTAGACTATAAAGATAAAAAACACAAGCAAAGCAACTTAATAAAATCTATCCTTATGTCCTTACCTGCAAATAAACTACCACCAAGCGAAGTTATGTCTCTCAATGCCGCGCGTGTCGTAAAAATTTGCCAAGATTTTTTACATGATAACAAGGCCGATGATATTGTGGTTATTGATGTTATTAAAAAATTCCCCCTGGCGGATTATATGCTTATTGCCACGGGAACATCGGCGCGTCATATTATATCCTTGGCACAAAATTTAAGCGGCGAATTGAATAGGTCTTATCGCGTGAAGACATTGTCAGTGACGGGGATGGAACAAGGGGATTGGTTGTTGCTTGACCTTGGCGATGTGATAGTTCATTTATTTCAAAAAACCGCAAGGGAATATTACCAACTTGAAAAACGCTGGGCTGATAATTGATTGCCATATTGTGATGTTCGCCAAATCGGCGGACATGATAGATATGATAGATCCTTATAGAAAAAAAATGATGGCAAGGGTGGTGCTTGACCTATTAAAACCACTTGCTTCGCTTTCATCCCTCAACGGTGAGGAGCGAATAAAAAAGCAGGAAGCTGTTTTAGAAAAAAAACTATGGCCACCAGCCGCCAAACAAAAAGCCGCGGTGGTGGCGTTGGATGGTCGGGGCCAGGCCGTTACTTCTCGGGAATTTGCGGGGTTGCTTGACCATTTACAACAGCAATATCAAAAGATTAATTTCGTGATTGGTTCGGCCGATGGGTTGAGCGAAGATTTTTTAAAAAAATGTCATAAGCGTGTTAGTTTTGGCCCGCTAACTTTTCCGCATCAATTCATGCCGCTGTTATTGGTGGAACAGCTTTTTCGGGCGGATAGCATCATGCGCGGCACGCCCTATCATTTGGGTCATTAATATCTTGGGTCATTAATATCATTGTATTACGCCACCCAAGCACGGCGGAGCAGGGTGGGCCAGCAAGCGCGCGAAAATATATTTTTTTACATTGTATTATTAAATATTGCATGATAGGAAAAAAATATAAAAAATAAGCGGGGATCCTGTAAAAAAAATGAATAAGCTTTTGAATGCCGCGTCCAAAAAACTTTCAAAGAGTTCACTTGGGAATTCGCCTGGGAATTCTTCGGGAAAGAAATCGAGCCCTTCATCACCATCGTCTAATAAAAAATCAAGGGCCAAGGCGGCAACATCGCGCGCTATCCTTGATATCAATATTGGCGTGGTGGTTTTTTTCTTACAAGATTTGGTGATAAAACTTGTCAGCCACGATTATGCCATTAGCCAATTGATGTTGGTTAGGGCGTTGGTGGCTATGCCGCTGTTGCTTGTCCTTATTGCGCGCTGGCGAGTAGAAGGGGAGGTGCTGGGCATTGCGGCCATTTGGTCGCCGCGTTGGCGTATTTTGTTATTACGCGGCTTGACCGCCGTGGTTGCCTATACTTGTTATTACCTTGCTTTTCCTGTCTTGCCCATTGCGACCATCGTTTCGATGTTTTTAACCGCCCCGTTGTTTTTGGCCTTGCTTGGGTTTTTGGTGATTGGTGAGCCCATCGCGCCGCGCCAATTGTTGGCGATTGTGCTTGGGTTTGCGGGGTCATTAATTATTTTGCGCCCTGGTTTTACGCATGATTTATTTGCCAACATGGCGACATATGTCTGGCACTTATTTGCAAGCCAGGCGACTTCGCCTGAGGGTTTGCCCGTGCCTATCGAGGCAGTGTTTGATTATGCCAGCCTGCTTCCCTTGGGGGCGGCGATAGCCTACAGCCTGTCGCAAACTATTAATCGCAAATTTTTACAGCAAGAAAGCCCCTTCGTCATGGCTTTGTATCAAACGGCACTTTTTTTTGTCGCCGTTTCGCTGGCGTCGGTGGTTTTTTATTTTCAACAATTTCACCCACAACATTTAAGCCTCATTTTTTTAACCAGGAATTGGGTGCCATTTGCGCTAGGCGATCTTATGTTGGTTGGTGCGACAGGTATCATCGGCACGGTGGGGATGGTGTTTTTGGCACGCGCCTATCGCAACGCGCCCGCCGCGGTGGTGGCACCGTTTGAATATGTTGCCTTGCTGATAGGATTCATTGTCGGGTTTTTGGTATGGAATGAAACGCCCGATATTTTTGCCATGGTTGGCGCCTTCATGATATTGGCGGCGGGCATGTTGATTATCCGCGGCGATACTTAAGGGTTACGTTTAAAATCGTTGGTGGGCATTGCCCCAAAATTCCCTACCCATTTTTCTCGTGAAAAATACAATGAGTAAAAAAATGAGGTAAAGACTGTTGCAATATCTTAGAAGAAAATGGCTCCGCGGGTAGGATTCGAACCTACGGCCAACCGGTTAACAGCCGATTGCTCTACCACTGAGCTACCGCGGAAAAAATATAAGCTCGCTTACAGTTTTTGCTGTAGCTAAAAAATACCTATCTTGCAACCTTAAAACTATATTAAAATTATATGAAAAACCATAAGTAAAAAATTATCTATCGGCTTGATGGTTAGGGATGTTTATGAGGCTGGATAGTTCTTATGCCAATGTTGGGCAATGTCTATCCGTTTTGCAAACCATACCTTGTCATGCTTTTGTGCGTAATCAAAGAATTTTTTTAATCCTTGAATCCGCCCTGGCCGCCCCACCAATCGACAATGAAGACCAATGGATAACATTTTGGGGGCGGTTGCACCTTCCTCATACAAACAATCAAAGGCATCTTTTAGATAAGTAAAAAAATGGTCGCCCGTGTTAAAACCCTGCACCGCGGCAAAACGCATGTCGTTGCTGTCCAGCGTATAGGGCACGATAAGATGTGGTTTATTGACGACCCGCGACCAAAATGGCAAATCGTCGCTATAATCATCGGCATCGTATAAAAATCCACCCTCCGCCGCGACCAGTTCGCGCGTGTTGGGGCTGGTGCGGCCCGTGTACCAACCCAATGGCCGCTCGCCCGTAATTTTTTTATGTAATTCGATAGCCATTTCCAAATGCTCTTTTTCTTCCGCCCGCGACACATATTGGTAATTGATCCATTTGTAGCCGTGGCTGGCAATTTCGTGGCCGTCTTTTAAACATTGTTCAATCACCGCGCCGTGGCGCGCCATGGCGGTTGCCACGCCATAGACCGTGATGGGAATTTGATTGTCGCGAAATAATTGCAACAATCGCCATACCCCTGCACGCGAACCATATTCATAAATACTTTCCATGCTGATATGGCGAACCCCCTCTAACATTTGGGCTGAAACAATTTCGGACAAGAATGCTTCCGACGCCTTGTCGCCATGCAGGATACAATTTTCGCCGCCTTCTTCATAATTCATGACAACTTGGATAGCAATGCGCGCGCCATTTGGCCAAACAACCTTGGGCGCATTTTGGCCATAACCAATAAGATCCCTGGGGTAATTATCGCTTGGTCCCTGGTTGCCTGCAATAACAGGGGAAGATTTTTTATTGTCCATGTGGGTTATTGGGGGTTATTAAAAATAAATAAGCTGATAAAAATGATTAAAAATGGAAGGTAGCACGTAGGCCCGCGTTAATAAAATCTTGTTGCGCCGCGGGGTTATTATTTTGCGGTATGGTTTTGGTGGTAAAGCTGTAATCAACGGTGGCACCAAGGTCAATATTGTCAACGATACGATAATCCACCGATAGGCGTGGATTCAAAATAAGTTGCCAGCCAGCACTGACCCAGGGATGCGCAGGCGATAGCAGGGTGCGGGTGGTAAAATCCCTGTCATTAAATTGTGTAAGGCTGTAACGCCCACCGACATAAAACCCCGAAGTAATGGTCCACCGCTTAATCAAAAAGCCGATATCAAACCCCGCCGCCAAGTCATTGCCGAGGAATTGGTGTTGATAAAAATGGTTTTGTATAACGCCGACGGCTTGGGCCTGCGATGGGTAGGTATCGCGATATTCCAAAACCCCAGCGGTTAGACGATAATAACCCATGGGGGCAATAAAAAACCAAGGCCTGATATTAAAGCGGTAACCCGCCGCCAGAGTCGTTTGAAAAAATACGGGTGCTTCAGGAACCAGCGGGGTGGCGGTGCTGGTGTAGGTTACATTACCCAAAGGGATGGCGACCCCCATGTCCCATTGAATGACCGCTTCGGCCTTCGCCTGGTTGATAGGGGCGGCAATAAGCGACGAAGTTAAAAAACAAATAGCTGCCACAAACCTTGGGCCAAATTTTTGCTGGCGATAAAAAAACAATGGCAATATTTTTTTGGTAACGAACATGCGGAAACTTTTTAAATAGAATTTTTTGATTGGTAATAGTTGATGGGTTTTATCATCGGCGCATCATAAATGAATTTTTTACTTATTGCCATCCCCTTTAGCCTAGCTTTTTCATAACTTATAGGCCTGTTGCTCTCTATCATTTTATGCAAATGATAGAGTCGCTTACCAATTGTAAATTATATTAAGAGGGCTTATTTTCGGCGGCTGGCGCTTCGGGTGCCGCGGCAACCTCAGGCGTGGGCGCTTCAGCCGCAACGGGGGCTTCAACCGCGGGGGTTTCAACAGCAGCAGGTTTTGCCGCTTCCTCAGCCGCTTTTTTTGTCGCTTCTTCGGCGGCTTTTTTTGCATCTTCTAATTTTGCTAATGTTTTTGCGCGTGGCATATTTTGCTTGGTTTGATTTTTCGCTTTTTCTTTTTTATCAAACTCGACCAAACCTTGTTGGCTTAAAAAAATAGCCACCCGTTCAGATGGTTGCGCCCCGACCGATAGCCAATATTTTGCGCGTTCAATATCAATAATAACCCGCTTTGGGTCATTGCTGGCGAGCATGGGGTTGTAACTGCCAATGCGTTCCAAAAATTTTCCATCGCGCGCGCGGGTTTTGGTCGCCGCGACCAAACGATAATAAGGGCGTTTTTTTGTGCCACCACGGGCGAGACGTAATCTAACAGACATTTTTTTCTCTTGTTTTAAATTATTCGCAAATTGCTTGCTGTTAGCGTTCCTGCCACGAAACACCAATAATGTCAAGCCGAAAAAATGTAATTTTTTTTATCCATTCATATTGATTGATGATGGCGGACATAATTTTTTATGGCAAATGTATGTCCGCGAAGGTCATGCTATGATAGCGAGAGGATGTTTGACAATATCATGGTTTGGTTTTATAACAGCTTTGCTATGGCTTTTAAAAATTCTTTAAAAAAATTCTTGAAAAATTATATAAGGAGCAAATCCTTTCGTGGCGGGCGCGGCGCGCCAACCGCGCTGTTGGTTGCGATGATTGCCTTCGCGGTCGTTATTTTTTATTTAAGCACGGGGCAAGGGCCAATCAAGCAATGGCTGGATGAAACCTTGCATCACGAATCGCCCGCGGCCTTAAGAAATTTTTCTTTGAATCCTGGCGCGGATTTTCGCCCCTTGATGCCTTTGCAAAATGAAAGCAATGACCCCACCATTTTTATGGCGGATTTAACGGCGCGTATCAAATATGTCGCTGCCAAACCTTCGCGATTATTTCAGCAGGCCACCAACTTCATGCTTTATAACGGGCAATCGCCTGGGCCATTAATCGATGTGGTGGCGGGCACCCATGTGAAAATAAACTTTACCAACAAATTGAGCAGCGAGACCACGGTGCATTTCCATGGGCTGCCTATCCCGCCGAGCCAAGATGGCAACCCGATGGATGTGGTGAAATCAAACACATCGCGTATCTATGAATTTGATTTACCCGAAGGGATGGAGGGGAATTATTGGTATCACCCGCACCCGCATCTTCGTTCGGCCGAGCAAGCTTCCTCGGGCCTGGCGGGGCCCATGCTGGTGCGCAGCAAGAATGATCCTTTAAAAAAATTGGGTATAGCAGAAGAAAATATTTTTATTACGGGCATCAGGTTAGATAACGGCAAAATATCCGTCAACAAGAAGCTGGATTGGCAACATGGTCGGATGGGCGAAACACTGTTGGTGAATGGAATTGTGCAACCCGTGTTGAAGGTTGCCCCTGGCAGCACGATGCGCTTTCGTTTATGGAACGCAACCAATGCTCGGTTTATCAATATTTCTTTTAAAAAGGGAGCGGATGCCTCGGCGCCCGACCTTAACACCTATTTGGTGGGGACTGACGGCGGGCTTATTGATAGTCCTTATTTGTTAAAAAATGGTGCCCTGCTGTCGGCGGCCGAACGGCGCGAAGTGGTGGTGCGGTTTGATGGCAAGGCTGGCGATATTTTTACGGTATTTGAAGAAAATCCAAAATTGATAGAAACCACCCAAACGGCTGGAGCGATGGCTGGCATGGATATGAAGGGCAATGACATGGCTGGCATGGATATGAGCAGCCACGACATGGCTAGTATGGATATGAAGGGTGGCGATATGGGTGGAGTGCCAGGGATGGAAGTTGGAATAAAGAAACCCCTGCTGACAATTAAGCTGACCGATGTGGTGCCATTGCCCCCCGTTACCCTGCCCAGCAAATTACGCACCATTGTCCCCTTACCCGCCACCAATATTAAGAAAAAATTAGAATTGACGGGGGTATTGGACGATGTTTCTATCAATGGCAAAAAATTCGACCCAAAAAGATTTGATTACGTTAGCAAAAAGGGCGCGGTGGAAGAATGGACAATAGTTAATCGCAGCGACATGACCCATCCATTGCACATACATGGCGGGCAATTTCAAGTTATCAGCCACGAATTAAGCGGCAAGGTAAGCAAGCCCCCTTATATTTCATGGCAAGATACAGTTTTGGTGCAACCTGGTGAGAAGGTGGTGTTGCGTATGAAGCAGGATCAAGTTGGCCCCCGCATGATTCATTGCCATATTTTAGAGCATGAGGATAAAGGCATGATGGCCATTATTAATGTTGTAGAATAACTGCCGTCAAAAAATAAATCCAAAAGAATAGATGGAAAATTCTGTTGCCGCGCTTGTTGATAAAGGCTTGAAGGCGATTGGTGAAAAAAATTGGGAAGGTGGTAAAGATTGTTTTTACCAAGCCCTGCGCCAGCTGGAATTATCAAACACCCTTCAAGGAAGCGAGCAAGAGGAAATGGTGCTTTTCCTTTTAAGCCGCTTGGGATTTTGTTTAACCGAATTAAAAAAATATAGGGCGGCAATCTATATTACCAATCGCATCATTTTTTTATTGCAACATCGCAAAAATCGCCGCGAACAATATATGATGGCGCGAGCCAACCGCGCTCGTCTCTACGATATATTAAACGAACGCTTGCGTGCCAAGCCAGACCATGTTTGGTTGACGCAAGCCAACGGCGTTGCGATGGGCGACAGGGTAAGAAGCCAGATGGCCCTGGCCTACCTTGCCAAAAGGGAAAGACGCTACAGCGATTATGTTACGGAAACAAAGACTTTGGAAGGCTTGCTACAACAATACCCCGAACGCACCGCCAAACAAGAAACAGCCTTGGAAAAATATCAAATGTTTTCGTATTTGCAAATCGGGGATTACGCCCAAGGCTTTGCCTATTATGAAAACCGTTTTCATTTTGCGGGGGAGGGGTTCGAGCAAAAACCTTATCACGCCGCCGACAAAAAAATTCCCTTTCGCTTGCTAGATAACGATAAAGCAATCAAGCAGAAAACATTGCTGGTGGTTGGCGACCAAGGTTTGGGTGATAACATCATGTTTGTGCGTTTTTTACCGCTATTAAAAAAATACTGCCAACATATTATTTTTGAAGCGCGACCCGAACAAAGAAGATTTTTTTCTGGCTGTTCTTTATTCAAAGACATTGAATTGTTGCCGCCCGACCAGACTCCCGTTTTTGATTATTGGCTGCAATTGACCAGCCTGCCATTTCATTTGCGGTTGGATGAAAAATCCTTCGCCGTTGATTTACCCTACCTTGATATACCCACTGCGCCACAAAATCAGCAGAAATATTTACCACCCCATAACGCCAATTATAAAAATATTGCCTTGGTCTGGGCGACAGGAAAATTTGGCGAGGGGGCGAAAGAACGCTCCATCGATATAAAAAATTTCCTGCCCGTGCTAGGTTGCCGTGCGAATTTCTTTTCTTTTCAAATGGGGGAGGCTAAGATGGAAATAGCCCAGGCGGGCTTTCAATCTTTGTTGCGGGATGCTACAGGTCAGGTTGGTGATTTTGCAGATAGCGCGATGTTGCTACAGAAAATAGACTTGGTTATATCGGTTGATACTAGTTTTGCTCATTTGGCAGGGGCGTTGGGCAAGAAGGTTTTCTTGCTGTCGCCTTACATGACTGATTGGAAATGGCGCGACCATTCTTATAACAACTCTTGGTGGTATTCGGATTCTATAGAAATTTTTCACCAACAGGTAGAAAATACTTGGCAAGAGCCCATTGTTGCAGTAAAGAAAAACCTAGAAAAATTTTTGCAAACCTAAATCTTGAGAATAACGGAATGAAGAATCAAAAGAAAATTCTAATTATCAAATTTGGTGCATTGGGCGACGTTTTATTAGCCAGCGGGCAGGTAAGAGCAATCATAGAGCGACATAGGGGTGAAGAAATTACCATTTTGACCGAACCCAACATGGTTCCCTTGTTAAAGAGCATGATTTCTTACGGCAAGAAATACGACAAAACAAAAATAAATTTCTTGCAAATAGTTAGAAAACATTACTGGTGCTGGCCGCGTTTAATTATCACCCTGTGGCTGCGTGATTATCAACGGGTTTATGATTTGCAAACTTCGGGCTACACGGCGCGCCTATACAGATGGTTGTTGGTAAAACCATTATGGAACGGTGTGGTAAAAAATATGTGGCAAGATAAAAACAAACAACGTCATAAAATTCATGCGGTGGAACGGTTTGACCAACAACTTTCTTATGCTGGGATAAGGTATGTGCCGCCGCCCGATGTTGATTATTTGCAAGGAAAAAAATTTCCATTTTTTAGAAAAAAATTTTTTATGTTGGTGATAGGCGGCTCCTCCACCAAGATTCGCAAAAAGCAAATACTGCCCTTGAATATTTATATTGCCGTGGCTAAGTTTCTGGAAGAAAAAAATATTTTCTCGGTGATTGTGGGTGGTAAACATCCCATAGAAAAATTACGCGCCGAACAATTTGCGCGTGCCGTGCCTTCTTGTATAAACTTGGTGGGCAAAACAACCTTGGGCGATATTGCTGATATTGCGCGCCACGCCCATGGTGTGGTGGGGAACGACACGGGGGTTACCCATTTGGCGGCCTTGGCAAGAAACATGACGCAACGCGCCAAGCAGAAAAAAAATAAAAAAACCATCCCCATCATTGTGGTTATCACGCCGCCCGCCCAGCCCCAGGTGGTGCGACCCATGGGGCCATTAAAAAAATCCATCCATATTATTTATCGCGCCAACCCCGCGGTTATCCGTTTGCAAGATATTACCAAATTACTGCCCAAAAGCTTTCGCTAAGAATAGATAGACAATAAATGTAGAATTGTTTATTGGCTTTTGCTAACAATAAAAAAAACGCATGATTAATTATTATTTGCCCGATGGCAAAGTTTTATCTTTTGACCAACCTGCTTCGGGGCTCGAGGTTGCAGGCAAAATTGGCGCTGGCCTGTTGAAGGCGGCGGTTGCGATAAAGGTCGATGGCTTGTTACAAGATATTTCTTTGCCGATTGTTAAAGAAAACGCCAAGTTAGAAATTATCACGATGCGTTCGGCGGCGGAATCGAAAGATGCCTTGGCGATTTTGCGCCACGATTGCGCCCATGTCATGGCGGAGGCGGTCCAAGCAATTTTCCCTGGGGTAAAGGTTACCTTTGGCCCCGCCACCGACGATGGGTTTTATTACGATTTTGCGACCACCGATTCTTTAAGCACCGATGATTTCGCGCGCATCGAAGAAAAAATGCTCGCCATCATGAAGGCCGATACAAAATTTATTCGTGAAGAATGGTCGCGCGACCAGGCGGTTGAGCATTTCACCAAGCAAGGCGAAAATTTTAAAGCCGAATGGGTGAGGGAGATTCCCGCCACCGAGGCCTTAACTATCTATCGTCAGGGCGAATGGCTCGACCTGTGCCGTGGTCCCCACGCCCCCAGCACGGGGCATTTGGCGAAGGGGGCTTTCAAATTGTTAAAATTATCAGGCACCTATTGGCGCGGTAACGCAGATAATGCCGCCCTACAAAGAATATATGGCACATGGTTTCCGTCAAAAAAAGAATTGGATGATGCGATGAATGCCATCGCCGAAGCCGAAAAGCGCGACCATCGCAAAATTGGCAAGCAATTGGGGTTATTTCATTTTCAAGAAGAAGCCATGGGCTCGGTATTTTGGCATCCCAAGGGTTATCAATTGTGGCAAGTGGTTGAGAAATATATTCGCACCAAACAACAAGAAAATGGCTATCAAGAAATAAAGACGCCACAATTGGTCAGTAAAAAATTGTGGGAGGCTTCGGGGCATTGGGAAAAATTTCGCGAACAAATGTTTATTGCCGATGTCGCGGGGGAGGAAACATCCTTCGCCCTGAAACCCATGAATTGCCCGTGCCATATTCAAGTTTTTAATCAAGGGATAAAAAGCTACCGCGACCTGCCGCTGCGTTTGGCCGAATTCGGCTCTTGCCATCGCTACGAACCATCGGGCGCGTTGCATGGTTTGATGCGGGTGCGAGCCTTCACCCAAGATGATGCCCATATTTTTTGCGAAGCAAAAGATATTGTTGAAGAATGTAAAAAATTTTCAAACCTGTTGTTTCAAGTTTATCAAGATTTCGGCTTTACCGATGTGGCGATTAAATTTTCTGACCGCCCCGCCAACCGCGCGGGCGACGACAGCGTGTGGGATAAGGCCG
Organism: Alphaproteobacteria bacterium; assembly: GCA_965262775.1. Lineage (GTDB taxonomy): Bacteria > Pseudomonadota > Alphaproteobacteria > JASGCL01 > JASGCL01 > JASGCL01. The sequence goes on along the minus strand of CBDHFT010000007.1, from coordinate 239,629 downwards.
AGGAAGCCTTGCGCTCGGCGGTCGAAACTTTGGGAAGAACCTACGCGGTTAACAAAGGGGAGGGGGCATTTTATGGCCCTAAATTAGAATATGTTTTAAAAGATTCGATAGGTCGCGAATGGCAATGCGGCACCTTCCAAGTTGACTTTGTTTTGCCCGAACGGCTCGACGCTCTCTACACCGACCAACATGGCGCGCGGCAACGCCCCGTTATGTTGCACCGTGCCATGCTGGGGTCATTCGAACGTTTCCTTGGTATCCTTATTGAACATCACGCTGGACGTTTGCCATTTTGGCTCGCACCCGTGCAGGTGGTTATTGCCACCATCACATCGGATGTTGTTGATTACGCCCAGCAAGTGGAAGAGCAGTTGAAGGCCCATGGTATGCGCGTGACAGCCGATTACCGCGGCGAAAAAATTAACGCCAAGGTGCGGGATCATTCGTTGCAATATATCCCCGTGATAGCGGTGGTCGGAAAATCCGAAGCAGAAAATAATTCTTTGACCTTGCGTTTCTTGGGCAGCAATGATAACGAAACCCTGCCCCTAAATAAAGCTATTGAAAAATTTCAAAAGCTTGCTATAATGGAAAAATAATCGTGAGCATAGAGACAAGCACGATGTTTATTAAGAATCGAACCATAAAAATATATTACAGATAGTTGTTATTGAAATTTTTAAAAAATTATTTTATCCTTTTACGATGCGTTGTCACGACCTTTTTTTCTTTAGCCTTTCAGCGGGAAATTCTTTTTAATTTTTAAAGAATATGGCTTATCCCCCCAAAAGAACCAATAATTTTTCCAGACCTGGTGGCCGTGGTTTTACACCGCGGCCCAACAATGGCCCGCGCCCCTACGCGGGTGCGCGCCCCGCGGCTGGTGCTAACCCTGCCAATCCTGGTGGCGCGACAAATGGAACAACCTCGGCAAACCCTGGCGCAAATCCTGGTGGCGGCGCCGCACCAAGAAGTTTTACCCCACGGCCGCGCCCTGGCGGCGGTGGGCGACCATTTAGTCCGCGACCATTCACACCGCGCCCCCCACGCCCATTTAATGCGGGCGGGTTTCGTGGCCGTAACCAAGATAAAAATAGGATAAACAATTATATCAACGCCCGCGAAATTATGTTGATAGATGAAAATGGCAAAAATGTTGGCGTGGTTACCAAAGAAGTGGGGTTGGAGCGTGCCCGCGCCGCCGAATTGGATCTGGTGGAAATCACAGCCTCGGCCACGCCCCCCGTGTGCAAAATTTTGGATTATGGCAAATACAAATACCAAGAAGAAAAAAGGAAAAAAGAAGCCAAGAAAAAGCAGAAAATTGTGCATGTGAAAGAAATTCAAATTCGCCCTGGCATCGACCAGCATGACCTGCAAGTCAAAATGAAAAAAATGCAAAATTTTTTGGAGGATGGCGATAAAGTGCGTGTTGCGATTCGTTTGTTTGGTCGCGCCTCCAACCAACGCGAATTGGCGATGGGTATTTTTCAAAAAGTTCTGGATTTCTTGGGCGACTTGGCGAAGGTAGAAAAACCAGCCGAAATGGATGTGGAAAAACGCCGCCTGATGATGATGATAAACCGCAACCCGCTGAAGAAAGTAGTCGACAAAAATGGCGACGCCCATGATGAAAAAAATAATGAACACCAGGCTGAAAAAAATACCGCGGTTGATGGCGATGCGCCGCCGCACAAAGATTCCGAAATCTCTTCTTAAAGAATAAAAAAAATATACCGTGCGATGAACGCCCCCGATGCAACAACGCCGCAAGTTGTGATGCCGAATGTGATAGCCATAGATGGGCTTTCCGCCAGCGGGAAGGGAACCCTGGCAAAAAAATTGGCGCAATATTTTGGCTTCGCCCATTTGGATACGGGAAAAATTTATCGCCTGATAGGTTTTTTGTTATTGCAACAATGCGCGACCGAAAAAAATCAAATCATGTGGTCAAGCAATGGCGGCGCGGGCGACATGGGTAGGGTGGAATCGTTGCTGGTCGCTTGCTTGGATTCTGGCGAGGAAAAGATGATGGCAGTAGCCGAACATGTGATTAAGCTTTTTAGATTGATGGAAAGAAACACCATGGGCGATGGCGCAACCAACCCATACCAAGATTTGCTTCTCAAGCATCGCAAAGAATTGGCGAGCGACGAGGTTGCCATGGCGGCAAGCTTTATAGCAAAAAAAGAAAACTTGCGAACATTACTAAAATCGGCGCAACGCGCCTTTGGCTTAAACGCACACAAAAAAGGCGCGGTGATAGACGGCCGCGACATCGGCACGGTGATATTTCCTGACGCGCCGATAAAATTTTTTGTCGTCGCCGACGTGGCGGTGCGCGCCGACCGAAGATGTTTGGAGTTGCAAAGCTATGGGCTTTCTGCTAGCAAAAAAAACATATTGGCAGATTTGGAATGGCGCGACCGAATGGACAAAGAAAGAAAAGTTGCGCCCCTCAAACCAGCCGAAGACGCGGTGACGCTTGACAGCAGTCAATCTTCGCCCGATGAATTACTGGACAAGGCTTTGTTTGCTATCAAGCAAAAAAAACTTTTCGGTCTTTCATAAAAAAACAATGATAGAAAATACAGACCTTCTTTTTTGTCATTGTTGTTATCATATCGTGTAAGGTCAAGACTTGAAAAAAATATATTTTTTTTCGAGCCAGTTGATGGATTTATCATAGAATCCAAAGAGATAAAACAATGGCTAAAGCAACCAATTTTGCAGAATTAATTAAAAAACACCTTCCCGAAAACGTATCACTCAAAGGTAAGGTAATGATAGGCCAGGTCATGGCGGTCAGCAACGAATTTGTAACGGTCGATGTGGGGTTAAAATCCGAAGGCAAAGTTTCAAGCAAAGAATTTCTTGATATGGCGGGCGAAATGACCGTCAAGGTCGGCGATAAAGTCGAAGTGGTTTTAGAAAGAATGGAAGGTCGCAATGGCGAAGCAGTGTTGTCGCGCGACAAAGCAAGGAAAGACGAATCCTGGGCTGAAATTGCCAAAAAACATAAAAACGGCGAACGTGTTATGGGGCGTATTATTAATCGCGTGCGCGGTGGATTTTCGGTTAACATCAATGGCGTTATTGCCTTTTTGCCAGGGTCCCAGGTTGATGTCAGACCAACCCGTGAAAAAGATTTGGAAGCCTTGATGGATAAGCCCGAAAATTTTGCGGTGGTAAAGATGGACGAAGAACGCGACAACATTGTCGTGTCGCGCCGTGCGGTTATCGAAGAAGACCATAAAGAAAAAATGGTCGACATGGAAAAAATTCTTGTCGTTGGTGCGGTGGTAACGGGTAAGGTGAAAAACTTAACCGACTATGGCGCCTTTATTGATTTGGGTATGATTGATGGTTTGCTGCATGTTGGCGAAATGTCATGGAAGCGTATCAGCCATCCTTCGGATATTTTGAAGGTTGGAGAAGAAATTAGTGTTAAAGTTATTACGGTTGATAAAGAAACCAAACGCGTTTCTTTAAGCGTTAAGGCTATGGAAGATAATCCATGGGCGGCCGTTGCCAAAAAATATACAAAAGGCCAAAAAGTTAAAGGGACGGTTACCAACCTTATTGATTATGGTGCTTTCATCTCGCTTGAACCTGGGGTTGAAGGTTTGGCCCATATCAGCGAATTATCTTGGACAAAACGCGGCATTTCCCCCGCCAAATTATTGACCCTGGGGCAAGAGGTTGAGGTCATGGTGCTGGACATCGATAATGACCGCCGACGTTTGTCTTTGGGGCTAAAACAATGCACCCCCAATCCGTTGGAAGAATTTGCCACCCAAAATCAAAAGGGTGCAAAATTAAAAGGCACGGTAAAAAATATCACCGAATTTGGTATTTTCGTTGGCTTGTCCACCGAATTGGACGGCATGGTTCACGCGTCTGACATTTCTTGGGAAAAAACGGGGGCCGAAGCCACCGCCCTTTATCAAAAAGGTCAAGAAGTCGAAGTTATCTTGTTGGATAAGGTTGACCTGGAACGCGGACGTATATCGCTCGGCATTAAACAGCTAAGCAAAAATCCTGTGAAGGAAAAAATGTCGCAAATGAAAAAAGACCAAGTGGTGACCGCGACGGTTATCATGACGCAAGAAAATGGCATCGAAGTCGATGTCAATGGTTTGCAAGGGTTTATTGCGCGCGCCAATTTGGCGAAGGATAAAGCCGACCAACGGGTTGACAGGTTTGCCGTGGGCGAACGGGTCGACGCCCAGGTAACAGCCATTGATAAAAAAACTGGCAAACTAACCTTGTCTATCAAATCGCTCGAAATGAAAGAAGAAAAGGAAATGATTAAACAATACGGCAGCCAAGATTCGGGTGCCTCGCTCGGTGATATATTGGGTAAAGTGATGGAAAAAAAGGAAGGCAAAAAAGCGAGCGCCGCTGATTCAGAAAAAGCCGCGGATGAATCGAAAGATAATTCCAAAGAGGAATCGGCCGAATAAAGCATAACAAACCAGAGGAAAAAATGAACAATCCCGATAGTAATGGCGGAAAAGGCGAGACAAAGGGACTGCAAATAATTGTTATTGCCTTGGGCGTGATGATATTGTTGGCGACCACCGCCTTGGTGGTGCTGGTGGTAAAAAAACCGCGCCCTGATGCTGGCGCGAACACGGTTAGCCAGATAATATCAACCCAACAATCGCAAATATTGCAGGGCAATTATATAACCAGTTATGCGGTTGGCAACAATATTGCCGTCGTCATGGATGACCGTGGAAAAAAGACTATTATCCTCTATGACGGAGCGAGTTTAAAATTTCTAGCAAAGCTGGTGATTGAGCGTTAAAGCTGTTATTATCGGGACATGGTAAAAATCGCCCTGGTGGCCTCTCAAAATAAAACGGCGAGTAAGCTAGCCGAGCATTTACGTACGCAGTATGATTTCGTTGACACCGAGCAAGCCGAAGTAGTGGTGGTGATTGGCGGTGATGGATCGTTGTTGCATGCTATGCGCCATTTGCACCAACAGGCAAAAAATATTCAATTTTATGGTATCAACGCGGGCAGTCACGGTTTTTTAATGAATAGTTTGACCGACGAAAATGGTAAAGACACGGCTGGCGCGGGGGTAAGGATAGAAAATATCATAGAAAAAATTAACACCGCGCGAAAAATTAACTTCCCCACATTATGGCTGCGTGCGCAATTGGTCAATGACCAAGTTTATGAAAATTTTGCCATCAATGAAATTTCTTTATCACGCGCCAGCCCGCAAGCCATCAAAATGAAATTATCGCTCGATGGTCACGACCGTATTTCCAACATGGTTGGCGACGGTATGTTGCTCGCCACGCCCCAGGGGTCAACGGCTTACAATTTTGCTTGCCACGGTCCTATCTTACCGCTTGGTTCTTCTTTGCTGGCCTTGACGCCGATTTCATTATTTCGGCCGCGGCGGTGGCCTGGCGCGGTGGTTCGCAACACCACGGTTATTGATATAGAATTGCAAGAACATGAAAAACGCCCAGGCGTGGTGGCGGTGGATGCTATCTTAGGCGGCGAAATAAAAAAAATGAGCATGAGCAGCCACCCCGATTTAGAATTTTGTTTGTTGGTTGATAGAAATTACGATTTGGAAGAAAGAATTATTTTGGAGCAGTTCGAAGTATAATGGCAAAAAAATAAGAAACCCCAAAACAATAACCAGAACAATAAAATTTGCCGAAGCATTTTTATATTGGTTTAAATTGGGTTTTATTAATTTTGGCGGTGCTTGCGCTTTTTTACCTTACCTGTATCAGGGGGGCGGTGGTTGGTATTATTTTTAACTTGGCTTTGGTTTTTGCCAACCATGTTTTTTGGCACACGGTCATATGATATTTATTTATTTTGAGCCCTTTGCCAATTTTCAAATTCGCTTGGGGTGTTAATATTAAAAAACGGGTCGGCGAGCTCATTGCTTGTGTTGGGCGGGGTGAAGTCCACCCGCGCAACTTTGTAATCGGCGGTGAATTTGTCAATTTTCCTAACCCCATTTTTTATCGCGGTTTTTAATCCCTGCGCTATATCGGTGCGCCATAATGCAATGGTTGGGTGGGCGAAGCCAAAACTCATGGCGACCGCTATATCATGATGGGGGATAACCGCCGCCAATTGGTCATACAAATTATTTGGCAATTGCGGGCAATCGCAAGATACAGTCATGACCCATTCGCTGTCCATTTTTCTTGCCCATTCCAGCGCGGTCAGAATACCCATCAATGGTCCCACCGCTTCGCCAATAAAATTATCATCGGGCAGAATATCCAAATACGTATGGGCAAAACGCTTGGCGTCGCCGTTGGCATTGATTGCCAAACGGTCGGTTTGCGGTTTTAGCCTTTCTATAACACGGTCAATTAAAAATTTATTTTTTTCGATGTTCAAAAAACTTTTTTCTTGGCCCATACGGCTGGAAAGTCCCCCCGCCAATATGACCGCCAATTTTTTTGTCATTTTTTTCTTATGGGGTTAAGATGATTAATAATTCTTTGGGACCGTGCATGCCCTGTTCGATTGTTTGGTCTATGTCGGCGGTGCGCGACGGGCCCGTAATAAAATGCACCGCGCGGGGCATGTTGGTATGGTCAATAAATTGTAAAGCATCTTCGTAACGCGCCACCAATTGCTGGCAAGATAACATGATAACATGAGCAAGGGGCAGGAAGTAAAGCCGACTGGGCGATAAAGCATTGCCAACCACCATGACGCTGCCGCTTTCGGCTATGGCGGCTAGGCCCAGGGTCAGGCTTACCACTTGATGCGCGGTGGCGGGTTTGGTGACAAGGTCGTTGATAACTTTTATATCTTGCTCGGCGTCCATTATATTTTTTAAAAAAAGCAAAGCTGGATCCATGATAACCAATTCCTTGGGCAAATTTTTTTCATTGATAAATTGACTTATAAGTTGCGGGATATTTTCCAAATTTGTTTCCGCCAAAACATGCGCGCCCGCTTGCATGGCGTGGCGAACAAACATATCCAAATTTTTTTCTTGATCGTCGGCTAAGAATTGTTGCGGTTCGGCGGGGGCACGGCGGCTTAACCATTGGCGCGTTGCCAATTCACGGTGGCCGTCGTTGGCACCATTGCTTATCCCCAAACCTTGGCGGATTCTATCCATCATAACTTTTTTTGCTAACAACATGATATGACTATTTCTTTATTCTGTCAAAAAATGACATTTTGGCTGGTGCGATTAAATCTTTTTTTGCAAACCACGGGCGTGCAGCCTTCATAAAAGGAATTTTTTTTATCATACCGCCGCGGCTATAGAATCGCAACATGCCCCGCGCCATTTTGGTTGCGCGGCGAAATTTCTTGGGCGAACGGGTGGCGCGACTAAATTTACGCAGTAATTTTTGTTTTTCTGGTGCCATGTTTTTTTGTAAAAACGCCCATTCGCGCTGATGCCGCAATAGATTGGTAATAGGAATATTAACAGGACAAACCTCGTCGCAACGCCCGCATAGGGTGGATGCAAAAACCATCTCCCCCGCTTTTTTACTGCCCTGGATGGTTGGTGCAATGGCCGCGCCAATGGGACCCATATGCGCCCCGCCATAGGCTGCCCCGCCCACCGTTTGATAAACGGGGCAATGGTTCAGGCAACTGCCGCATTTGATACAATGAAGCGCGCTACGCAAATCCTCCCCCAACAATTGGGTGCGATTATTATTTATCAAGACAACATGCAATTCGTCGCCGCCATCGCTGTCGCCATTTTTTTTATTGCCTGTGAAAAAACTGGCGTAGCTGGTGATAGGTTGCCCCGTGGCACTGCGGCATAATAACCTTAACAAATGGCTGGCGTCATAAAGGGTGGGCACAATTTTATCGATGCTCGCCACCACAATATGCACACGGGGCAGGCTCGCCACAAGGTCGGCATTGCCCTCGTTGCTCACCACCACCACCGAACCCGACTCGGCTATCAAAAAATTGGCACCCGTGATGCCGACATCGGCGGTGAGGAAACTTTTGCGTAATATGCCGCGTGCCTCCGCCATCAGGTCTTGGGTGCTGTCAAGGCTGCGTTGCGATGATAAACTTTTGTGATGTTTTTTAAAACTTTCGGCCACCATTTTTTTGCTAATATGCATGGCGGGGGCAATGGTGTGAAACGGTTGGTCCTTGCGCACCTGGACAATATAATCGCCCAGGTCGGTTTCGACCACTTGGATACGATGCTTGCTCAAATGTTCGTTCAGGCCAATTTCTTCGCTCATCATCGATTTTGATTTCACCACCAATTGCGCGTTGTGGCGTTGGCACAGGCGTAATATTTTATCGCTGGCTTCCTCCGCCCCCTGGCACCAATGAACTTGCCCGCCCGCTTGGGTTAGGTTTTTTTCAAATTCTTCCAAATATATATCCAAATGATTGATGCTATGGGATTTTATTTTTTGTCCCGCTTCGCGCCATGATTCCCAATTGGCAACCTGGCTAACGGCTTGGTAACGTTTGTTGATGAATTCTTGGGTGATGAGCGCCAAACGTTGTTGCAAATAATTGTTGGCGATAACTTTATCGGCACGTTGGGTAAAATATTTGTTGAGCATTTTTTTATAAGCGACCTGTAGAATGTTGCAAATGACCCTTACCAACATTATCTTGCCCCAACGGCAATAATCCGTCTTGATGATTTTTGCTATCCAAAAATTCTATCAAATGGAAAGCCTGAATATTTTTGCCTTGGCGGTGCAGCCGCCCCGTTAGTTGCAGCAAACAACCAAGGTCCGCCGAAAGCAATATATCCGCCCCCAGCGACATGATATTGGCCGATTTTTTATCGGTCATCACCGCCGATATATTGGGAAAATCGGTGGTAAAACTACCGCCAAAGCCACAACAACTTTCGGCGTCTGGCGGGGTGAGGACTTCCGCCGCCCCCGCACGCAACAGCAACCCCCGCGCCGCAATGTAGGTTTTGGTATCGCGCAACGAAGAACAACTATCTTGATAAGCAATTTTTTTACCCCGGATATAGGGCGACAGGTTATCGGGCATGAAATCGACAACATGATAAAGGAAATCGCTCAATTCATAAAAACGCGCCGCAAATGAATCGGCGCGATGGGGAAGGTCTTCATCCTTATCAAAATGATGGTAATTGTAACCAAACAAATGCCCAACCGATTGGGCATGGGGGAATAATCCTTTGTAATGTTTTAACACCATACCCGCGCATGATGCCGATGGTGCCACGATGTAATCGCAATCGTGAAATTCATAAATAAGATCCTTGGCAATTTTATGGGCGGTATCGCGATCGCCATTGTTAAAAGCCACCTGGCCGCAGCAAGTTTGGCGCGTGCTCACCACCACTTTAAAGCCACATTTTTTTAACAGGCGAATCGCCGACAAGGCGACATCGGGACGAAACATGTCGACCAAGCAGCTAACGAATAAACCAACAGTTTTTTGTGATCCCATATTTTTTTGATGTTGCACTATAAACTATTTTGCGGCATTTGCCAAATAGGATGGTTTTGGGGTAGAATGAGCAAGATAGTTTTTCATTGCTTATCAATGTTTTTTTGCTTAGAGGTAGCGTGATTCGTTGCTGTTAAATTTTTTGGTATTTTTTTGTTGCCTTTTGATTGTTTGGCGTTAATAGTCAATATAATACAGCATCCATCGACAGTAAGTATAAGGATTGTTTTATGCCGCGTTATTATGTAGTAAGGGTTATAATATTATAGTTTATAAAAATGAGCTCACCATCAAAAAATAAAATCGATAACCCTTTTATCCATCCTGGCTTTAACAAAAGACAGCGACCATTTGGAATGAAGGGGCGGGCGTTGGATGATGCCGCCTATCACGAAGTGCTACGCCTCGTTAGCAATGCCAAGAACCTTAGCCCTTATCATGCTGGTAAAAAGGGTGCGACAACCAAGCATCAGGTGCGGCGCGACCTGTTGATAGAATATTTGCACCTGATACACGACACATTCCATTGTTTGCAGAAAAAACATATCAAGGCCCTGGCCGAGGTTATGAGGTTGGCCGAAGCCGAAATTTATGAAGTGGCGACATTCTACGACCATTTTCTTATTGTGGCTGACGGCGAAGAACCACCCCATACCGTGGTGCGGGTATGCGAGTCGGTGTCCTGCATGATGGCGGATGCCCATGGTTTGATAAAAAATCTAGAACAGAAGAATTTGAAAGGCGTCAAAATAAAACCCAGCCCCTGCATGGGACATTGTAACAAAGCACCCGTGGCGCAGGTTGGTTTTTCTTATGACTACAATGCCTCGGTTGATAGCATCGTCAGCAAAGTAAAAAAACAAGAGGTGGCGATTGATAAATTAAAAACACCGAATATGAAACAGTTTGAATCAAGCGATATCAAGGGTTATAGTTTGTTAAAAAAATTGCGCGCCAACAAGTCATTTGGCGATGAGATAATCAAAATATTGGGCGAAGCGGGTTTGCGCGGTTTGGGCGGCGCGGGTTTTCAAACCGCCAAGAAATGGCAGATAGTGCGCGGCTTCCCAGGGAAAAAATTGATGGCGGTTAATATCGATGAAGGCGAACCAGGAACTTTCAAAGATTATTTTTACTTGGCAAAAAATCCTCACCAATTTATTTTGGGCATGTTGCTGGCGGCGGAGGTGGTTGACGCCGAAAAAATATTTATTTATTTGCGCGATGAATATGCCGATATTAGGCTGGTATTGCAAAAATCATTGAAGGAAGCCGAAAAATTTTTTGGAAATCGTCAAATAGAATTGCGCCGCGGGGCAGGGGCCTATATTTGCGGCGAAGAATCGGCGATGATAGAATCGATAGAGGGCAAACGTGGTTTGCCGCGCAACCGCCCGCCTTTTGTGGCGGAGGTTGGCATTTTTGGTCGCCCGACATTGGTTAATAACCTTGAAACCCTATATTGGGTGCCCGAGATTTTATCGCGCGGTGCGGCTTGGTGGAATAGTTTTGGTTTGAATGACAGGAAAGGCCTGCGGTCTTTTTCCTTGTCGGGGCGGGTCAAGAATCCTGGCGTTAAGCTTGCGCCTGCGGGCATTACGGTTAAACAATTGATACAAGATTATGGCGGGGGTATGGCCGATGGTCATGAATTCAGGGGGTATTTGCCTGGCGGGGCTTCGGGTGGTATATTGCCCGCCAGCATGGATTCTATCCCGCTTGATTTTGATACTTTACAACCTTATGGCTGTTTTATTGGTTCGGCGGCGGTGGTAATTCTATCTGATAAAGATAACATGGCCGATATTGCAGAAAATTTGATGGCATTTTTTAAAGACGAGTCTTGCGGCCAATGCACGCCATGCCGTGTCGGCACGGAGAAAGCTTTGGCTTTAATGAAAAACCGAAAGTGGCATAAAAACTTGTTGGATGAATTGGCCATCGTCATGACCGATTCTTCGATATGCGGCCTGGGGCAAGCGGCGGCCAACCCTATCAAATCCGTTATGCGGCATTTTCCTAACGATTTTGTAGGACTTTAACCACAACCCATCATGAAAAATTTTTTTAAACTCCTACGCAAATATTTGTTAGCAGGGATGCTTACAATTATTCCGCTTTATGCGACTTTTGTTCTGTTGCGGTTGGTGGTTGGTTTTATTGACGACCATGTTTTGCCACTCATTCCCGAACCCTATTATCGTGACATCCCTGGTTTAGGGGTTTTGATATTGCTGTTGGTGCTTTTGCTGACTGGCTTTTTGGTATCCAATCGTTTGGGCATTGCTATTGTCAATTTGCTGGATCAGCAGTTAAGACGTATACCGATGGCGGGCGACCTTTATAGCAATATTAAAACCGTTTTAAAAAAATTTACCAACCGTGATGAAGAAGGGAATTTCTCGGCCGCCGTTTTGATTGAATACCCCACCAAGGACTTATGGACGATAGGTTTCATTACCAATAATGCGACGGGGGAATTCCAGGAAAAATTGGGGAAGGATACGTTGACTGTTTTTATCCCCCTGGTGCCAATCCCCACCCAGGGCATATTGCTGTTGGTGGATGCTAAGAAGGTTAAACGCCTACATATGAAAGTGCAGGAGGCTCTTTCATATATGATGTCTTTGGGAGCCACCCAAGAAAGTGAAAAACTTGGCGCCCCCCATTATCAAATGGATAAAACCATGGTAAAGAATATGTTGAAAAAAGACAAAAACATACATAGAGGATAGTAACCTAATGTCAAAAAATATGGGATTGCATAGAACGCTGTTAAGATTTTGCTTATTATTGGCTCTGTTGGTCATGAATACTATGCCCAACCTGGCAAGCCATGTGGCGAAGGCACAAACCGACCAAGGTGAAGATAGCGCCGCGGTTGACGGCAAAACCCCGAAGGGAGCAGCAACCAAAGGCGGCACGGTGCGCATGTTGAACAAATTAACATTAGAAATTGTGGAACAGAAAATACCTATCGGCGGTGAAAAAAATTTTGGCAAAATAAAAATTAAATTGCTTGCTTGTTATCGCATGGATAAGAGCGATGGCGAGGCATTTTTACAAATTTGGGATAGCGGCAAACAACGGGTCAATCCCGAAGATCCCGAAGCAAACCTGGCGCAGAAGAACAGCGCAGGCTATTTCAAAGTTTTTTCGGGGTGGATGTTTGCTGCATCCCCTTCGCTTAGCGCGCTCGACCACCCTATATATGATGTGTGGTTGATAAGTTGCGATTAATTTTTCTGTTGATATACAAGATGATTGATGAATGAAGCTGGCTGCGCGGGCTCAGCATAAAAATTATCTTGTTTTATTGGCTTAGAATCCCTATCAAGCCATTCTACTATTAAAAAAATAAGGGATATATTTTATGGTTGCGCGCGTTTCTACTGTTGCCTTTCAGGGGGTTGATACCTTGAAGATAGATGTCCAGGTGCAGGCCGTGGCTAATAAGCAATCCAGCATTTTGATAGTTGGTTTGCCCGATAAAACTGTGGAAGAAAGCCGCGAGCGATTGCGTTCGGTTTTTACCCATTGCGGCTTGTCTTTGCCGCCGCGCGGTATTGTGGTTAATTTATCGCCCGCTGATATTCCTAAGGAGGGCAGCCATTACGACCTGCCCATTGCTTTGGCAATATTGGCCGAGGTAGGGATTATCGATAGGGAAACATTGCAAGATTACATGGCGATGGGGGAATTGGCGCTTGATGGGCAATTGGTATCAACCGTGGGGGTATTACCCGCGGCATTATCGGCGATGGAGCATGAGGCAACCTTGCTCTGCCCCGAAGCATCGGGGCAAGAGGCCAGTTGGTCAGGCCATGACCGTATTATTGCAGCGAACAACCTTAGGGCGGTTATTGACCACCTGCAGGGTAAAGAATTGATAGCCCCCGTGGTAAGAAAACAAATAGTGATGAGCAGCAACAAAGAATTTTCGGATGGACGAAAAATACCCAACTGGGCCGATATTCGTGGTCAAGAAAATGCCAAACGCGCGATGGAAATTGCCGCGGTTGGTGGCCATCATGTTTTGTTGTTGGGGTCGCCTGGGGCGGGGAAGTCTTTGATAGCCCAAGCTATGGCGGGGATACTGCCTGACATGACGGCGCGTGAAAGGCTCGAGGCCAGCCTTATCCATTCCTTGGCGGGCACCCTGCCCGACGGTGGGATTATGGTGGCGCGGCCTTACCGCGACCCGCATCATTCGGCGTCGATGCCCGCGGTGATTGGCGGCGGGCAGAGGGCTAAACCTGGCGAAATATCCTTGGCCCATAATGGCGTATTATTTTTGGATGAGTTGCCAGAATTCCACCGCACAACATTGGAATCATTACGCCAACCGTTGGAAACGGGGCGTGCGGTTATTGCGCGGGTTAACGCCCATGTTTCTTACCCCGCCAATTTTCAAATGGTCGCCGCCATGAACCCATGCAAATGTGGTTATTTGTTGGATGAAAAATTAAAATGTTCGCGCGCGCCACGCTGCGGCGAAGAATATCGCGACCGCCTGTCAGGACCTTTGTTAGACAGGGTGGATATTTATTTGGAAATGCCTGCCTTAAAACCGCAAGAGTTGGCAGAAAAAACCGTCGGTGAAAATAGCGAGGCAGTAAAAAAACGTGTCGAGGAATCTATCAATTTCTCGCGGTTGCGATTTAAAAAATTTGAATTGAATGAACGCGTCAAACGCAACGCCGACCTCAATGGCGATGATTTGGATGTCGCCGCCCCCTTAAGCAAGGAATGCAAATTATTATTAACCCGTTCGGCCAACGAATTGAATTTGTCGGCGCGTGGTTGGTTTCGCACCATCCGCGTGGCGCGCACCATTGCCGACATGGCCAACAGCGAAGATATTAAACTGCATCATTTAGCGGAAAGTTTAAATTATCGCTTTCGGCGATAACCATATTATTTTTTTAAACGCTGCATCATTTGCGGCACATCTTTATCGCCCCGACCGCATAGGTTCATGATAATGATTTCGTCTTTTTGCATCGTGGGGGCAAGTTTCATTAAATAGGCAATGGCATGGGCTGGTTCCAGGGCGGGGATAATCCCCTCCAACCTAGCGCATAATTGAAAAGCCTCCACCGCTTCTTCGTCGGTGGCGGATACATAATTAACCCGCCCGACACTATGAAGGTAAGAATGTTCGGGACCAATCCCAGGATAATCCAAACCCGCCGAAATCGAAAAGGCTTCTTCTATCTGACCATCGGGGTCTTGCAGTAAATAGGTTTTGTTGCCGTGCAATACCCCAGGTTGCCCGCCAGAGATAGAGGCCGCATGTTGATGGCTGGCCAGGCCCAAACCGCCAGCCTCCACCCCGTAAATCTTTACCGTAGGGTCGTTAAGGAAGGGATAAAATAAACCCATGGCGTTGCTGCCCCCGCCGATGCAGGCTATCAAAGCATCGGGCAATTTTTTTTCGGCCTTCAATATTTGTTCGCGTGCTTCGCGGCCAATCACCGATTGAAATTCCCTGACCATCTCGGGGTAGGGGTGGGGGCCCGCCACCGTGCCGATAATATAAAAAGTATCAAGCACCTTATCCACCCAATAGCGCAGGGCTTCATTCATGGCATCTTTGAGGGTTTGACTGCCCCCTGTCACGGCGACAACTTCCGCTCCCAACAACTTCATGCGGAAAACATTTTGTTCTTGGCGTGCCACATCTTTTGCGCCCATAAAAATTTTGCATTCCATGTTGAACAGGGCGCATACCGTCGCCACCGCCACGCCATGTTGCCCCGCACCCGTTTCGGCAATTATTTTTTTCTTCCCCATCTTGCGTGCTAACAATATTTGCCCCAGCACGTTATTTATTTTATGACTGCCCGTATGATTCAATTCGTCGCGTTTAAAATATATTTTTGCCCCGCCAAGATGGTTGGTAAATTTTTCGGCAAAATATAATGGGCTGGGGCGGCCAGCGTAATGTTCCAAATAATAATCCAATTCATTCAAAAATTCTTTGTCATGGCGATATTTTTTCCATGCCTGCTCGACCGATAATATCAGCGGCATCAATGTTTCCGCGACATATCGCCCGCCGAATTGGCCAAAATGCCCCTGGTCGTCAGGGCCTAGGTGGTAATCATTGGGGATGCTGTTTGTCATTTTTTTCTTTTTTATCACACTTCTTTGTCTTTATCAAAATCTTGTTTGCAATAAAAATTACGGCTATGACATAACAGCATGTTACCACTACTTCGTCTTTTACCCGCCGAAATGGCCCATCAATTGACCTTGCGTCTGTTGCCCTACGCTTCTTATTTCTATGGCAACTTTTCCGATTATCGTTTGCATCGCGGCGCGGGTAAAATGGCGCAGGAATTATTTGGCGCAACCTTTGTCCATCCCTTTGGCATGGCCGCTGGTTTCGATAAAAATGCGGAGGTTCCCCACGCCATCATGCGCCTGGGCTTTGCTTTTTTGGAGGTTGGCACTATCACACCCGAACCACAATTTGGTAACAAACCACCGCGGCTGTTTCGGCTGAATCGCGAACGCGCTATCATCAATCGGCTTGGCTTCCCCAGCCATGGGATGGATGTCGTGGCAGAAAATTTGGATAATGCGAATAACAACGAATGGCAAAAATATAAAAAACACATGTTGGCGCGTAAAAATATTAGCAAAGTGAGCGAAGAAAAAATGCAGCAGCTTGAACAACAATGGGAAACCATGGAAAAAGACTTGGAAAAAGATAGAGCATGGTTGTGGCCTTGTCCTTTGCTTATTAATATTGGCCCCAACAAATTATCGCCCGACCCCGTGCGTGATTTTGCCATGGTGGCAGAAAAACTGCACCCTGTGGCAACCGCCTTTGTTATCAATGTATCATCCCCCAACACGGCGGGCTTGCGCGCCCTACAAAATGTAAAAAGTTTGAAAAAAATTGTGGATAGCGTGCGTGCAGTTTCCGACAAACCTTTGCTGTTTAAATTTTCGCCCGATATCAGCCGTCAACAGATAGAAGACATGGCGCAGTTTTGCTTGGGGCAAAAAATCAACGGCGCGATATTGACCAACAGCACCGTGGCGCGGTTTGGCGTGGAACGCTCGCGTTATCGGGATCAAACGGGCGGCTTAAGCGGCAAGCCGTTGTTCAATTTATCAACCCGCGTTTTGGCGCAATTTTATTTGGCATCGGAAAAGAAAATACCCTTGATTGGGGTGGGCGGTGTTATGTCGCCACAAGATGTCATAACAAAAATAAAAGCGGGGGCGCGCTTGGTTGAATCTTACACAGGGTTTGTTTACCGTGGTCGCGCATTATTATCCAACACGATAAAAATACTGGACCATGAAACACAAGAAAAATCTTTAGCATCAATGGTGGGGGCCGACGCCGAATATCATGCCAATTCTTAATGCGCGCTCAACTTCCTCTGCTATGCCCATCGCGGGCGTGATTGGTCATCCTATACATCACTCGCTTAGCCCCGCCTTACATAATTATTGGTTGCGAAAAATGAATATGGCAGGGCGTTATGAGGCTCGCGACATCGCCCCCGAACAGGCCAAGGTTTTTTTTGATGAATTGCGCGCGGGTAGCATCGGTTGGGTGGGGTGCAATGTAACCCTGCCCCATAAAATTATCGCCATGGAAAATTGCGACGATGTTACGGCGGCCGCCAAAAAAATTGGCGCGGTCAACACAATCGTTGTGCGCGATAAAAAACTATATGGCGACAACACCGATTGGCTAGGATTTGTCAACAACCTGCAATCTTGGCCAGCATTTTCTTCGGCAAAAAAAAATCGCGCCATTTTGTTGGGGGCAGGGGGAGCGGCGCGCGGCGTGATATATGGTTTGCAATATTTGGGGTTTAAAGAATTGGTGGTGGCTAATCGGTCGGTAGAAAAACTAGTCGATATAAAAAAAGATTTTCATGCCACGGTGATAGATTTTTCACAGCTTGGTGATTACCTGCCCACAAGCAATATTGTCATCAACGCAACATCGGTCGGTTTGCAGGAAGGCGATGCAAGCTTGCCGATAGATTTTGCGCAGTTGCCAAAGGATATTTTGCTTCACGATATTATTTATGGAAAAAACCTAACGGCATTTTTAACCAAAGGAAAAGAATCGGGCTTCGCGGTGAAGGATGGGTTGGATATGCTTATCCATCAGGCGATACCAGGATTCCAACAATGGTTTAACACCCACGCCACGCCGCCGATAGACAATGAATTGCGGCAATATTTATTGGATTACAAAAATTAACATGGGACCAAGATGACTGCAGATACAAAAATTATTGGCTTAACAGGATCCATCGCCACGGGGAAATCGGCCGTGGCCGATATTTTAACCAAGCAAGGAATAGCGGTGTTGGATGCCGATGCCGCCACCAAGGAACTTTCGGCGCCAGGGGGCGAAGCCTACGCCGCGATAACAAAACAATTCCCAGAGGTTGTTGGCCAGGATGGTAACATAGATAAAAAAAAATTGGCGGAGGTCGTCTTCCATGACAAGGTAAAATTGGATTGGCTGGAAGGAATCATCCACCCCAAAATAAAAAAAATGCGCGAAGAATTTTATAGGGCGGCACGGCAAAGGGGTGATAAAATTGTTTTTATTATGGTGCCGCTGTTGTTTGAAAAATCAATTGATAAAGAATGTCATGAAACATGGGTGGTGACCTGTAGTATTGAAAATCAAACGGCGCGCGCCTTAAAACGGCCCAACATGACCAAAGAATTATTAGAAAAAATTCGTGCTAGCCAGATGAGCCAGGATGAAAAAATAAAACGTGCCGACGTGGTGATAGAAAACAATGGCAATTTGCAAGACCTAACCAACAAGGTTTTGGCGCATCTTAAGCAAGCGGTAAGCTGACGCCGCCAGCGGGACGGACAATCAATCGCCCCTACCATCACCGTTTTTGTTTATTGAGTAAAATAGTGGCGCAGGTTAATAAGCCTGCGAAATCAAAGCCTGCAATGAAAATCTTGCGCAAAATTCTATTTAAGACTTTAAGCAATATATAAAATTCATTTTTTACTTGTTTTTTATATAAATTAACTATATAATAGTATAGTTATGTATAGCTATTCTTTATACATAGTATCATTACAAAAAGAAGAAAAATTAATTAATAAAATTCAATGACTAAAAATTCAATATTACACAAAATCTTGACCAATATTGGCAAATATTGCTTGGCGATAATCTTTATCGTCGCTTTCCATATATTATATAGCAAGGCAGAAGCCGCGCAGAAATCTTGCGACACCCCCAATAAATTATGCGGTAATGAATTATTAATATTTGATTACGATGGTAACAATCTTATGGGTTGGGTGCCAGATTATAGTAAAAAATATCCGAAAAAGCCTCGCTGGACATTGTTCTTTGATCCCAACGAAGCCTTGCAAAAAATGTATGCTGGTTTTCAGGTCGATATTATCCATTTAACCAATACCGACCGATTATATTGGACGTCATTTCTGCAGCCATGGGATGTTAGAAAAATTACCAGCTGGAATGATATTTATCCATTTTGGAAAAATGCACCAGGGTTTCAACCCGTGAAGGGCAAGATTTATTTGATACCGACCTTGTTTGGGTTGACGGGGGCGACCTATGATACCAAACATATCAAACCTGGCGAAATAAAATCGCTTAAAGATTTTGCTAACCCCAAATATCGGGGGCGGATAGCCATGCCCGATGGCGCCTATGAAGCCTATGGTTTTTGCATGTTGGCGATGGGTAATAAAAAGCCATTTATTGAGATGACAAAAAAAGACATCGATGATTGCGGAGAGTTTTTACGCATGGTGAATCGCAATATAAGGGGATATTTTGCTGATAGCGCAAGCGTGGCCGCGGCATTCCAAACGGGCGAAATTTGGTTGGCCTATACTTGGGTAGATGTGCCTTATAGCGTCAATATTGATAGATTAAAAAACCCTGAAACAAAAAATAATTTGTTAAAGTTTGATAGGGATATTGGCTTTGCTCTATGGGCGCAGGGCATGGCGCGCGCCCGCACCAGCAAGCCAGCAGTCAATGATTTGGCTTACGATTATGTTAATGCGCTGCATAAAGATGGCGCGGATTACTTGGTGCATGAATTTGGTTATGGCTCGGCCAATAAAAAGGCTATGGACGCCTTGGTTGCCAAAGACCCCAATGTTTTAAAGGATAGGTATTTGGATAATATAGATTCTTACGTTGCGGCGCGCAAAGTTTTAATTTTTGGCGGTTTACCCGTCGAAACCAGCCGTTATTTATTGCGCGAATGGGAAAATATCAAAATAGGCCGCTAAGTTTTTAAAGCTATAGATTTTATCAACTTTATATAGACCTTGCGCCAAGGTTCGCCCTTGATGGCAGTGATTTTACTATAATTTTTCCTTGTAAATTATAATAAAATATTGTTATAATTGCGTGTAATTATGTGGGTGCCTTTGCTAAGATGGCTAAGGTATCCAGGTAACACCTGGGACGTCTTCAAGGGGGTATAAATGAACTTATTCCCAATTGAAGGGTTATCCTACAAAATTTATTTTAGAAATTTATCATGGGAGGAACAATCATGAATAAAAAAATACTGAATAATGCTTGGCTGCGTGCCAGCAAAAAATGGGGCGTCAGCGCCGTTGTAACAACCAGCGTGGTTGTGTCGATGTTAACCGCCAGCAGCCTGATATTTTCGGGCAAGGCGCAGGCCGCGAAAACCTGCGATACTCCCAACAAATTATGCGGCAGTGAATTGACCGTTTTTGATTATGGCGGCGACGATGTCATGGGTTGGGTTCCCGATTATGCAAAAAAATACCCCGCCAAACCACGTTGGTCCACTTTTATTGATACCAACGAAGCCTTGCAAAAAATGAAGGGCGGATTTCAAGTGGATATTGTGCATCTTACCAACAGCGACAACAGCGCTGCTAACCCTTATTGGATAGATTATATTCAGCCATGGGATATTAAAAAAATTACGGGTTGGAATGATATCTACCCATTTTGGAAAAATGCGCCAGGCTTCGAACCCATGAAGGGCCAGTATTATATGATACCAACATTGTTCGGTATGGATGCAGTGGTTTATGATACAAATATATTAAACCTGGTGAAATAAAATCGCTGAAAGATTTTGCCGATCCTAAATACAAAGGTCGGGTTGTTATGCCCGACTCGGCTTATGAAGCCTATGCTTTCTGTCTTCTCGCCGAAGGCAATAAAAAGCCATTTGTTAATATAACAAAAGCCGATGTTGATAAATGCGATCCTTTCTTACGCGCTATTCATAAAAACGTTCGCCAATATTTTAGCGATAGCGGTAGCGTGGTGGCCGGTTTTAAAACGGGAGAATTATGGTTGGGCTTTGTTTGGATGGACGCGCCCTATACCGTTAATAAAGAAAGGAAGAAAGATCCTAAAGGCAATCGCGATATGGTGATTCTAGATAGGAATCTTGGCTTTTCTTTATGGGGCATGGGTATGGTGCGAACCAAAACCAGCAAACCTGAAGTTTCCGATTTGGCCTATGACTATACCAACGCTTTAATAAATGGCGGTGCCGATTTCTTGGTGCACGAATTTGGTTATGGCTCGGTTAATAAAAAAGCCATGGCTGCGCTTGAAGCCAAAGAACCAAACGTATTGAAAGATAGATTCCTTGATAACATAGAATCTTATGTCGCGCGTGGTAAGGCCAATATCATGGGGGCATTGCCTGTTGATGTTAATAAATATGTATTGTCTCAATGGGAGAAAATAAAAACTGGCAGCTAAATATTTGCTAGTTAATAAAAATGGGGCGAGAGGTAAAAAAACTTCTTGCCCCATTTTATTGAATGTGGTTTAGCTTATATCCATGCCAAAAATTACGTTCGTGCAAAAAACTGGAAATATCGTGGTGGATGCGCCATTGGGGCAATCGGTGATGGAGGTTGCAACCAAAAATGGTGTGGCGATGGAGGCAACCTGCGAAGGTTCGCTTGCTTGTGCTACTTGCCATGTTGTGGTGGCCCCCGAATGGTTTGATAAATTGCCCAAGGCAAGCCCCGAAGAAGAAGATATGTTAGACCTTGCGTTTAATTTGACTCGCACCTCGCGCTTGTCTTGCCAATTAAAGGTCACCCCCGAGTTGGATGGGATTGTTTTTACCGTTCCCGAATTTTAATAAAATCTTTTTCTTTTAGGTAATGATGGATATTTTATAAGGGCTGTTGGTAAAAATTTCTTCAATAAATTTTTTTTGGCGGGGCGCGCATTCCAATACCAATAGGCCGCTGGGTTTTAAATATTGGTCGGCAAATTGTTTGATAAATGGATAAAAAAATAACCCCTGATTTTTTGCCAACAGGGCGCGGCGCGGTTCAAAAAAAATATTCTTATTTAATTTTTTATATTCATCGATTGCTACATAAGGCGGGTTAGAAATAATAACGTCGTATTGTGGCTTTGAAATATTTTTTTGCTTGGCATATTTTTTAATGTCTTTTTTTATAAATTGCACCCTGTCGGCCAGATTATTTTTTTTGGCATTATGTTTGGCAACCTGTAACGCACGGGACGATATATCAATCCCGACGCCCGTTGCCTGCTTAAAATGATGCAACAAAGTTATTAACAAACACCCCGAACCTGTGCCAATATCGGCAATGTGCAAATTTTTACCCTTTGGAAAATTATCCATCACGGTTTGGCAAATGGCCTCGCTGGTCGGACGGGGGATAAGCACCGCACGGTTAACATAAAAATCAAGCGAAAAAAATTCACGATGATTGGCAATGTAAGCGAAGGGCAGGTTATGAGCGCGTTTTTTTACGATGGCTAAAAATTTGTTTTTATCACCTTTGCTTATCGATTTTTGTTGCGCCGTTATCAATTGCAAATAATCAATGTTTAATACATGGCTTAACAACAATCGAGCTTCGCGTTCAGGCTGGTCAATATTGTTACTGCGTAAAACATCGGTCGCCTGTTTTATTAATTCGGCGACATGAAATAATTTTCCTGGCGATTTATTTTTCAAAATACCTACTTCGGATAATTATCTATGAAACGTTGCGTGTGATGTTGAAAACTTGCTTCCTTGGGCAATTGCTTGACGCGCGCGACGGGGGTAAAAGATTCCTGCCACTGCCTTAGAATTTTTTCTTGCGCGCTGGTTAAATTTTTTGGGGTTTCGATAAGCAGGCTGATGATTAAATCGCCGCGCCGACCACCGCTGTTTAACACCACCATGCCTTTTCCTTTAAGGCGTAATTGCTGGCCAGTTTCCACGCCCTTATCAATTTTTACCGACACCATCTTGCCATCGATAACGGGGATAGTTACCTCGCCGCCCATCATCGCCGTGATGGGGTCAATCGGCAAGTTATAAAAAAGATCATTACCATTGCGCTGGAAAATATCGTGCGGGGTTACCCTGACATGTAAAAAAAGGTCGCCCGATGTTTTACCCGCCGCGGCATCGTCGCCCTTACCGTGGATGCGAACCTGGTTGTTGTTATCAACCCCCGCTGGAATGGCAATATCAATTTCCTGCGCCTGTTCCACCAAACGCGCACCGCGACATACTTTGCATGGTTTTTCAATAACCTGTCCGTTGCCCTGACATTTTGGGCATGTTTGTTCTATCGAGAAAAAACCCTTTGCTATACGCACCACCCCCTGACCATTACATGTTTTACAGGTGACGGCGCTAAAACCTTTTTCTGCGCCACTGCCACTGCAATGGTCGCAATGAGCCATTTTTTGGGTGCGAATTTTTATTTTATCACCGCGAAACGCCTGCAACAGGCTAATGGTTAATTGCAATTCGCGATCGCGACCGCGGGTTTCGCGTCTTTTCCTGGCGCCAGTATTTTGCTGGAACCCCGCACCAAACATCTGTTCAAAAATATCATTAATATCGGGGAAGCCCCCCGCGAAGCCAGCAAAGCCGCCCCCTTGGTGCGCGCTGCGTGCGCCAGGCCACCCTTGCTCAAACGCGCCATGGCCAAATTGGTCATAGGCGGCGCGTTTTTGCTTGTCGCGCAACACGTCGTATGCTTCGTTGACTTCTTTAAATTCTTGTTCGGCTTTCGGGTTATCGCGGTTGCGGTCGGGGTGCGACGCCATGGCCTGCTTGCGATAGGCTGCTTTTAATTCCTCGTCGCTGGCATTTTTGGCTACCCCTAAAACGTCGTAGTAATCTTTTTTTGCCATTTATTACTGGGAAAATAAATTATACAACATGATAGTCGTCCTGTTATGTAAGCTAGTTATTTGATGTTACTTCTTGTCGTCTTTGTTGACTTCTTTGAAATCAGCATCAACCACGTCATCTTTTTTGTCGTCGGTTTTTTCGGCCGCGCTGTTACCTGCATCCTTATAAATTGTTTCACCAATTTTTAAGTTTGCCTCCATCAGGCTTTGCGTTGCCTTTTCAATTTCTTCGGTTGAGCCTTTTTCCAACGCATCCTTCACTGCCTTGATAGCCGATTCGATAAGGGTAACATCGTCCTTGCTTAATTTTTCTTTATGCTCCTTCAATGTTTTTTCCGAAGCATGCAATAAACTATCGGCATTGTTACGGGCGTCAACTTCGGCCTTTTTCTTTTTATCAGATTCGGCGTTGGCTTCGGCTTCTTCCATCATTTTTTTAATGGCGGCTTCGTCCAAACCACCGTCGGCTTGGATTTTAATTTTTTGTTCTTTGCCCGTGGCCTTGTCGCTTGCCGAAACATGCACAATACCATTGGCGTCAATATCAAACGACACTTCGATTTGTGGCGTGCCGCGCGGCGCGGGGGCAATGCCCTCCAAATTAAAATTGCCGAGCAATTTGTTGTCGTTCGCCATTTGCCGCTCGCCTTGGAATACCTTAATTGTAACGGCGGTTTGGCCGTCGTCGGCGGTGGAGAAAATTTGTGATTTTTTGGTGGGAATGGTCGTGTTGCGATCAATCAACCGTGTGAAGACACCGCCCAATGTTTCAATACCCAAGGACAAGGGCGTAACATCAAGCAACAGAACGTCCTTCACATCGCCCTTTAACACGCCACCTTGGATAGCCGCACCGATGGCCACCACTTCGTCGGGGTTGACACCACGGTGCGGTTCTTTGTTAAATATTTTCTTCACCATTTCTATAACCGCGGGCATGCGCGTCATACCGCCAACCAAAATAACTTCGTCTAGTTTGTCGGCGGTGAGGCCAGCGTCTTTCAATGCCGCCAAGCAAGGTGCTTTGGTTTTTTCAATCAAATGCCCAACCAATTGTTCCAATTTGGCGCGGGTAATTTTCAAGTTCAAATGTTTGGGGCCCGATTGGTCGGCGGTAATAAAGGGCAGGTTCACCTCGGTCGTGGTCGCGGTGGAAAGCTCTATTTTGGCTTTGGTTGCCGCTTCTTTTAACCGCTGCAAGGCCAATTTGTCCTTGCGTAGGTCTATGGTGCCATTTTCTTTTTTGAATTCATCGGCAAGGTAATCAATCAAAACTTGGTCAAAATCTTCGCCACCCAAAAACGTGTCGCCGTTGGTTGATTTCACTTCGAACACGCCATCGCCAATTTCTAATATGGAAACGTCGAACGTACCACCGCCAAGGTCAAACACCGCAATGGTGCCATGGCCTTTTTTTTCCATGCCGTAGGCAAGGGCCGCCGCGGTTGGTTCGTTAATAATACGCAACACGTCCAACCCAGCAATTTTGCCAGCATCTTTGGTTGCTTGGCGTTGGTTGTCGTTAAAATAGGCGGGCACGGTGATGACGGCTTCGGTCACGGTGGTGCCGAGGTAAGCCTCCGCCGTTTCCTTCATTTTTTGTAAAACGATGGCACTAATTTGTGCGGGGGCGTATTTTTCGCCACGAGCCTGGACCCAGGCATCGCCATTGTCGGCCTTCACAATGCTGAAAGGCGCGATTTTCAATTCTTTTTGAACTTCGGCGTCGGTAAATTTGCGACCGATGAGGCGTTTAACAGCATAGAGGGTATTTTCAGGGTTGGTGACGGCTTGGCGGCGGGCGGATTCGCCGACGAGGCGTTCACCCTCAGTAAAGGCGACCATCGATGGTGTGGTGCGAATGCCTTCAGAATTTTCTATAACCTTGGTGCTGTTGCCCTCCATCACTGCTACGCATGAATTGGTGGTTCCCAAATCTATCCCGATAACTTTACCCATTTTTTTATTCCTTTCTTACAAATTTGTCTGTAAAAATATTCTTGTTTACGCTTATCATGGATATAGGTAATAAGTTCATAGCTTTCAAGTGATTTTACAAATTTTATTCTATGTTTTTTTCAGGAATGTTATGTTTTGTCTAGGATAGGAGCGAACTGACTGCGCACAAAATTGCCAAAAAAATTATATTGTATTTTTTCTTTTTGTGTTATAATTGAAAATACAAGCAACGACCATTCGTCACAAAATATAGAAGATGTTAAAAATAAAAGATTATTCGAAGCAATTGAAGTTGGAAGCACCCGCGGTTGAAAACGACCACCTGATTCTGACGCCTGATGCGTTGAATTTTATTGCCCATTTAGAAGAAAAATTTGGTGAGCGCAGGCTTAAATTGCTGCATCGCCGTGAAAAACGCCAGCGGGAATTTGACGACGGCATTTTGCCTGATTTTTTACCTGGGACAAAATCGATCCGCGATGGCGATTGGCAAATTGCCCCGCAACCCCGCGATTTGCAAGACCGCCGCGTTGAAATAACCGGCCCCACCACGCGCAAAATGGTTATCAACGCGCTAAATTCGGGGGCGTATACCTTCATGGCAGATTTTGAAGATTCGAACTGCCCGACATGGTTAAACCTTATCGATGGGCAAATAAACATGATGGATGCGGTGCGGCGCACCATAAGTTATGAGGACGGCAAGACAAAAAAAGAATATAAACTTAACGATAAAAGCGCGGTGTTGTTGGTGCGGCCGCGCGGACTGCATTTGGAAGAATATCATGTTTTTTTAAATGGCCTGCCCATTTCGGCAAGCCTGTTCGATTTTGGTATGTATTTTTTTCATAATATCCACGAAAATAAAAAACGCGGCACAAGTTGTTATTATTATTTGCCCAAAATGGAAAGTTACATGGAAGCCCGTTGGTGGAATGACGTGTTTGTGGAGGCTCAATCGGTATTCGACCTGCCCATTGGCACCATCAAGGCCACGGTGTTGATTGAAACATTGATGGCGGCGTTTGAAATGGACGAAATTTTGTTTTCGTTGCGCGAACATTCGGCGGGTTTGAATTGCGGGCGGTGGGATTACATGTTTAGCTTCGTTAAGAATTTTTCCAAACGCAACGATTATATTTTCCCCGACAGAAGCGGCGTCACCATGACCGTGCCGAACATGCGGGCATATTGTTTGTTGGTTATTCAAACATGCCACAAACGTGGTGCCCCCGCGATTGGCGGTATGGCGGCGCAAATACCGATTAAGGACGATGCCGAAGCAAACAAAAAAGCATTAGAAAAAGTAAGGTTGGATAAAGAACGCGAAGTGTCAGACGGGCACGACGGCACGTGGGTGGCGCACCCAGGGTTGGTGCCCGTGGCGTTGGAGGCATTTAACAAAGGCATGCCAGGCCCCAACCAAATTCACCGCAAGCGCGACGATGTGAAGGTGAACCCCGAAGATTTGATAGCCATGCCCGAAGGGTCGATAACCATGGATGGGTTGCAAAACAACATAGATGTTGGGTTGCGTTATTTGGCGTCATGGTTGTCGGGGCAGGGTTGCGTGCCGATACACCATTTGATGGAGGATGCCGCCACCGCCGAAATTTCGCGCGCCCAAGTATGGCAATGGGTGCGCAACGCGGTGAAGACCAAAGAAGGCACGGTGGTAACCCGCGAATTGGTGAATGACATGATAAACAAGCAATTAAAAAACATCGAACAAGAAATTGGCCGCGACAATTACAACCCCGAGCGTTTCGAAGAAGCCAA
Organism: Alphaproteobacteria bacterium; assembly: GCA_965262775.1. Taxonomy (GTDB): domain Bacteria; phylum Pseudomonadota; class Alphaproteobacteria; order JASGCL01; family JASGCL01; genus JASGCL01. The sequence continues at coordinate 212,262 of CBDHFT010000007.1, read as the reverse complement.
ATATGTTTTCACCGAACTTTGTTTTTCAAAAAAATTCATCGAATTTTTAACCCTACCAACCTATCAAAGGATTTTGGAAAAGGGGTGGTAGGGTTTATTATACTAATAACAACTATAATGAGTTTATAAATTTTTTATAATTGTTAGCGGCACTCAGATAGACGCTTATTCGACCACCCAAATCTCCATTTTTTTCTTTATTGGTTGTTTGGGGTTGCTCTCTATTTTTTTTATTTCTGCGTTGATAGATTCTTCGGTAGTTATATTATTAAAAAAATACATTTCGTCGTTATAAAATGTTCTGCCCAAAGCCTTTATATCGGAAAAATAAGAGTTGCCTTGTGAAAAATTATCTTTGCAATATTGCTTAAAGCCTGAATAGAGTGAAGGTTTGTTTGTATTATTAGCCACAGGATTACAAAATGTCTGCGGCTGTTGGGTTGTTATTTTCCCTTTAGGCTTTATATATTTTCCAAAAGCAAAAAGCGCTTGGTCTAATCGTCTGTTGGATGGGTCATCGCTTCCTACATACTCATCCCAAAAAGGCAAAAATTCATTTTCGTATATATTTAGACGGTTTGTGTTTTCAGGATAAAGGTCGGGATTGCCTAATAAAAAATACATCGCGCGTCTTACATGCTGGTCAAAAATTGAAAAATTTTTTGGGTCTAATATATGAACAAAAAATATTGACCATATCTCTCCACCACCTAATTCTTTGAGGAAGTGCAATCCATTGCATCTATTGTTTGCATTTTTTATAAAGATATTTTTTGATACATCAATTTTTGTAAGATAGTTGTTTTTTATAGATTTAGTTTTGTCTTCTGAAATTTTGCCGCCATTTTTCCATTCATACAAAAGCATAATTCTTTCATGGTTATACTTATGGTCAATATTATCGTAGTAGAGGGTCTCTACGCTATCATTGTATCTTCTATGCCAGCAATCAATAAATTCTTCTCGGGAACAATCAATCAATTGATTTTTTTCAAGTTTTTTATAATTCATCATCATTTACCATCCTTAATATACTAAAGATAGATAAATAATAAAAAAATTACAAACAAAAAAATAAGCGAGCAGATGATTATCTAACGCCCTTAATCGCTAAACCGCTGTCGGTTTCGTTGCGAATCCATTTGCATTCATCTTTGTTGAAAAAGTTTTCGGCAAGGTCGCTGCTGCACATCACGGCGCGAACCGACTGCCCCAAACTGACCAACCCCATGGGGGTGCCCGATGGGTTTAAAACAAAAAACCCGCGCGCCGATATCGTCTTCACCCCGTCCAACGGCGCAAAAAATCCCAAACCATCAACCTTGGTGGGTGGGGTGTCGGCGCTATCCTGGATAATAAAATGACATGACAGGGCGCGCCCCGACGCATCAACCGCCATCACCGCGCTTTCCATCAACCCCACGCCTGCCTTATTCGGTTGCTTCACCGTTTTCCCCCCCGCGTTATTATTGACGATACTGCTTAAATAATTAACCCATTGCCGACCATAACCCGTCAGGGTTTGGTTTTTCATAACCGCCACCTGGGCCGTGGGGTTGATGGACCGCATGGGCAATGTTGCCAGCGGCGTCATGCGCAATGTTTTTAATGCCTGACCGCGCGTCATTTTTTGATTATACCCCAAGCCTGATTTTTCATAATGGAAATTCATCGTATCGTCCTTGGTGCCAAAAATAAAAGACAGGGGCCGCAAGCGCAGGGTGCTAAAACTTTCCGCCAATTCGGGATTGGTGATAAGCCCGCTGTCATCGCGTTTCCAAAATGGATTTTTTTCTTGGGTGCGAGTCGCGTTGTTATCGGGGAATCCTATACGAATAAGTTTTTCCGCGGGCGCCACCACTTTGGCCCACGGTAAACGACCATGCTCAACATGAATTTGATAAAGGGTCGATATCATCGAATCGGCGGGATTGGCACCGTTAAAGGAAACAGCCATGGGGGTTAATTCGCCCGATGCGTCGGGCAACAATGCTTGGCAAGCACCGCCCGCACCCAGGCTGGTGCTTAATGGTTGGGTCGCGGTCATGGCGATGGCGGTGGCAACCGCGGCGTCAACCGCGTTGCCGCCTTCCAAAAATGTTTTGTTGCCGATTAACACCGCAAATGGTTCGTCGCCGCTGATAAAATACTCGCTGCCATCCCTTTGCCCGACCATCATGCCCGCCGTGCCCGACGCGCGCCACCAAATACCGTCAGCATCGGGCCCACAGCCCGTCAACATGAAAGATAAGCCAGCAAGCAATATAAAATTAAAAGAGAATTTTTTCATTATATTATGGTGGCTATATAAGTGAATATTGCAAGGTGATAGTAAAGGCCACCCATCGCAAGGGCAACCCAGTAAAATTTTTTTTATCCAATATATCTATAGCTTGCCACGCTCAGGAAGGCAAGAATTTAAGCAACCCAGACCGCAAAAATTACCCTTTGATTGTATTTGCTAGCAATCTATCGCGCCCTTATTTTTACGCGCTTCGCCCAAAAATTTTGTTGCCGCAAATGATGCAATGCGTCCTCGGCATGGGCATCGCTATCGAACAATCCATAAAAACATCCGCCGCTGCCCGTCATGTTGCTAAGCAAACATCCTTCGTTTTGTAAAATTGATTTTTTAACCAATGATAAGGCTGGGTATAATTGGCAAGCCGCATCCTCGAGCCCATTGCGCCATGTCATGATATTATCAACCGATGGCACGGGTGGTGAGGTTGGTGAAGCGGCGTTTGAAAGAGAAAAGGGAGCATCCCACTTACTATCAATGGCTGATCGTTTTGCAAAAACATCGCGCGTTGAAACAAACACCCCGCTTGATACCAATAACAAATGCCAAGTGTAAAAATCCGCGGGCAGGGGGACAGGGCTTATCGCATCGCCAATGCCCGATACCAAACATGGCTTACCAAAAAAAATAGCGGGGCCGTCCGCGCCAATTTTTTCTGCTATATTTTTTTGGGTGGCCGCGTCCAATTGCCATTGGTTTGCCAAATAACGCATCATGGCTATGCCGTCGCTGGTGCCGCCGCCCAAACCACCACCGATGGGTATTTTTTTTTCCAACATAACCTTGCCACAAAATTGTTGACCACTGGCGGTTTGGCATAATTCTATGGCGCGGGTAATAAAATTATTTTTTTCGGCACCGACATGGGCAACAAATTCTCCCGTGATTGTTAAATCGGTGCTGGGATTATAGGGTTCTGCGCTCGGCATGATGGTTATCTCGTCGCCAAAGTTAACGCACGCCACCAACGATGATAGCAGGTGATAACCATCATCCCTGCGACCTGCGACCTGCAAAGCCAAATTTATTTTGGCGGGCGCCAATAATATGGTGCTATCCTGCGGGCGCATCACAAAGGTAATATTATTTTTGATAAATTATGAAATCAAATGATGAGATAATTTTTTTACAAACCAGATTTTATTTTGTTTTCCAATCGCCCGCGCAATCCATCATCATCCAAATTGCTCAATGATTTTTGCCAGAATAATTGCGCCGTGGTTTTTTGCTTTAAACGCCAATAAACATCACCCAAATGTTCGTTGATATCGGGGTCGTCGGCAACCAACTGCCCGGCTTTTTCTAAATAACCACGCGCCGTTTCATATTTGCCCAATTGGTAATATGCCCAACCCAACGAATCAAGGATAGCACCATTGTTGGGCGATAATTTATTTGCCTTTTGCAACATTGCCAAAGCCTGTCCAACATTTTTATGCCGTTGAATCCACGAATAACCAAGGTAGTTAAGGGTTTCCGCAGAATCGGGGTTTAGTTTCAGGGCTATCAAGAAATTGTTTTCTGCCAATGCCCATTTGCTTTGCCGTTCTAAGGCTATGCCATATTGAAAATAATAAAACCAAGCACGGTCATTCTGCTTATAATTTTTGCTTTCTTCCAACACCGCGGCATAATTGCGTTCGGCTTCGCGATAATTTTTTTCACTCATGTTGATTTGCCCTAACAACAAAGAATAATCAACAATGGCGGGGAAGTCACGGATGAGGTTGGTTAAATTCTTTTTCGCCTGCTCGGCATCGCCCAAACCATACAACAAATTATTTTCGGTCAGGTTGGCCATATGAAAGTAATTTTTATTTCTTTTCAAATCATCCAATATCGAAAAAGAATTATTAACCAAACCAACGTTGCTGTCGATGTTGGCCAACATGAAGGCGGCGTCAAAATTCTTGGGGTTGGCAAACAAAGCCAATTGACAAAATATCAGCGCAACGTCAGGATTAACCGACAGCAAATTAAGCGCGGCATCCAACACAAAATAAGATAGACCATCTTCGGGTTTTTCTATCAATATCGGCAGGGCAATTTTGTTTTTAATTTTTTCTTCGTCGGCTAACAAAGTTAAAGGCAGCGGATGATCAAGGTTGGTGATGAAATCATCCATCTCTTGCCATTTTTTTTCTAGGCTGAGCGATTGCAAGTAAAGCCGACTTTGCGCCAATGATAATTCACTTGGTTTGGGGATTTCCTCGCCCGTTGTGATGTCGCTTAAACTTAATGGTTCCTTCAACAGCAACTTCATCATGGCGCGTTGCGCCAAAATAGCCTCGTCGTTGCTGTTCTTCGACTTTTTTAATTCGTCCAATGCTGCCAACGCCGCATCCTCGCGGTCGCGGCTAGCCTCACCCCAGGCAGAGATAACGGCAATATGATCGCTGGAGACTCCGCCCTTGGCATCATCGCGCAAAATATTACCTTCCCATTTTTTTTGCTTAATTTGATCTATGGTAATAAACAAATTAACCAAATTGGCGAAGCTGGACGTTTCGGGTTTGTTGTCGGTGGTAACGGTGGGCATAAGTTTGGACAGCAAACTGTTGGCACTGGCGAAGTTACCATTTTTTATATAGAGGACGAATAATTGTTGGTAAATATTGTTTTTTGCATCAGCGTCAAGGGCGGGATCGCGCAGCGCATTTCTTAAATTTTTGATAGCAACCGCAAAATTATTGTTGCTGGTAGCATAATTGCCCGATAGCAACGGGGCAAGGTTGATATTGTCAATTTTATTCCCGCCACGCAGCATGTTGCTGGCGGAAGAAAAAACAGGCAAACGACTGAGTAGCGTCATACCCGCAACCACCACCAAGCCCACCAAGAGAGTTTGTTTGGAGAAAATTATCTTTTTCCCATTCGACCAAAAATTTCCTTTTTGGTTTTGATGGTCGCTTAGCAAGGGGGATGATAATTTATTTGATTTACGCAGAAAAAATTTTTTCATTATACTTCCTTTTCTTTTTGCCCCATTGCTTTTTATCGTTTAGATTTTTTGATTATCTTATCCCTTTTTTTTACCCACTTTACCTAAACCAGTTTGTTTGGCAAATTGCGAGCGCAAATTGGCATAATTTGGCGCCACCATGGGATAATCGGGCGGCAAACCCCATTTGGCACGGTATTCGGTGGGCGACATGTTAAAATTGGCTCTCAAATGCCGCTTCAACATTTTCAATTTTTTTCCGTCTTCTAAACAAATAATATAATCGGGGGTTAAGCTATCGCTGATGTTGACCACCGATTTTTTGTTAACCGTGTTGTCGTCCTTCACCTGGCGCAGCGATTGGTGAATGGCGGCAATGACATCGGACACATTGGTCGAAGCAACATTGTTATTTTGAAAATAAGCAACGGCTATTTGACTGGTGAGGTAGAGCAGGTTGCTTTGGTCGCCCTGCATTTTGCCCTGGGGTCTATCGCTGGTTTTTGTGCCGCGCTGTTGCAGGGCTTTGATGACCTCTCGCTCGCTTATTGGTTTATGTTCGACGGGCGATGTATCATCCTCCATGGGCTGTGAATTAGCATGCCCCCCTGCCAACCTAGATGTCATTTCGTCGTTTTTACCAAAATTATTTTCGGTCATATCATTTTTAGGGAATTCTTTAATAATTCTCGCAATAGCTTTTAGTTGATATTAAAATTGAGTTTTATGCTATATTGAATGTATTCATAAGTCAAGGACAAGTAATAATATTATTTTACTTATTATGGAGTGAGGCATTCTCATAACCCCGCATAGCAAATATAAACCATTGGTTTAATTCATGGTTGTTTATTACTTTTTTTAGGTTTTTTTATTGCACTTGATTTTTCCCCCGTTCTTTGAAAGAAGGAATAATAGAAAAAACAAGCAGGAGCCAGCATCATGACAACATCAACCACTGCACCGATGAAATTGCCAAATATCGCCATTTATGCCGATGGTGCCGATAAAAATAAAATGTTCGCCCTGAACAAATTACCCTATGTCGCGGGGTTTACCACCAACCCCAGTTTGATGAAAAAATCGGGGGTGAGTGATTATAAAAAATTTGCCCAGGAATTATTGGCCGAGATAAAAAAACCTATCAGTTTTGAGATTTTTGCCGATAACAACCAAGATATGATAAGCCAAGGAAAAATATTGGCCAGTTGGGCCGACAATGTTTATGTTAAGGTTCCCATCACCAACACCGCGGGGGTGCCAACGCATGAGGTTATCAAAACCTTGAGCCAGGCTGGTATCAAACTCAATATCACCGCCATCTTTACCGTTGAGCAGATCGTTGCATTATTGCCCTTTCTTGCGGACAAAACCCCTGCCGTCCTTTCTATCTTCGCTGGGCGCATTGCCGATACGGGGGTTGACCCCGAACCAATGGTGCGGGAAGCCGCCGCAGCACTGGCCCATGCCAACAGGCCCCATGCCGAATTGTTGTGGGCGGGAACAAGGCAGGTTTTTAGCGCGGTCGAGGCGGCGCGTTGTGGTTGTAAAATAATTACCATGCCAAGCGACATGATAGAAAAATTACCATTGTTTGGGAAAGACCTGACCGATTATTCGCGCGAGGCGGTGCTTAACTTTTTTCAAGACGCCCAGGCTTCCGCCCTAACCTTATAAAAGCCAGTTTTATAAAAATTATTTTCTGCCGTCCCGCCGCCATGTCTACGCAATCGCCTTCGCCATTTATTTCTAACCTGTCGCAATCACCTGTTGATAGGGGCGACAAAGATGGGGTAGGCAAAGAAGGCACGTCCTTACGCCCCGACCTTTCCCATTATCTGTCGGTTGCGCCCATGATGGCGGCAACCCATTATTGGGGGCGGCGATTTTTGCGATTATTTAACCCCACCATAAAAATCTATGGCGAAATGGTGCCAGCCAAAAGCCTTATCTTCATGCAAAATTTGGAGAAAAAAAAGCAGCAGTTGCGCACTGGGGGCGAGGAGGGGGCGGTAGCCTTCCAACTAGGGGCGGGGGAAGTGGCGGATGCAGTGCAAGCCAGCGAATTGATTGTTAGGGCAGGGTTTCGTGAAATAAATTTGAACTGTGGTTGCCCGTCAAAGGCAGTGCGGGCGGGTGATTTTGGCGCGGTGTTGATGAAAAATCCAGCCTTGGTCGCCAGCATCATGCGGGCGATGAGCGAAGCCTTTCCCCATGTTATTTTTTCGGTCAAATGCCGTATTGGGGTTGACGAACAAACCGATGACGCATTTTTGGATAGGTTTGTGGAAGATATTATTACGGCGGCACCCCAAGTGAAATTATTTCATATTCATGCGCGCAAGGCGATATTGAAAGGATTAAACCCAAGGCAGAACCGACACGTGCCGCCGCTTAATTATCAACGGGTTTATGATTTGAAAAAGAAATTCCCCCATTTAGAAATTATTATCAATGGCGGGATACAAACCTTAGATGATGCCCAACAACATCTGCAACATTGCGACGGTGTGATGATAGGACGCGCCGCCATAGCCAACCCGTTTTTGTTGATGGCCGCCGATAGGATAAAAGATATGACCGCAAGCCAAAGACAATTAAACGCGCAAGCCGAATATTCGGCCCAAGTGAGCGAAGAGTTTTTTCAGGAAAAACTTTATCCGTTTTTACATGAATTTGATGAATCGGGGGTGCCGACCTCGGCCATGTTGCCATTTTTGATGAACATGATAAGGGATGGCGTGGGGGCAAGGTTAAGGCGTGCCAAGTTGGGCGAAGCCGTGGAGCGTGCCAGACGCCGCAGGGAAAAACTGCCCCTACTAACCGCTTGGCAAATGATGGATGATTCCCAAAGTGATGCCCAAAGTAATGCCCAAGCCGATGCCCATGGTTATGGCGATATGAGAGTCGGATAACGAGGGTAAGTAATTATCTAAGAAGGGCGGGTAAAACCATCCATGGTTAAAAGATCCTTGTAGAGGTCAACTCGACGGTCGCGAAATACCCCCCACGAACGGCGCAATTCACCAATCGCCACCAAATCAAACCCATGGGTGATGATGGATTCCTTGTCGCGCGGCGATTCGGCGACCCTATTGCCCTGGTAATCGCCAATGAAGGAGCGACCGTAGAAGGTAATGCTGTTACCATTTTTGGCCTGTTCGGTGCCAATGCGGTTGGCCGCCATCACGGGCATGATATTGGCCGCGGCATGGCCCAACATGGTATTTTGCCAATGGTCGGATGAATCATAGGTTGGTGCAGGTGGTTCCGAACCAATGGCGGTGGGGTAAAGCAAAACTTCGGCTCCTTTGAGGGCCATTATCCGAGCAGCCTCAGGAAACCATTGATCCCAACATATTCCCAAACCCACCTTGGCGAAGGCAGTCTGCCAAACTTTAAACCCCGTGTCGCCAGGTGAAAAGTAAAATTTCTCTTCATAACCCACACCGTCAGGAATGTGCGATTTGCGGTAGATTCCTAATTCTTTGCCGTCGGCATCTATCATGACAAGGCTGTTGTAATGGGCGTTGTTGGCTTTTTCAAAAAAACTAACGGGGATAACCACGCCCAGTTCGCGCGCCACCGATGAAAAACGTTGGAGCAGCGGGTGATTATCGCGGCTGTGAGCTTGCGCAAAATACTCGGCGCGCATTTCCTTGCAGAAATAGGGGGCAGAAAACAATTCGGGAATAAGGATAACCTGCGCCCCCTGGCTGGCGGCTTGACGCACCATCATTTCGGCCTTGTCATGATTGTTGTTTTTTTCGTTGCCCGTGTCAGACGACATAGCAAATTGAACAGCACCCAATGTAATCATCATGAATTAATAATAGTTATTATTTTTTATTTATATTTACTTGTATTATAATATATTACTATTACCACTTTTTCAATAATTTATTATATTTTTGCCAATTTTTTATTGCGCGATAGGAAAAAAACTTTTACAATAACAGGGCAAAAATAATAAGGGTGCTGGTTGTGGGCTGTAATTTGTCTTTTAGAGGGGCAAAATGTAAAAATTTAGTTGTTGTGTAAAGGGAGTGCTCTTGTTATGATAATGAGGATAAAATATATAAAATATATAAAATTATCGTAAAAATATTAAAAAAAAGGGATAAAGTCGCTATTTTTTAAAAAAATGTTGTTGGTATGATGGCAGTTGTAAAAAAAATTAACAAAATATAAACATAATATGGAGAGGATAAAGAAAATGAAAAAACTTATAAAAAATGACGCCGTAAAAAATACGGCATCGAAAAAACAAGCCATGCAAGCATGGTTGATGACATTGGCCACGGGTTCGGCGGTGCTGGCCCAGGTTGCCTTGGTGCAGCCAGCCTCGGCCGCTTCAAGCGTTCTGAAATCCATTCAATCGAAAAAAACCCTGACCTGCGGCATCCATAATGCTGGGTTATTGGGTTTTTCTAAACAAAACGATGATGGCAGTTGGGAAGGCATAGACATTGCCGTTTGCCAAGCGCTTGCCGCCGCGATTTTGAACGATAAAAATAAAGTTATTTACCGCAACCTCTCGCCCAAAGAACGATTCACTGTTTTGTCATCGGGGGAAGTTGATATTCTGTCGCGCAACACAACCTATTCTATGAGCCGCGATACCGACCTGAAATTAAACTTTTTGCCCCCCAATTATTATGATGGGCAAGGCTTCATGGTCGGCAAACGCCTGATTGACCGCGGCGTGGCAACGATTAAGCAATTGAATGGCGCACGCGTTTGCGTGGAAGCGGGCACCACGACTGAGTTAAACATGGCCGATTATTTTAGACGCTACAATATTAAAACAACGCCCATCGTGGTTGATACCAGCGATGTTGCGATGCAAAATTTGATAGCGGGCAAATGCGATGCTTACACGACCGATCGTTCCAGCCTCGCCGCGAACCGCCTCAGCCAGAAAAATCCCAATGATTTTAAGGTTTTGCCAGAAATCATTTCGAAAGAACCACTTACCCCCGCGATACGCGAAGGGGATGAGCAATGGTCGAACATTACACGTTGGGTGATGTATGCCATGATATATGCCGAAGAAAAAAATATCACCAGCCAAAATGTTGATAAAATAGTGCAGTCGGGTAACAACGCCGACCCCGAAGTAAACCGCTTTTTGGGCTTAAATGGCGAAAACACAGGCAAATATTTGGGCTTAGACAAAGATTGGGCTTATCGTGTTATCAAGCAAGTTGGTAATTACGGCGAAGTGTATCACAAATACCTGGATCAATTGGGCTTGCAAAAACGTGGCTTGAATGATCTTTATACGCGTGGCGGGTTGATGTACGCCCCACCGTTCCGTTGATATGCCTGGTGCCTGTTAGAAAAAATTAGCTAATTTTTTCTTTCTTAAACCTTCCTAAAAATTTATCATTTTCGCGAGGGGTTGTGATATGGTGCCGTCTTTCGTTTTGCAATTTTTTCAAGTGATAAGGGGTTTTGTCTTGCAGTGGCGGGATAGGGCGGTTGATAAAATTCCCGTAGCCTGGAAGCAAAAATGGCAGAGCATTTGGCAAGATGAAGAGCGGCGCGGTTTGTTTTTACAGGGCGTGGCTATTTTTGTCGTCTTGGCAATATTTTTATATTCTTTTAGCAATGTGGTGGAAAATTTTTCGCGCGTTTCCAAAAATTTTAGCTTCGATTTTTTATTTTCCCCCGCCAATTATGAAATCAATGCCGACATGGCATTGATAGATTTTTCGCCCAGCGACACACATTGGCGTGCCGCGATGGTTGGCGTGTTGGAACGATTAATATCACCTTCTGGGGTTGCAGTTTGGCGGTGATATTGGGTTTTTTGATAGCCCTGGCGCGGTTGTCTCCTAATTTTTTGCTTAGCCGTTTGGCGTTGGTTTATATCGAAACGGTGCGCAATATTCCGCTGCTGATTCAAATAATATTTTGGAACATTGTTTTTGCCACGGCTTTTCCCCCGCCCGAAAGTGCCATCCATGTCGCGCCTAATTTTTTCCTCAGCAATGATGGGTTGGCTTTACCAAAATTTATTTTTTCTTCGGGCGGCGGGTATTTGTTTGCGGCGGCCTTGGTCATGGCGGCGGGGTTATTTTTGCTCAAGAGTTTTTCTTTGCGTCATCGGTTGCTGGTGGGTGAACCATTGCACCCCATTTTGGTCTATGGGCTTGGTATCATATTATTGGCCCTGCCGATTGGCGTTGTATTTTTTGTGGTGCAGGGGGAGTGGGAGGTGCCACGATTTGGCGAATATACTTTCGAGCTCGGCGCGCGCGTGCCCGCGGTTTTTATGTCGCTCTTGTTGGGGCTTTCTTTGTTCGCCGCTTCTTACATTGCCGAAACGGTGCGGGCTGCTTTGTTGGCCATCGCGAAGGGGCAGAGCGAAGCGGGCATGGCGATAGGTTTGTCGCGCGGCCAAATTAATCGCTTGGTGTTGGTGCCCCAGGCTTTGCGCATGATTATCCCGCCTTTATCAAGCGAATTAATCGGGTTATTAAAAAATTCTGCCCTGGCGGTGGCGGTTGGTTATGTCGATATTGGCACCACCCTGGCCAGCTCGACCCTTAATATAACTGGTCGCGAAATGGAATGTATGTTGCTGGCCATAAGTTTTTATTTGGTCCTATCGCTCACCATGTCGCTGCTGATTAATTATTACAACAAACAAATTTCTTTAAGAATGTAATATCAAAACCCAAATAATATCCATGTCTATTTTTTCTTCGACCTTTACTTGGTTTCACAAAAACCTTTTTTCTAACTGGTGGAGCAGTCTGTTAACGCTGTTTATTATCTGGTTGCTCTATATATCTATCCCGCCGATTCTTGATTGGTTGATTTTTAATGCTTCCTTCACCGCGCGCAGCGTGCACGAATGTTATGACGCGGGTTATCAGGGGGCATGTTGGGGATTCATCCCGCTGCGCTGGAAATTATTTTTATTTTATCTTTATCCAACCGAGATGTTGTGGCGTCCTGCCTTGGCATTTTTTTTGCTGTTCGTGGCTTTGATACCCGTTTTTAAATCAAAATTTAAATCGGATGAGCGACGGATAAAATTCCTCTATTTCACCGCGGCCTATCCCTTCATTGCCTTTTGGTTGATAGGCGGCGGATTATTCCTTACCCCCGTTGGCGTCGGGCAAATCGGCGGCTTCATGTTGAATATCGTGGTGGGGGTTTTGTGTATTGCCATATCTTTTCCTTTATCAATATTGGTGGCCTTGGCGCGGCGTTCTAATTTGTTTTTTCTGTCAAAGATGACGGTGTTGTTTGTCGAAGTGGTGCGGGGTATTCCGTTGCTGATGTTAATATTTGTCGCCGCCACCATGTTGAATTATTTTTTACCCGCGGGCACAAGTTATAGCCTCTTGTTCCGCGTCGTTATCATGATAACCCTATTCGCAACGGTTTACTTGTCGGAGGTTATGCGTGGCGGCCTAAACGCCCTGCCCAAGGGGCAGTTCGAAGCGGCATCGGCCATCGGACTTGATTATTGGCAAGGGGTAAGGTTGATTATCATGCCGCAGGTATTGAAGGCCTCCATTCCATCCATCGTTAATATTTTTATTGGTATGTTGATGGATACAACCCTGGTCGCGGTGGTTTCGATGTATGATGCCGTGGGGGCGGGGAAGGCCACGATGGTTAGCGCCGATTGGAAAGCGGCGGGGCGCGAAATAGCCGTTTTCATTGGGGTCATGTTTTTTATCTGTTGTTTTTCCATATCGCGGTTTTCTGGCCATTTGGAAAAAAAACTAAAACTCAGCCAATCTAGACAACCGTAACAAACCAAAGGAGATAAGCCATGGAAAAAAAACCTGTTATTATTATAGAAGACCTCAACAAATGGTATGGAAAATTCCATGCCTTGAAATCCATCAACCTGCAGGTTGCGAGTGGCGAGCGTATCGTCATTTGCGGTCCATCGGGTTCGGGTAAATCAACCTTGATAAGATGTATCAATCGGTTGGAGGTTCACCAGCAGGGCAAGATAGAAGTGAATGGCATTGTGCTTGACACCAATTTAAAACGCGTGCATGCGGTGCGCGAAAATGTTGGCATGGTTTTCCAACATTTTAATCTGTTCCCTCATTTAACCGCGTTGGAAAATTGCACCCTGGCCTTGATTTGGGTAAAGAAAAAAAGCAAGGCCGAGGCTGAAAAAATTGCCAAAGAATATTTGCAAATGGTCCAGATCCCCGAGCAAGCCGACAAATACCCAAGCCAATTATCGGGCGGGCAACAACAACGGGTGGCGATAGCGCGCGCCCTATGTTTGTCGCCCAAAATCATGTTGTTCGATGAACCAACATCGGCCTTGGATCCTGAAATGATAGCCGAGGTGCTGGATGTGATGATAGACCTTGCTAATCGCGGTATGACGATGGTGGTGGTAACACACGAGATGGCATTTGCCAAACGCGTTGCCAACCGAATTATTTTTATGGATGGTGGCGAAATTATAGAACAAAATGCGCCAGAGGCATTTTTTAATAATCCCCAATCGCCGCGCACCCAGCTGTTTTTAAAACAAATTTTGCAACATTGATGAAGTTAAAAGGGTAAATATTGCAGCCATTTGACAAGGCGGCGTGTTCTATCGCTGAAAAGAATGGGGGTATAATAATTACCCGCGGCGCGTTTGATAATTTCGCCCCGCGTGGGATAGGGGGCAATCATCCCCGCCAAGTCCGCCAATTTTAATTTCTTGCTTATCGCAAGCCCAACGGTAAGAATCATATCCCCCGCGTGCGGGCTGACCATGGTGCCGCCAACCACGCGACCTTTTTTATCGGTGATAATTTTGATAAAGCCTAGGGTGTTGGCTTCCGCCACCGCGCGATCATTTTCTTTAAAATGCCAGGTGGCGACTTTATAATTTTTACCATATTTCTTTTTCGCCATCGCTTCGCTTAACCCAACCTGCGCCAATTCAGGGTCGGTGTAGGTAACCCAGGGCAGGGCGGTGTAATCGACCGCGGCGGGTAATTTAAAACATAATTGGCGAATGATGATGCCCGCTTGATAACCCGCGGCATGGGTAAATTGTGGCCCGCCGTTGCAATCGCCGATGGCAAAAATATTTTTTTGGTTGGTGCGCAATTTTTTATTGACGATGATACCTTGCCCATTGGTTTTTATATCGGCTTGGTCAAGCTTGAGGTCGGCGATGTTGGCCCCTCGCCCCGCCGCCAACAGCAAATGGGTGCCGTCTAAATTTATTATGCGGCCTTTGTTATTGACCAGGCTTATCAATAGGTTATTTTTATTTTCTGTGATGTTTTGAATATTAACCTGTTCGTAAAAGGCGACACCCTCGGCCATTAATTGCTGTTTAACAATATTAACCGCCGCCGCATCGTCTTTTGGCAATATCACGCTATGCGTTATAACCGAAACAGGACAACCGAGGCGCACATGGGCCTGCGCCATTTCTATCCCAATCGGGCCACCGCCGATAATAATCAAATGACCTGGTTTTTCTTTTAAAGAAAAAATATTTTCGTTGGTAAAGATTTTTGTTTTATCAATGTCCTCCAACCCCTTGATGGGTGGCATGATGGCGCGTGAACCAGTTGCAATAACCATATAGCGCGCGGTGATGATATTATCCCCCGCCACAACTTGCTTGTTATTTAAAAAATGGGCTTTGGCCTTGATAACCTTCACCCCCAATTTTTCGAAACGTTCTACCGAATCGTTGGGCTCGATGGTTTTGATAACCGACGATACATGTTTTTTGATATTGGCAAAATCAATGGTGGGTTCAAGCTTGGCAATGCCTGTTATATGCTCGGCCCGAAAATGATTGGCTTGTTTTGCCGCCGCCAGCAAAGCCTTGGACGGCACGCACCCCGCGTTAAGGCAATCGCCGCCCATTTTGTCGGCCTCTATTAACACGGTTTTTAGCCCCAGTTGCGCCGTGCCCGCCGCGACCGATAATCCCCCCGACCCCGCACCAATCACACATACATCGGCTTCAATATTCTTCATCATTACGTGCATATAATATTAAAAATGGGGTTGCTAGCTCTTTCTCCGCCATTTTTAACCTCTGTCGATAGTTGCAATGTTATGCCTGATGCAAGCATTTTGCTTTTTCGATAGAACAGAATTATATAAGAATAATACAGTCGGGGGATAAAAAAACATGGGGTTTGGTTTTTTTGAAATACCCAAGCAAGATTTTGATATGATAGCCGATAAAATGAAGGCGCGGATTGCATAATTGATACTTTGCAATTTGGTCAAAAAAATGTAAAAGACAAAAGCAGGAAAATAAGCGGGTGTAGCTTAATGGTAAAGCTCTAGCCTTCCAAGCTAGTGACGAGGGTTCGATTCCCTTCACCCGCTCCATCTTATTTTTTGTCGGTATTTTTACAAAGTCGCGTGGTGATGTCCTTGCGGAAGGCGCGATTGGCTATCGCAGTCGAGATTACAATATTATTTTTTATATAGATGACATGGGTCTAGAAGCAAAACAGCCTAGCTTGAGGCTAATCCTAGCACAAGATTATTTTTTTTCTTGCAAGAGATTCGGAATATGATACAAGGAAGTAATAAAATTTTTATGAGCAAATCCTCCACCCCCAATATTGTTTTTATTTTGGTTGACCAATTGACAGCCATGGCCATGCGTTATCATAATAAGCATGCGGTCACCCTGACCCCCAATTTGGATAAAATGATACAACATGGCGCGGTGTTCGAAAATGCCTATTGCCCGTCGCCGCTTTGCACGCCGTCGCGTTATGGCATCATGACGGGGCAATATGTAAAAAATCATAAGGGTTATGACAATTCGGCCTTGATGGATTCCTTGAAGCCGACCCTTGCTCATTATGCGCGCTTGGCTGGCTACGAAACCATCTTGGCGGGTAAGATGCACTTCGTGGGTAGTGACCAATTGCATGGTTACGAAAAACGCTTAACGACCGATGTTTATCCCGCCGACTTTGGCTGGGTGCCCAATTGGAAAAAACCAACCGAGCGTATCGACCTGTGGTATCATAACATGTCATCGGTGAAGCAATCGGGCGTGGCGGCCATCAGCAATCAATTGGAATATGATGACGAAGTGGTTGCGCTTGCCAAACGCCAACTATACCAATTGGCAAGGCGCGAAGAAGAAAAGATTAGACCATTTTTGTTGACCATAGGGTTCATTCATCCCCATGACCCTTATGTTGCGCGGCAAAGATATTGGGATCAATATAACGACATAGAAATTCCCTTGCCCACCACCAAACGCCCGCAAGCCAGCGACAATGACCCCCATTGTTTACGTTTGGAAACGGCGATAGGGCTTGACCATGTTAAGATAAGCGATGAAGATATTGTCCGTTCGCGTCGCGCCTATTTTGCCAATGTGACGATGGTCGATGAATGGGTGGGGGAGATATTAAAAGTTTTAGAAGAAACTAACTTCCTTGAAAATACCGTGCTGGTTTTTTCATCGGACCATGGCGATTTTTTGGGCGAGCGTGGGTTGTGGTATAAAATGAGTTTTTATGATTACGCGTCGCAAGTTCCATTAATTTTTTATTACCCCAAAGGAATAAAACCGCAATCTATCACCACCCCGATTAGTTTGATTGACCTGTTGCCGACATTTAGCGACATGGTCGGTTATAAGGGGGAGGCTATCGAACCGCTAGACGGCCATAGCCTGTTCCCGCTGTTGATGGGGAAATCAGCGGTGGAGGCGCAATATCCCCAAGCCATTATTACCGAATATTGTGCCGAGGGGGCGATAGAACCCATGATGATGATAAGAAGCGAAAAATTGAAATATACCTACGCCCCCAGCGACCCCGAACAATTGTTTCATTATGATGGCGAGGCGCGCGAGGTGCCCGTAGCGATAGACGACCCGCGTTTTCAAAAAGAAGTTGCGGCATTCCGCACCATGGCAAAAAATCATTGGTCGGCCGAGGAATTGAAAAAAGAAATTATAGTCAATCAGCGATCGCGCAGAATTATTCATGAAGCATTGCGCATGGGTGATTATTATTCTTGGGATTATCAACCACGGCGCGATTCAAGCCGCGAATATATAAGGTCGCAACTTGATTTGACCAGTTTTGATTCGGTGTCGCGTTATCCACGCCCGCCCAAATTTCCTTAATATTTTTTTGGCTTTTTCAGCCAAGTTATTACCGCTACATCACTCACGTATTTTCTTTCGCCCGCGGGTGCTGTATTGCGATATGCTATGAACAAATGGAAACGATTTTTTTCTCATGAAATAGTTGCCGTGATAATGGGCTTCGTTGTCGCGTCGGCTGTGATAATTATTTTTAAGACTATCAACTATATTCTTTTTGTGCCGCCCATGCCGCCTGAATTGGATACGAAGGACTTGCAAGCCGCCATCGCCTGGACCCAAACTTTCCCACCCACTGTATGGTATATGGTGTTGTTGGGTTGGGGGGTTAGTTCACTGGTTGCGGGTTATGCTGTGCCACGGTTTATTGCCATGCGGGGAATCATCACCAAAGAATATTGTTTTTATCCATGTCTCGCGCTGGGTATGATAATGTTGGGTTTCTCATTATTAGA
Source organism: Alphaproteobacteria bacterium (assembly GCA_965262775.1). Classification (GTDB taxonomy): domain Bacteria; phylum Pseudomonadota; class Alphaproteobacteria; order JASGCL01; family JASGCL01; genus JASGCL01. The sequence continues at coordinate 194,464 of CBDHFT010000007.1, read as the reverse complement.
TAATATTATTATTTTTCCTGGGCTACAACCACTTTGGGTTTCGGCCATTGGTTGGGGCTTTTCGTTGGTATTACCACTAGTGGGCGGGCAACTGGCGCGGCTGCATTTAAGAATATAAATTATCATAATATTTCTGTAACGAGGTATTATTTATTGCTTTGCTTTGCTTATAGGCTCTGCTACAACGATAAGTATGAAAATATCAGATAAAAACTTATTAGCTGTGATTATCGGCCTTTTCGTTGTGTTCGCTTTGAGCAGCGCTATCAAATGGGTAAATTATATTATTTTTATTGACTCCATGATGGTCAATTTCAAGGTCACGGACATGGAAACCCTAAGGAATTTGACCAAAGCCTTCCCTTTAGAGGTTTGGATTGTGGCCTTGGTTGGTTGGGCAATAAGTTGCTTGGTTGGTGGATACACGGTGGCGCGGCTTAGCGTAAACCGTAGCAGTCTTTCTTTGCCATTGGTGCTGGGTATTATTTTGTTGGCGATTGGCGTCGGGAGTGATGTGTTTTTGTTGCCTGGGGTGCATCCCACGTGGGTAGAAATCGTCAGTTGGATTGGCGCCGTAGTCTTCCCCCTGGTTGGCGCCAAATATGCCAGCCGTTATTAGGCCTTATTCCTGCTCACCGCAAAGCGAACCCGTGGGCGGGCTGGCCGTTTATCACCATTGAAAATGAATTTTGTGGGGCGGCGCACGAATCCAATCTTTTCAATCACCTAATCGCTGTCGCTTGATTTTTTTGATATTATAGACTTGACAGGGTGGTTTTTTTGTTATATGGCGTTGGGTGTTATATCTTGGGTAAAAACTCGATAGGCAGATAATGTGTGCTCGCCCAGATATACAAATTCACAAGCGCAGATATCTTAGAGCAACGATAAAGCCTATATTAATTATGTCGGGTTTATTTTTGCCAAGGTGACTTTGACCAAGCCAACCTAACGGGGTGTGTGTGCTATAAATTATCTGTTGTAAAAAAATGATTTTATTTATGGAGAAAAAGTTATGACTAAAACAAAGTTTGAAAGAAACAAACCCCATTGCAATATTGGGACAATTGGGCACGTTGACCACGGCAAGACAACCTTGACCGCGGCCATTACAAAGGTTCTTGCGGATATGGGCCAAGCCGAATTCAAAGGCTATGCCGATATCGATAAAGCCCCAGAAGAAAAAGAACGGGGTATTACCATCAACACTGCCCACGTTGAATATGAAACATCAAAACGCCATTATGCACACGTTGACTGCCCTGGCCACGCCGATTATGTGAAAAACATGATTACGGGTGCCGCGCAGATGGACGGTGCCATTTTGGTGGTGAGTGCGGCCGACGGCCCCATGCCCCAAACCCGCGAGCATATTTTGCTTGCGCGTCAGGTGGGTGTGCCCGCGCTGGTCGTTTTCATGAACAAAATTGACCAAGTCGATGACAAAGAGTTGGCCGAATTGGTCGAAGTTGAAATCCGTGATTTGTTAAGCAAATACGAATTTCCTGGCGACAAAATTCCCATTGTCAAAGGTTCGGCATTGGCGGCGTTAGAAGGTCGCGATGAAGAAATTGGTAAAAAAGCCATTCTTGAACTGATGGATGCAGTTGATGCCGCCATTCCACAACCCGCCCGCCCCGTTGATAAGCCATTTTTGATGCCAATCGAAGATGTGTTCTCTATCGAAGGTCGCGGCACCGTGGTGACAGGCCGTGTTGAACGTGGCCAAGTCAAGGTCGGGGAAGAAATCGAAATTGTCGGTTTGCGTCCCACCAGCAAATCCGTGGTAACGGGCGTTGAAATGTTCCGCAAATTGCTTGACAGCGGTCAAGCGGGCGACAACATTGGTGCGTTGTTACGCGGCGTTGACAGAACGGGCGTGGAACGCGGTCAAGTGTTGGCTGCTCCTGGCTCGATCACTCCTCATACCAAATTTGAATGTGAAGTTTACATTCTTACCAAAGATGAAGGCGGTCGTCACACCCCATTTATGAACAATTATCGTCCACAATTTTATTTCCGCACCACCGACGTGACAGGCACTGTTTCGTTGGCCCAGGGCACGGAAATGGTTATGCCGGGCGACAACACCAAAATGACCGTGGAATTAATTTCCCCCATCGCGATGGATGAAGGTTTACGCTTCGCCATTCGTGAAGGCGGCCGCACCGTTGGTTCGGGCGTGGTTAGCAAAGTGTTAGCTTAAAAGAAATTGTTTTAATTTCTAAAAATTTGGCCCCCTTGTTTTTTTACAAGGGGGCTATTTTTTTTTGCGTGGGTTTGCTAGGTATCTTCGGTTGGCAATTTTTTTATCGCCAACATAGTTTTATTGTAGGGGTGTAGCTCAATTGGTAGAGCGTCGGTCTCCAAAACCGAAGGTTCCGGGTTCGAGTCCCTGCGCCCCTGCCACTAGGTCAAAGACCTAGAACCATTATTTTCCGCTTTTGCTTGAAATGTTTTTTTTCTTTTTATCGCCAGCAAGCCTGGGTTCTAGGGCGTAGCCCTAGCGCACGAACGGCGTGGTTGAGAATTTTTTTAAAGAAAACTGATTTTCAGTTTTGTGTTGGTCGCCTTGGCATAACGAAGCAAGGTTTTGGTTGATGGCAAGCGCGTGCCCGATTCTAACCTGGCGATAACTGACTGACTGGTTGCCATGCGTTTTGCAATGTCATCTTGCGTTAGGTTTGATTTCTTTCGCGCCGCAATAAAGGCCTCGGCCAGGCTAAATTCATTATCTAGCTTTTCATATTCCTTACGGAACGTTGGATTCTTCATCCATTTTTTTTCAAGTTTTTTTGTGTAGTTCATAATCTTGTAATCGTTGTCGGGCGAGGGTGATAGCCTTGGGTGGGGTTTTTTGCGTTTTCTTAATAAAAACATGAAGGATAATAATTTCTTTATTTTTAATAAAGAACAAAGCGCGGGCGATGCCACTGGTTCCTTTGATTCTTATTTCCCATAATCCTTTCGATAATGATTTAACATAGGGTTTTGCGACACCAAAAACGCCATCGCTTTCTATTAATTTTGCTATTCGCAGAAATTTTGCTTGAAGGTCAATGGGTAGGTTATTAATTTCTTTATCAACATTTTTGTTAATTGGTTTGATTTGCCAAGAAGCATTTTCTTTATCAATCATAAAGCTTTCCTTTTTTTATTTTTTGAAAATGCCATCTATAAGTATAATATAGCAATTTTGCTATATCATTACAAGCGGATATTTTATGCCCTAGCGTGCCAGCAAGCTTACATCACTGGCAGTAATTTGCGACCCTTGGGTCATGATGACGGCGCGGTGCATGGTGTTTTCTAATTCGCGCACATTGCCGTGAAAATGATGTTGGTGCATTTTGGTTACGGCGTCGTTGGTCAATGTCATCGGGGATTTTTTATATTGCGCGCAATATTTTTTTATAAAATGTTCGGCCAACACCGCTATGTCGTCTTTGCGCAAGCGCAGGGCAGGCAGGTTAATTTGAAAAACATTCAATCGATAAAACAAATCTTCACGAAATTTTCCATCGTCGATGTGTTTTACAATGTCGCGGTTGGTGGTGGCTATCATCCGCACGTTTATTTTTATCGGCGTGTTACTGCCCAACCTGTCTATTTCCTGTTCCTGCAACACCCGCAATAATTTGGCTTGCAGTCGCAGGTCCATCTCGCTTATTTCATCCAACAACAATGTGCCGCCGTCGGCTTCTTCAAATTTGCCAATTTTGCGGGTCAACGCCCCCGTGAAGGCTCCTTTTTCATAACCAAATAATTCTGCCTCCAACAAATGTTCGGGAATGGCCGCGCAATTAAAAGCATGAAATTTTTTCGCGGGCAAACCACTAACATGGTGAATGGTTTTCGCCAACACTTCCTTACCCGTGCCCGATTCCCCCGTGATAAGAATCGACGCCTGGCTGCGCGCCATGGCGGGCAATTCGGCTATCATGGCGCGGGTTTTGGCATCGGCGCAAATGAATGGCAAATCCTGATGGTTGCCCGTTGATTTTATAATATCTTGTTGAGCTACTGACTCCGAAACTATTTTTTTAAAATGATCAAGCCGCGTTGGTAAAGAAAGATATTTTTGATTGAGCTCGATGATGCTGGCGGGGGTTCTTATTTCATCGCCACAGGCAATGATGGTCGGACGATTTTTTTGCCCCTCCATCTGGGCGATAAGTTTTTCTACCCCCAATTTTATATCAACCATCGCCAGGTCGATACTGCTGGCATCATCCTTGGGGTGGCACATGGTTTCAACCGCGCTGGCAATGCTGCTGGCCTGCAAAACTTGGAAACCCGCGGCGCGCGCCAATTGCGCGGTCGAGCCAATTTTGTCCGCCATATTACCAATAATCAGAACGCGTGCCATTTTATACTTGTTTTTACTATGTTTTAATTTATTTACTCTTCGAATCGATGGATTTTCTTGCATATATCTGAATCTATAAGATTCAAAGATATAAAAATAATATCCACCCCTCGTAGGGAATCACTATCAAGCAAATATAGATTCACCATTATTGATTCATGTTTAGAATCGTGCTGTTCGGTTTTTTTGTCTATAAAAAAATCACAAAGACTATCATTTTCTTGTGGATAACTTGCGATGGAGAGAATCAAAAAAGGAACAGGCAGGATTCCACCCGTTTTTTTAAGCAATATTGATTGCTTTTTTATAACAGTAAGGGTTTTAACCTTTGATTTTTAACGCCTCGCCCCGCGCGATAACATCGGCGCGTTCATTTTCCGCGTGGCCCGCATGCCCCTTCACCCAATGAAACGACACATGCGGCAACAGGGGGTGGGCCAATAGTTTTTGCCAAATTTCCTGGTTTTTAATTGGCTCTTTGTTGGCCGACTTAAAACCATTTTTTAACCATTTTTTTGACCATTCGCCAATTCCCTTCTGCAAATATTGCGAGTCGGTGTAGATTTCTATCGGCACAGTTTTGGTAACCGCATTCAATGCCATCAGGGCGGCGGTTAATTCCATTTGGTTGTTGGTGGTGTGGGGCGCGCCGCCGCTGATAATTTTTTCGGCGCCACTGCCCGCATGTTGCAATATGGCACACCACCCCCCTGGACCAGGGTTGCCAAGGCAAGACCCGTCGCAATAGATTTTTATCATAATAAGTTCTTTATTATAGAATGATGGGTGGGGTCAAGCAACCAACGCAACATCGCCCAATAAAAACTTGGGTCCTTTGGTTTGACCAGGTCGTTGGCTTGGTGGTTGTGCATGTCATAAAACCGCGTCAGGGTGAAACGCCATGCCGCCCCCACCAACAGATGGATAAAATATTTTTTTTCATCGGCGGTTAATGGCCGTAAAGTTTGATAACCCGCTAACATTTTTTCTGCCATCGATTTTTGCAACATGCCGTTGGGGTGAATAAAACACCAAGCCGTCATGGTTATCGCCAAATCGTAAGCCAGACGATCGGTGCAGGCAAAATAAAAATCAATAACCCCCGTGATGGTGGATGTGTTGTTGCTTTCAAAAAAAACATTGTCGGGGAAAAAATCGGCATGGCAAGCGCCGACGGGTAAGGTCGCGGGAACATCCACCCACATTTTTTTCACCGCGGTAAAATGTTGTTCTAATTCATTGATATCACTGTCAAGGGCGGGGGAACGGTGGCGAAGTTTGGTTTGGCAAGCTTGCCATAAATTTTCCCACCCTGGTAAAGATAATTTGTTTTGTCGCTTTAATAAAAAATCTTGACTGGCAAGGTGCATGGCCGCCAATTTTTGCCCCGCGGCAAAACAATCGTTTTCATCCCAATTGCTTTTTTCGCAACCCAACAAAAATGAAATAATAACCGCCGCCTTGTCTTTGCATTGGTTGATGATATTGCCGCGTTTGTCGGTTAATGGTTGGGGGCATGGAAAATTTTTCTTGACCAAATGTGCCGTTAAGGCAAAACAAAAGGGCAGGTCGTCGACATCGGTCCGCGCCTCGAACAAAGTTAAAATATATTTTGTCGTAACGCCGTCCTTGATAAGCGTAAGCAAATAATTTGAATTGGAAACGCCCTTGATAATCGATTCCACAGTTTGCAACTTGCCAATATCGTAATTTGCAATAAACTGGTCAATATCGCTTTGTGAAAGGTGGGTGTAAACAGCCATGATATTTTTTTAAATATGATTATGGATATAACTTTATATAAAAAATTGTTAGCCAGGCAAATGCTGTTCGGGCTTTTGGGTTGGCTCGGTTGTGTTTATCAATTCGCGTGGCAACTTAAAATTAATGGTTTCTTTGGCAATGGAAAAATGGGTAAGGGTGACGGCAAATCGTTCTTCCAATGATTTGATAACGCCCATGACCAATTCTTCGGGAGCCGATGCCCCCGCGGTCAGGGCAATTTTGCTGGCGCGGGATATTTCATCGAAATCGATATCGGTTGCCGAATTTATTAATCGTCCATGGGCAATGCCCGATTCCAAACCAACCTCTAACAATCGTTTTGAATTGGATGAATTGTTGGAACCCACCACCAAAATATAATCTGCCGTTTTTGCCATTTGCGCCACGGCTTGTTGGCGGTTGGTGGTGGCGTAGCAAATATCTTCTTTTTTTGGGGCAATAATATGGGGGTATTTTTCTTTAAGGGTTTTTATCATCTCAACCGTTTCCGATACCGACAAAGTGGTTTGCGTGGCGTAGGCAAGGGGAACATCATCGCCGAATGGTAAATCATGAATGTCATTTTTGTTTTCTATAAGCACAACCTTACCTGGCGGCACTTGCCCCATGGTGCCAATCACCTCGGGGTGCCCCTTATGCCCGATAAGCAGCACGATGCGCCCTTCCAAAACATGACGGATAGTTTCGCGATGCACCTTGCTCACCAGCGGGCAAGTGGCGTCAAAATAAAATAAATTCCTGAAGCGTGCCATTTCGGGAACAGACTTTGGCACGCCATGGGCCGAAAAAATAATAGGCTGTCTGGTATCGGGAATATCGCTTAATTCTTTCACAAACACCGCCCCCAATTTTTGTAACCTATCGACCACAAATATATTATGAACGATTTGGTGGCGAACATAAACGGGCGCACCGTAACGTTGCAACGCCAATTCGACAATTTCAATGGCGCGCTCCACCCCCGCACAAAAACCGCGTGGCTCGGCTAGCAAAATCTCTATCGGCTTTTTTTTGTTTATAGACATGGCGTAATGGGGGTTTAATGGCTTGAAATTGCTGTAATAGTTGGTTAAAGAGTAGTTAGATTCATATAAGCCTATCATTAAACAATGTCAAAAATTCTGCAACGCGAAAATTTTTCTCTAAGCAAGCTATTAGGGTGTTTGGGGTTGTTGATGACAGTTATTTTTCTGGCGGCTTGTGGCGGCACGGCCAGAACACCCAGCAGTGGCAGCAGTGGTGTTTGCCCCCAGGTTTCGGTATTAAATATTGCTCAACAAGTTTATCGTTTTAAGGGGAATACCGATGACCCGTCGCAATTAAGGTTCCAAGCCTTCTTGGCCCATGGCGAGGGAAGTTGTAATGTCGAAAGAAGTGGTCGCCAGCTAACGGTTAATTTACCCGTCAAGGTTAAGGTGGTCTTCGGACCAAAAATCAGCAAGAATGATTCCTTGAATGTTATTATCACCCTGTTCGATAAAAAATCAAAAGTCATTAGCAAGCGGGTGCAAAAAATTATTATTTTAGATAACGACGAAGGAAATAAAGTTGGAAGTAATAGCGATGATAAGGCGGTTGAAAAAATTATGGGGCGCGAAAAATATTTTTCATGGAACAATCAGATTATAACCCTGCTCGACGCTGACAACCAGTCCCAAGATTTCCGTATTACCTTGGCCATTCAGCTTAACGACAGCGAGCTCAATCGTATCAAATCTGGCGATATCGGCTCGCCCTTGCCGCCTGGCTTATCTTTTTAATTAAATAATTTTCGCTATTCCCATTCGATGGTGGCGGGTGGTTTAGATGTTAGGTCCAGCACGACACGGCTTATGCCTTGCACTTCATTAACCAAACGCGTTGTGGTTTTTCTAATAAATTCCTCAGGGAAATAAAAACTATCGGCCGTCATGCCGTCTTGCGACGTTACGGCGCGCAAGGCCAAGACCTTGTCGTAAGTTCGGCCATCGCCCATGACGCCAACGGTATGAATCGGCAACAGCACGGCAAAGGCTTGCCATATTTTATCATAAAGATTAAAGTTTTTTATTTCTTCCAAATAAATTTTATCGGCCAATCGCAAAATATCGCAAGCGGGTTTGGTAACCTCGCCAATAATACGAATGGCAAGGCCAGGCCCAGGGAAGGGGTGGCGGGCGACAAAAGAATGGGGCAGGCCCAGGGCGCGGCCCAATTCCCTCACTTCATCTTTAAAAAGCATTTTAAGTGGTTCCAATAATTCGAAATTCATTTTTTCGGGCAGGCCGCCAACATTGTGATGCGACTTGATGGTGGCCGATGGCGCGCCCGACACCGAAACGCTTTCGATAACATCGGGGTAAAGCGTTCCCTGCAATAAAAATTTTTTGGTGGTTTTTTTGGTGTTTTTTTGGTCGGATTGGGCAATAATTTTTGTTGCTTCGGATTCAAAAACATCGATAAACAAACCGCCGATAATTTTTCTTTTTTGTTCGGGGTCGGTTACGCCCTTTAACGCGGTTAAAAATTTATCTTCGGCCTTTATCAGGCGAAAATCCAAATGGGGATAATCGGCAAAGGCGGCTTCAACCTCGGCCGCCTCGTTATGGCGCAGTAGACCATGGTCCACCAACAGGCAGGTTAATTGTTGTTCGGGATTATGTTGCAAGGCCTGGGCGGTTAAGATTGCCGCCACGGTGCTGTCAACCCCGCCCGATAATCCCGCAATAACTTTGCTGTCGCCGACTTTATTTTTTATTTCCTCGGTCATGGCGGGGATCATATCCGCCATTTGCCAATTGGGTTGCATGCCGCATATATTGCTGGCAAAGTTTTTTAAGATAATATCCCCCTGTTCGGTGTGGCTGACCTCAGGATGAAATTGCAAACCATAGATATGTTTTTTTTCGTGCCCCATGATGGCGTGGGGCGCGCCGCGGCTGGTGGCGATGGTTATAAAGTTGGCTGGCAATTTTTCCACATGGTCGCCGTGGCTCATCCAAATTTTGGTGGCGGGATAATTCTCTAACAATGGGTGCTCCATCATTTTTTTTAAATCCGCCAGGCCGAACTCGCGGGTGGCGCCCTTGATGACTTCTCCCCCCAACAGCAACGCCAGCAATTGTTGGCCATAACATATTCCCAAAATGGGGATGTTGGCAGCGGCGACATCAGCCAACAATTTTTTATCAATCGTCGGGGCGTTGTTTTCCAAAACCGAGGCTGGGCCGCCCGATAATATAATTCCCTTTATATTTTTTTTATCTTGATAAAAAAAATCGCCGAGTTTGTTGTAAGGCACGATGTCGGCAAGGAAATGATGCGACCGAAGGCGGCGAGCGATGAGCTGGGTTACTTGCGAACCAAAATCAGCAATAAGAATTTTTTCCATCTATATTTTTTTATATTCGCTTGGCAATGGTGATAGCAAGTCGCGAAAAACGTCTGACCAAGGGATAAAAAGTTTTATAAAACTTCATATCTTGCGCCCCCTGTTCCAATGCTGTATCGCGATGCAACAATTCGTCTTGCCGAAATTTTTCAATTTTTTCTGCTAGTAATTTTGTTTCGGGTTGGGTGGTATCCAACGTCGCCAATTGTTCCAAATAATGTTCGTTAATTTCATCTTCAACCGCGACGGTTAGGCTCATGGCCGATGGGATGCCCGAGCGCGCGGTCACGTAGCCAATGGTAAAGCCAAGCCTGCGCCATATGGGGTAAAACAGGCTAGGGCGCGTTTTATGGGCGCTGATAAGGTTATTAAATTCGGCAAAATGTTCTTCTTCATGTTCTTTCATTTCGCTTAAAATCTCTTTCATCTTGGGGGTAGGATTTTTTACCCCGCGTAGTTGCCCGCTGTATATTTGCACCGCACCCAATTCGCCCGATTGGTCAACGCGATAAAGCGGTGCCATGTCGTTTTTGTGCTTGCGGTCGCCAGGAAGATAAAAAGGAAGTTGTTGATTGGTCATCAACGTTTTTTAGCAAATAATAAAAAAGAAAGATAGGCCAACATAAAAAAACTTATAACAAAATTCCACCCCGAAAGCGAAAGCCCCGCCACCACCAGGGCGGCTTGGTCGCAACGCACCACCTTCGCGGCATTAAAAAAATCATCAATACTTTGGGCGGTTGGGTCGGTCATGTTGATGGCCGAGCAAGTGCTAGGCCCCGCCCACCATTTCCATTCGATGCCCGCATGGTAAGCGGCCAGTGTCGCCGAAAATATCATAACAGCCATACCCAGGATTAATAAAAATCCACGATAGTTGTCGCGTTGACTATCTTTTTCTTGATAAAAACTACTCAACAGCCAACCAAATAAACCCAGCATTACCAACAGCCACCATGGATAACGTTGATAGTAACACAAAGGGCAAGGTAGGAAGCCAAATCCATATTGCAACACCCAAACAATGGTAAGGACGCTTAACCCCGTTATGACATAAAATAAGTAAAGCGATTTGTTTGTGAAGAACATGTTTTGGTTGATAGCGTTTATGAGCAGACGGCGGGTAAAAAAGAATGAGAGCCCCCTCTAAAATACAAGAAACCCAAAACAATCACAAGCCCCGCACCGATAATCGCCACCGTGTTAAAATGCTTATCAATGTATTTTTTTGCCGCAGGACCCAAAAGATAGAAAACAATTGCTATCCCGCCATAACGTACCGTCCGCCCCAGCAACGACGCCGTTATAAATATCCACAAGGGTAAGTGAAAAAAGCCAGAAGCCCACGTAATAACTTTATAAGGCACGGGAAGGAAGCCCCAAATTAACACGGCAATGAACCCATATTGGTTATAAATGGTTTGCAGGCATAGAAATTTTGGTCGCCCCCTAACAGGTTGGTAACAATGGGTTGCAACGCGGCTGAAAAAAAATACCCCAAAGCATAGGCTATAAGCCCGCCAATGATAGAACCCACCGTGGTGGCAAAAGCAAAATGGAAAGATTTTTTGGGTTGCGCCAGCATCATCGGCAGCAACATAACCAATGGCGGGATGGGAAAAAATATTGAATCAATAACCGATGTTATCCATAATATCGGCACGGCTTTTTTGTGTTTGCTCCAGCTTAGAACTTTATTATACAAATCGCGCAACATGACTTGGCTTTAACCTTGTTTTTTGCAAAAGGCAAGCGAGCAATTGCGCTTGTATTTCAACTATGTAGGCGTGGCAAGTAGGCAAGGGGGGATTGTCATGGTTTATCATGGCTTATCGTCCCCGCGGTCGATAATGACTTTGTTGTCATTCCCTACATGCTTCAAGACAAAGAAAAACTTGACCTGTAGCGAGCAAGAATTTATTTTTTATTAATATTTGCATTTATCGCTCTTTTAATGGGAGTCCCCAACCTACCCTTGATTTTCCCTATTAAATGAATTATATTGTTGAAAGGTTGCTATGTTTAAATCCTGGAGAAATTTTTTTATTGCGCTGGTCGTGTTTGCGACCCTTATGTTTGCGTATAACACCATAAATGTTCCGCCAAGCAAGGCGGTGCGCCCCGTCACCATTGATTATTCTGAATTCTTGAAGCAGGTTAAAGACGGTAATGTAGCCTCGGTCAGTATTAATCAAAACAAAATTCGCGGGAAATATTCATCGGGCGAGGATTTTAAAACCACCACCCCGAACGACTCCACCCTTATCAGCACCCTGACCGAGAAAAAAGTAAGCATTAAGGTTGAAGACCCAGGCGAGCGTTCTATGCTTGCGACCATCCTTATCCAATGGTTTCCCATGTTATTGTTTATCGGGATTTGGATATTTTTTATGCGCCAGATGCAAGGCGGGGGGCGTGGCGGTGGAGCTTTTGGTTTTGGTAAATCGCGCGCTAAATTATTAACCCCCACGGCGGGGAAGGTGACCTTCGCCGATGTAGCAGGGGTCGAAGAAGCCAAGGAAGAATTAAAAGAGATAGTTGATTTTTTAAAAAGCCCCAAGAAATTTCAAAGCCTCGGTGGCAAAATACCACGTGGTGTGTTGTTGGTGGGGCCGCCAGGCACGGGGAAAACCCTTATCGCCCGTGCGGTCGCGGGGGAGGCATCGGTGCCGTTTTTTTCAATATCGGGTTCCGATTTTGTTGAAATGTTTGTTGGCGTCGGGGCAAGCCGCGTGCGCGATATGTTCGAGCAGGCAAAAAAAGCCAACCCCTGTATTGTTTTTATTGATGAGATAGATGCCGTCGGGCGGCACCGTGGCGCGGGTTTGGGCGGCGGCAACGACGAACGCGAACAAACATTAAATCAAATTTTGGTCGAGATGGATGGTTTTAGCTCCAACGAAAATGTTATTATTATTGCGGCAACCAACCGCCCCGACGTGCTGGACCCCGCTTTGTTGCGGCCCGGGCGTTTTGACCGCCAAGTGGTGGTGCCCAACCCCGACATCAAGGGGCGGACGGCTATCTTGCAAGTTCATTTGAAAAAAGTAAAATTGGCGACCGATGTCAAACCCGAAGTCATTGCCCGTGGCACGCCAGGTTTTTCAGGGGCCGACCTTGCCAATTTGGTGAACGAGGCTGCCTTGCTCGCCGTCAAGCGCAACCGTAAATTCATCACGATGCAAGAATTAGAAGCCGCCAAAGATAAGGTCATGATAGGCGCGGAACGCCGTTCGATGGTGATGAGCGAAGATGAGAAAAAATTAACCGCCTATCACGAAGCAGGCCATGCCGTGGTGATGTTGCATGTTAAGGGCCACGAACCATTGCATAAGGTAACCATTATCCCACGCGGTCGCGCGCTGGGTGTAACCTTCGCCCTGCCCGAACGCGATAGGTTATCGATGAGTTTTACCCAATTAAAAGCACAATTGGCCAGTTTATTTGGCGGGCGGGTAGCGGAAGAGATGGTGTTTGGTAAAGATAATATCACCACGGGGGCATCGAACGATATTATGCAGGCCACCAAATTGGCGCGGCGCATGGTAACCGAATTTGGTTTTAGCGATAAGTTGGGGCCATTGCGTTATTCGGATAACGAGGAAGAGGTTTTCCTTGGCCATTCGGTAACCCAAAAGAAAATGATGTCCGATGCCACCGCCAAATTGATAGACGAAGAAGTGCGCAAATTGGTGGAGGGTGGCGAGCAAATGGCGCGCAATATATTAGGCAAATTTGCCAACCAGTTAGAAATTATTGCGCAAGGGTTGTTGCAACATGAAACATTGGACCGCAAGGAAGTGGATGAATTGTTAAAGGGCAAACAAATCGCTGGTCGCGATGATAAGCAAAAAAAATGGCGCGCCAAAAGCTCGAGTTCTTTTAATTTCCTCAGCCCCAAAGCCAAGCCAGCCGCTTAATTGATGTTGCGGTTGTTGGGGCGATGGCTGTTTGATTGTATAACCTCTCGCAAATACATTGTAATGATACTACGGCAAGAAGCCCGCAAAGGGGTATCTACCCAATAAGCTTATGATGTGGTGATTATTTTTTCTTAGCCAAGAGGCTATGGTAACGACCATAAGCAAAGTAAATAACCAAGCCGATTAACAACCAAATACCAAGGCGATACCAGGTTAGGGCGGGCAGGGTAAGCATGAGGCCAAACGAAGCAGCGGCACCAAGCAAAGAGCCAGGCGTTCCCAAGGGGTTTTTGAATGGACGCACCAAGTTAGGCTGGGTCCTTTTTAATAAAACAACGCTTAAACAAACGAAGGCAAAGGCCGCCAAAGTGCCGATATTGATAAGCTCTGCCAATTCGCGAAGCGAGAAGAAACCAGCAATAAGCGCGGTAATAATACCGATCGCGGTGATAATGCGCTGCGGAGTCTGGGTTTTGGGATTAACCACGCTAAATTGGGTGGGTAGCAGGCCGTCGCGCGAGATGGCGTAGATTAAGCGGGTTGCGCCATAATACATAACCAATATCACGCTGGTGATGCCCGCCAAGGCCCCGACCGAAATGACTGACACGGCCCAGGGCAAACCAATTTTTTGTAAAGCCAAGGCCACGGGGGCTGATACCCCCAATTCTTTATAAGATACCACCCCAGTTAAGAGTAAAGTAACGATAATATATAATGTGGTGCAAATGGCTAAGGATACCAAAATACCAATCGGTAGGTCGCGTTGCGGGTTTTTAGCCTCCGCCGCGGCGGTCGAAACAGCGTCAAACCCGATGTAAGAGAAAAAGACAATCGACGCGCCCGCAATAATCCCGATGGGCAACCCCTGGTCATCATAACCAAACCAACCATAGGGCATGAAGGGCGACCAATTGGCGGTATCAACATGGAATAAAGCCACAACAATAAACAGCAAAATGGCGGTAATTTTAATAACGACGATGCCAGTGTTCAGGCGCGCGCCTTGGCTAACCCCGCTATTTAAAACCATCATCATGGCCAAGATAATAAGCGAAGCAGGCAAGTTAATAAAACCGCCATCTTCGAATGATTTTGAAAGAAAATCAGGCAGCGACAGACCAACATTTTGCAAGATGGCTTGCACATACCCCGACCAACCGATAGCCACGGTGGGAACCGCCAAGACATATTCCAACAGAAGATCCCAACCAATTATCCAAGCAACCAGTTCGCCAATCGCCGCATAAGAATAACCATAGGCGCTGCCCGCCCCGCCGACCGATGCCGCTAATTCGGCATAAGACAGGGCGGCGAGGCCGCAAACCACACCAGCCAAAGCAAATGATAAAACAAGGGCGGGGCCAGCCTGGCCCGCGGCCGCAATCCCAGTCAGGACGAAGATGCCAGTGCCGATAATGGCACCAATGCCAAGTAATGTAAGATCTAATGCACTCAGGGTGCGTTTGAGGTCATCACTGCTGGATGGTTTGCTAATCACCTTGATGCGCGATAGGCTTTTTAAGAAAGCAGATTGGCTCATAAATTATATCCTTTTATAGTCTTTATGCCCCTCTTAGGATTTTTGCATATAAAAAATGGCTAGACAAGCTAATTCTGCAGAAATGGGTATATAATAATAATCGGTGGTGAAAAATATAATCATTTTTTTTGATGGGGCTTGATGGAAAAAGCTGTCCAATGTAGCATTTTTTAGCTAACCAAAAATCTGATTAACAATCGCTGATAAAAATCATTGTGGGACAAGATTTCTTTTACAACCTACCAAAAAACTTTGCGACTAGTTTAGCGGCGCAAAGCATGACGCTGTTGGCGCCCGCGCTGATGGTTTTGGGTATCATTACCTACTTCGGACTATCCTTTGAACCGAATATTGTGCTGAGCGCGGGTGTTTTTGGACTATGGCTGATGGCGACCATATTTTTACGGCATAGAAATATTTATTCTATTATGCTGGCGATAAGTTGGTTGTTGTTTGGTTTTGTTGTGAGCAATGCCCATACCGCCTACCAACAGCGGGTTACGATAGACCCCGCCATCCGTGCCGACCCAGCCAATACAAAATTTTTGGGTGGGGCGGTGGTAAAAATCGCGAGCAGTGATGCCGACAGAAGGGCGGTCATATTCAAAGTCGAGGAGGTTGATGGCAACGCCATTGCGCCATTTATTATTCGTTTGACGGACCCGCAAAAATTGCTACGCGATGATTCTTTTCAAACCAATATTTTGCCATTTGGCTGTAAGATGGTGGTGAAGGCACGCGTTACCCCTTTACCGCTTAAATCTTCGGCTTCAAGTTACGACATTGGTCGCGATTGGTATTTTAAGGGTTACCGCGCCAGCGGGCAATTCTTGTCCGCCCCATTAATAAATAATGGTTGCGAGTTGCAGCAAAGCAAAAAGCTAGCACAAAAAATCAAAGAGAATTTTGTTAGAACCTATCCCCCCGATGTATCGGGCATGGTGTTGGCGATGGTAACGGGCGAACGATCGGGCATCAGCGGCGCGCAAATGGAGCAATATCGTCAAAGCGGGTTGATACATCTTATCTCTATTTCTGGGGTGCATATGGGGTTGATAGCGGGCATGGCATTTTTGGTGTTGCGCTTGGCCCTGGTGCTGGCGCGCCCCCAGGGCAATGGTTATTTATTTAAAAAAATGGCGGCGGCGGGTGCCATCCTTATCGTGGTGGGTTATTTTTTGCTGGCGGATTACAGTTCGGCCTCGCTGCGCGCGACTTTGATGACTTTGGTTTTTTTCGTCGGGGTGATATTGGGTCGCCGCGCCATATCGCTAGAAAACTTGGCTATCGCCATGGCGTTGGTGCTATGTTATTCCCCCAGCGATATTTTTAATCCTGGCTTTCAATTGTCATTTGCCGCCATGTTGGTGTTGGTTGGCTTATATGAAAAATGGTGGCATGGGTTGTTGCTGGAAATCGAAAAGGGAATTTTTTTCAGGAAAAAGCAAATCAACAACGATGCCTATAACGAGGTCGCCATCTTCATGGGTAGTAAGCCGCGCCGCGCGAGCGACAAAGTAAAAACGCCGCCAAAAACTTTTCTAAAACGGGTGCAAATTTTTATCTACGCCCTGTTGGTTAGCGGCGCGATGATAACCTTGGCTGGCTTACCCATTACATTATTTCATTTTCATCAATCCAGCTTGTTTGGCATTGTTGCCAACATGTTTGCTATTCCCTTGATGGATGTTTTTGCCATGCCCTTGCTTTTTTTAAAAGTCCTTTTGCTACCTATCACATCATACCTGGGGGATATTTATTATTTGGATTGGTTTATCACCAAGATATTTCAATTATTAAATTGGCTGGCAGTCAATGGCCATGGCAGCGAAAAATATATTGTGACGGGCGGGCAATTTGGCGCGACGGCACTTTTTTTTTACGGGCTTTGGCTTTACCTGTGGCTAACCACCAGCGGTATGGTAAAAAATCTATCGTGGGGTATATTAGGTTTGTTTTTTATCTTTGCTATGTTCCAGCCCAAACCATGGCTGGTTGTAACGGGTTTGGAATCAAGCGGGCGCGTCAAGTGGCTAGCAAGGTTTGAAGATACGGGCGGGGAGAGTCGTTGGGTGACGCCCTTTGGCGATTCCTTCGTGCGCCGCCTGTGGATGCAAGAATATAACATCGATACCATTGATAAAACTCTACCCCCGCCATCCATCTGCACCGCGACTTTATGCCAATTGGTATGGAGATCATATAATCATAAAAATTTTGTCGTTACCATTATTCGCAAAAATACATTTTCAGAAAATGATGGCGATAAAATCATCGCCCTATGCAGGCACAATGATATGTTGGTGGGGCAGGATATGGATCTGATAAGAAAATTATGCCCGCAAAAAACCGTGGCGAGCAATGTTCATAGCTTGATTATTTCACCATCTATTTCTATTCCTTGGTTGGCTTGGTTAAATAATATAATGGGGGGGCAGCGTTTACAAACCATTGCCATCAAACCGCGACCGTGGTTGTTGGCTGGCTTATCGCAAGCCGCGACGGAAGCCATTGCCGATGATAATCCTGTTGCCGATGAAGGTTTGACAAGCGAAGAAGACGAATGAGCCAGCAGTTGATAAATAAAGACTTCAAACCCACCCACATATCCACTTATTGGTGTTAAGAAGATTGTGTGGTAGAAAGATATAAAAAACGATATAAGGAAAGATAAAAAAAACGGCATGAGAAAAATTATATCCCTGATGACGGGTTTGATAATGGGCGGGATATTGGTGGGCTGCGCCGACGTGCCAGATACCGCCCAGGTTTTTTATGGCCAAGGCTTGGCAACCATCAACAACAACGACCCCGAAACGGGCATAGAATATAAAGATGCCGTTTTGTTGTTCGACGAATCCTTGGCGGTTAAACCCAACGATTATTCCACCCTTACCAAACGCGCCTATGTTGCTATGCAATATCGCGAATTCAAAGATGGCGTGGTTTTTTACAGCAAGGCCATCGCTCTCAAACCTAATTATTACGATATTTATAATAAGCGCGGCGAAGCCTATTTCCGCTTGCAACAATATATGCCTGCCGTCAATGATTTTCAAAGATCCATGGTACTCAACCCCAGCGACCCCATTGCGCCTTTGAACCTATGTTATTTGTTTGTTGCTTCGGGGCAATCGCAAAACGCCCTACGTTATTGCGACAGGGTGTTGGCGTTAGAACGCGGTAATCCCTACGCCCTCAAGCTAAAAGAAAAAATAGGCAAAAAATAGCTTCGCCCGCAAATCTTCAGCATCCATTTCCATTAATCCGCTTCGCCAAACGCGCCGCCCCCTGGGGTGTGGATGGTAAAAATATCACCCGCCTTGATAAGGCGGCTGTCAGTGGCGGATAAACGGTCGATGTTGCCATTGGTATCTTCTATATAATTTTCGCCCACTTTACCCGCGGCCCCGCCATGCAAACCAAATGGCGGCACCGCGCGATGGTTGGCAAGAATATTCAAGGTCATTTTTTCTAAAAATAAGATACGCTTGGTAAAGCCATTGCCACCAGGATAAACCTTATGTAATTTTTTGCCCATTGTGTTTTGACCAATATGTTCGCTTAGATTTTTTGGTGCGGCAATATCATCGTTGGTTTCATCGCGCCCGCCACCGCTGCCCTGGCGTATGGCATATTCGATAATGCGCACGGGGTAGCGTGCCTCCATAATTTCGGGGTCGGTCATGCGCGAATTGGTCATGTGGCTATGGACCGCGTCGGCGCCATGGAATTTTGTGCCATTTAGTTTTTGCCCCGCCCCCGTGCCGCCCGCAATGGTTTCATAATATTGATATTGTTGATTACCAAAAGTTAGGTTGTTCATCGTCCCTTGGCATGCCGCCATGACGCCCATGGCAGCATAAAGGCAATCGGCAATCACCTGGCTGGTTTCAACATTGCCCGCCACCACCGCGGCGGGGTAGCGCGGACGCAACATGCAATTTTCTGGCACGATAATACGGAGTGGATGAAGGCAACCTTCGTTAAGCGAAATATTCTTATTAATCAATGCTCGGAAGACATAAAGCAACACCGATTTGACAATCGCAAAGGGGGCGTTAAAATTATTGGGCTGAATGGGGGAGGTGCCCGTAAAATCAATCGTGGCCGTTTGATTTTTTTTATCAATGGTCAGGGATAATGTGATGACCGCACCATTATCCATGGGGTAGGTAAAATGACCATCGCGCAATTGCTCGATAACTTTTTTTACTTCGGTGGCGGCTTGCTGTTTCATAAAACCCATGTAGGCCGTGGTTTGTGCTCGCCCATATTCTTCACAAGTTTTTTCCAATTCGCTGATGCCTTTTTTATTGGCGGCAAGTTGCGCATGGATGTCTGAAAAATTTTGCGCCAGGTCGCGCACGGGGTGGGGGTGGTTGGTAAGAATTTTTTTTAATCCATCGGTTTGCAATATGCCGTTCTTAACCAAATGAAAATGATCGATGAGGATTCCTTCCTCATCAATATGTTTTGAATGGGCGGGCATGGATCCTGGGCTGATGCCGCCAATGTCGGTGTGGTGGCCGCGCGATGCAACAAAAAAAGTTAATTTGTTGTCGATGAAAACAGGGTTAATAACCGTGACATCGGGCAAATGGGTGCCGCCGTGGTAAGGGCTGTTCATAAGGAAGCTATCGCCCATTTTCAATTTCTTTTTTTGTGTTTGATAGGTTTTGATAAGGTAGCGCACGCTGTCGGCCATGCTGCCCAAATGAACGGGAATATGCGGCGCGTTGGCAATTAAATCACCCGTGTGGTCGAAAATAGCGCAAGAAAAATCTAACCGTTCTTTTATATTAACCGAAAAGGCAGTGTTCTGCAGGGTGAAGCCCATTTGTTCGGCAATGGTCATGAATCGGTTGTTAAAAATTTCTAAGGTAACGGGGTCGGCGATGTTGTTGGCGACATGATGGCGCGGTTGGGTATTTCGTTTTGTTTTTTTGTCGCGGGTTAGCAGCAGGCTATGATTTTTTAATAATTGCGCGCTCCAACCCGGCGCTACAAAATTGGTGCTGGTATTTTCAACAATGATAGCGGGCCCCATTATTTTTTTATTTGGTTTCATGTTGGCCCGCGATAATATGGGAATATCATTCTTTGTTGTTTTTCCACCCTTGTCTATAAAAACCGACGCCGTGGTTATGGTGGCGTCGGTTGGTTGACGGCTGGATGTGTTATGCGGGGTGTAGTTGGCAAGCCGCCCCGCCGTGGGGTTGTGGCCTTGCAACACAATGGCAATCAATTCAATAATAAGTTTTGAAGAATCGGTGTTTTGGGTAAAGCCAAATTTTTCGTGGTGCAATTTTTGAAATTGCAAAAATATTTTTTTTGTCGATAAATGGGCAGAATCTTTTCCTTTAGTTTGAAACGGAATGGCGAGGGGGAGGGTGACATCGGACCCAGCGTAGCGGCAGTGCAGGTGATAATGAAGGTCGGCGGGCAGGAT
The DNA here is from genome assembly GCA_965262775.1 of Alphaproteobacteria bacterium. Classification (GTDB taxonomy): domain Bacteria; phylum Pseudomonadota; class Alphaproteobacteria; order JASGCL01; family JASGCL01; genus JASGCL01. Next base: position 174,022 of record CBDHFT010000007.1, on the reverse strand, counting down.
GGATTGGGCAATTAATTCTGCTTCGGCCTCTTTGATTAATTCTTTGCTTAGGGTGGTTATTTTTTTTAAATGAGAATCATTGAGGCGTAGCCCCACCGAGCGTTCGCGCCGCGCCGTAACCCCCGCCATGCCAATGCCATAGGCCGACAACACCCCAGCCATGGGGTGCAACAACGCATGGTCAATCCCCAAATTATCGGCAATGGCGCAAACATGTTGACCACCATTACCGCCGAACCCGACCAACAGGTGGTTTTTAATATTGTGCCCCATGGCAATCGATATTTTTTTTATACCCGCCGACATTTTTTCATCGGCAATTTTCATGAATCCGCTGGCTATGGCTTCGGGTGATTTTTTCATCTGGCTGGAAAGTTCTAAAAATTTTTGATGCACCACCGCCTTATCCAATGGTTCATTATTGTTTTTACCAAATATTGACGGAAAAAATTCGGGTCGCAACCGCCCCAACATGACATGGCAATCGGTAATGGTTAGGGGGCCGCCGCGGCCATAACATGCGGGGCCAGGGTTTGACCCCGCGCTATGGGGGCCGACAGTCATGGCACTGCCGTCAAAATGGCAAATACTGCCGCCGCCCGCCGCCAATGTTTCAACCTTTAACATTGGCACCCGCACGCGCGTGCCCGCGATAACGGTATCGAATGTTTTTTCATAATCGTTTGATTTGTTTTTTTCGCCAATAAAATGCGCGGTGTCGGTTGATGTGCCGCCCATGTCGAATGAAACTATTTTATCAAAGCCAGCTTGCTGTGCCACCGTGACCGCGCCAATAACCCCGCCCGCGGGACCCGATAACAAAGAATTTTCGCCATGAAAAAATGGCGCGGTGGTTAGGCCGCCACTGGATTGCATGAATAACAATTCGACATCATCTTCGATTTCATTTTTTACCTGTTCGATGTAGCGGTGCAAGACGGGTGATAGATAAGTTGAAATAACCGCGGTGTCGCCGCGCGGCGCAATTTTAACCAACGGGCTAACCACATGGCTGAGGGCGATTTGATTGAAACCAATTTGTTGCGCAAGATCCGCCAATTTTTTTTCATGGGCACCGTTTGTAACGCTGTGCATCAACACCACGGCGATGGAACGATAACCCTGGTCGTATAATTTTTGCAATGTCTGCTTTGCTTCACCCTCGTCAAGCGGGGTGATAATTTTTCCCGCGACATCCATACGTTCCTTTACCGTGGCCACGATTTCATACAATTGGTCGGGTTTGATAATTTCCAATGCAAAAATATCGGGGCGTTGTTGATTGGCGATGCGTAGAATATCGGCGAAGCCCGCCGTGGTGAGGAGGGCGGTTTTTTCCCCCTTTCGCTCCAGCAGTGCGTTGGTGGCAACCGTGGTGCCAAGTTTGATGGTGGAGACAAGGTTGCCAGGAATTTTTTTATCAAGCGGCAGGTTCAGGATTTGCCTTATACCGAAAATTGCGGCGTCTTTATATTGTTGGGGATTATCGGACAAGAATTTTTTAACCACCACCGCGCCCGACGAAGTGGAATGACCAGCGGGCGCAATAGCAATAATATCGGTAAATGTTCCGCCGCGGTCGATAAAGAATTGCCATTTGCTATCCCGCACATCATGGGTAACAGGGGGCATTTTTTTGGGGGAGCGCATGGTGATGATAAAAACAATTCAGAATGTAGCAAAAATAATTTTTTCAATTTACCTTATCTAATTATCTTATGGTTTTCAATCACGATAAATAAAATAACCCAATCGGCGGAGGTTAAAAAATCGCAACCCCCAATATAGTGATAATTTTTTCTTCACGCGGCGGGAGAGGGGGCGGGGCCGATTGTATTCTCTAAGCCGATTAAAACGAATTTTTTTAAAAAATTTAACGGATGGAAATTGACAAGTTTGATAAGTTTAAAAAAACTGATGGCGTTTTCGACGGAATATTTACAAATAAACATCTGACTATATAGCTACCACGCATTTTTATTCAACCTTAAAGAGTTGTAATAAATTATTCGCCGACATGGCTATTATTTTTCTAAGTAAAACTTCAGATGAGCCACGTAAATTTTTTGCGCGACCAAAAAGAGAAAATTTTAATATTATTACTTTTGGATTAAGTTGCATAGTTGCAAAAATATTAGTTGCAACCACTTAGAGATTGTTCATCGAAAAAATTAATTACATCATCAAGAATGATTGGCATCAACCATCATGCGATGAATTGTATTTCAAAAAACAACTTTTAGATTCTTTACAAGTTTAAAAAAATAAAATAAACGCTCTCAACTATAAAAAAAATATTAATAATATTTATCAAGCATAAAGAAAATACTAACAACATCCATAAAATATGAAAAAAATACTAATAACCTTTCTAGTGGCATTGCCTAGCTTGGCCAAATCAGAGGTTTACTTTAATGTCGGCGCGAGCGCGATAAATGCTTTCAAGTCTGACTTCACATTTAAAAGCGGAAAAACTTTTAGCGTGGGGAATAACATCGCTGTGGGTTATGGCGCTAGCATAGGATACAAATGGAATAATTTTACACTGGACGGCGAGTGGGTTGGTTTTAGCTCTCGGGATAATGCTGGCTCAAAAGTAAATTATAATATTGCGTTGTTCACCCCAAGTTATAGGTATGAGTTTAACAAAAACTGGTCGATTAAGGCAGGCGTTGGTTTAGGTTTTAGTTTAAGCGATGTTGCTGTTAATAATAATGGATCCAATTTTCTTGCGAAGGGCGCGGATGTTACGTCTATACAGGCGGTTGATAATCCCACACAAACTAATCCTGGGTCGCTAACCCCTATCTTATCGCAACATAAAATTAAAATAAAACTTACTGCCGAAGATTTTAATAATGGTGTGGTTGATATTACCGATTTATCTTCAACAGCAGCAAACTTAACTGCGCAACTTGATAACATGATTATAGATTATGAACAACTTACCCAGGCAATTAAAGATAATGTTAGGCTTCCCGCCGTTGGCTATACTGTTAATTTAATCTATACTGTAACAGGTGTTGAAAAGAAAATCACCGTGGATAGTTGGCTTGCACCCGAGACCCCGCCTATCATACTCATGCCAGTGCCAACCCCTGCGCCGACACCGACACCTGCGCCAACACCGACACCTGCGCCCACGCCGACACCTGCGCCAACGCCAACCCCTGCGCCGACACCTGCGCCAACACCAACCCCTGCGCCGACACCAACCCCTGCGCCGACACCAACCCCTGCGCCGACACCAACCCCTGCGCCGACACCAACCCCTGCGCCAGTGCCCACGCCTGCGCCGACACCGACACCTGCGCCAACACCCGAAGCAAATATCCCTGTAACAATTCCATACGCTACACAACGCACATCACCCGCCCAAACAATAGCAAAGGATGACGCGGGGTTTGTAATCGCGCCGATTGTACAAGTTGATTACAGGAGTGATTTTTTTACGTTAAGTATTTACACCAGGTATATCCACGAGTTAAAAAGCATACTTTACATTAATACCGACCATAGCGGTAATGACATAATCCAGTCCCCTGGCCCGCTATCATTCGAACTAGGCGGTAGAATTGGGTTGATATTTTAATAAACGACCACTAACGCCCGTTAATGCCCAATAATACCCAATAATGCCCAATGGGGGGGGTGTGGCAGAAAGGGAACAGCATGACCAACCAAATCATCTTGGTGCAGTTCCGATTGCTCCCCCAAGCGGATTATGTTAGAACGTTGGCTTCCGAAGAAATTAGCGATTTGCGGTTCCGATTGCTCCCCCAAGCGGATTATGTTAGAACATTGTCAGACACCTGAGCATCGCCATACACGTTCCGATTGCTCCCCCAAGCGGATTATGTTAGAACAAATTGTTGCGACCCTGTAATGCTAAATGTGTTCCGATTGCTCCCCCAAGCGGATTATGTTAGAACATTCCCAAACGATAAAAATATTGTTGAAATGTTCCGATTGCTCCCCCAAGCGGATTATGTTAGAACCTCTATTTTTAAAGAATAATACATCGCCCAGTTCCGATTGCTCCCCCAAGCGGATTATGTTAGAACGATGACTGTTATGGCCAGCACGCAGATGCTGTTCCGATTGCTCCCCCAAGCGGATTATGTTAGAACGGGGTTGGGGTTGCGCCCACAGGCACAGGCGTTCCGATTGCTCCCCCAAGCGGATTATGTTAGAACCCCCGTGATGGATAATGCTTATCTTGATTGGTTCCGATTGCTCCCCCAAGCGGATTATGTTAGAACAACAATAATCATTATTGCTCCCCCAAGCGGATTATGTTAGAACATGTTCTGTGTTCCGATTGCTCCCCCAAGCGGATTATGTTAGAACTCAATCATCCCTTCTTCCATCAAGAATCCAGTTCCGATTGCTCCCCCAAGCGGATTATGTTAGAACACTTAAACCTCGCAACATCTTGTCGGCGTAGTTCCGATTGCTCCCCCAAGCGGATTATGTTAGAACAACACGGAGCCAGTTAAAGATGGTAATCAAGTTCCGATTGCTCCCCCAAGCGGATTATGTTAGAACAGAACTGAAATTGTACGTGGCTAAAAGAATGTTCCGATTGCTCCCCCAAGCGGATTATGTTAGAACATCGCCATACACCTGAGCCTTGCAATACATGTTCCGATTGCTCCCCCAAGCGGATTATGTTAGAACAAATGAATTATTGTCGCCTGGCGCACCGTGGTTCCGATTGCTCCCCCAAGCGGATTATGTTAGAACAACCAAGCTTAAATCCACCTGCCCTTTTAGGTTCCGATTGCTCCCCCAAGCGGATTATGTTAGAACATCAAATCCATTTTCGGCCCCCGAAAAAGCGTTCCGATTGCTCCCCCAAGCGGATTATGTTAGAACCACCCTTTCTGTTGTGTTTTGTTTGAGTAAGTTCCGATTGCTCCCCCAAGCGGATTATGTTAGAACGTGTTGCCCTAGCTGATGATTGCGACAGCAGTTCCGATTGCTCCCCCAAGCGGATTATGTTAGAACATTAACTTCTTAGAACGCCTACCAAGGCACGTTCCGATTGCTCCCCCAAGCGGATTATGTTAGAACATCAACAACCTTAATTACAAAAGGAAGAACGTTCCGATTGCTCCCCCAAGCGGATTATGTTAGAACATTGATGTTGCAGGTGATTGAAAAATAGCAATAAAAAAGATGTTTTTTTATAAAAAATATCTTGACATGAAGCGATGTAAGGTAGTAAATTATTATTTCTAATATAATCCGCTTGGGGAAGCGTCTTCGGTAACAAGACTATAGAAAGTCGTAAAGGTCTGAATTTTGGGCAACTGGAATTTAGGGTAACTGAGGTAACTCAGCCATTTTTAAAATTTAAAAAAAGGGAGCGTTGTTTTTCGCAACGCTCCCTTTTTTATTTTTTATTCAGAACAGCAAAAGCTGTTCGGGGGCGTCGGGGCTGTCTTCGGCATGGAATGAACCAAAAAAATTGATTGTCATGCCAAATTGCTTATCGGTTAAGAATATAAAACTAACCTTGCCACCGTCGGGCACAAATTGCCCCAATTTGCTGGCTTCGGCGCGGGCTTTCGCAAATGTTTCAAAATGCCGTTGATAAACCGAAAATTGCATTTGTTGAAAACCATTGGTCAGCAATTTTTTACGAAAATAGCTGTAGGCCCAACGTTCTTTTTTGGTGTGGGTAGGAAGGTCAAAACAACATATAAGCCACATGATGCGCCAACTGTTTGGGTTGAATGATAACAAATCGCCTGTCATTATTTTTGTTGGGCGGGTGGTTATCGGGGTTTGGTTATTTTTTGCCAAGCCAGGGGGCAGGGTAAGTCGAGTGGTTTTTCGGGCGTGGCAAGGGCCTCGGCATAATTGTTGGCGGTGTATTCGGTGGCGGGGATTAAGCGATAATTTTTTTTGGCAAAGGGCACGGGCATGGCAAGAATATCGGTCACCAATTGTTTTTTGCTGGCGGGGGTTAAGTCGGGCAAGGGTTCGGCGCGAAACATTTTTGCCACCACCCATTCGGCAATATAGCGATATGGTTCCATGAAATCTTCCACCAAATTAAATGGGTTGTCTTGGCGGTGGTGCCCGACGCCAAAATTGCAACAAAAACCCGCGGCGGCAAATGCGCGCGCCAACAGGGATCTTACGATGGCATAACCGTAATTTAAATGTTTGTTTAATGGTTGTTCGGCATGTTGTTTTTCGCGGTTGCCGCCGCCTTGCAATGAATCAAAATAATCTTGCCAAAATATTTTGGCTGCTAACCCTTCGACATTGGTTTTGTCGCCCGGGGTTACGGTGTTGCGCAATGCCAATAATTTTTCTGACGCCTGGGGTTGGTTTAATTGTTTCATGACAAAACCATGGTTTTCAATTTTTTGCGCCACAATTTTTTGCCACCACCCCGCGGGATAGGCGGTTGATAAATGGATAGCCTGTAAATGTGGGTTTTTTGCCCCCGCCAAATTAATGTTATAGGGCAAGGTGATGGCAATGGGGATATGTTTGCTGTTAACCGATATAACCACCGCGCCATGCTCGCCCAACAGCGCAATCGTTTGGGCGGACAAAACAATTTCGGGGTGGTTTAACACCAACACCGCGACGTCGCGGGCGGCAATGGTTTGGTCGTTTATTTTTATACGGCCAAGGTCAACCGTTATTTTCGCGGGGTTATTTATTTCAACAACATGAAAACTCATGTTTTATCATGCGCCCTTTCATTTTTTATTTTAATATATTGGGCAAGGGTTTGACGGTCAGGGATAAGGGTGATGCCTTTTTTAATATAATTTGCCCTTGGTTTTATTTTTACATCATATCCATTATTATATTGGGTTTGTGGACACCACGCTTCAGTTGCTAGCAATATTCTAATTCCTTTTTCATTATGGTATCCTTTTATTACATAAAAATCATTATAGGTTTGCGAGTAAACGAAATCATTTTTATAAAATGCCTTATTATTTTTTTGTAGAATTTTATTTTTCTCTTTAGTTAGTTGCCAGTGAGGTATAAATAATAATTCATTATCTTGATTAATCTCAACAACGGCAAACTCATTTTTAAAATAAATAGCTTTGTTTTTTTCTATATAGATATCATACTTAGCATTAAAAGAATTTTTAAAAACTATTGATATTTTTTTAACAAGGTTTTTGGTGTGTTCGGGGAACCACAGGTCGCCCAGGGCGTCTTTTAATTCTTTGCCATTTTTTTCATGTTTTTGTAATTGCGTAATGATAGATTTTTTTATCTCATATCCCTCGCAATCTTCTTCTATTTTCTCAATAAACTTTGCATAGCTGCTATATTTAGCAATGAGACTGGTTAATAGAATCCTTTTTACGACATGATTTTGTTGAAAGTTATCATTATTTTTGATGCTATTTTCTTTAATTTTTCTATAGGCTGTCTCTTCAAAAAACTGTCCATCGGCAAAGCGGTCGGGTTTGTGCCACACCACATAATTTTTCATGTATGATTGCAATTGTGGATAAATAACCTTGGCGATGTTTTCACTTTTCAGTAAAAATTTTTCAACCTTGTTTTCTTCGCGAATTTTTTTATCAATATATAACGAACCATAACGCGCGGTGTGGGTTGACGCGCGGTCTAACATGGAACGGGTGATTAACCCAATGGTGGCGGCGTCGATAATATGGTGACGGTGGTCGCAACGTTTAAAAAACTTGTGGTCGTCTTCTTTTGTTTCGGGGTATTTTTTAAAATCATCGGGTGATATTATTTGGTTATCGGCATTGAATAATGGTTTGCCTTCCGCCATCCGTAAATGGGGCAATATATTTTCAAACCCCCATTCTTGACGCGCCAGCGCGGTAATGGAACCGCGCAGCGGAATGATTTTTGGCGCCAATTCGGCGTTGGTCGCATTGGGAAATTGTTTTTTGTATAATTTTAACAACCCGCGTTTGACGGTTTTTGCCACGTAGCTGGTGTTTTGGAATGCCCGTGTGTCGTCGTCGTCATATTTGCGCATTTGCGGGTCGCCCAATGACAACAGGCGGATACCCTTAATTTGTTGCGGGGTTAACCGTGGTTTTTTTTCTTTGCCCGATTTTTTCTTTTTGATGACGGCGGTGTTGGATTCCTTGGCCTGGTAATCTTTTTCCCATTCACCAAATATATTACTATCGTTAATTAATTCCTTGGCTAGGTTGACCAACCCATTCCATTCTTTTGCGTTCAATTTGCCAGATTTGTAAGCTTGGTATGGTGTCATGTCGCCCTTGTTTTGATTGACCTCGGTAAAAACCAACACCAAATTGGTGAAGGCGTCCGAACCGCCCTTGCTTTGCGGGCGAATATGGTCAATGTCGCAAGAAGTAAATTGGCTTAAGGATATGGCGTTTCCGCTGTAGGCGCATGCTTTGCCCTGCATTTCCCACAATTGGTATTTTTTTATATTGGTGGCATTGGTGGGCTGTCCGCCCGCGGCCAATAATTTTTTTGCTTGGTCGCGGACTTTTCGGTTATCGCCCTGTTTTTTGTTCAGTTCAGTGCGTGCATACACCGACATTTGCAATTCCCGCATCATTTCAAAACGAATATCTTCGGGTAATGGGTTGGCGCCACGTTTTTTCATTTGTTTGATGGCATGTTGCACCATACGCATGGTTTGGTCATAAGATTTCCTGACCAGCGGGTTGGTTAATGGTTCTTCAAATTCTATCGGGTTGGGAAAAAGTTTTGCCCTTGCATCGTGCAGGGTACAATTGTTTTCCTTCATCTCTTTGGTTAAAGCACGCAAAGCGGCGAGCGAATATTGCGCGCGTTTTTTATCAAACCCCATGGCGGACAGGGTATCAAATTTTTTATGATTGGCGATGGTGTAAATGAAGTTTTTAACTTTTTCGGGTGCGCGACCATCGGGCAGGTTGGTTTTAAAAGAATGGTCCTTTGCCAAATTTTTTGCAAAATAATTGTTGATGTAAGAATCATCCTTGGCAAGGGTTTTGTCCTGCAAATCGCCTAAGAAGGCTATGACCATGGCACGTTCGTCAGGCGATAAATTATTCCAATCGGTTAGCAATGGTGTATCGGTCCTTGCTAGCTCGGCTATCAAATGATTTGTTTTGTCGCCGTCAAACCCGCCACCTTCGCCAGAATCATGGGTCAGGCGGTCTTGACTATCAACCAGGTCTAGCCGTTCATAAATAGCGGTGTATTTCACGAATAGGTTATCGAACAACATATCGCGGATGATATTTTTTTGTTCGGGGGTGACGGGTTTGCCACTCCGCCATTGCATGTCTTGGATTTTTTGTTCAATACGAAAAAATTGGAAGTCGGGTTGCGCCTTAACCGCGCGAAAATAATCGCCGCCCATCAATTCGCATTTGCCGATGGTGTCGGTATCCCACTTGATGGGTTTTTGATAGGTTAGAACTTCTTCCAGGGCATCTTTGAAGGTAAATGGTTTGTTAGCTTCTCGGGTTTTAAATAATTTTCCTTTTTCGGGCTCAGGTGCGTTTTTATAAGTATCCTTTAATATGGCGTGGTATTTTTCTTGGGTTTCAAGAAAATGTTTTACTTCCTGTTCGTATCGTTGGCGCGATGCAAATCGCGCTAGCTCGTTTTCTTTTTCTTTTTCGCCATCGCGATAGATGACGGACCATTCTTCGCGCTGGTTATTTTTGGTGGCTTCGGTTCTCCTTGTTTGCAATATCTCGGCCTGAGTTTCGGTGTCGTTTTCTGATAATCTATTATGCCGTGCGCCGCGGTTTTGTAACATGTTGAGGGCGACCAACATGACATCCTGCAATTCCAATTTTTGGTTGACGCTTTTTAATCGTAAATCAAGCACATTGAAATCATTGGCATCACGCCTTGATAATTGTTGTTCGCTTAGCCCCATGGTTTTGCCAATATGCAGTAGTTTGCGTCTGACGCGGGCTTTTCTTATGGTTTGACGCCTTGCTAAACGTTTGGCGCGACGTGCTTGGTTAAGCATGGCTAGGGTTTTTGCCTCCACTGGTTCTGAAAAAATGACAGAATCCAAAAATTCTAATTGATGATTTTCGTGGTTATCGCCGTCGACGGCATAGCAGGCCACGGCGACCGATGTGGTGCCGATATCGAGGCCCATGACCCATTTTTTTGATGTTCTATTTTTTAACATGAGAGTTTTTAATAAATAAAATCTAAAATAGCAATCTCAAAATAATAAATACTACGTGGAGATAAACTACTAAGCATAGCAAAAATAATCATACTTGCTATCGGGCGTAAATGGAGCTAAATTGATGATGGTAAGGCTGGGCTGTGCGACCAATTAGTCATAGATTTATCTGTCTCGTGGGCTATGTTGTTCTTCGAACGGGAGCCGTCGCTGGCTGGAAAATAGTGTAATGGTCAGTGGGGGGTTAGCAATAATTCCTCATTTGTAAAGGCTCCATCGCCGAATTTTCCTTTCACATGGCACCCACCTGTTTATCAGGCACCACGGAGGACTGAATAAAGAAAGACAACGGCAGGCTGGCTTTACCATTTATTTATGCGTGCCATTATTGGCTAGGATATTTTTATTATTTTTTCATTTTTCTATGGCGACAATTACCCCAACAATCGATGGCATTGACGATGTAAAAAAACAATTACGCCAAGCGATGATGACGCAACGCGCCAGCATGGCACGCGGCCTTAACAACCCGCCAGAAAATTTGCCAGTATTGTTATCGCAAGCATTTGCAAATAATACATGGTCGGGAAAAAATGTTTCGCTGTTTTACCCCATGGGCAGCGAGCTAAGCCCGCTGGGCCTTATACCGTTTTTGCTGGGGGCGGGGGGGCGACTTTGCTTGCCAGTGGTTATCAAAAAAAATACACCGCTTATATTTCGCGCCTATCAGGTAGGGGATAAATTGGTCAGCGAAGCCTTTGGCACATCCAGCCCCAGTGCGGATAAACCCGAGGTCATTCCCGACATCATGATTGTTCCGCTGTTAGCATTTGATGAAGAAAAATTTCGTTTGGGTTATGGCGGGGGATTTTACGACCGCACCATAGAAAAAATATCGACAGAAAAAAAAATAAAAAATAATCTTCTAACCATTGGCCTGGCTTGGGATGGACAAAAAATTGATAAAGTACCCATTGGGCCATTTGATAAATCGCTCAATTTTATCTTGACGGAAAAGCAAATCTATTCTTAACAGGCTAAATGAAAATTTTATTCTTGGGCGATGTAATGGGAAAGGCAGGACGCTTGGGCGTTGCCGAGCATTTGCCCAAACTTATCAAACAACACCAGCCCGATTTGGTTGTGGTTAATGGCGAAAATGCTACCCATGGGTTTGGCATCAGCCCCGAGGTTGCCGAAGAATTATTTCGTTTGCGGGTCGATGTTATCACCACGGGCAACCATGCCTTTGACCGCAGTGAATCGTTGGATTATTTTTCTTTGCAATCACGGCTTATTCGGCCGCTTAATTTTTTTGCCAATACCGATGGCAATTTTGCGCAAGATAATTCGGCGGTGGCCATTGGCAAGGGTATGGCGAGTGGCGAAACGGAAAGCGGTAAAAAATTTTTGGTGGTCAATGTTATGGGGCAACTTTTTATGGGTGGCTATGACAATCCCTTTGCTGCGCTGGATAAGGTCATTGGTCAGGGCAACCCCATGAGCCAGGGCTATGACGCCATTGTGATAGATGTTCATGCTGAGGCAACATCGGAAAAGCAGGCAATAGGTTATTATTGCGATGGCAGGGCGTCGCTGGTGGTGGGAACCCACACCCATGTGCCGACGGCCGATGCAAGGGTGTTAGAGGGCGGCACAGCCTATCAAACCGATGCTGGCATGTGCGGTTGCTACGATTCGGTTATCGGCATGGAAAAGAGCAAGGTTTTAAAACGTTTTTTAAAGGAATATCCCCTGCCACGGTTGGAACCAGCGTCGGGGGTTGCGACGGTGTGCGGGGTGTTGGTTGAAACCGATGAAACAACCGGTTTGGCAACAACAATATCGCCGATAAAAATGGGCGGGTATTTGGATTCGCGTTAAAGACCATTTAAAGCAAGTTATAAAATTCTGGCTTTAGGAAGAGCAAGAAACACTGAGATGCTGGTAATCGGCTGGCGCGGCGGCGCAGATATTATGCCCCGCAATCATTTTTATGGGTTGCCCCTGGTCATTTTTTTGAAATGAAAATTGTCCGCTGGCTTCGAATGGTTGCTGGCAAACCTGTAATAATTCGTTCAAGGTTTTGTAATCGCCTTGGTTGGCTTTTTCTATGGCTACCTGCGCCACCCAATTTCGTAATATGAACAACGGGTTATGTTTTGCCATTTGGGCGCGGCGCGCGGCGTCGGGCTTGTCGCCCAGGATTTTTTTGTAATCCTGCAGAAATACCTTACCTTCGTTGCTTAAGAACAAATTGTTTTTTTCAACATCCTTCATATCGCCGCCCAACATGACGAAACTTAGGGTGTAATCGCTTTTGGTTTTTTCTAACAACGCCAACCAATCATGGATAATTTGATGAGTAGAACTTTGGTCGCTTGTTGTTTTTTTATCCAACCCCAATTTTTGACTCATGATGTCATAAAAATAATTTTCGAATTGCGTGCCAAATGGTTTGACCAACGCTTCGGCATCTTCTTCACTCACCAATGATTTCATGGCCATGGCCAGGGCATAGAGGTTCCACCATGCGATACGCGGTTGGTTGGCAAAACTATAACGTCCCTGTTCATCGCTGTGATTGCAAACATGATGGGGGTTATATTCTTCTAAAAAACCAAAGGGGCCATAATCTAACGTTTCGCCCAGCAACGACATATTGTCGGTGTTCATGACACCGTGGCAAAACCCGACCGCTTGCCATTGCGCCAAAAGCAAAGCCGTTTTATCAACCACCCAAGACAAAATCTGGTGATAGGGTTGTTTGTTATTTTTAAACTGGGGCAAATAATAATCCAAAACATGGTCAAGCAGAACCTTGACCATGGGGGTTTGTTCGCTGTGGCAAAAATATTCAACATGGCCAAACCGAATATGGCTGGTGGCAAGGCGGGTTAATATCGCCCCTGGCTCCCACCGTTCGCGCCTTACCTGCTCGCCCGTTTCAATCATGCACAGCGCGCGGCTGGTGGCAATTTGTAAACCCGCCATCATTTCGCTGCCCAAATATTCGCGAATGGTGGAACGCAACACGGCGCGACCATCGGCAAATCGCGAGTAGGGGGTTTTACCCGAACCCTTTAATTGAATATCAAACCGCTGGTTATCTTTATTTTTTATTTGCGCGATAAGCAAGGCTCGGCCGTCGCCCAGCCGCGGCACCCAAACACCAAATTGATGCCCCGCGTAAACCATGGCCAGGGGGTGCGCGCCAGGCAAAGTTTTGTTGCCAGAAAAATATTGCACGGCATCGGGGTTAGACTCGGCGTCAGGCGGCAAATCAATCAGCCGCGCCACCGCGGGGTTAAATGCAACCAGCCTGGGCGATTTGGCAAACCCTTCGGCGGGCATTTTGGTATAGAATGCGGGGGGCAGGGCGCCATAGATTTCGTCAAGCTTCAGAGAGAAGCCCTCGCGGCCCCCCGTTGATGTTGGATGTGGATTTTTGGATAACATGGTTTTATTAATCTTGGCTGGCGATAAACCCTGATGGCAGGTTGAATAGACCTATTCAAAATTTTAGCCAACCTTGGTTAATGACATATTGTATCACAAAATCTTGCTTTTAACAAAAAAGGCAAGCGGTATATTTATTTTTCAATTTATTTTTCGAAGGCAACTTGCATCACGCCCACGCGTTCCTCGGCAAAGCCCGCCGAACAAAAGGCAAGGTAACAACGCCACAAACGAATAAAATTATCATGATAGCCTAATTTTTTTATTTCCTTATATTTTTTATCAAAATTGGCCAACCATAATTTTAAAGTTTTTGCATAGGACAAACCATAATGGAAAACATCGGTGTTTTTTAAACCAGCCTGGTTCGCGCTAGCAAAAAAATTGCTGGGCGAAGGTAAATGCCCGCCAGGGAAAATAAATGTTCTTATCATGTCGGTGGATTGTTCGTAATCTGGATAAGCTTTGTCGTCGATAAAAATGGTGGCGATAACGGCACGCCCTTTATCTTGCAATGAATGATGCACGGCTTGGAAATAGGAATTCCAAAAACCCTTGCCAACGGCTTCAAACATTTCTATCGACGCTATGCGGTCGTATTTACGGCTAAGGTTGCGGTAATCAAGATATTCCATGTTGGCTTTGTTTTTTAATCGCGCTTGGGCATATTCTAATTGTTGATGAGACAGTGATATGCCGTGAAAATCGTAATCGCCGCTGTTGACGCTTAATTCGGCGAATGCGCCCCAGCCACAACCTACTTCTAAAATACTGCCAGATTTTTTATCAAAAACATCCAGGATGCGTTGGTTTTTTTGCAATTGCGCTGATACCAAATCTTCCTTTTGGTCTTTATAAAGGGCGGATGAATAGTTCATATTTTTATCCAACCACAATTGGTAAAAATCGTTGCCCAAGTCATAATGGGCGGGAATATTTTTTTTCGAACCGCTAACGGTATTTTGTTGAAAAAAATATTTTATTTTTTCTTTCACACTGCCGATACGCCGTAATAATCGCCAATTATTATGCGTGGTCATGTTTTGAAACATCAAACGGGCAAAGGTTATAAGATCGTCGCATTCAACATAACCCGCCATGTAGGCACGGGTAAAACCAATATCCTCTTGCAATATTACCATGGGGAAGAATCGGTAATCCTTTATTACAATATGAGAACGATGCCCTGGGTTTTGCCCACCAATGTGCAAATCCCTGCCCGAAGGCAGTGTAATGATTAACTCCCCCTTTTTTATATTACCGACTGATTCCATCAATCTTTCTATAAGTTTTTTGCTTACCATGGCTTGTAATTTCTTGGCATATTATAGTTGTTTTTTTAGGTTGTCAATAATTTTAGAATCGTTATAGGTTAGAACCAGCAGGAATCTAAACAACACAAAAAACCTTTTTTAAAAAGCAAAAAAATCATGTCTGATTTCATCCATTTACGCAATGCTTCGCCCTATTCTTTGTCGCGCGGCATGTTGCGCTTCAACGAATTGGTCAATGCGGCAAAAAATTTTAACATGCCCGCCCTGGGCTTGACCGACCGCGATAATTTTTTTGGCGCGATGGAATTTTCCCAACTGGCTATCGAGAAGGGCATCCAGCCGATTATTGGCGTCGATACGGCGGTGGGGTTTCAACATGGCGACCAATGGTTGGCGGGGCGGGTTGCTATTTTTTGTTGTTCGGTGGTGGGTTATAAAAAAATTATTGGTGCCATGTCCGATGCCTACCAAAGGCAGGAGGCAGGCAAAGACTTCGTTATTCCACTCGACGCCTTGCAACATAACCAAGATGGCACCGATGGGTTGATTGTTTTGACGGGCGGACGGAGCGGCGTGTTGATGCCATTTATCTATCATCATCAAGCCCATGTTGCCGAAATATTTTTGGAAAAATTGGCGGGGTTATTTCCGAACCGTTGTTATATCGAACTGCAACGTCATCATAATGATATAAGGGAAGATGAAATAGAACGCGCCAGCGAGGATGCGTTGCTTGATATGGCTTTTAAAAAATCATTGCCCTTGATTGCCACCAACGACAATCATTTCATGACGCCCGATTTGGTTTTGGCGCAATCGGCGTTGATGTGTATTGCGGCGCAAAAAAAAATAAACGACGAAGACCGCCCACAATTAACCGCCGAACATTATTTTAAATCGGGTGCGGCGATGGAGGCATTGTTTGCCGACCTGCCCGAGGCGATAGCGCAAACCCGCGTGGTGGCACAACGTTGCCATTTTATTTTAGAAAAAACCAAACCTATCATTCCCGTTTTTCGCCCCGAAAGTTTGGGCAAAGATTTAAGCGATAGGTCGGCCGATGATATTTTGCAGATTGTTGCGGAAAAAAGTTTGGAAGAAAAAATACAATTGCTAAAAATTACCGATGATGCTCGACCAGCCTATCGCGAGCGTTTGGCTTATGAATTATCCGTGATTAAAACCGCGGGATTTTCCGATTATTTTTTGATAGTCGCCGACTTCATCCGCTATGCCAAGGATCATGGCATTCCCGTGGGGCCAGGGCGCGGTTCGGCCGCTGGGTCATTAACAGCCTTTAGCTTGGGCATCACCAATTTGGACCCGATTCACTATGGATTATTTTTTGAACGGTTTTTGAATCCAGGGCGTATAGAAATGCCCGACGTTGATATTGATTTTTGCCAAGAACGGCGGGATGAAGTGTTGCATTATGTCAAAGAAAAATATGGCGATACCCACGTGGCGCAAATTATTACCTTTGGTTCGTTGCAAGCCCGCGCCGCGGTGCGGGATGTTGGTCGTGTGTTCGGTCACCCCTATGGCAAGATAGACGATATTGCCAAATTGATTCCATTTCGTTTCGATGCCGCCGCGCCGAGCGAAGACGGTAATGAAACCGAAGAGGAAAAAGAAAAACGCCAACGGAAATTAACCCTGGCGTTACAGCAATCGCCCGACCTTAAAAAACTATACGATGGGGATGAGGTAACCCGCCAAGTTATCGATATGGCAAGAATCTTGGAAGGGCTTTATCGCCACGCCGCAACCCATGCCGCGGGCGTGGTGATGGCGGGGCGGCCGTTAAAAGAAATCGTGCCATTATACCGCGATAGCAAAAGCGACAGCAATTTGCTGATGACGCAATTTTCGATGAAGTCGGCAGAATTAGCTGGGTTGTTAAAATTTGATTTCCTGGGTTTGACGACCCTAAGCATCATGAATCGCTGTATCAAAAAAATAAAAGAACAGCGCGGCATTGATATCAACCTTGATATGATACCGCTTGACGATAAAAAAACTTTTGAAATATTTTGCAAATGTAACACCATCGGTATTTTTCAATTTGAGTCGGAAGGGATAACCGACCTGTTGTTTAAAATGCAACCCGATAGGTTGGAACATCTTATTGCCGCGGTGGCGCTTTATCGCCCAGGGCCGATGGACCTCATCCCCAGTTATTTGGCGCGGCGCGCGGGTAAGGAAAAAATAGAATATGACCACCCGTCGCTGCACCAGGTGTTGGCGGAAACCAATGGCTTGCCCATTTACCAGGAGCAGGTGATAGAAATTGCGCGAGTCTTCGCCGATTTTTCCACGGGCGACGCCGACGTTTTCCGTAAAGCCATGGGTAAAAAAGATAAAAGAAAAATGGCGGTGATGAAGGAAGATTTTATCAAGGGGGCGATAAACAAACATAAGGTAAGCGCGGCCTTGGCGACCAAAATTTTTGATATGGTTGAAAAATTTGCGGGCTATGGTTTTAACAAATCACATTCGGCGGCCTATGGTTTGGTGGCTTACCAGACGGCTTATCTTAAAGCCCATTACCCGATAGAATTCATGGCCGCCAACATGACATTTGGCATGCACGATACCGACAGGTTGGCAATATTGGTTGGTGAGGCAAAAACCATGGGCATCAATATTTTACCCCCTGATGTGCTGCATTCCCATGCTTTGTTCGAAGTTGTATATGACGATGACAAAAATCCAACCGCCATTGCCTACGGCTTGGCGGCATTAAAAAATGTTGGGGTGAAGGCGGTGCAGGCGTTGGTGGCGGCGCGCGATGACGAATCTAGCACTGCCAAACAGCAGACCAGCCTGTGGGATTTTTTCCAAGCAATCCCGCCTGAGGCTGCGGCCACCATTTTTAACAAAAGAATGTTGGAGAGCATGGCGGCGGCGGGAGCATTTGATAATATTCATCCCAACCGCAGGGAAGTATTTGAAAATATTCAGTTGATATTAAAATTCTTGACAGCCATGGGTGATGATGTCAGCGGTGGTGCTTCGTCATTGTTCCAGCATGATAAGAATTTTCAAAAAAACATGGCGCAACCCCTGACAACCTTTGCCCCGTGGAATGAAAAAGAATTGGGGGAGAAAGAAGTGGAATCCTTCGGGTTTTATTTTGCTTATCATCCGTTGCGCGGGTTTGAAGAATTGGCGAAGGATTATACCCTGACCCCCATTAGCGAATTGAAACAATTGGTAACGGGTAAGGTTAATGTGCTGGCGGTGGTTAATAAGCTAAGCGTGCGCCAAACCAAGAAAGGCAAGGATTTTTATGTTCTAAATTTGGCCGACAGCGGCGGGGAAATAGATATTAATTATTTTGATATAACCGAGAAAGTAAAAAAGTTTTTGCTCCCCAATGAAAAAGTATTTGTTGAAGTTGAAATGACAAAAGATAAGAATGATGAATCGCGTTATTATCGCAACATAAGAAAAATAATTCATGCCAGCGACATGTTAAGCGACAAAGCAACCAAGGCTGGGTTTAGCAAGAATCCTATTGCAAGGAAAATGGGCGATGAACCTGTCAAAGCCGACCTTTATAAATTTTTAAAAATAAAATTATATGACGGGGCGGAAGGGCAATCGCAACTGCCGCGCTTGCGCGATATTTTAAACCAACAAGAAAAAGGCCATGGCCAAGTTACGGTAGAATTGCAATTGGCCGATAAAACGGTTGTCATGGATTTGGGGCTGTCTTTGACCATTAAGCAAGAAATAGCCAAGTCGTTGCACCAGATTAAAGATATCGAGTTTTTTCTAGAAAATTAAACACCAGCCAACCAGTGGTAATATTTTTTTTATTCTGTGGATAGGGATGGTTGCAAAATGGTTAAGAATATGGCAAAGCAGGACGAAAATATTTAGTATTTTCATTCTTATGCGGGTGTGGCGGAATGGTAGACGCAACGGACTTAAAATCCGTTTCTTTTTAATGAGAGTGTGGGTTCAAGTCCCTCCATCCGCACCAAATATCATTCCATCTGGCTTTCCTTTTCATGCTTTATATTTCTACCCGTGGCGATAAGCAAGAACTGACTTTTTCTCAGGCCTTGCTGAAAGGTTTAGCCCCCGACGGCGGTTTGTATATTCCCAAACAACTGCCAACACTTAGCCAAGATTTATTAGAACATGGCCATAACATGGCTTTGCTTGATTTTGCGGTGGGTTTGCTATCGCCCTTCATCATTGGCGATAAAATTTTTAACGCTGATAACACGCAAGATGTTTTGCATAGGGCGTTAAAAAACTCCCTGCCTTTATTTGGTGCGCAAACCGAACAACCATGGCAGGCGATTGATAAGAATATTTTTTTGCTAGAATTGTTTCATGGTCCAACCCTATCATTTAAAGATGTGGCGATGCAATTTTTGGCGCCGTTGTTCGAACATGTTTTGACAGCACAGAATAAAAAAATTACCATCCTGGCGGCAACATCGGGCGATACGGGGTCGGCGGCGATTGAGGCATTCCGCCAGGCAAAAAACACCGAGGTTGTTGTCTTCCACCCCGAAGGCAAGGTATCAGCATTCCAACGCAAACAAATGACCACGGTGCAGGGGGGGAATATCCATAATATTGCACTGCGGGGCAGTTTTGATGATTGCCAAGATATGGTAAAAAAACTATTCGCCGACCATGATATGGTGACGCGTTATGGTTTGACCGCGGTGAATTCTATCAATTGGGGGCGGGTGTTGATGCAAATGGTTTATCACGCCCGCGCCAGCGTTATGTTGTTTGCCAAAACCAAACAAAAAATAAATATCGCCGTGCCATCAGGAAATTTTGGTAATATATTGGCGGGTTATTATGCGAAATGCCTTGGCTTTCCGATTAACAAACTTTTGGTCGCAACCAATGAAAACGATATACTTTATCAATTTTTTGCAAAAAACAACATGGTGCTACAATCGGTCAAAAAGACTCACTCCCCCAGCATGGACATACAAATTTCCAGCAATTTGGAAAGATATATGTATTACCTTTTCAATCAAGATTCATCCTTGTTAAAAGAAAAAATGCTGGATTTTAGAACCAGTGGTCGGTTGATATTATCGCCGAGCGAACATCAGCAAACGCAACAAGATTTTGTGGCGATGCGGGTTGATAATGATGAAAATTTGCAAACCATGAAGGATTGGTTTGATAAAACCCAAAAAGTTTTTGACCCCCATAGCGCCATTGCTTTGCGCGCCCTAGAAAAATACAAAACCACGGGGGGGGCAGAGGCACAGGGGACTAGCCTATGTTTGGCAACCGCCGACGCGCGAAAATTTGAATCGGCGGTGCAGGCCGCGGGTCTACCCTTGCCCATGTTTAACGCCGATATAGAAAAAATGTTGCAGGCGCCAGAAAAATTAACCGCGTTGGATAATAATTTTGATACGGTGTGCCAACACCTGCGCGATAATTTAATATAGGTGAAATTGTTTAAGCGATAAGAACATCACCGCTTCGCCTATTTTTTTTTCTCCATCATATGGTGGGCGAATAATAAAACCATCGCTGTCGTGTAAAAATTTTAGCATCGAACTATCTTGGGTGGGGCTGGGTATGACCTTGCCGTTGTTGACGCTGGCACGCATGTAATCCTGGCGGTCGCCATTGGCGGGAAGATCGGTGGCAAGCGGCATGCTAACGGCATCATCATCCAACAAACGGGGGGGCAGTCCTTGCCATTTTTTTATCATGGCGGGAATGAATAATAAACCGCCTATGATGGCCGAGGCGGGGTTGCCTGGCAAACCCAAGAAATGGGTTTTGCCGCCGTGCAGGTTGCCCACCACGATGGGCTTGCCTGGCTTCATGGCTATTTTCCAAAAATCGATTTGCCCTTTTAAACCATATTTTTTTTCTTCGATGACATGTTTGATAAAATCTTTCTCGCCCACCGAGGCTCCCCCCGTGGTGATAATCATGTCGCAATTTTTACCACGCTGTAATTGTTTGGCAAGTTCGATTGGTTTGTCGCGCGCAATACCAAGATCGATTGCTTCGCCGCCCGCATTTGTTATCAGGGCGAACAGGCTGTAGCTGTTGGTGGGATAAATTTGGTGAGGCAATATTTTTTTGCCGATAGTTTGCAATTCATCCCCGGTCGAAAGAATGCCAACCTTTGGTTTGCGGTGAATGGTAATTTTTTTTTGCCCGCTGGCAATGATTAAGCTTATGGCGCGGGTGGTGATGGGTTGGTTGGCATCAATAAGCACGTCGCCTTTTTTAAAATCTAAACCAGCGGGGCGAATAAAATTATCTTTGATGGGTTTTTGTTTGATAACCACCATGTTATCGCGTTGTTCGGTATTTTCGATAATGGCTATGGCATCGGCATTTTTGGGTAATAACCCGCCCGTAAATATTTTGATAGCCTCACCCATTTTTATCACGCCAGCAAAGGGTTTGCCAGCATGGCTAGTTCCGACAATGCTTAATTCGCCAGGCGTGGTTGCGATGTCTTGATGGCGCAGGGCATAACCGTCCATCGCTGACATGGCGGCTTGGGGAATGGTGAGGCTGGCCGTCACGGGTTCCGCCAACACACTGCCCAACAAGCGCGACACGGTATCGTTGATGTTAGAAGTTAGTATGATATTTTCTTTACCGCCGCGGGGTAAAATACCTTGCATCATGGTATCGAAGGCATCGCGAACGGATATCATGATTTTATATTTTTTATTTTAGGTAGGGCTTCCGAAGTTTTAGCAATGTCGCGATGGCCTCGGCGATGGGCACCTCTTGCCGTTCGCCTGTTTTTCTGTCTTTGATTTCTACCTTGCCAGCCTCCAACGATTTGGGGCCGATAATAATTTGGAAAGAAATACCGAGCAGGTCATGTTCGGCAAATTTTTCGCCCGCACGAAGGTCGCGGTCGTCGAGCATGACCGATAAATTGGCTTGCAATAATTCGTGCGATAATTTTTCACAGGCTTCGTCCAATTTTGCGTCATGGGCGCGTAAATTGATAACCACCACGTCATAGGGCGTTACCGAGGGATGCCAGATGATACCATGTTCGTCGTGGCTGGCCTCTATCATGCCGCCCACCAAACGCGAAACGCCGATGCCGTAGGAACCACTTTGCACGGGGACAAGCTCGCCCTTTGGGTCTTGCACCACGGCCTTCATGGGTTTAGAATATTTGTCGCCAAAGAAAAAAATATGACCAACCTCTATCCCGCGGGCCGATAATTGTCGGTCGGCGGGTAATTTTTTGAAAGCTGCCTCATCAAATTTTTCTTCGGTGGCGGCGAAGGGGGCTGTCCAATGGTTGATAACGTCCGTCAAATCGCTTTCGTAATCAATGCCTGCATCCAGCGCGTCCAGTGATAAAATATTTTTATCGCAAAAAACTTGGCTTTCGCCCGTATCGGCAAGGATAATAAATTCGTGCGACGAATCGCCGCCGATGGGGCCTGTGTCGGCCTGCATGGGGATGGCCGTCAACCCCAACCGCGCGAAGGTGCGCAGGTAGGAGACAAAAATTTTCTGATAGGCTTTTTTTCCTTGGGCTACATCGTAATCAAATGAATAACCGTCCTTCATCAAAAATTCACGACCGCGCATGACGCCAAAACGCGGGCGAATTTCATCGCGAAATTTCCAATGAATTTGATAAAGGTTTTGCGGTAAATCTTTATAAGATTTGATGGTGTCGCGGACGATGGCGGTGACCACTTCCTCCGCCGTTGGTCCATAAAGCAATGGGCGGTCGCCGCGGTCGGTGATGCGCAACATTTCTTTGCCGTAATCTTCATACCGCCCCGATTCTTGCCATAATTCGGCGGGTTGAATGGTTGGCATCAAAATTTCTTGCGCCCCCGCCTTGGCCTGTTCTTCGCGGATGATGTCAGAAATTTTATTCAAAACGCGCAACCCGAGGGGCAGCCAGCTATAGAGGCCCGCCGACAATTGCTTTACCATCCCCGCACGCAACATCAAGCGGTGGGATAATATTTGGGCTTCGGCCGGGTTTTCCTTCAGGGTTGGTAAAAAATATTGGCTAAGCCGAACAAAGTTTATTGATTGGGTATTTTTTTGTAACATCTGTTTTCGCTAGCTAATTCTACGCTATTTGTCAAAGTCGTTGAGGGTGGGCACAAGTTTAAAATGTTGTAATAAAATAACCGTGCATAAAATAATAAGGCTTATCGCCAAGGAAAGAAGTAATTTTTTACCTATTTGAGGATTTTGTGGGGCGGAGGTTGCGTGCCCCTTACCAATTTTTTTTGGCGGTTTGGGGTTGAACAACGGCAAGCACATAAAAAAAACAACCACCCAGATGGTGCTAAAATACACAAGGTAAGAAAAAAGCAGGGTAACGAGTTTCATGATATGATTAAGCCTGTTCCAATTCGATTAATGTGCCATGAAAATCTTTCGGGTGCAAGAATAAAACGGGTTTATTGTGGGCGCCAAGTTTTGGCTCGCCGTTGCCAAGGATTTTGTAACCGTGGGCGCGTAGGTGATCGCGCGTTGCGATGATATTTTCAACTTCATAACACAGGTGATGGATACCGCCGTTTGGGTTTTTTTCTAAAAACTTGGCGATGGGCGAATCGGCGCCGAGGGGATGCAACAGTTCAATTTTGGTATTGGCGATGTTGATAAAAACCACCGACACACCATGGTCGGGCAGGGGGGTGATGTCAGACGCATCAACCGCGAAGGCCGAAAGATAGTCGGCGCGGGCGCGGGCAAGGTCGGGCACAGCGATGGCGATATGGTTAAGGCGGCCAATAAAAGGCTGAAGCATAGGGTTTGATAACATGGTTTAATATTTTTGACAATCCAATGCTGTTTTTTTTGCCAAAGGTTAATCTTCATTATTAACAAAATATTAAATAAGTAACATTCGGCGATTGGTCTTGCATTTTTTTTAGGCATGGGGTAGGGAAAGCAACAAGTCAAATTTTTTTGACCCCATCGTCTAGAGGTTAGGACGGAACCCTTTCACGGTTCAAACACGGGTTCGATTCCCGTTGGGGTCGCCAGACCCCAATCAAATAACAATGGGGTCGCCAAGACCCCAATCAAACAACAATGGGGTCGCCAAGACCTAAAGCAAAGAGAAATAGGGTCGCCAAGACCTAGAGCAAAGAGCAATGGGGTCGCCAAGACCTAGAGCAAAGAGAAATAGTCCTCAAGACCCCTACAGGCAAGCCTTAGGTAAATAATAACAAAACCGTCAGTTAAATTAAGTTTTTGCGACGGATAGTTTTATACAAATCCATAATAAATGGCAATCGACGCAGGACGTAATTGATAGGATTTTTAATAATAATAGGATTTTTGAAAATTGTTTGGCGTAAAAAATATTCGATGACGCTTACATTTTTCATACGTTCAGGAAACAAGGTTGTGTGGTCGCGTTTGGGGTTAAAGCGTTTGATAATGCGTCCCAATTTGCCAAAATGGAAGGCAACACCAATTTTTTGCATGTAAAGTACCCACAGATATTCGACGTTCCAAATTTTGACATCGCTACGTGGAATGTCGCGCGCCAAGTTGCGCGGCAATTCCCTGAACAGAAAATCAAAATCCTTTAAGATATTCATCATCTTATCCATGGCCGATGGGGTGGCAAGGTAAAGCACATCAACCGATGGCGCAAAATTAAGATAAAAATCTTTAAAATAAAGATGCTTTGGGTCGGTGATGTAAACCGAACTGGGGAAAAAAATCGCGGTATCAGGGTTGAGGGAGAAAAATGGCAGATAAGGTTCGATGACAAGTGGTTCCAGCGGACCAATATCGGGGCGGGTGCGAACAACAAAATCATATTTTATATTATTTTTTTTGGCGTAATTTTTCATTAATCCATGGGCTTCAACCTCGGTATAAAGGGTGTTCCAAACAGCCTGGAGGGAGAAGCCGCCAAATTTTTTTTCTTTGTTGGGTTCGGCAAGAAAGCCATCAATTTTTTTTAATTTTTTTTCGCTGTCGTAAACCACGATTTTTGGGTTATAAAGCTTTTGAACTTTTTCTTTAATGGCATCGGTTACCTCGTTGGCGGGTTGGCCGCCAAAACTGCCCTTTTGCCCATGCCAAGATAATTGTTGGTGGTCAAGCCTGTCCCAGGTGTGAATGAAAACATCGCAATCATAATGATCCAGCAGGTGTTTTTTTAACAACGGCGCGCAATATTCAAACACCCGCAAGTGGCCCGAAATTTCTACCGCGATTTTATATTTTTTTTTCATGATATTATTTTTTAATCTTTCGTTTTATAAATTTATAAAATGACCATATTTTATTCAAAGGCGGAAAAATAAATAAAATAAAAATAATAGCCTTTAGGATATATTGCCTTGCCCAGCGGTATCTTTCCCTTATCATAATGCGGCGGAAATGTTTTGATATGGTTTTGGCGGAATAATTTAGTCGGTCAGGGAATATAAAAACCTGGTCATTTTTCTTGTTCATTCTTTTTAGTGCGTAATTTATTTTGCCTAAGATAGGTAACAAGCCTTGTTCTGTAGCATAAAGGGTTTGAGTGGTTTCAAAATTGCTTCTTACAAATGCTGGCAAGGACAAGAGATGATGCGCCTGCTTAAAGTAGCGATCAAAATGATCAAATATATTTAAAAAAATATTCATCGCCTCGGGTTTTGCGAATATAATCCTGTCAGAACTCCAATGGGATAGACAAATGGTTAGTTGGTTTTGTTCGATAACAGAATTGCCGCAGAAAAAAATAATTGTCTTTTTATTGAAATCAAAGAGATCATGATAATTTTCTAATATCAATGGCTCCAATAACATAACATCGGGGCGAATAAATACAACGAAGTCATAATTAACCCTCGCCTTTTTGGCATGGACTTGCCATAATTTATTAACTTCTTTCCAATTAAAAAACATACGATAAGGACCGGTTAAAGCGGTTTCTTGTATTCCCGACTCTATTTTTCTTGGGTATCGCCAAACCCCTGTGGTATTGATTTTTTTATAATCATCGCTGATGACCAATGTGGTGGGGCGGTAGAGGCGTGTTGCCTTTTCGCCGTCAATTCTTGGCGCGTGGCATCGTCCGAATTATGCTTTTTACCCGTGATATTGTGCCATGCCTGTTCATTATGTTCGATTTGATTGGGAGTGTAGATAAAAACATCGCTGTCATATAAATCAAGCAGGTATTTTTTTAGGAAAGGCGCGGTTTCTTCAAACGTGCGTAAATTGCCCGCCAACAGCACAGCGATTTTATATTTTTTCTTCATGATATTATTTTTTTAACAGGTTTCTTATTTTTATTATCATCATTTTTATTATAGGCGGTAAAAGATTGACAATTATTTTTCGAAGAATATTTCGCGAGGGAGGGGTGGGTTTTGGGCTGTCTGCAAAAAAATTTGCCAAATCTTTTTCTGCATTGAATCTTTTTACCACTTTATGCAACTTCCCCACATGATAGGCGATGCCCAATTGCTGCATATAATATATCAAAATATTTTCAATGCCCCACACGCCAATGTTATTAAGTATTTTTGGGTCAGGCCACAGGGTGGGAAGTTTTTTGAATAGCAAGTCAAAGTCATCTAAGACCTTCATCATTTTATCCATGGTGGGCAAGTTGGTCAGAAAAAAAACATCCCATGCGGGCATAAGGGGAATAACAAATTTTTTGCTTGGTTGATGTTTTGGGTTTTCAAATGCAAAACCGAGTGGAAAAATAACCACGCTGTTGCCAGTGATATCAAAAAATGGCAAGTAAGGATCGATAATAAAATCTTCTAATATGCCAATATCGGGGCGGGTGCGAATAATAAAATCATATTTTATATTATTTTTTTTAGCATAGTTTTTCATTAATCTATGGGCTTCAACCTCAGTATAAAGTGTATTCCAAGCAGCTTGTAGCGAAAAACCACCAAACCCTGTTTTTTTATTTGGTTTAACCAAAAAACCGTCAATTTTTTTTATACTCTCCTCGCTATCATAGATAATTGCTTTGGGTTGGTAAAGATGCTCTACTTTTTTTTTGATATCCGCTGTGACGGCGTCGGGGCGGTGCCCGCCAAAACTGCCTGGCTTGCCGTGCCATGATAATTGCTGATGATCAAGTCTATCCCAAGTGTGAATAAAAACATCGCAATCATAATGATGCAACAGGTTTTTTTTTAACAACGGCGCGCAATATTCAAAAGTCCGTAAATGACCTGATACTTCTACCGCAATTTTATATTTCTTTTTTTGCATGATATTTATTCTTTAAACAGCAATATCTTTAAGCCATAACGTTAGCAATTCACATTCTTCTTTTTTAACAATATTTTTTTCTAATAACGCTTGGTAGCTTAATTCCAAAGCCTGGGGAATTGTTTTAGCGTCCACGATAGCGTTTTTGACCAAGGGGATTATTTTTTGATCATCATAATACATGGGAAATTCGTCAATAAAATCATGCAAATAATCGTGCGGGTTACGCGCTTGCCTTACCGTGGCATGGCCAAATCCTAGGCGAAAACCAAACTGCCATAATATGGGTTGGGCAATAAGCCCGCGTAAAATATCGGTGTAACGAAAATTAACAAAAGCCGGTAGATAAAGAAGTGGAAAGGCTTCTTTACAAAATGCTGTATTTTGCGAATTAAATGGGCAGATGGCATTCTCATCCAACACCACGGGCGCCCGTTCATTAAAAAAAACGGGTTCATTAATGGTTAAGCGATATATAGCATCAACATCCGGGTCGTCATCTGCCAAGAATTGCCAAATACCAATATTGGCTGATTGTAGGCTGGTGCTAATAGCTGGCTTGGATAATATCTTTTTTAACGGCAAACCACGTGGCCATATTTTTTTATCAGTAAATAATTGATAGACATTGACGTAATCATTGGCAGAAAGAGTTTCATATTTTCCAGTGAAGGAAGGAAATTCCCAATTATCTTTAGGGATATTATCATCGTCCGTATCAATAATCATGTTGGCGCCCGCGCGCATGGCGTGGATGTAACCGATCATTTTACGCGTGTAATGATTCCAAGGTAATTTTTGGCAAATGGCATAATCAGCAGTCTGTTGGTCATCTGCTGAAATAAATTGTACATTATCACACTGCCAATCAGCGGGGGTCTTTTTGTCACCAACCACAATGGTTTGATAATTTTTTAACGAAGAAAATTTCTTCACGGCCTCAGTCGGTGAAAAAATACTTGTGATGATAATAAAATTATTATTTTTCATGTCGTGTTTTTTTTATTAATCGAAGTCGTCTTATCTTAACTTTCATCAATACTATCATATCAATCAAGGCGGGCGGCATGATTTTAAATATCATTCTTTTAGCTAAAATTGTCGCCCTTCTTTTTTTTATATATTGATAGCTATCACCGTCAATATCAGGTCTATCTTCATGAACACATATTATATTATAGGCGGAATCTTTTCTTTTTAGAACGTAGTTTATTTTGCCATTCATAAGAAAAATGTTTTTTTCGTGAGCGTATAGTGCTTCAAAACTTTCGGGGGCACTAAGAAAAGCATTTGGGAAGGGTAATTTTGTTGCTTTTATAAAATAACGATCAAATTCATCAAACATATTAAGAAGAATATCCATCGCTGCTGGTTTGCCAAAAAATACCGTGTCACCGAAGTTAGAAGTGAGAAATTTCGCTTTTGAAGTTGAGTAAAAATTGATGAAGGCTGGAAACCAAATGATAGTTTTTTTATTGAAGTCAAAGAATTCTTGATAGGATTCTAATTCCATAGGCTCTAATAACATAATATCGGGGCGAATGAAAACAACGAAGTCATAATTTACATGATAACTTTTTTCATATTCTTGTCTTAAGATGTTTACCTGTTGTCTATCATAAAGCATGCGATATAGCCCGTTAAGCGGAACTGATGGGGCGCTGTTTAACCTATAAGGATTAGAATAAAGCCTCCAATCGCCTTTAATGCTAATCTTTTCTTCATTTGTTGCTATCACAAATTTTTTTGGTTTATAAAGTTCTATAACTTTAGCTTTTATTTTATCGTCAACCATTGGTGTCACGATATGTTCACCAGTTTGCCCATGATGTGCGGGGGTTTTATGTTCTAATGTATTAAATGTATGGATAAAAACATCGCTATCATATAAATCAAGCAGGTATTTTTTTAGGAAAGGCGCGGTTTCTTCAAACGTGCGTAAATTGCCAGCTAACAGCACAGCAATTTTTAGTTTACTTGGTCTAGTTTTCATTTTTTATAGTCTTTTAGCTGTTAGACAATCTCAAAAGACTTCGCAAGCGTTAATTATTTATTTCTGATGCTAATTATTTTTTTTACAGTGCGCCAAGGTTTGTGCAAGATGGGATGAGCGAGATAGAATTGAACAAAAATATATTTTAAGAGATTAAAATATATTTTTTTAGAAGTCCCATATAAAAGGGCAAGCCATAACAATTCTATAAAATTATATTTTTTACTGACAGCAGGGTCGATATATCTAGAGAATTTTTCCATAGCGTAAGATGGTTGATAACGAGCAGATACCCACAATAATTTTTCATTATCCTTGCTGGGATAATACATATAGGTTAACCATTCATGAAAAAAAACATCGTGGAATGCTATATCTTTTATTTTTAAAAAAGGGATAAGATAATTGACGCTGTCCTTGACCGTTATCAGATTATTTTTTTTATTCATTTTATTTATTAAATTAAGTCCTAATTCTTTTCTACAAAAAGAATCATAACGCAACATCGATAGACCAATGTAATGTTCACTTAGGTGATTCCAAATCGTAATCTGTTCGGGATGACGACGATAATAATATAGTTTTTCTGATAGATTATATATTTGTATATTCTTTTCTTTTAAACGAAAAATAAAATCCATATCGGTGCCGACCTGAAGCGGACGAAAATAAGGCTTATTCATTTTTGTTAAAATAGATTTTTTAAAGCAGGTTGTTGTCGGAAAAAGACTAAAGTGTAACTTAAATTGATTGAGATGATGTTGCTTGGCGATGTCATTAGACCAATCAATAAAGTTATCAACGCCGTCGCCTTTCTTCAGAATATTTCCTTCGTTATTGATAATCTGCATCGGCGTTCCGACCACTTCGGCAGCTTTATTTTTTGCAAAAAAATCTAGCTGTTTTTTTAACCTTTCTAGGTGGGAAGCATCGTCGGCATCTTGCCATGCAATATATTCTCCCTTTGCATGTTCTAGCCCCAAATTACGGCAAGCATATTCTTTAAGGTTTTTGTTGTTGTGAAAAACGCGAACCCGGTTATATTTTTTGACATATTCGTTTGCTATTTCGCCTGTCTTATCGGCGGAGGCGTCATTGATAATAATCAACTCTAGATTTTTATAACTTTGATGAAGAATTGATTCGACGGCTTGCTTGATGTAGTTCTCAGCGTTGTAAGCTGGCATGATAACCGACACCAGGGGTTCTATTTTTTTTATGGTAGGCATTTATTTTTTCTTAACGTATTTTTATGATAAATATAAAATGTAAGCCGCCTAAGGGTTATTCTTAGACAGTTTTACGATGCGTTAGGGCGCGTAAAAATTTTCTAATAATATCCCAGGCTTTTTCTAGCTTGCTTATTAATTATATGATTTTAAAGACTTTTTCAAGAATATATTTCTTTTTATAAATCGCCAAGGGATATATAGCGGGGGGCTGTTGAGGTAAATTTTGACCAGGGCGTGAAGGGAACTACGCGGTAGGTTTTTAAATCCTTGCACCATGTAATGTCGCCATAATTTAATTTTTTCTTTTATGATGAGGTAATATACGCGGCGTCTAAGCTCGCCATAATAGGGCGGCATGGATTTGAGGGGATGGTGCAACCTATCAAAAAAGATAAAAATTTGGTCTTTTGTTTTATCAACCCTTTTCAACACATGATTGATTTTACCAAATATAGGGTACAAGCCTTGCTCAATAGCATAAAGGCTTTGTTGATTTTCAAAACAACAGCACAACCATTCGGGAAAGGGCAGGCGCGGAGCCTTTTTAAAATATCTATCAAAATGGTCAAATATATTGAGGAATTTTTTCATAACCTGCGGCTTGGCAAAAATTATTCTGTCAGAACTCGAATGCAGCCAGGCAAACATATTTTTATTTTGTATAATGCCCCCGTTGCCGTAAAAAAAAACGATGGTCTTTTTATTAAATGTGAAGAACTGGCTATAAGATTCCAAACGCAAGGGTTCTAACAAAAGTACGTCTGGTCGAATAAAGACCACGAAGTCATATTTTTTTTTGTTTTTTCTGGCATAACCCATCCATAATTTATTAACCTCTTTCCAATTAAAAAACATTTGATAAGCGCCCGTCAGGGGGGTGGATTGCACGCCGCTATCCAATTTTCGTGGGTACTTCCACAATCCGTTGGTTTTTACATTTTTGAATTGGTCGCTAATAACAAATTTTTTTGGCTTATAAAGTTTGTTGGCCTTGCGGATAATATCTTGGCTAAGTTGCGATGATACCGTGTTGCCGTTTCCCGTCATCCCGTGCCAGGCCGCGTTATTGTGTTCTAGCTGGTTGGGGGTATAGATAAAAACGTCGCTTTGATATTTATTAAGCAAATATTTTTTAAGCAGCGGCGCCGTTTGTTCAAATGTGCGCAAGTTCCCAGCCAATAATACCGCAATGTTTAATTTTTGAACCATAGCGTTGGTTACTTAATAGAAATCTATTTAGCAATGTATACTTAGATTATTATAGATTTTTATTCTAAAAAGTCTTTATAAATCTAAAAAAATAGCAATGAATGGTAAAAAAATATATTTTATTATTTTATTTTGAATTTTCCAAAAAATAAAACATAATATCGCTATAAGGTGATTGTTTGGCCGTCATAAAAATCTCAATTTTATATTTTTTAGCTATTTTTTTTTAATAAAGCTCCTTGCTGTTTTATAAATTTGGGTATAGGTAATATTTTTATGATGCAATTATTTAATTCTAAGCTTAGCCCCTATGGGCGAAAAGTCCTCATCGCCGCCCATGCTATGGGGCTTGGCGATAAAATAACCGAGGTTGCCACCAACCCGCGGGCCGATGATGCTACCCTGCGCCCTAAAAACCCGCTTGGTAAGATTCCAACCTTGCTAACCGACGACGGTCAAGCCATCGGCGATTCATTGGCGATTATTTTTTATTTGCAGGCCCTGCACCATGGCGCCGACCATCGTCCTTCTGATTTTTTACCATTGCACGGGGTGGGGGCGGGGCGCACCATGTTTCATCACGCCATAGCCGACGGTATTTGCAATGCGGCGGTGCTGATGGCGCAAAACCGCATGCGAAAGGAAGAAAATAGCGGCATACCATTGGATGATACATGGATAAAACGCCAAGAAATGGCTGTAAACCACGGCATCGATTTCATGGATAAAAACCTTGAGTTGATAGGAGACAAGGTCAATTTGGTCACGGCGACATTGGTGGTGGCTTTGGATTATTTGGATTTTCGTTTTCCTGATTGGGGTTGGCGTCCTAAACACCCCAAATTGGCAAAATGGCTTGATACCATGGAGCAAGCCCCCGCGGTGGCCCATACGGTGAAGCCTGCCTAAAAAAAATATTAATAAAATAATACTTGTATTTTTTAATAATAGTTTTATCATACTCGCAAAAGTAATAATTTTCAAACTGACTAGTTAGAGGGTTGAAACCCTTATAAAATTATTCGGTTATTATTGATGGCTAAGGGGGCCGCATATGATGAAAATAAAAAAATTATTGTCAGGGATGATGCTTGTGGCATCGTTCTCTTTGATAAATTTGGCGGGCAGTAAAGTAGCGCACGCCGATAGCAACCTGAGGGTTTATGATTGGTCGGGTTATGATGACCCGATTTATTTCAAGCCCTACATGGATAAATATAAAAAGAAACCTAGCTTTTCTATCTACGCCGAAGAAGAAGAAGCAAGGGCAAAGATGACTGCGGGCTTTAAGATAGACCTGGCGCATCCTTGCTCTTACAATACGAATCGTTGGCGTGAAAGTGGGCTTATCCAACCGATAGATGTTAGCAAGCTAAAAAATTATAAGAATTTGAATGCTCGCTATAAAAACTTGCCAGGTTTTGTTCACGAGGGGAAGGTTTACGTCATACCTTATGATATTGGACAAACCGCGGTGACCTATAATGCTGACAAAGTTCCCGCTAGCGATGTTCGGTCGCTGCAGGTATTTGTTAACCCCAAATACAAAGGAAAAATATCAGTGCCCGATAACTTTACCGATTGGATGCAATTGGGTTTGTTGGCAACGGGCACCAGGGATTGGACTGAAATCAAAACTCAGAACGATGCAAAATACCAAAAGGCTTTGGTATGGTTGCGCCAGGCCCATAAAAACGTCAAATTTTATTGGAGCGATGGCCCCAATTTGGCCGCGGGCATGAAAACCGGTGAGATATTGGTGGCATGGGCGTGGAATGAAACGCCCATTACCATGCAAGCCGATGGCTTGAATGTCAAAATGACGCGCGATACGAAAGAAGGATTCACTTCCTATGTTTGCGGTTATGTTTGGGCAAAATCAAGCACCAGCGATCCTCAAAAAGTCTATGATTTTATTGATGCCGTTACCGCCCCAGAAAGCGCCACCCAATTGGTTAGCTTTTTTGGTTATGGTCACGCTAACGATATAGGCATGAAAAGCATTCCTAAGGCTGTTATTGATAAATCGGTGGTTTCTAACCCCGAAAAATACCTGTCTAAGGTTGCCTTCCAGGTGCCATTAACCGATGAAGTATCAAAATTTATGAATGATGATTTTAATAAAATAAAATCAGGCAATTGATTTTTCTTATTTTTTCTACTATAGAGGGGAGGGATTGAGAAAATCTCTCCCCTTTTTTTATTTTTTCCGTAAATAAAAAGTTGATAAATGGGTATAAACAATATAATATGCTAAAAAACAGCCTATAACAAAATATAGCAGAAGAGGGCAATTTGTAAATAAATATCCATGGCTTACGAATTAGATGAAATAGATTACAAAATATTGTATCTTCTGCAACGCGATGCCAGCCTCTCGGTGGCGGACATTGCGACGCGCGTGGGGTTATCGCCCACACCCTGTTGGAAAAGAATAAAAAAGATGGAAGAGGAAAAGATTATCCTCGGTTCCGTCATGTTGCTTGACCCAGGGAAGATAAATTGTCCATTGGTAACCTTCGTTATGATTAAAACCAACGACCATTCTGACGAATGGGCTAAATCATTTGTTAATGCCGTTCGATCTTTTCCCGAAGTTGTGTCGGTATATCGGATTACGGGTGAATATGATTATATGTTGATGGTTATGGTAAAGGATGTGGCGGCCTATGACGATCTTTATCGCCGTCTGGTAAAAAGCATCAATGTAAAATTATTCGATGTAACATCGATATTCGCGCTGGAAATATTAAAGCGCACCACGGTTGTTCCATTGCCCATTGCCGATAAGGATTTTTTGGAAAAAGTAAAATCTATGCATTCGGTCAGCGGCGCGGTTTACGAAAAACAGACGGTGTTGGAATCAGGCAATCTTCCAACCCATACCCCCGTGGTTTAAGTCGCGTTTAATATTGAAAGAAAACTTGTTTATCCTTGATGCGGTATTCGCGGGCGAGAGTTTGCCCAGGGGCAGTTTGGTCTTTATTATACATCCAATCAAAAAACTTTTGGGCTTTTTCATGCTCTAACTGGGGAAATTTTTTATCACTTATTAAAATAATACTATAATCATTTTTTAATAATTTGTCGGGCGTTTTATCGCTAGCTTCGCGGCTTTTAAATAAAATAACATAATCACGGACATTGCTTTTCGAGAAGGTCGCCAGGTCGGATAAAGTAATCGCATTAACCGCGATGGCCGATTGCAAGGTCTTACCCATCGGCTGGCCCAACAATTTATACCAAGCGTTATCAAATTTTTTGGGGGCTAGACCAACCTTTGACCAAATTTCCAATTCTTTGTTATAGGTGCCGCTGTTATCGCCGCGTGAAAAGAATAGTATTTTATTTTTTTCGATGGCTTTGAATGCTTCCTCGACATCTTTGATATTGACAAATTGTGGCGCAAGGGCAGGGGGGCCAACCAGAACAAAATCATTCCAAAAAAGCCGCTGTCTGTTTGAAAATAATCCTTTGCTTTCATATTCCTTTTCCAACTTGGGGCTATGGGTTATGGCTACATCGGCCTCGCCCCGCGCCGCGGCGGCCAGGGCCAGCCCAGTGCCCAAGGAAACGGCTTTAACTTTGATGCCAGTTTGTTTGGTAAATTTTGGTAAAATATAACGCAACAAACCAGAATCCTCAACCGAACTGGTGGTTTGCAGTAATAAGTAATCGCGGGCAACGGCGATGTTGGATAACGCAATCAATGTCAACGCAACAACAAGCGGGCGCGTTATTTTTTTTATTATGTTCATGGTAACTAGCTTTCTAAGATTTCTATCAAACAAAAATACTATTACTTTCAGCACTATTTCGTCCCACGCTGAAAACCTAATTTCGTTATACATCAATATTTTTTACTGACAAAGCATTTTCTTGAATAAATTCTCGTCTTGGCTCGGTAACATCACCCATCAGGGTGCTAAACAGGTCGGATGTTTCTTGCGCATCGCCAATTTTTACCTGCAACAAAGAACGCGCATTGGGGTCGAGCGTTGTTTCCCACAATTGTTCTGGGTTCATTTCGCCGAGGCCTTTGTAACGTTGGATGGTCAGGCCTTTTTTTCCTAAGTTAGCGATAACGGTCACCAACATTTCATGGTTGGCAATGGCGATGTCTTCGTTTTTGTAATGGAGGGTAATACCCACATCGCCAAAACTATTCTTAATTTCATCGCTTATCGTTTCATTTTCAACCGCACGGGCGCAATGCAAGACGAAGGTTTTTAGATCCTTACCTTTGCGTTGTTGATTGTTTTTGTCTTTCATAACACAATCGTCGATAATCATGTCTAACAAATAATTTTGCAGCGAGGGTTCGTCTTTCAAGTAAACACCCTTTTCGCCGCGCTTGGCAAAATACAATGGTGGTTGCGCAATATAAAGGTGCCCGCGTTTTATTATTTCTTCCATTTGGCGATAAAAAAACGTCAGCAGCAGGGTGCGAATGTGGCTGCCATCCACATCGGCGTCGGTCATGATAATAATTTTATGATAACGCAGTTTATCAGGGTTGAATTCATCGCGGCCAATCCCCGTGCCCAGGGCGGTTATCAGGGTGCCAATTTCGTTGCTGGCAAGCATTTTATCAAATCGCGCCCGTTCCACATTAAGAATTTTGCCGCGCAATGGTAAAATGGCTTGGTATTTTCTGTCGCGACCTTGTTTTGCCGAACCACCTGCCGAATCGCCTTCGACAATAAAAATCTCCGACCGTTCGGGGGACCGTTCTTGGCAATCGGCCAATTTGCCTGGCAAGGACGCCACATCCAGTGCCGATTTACGCCTTGTTAGTTCGCGGGCTTTGCGGGCGGCCTCCCGCGCTAGGGCGGCCTCCATAATTTTTTTCATGATATCTTTTGCCGCCGCGGGATGCTCGCCCAACCATTCTTCTAATTTTTCATTAACGATGGTTTCCACCACGGGGCGCACTTCTGACGAAACCAATTTTTCTTTGGTTTGGCTAGAAAATTTGGGGTCGGGCACCTTAACCGAAAGAACGCAAGTCAAACCCTCGCGCGCGTCATCGCCCGACACAGTTACTTTTTCTTTTTTGCCGCTATCCAAAGCTTGCTTGTTGATTTGTTTGGTCAGGGCAGCGCGAAATCCAGCAAGGTGAGTCCCGCCATCACCTTGAGGAATATTATTGGTAAAGCACAACATATTTTCATGGTATGAATCATTCCATTGCATGGCGAATTCCACGGTGATACCTTCACGCTGCGCGGTGCCATAAATAGCCTGGCCATGCAATTTGTTTTTGGCGCGATCTAACCATTCGACAAAGGCCTTGACCCCGCCCGTGTATTGAAAAGTTTCTTCCTTTGGTTTGGCGGGGCGGTCATCGCGCAAAATAATTTTTACGCCCGAATTAAGAAAAGCAAGTTCGCGAATGCGATGTTCCAATGTATGAAAATCAAATTTGATTTTTGTGAAGGTCTCTTCCGAAGGCATGAAAGAAACTTGGGTGCCCGAACGCCCGTCGTGTTTGCCAATTTCCTTTAACGGCGAAATAGCATCGCCATGGGCAAAACTCATTTCATGAATTTTGCCATCGCGCCAAATGGTAAGTTGCAGCTTGCTAGAAAGTGCATTGACGACCGAAACACCGACGCCATGCAAACCACCCGAAACTTTATAAGAATTTTGGTCAAATTTTCCGCCCGCGTGTAATTGGGTCATGATAACTTCGGCGGCCGACACGCCTTCCTCTTTATGGATGTCGGTTGGGATGCCGCGGCCATTATCTTTTACCGTGCATGACCCGTCTTTATTAAGGGTTACCAAAATTTCATCGCAATAACCGCCCAACGCCTCGTCAATTGCGTTGTCCAAAACTTCATAAACCATATGGTGCAGCCCCGAACCATCGTCGGTATCGCCGATATACATGCCCGGGCGTTTGCGGACTGCCTCAAGACCTTTTAAAACCTTGATAGAATCAGCCGAATAATTTTCAGCAGCAGCGTTTTTTGATGTAGGTGCCATTTTTTTTTATTATCTATCGTTTAAACGATGATTCGTCCGTTGGCAAGGGTAATGAATTGCGCGCGATGATGAAGCGAAGAAAAATCGCGGGCGCGCGTTCCCGTCAGGAAGCAAGGCATAGCAAGGTCGTCCGACAATGATTGAAAAAGTTCCAGCAGGCTTTGTTGATTTTTATCATCAAGGTGTGAAACAATATCGTCGAGCAAAAAAAGCGGCGGCCGACCAAATTCCGCGGATAATATTTGCGCCGCCCCAACCATCATGGCAAGCACAAGCAATTTTTGTTCCCCCGTGGAGCAGAGGCTGGCGGGCAAATCTTTCTTCAAATGCAGGGCGGTAAAATCGCTGCGATGCACGCCCTCAATATTTTCTGTTTCCCGCGATTTGGCCAAATAGTTTTGATATATTTTTTCGGCATCGGCGGCGGGAATGGTTTCCAACATTTCTTCCACCATGCCCGTTAAATCAAGGAGCATCGGCGGCAAGAATTGGAAGCCCTTGATAAGGGCTTGATTTAATTTGTTGTTGTAAGCAAGACGCGTGCTGGCGATGGCGATGTTTTTTTCGGCAATGCGTTTTTCTAAAACCATCAGCCAGGTGGCGTCGGCGTTGCCTTGCTCCAACAGGATACGGCGTTGGCGCAATAATTCGTTCAACCCCATGACATCAGAAAAATGATTTGCTTGCGTTGCGGTTATCAATTTATCAAAAAAACGGCGACGCTCGCTGGCGGAATCTTGAAAACAACCTATCGTGCCGCGGCAAAACCCACAGGCAAGAAAAATTACGTTGGTTGGCTTTTATCTGTTGGTGGTTAAGCAGGTATTTTATTTTCTTCTCATGGGTATCGAATTCTATTTTTAATATTTCGGGTTGGTCGTTGTAGGCAAAATCGGCGCGCAAGCGAAAACGCGTTTGGCCAAACCTTACTTTTTCTTCCCCAGCTGTCGCGCGCAGCCCGCGCCCAGGGGCGAGCAAGGAAAGGGCTTCCAATATATTTGTTTTGCCCGCGCCATTATCGCCCGTTAACACCACCATCATCGCGCCATTTTTGGGCATGTCGAAATGACATTCGGTTAGGGCATAATTGCGAAAATTTTCCAGGGCTAGGCGATGCAAGAACAGCGAGCGCGGGGCAAAGGCGGTTGGGGCGACTGGCGCAGTTGGGGCCGCGGGGGGCAATGCCAAATCCTCACTATTTTTTTGGGCTTGTTCTTGGGGCATGGCACGCGGCAGGGGTAGAAAATTAGGCAACTTTTTTACCCACCATTTCGGCGGCGGTTTCCAAATTGACGCCGACGATGGTGCTGATTCCTTTTTCTGCCATGGTGACGCCAAACAACCGGTCCATGCGCGCCATGGTCAGGCGATGGTGGGTGATGACCAAATAACGCGTTTGCGGGTTATCAATTTTGCGTTGCCGTAATAATTGCGTGAAGCGATGGATGTTGGCATCGTCGAGCGGCGCATCAACCTCGTCAAGCACCGCAATCGGCGGCGGGTTCATATCCATCACCGCAAAAATAAGCGCGAGGGCAGTTAGGGTTTGTTCGCCCCCCGAAAGCAACGACAGTGGCCCAGGTTTTTTGCCAGGGGGATGAACCGTGAATTCTAACCCCGCGGTCAGTGGGTCGGAATCGCCATCAAAATAGAGCGAGGCCTCGCCGCCGCCAAATAAAATTTTAAACAATCGCGCAAAATTTTCATTAACTTGGTGGAAGGCTTCCGAAATTTTCTGGCGTGCCTCGCTATTTAATTTGGCAATCGCGCTTTGTAATTTGATAACGGCTTCGTCGAGGTCTTTTTTCTCGGCGATTAATTTTTCCATGTCGGTTGCGGTTTCTTGCAAATTCTGTTCGGCCAGCAAATTAACGGGGCCCATTCTTTCGCGTTTGGCAAGGTTGTCGCGCAATGCGATTTCTTGTTTTGCTAAAACCGCCTCGTTGATAGCAACCTTCTCGCCCAATATCGATTGTATTTTTTCCAGTGGCAATAGTTCGCGCCCCTCGGCCTCCTGGTGAAAATGTTGTAAATTACCGCGTGCGACATCGGCGAAGGTTTCGGCGCGAGCAACCTGTTCCCGCAACACCGACAATTTGTCTTGCCACGATTTTAATTGTTTGCCGATATCGCGCATGTTGTTTTCGGTTGATAGCAATTTTTCGCCCAAATTGACCTGGGCGTTTTTTTTAACATCGTAGGTTTTTTCTTGGAAGGTAATTTTTTCTAATAAGGTCGCGGGCAGGGTGGATAGCCTGGCGATGTTTTCAACCGCCGTTTCAATTCTTTCTTTCAGCAAAATAATTTGTTTTTCTTTTTCTTGCTTTCTTTTCATGACTTCGCCCACGTTGGCACGCAAGTTTTTTAAATCATCATGATGGCGGTTGACCAATTGCTGTTGTTGTTGAAAAAGCAATTGCGCATCGATATGCTCTTGGCGCAACGATTTTAATTTTTCTTCTTCCGCTTGGATGGCGCTTTGTTTTTCTTGTATATCGGCTTGGTCATTATCGGTGGTCTTGGCTTGGGCGGCGATATTTTTTTCAGCCTTTTCTATTTGCGATTCCAAATTGCTTATCTCGCCGATAAGGATTTTCTTGGTGGTGGTTAATTGTTCATCAAGCCGCAGGTTGCTAACCATGTCGCTTTGTAATTTTTGCCAGCTGACGCGATGTTCGGCAACAAGTGTCTGTTGGTTCGCGAGTTCTTTTTCCAACCCTTGAATTTCTTCTTCCATCTTTTTTACATTGGCCGTTTCTTTTTCTTGCCATGTGGTCATGTCGGCCCTTATTTTTTCATTATTTTTTTCTAAGGCAGGCAATTGTTCGCTCAACATTTTTAAACGATTTTTGGCGGATAATTTGCGGCTGGCGGCGTCTTCGCTGGCGATGCCAGGTTTGATGGTAAAACCGTCCCAACGGATTAAGCCACCATCCTTCGAAACTATTTTTTCGCCCGCCAACAATTGTTGTTGCATTTTTTTGGCTTCCTCAAATTTTTCAACCCAATAGGTTAAGGAAAGATTACGCGTCAATGGTTTGGGGGCCGAAACTTTTTCTAACAAACTGGGCAGGGTGAGGCGCGAAGCATAATCGATTAATTTTTCGGTGCCAAAATGTTGCCAGTGCGATGGCTTGCTTTCTTCCAGCCCGCTTTCAACTTCGTCAAGCAAGGCTACCGCCAAGGCCTTTTCGAACCCATTGGCAACCTCCATCAAATTGAGAATATCGTCGGTTGCCTCGCCCAAAATATTTTTTAATGCCGATATTTCGGCTACCATTTCTTTGCGTGCAATATCTTGCTGGTGGATGGCTTGTTGCTTTTCTTGCTTGGCAAGTTGCTGCGCCTCTTTTTTTGTTAGCCAATTGGTTTTGGTGGCATCTAACTTTTTTTGCAATTCGCCATAATTTTTTTCAAGTTGGTTATATTTTTTTTCAGCCTCGGTTACCATTGTTTTGATATTGCCCTGGGCCGATTGCGAGGCTAGTTTTTTTTCAACATCTTCTAATTCTTGTTTTTTCTTTTGTATCTGTTGTTGATAGGCTAGTAAAGAATCTTTTAGAAATTGCAATTCGCTCGAAGCCTTCGATTTTGTTTGTAACCAATCGGCAAATATTTTTTGCTTGCTGGCGAAGGTGCTTTCCTTCGCGGTAAGGGCAGCCAAGATGTCTTGTTCTTTTTTATGAAGTTGGTGCAATTTTTCTTCTTCGGCGGGGTATTGTTTTTCACGCGTTTCGCAATTTAGCAACAACACCCGTTCTTGCTCGGCCGATTGGCTGCTTTCGGCCAAAGCATTATCAAGGTCAGATTTTATTTCTTCATGACGTTGACGGGTTAGGGCTAATTCATTTTGGTATCTTTTTTCTTCGGCCTTTAATTCGGTTAGGGCGCGGCCTGCCTCAATAAATTCATCGTTTAATTTTTCCATTTCAGATTTAAAACCAATATTTTTTTCGGTTTCGGTCGCCAACATCCGTGCGGCCTCGGTTTCGCCGCTTATCAAATTGGCTTGCTCCTTTTGCAATTGGAACAATTCTTCTTCCAATTTTTTTATTTTATTATTTTCCAAAGTAATTTTTATGGTTAATATCATGGCTTCCAATTCGACAATTTCTTTGCTCAGGGCGCGATAATTGTCGGCTTGCTTGGCGTCCTTTAATAATTTGTTACGTGCGGATTCTAGCC
Source organism: Alphaproteobacteria bacterium (assembly GCA_965262775.1). Classification (GTDB taxonomy): domain Bacteria; phylum Pseudomonadota; class Alphaproteobacteria; order JASGCL01; family JASGCL01; genus JASGCL01. The sequence continues at coordinate 132,313 of CBDHFT010000007.1, read as the reverse complement.
CCGCGATGATATTGCCGACTTCCTCCAATGTTTTGTTGGTCGCCTCCAGCTTTAATTCCGATTCGTGGCGCCGCGCCCCCAACGCCCGCACCCCCGCCGCTTCTTCCAATATCAAACGTCTTTCGCCAGCCTTGGCGTTGATGATGTTGCTAATCCGCCCCTGCGCCACCATCGACGCCGACGAAGCCCCCGTGGCCCGCGCCATAAAAAGATATTGAACATCCTTACCGCGCACTTCTTTACCGTTGATGCGATAAGTGCTGCCCGCGCCGCGCGATAATGTTCTTTTCACCGCCAATTCGCTTAAGTCATGCCAAGGGTGGGGGAAGGCATGGGAAGCAGCGGCCTGGCTTGCCTCCGTTTTTTTCGCCGCTGTATCCGCCGATATATTCAATGGCGCGTCGTTAACAATGTTCAAGGTCACCGAGGCTAAGTTGCGGGCGGCGCGACTGCTGGTGCCCATAAAAATAATATCGTCCATGTCGTCGCCGCGCATTTTGCGCGCGTTGCTTTCGCCCATCACCCAACGCAATGCCTCCACCACGTTGGATTTGCCGCAACCGTTGGGGCCAACCACGCCTGTCAGCCCAACCTCAAGCGGTATGGTGGTTTCATCCAGGAAGGATTTAAACCCGTGAAGCGTGATGCTGGAAAAAAACATGGTTGTTAGAAAAGTTATTTTTGGGCAAGGGCTTCATCAATCGCCTTCATCAATTTTTTTTCATCATTTTCGACTATTCTATCCATGACAAAAAAACTTGGTGTCGACGCGACGCCGATGGATTCGCCTAACTTGCGTCCGTCGCTCACCGCTTCAAGATATTTTTTATTTTTTAAACATTGGTTGGCGGTCGCCTCGTTGATGCCAGCGCGCGCCAGAATATTCAAAAGCCCTGCTTTGGGGTCTTGCGCGCCGATCCACTGCGCTTGGGTTTTAAAAATTTGATCCAGCAAGGCATTGTGAAGGTTGCCGTCGGGGGTGCAACGGGCGAGGACGGCCGCGCCGAACGCAATATTGTCCAACGGGAAATCAACCGTTTGCCATTTTATTTTTCCGCTGTTGATATATTTTTCTTTTATTTTTGGCAGCACGGTGGTGTGGAATGCCGAACAATGCGGGCAAGTTAAACTAGAAAATTCATAGACCGTTACCTTGGCGGTGCTATTCCCGATGGGGAAATATTTATAAGCCGACAATTTGGCAAAGGCTTCTTTGCTCAAGCGGGCGTCCGCCGCCTGGGCTAACTGCGCGGGTGTTGTTGATAACCAAAAGCCCAATACAAGCAAAATGGTGATAATTTTTGTTTTTACATAAAATATGGTTTTCATGATATTCTCCTAATTATCACAATCAACTACGATTCTAAAAAAAACGCAAGTTAAAAAACAGGAAACTGCTGGGATGATGTGATTACAAATTCTCAACATTCATACTAGCAGGCATTATTTTTTGCTTATGTAGTCATTATGAGTTTTGTCAATGGCATAAGATTGACAAGAAAAAAATATCGCTATACGTCTAGGGTCAACTTGGGGCGACATACTAATCGGGGCAATATCAAGGATAGCTAAGAAATGAAAAACAAAAAATTATATCGTCAACTTTTGTTGACAACATCGCTGGGTATGGCTCTTTCGCTCACCCCGCTGATGAAAACCAATCACATGCTCGCGGCTTTTGCAGGGGATCCTGATTTAAACTCGATACCAGTCGAGTCACCCACCGCGCCAATGACGGATAATAAAAATGCGAAACAAAAAAGGGGCAAGGCTCAGGATTTTTAATCGATGAAAAATAAAAAATTATATTGTCAATTCTTATTGACCGCGCCGCTGGGTATGTTTCTTTCATTCACCCCATTGATGGAAACCAAGGTTATTGCCAATGTCGATTCCGCAAGAAAAGACGATACAAAATCGGCACCAACAAAGACTCCTATCCGCGCGCGCCGTGGATAATTAAGAGTATGAACCAAAAAAAGGGCAAGACGGAGAATTTTTAATCGATGAAAAAAATAACATCATGCAGCCAGTCTTTATTGCTAGCATCGCTGGCTGTGGTTTTTTTAATCACGCCGTTAATGCAAAGTGATGGCAAGGCCCATGCCGCAAGCAAAGATAAGCCAAAACTTACAAAAGCAGCACCAGGACGGTTATCGGTCGCGCCCGCAGGTAATAAAAATACCAAGCAAGCAAAATTGGTAAGCACACCAACTGGTATTTTTTTAAAATACGGCGGTGCTTTGGTCTTGGGTAGTAATTACCTTGGTGGCGGCCCGACGATAGACCTGGGTGGGCAGTGGGGCAACCATCAATTTTTTGTCAATGTGGCGGGCTATTTTGGTAATATTTCTGCTGGTTCCTATTTTTATTCTAACTTCTTTTTGTTAGCAACCACTATTAATTATGGTTACCAATTTTCTATTACCGACAGGGTAAGGTTGGTGCCGTCGATTGGGGTTGGCTATCCTTACTTAACGGTAAAACTTAATGCTGAATTTGGCGATAACAAAAACAGCGGCGGCTTTTTTGTCGGCACTTATATTGACAGCGCCATGACGCCGCGCGCTATCATTGGTGGCTTTGGTGCTTATAGATTTTAATTGCTCTTCTGTCTAAGCAACGGCCTTTTCTACTTCTAAAGGATGGGGCAGGGCGTTTAGTTTGATAATTTCCAATGGCACGACGTGGCGCATTTCTTTCACCGTTTCCTGCCAATTATCTAATAACCGTTGGCCATGCCGCGAATGGGTGGCGAGGACGTAGTCGGTTAAGAGAGCCTTCGCATGTGCTTGCCAAGCAGGGTTGGTGAGCGGGTAAACCCCAACCGATTCGCGGTTGATATTTTTTTCATCTTGAGCATGGAGGATAAATGCCCAGCCCCCCGTCATCCCCGCGGCAAAATTATCACCGATACTGCCCAAACACATTACCTCACCGCCCGTCATGTATTCGCAACCATTGCTGCCGATGCCTTCGATAACGGCGCGCGCGCCAGAATTCCTAACCGCAAAACGTTCCCCCGCCTGACCAACCGCAAACAGGCTGCCGCTGGTGGCACCATACAGACAAGTATTGCCGATGATGGCATTGTTGGCCGACATAAGTTCGGACGCTGTCGGCGGGCGCACAATGATTTCGCCGCCCGATAATCCCTTGCCCACGTAATCGTTGGCTTGGCCAATAAGGATAAATTTCATGCCCTTAACGGCGAAGGCCGAAAAACTCTGCCCCGCGGTGCCGCGTAAATCGATGGTGATATGCCCAGGCGAAAGACTGCTCATACCAAATTGCCTGGTTATTTCTGACGCTAACCTTGCGCCAATCGTGCGGTCGGTGTTGACAACGCTATATTCCAATTGAATTTTTTCTTTGTTGGCAAACAGACGGCTGGCGTCTTTAATAATTTGCTCATCCAAACTTGGTGGCACCTCGTTCCTAATAAGGCGAGATTTTTTTCTAAAATCAATATTTTCGGCCTTGACCAACAGGGGGTTCAAATCCAACGCGTCCAAAAACTGATAACCCTGGTTAAGGGCAACAATCTGTTGCAACATTTCGGTGCGCCCAATGATGTCGTTGAGTGATTTGACACCAAGTTGCGATAATATTTCGCGCACTTCCTCGGCTATCAGCGAAAATAGGCTGACAACTTTTTCTGGCGTGCCGCCGAATTTTTCTATTAAAGTTTCGTCTTGGGTGCAAATACCGACGGGGCAAACATTGCTGTGGCATTGCCGCACCATCAAACAACCCATCGCCACCAACGACGCGGTGCCGACGCCAAATTCTTCCGCACCCAGCATCGCGGCTATAACCACATCGCGCCCCGTTTTGATTCCGCCGTCGGTGCGCAAGGTCACGCGGTCGCGTAAATTATTAAGGCATAAAACCTGGTGCGTTTCCGCCAAACCAATTTCCCATGGCAAGCCCGCATATTTGATGGATGTCTGGGGCGAGGCTCCCGTTCCACCGCTATGCCCCGAGATTAATATCGTGTCGGCTTTGGCCTTTGCCACGCCCGCGGCGATGGTGCCAATGCCCGACCGCGCCACCAATTTTACACACACCCGCGCACGGTTGTTAATTTGTTTAAGGTCGTAAATCAACTGCGCCAAGTCCTCTATCGAATAAATATCATGATGCGGCGGCGGCGAAATAAGGGTAACGCCCTGGGTAGAATGGCGTAATTTTGCAATAAGGCCAGAAACTTTAAAACCTGGCAATTGCCCACCCTCGCCAGGTTTGGCACCCTGCGCCATTTTGATTTCTATTTCTTCGCAATTATTTAAATATTCAGCGGTTACACCAAATCGCCCCGATGCCACTTGCTTGATGGCCGAGGAAGGATTGTCGCCGTTGCTTTTTGGTTTATAACGTGCGGGGTCTTCGCCGCCCTCGCCACTGTCAGATTTTGCACCGATTCTGTTCATGGCAATGGCGATGGTTTCATGGGCAATGGGCGATAGGGCGCCGAGCGAGATGCCAGGCGCGACCAAACATTTCCTTATATCGGCAATCGATTCAACCTGCTCAACCGCGATTGGTTTTGGTGCTAATTTAACCTCTAACAAATCGCGAATATGGATAGGCGGCAGGTCATAAACTTTCTGCAAGTATTTTTTAAACAAACCATAACTGTTCCTGGCGGTGGCTTCCTGCAACAGGTGGATGGCTTCTGCATCCCAACCATGTGCCCCGCCCGATGCACGGAAGCGGTAAAACCCGCCAACGGGTAAAATATTGCCCGCCATGTCTTGGCAAGCGGCAAAATGTTTTTCTAGGAGGTAAGATAATCCTTCCAACCCCAAGCCCGAAATCCGTGACAAGACGCCTGGAAAAAATTCATGGGTTAGGGCGCGCGATAAGCCAATGGCTTCAAACATTTGGCCACCCCGATAAGAACTAACCACCGCTATTCCCATCTTCGACATGATTTTTAACAAACCGTCGTTGATGGATTTTTGATAATTTTTAATGGCGGTGGGTAAGTCCATGGTGGGTGGGCATAAACCTTTCGCAAAACGGTCGGCGATAGAATGATAAGCCAGGGCAGGGGTGATGGTGGTGGCGCCAACCCCCACCAACACCGCGAAATGGTGAGTGTCCAAGGCTTCGTCGCAAATGACATTGATGGAAACGAAGGAGCGTAAACCCTTTCCTGCCAGGGCGGTATGCACCGCGGAGGCCGCCAATATCATGGGTATGGGGATTTTACCATGGCTTGGGTTGTTGTCATGGCTGTTATCCAGCATGATATAATTTTTACCCGCAGCGGCGGCATTGATGGCGCGATTTTTTATTTCGTCCAGCGCAAGTTTTAAAGCCAATTTGCCGCGGCCCTTGCTGTCTTGGGGGTCAAAATAACAAGGGATGGTTTCGGCGGTCGCCGCAACATAATGGTTCAAGGCTTGCCATTCGGGTAAAAGCAATATGGGCGAAGGCAATTCGATAAAATTCATTTGCTTTTCGTTGGGATTCAGGTTGTTCCCAAGGTTATTAAGCCGCGTGGAAAGGCTCATGACATGGCGTTCGCGCAAGGAATCGATGGGCGGGTTGGTTACCTGGGCAAAGTTTTGTTTAAAAAAATGATGCAACCCACGGAATTTATCGCTGAGGACGGCCAGCGGCGAATCATCGCCCATCGAACCCGTGGCTTCCTTACCCGTCAGCATCATCTCATCCAAGATTAATTCCAAATCCTCCAGCGACCATCCCGCCAAGGCTTGACGGTAGATAAGGGGGGCATTGTCGGTTGCCTTACTGCTTGCGCTGGGGGCGGGTTTGCTTGATGATTTGGCGACGATATCTTTTAAACTATCAACTTTTTTTATCCAATCGCCGTAGGGGTGCTTGCTGGCGACCATCGATTTTAATTCGCGGTCGCGGTAAAGTTTCTTATCGGCAAAATTGATGGCTATCATTTCGCCTGGACCCACCCTGCCTTTTTCAATAATTTCTTCGTCTTGCAATTTTACCATGCCGTTTTCGGAACCAATGACCAGCAGGTCGGTGTTGGTGATAACAAACCGCAGCGGCCTTAAGCCATTGCGGTCGAGCCCCGCCAAGGCCCAGTCGCCGTCCACCGCGCAAATCGCCGCAGGACCATCCCACGGTTCCATGACGCCATGGGCGTAATGATAAAAATCACGAATGGGTTGGGATAGGTTATGATTCTGTTCAAAGGCCTCGGGGATCAGCAAGGATTTAACCTCGGGCAATGGTCGCATGGCGCGCAAATAAAGTTCGAACACATTGTCCAGCACCCCCGAATCCGAGGTATGGGGTTGCACGATGGGCAGAATATCTTCGATATGGGGAAAATTATTATCCTCCATCCTTTTTTCGCGGTTGTTCATCCAATTGATGTTGGCGGGCAGGGTGTTGATTTCCCCATTGTGGGCGATAACCCGAAATGGTTGCGCCAAGGCCCAGGCGGGAAAAGTATTGGTGGAATAACGTTGATGATAAAGGGCGAAATGCGAAATGAAATCGGGACGTTGCATGTCGGGGTAAAAATCCGCAAGATGCTCGGCCAGGAATAACCCCTTATAAATAATCGAACGGCAAGATAGGGAGCAAATATAACTGGCAAGCAAATTTTCTGCCAAGAATTTTTTTTCAATACGGCGGCGTAAAATATAAAGCGTGCGTTCAAAATTGTCGGGCGTAAATTGTCGACTGTTTTCGATAAGCAATTGTTCTATTTCAGGGCGATTGGCAATGGCCAAGGAGCCAAGGTGCGAAACATCGGTCGGCACCTGACGCCAGCCAAAAATACGGAACCCTTCCTTGATAATTTCGGCTTCGATAATTTCGCGGGTGCGTTCGCTGGCCTCCAAATTGGTGCGCGGCAGGAATATCATACCAACCGCAAAGGCTTTGTATTCTGATTGGTTGTCGGGCTTGTTGGTTTTTAATTGATAACCCATTTCTTCGATAATATGGGTAAAAAAATCGGTGGGGATGCCGATATTGATTCCCCGCGCCGTCGCCCGTTTTGCCATCGGCCGACACCGCGCCACGATGCCACAGGGCGGACAGGGCGGCAATGCCCATTTCCACCACGCGCCTGCTCGGGCGGCCATTGATATCGGCGACAATACCCACGCCGCAGGCATCATGTTCAAAATCTCGCCGATACAAGCCGTGTCGCTCTAATTTTTTTTTCAAAACTTCCTGACGGCGCAAAATCTGTTGCGCGGGGGTAGCAGGCGATGGGTTGGACGATGAATTTTTCATATATTTTAAGCCGCCAATTTGTTTTTATGTTGGATGTCGCGATGGATAGTTTGGCCAAGTGTCATGCCGTCTTTGATAGCCCACACCACCAATGACGCACCGCGCACAATATCGCCGCCCGCATAAATTTTGTCCAACGGTTGTTGGTTTTCAGCATTCAGAACCCGCCCCATGGCATCGGCGCGCAACGTGCCATAATCGGTTAGGGCCAAGTTGGGCATGCCAAATAATTGCGCGGGGTTTTCGGCGTCGAACCCCAGGGCAAGGATAACCATGTCGGCGGGTAATAATTTTTCACTGCCTGGCACCGCGCTGACCGATTGGCGGCCCGCCATGTTTTTTTCGCTCAACGCCATGGTGATGGTGTTGATTCCTTCCAATTTTTCTTTGCCGACAAATGGGTTGGTGGGGCTGGGGGCGGTTAACCATAAAAATTCAACGCCTTCTTCCTCGGCATTTTTCACCTCGCGCGTGGAACCTGGCATGTTGGCGCGGTCGCGGCGATAGAGGCAGTAAACTTTTTTTGCGCCCTGGCGAATGGCGGTGCGCACGCAATCCATCGCCGTGTCGCCGCCGCCCACCACCGCCACGGTTTTACCCTGGGCCGAAAGGGCGGGCTGACTATCTTTATCGCCCAATTCCAATTTGTTTTCACGGGTAAGGAAGGGTAGGGCCAGCAGCACCTGGGGCGAGGCAACTTTGTTGTCCAGCAATTTGCTTTTGTATACCCCCGTGGCAATAACAACCGCGTCATGTTTTTTTTCTATGTCTTTAAAATCATGGGTGACATCGACACCCAAATGAAAATGAAACCCACTTTTTTCCAGCAAGGCTTGGCGACGCTGCACCACCGATTTTTCCAATTTAAAATTGGGGATGCCATAGATTAATAAACCGCCCGCGCGGTCATAACGGTCAAAGACATGGATTTGATAACCCTGCTGGCGTAAAAAAATACCCGCCGCCAAACCCGCGGGGCCCGCGCCGATGATGGCAATTTTTTCGCTGCGTTCTTGTTTGGGGGTAATGGGTTTTACCCAATCCATGCTGAAGGCATGTTCGGTAATGTATTTTTCAATCGCGCCGATGGTTATATAATCATGGCCCGATTGTTCCATGACGCAGCCACCCTCGCACAATCGATCTTGGGGACAGATGCGACCACAGATTTCGGGAAAATAATTGGTGCTGGTAGAAAGGTGATAGGCTTCTTCCAACCGACCCTGCGCGGTTAGGGCAAGCCAATCGGGGATATTATTGCTTAAGGGGCAATGTATTTGGCAAAATGGCACACCGCATTGCGCACAACGCCCCGCTTGGCTCTTTGCCTTATCGGTGAGGTAGCCCTTGGCTATTTCTTGAAAATCTTTCGCCCGCACCTCGGCGGCGCGTTTTTCTGGCGATTCCTGCTTGCGGTGAACAAATTGGAGTAATTCTTGCTGACCCATGATATTATTTTATCCCGTAATATTTATATCAGCATTTTTACACCTGTTGCTTTATAAAACAAGTAAAAAAAGCAACCATCGTCAATATAATTGACAATGGTTGCTTTATTTTTTTAAGTAAAAGTTGGTTTAAAAAATAAACCAATTAATTCGTAAACTTAGTTTACAGATTAATTACCTGATTTTACCTTATTAAAATCATCGGTCAACATCGAATTTAATTCTTTGCTAACGCTGGTGCTTAACACCACATGATTTATGTATTTTTCAGGCTTGTCATAGTTGGCTGCCTTCAGGTCGGCACTGGGCAATTTTGCCAAGGCGCGGCTGTTAGCGTGGGCATAACCAAAGGTTAACAATGGTGCCACCGAGGAATCGGCACTAACCGCATCCAAGAAGTCATAAACTTTTTGTGGGTCGGCTTTGCTATCCTTGGTCCAAACATAACCGCATACAAAACCATAATATGGTTCTTTGGTATCGCGCATGTTTTTAACGTTGACGCCTTCTTGCGCCAATTTGATGGGGGTTTCATCCCATGCCCAGGCTACCAAGGTTTCCCCAGTTTTCATGGATGAAGCAAGCGAGGCCCCGTCCGTCCAATAAAACCTTGTGTTTTTATGGGCTTTACGCAGGAATTCGATGGCGCGTTTATATTGCGGGTCATCGCGGCCCGTTATACTGTCGCGATCTTTACCGCCCGTCGCCAAATAACCCAGCATGAACCAATCGCTCACCACATCGGGCAAGGCTACCTTGCCTTTGTATTTGGGGTCGATGAATACTTGCAGCGATTTAACATCGCCCACAGGCACTTTATCGGCATTATAAACCAACGTAGTGCGGCCAGTATCAAATGGGATAGCCCAAACCTTACCGTCCTCGGTGGTGAAATCTTTCGCCTTGCGGAATTTTTCGCTCAGGTTTTTGTAATTTTTTAATTTACTGACATCAATCGGTTGAATGACACCCGCTTCGCGCCAACGTTTCATGCTGTAACCGCAAGGATGAGCAAGATCAACTTTGAAGCCAGCCTTAACCTTGGCAAGGGCCTCATCTTCATCAGAAAAAAATGAAAAAGTGGGTTTTTTCTTATAATTATCCATGTAGGGTTTATAGAAAATGGGATCATCATACCCCGCCCAATCATAGACCAACAAAGGATTATTGTTGGCGGCAATGCTGTTGTTGCCATGGGCTATCAACCCAAGGCTAAGGGCGACCAGGCTGGTGGCTAAGAATTTTTTCATAGCAGGCCTTGTCTGTTTGTTGGTGTTTTTATTCATGACATTGTCCTTTTTTTACGAGTTTTTTAATAATCAATGATTTTATTGGGTTTACTATACCACAATAAATCATTTATATATTATAACGCAAGCTGTATGTTGCGTGGGGGTTGGCTAGCTTTTATTGAAGGCGTTACGTTGGCAAGCGGCATGATAACCCTCGGCGTTATTTGTTGGGTGGTATATGTTGCGCCATAAATCCCGCATGGTCGCCCATAGACCAAATGCCCCCAAATGCCCGTTGCTTGTTGTCCATTGCCTAAAATAACTAGACAATCGGAATGGCAATTTGTAAAGGTTCAATATGGGCGACAAGTCATCTATCAAAAAAATTGTGCTGGCCTATTCGGGCGGGCTTGATACATCCGTCATTTTGAAATGGTTGATGGAAAATTATGGGGCGGAGGTTGCCACCTTCACCGCCGATTTGGGGCAAGACGCCGATGGCGGTAAAGAATTAAGCATCGCCGCCGATAAAGCCAAAAAACTGGGCGTGAAAGAAATTTTTGTCGAAGACCTGCGCGATGAATTTGTCAGGGAATATGTCGCGCCCATGATGCGCGCCAACGCGCTGTATGAGGGGCGTTATCTGTTGGGAACATCGATAGCGCGCCCCCTTATCGCTAAAAAACAAATTGCCATCGCCGAAAAAATTGGTGCCGACGCCGTGGCCCATGGCGCAACGGGTAAGGGGAACGACCAGGTGCGGTTTGAACTTGGCTATTATGCTTTGAACCCCCATATCAAGGTTGTGGCGCCGTGGCGCGAATGGAATTTGAACAGCCGAACCGCGCTGATAGATTATGCCGAAAAACATCAAATACCCATCGCCAAGGATAAGCGGGGGGAGGCTCCTTTTTCCCAAGATGCCAACCTCTTGCATATCTCGTCGGAGGGGAAAATATTGGAGGATCCCGCGGTAGCGGCCCCATCCATAGTTTATTCGCGCACCAGCAGTCCCGAAGATGCCCCTGATAAGGCCGAAGATATTGCTATAGATTTTTTGCATGGCGACCCCGTGGCGATTAATGGCAAAACCCTGGGGCCAGCCGAATTATTAACCGAATTGAATAGGCTGGGCGGCAAGCACGGCATTGGCCGTTTGGATATGGTGGAAAACCGCTTCGTGGGGATGAAATCGCGCGGGGTTTATGAAACCCCTGGCGGCACCATATGGCTTCATGCCCACCGCGAAATTGAATCCTTAACCTTGGACAGGGAATCGGCGCATTTGAAAGACAGCCTGATGCCCAAATATGCCGAGTTGATATATTATGGGTTTTGGTTTGCCCCCGAGCGCGAGATGTTACAGGCACTGATAGATAAATCGCAAGAATGGGTTACAGGGCGCGTGATGTTACGGCTTTATAAGGGGAACATCATCACCCTGGGGCGCGAATCCCCCCATAGTTTGTATCATCTTAAACAGGTAACATTTGAGGCTGGCGGTGATTATAATCAACAGGATGCCAAGGGTTTCATCGCCCTGAATGCGTTGCGTTTAAAAAACCTAGGGGTAAGGCGTAACCTGCAACAAAAAAATAACAGCAAAAAATAATTTGTATCATGGCTCATTATTTTTTGGTTCTTATATTTTTTGTGGCTAGCTTGGTTGTTAGTTTGGCGGGTGGTGCTTGGTTGATAAAACATGCTAAAAAATTGGGGGTATTAAAATACCCAAAGGGGAGAGACGCCCACCGCACGCCCATTGCCACCAGCGGCGGCATTTTTATTATTTTGCCGATTGTGGTGGCGGCAATATATTTACAATTGCCCGCGTGGTTGCCAGTCGGGTTGGTGATATTCACTGTCATGGGTTGGTTGGATGACAGGCACGATGTTTCCTTCCTGAAGAAATTTTTGGTGCAGGCGTTATTTGTTTTTGTTGTCTTATATTGTTGGTTGCCCTTACCACCCGTGCGGGGCGTTTTTTCTTTCTTGCAATATATTTTTCCAGACGGCAGTTGGGTCATAACCAATTTTGTTTTGTGGGTGATATTTTCGGTCGGGTTTATCAATTTTTTTAATTTCATGGATGGCAGCGATGGCCAGGCCGCCACAGGTGCATTGCTGATGTTATTTGGTGGCTGGTTTTTTTCTAACCATGGTTTGTTGATGCACCATGGCGCGGTTGAATATTTTTTGTTGGCGGTGGCGGGGGCATTGTTTGGTTTTTTGATTCTTAATCGGCCACGCGCCCGATTATTTATGGGCGATGCAGGCTCACTGCCCATGGGATTTTTGTTGGTGGCCATGATGTGGTTGGTGGCGCAGGGTGATGCGCGTCAATTGGGGTTGTGGTTAATATTGGGGGCAATATTTTTTACCGATTCGATAGTCACCATTGTGACATTGGCCTGGCGGCGGCAAAGATTTTGGTTGCCGCATAATGTTTTTGCTTTTCAAAAAATCCTGCGGCTTGCCAATGATAACCATTGGGCAACATTATTAATGCATGTTGGCTATAGTTTGTTTTGGCTTTACCCCGTGGCTTACCTATGGCAACGGTATCCCGAATTATCTTATCTTTGGTTCTTATGCGCCTATACCCCCATATTTTTGTTATGTCTGTGGGTGGGGGCGGGGCGGCAAGCCAAAGAAAATAAGAAAAATAAGGAAAATAAGGCGAAAAAGCCGCGGGGTTAAAAAATGGTGGCCAATCCATATAAACCTTGAAAAGCGCGAAAAAATTGGGCATAGGGTGAGGCGTGATGTTTGTGAGCCGTTGCTCATGGTCAGAATTTTGTGGCTAGGTAGCTCAGTTGGTAGAGCAGAGGACTGAAAATCCTTGTGTCGGGGGTTCAATTCCCTCCCTAGCCACCATTTATTCCCGCCGATTCGTTTTTTTACGGCGTTTTTTGCAATTTACAATGACAAAAATTAAATAATTCTACATAGATAGAATATACTTTCTTCTATTTTAAATTGATAGTAAAAAAATTTTACCTATTTTTTTATATTGCCAGTATTTTGCTGGCGATAATATCATGTTTATCATCAATATGTTTAAATTATTGATTATTAATAATTTTTTATATTATCGCCTCTTAAAACTTGGTGGAATAATTTTCTACACCATGTATTTAAATGTATAAAAAACAATGATTTATATATTTTTATCTTTACTTTTAATTATTTAATATATAAAATACATCCATTAGATGTATTTTCTTTATATTAAAGATTTAGCTTTCAATGATTTGTAATAGTTTTATAATAGAGAGGAAATATTTTTCTAGGAAGGGACAAGAGACATGGTTGGATCTTTTTCTCATTCCGAAGTGCTGTTGTCAGTACTCGAAAATGAGGGTAGTTTTTTTTACACGCCGACGCTAACTGGGTCGCCTAGCGGTATATCCTATTGGCTAGAGGGTGCGGCAGCCTCCTTATTTCAAATCTCGCCCATGAATGGCGAAATTGTGATGAAGGATGGTTATGGTTTGAATTACGAAGATAAAACTATCCCCAATCACTCTTTAAATTTTTCAATCATTGCCAGTGACGGCACCGTGACCGCAACGCAATCGGTGCAATTACGCATCCTTAATTTACTTGACCAAGCGGGAGAGGCTGTTTTTACCCTGCCCGCGACCGACGATAATAACGGGCCATTGCGTTATCAATTAATAAATAATGATGTCTTTAATTTGGATAGTTCGGGTCATGTTGTAACCCTCGCCAAAGATATTTCCACCAGCAAATTAAATAGCAGTTGGGCGATGCCGTTGCAGGTTTATAATGCCGCGGGCAATTTATCGGTGCAGAATTTATCTTTTTATCTTGGCAATGACGCCGTGACCGACATGGTGGTGTGGCGCAATATTGGCAATTATTATTTGCTTGATGAGGATAAAAAGCAAGTCGTCCAGCAATTATCGGCCATATCGCAAAGCGGACAAAAAATTACCAGCTATGGTTTGGTTGGCAACGACGCTAGCTATTTTTCTATCGACGGGCAAAATCAACTCTTGCTATTGAGCACCGCCGATTATGATAATCCTCGGCATGGTTCGCGTTATATGGTGAAGGTTGTTGCCCACACCAACAATGGTGTTACAGGGCAACAGCAGATAGATATAGACCTGCGTAATACTATTGGTTTGGATGGCGGACCCGTTATTAACAAACAATATAATGAAAACCAACAACGTGGCGTTATTTATACCGCCACCGCCAACGATGCGAGCGATGTGGTCTATTCTATTCGCGACCCAGAAAATTATTTTTCTATTGATAAAAAAACGGGTCAGGTTTCTTTTAAACGCCCGATAGATATGAGGGCATTGGGGACAGCAGGGCAAGTGGATAACACGCCATTTGAAGCGCCCGATAAAATAGTGGTCGAGGATTCGTCGCAACTTAGTAATATTAGCGTCAAGGATTTGACCAACAAACGTTTGGTGGTTGTTAACAATGATACGACAGGTTTAATCAACGATATCAAACAAAAAATTTCTCCGTCATGGAAAAATTCAACCCTTGCTGACGCGCCATCGCACCTGCTTTATTCGGTGGTGGTTTATGCTGCATCGCAGTCAACCTCGGGCAAGGGCGCGGCCTATGCTAGCCAATTGTTGATATTGAGTATTAACGCTAGCCCTCACAAAGATGTGCTTAATTGGTCAGATGGACAACAGAACGATAGTCAAACAATTTCCTTGCCCTATGCCGATGTGAAGAATAATCCAGCCTTACGTTTTGGCGCAACCAATGTCGGGTATAATAACCCTGTGTGGTATGGACTTAATAATAACGCAAACTTCGCCATCAATACAAAAACTGGTCAAGTGTCTTTGAGATCGGGTGTCGCCTTGAATGCAAATCAAGAATATAGTTTTGTGGTGACGGCTTTTTCGGGGCAAAGCGGCACCCCCGTCAGTATCAGCAAGTTGGTAACTTTGGTCGGCGGGGTTGCGGTTAATCAACATAACCCGCGTTTTGTTATCCCCGAGGAAAGCATGGCGCAACGACCGGTGGTGGATTTCAGTTTTAATAATGGCGCTGGCGGCACTACATTGGAATTGGTTGATGGCTCACCCGATAAAAATTATTTTCAAATAAGCGGCACGCAATTACAATTTGTGAGCAGTATTGATTATGAAAACCGTGGGGGGCACGCCGCAACCTACACCGCGGTGGTAAAATTCAACCAAAGCAGTTCGGGCGGGAATTTATCCTTGGTGCAAAGCTACATCGTCACCTTGGTCAATATTGATGATAATCCTATAGGTTTTAGCAAAAAAGTTGAAACGGTAAGCTTGATTGATAATGGAACCGCGGGACTTTCTATCGCCGATTTTGACGCGCTGGATTTGGACGGGCAATTGGTATCTTATTCATTGGCTGGGCATGATGCCGCGAATTTTGTGATTAGCAAAAATGGCACCATTCAATTGGTGAATTCATTGAATGGTGATGCGCGCCCCGTCTATTCCTTGGTGGTGAAGGCCCATAGTTATGGCGGTAATGTTATGGGGGGTGCCGCCGCGACCGAGGTTACGCAATTGCTAACGGTGAGGGTAAATAATGACAATAATGTTACCAAGCAAGTGAGCGAAGGCGAAACCTTTATTGGCTCCTTTGCCAACATGGTCGGTATTGATGCGGCCTCGCTCGATAATGCAGAGTTTCAGATTGTTGGTAATGCGTTGCGTTTTAAACAAGCCAAAGATTATGAAGCCGAGGCGCGGCATAATTATACCGCGGTGGTTCTTACTAACAACGACGGAATCCTCGGTCGCAAGCAAGTTATTATTCAGACTCAAAATATTAATGACAGCGATGTTGTATTTAATCAAGTGAACGCGGGCGTTGCCATGACCGAAAACAATGTGGTCGGTGTTGCCCTGGCAAGTTTTGTTGCCAGCGATGCCGACGGACAGATGGTTTCTTATTCGCTTGCTGGCGATGATGCTACGTTTTTTAGCATTGATGGTCGCACGGGGGTTGTTACTTTGCGGTCGGTGTTGGATTATGAAGAGGCTAATCATGTTGGTCATGTTTATTCGCTGGTGGTGCGTGGCCATAGTTTTGGTGGCGATGTATTAAGCGGCGGGGCAGGGGGTAATAATGTGGTGAGCAGTTTATTCATTCTGTCGCTGCTTAATGTTAATGATCATCCGATAGGTTTTGCACAAACCGCCGATGGTATTGTTATGAATGAAGGCAATGTAGCAAACCAGTCGATTGCAAATTTTCAGGCGACCGATATGGACCAACAGGTTATTTCTTATTCGGTTGATGGCGACGATGCAGCCTATTTTAATATCGATGGGCGCACGGGCGTGTTAAGCCTGGCATCGGCGCTGGATTATGAATCGTCTGACCACGCCAGTCGTTTTTATTCGGTGGTGGTGGTTGCCCGTTCGCATGGGGATGCTAACGGCGTGGCATTGAGTGGGGGCGCAAATGATATTATTTCCAAATTATTTATTTTATCTTTGCAAAATATCGATGACACGGCCCCTGCCTTCACCCAAGCGGTACGAGGCATTTCCATTAGCGAAAATAATGAGGCTGATTTGGTGCTTTCGACTTTTCAAGCCCTTGATGCCGAGGGGCAAGCCGTTTCTTATTCCTTGAGTGGCGATGATGCCGCTTATTTTACTATTGACGCCAGCACGGGAGTTCTTACATTGCGTTCGGTGTTGGATAATGAAGCAACCAACCACGCTGGTCATTTATATTCCGTTATTGTTCGCGCCCATGGTTTTGGCGATGGTAGAGGGGTGTGGAGCGCGGATGGCCCTGGCAATTATGTTGGTTCGACACTATTTATTTTGTCATTGCAAGATATCGATGACAATGCGCCACAATTTGTATTTGATAGCAACATGCAACGTTGGGACAACAGAAGTTATACGGTGGGGATGAATAAATTGAACAGCGCGGAAACAAAAAGCGTTTTTTCTTATACCGCCATTGACCTTGATAGCCAATCTATTTCCTATTCTATTGTGGCGGGGAGCGATACCAATTTCTTTTCCATCAATGCCGACAGCGGCGAAATGTTTTTCTTATCGTCCCTCAATTTTGAAGATTATGAAGGTAGCGAGTATCGCACAGGCATATTTCGCGTCAATGTTATGGTCAACAGTTATGGCAACGGCGTGCTGGCGGGCACCGTGGCTACATCGGCCGTGGAAGAAGTTATTTTTTATATTAATAATATAAATGATAATGATACTTATTTCCGCCAAGTTATAGCTGGCGCGTCGGTTAATGAAAATAATATCACAAACCTGGTTGTCGCAACTTTCTTAGCGGACGATATTGACGGTCAGCAAGTTTCTTATTCCTTAGCGGGCAGCGATGCGGGGTATTTTAGTATTAACAAATCAAATGGCAGATTAATATTGCTGTCGACGCTTGATTATGAATCGTCGGAGCATTTTGGTCCTTATTATTCGGTGATTGTGCGGGGGCATTCTTATGGCACAGGCAACGGTTTTTGGGCGGAGGGCGGACAAGCCAACAACATTGTTTCGGCTTTATTTATTTTATCGGCCATGAATGCCGATGATAATGATCCAGCATTTTTTAGGGTGTCTGCCGATGATTTTTCTATATCCATTACTGAAAGCAATGGTGTCGGGGCGGTGTTGACGACATTGCGGGCAAGCGATGCCGATGGGCAAGGTATTTCCTATTCTTTGGTGGCGGGGGATGACAGCGATTATTTTTCTATCAATGCGCGGAGTGGCAAACTTTCTTTTACATCATCCTTGGATTTTGAAACCCATGCGGCCGACCACCCCAATGGCGTTTTCCAAGTCAAGATAAAAGCAACTTCTTATGGGCGCGTTCTTCCCGCAGATGGCGCAAGTTTGTCGGCAATCCAAAATTTTACCTTTAACCTCATCAATACCAATGATAATGCACCTGATTTTACAGCGGCTTTGCCTGGCATGTCGGTTAATGAAAATAATGCGATTAATGTTTCCCTAACCAGCTTCATTGCCCTTGATCCCGATGGGCAGTCTATTTCTTATTCCCTGCGGGGGGATGATGCAGCCTATTTCTCTGTCGATGCGGCAACGGGGGTGTTGAGCTTAACATCGGCGTTGGATTATGAATCGTCAACCCACGGGAATTTCTATTCGGTGGTGGTGCATGCCTATGCCCATGGTGACGGCAATGGCAGTCTTCATGGTTTATGGAACGGCGATAATAGGATTGATGATATTTCCAGGTTGTTTATTCTTTCGCTGTATAATATTGATGATAACCAACCTCAGTTTTCGCAAACATCCTCGGGTGACTCGCTTAACGAAAACAATTCTGCCAATGTAATTTTGGCAACATTCCAAGCCAGCGATGTTGATGGCGAATCTATTTCTTATTCTCTGGGCGGCGCCGACAGCAGTTATTTTACCATCGATAGCACCAGCGGGGTGGTTAGTTTGGTTTCGGTGTTGGATTATGAATCGCCAAATCATGCGGCGCGTTTTTATTCGGTGATGGTGATAGCTCATGGTTACGGCGATGGGGTTGGCTCATGGGGTGGGGCGACTTCGAACGCTGTGGCCTCCAGCCTGTATATTCTATCGCTGCAAAACACCGATGAATTTGCCCCGCGTTTTGTTGATACCGCCCCGCGGTTTGCCACGATATTTGAAAATAATATTCCCAATATAACCCTGGCGCAATTTTCAGCCTTCGATGCCGATATGCAAAACATCAATTATAGCCTGCTCGGCAATAGTGCCAAATATTTTTCTATCAACAGCAATGGGCAGTTGCTGTTGGTCAGCAGCCTGGATTGTGAAGAATTTTTTCCACTTCATGATTTGTCTTATAATTTATCTATACAGTAACGGTGCAGGCTACATCGAGCCGTGCTGGCATGGCTGGCGGCGGGGCAAATAGTATAATCAATGTAACCACCAATTTTGTTCTCAAGGTTTCGAATGTGGATGATTTGACTCAGTGGAAGGGGAATCAGCTAACAGGCCTATCCTTAAACGAAAATAATACGGCAGGCTTGATTGTCAGCACTTTCACCGCCTTTGACCCCGATGGCTGGCAGGGAATTTTTACTGAGGATCCCAATGCCATTACTTATGATATTTCAGGGGTTGATAAGAATTATTTTACCATCAATGCCAAGACAGGCGTTTTGCAAATTGCACGAGCACTTGATTATGATTCTGGGCATGCCCCTTATTACAGCATTGTGATTACAGCGCGGGAGGTTGATGGCGGGGGCAGCGTAACCTCCAACCTTGTTTTATCATTATTTAACGCCGATGATAATGCGCCAGTGTTTGTGCGCAGCACGTCGGAGAATACCTTTGCGGGCACCCAGGATGAATATATCACCGAACGGGTTGGCGTTCGCGCCCGTAGCGTTTTTACCATGACGGCGATGGATGCCGATGGCCAGGCAGTTTCTTATTCTTTGTTGCCAGGCAACGATAATAATTTCTTCTCAATCGATTCAAACACGGGCGAGGTATATTTTAGGTCAACTTTGGACTATGATAGTTATGCTGGAACCACGAATTATAACAAGCCTTTTGCTATCAAGGTTTTGGCGACTAGCTATGGATCAAACACCGTGGGGGGCACGGCTAGCACCCAGGTTAGTCAAACCGTCGTTTTTTACATACAAAATATTGACGATAATGCCCCCAATTTTATACAAACCCGCGCGGGCACAGCGATAAAAGAAAATAATATTGCCAATTTATTTTTAACAAACTTTAATGCCATAGATACTGATGGTCAGCCTATTTCTTATTCTTTGGTGGGGGATGACGCCAAATATTTTAGTATCAATAACGATTTAGGAGAATTAAGTTTGGTTTCGGTGTTAGATAGCGAAAACATTAGGCATGTTAGCCCATTTTATTCAATTGTGGTTCGCGCCCATGGCTATGGCGCGGGAAATGGTTTTTGGAAAGATGGACCAGCAAGTGATTTTGTCTCTAGCTTGTTTGTTTTAACCTTGCTCAATGTCGATGATAATGCACCGCAATTTATTAGCCCTACCACCTATTATTTTGCGGGCAGCCCATTTTTTGCTGTATCGGCGGTCGAGGATAATGAAACCAATCAAATTGTAACAACCTTGATAGCCAACGATGCCGATGGGCAATCGATTTCTTATTCTTTGGTGGCGGGCAGCGATAGCAATTATTTTTCCATCAACGCCAACACTGGTGAATTATATTTTAAATCGGCGTTGGATTATGAATATTACTTTAATAAGGGGCTGAGCACCAATTTTCAAGTCAAGGTAAAGGCTACAAGTTATGGCGGCACATTGTTGCCAGGGACGGCAAGCATCTCCGCGGTGCAAAACCTCAATTTCAGCCTTATCAATGGCAATGACAACACGCCTTATTTCAAACAAGCACTCGGTGGTATTTCTCTTACCGAAAATAATACGGCTAATCTTTCTTTAGCAAATTTTACTGCAATAGACTTAGACGGACAATCGGTTAGTTATTTCTTAACGGGGGACGATGCAGATTATTTTAGTATTTATAGCACGGGTGCTCTTTTGTTACGCTCATCGCTTGATTATGAATCCGCGGCGCGTCCTGGCCAGTTTTATTCGGTGGTGGTGCATGCCAATTCCTACGGTAGCGGTTATGGCAACTGGAATAAAACGGGGCCAGCCAGCGATAGCATTTCTAGTTTATTTATTTTATCGCTAGGAAATGCTGACGATAACGCATTTGTCGTTACCAAACGTGATTCTTTTGTTGATAAAGCTACGGCCGCCAATGGTTTTCAAGTATTTTCTGCCAATGATAAGGATGGTTCATCTGTTAGTTATAGTTTACAACAGGTTTGGTCTTCTACCCCTGTTGCTGGGACGAATGAATTTGTAGATTATTTTTCCATCGATAATACGGGCACCATCAGGTTAAACAATGACGGCGCAACCAATAACATCATGAATACCATCGCGGGCGATAACCTAAGATATGATGCTCAATATTTTGTGGTTCGCGCTACATCGAAAGGTGGGGCTGGCGGGGGATTGGATTCCAGCATAACAGCCACCATCCCCGTTTATTTTTATAAATCCCACGATGTTGGGGCAGGGGTGAGCGACACGGGCGGGCCAAGCAGTTCGCAAGCGATTGATGTTTTTAATATTACATCCAAAGATTTTGTCTCGATTGGCGGGGTCAATGACGTAGCGACTTCGCAATTATATTCTTTGGGGCTTGATGGGGTAAAATTTAGCAACAGTGCTTTTGGCGTTGGCGACAGCTATGACAATCCGTCAGACAATGCGCCGTCAAATCAGCATTTGCTAACCACCAACCTTGTGAATTTGCAAAATCTGGGAGCCGATAAATTCCATAATATTAAATCATATCTTTTTAATAACAAGCAAAAAGATGTGATATTTGTATCAACCGCCGACCTAAATAACATGGTGGGTGCGGACAAAACCTTTGACATATACCTTGATAGTTATGACAAGATATATTTGCTTGATACGCCGCCGATAGCCATCTCCCCTCCTTTCGCCAAAGTTCTTCCCTACCTTGTCAATAATAATGAAGTTATAACAGGGCAGAACCTTACCCCGACCAACAGCCTAACAATCCTTGATGATAGATACACTGATATTTATAAAATGAGCGAATCTAGCGGTAATCACTATTATCAATCGGTCAACGGCAATATTTATGGTTATGACAATAGGCAAGATGTTTTGCACATCAATGGCTTGCATTATTTGAATGCGGCGGGGAATCAAACGGTCATTAATAATATTAGCGCGCTGCAATCTTACGTGGTTGACGCGGGGGGCGCGCTAAATAATAACGGCGATGGCAAGGTGCAATTGGTGGAAAATACCTTGCTTGATGCTAACAACAATGTGTTAAGCAAACAATATGCTATCAAATTGGGTTTGGTTAAGGGGGCAACCAATACAGCCTATGACGCGCTGATTTATTTAAGCAATCAAGATATGAGCACGGGGACCAATCTTGACCTAACCACAACTTACAGCAATTACATGGCGGGCGGTGTGGCCGATAGCAATAATCCCAATATTCATTATCACGACCTTAGCTTTAATGACTTTCTTGCCCTGCTGGGTGGTAAAGATCATTTTGTTTTTAGTTAAAAAAACTTTTGACATTTTTGTAAAAACTGCCATAGAATAGATTAATATTTTCTGTGGTGGCGGGTGTTGGTAGTATTTCAATTACAATTAATTAAAAAAAAGGGATGAGAAAATTCAATGAGCGATAAAACAAAGGAAGGCAACAACCAAGCCCGCGTTTGCATCATCGGCGGTGGCGCGATGGGGGTTGGGTTATTGTATCATTTGACCAAGGTTGAGGGTTGGAAAGATGTTGTGTTGGTGGAAAAGGGTGAGTTGACATCGGGCTCAACCTGGCATGCCGCGGGGCAGTGTCCTAACTTCATTGGTAATTTGTCGATGGCCATGGTGCATAACTACGGCACCCAGCTTTATCCTGCTTTGGAAAAAGAAATTGGTGCGCCCGTTGGCTGGCATGGTTGCGGCGGCGTGCGCTTAGCCTGCAGCGATGAAGAAGTTAATTGGTTTCATTATGTTAATGGTATTGCCAAATTGGTTGGTTATGAAATGCACCTTGTCAGTCCCGCCGAAATTAAAAAACTTCATCCATTTATTACGTTGGATGATGTAAAATTGGGTGCCTACACCGTGAACGACGGCCATGTGGACCCAGCATCCATCACCAACGCCATGGCCCAGGTTGCTAAAAAATACGGCGCGGATATTCGCCGCCGCACCACCGTGACGGCCATAAAACAACGGCCATCGGGCGAATGGCAAGTTATCACCGATAAGGGCGATATTATTTGTGAACATGTCGTCAATGCCGCGGGTTGTTACGGCGATCAAATTATGCAAATGGTTGGCAAACGCGCCCCCATGTCAAACATGATGCACCAATATATCGTTACCGAAACGGTGAAGGAGGTGGTTGATTTTAATAAACTATCGGGCAAAGAATTGCCGGTTATCCGCGACCCTTATTCTCATGCTTATTTGCGCCAAGAACGCGATGGAATTTTGGTGGGGCCATATGAGAGAAGCGAAGCAAAAATTTCTTTCCAAGATAACGGCGGCATTCCCCCTGCCGAATTTGAAAATGCTCTGTTCGAGCCAGAGATGGATAGGTTGATACCCTGGCTGGAGCGGGCGGGCGAGCGTTTCCCCTTGTTTGCGACCTCTGGCATTAAAAAAGTTATCTCTGGTCCCATTACCCACACGCCCGACGGCAATGTGTTGATGGGCCCCGCCGCGGGGTTGGATAATTTTTGGATGGCGACAGGGGCATCCATCGGCGTGGCGCAGGGGGCAGGCAATGGCAAATATTTGGCGCAGTGGATAGTGCATGGCCAATCGGAAATTAACATGCGACCATTTGACCCGCGTCGTTTTGGCGATTGGGCTTTGGGACATTATACCGATGCTAAATCGATAGACGATTATCAGCATATGTATCATTGCCATTGCCCTGGCGAATATCACGATGCGGGCCGCCCCATTACCGAAACGCCACTGACCGCGACCGAAAAGAAAAAAGGCGGCGTGTTTGCCGAAATTCATGGTTGGGAACGCGTTAAATGGTTCAGCCCGCAAGGCGAAAAAGAAAATTATAGTTTCCGTCATAATAATGCGAAGCCCATGGTGGATGAAGAATGCAAGGCGGTGATGACGGGGGCAGGGATTGCCAACATGTCATCCTTTAGCAAATTTTTGGTGGAGGGGGCAGATGCGGCGGCAATGCTTGACGAATTAACCACCAACAAACTACCCAAAAAAGATGGCGGTATTATTTTAACCCACGCCCTGACGCCTGGCGGGGTTTATACATCAGAATTCACCATGTTTAGAATATCTGACAAGAAATTTATGTTGATGAGCGGCGCGTCTGACAGGGTGCGTGATACCGATGTGTTATCGCGTGGTTTAAAAGGGAAAAATGTTACCCTGAACGATGTAACCAAAGATTATAGCGTGCTGGTCGTGGCGGGCCCCGAAGCGCGCAATATTTTGCAACCCCTGACCCAAAGCAAATTGACCAGCGATGAATTTGCTTGGTTAACGGGGCAGGAAATAACCTTGGCGGGGGTTAAGGCTATAGCATTGCGAGTCAATTATGTTGGTGAATTGGGGTGGGAGATTTACCATAAGCCGAGCGATATGTTAAAACTTTATGACGCTATCTGGCAATCCGCGCAGGGTAAAAATGTTCGCGACATTGGTCTTTATGCCATCAACAGTTTGAGGCTTGAAAAGGGTTATCGCGGCTTGGGTTCTGAATTAACCAATGAATTGGGACCCATCGAAGCCAAGATGGAACGTTTCGTTGATTTTAATAAAAATTTTGTGGGCAAGGATGCAGTTTTAAAAGTTAAAAACGGCACCCCGCGTTATAAATTGGTTATGTTAAAATTGTCAGATGCCGACCACGATATGCTCGGCAACGAACCAGTCTTCATGGGTAATGAACGAATTGGCGTTACCACGGGCGGGGCCTACGGGCGGCGGGTTGGGGCGGCATTGACCTTTGCCTATATCAAGCCACAACATGATAAGATGGGTGCAAAATTTATTGTGCCGTCGTTGGGCGCGGACAGAACGGCCGAGATTATCGCCGAATGTCCTTACGATATAAAAAATGAAAAACTTAAGTCGTAAAATACTTGCGTTGTAGCAAGGGTGTTTATGGCGAGTGTAATATGGGATGGGGTGGTTAGGCGCGCCTTAATCATTCACCACTAATCGGCCAGCATGGTTTGCAATTTGCCATCTTGATGAATCTTCATAAGGTCGGTATAGCCACCCACCGCGACGCCACCAATAAAAATTTGCGGCACGGTGCGGGCGTTGGGCACGCGTTTTTTCATATCTTCGGCCGCCGCCTTATCATGCCAAATATTATATTCGACGAACGAAATATTTTGCTGCTTGAGTAAATTTTTTGCTTGGTCACAAAAAGCGCACATGTCGCGGGTAAAAATTTCAACTTTTTTCATTTGTTGCCTTTCTTTTTTTTGGTGCGCGGTTGGCGTTTCAATTTTGCCATCACAAACTTTTCATAAATAACGGACGAACCATAACCAAACAGCACCGCCATAATAATTGCTGCCACGCCATAAAGCAAGGAATTTTTTTCGGCAAAATTGCTGATGACTGAACTTAATCCCTTCTTTTCGATGATAATAGGCATTTGCTCGGTGCGAACAATTTGGTTATCCACCAAATAATAAACGGTCAGGTGATAATTGCCTATCGGCGTTTCGGGGTAGATAACAATGGGTAAATAAAATTTGCCATTATTTTTGAAAATCCTAGCTGGTTCGGCAAAATATACTTTTTTATTTATCAATGATTGCAACAACCCCTTGCTATAATCGCGCCGCGTTTGATTATCATCTTTCAGCTGATTATAAAAATTTTGGCTTAGGGCATTATCGCCAAGCGAGAGGATATATTTTTGCCAATTTGCTAAACGCGAACTTAATGTCATGTCGCTGGTTGCCCAAAAATAAAAAGACGGAATTTCTTCAAATGTTTTCTTTTGTCCATTTACCCAAATGCCCCAAAATTTTTTTTTCTGCCATAAATTAACATTCATATCGGGTCCAGTCAGGGTTAAAATAACTTCCTCTTTTTGGTTATCCAACTTGCCACTTACCAATAATAATTTTTGATGAAAATTAAGGTCCATATTAATAACGGTATCCGACACGGTTGCCGCGCGTGCGGTCACCACGCCCCAGGATAACAGAAAAAAAGTTAGCAACAACAACCTTGGCATCATTTATTTTGCTAAAATTATGGTGGACAACAAAAACAATGAATGGGGCTTAATAAAAAGCCCCAACAACAAAATACTTGCCAGTATCAACACCAAGCAAGAAAAACAGAAACGCAACACATCGGGCGACAGACTTTTGTTAAATTGATTGCCAAGCATCATGCCCAACACGCCCCCCGTGGTTAAAATAACACTTAACACAATATCCAACGACCGCCCCAACATGCTTTGCATCAGGCTGGTCAGGGCCGAAATAAAAACTATCTGATAAAGCGAGCTGCCCACCACCGTCTTGCTCGGCATTTTTAAAATATAGGTCATGAAGGGAATGGCAATAATACTGCCGCCCACCCCAAGGATAGAAGAAAAGAATCCTATCAAGGCGCCCAAAATAATAGGCAGCCAAATACTTACCCTAATACCCGATGTTTCAAAATACTCAACCGAAGGCAAATTCTTTACCCAATATTTAAAACGTTTGGCTATATTTTTTTTTATTCTATCGGTGAAGGCAAAAGCAGATGATGACAAAACATCGCTTGGCAATTTTATGGATAAATTCATCGGCGTGGCAAAAGGAATTTGGATATAGTTTTTCCAAAAATCGCTGCCCTTACGACGCCTAATGGCGCTTAAGCTTTCGCGCCAAATCATGCCGCCAACCAACAGCAAAAAAGCAATATAAGATATGCGTAAGAATAGATCAATTTGGCCCAGCGATTTCAAACTGGCGAACAACACACTTCCTAACATGACCGCGCTTACCCCGCCGATAAGCATGTAATTACCAATTTTAAAATCTATCCCGCCCTGTTTCTGTTGCAACAAACACCCCGATATGGCGGTTGCCAATACCTGATTGGCGGAGGTTGCCACGGCAATATTCGGCGGCACCCCCAAAAAAAACAGCAGGGGGGTGATAATAAAACCACCGCCAATTCCGAATATACCGCTTAAAACACCAACGCCCGCGCCGATGAAGATAAGAAATAATCCGTTAATCGAAACCCCCGCGATGGGAAGATAGATGTCAAAAACATTAAACATTTTATTTTTCTTTTCTTTGGGTGCCAGCCTTGCTTGCCAACGCGGATGATAGAAAATTGTCAATATCGCCGTCAAGCACCGCGGTGGTGTTGCTGGTTTCTATCCCCGTGCGCAGGTCCTTAACCATTTGATAAGGATGCAGCACATAAGACCTAATCTGGTGTCCCCAACCAATATCTGATTTGTTGTCGTAGTTGGTTTTTTCTGCTGATTCTTTCTTGCGTAATTCCTCGTCATATAATCGCGATTGCAACATGCGCATGGCTTGCGCACGATTTTGATGTTGCGACCTGGCATTTTGGCATTGAACAATAATTCCCGACGGATGATGCGTAATACGCACCGCGCTGTCGGTGCGATTAACATGTTGCCCGCCCGCGCCCGATGCGCGATAAGTATCAACCGTTATATCTTTATCCTCCACCACAATATTGATGGTGTCGTCTATCTCAGGATAAATATCAATCGAAGCAAAAGAGGTATGACGTTTTTTATTGGCATCAAACGGTGAAATACGCACCAGGCGATGCACGCCCTTTTCGGTTTTGAGCCAACCAAAAACCTTATCCCCCTTGATATGCAAGATAGCCGATTTTACCCCCGCCTCTTCGCCGCGCGTTTCTTGGATTAATTCCACCTGATGCTTATGTTTTTCGGCCCAACGGCTATAGAGTCGCAACAACATTTCGGCCCAATCTTGCGATTCGGTGCCGCCCGCACCAGCGTGAATTTCTAAAAAGCAATTGTAATGGTCGGCGTCGCCGCTCAACAGCGACTCCAACTTCATGATTTCGATTGTTTCGGATATTTTTTGTAATTCGCTGGTTGCTTCTTGCAGCAAATTATCATCCTCCGCTTCGTCGGCCAATTCGACCAGGGCCATGGCGTCTTGGGTTGCTTTTTCTAAGTCGCTTATGCTGGATATTTTTTTTTCGATAGATGATTTTTCTTTTAATAGGGCGGCGGCTTTTTGGGTGTCTGCCCACAAATTATCATTGTCAGTTATATTATTTAATTCCGCCAATTTTTTTTCTAAACTTGGTAAGTCAAAGATACCCCCTTAGCAAGGTCAAGCCTTGCTGAATTTTTTCATTAAGATTCTTAATATCGCTATTCATTTCTATGTTGATAATTTTTCTTCCAACGCCCCACAAATAAAATGACCAATGGCAATATGCATTTCTTGAATATGGTTTGTTTCGCTGGACGGCACGGCGAGGAGATAATCGCAATCATTTTTCATCTTACCGCCGCTGCCCCCCGTTAGGCCCACCACGGTTATGCCGATATTTTTTGCCGTCGTGATGGCTTGGATGATGTTGCTGCTGTTGCCACTGGTTGATAGGGCAAAAAGCACATCGCCTTTTTTGCCCAAGGCTTCTAATTGACGGCTAAAAACATGGTCGTAACCAAAATCGTTAGCAATGGCGGTCAGGGCCGAGGTGTCGGTGGTAAGGGCGATGGCGGCAATTCCCGCACGATTTTTTTTATAACGGCCAACTAATTCGGCGGCAAGATGTTGACTGTCAGCCGCCGACCCACCATTGCCAATAAAAATTATTTTTCCACCCGCCTGTAATGATTTTTCACATACCGTTACAATTTCCATAATCATTGGTTCTAACTTTTTGAGCAAGTTAAAATTATTGGCAACAGCCGCGCAATAAAATGAAAAAGTGTTCTCGGTCATTATTAATTCTATTATCTATAAGTATATTTGTTGGCTAGTTAGGTTTAGGCAAGCTTTGCAACCATGTCGCATTATATCACAATTTTATGTGCAATGACATCATCTTGCTAACAAATATTGGCTGGGGAGGCTGGATTCGAACCAACGAATGGCGGTACCAAAAACCGCTGCCTTACCACTTGGCGACTCCCCAACGGTGATTGTTTCTTAACTTATTTCTTTTTGAAAAACAATAGATAAACTTTTAAGTGCGCGACTTAGACAAAAAAATATAATTTTTTTTTGCGGGGTGAGGAACAATGCCTGTATAAAAAAATTATTGAAAAACGACCACTAAGGCAGGTCTTATCAGCCTATCGTGTATCATATAACCCTGTTGCAAAACTTCGGCGATGGTGTCCTTGGTGTGGGATTGTTCGGTCGCGGGTTTGGTGGATAGAGCCTGATGCAAGTTGGGGTCAAATTTATCACCACAGTTAGCGGTTTTTTTAATCATGAATTTTTCAAATACCCCCTCAGTCATTTTCAAAATCAGTTCTAAACTTTTGCATAACAGGTCTATTTTAGCATTTTGGCTTTTATCTTCTTCGCTGATATTTTTTATGGCTTCGGATAAATTGTCAAAAATCGGCAATATCTCCCTCATCACCATTTGCGGGGCATATTTGCGGCCGTCCTCTATGTCTTTGAAGGCACGTTTTTTTATATTATCGGCGTCGGCCATGGCGCGCAACATTTTGTCCTTGGCGTCCAATAATTGTTGTTCCAATTGCGCAACCTTGTCGGCATCGGTGAGGTGAGCAGGGGGCAATTCAATATTATCGTCATCTTTATCGGCGGGGTGCGCACTGGGCGAGGCCGAAGAACCTTCCTCTAATCTTGAATCTTTATTTTTTTCGGCGTCAGCATGGTTGGCATCGTTGCTGGGCGAGGATTTCCCGTTATGCAAATCGGCGTCATGCGCTGCGCCATTATTTTTTTTATCATTAGACATGATTTTTATTTAGGGTGTTCTTGTCAATTTTTCAAGGGTTTAGTTTTTTAATAACGACTTGTGAACGATATTAACCTGATGATTGGGCAAGTCATTCACAGCATAACCCAGGGATATTATTTCTTGGCGTAACGCGTCAGATTTTTTAAAATCCTTTGCTAATCTTGCGCGGTAACGTTGTTTGATAATGCGGATAATGTCCGATTCGACATCTTGACCCGCGGCAAGGGGGGAGGAGGTAGGGGAATTAAATATTTTGCCAAGCCAGCTCCCGACTTTTGATTCGTCGGGTATGTTATTGTAATAAGACCCCGCCAAGCCAAGAATGTGGCTGACCTCTTGTAAAAAACATATATCCATATCTTTTTTATCTTTGTTAAAAGACTTGATGGATTGGTGCATTTCGGCAAGTAGGGAAATGGTGTCAAGGTCGTTGCCCAACAATTCTATTATTTTGTTTTTTATCTTTTGAGAATCTTCTTCCGAAATATTTTCTTTAAAGGTTCTATTGATAAAAGCGTAATTTAGTTTATCAATAATTTCTTTGGCTTCTTGTAATCGACCGTCGGTAAAATCCAACGGTTGGCGATAATGGGTGGAAAGTATCAGCAGGCGCAACACCGTGGCAGGGATTTTTTGCCGTTCGAGCAGGTCGCGCACCGTAATAAAATTCCCTTCCGACTTGCTCATTTTTTTACCATCTATCAAAACAAAACCATTGTGCATCCAATAATTTGCGAATGGATGTCCGCAGCCGCGGCTTTGCGCCAATTCATTCTGGTGGTGGGGAAAAATCAAATCCTGCCCCCCACCATGGATGTCAAAATGCGCCCCCAAATGTTTTTCGGCCATGGCCGAGCATTCGATGTGCCACCCTGGGCGACCCGCGCCCCACGGCGAAGCGTAGGACGGTTCGCCAGGCTTTGCGGGCTTCCATAGGACGAAATCCAGCGTGGATTTTTTATAGGGCGCAACCTCGACCCGCGCACCCATCAACAAATCGTCAAGCGGGCGTTTTGCAAATTTGCCGTAATCGGCCATTTTACTTACATCGAACAACACATGGCCTTCGGCTTGGTAAGCAAATCCCGACGCCAATAATTTTTCAATCATCGCCACCATGTCTTGGATATGGGTGGTGGCGCGTGGTTCCATGTCAACCGCGCACCCAAGGGCAGCGGTGATGGCATGAAAATGGGCGATGGTTTCTTCGGTTAATTGTTGCGGCGTGATATTTTTTTCTTTGCTGCGGGTGATAATTTTATCATCGATATCGGTGATGTTGCGGGCGTAGGTTACATGTTGTTGGCCATATTGGTATTTTAATAAACGATACATCACATCGAACACAATCAACGGGCGGGCGTTGCCGATATGAATATCATCGTAAACCGTTGGGCCGCAAACATACATGCGGATATTATTTTTATCTATCGGCGCAAATTTTTCTTTTTGGCCAGTTGCGGTATTAAAAATGTAGATATCGGTCATGCCAATTCTATAAATTCAATCTCGCTATTTTTCAACTTCAAAGACAGGTCGCCGCGCAGTAATTTTTCCGCCCTTTTGCCAAATACTTCGTAACGCCAATCTTGCAAAATTTTGGCTTGCGGTTTTTTTAATAAAAAATCAATAAGATCTTGTTCGCGGGCTATGACTCGCGCCACAACATTTTGTTCGCGAGCAATGAGTTTTAATAATAATTTTAACATTTCCAAAGCATTTTCGGGAATATCGATAAACTCGCGCTTTTCGGTGCGTGGCGATGAATAGCCGCCATCTTCGCTCATGACTTGCTTGATGATAGAAAAAATGGTCGACATTAAATTTTCATTTTGTATGATTCCGCCCGCGCCGCGCAATGCCCTTAAATCGCTAGGATCTTGTGGCAAGTGATTGGCAATATCAAGCAACAACTCGTCACGCAAAATAAAACCACGCGGCAGGTTTTTCTTAACCGCCCGTTCTTCCCGCCATGCGGCAAGCAATTGCGCAGCACGTAATTTTTTTCCATCGCGCGGTAATTTTTTTAATCGGCGCCAAGCATTTTCATAATCCAATTCATAACTTTTGATATCCAACAATTTTGACATTTCTTCTTGCAACCATGCCATGCGATTTTTTTCTAACAATAATTTTTCCATTTGCTCATAAATTTCAAGCAAATAAATAACATCAAGTGCCGCGTAATCCAACGCCTTGCCAGGCAGGGGGCGGTTTTGCCAATTGATATATTGCATGGTTTTGTCCAAATTCTTTTTTAAAAACATCTCCACCAATTTTTGATAACCAAGATTATCGCCCAACCCGAGCACCGCGGCAGCCAACTGACTATCGATGATATTGGGCGGAATTTTTTTGGTTAAATTATAAATAATTTCAATATCCTGAGACCCTGCATGCATAATTTTTATACGGTCTTCTTTGGCCAAAAAATCCCACAGCGGGGATAAGGACGATGCGGATTGAGAAAAGGACGGGGATAAAATATCAATAACTGCCGCGCCACCTGCGCCTGCTACCTGCACCAAGCATAATTGCGCGAAAAAAGTTTTCTCGCGCATGAATTCTGTATCAATGGCAAGAACCCTATCGTTTGCAACGCTTTGCAAAAAATTATCCAGCGCGCTGGAATCGGTAATAAGTTGATAATTCATTATTATTAATCAATTAAACTATTGTGTCGAATTTGCTCAAAATTCATGGTGTTGAGCAATTTTCCATGGTTAAATTTTTCTTGCAATAAATCGGTGCCAGGCTGTTTATCGGTTAGGGTATGATAACCGTTTTTATCTTTTGTTAATTTTAAAATACCTTTTTTGCTGGCCTTACCACGATCGGTGATGGGTGATTTATATGTTTCTATCAATTTATCGCCAACACGCACCGCGCTGCATTTGTAAGCAAACGAATGAGTATTGCGATTTGGCATTTGCAACAACGCGCCGCCCATACCAAAAATAATATTATCGGCGGAATATCCCATGTCATCCAATATCGCCAAGATAGAAGATATGGTTTCATAATTGATGCCGTCGCCCTGTATAACCCTGACATGATTAAGAACCTTGTAGCCTTTTTGATTTAACTGGTGGCCAAATTTGTGGTCGAGTAATTGCACGCAAGATGGGGCAACGACCGACGGGTCGCCGCTGTCAGGGCGGATAACCAAGGTGGCACCGCTGTCGATGATATTTTGCCGCAAGGTTTCGCCCCACAATTTGTCGATGGCCAAATAAATATTGCGGGTGTCAGAAACGCAAGCCACCACCGCCCCAGGTTTGGCGTAAGCCGATAGCAATTTGCGAAAAGCCATTTCTTCGCTTTTTTCGGTATCGCCAAAGGCAATGATGTTGGTATGTTCGGTGGCGGGGATAGAACGCCCGATGATAGGGGCACCGTAATATTGATGGAGGGCGAGGGAGCCTTCCAACGTATCGCTGCCATCAAAATTGATTAAATGGGCGGCGGCACCCAACATGGCCGATTCGTGCGATGAAACGCCGCGCGCGCCAAAATCATGCAGTTTAAAATTAACGCTGCGTTCATCGCCATTTTTTTTCAAATATTGCAAGATAAGATTCTTAATTTTTTTGGATAAACTGGCGACCGAACTTGGGTACCAAATACTACGTAAAATTTGAGTTTCCAAATAGGATGGCAACCAGTAAAAAGCAGGGTCGGTGTTTTCAACGGTCAACAAAACATTGGAAGAGCTAAGGTTGGTGCCTTCGGCCACGGCTTTTATTTTAACGGGCATGAATCCGCCATGGTCGGCAAGCAATTTTTCCCAGCCCGCTTTGTAAAATGGTAAACCATATTGGCGGGTGAATTCTTCGGCTTCGACGATATCTTGTTTGCTGATAGGGTTTTGCAAATAATCCATCAAATAAATCTGCAAACCAAAAAATTGTATCAGGTCGCCCGTGCGGGCCTCGGCATAAAAATGAACGAAATTGGTATCATCAGGATAAAGTTGCCAATGCGATGTTTTGTAAGCATCGGTTAAGAGAATAAGATTCTTATTATTCATATGATGGGTACCTTTGGTGGGCGGTAATAGCTATCCTGTTGCGCTTGATAAAATATTAACTGATATTTCTAAGACAGCCTAATAGAGGAAAGAGAAAAAATAAGTAGGATAAAAAAAATTAAGAAATGTAATCAGCATGAATAAAGTGCTTAAGAATTTTATAGGTCATCGTTATAGTTACGTTCTTCATTTTCATAATTTTTTTGCGCCTCGATTGACAGGGTGGCGATGGGGCGGGCATCCAACCGTTTTAGGTCGATGGGACGGCCTGTGTCCTCGCAAAAGCCATATTTCTTATTGGCGATTCTTATCAAGGCGTCATTAATTTTAACTATCAATTTGCGTTGCCGATTTCGAGCATGAAGGTCGACCGAGCGCATCTGCTCAAAACTTGCCCGTTCTAAGATGTCGGGTTTTTTATCACTATCTTGTTGCAAATCTTCTATGATGTCGGCATTGTTTTTTAACAATTCTTGTCGCCAGGTTATTAATTTTTTGCGGAAATATTCGCGCATAAAAGGATTCATAAATTCTTCATCGTCGCTAGGCATATAGTTCGCGGGCAACATGAGCACGGGTTCGCCACTAGCAAGACCGCTAGGAAATAGCCCAACCATCTGCTCCCAATCAAGTTCGGCGGTGGCAAGCGTTTTTTCGTTCATGATATTTTCTTTTCTGTTTTTAGCACAAGTATGAGCTTGTTGCCAAGCATTAACTAGTATTTTAAACTTGTTTCTTGGCGTGCTTTCATCATCGAAAAGAAGATACCAAAAGCCGCGAGGTTGGTAAGCATGCTTGTGCCACCATAAGAAAATATCGGTAGGGGAACCCCGACCACAGGTATCAAACCCAACACCATGGCGCTGTTGATGGAGACTTGAATGGCGTAAAGACTGATGATGCCAAGGGCAACAAGTTTTGCAAAGTTTGGCACTATTTCGCGGCTATAAGAAAGCCCAAGGTAAATAATACTATATTCAAGAGCCAAAATAATAACACTACCAACAAAACCAAATTCTTCGGCGAAGGCGGTGAAGATAAAATCGGTATGTTTTTCGGGTAAGAAATCTAACTGCGTCTGGCTACCGCCGCCGAAACCCTTGCCAAAAAATCCTCCAGAACCAACTGCAATAATCGATTGATTGATATGATAACCCGAGCCAGCGGGATCCGACGTTGGATCCAAAAAGGCAAAGATACGTTTTTTTTGATAATCACGCAAAACCTCCAACCACGCATAAACAGCGATGATAAGACCACTGCCCACCCCGATGTAAATAAATTTATTGGGCAAGCCAGCCGACAGAATAATGGCGATGGCGATTAATACTAATAACCCCCCCGTTCCCAAATCAGGTTGCTGCATGACCAACCAAAATGGAATACCAACCATCAACAAGGGGATGATGTATATTTTTAATGAATAATAATCTTTGGGATTAAAGGCCTGGAAATAACGCGCCAACCCTAACACCACGCCCAGTTTCATGAGTTCTGAGGGTTGAAAACGAAACCCAGCAATATCAAGCCAACGTTGTGCACCCATCCCAACCGCACCCACCAATTCAACCAATATTAATAACAAAAAAGTTACCAAGTAGATGCTGAAAGAATGGCGAAACCAAAAACGTGGCGAAGTGTTAGCAAAAAAAACCAACAGCACCATGCCCAGTATACTGTGAACAAGATGCCGCACGGCAAGCCCCTGTACCCCGCCGAAGATAGATATCATCAATAAATTGCTGCAAAGCAACAACAACACCAACAGCAAGAGCAGGAAGGGGTGGATGATATGGGCTTGGTCGTAAAATATTCGGCGCATGATGTTTTCCTAATTCTTTGGTTGGGTATTTTTTTTATGCTGGTTCGTCGGTTGATTCTTGCGATGATTTTTTGCTTTGTTCCACTTGATAAACAGCGTTCAGGGTAGCACGGACGACGGGCGCGGCGGCCAAAGCACCACCCAAGCCATGTTCTATCACCACCGCGGCGGCATAACGTGGTTTGTCAGCGGGGGCAAAACCCATAAACAGACCATGGTCGCGCAACGCCCATTCCGAACCATATTGCGCCGCGGCACCCCGTTGTTTTTCCCATTCCTTTAATTTGCGAACCTGCGCCGTGCCTGTTTTACCCGCCATTTCAAATTCGGGAACATCAATACGACTTCCCAAAGCGGTGCCGTGGTCTTCGTTCACCACGCGCCACATAGCATGGCGGACAAATTCTAAATGCTCAGGGTTATAATTTACATCGCGGCTCGGGCGTTTTTCGGGGAAGATGCCTGGGGTTACAACCTTACCGCCGTTGGCAATGGCGGCGGTCGCCACCGCCATCTGCAGGGGCGTTACCAACAAATAACCCTGGCCGACGGCGTGGATAACAGTCTCCCCCGCGTACCAGGGTTCATTGACAGTTTTCATTTTCCAACTTTCAGATGGGATAAAACCATTCCGTTCGTTTTTATCAATAAAACCGGTGCTGCGGCCATAACCAAAATCGCTAAATACCCTAAATATTTTTTCAATGCCAAGCCGCAGCGACATGGTATAAAAATAAACATCGCAAGAATATTTGATAGCATCCGACATGTTCATTTTGCCATGCCCGCCCGACTTCCAACAGTTAAAGGTCCGCTCGCCCAACGTAAAATAACCTGGGCAGGTTACCGTTTCTTCGCGGTCGATGTTATTGCGTAGCAGGCTGATAGCCACCAACGGCTTCACGGTGGAGCCAGGGGGGTAGGCACCTTGGATAACCCTATTTGGCAATGGGGAAAGCTCGTTGTTGTTGATGTTTTGCCATTCGTTGGGCAGGACGGCACCGCTGACAAAAATATTAGGGTCAAAAGATGGCAATGACCCCATCGCCAAAACATTGCCATTTTGAACATTGATAACCACCCCCGCCGTGACAGGATGTTTTTTTAAAGCCGTCATCATGGCATTTTGGATGGTGGCATCCAGCGTGGTTTGAATCGAACGGCCCGACTTTGATTGCACCGACCCCAGGTCGCGCACTTGGGTGCCGTGGGCGTCAACCTCGGCACTCAAGGTGCCTGGCTTGCCGCGTAATCTTAAATCGCTCCATTTTTCGATGCCGCTTTTTCCGTTTTTTAATCCGTCTATTTTTAATTCTTTATCTTGCTCTGCCTCGAACGGTGTTGGGTTACCAACCAAGCCAACGATATGGGCAAAATTATCTTTATAAGGATAAAGCCGTTGATAATTGTCTGATATTAATAAACCAGGAAGGAACAGCATCGATTGGCGATATTTCACCATTTCATCCCAACTGATATTTTCTTTGATAGTTACGGGGAAGAATTTCTTGGTCAGGTCGACTCGCGATAAAATATTTTGTCGTGCGGCGGGGGTAAGTTTTAATTCGGCGGCAATTTTATTAAAGGCTTCGATATGATCCATCTCGGAGCTATTGTTTTTCTTTATTTCTGAGACAAGAAAATCAATGCGAAAATTCCTGATAGCACCAGCCAAAACATCGCCGTAGCGATCTAATATTTTTCCGCGCTCAGGAATAAGCGGGATGACGCGAATGCGATTGTTATCGGCTTTTTTGCGATAAAAATTACGTCGTAAAATTTGCAAATTGGCCAAACGTAGCGTTAACACCCCCGCCATGAGGAGGCTGCCGCCCTGTAGCAGCGCGATGCGCCTGTCAAAAACTTTTTCTTCGGCAAATAACATGACACATAATATAATAAGGTTGGCAAGGGGGAGGGGTTAAATGCGCGACATATATTTGTCAAAAAATGATAAATAACGCCAGAGAAATGGTGTGATAATAACACTGGTGGCGAAGCGACTAATATCCAACACCCAATTTTGCCATCCCGCACCGAAGGCAACCATCAGGGCTTGTTGGCTAAACATATAAAGAGCCAAGCAGAAGGCAAATTTAATCAGAAAATCCAGCCCATGATGTTCATAAAAATTCTTTCGGAAAAAACGTGGGTAGATAAGCGCTGCCCAGAGGGCAAGGGCGGTTATACCGACGCGTTGCCCCATTTCAATGTCATAAAAAATGGCTAATAAAAAAATGGCCCATAAAGGCAGGTAGCGCGGATAATGAAAATGAAAATACCATATAAAAATAAAAAATAAGCAAGGTTTGATATAGGAAAAAAACGCCAAGGTAAAGGGCATGGTTTCCAACATCATGGCGAGGAAAACCAACAGCGCGGGTATGAATAGACTGTAGGATCGAGGGTGCCAAAGAATTAATTTCATAATATACGTCCTTACAAGGTTCTAGGGTTTATAAATTTTTACATAGATGGGAGGATTTTTTTCGGCAAATATCAGCACGCCAACCTCACCCAGTTTTTTATCATAAATAGTGCCAATGGGTAAAAATGGTGGGAAATTCCCGCCGCTACCCGTGCTCACCACTACGTCGCCAATGGCGGGGCGTTCTAAACCATCAAAATAATCCAAAATTGCAATAGGGGTGTTGTTGCCGCGTAACACCGCGCGAAATTTACGGTCGGCCACGGTAACGGGCAGGTAAAAATTGGGGTCGGAAAGGCGTAAGATTCTTGCGCTATTGTTGCTAACCTCCACCACTACCCCAATCAACCCAACATCACCGACAGCAAAAGATCCCTTGGATATACCATCGCGGCTGCCGCGGTTAATAAGCCATGTTTGACGACCCGAGGTGCCAGCATCGCCAATGATGCGCGCCGTAACATAATCGCCACCC
This sequence comes from Alphaproteobacteria bacterium, assembly GCA_965262775.1. GTDB lineage: Bacteria > Pseudomonadota > Alphaproteobacteria > JASGCL01 > JASGCL01 > JASGCL01. Next base: position 94,051 of record CBDHFT010000007.1, on the reverse strand, counting down.
GTTTTGCTTGGTTGAAATTTTAGCAACTTGCTTAGTTCGAGGTTTTCATGTTGCAAGGCGATAATTTGCTGCTTCAACAAATTATAATCCGCTAATTCTTGGCGTAATTTTCTGTTTTGTTCGTTGGCGTAAATCAGATTACCCAAATAGATGACAAAATCGCCACTGCTTTGCCCAATGTTGCTGGTTAAAACCTGGGTCAGAGATAATAAGCTAGGGATAAGGGCTATGCCGTCGTTTTTGTTGGTGGGGGCATCGCTGTGGCTAAGCATTTGCGCGTTGGTTGAATCGGTGTTGTCATCATGGGGTGAAACACGGTTATCGCTAGCGAAAACGACGATGACGGCAAGCAACAGATATGTCCAAAACCCGCCATGGTCAAAAAACCATTTCAACCATTGCACCCCGCCACGCGACGCCGAGCCATAGCCCCGACGTTTGATAACAATTTGTTTTTTTCCAAATAGCATAATTTTTTATATGACAATAAAGGTTGTTATTTACAAGATAAATAAAGGCTGGTGATATATTGCTTTCAAGGTTGGTATTATTCTTATCAATTCTTTAAGCTTGCTTCAATGTTTATTCTTCTATATTTTGTAGCGTGGCTGTTGATTTGCTTTAAAGTGATTCGATATCATTAACAACTTAAAATTAGCATGTGCTTATATAAATACAATGTGGCCATAAATTAACATGAGATGACGCCTAACATTAATTGAGAAAAAATATGAAAAAATATCTTATGCTTGTCCTATTACCCTTAGCAATTGGGTTGCTGCTGGGGATTTTTTGGCGTGGGCTTCATTCCGATAAAATTCCCAACAATAGCAATGTGACGGTTAATTTTGCACGTTTGAATCAACCGTTGCCCCCCATGGTTTTTTCTGCATTTGGCAATGCGGCGGCGGATAAAAAAATATCAACCGCGCAATTGGTCGAAAAAAAACGACCATTGTTGATTAATGTTTTTGCCAGTTGGTGCGCACCTTGTATTGCCGAAATGCCTGTCTTGAATGAGATAAAGCCGCAACTGCAAGCCTATAATGTTTTGGTGGTTGGGATTAATTGGCAAGATAAGCAGGTGGAGGCCGAGCGTTTTTTGAAAACAAATGGTAATCCATTTGATATATTGCTGGCCGACACAAACGGCAAAGCGATGATAGAGTTGGGGTTGATTGGCGTGCCCGAAACTTACTTGGTGGATAAAGATGGCATTGTTCGTTTTCGAAAAATTGGCCCGTTGTTGAGCGATAAAGACCAAGATGAAATTATAAATGAAATAAAAAAATGGCAATAAAAAAAATTGGTTTGGTTTTTTTGCTTATTCACTGCTGGCTTGCGCCAGTTGTTTATGCCCAAAACATGACGGATAGGGTTGACCAGCAGTCGGTAGATAGATTTTTGAACGAGGTTCGTTGTTTGGTGTGCGCTGGGGAATCGCTGGCTACATCCTCGTCGCCCTTTGCCAATAACCTGCGCGACGCCATCAACCAGCAATTTGCAGCAGGCAGGTCGGAGCAGGAGGTCAGGGATTTTTTGCGCGTGCGTTATGGCGATGCGATATTCTTTCGCCCGCCGTTTGACATTTTAACCTGGGGTTTGTGGTTATCGCCCATTCTATTGTTATTATTGGGTTTGTTTGTGATACGCGGGCTATTCAAGCGGCGTTAAATCATCCCTTAAGAAGCGCGGGGCGCACAACGAAGCGCAAGCAGGTCGCAAAAAATATTGTGCTGAAGTTTGGCTTGCGGGTTAACCTACATATGGAAAAAATACCGCGTGATATCAAGCCGCGATTGGAAAGAATGGTAGCCATGAAATTCACTGAGGTGAAATTTATAAAGCCTTTCATGATGCTCTTCCCCAAATGCTTTTTTGGCAAATTCCGAACGGTGAAAGTTTTCTATGGCTTCATACCAATAAAATGGGAAGTCAGGTTTGTTATCCATGCCGCGACCTTGGGTAACCTTGGCGTGGGCGGGTGGGGTAATTTTATTAACCAGGCCGTCCTTCACCGCCGCCAGCAAAGCCGCGCAAACAAAGTAGGGATTGGCGTCCGACCCAGCAATACGATATTCCAAACGGGTGTTGCGTGCGTCAGACAGGGGGATGCGGAATGCCACCGAGCGGTCATCAATATTCCAAGAGGAATTGATGGGGGCATAGGCACCATAAAGCATAAAACGTCTATAAGAATTGCTGGTCGGGCATAATAACACCATCAAATCCTTGGTATGTTTCATAGCGCCGCCAATGGTATGAAGGAGATTATCGTTCACCAAGGGTTTGTTATTTTCGTCTAAACCCTTTTCAAATATATTTTTGCCCTGCTGGTCAAACAGGCTGATATGAACATGAAGACCCGAACCCGCAAAATTGGCGAAGGGTTTGGACATGAAGGTGGCATTCAAACCATGTTTTTTTGCCACCGATTTTATAACGCGGCGGTATAAGAGGGCCTGGTCGCAGAGGCGCATAACATCGGTATCGTAGGGTAAATTAACTTCATATTGACCAGGCGAGTATTCTTTGGTGGCGCAGAGGGGGTGCATGCCTTGAGCCTCCAAGGTGGCGGTCATTTCGGACAGCACGGCATCAAAACTATCCATATCCAACATATCGTTACAATGTATATCGAGCGGCGGCTGGCCAGATTTGCTGTAGGATGCCATTTGCGGGCGGCCTTCCTTATCAAGAGCCATCCTGCAAAGGTAAAATTCAAATTCCATCGCCATGGCGGGGGACAAGCCCAATTCGGCAAATGATTCCAATTGCTTAGCAAGGATATGCCGTGGGTCGCCAGGGGCAGGATCGCCGTTGGGCATGGTGTGGCGGCCCAAAATTTGCGCCCGCTCGCCGCCCAGGGTTACATTGCCATGCTTATCATGGATATATTCATTGGCCCAGGGCACATAATGAAAACTGTCGGCTATGGGTTCCCACAAACAATCAGGGTCGGCATCTTCATTACCCTGGGGTAAAAAGGCGCAATTGGCGCCAGCAAAATCAAGCAAAGAAATAGAAATAGGAATATGAATCCCGCCCTTGGCGATGGAATCAAAATCATGGGCGGTTATGCGTTTGCCCCGCAAATGCCCAGAATAGGTTGGGAATAAAACATCAATCGAAGAAAGACGCGGATGGGATTTTTTGGCTTCGGTTATCTTAATCGCGGTGTTATTACGTTCGGCCTTTAAGGCTTCTTGTAATATTTGTCCTGTTTTAAAATAAAGTTTCCAACTTGCATCATCAGTTTTTTGTTTTGTCATCCATCACCTAAAAAATTTTTCAAAATATAACATAGCAAATAGCAATAAGCAACTATTACCAATTATATTATTTTTTGTATTAATTGAAAGAGTTTATTAATTATAGAAAAAATATACGATTGTAGCGTTTTATAGTTATCTTACAATCTTAAAGCAAGAAAAATAATTATATTAATATTACAATTTATCCATCATTTGTTAGCGAGCAATGAGCGGTGAAAACCAGCGATGGTTGCCAATTTCATTTTAATAAAAAAATTTGCACGCCATGGCAGAAAAAGCACAAAAAAAGGCAATGAAATTGTAAAAAAAACCTTAGAATTGAACTTGCAATTTTTTAGAAATTATTGCAAACACTTGGGCATGAGCGAACAGGAAAATAAAAGACGAGGTCGGGGCGCACGCACCGCGGCACGGGCGGCGGGTTCAGCCTTGCATTACCCAGCCTACATAACGCGGGCTATCCCAACCTATGACCCATTTTCCGATGAAGTATTAATTATTATAGAAGCCAACGCCGATAAAATTTTGAAAGAATTGGGGATTGAATTTCGTGACGACCCCGAAAGCCTTGAAATTTGGAAAAAAGCAGGCGCGGATGTTAAGGGCGATAAGGTGCATTTCGAGCCTGGGTTTTTAAAAGGCATCATTCAAAAAACCGCCCCCAAAGAATTTACCCAATATGCGCGTAACCCCGAACGCAATGTGCAAATTGGTGGCAAAAATATGGTCTTGGTGCCCAATTATGGTTCGCCCTTCGTGCGCGACCTTGATAAGGGCAGACGTTATGGCACGATAGAAGATTTTCGTAATTTTATAAAATTGGCTTATTTGTCGCCTGGCATCCATCATTCGGGCGGCACGGTATGCGAGCCCGTCGATTTGCCCGTCAACAAGCGACACCTCGACATGGTTTATAGCCATATGAAGTATAGCGATAAGCCATTCATGGGTTCGGTGACCGCGGGGGAACGCGCCGAAGACACCGTGGAAATGTGCAAAATTTTGTTTGGTGCCGAATTCGTGGATAAAAACTGCGTGGTTATCAATCTTATCAACGCCAATTCTCCTTTGGTGTTTGACGGCACGATGCTTGCCGCCTTGAAGGTTTATGCCCGCAATAACCAAGCAACCGTGATTTCGCCATTCATTCTTTCGGGGGCGATGAGCCCCGTTTCGGTGATGGGCACCTTGACTCAACTTTATGCCGAATGTTTGGCGGGGATTGCCCTGACGCAATTGGTGCGCCCGGGCGCGCCCGTGGTGTTTGGTACTTTTTCTTCGACCATTTCGATGCAATCGGGTGCGCCCACCTTTGGTGGCCCCGAATCTTCTTTGGTGTTATATGGCGCGGCGCAATTGGCGCGACGTTTGGGCGTGCCATTTCGTTCGGGCGGCGGCTTAAATGGTTCAAAAATAACCGATGCGCAGGCTGGTTATGAATCGGCCAATACATTGCAAACGGCCGCACTGGCGGGGGTGAATTTCATGTTGCATACCGCGGGTTGGTTAGAAGGGGGGCTTTCGGCTTCCTATGAAAAATTTGTTATGGATGCCGACCAAGCCCTGATGATAGGAAAAATGTTGCAGGGCGTTACCCCCGATGCCAACCAGCAGGCGATGGGAGCCATTTATGAAGTGAAGCATGGTGGGCATTTCTTGGGCTGTGAACATACCCAAGCCAATTATGAAACGGCCTTTTACCGTTCGCCCATAGCCGACAACAATAGTTTTGAACAGTGGCTGGCCGAGGGCGAGCAAGATTTAACAATGCGCGCCAACAAATTGGTTAAAAAAATGTTGAAGGAATACCCCGACCACGCGCCCGCGTTAGACCCAGCCAAGGACGAGGCTATTCTTGCCTATATCAAGCAAAAGAAAGACGCTGTTCCCGATTCCAATATTTAAAAACCATGGGTGAATAAAAAATAAAAAGGCGCAGCATGAATGGGACGAGAGATTTAACCGCTGAGGATATCGTTTCTGTCAAAATGAAATATAGCGATTGGCAGCAAGTAAAAAAATACCCCGAAAATATTAACAGGATAAGTTTTGCATTGGGCGTGGCAAGTCATTTGACGCCAGAACAAAGCCATAAACTACTACCCTATATGATGGCTTCGAAAAGTCAAATAGCTCAAGACCTATTTGTTTTAAGCCAATGTGGTTTTAAAAAGAACGGATTCTTCATTGAATTTGGCGCAACCGATGGAGTAGAATTAAGCAACAGTTATCTGTTAGAAAAAAACTTCGATTGGCGCGGCATTTTGGCGGAGCCTGCTAAGGCGTGGCACGAGGCTTTGTTCCGCCAACGAGGTGGCGATAAAGTTTTTATCGAAACAGATTGTGTTTGGACAGAAACAGGAAAAGAATTATTGTTTAATGAAGTCGAAGCCAAGGAATTATCAGCAATAGATAGTATTGGTGCCGACGATATCCACCGCGCCGCGAGGGACAAGGGGAAAAAATATTTTGTGAATAGCATCTCCCTGTTAGACCTTTGTAAAAAATACAATGCGCCATCGGTCATAGATTATTTATCCATCGACACCGAGGGCAGCGAATTGTCTATCTTGCAGGCCTTCGATTTTTCGCAATACCGCTTCAATGTTATAACTTGTGAGCATAATTACACGCCCGCGCGCGATGACATATATAATTTATTGTCATCGAAAGGTTACAAAAGGGTTCTAGAAAAAATATCCCAATGGGATGATTGGTATATTTGGCAAGGCTAGAAAATTTCTTAATCCAGAAGAAATATATTTTATAAACCCCAAAGTCAGGGGCATTAACCGCAATATGTCAGGGTGTATTTAATCCTCCGCCATGAAGGGCAGGGGGGCGAAGCCGATGCCTTGGTCGGCGAGGTTATGGGCGTCCTCCGCCGTCATTTTACCATAGATATTTTTGGCGGTTGTCTCACCATAGTGCATTTTTTTCGCGGTTTCGGCAAAATCGAATCCTACATCGTCATAATTTTTGGCAATATGTTCGCGTAATTGCTTTTTTAATTGCAATAATTTTTTATCCAGCAGCGGGTGCACAGAAGCCATCGCCCCATCAGCATTTTTTTCGGCTAGGTTGGCTAGGTTGTGGCCTGCTTCATCTTGCTTGGCACTTTGAACATGGGGTGTGTTGAGCCCATGGCGCACCTGGTTACTGCCACAATGGGGGCAATCAATCATGGCTTGCGCCATCATCCGTTCGCAAGTTGCGCGGTCTTTAAAATAACTAGAGAATTCGTGTTGCTTATCGCAAATAATTTTTAGGGATATCATATCTAAAATATAGGGTTTGATAAATAATTATACAAGAGGGGGCGGGTTTGGGAAGGATGAGCTTTCATTCAAACAAACATTCCTATATTTACACCCGCTAAGGCGATGCTAAGCCTGTAAATATAAAGAGCCAGGACGGCGCAAGGCAATTAATTTTTGTAATCGGCTTCTTCGCGATTTATTAATTCCTTTAAAGACTCGAAGTATAAATCATTAAATTCCGCGGCGGCGGCATTTTCCATGGCTACCCTTTGCGCCACTTGCCCCGATAAAACCTGCAAAGGTTTTTGGGTTTGATAACAAAGGATGAGGTTTTGCGCCGCCTTTTCAAAATAATACAAATTATTCCAAGCCTCCGCCAGGTTTTTACCCGCCGACAACAGGCCGTGGTTGCCCAACAAAAGAATTTTTTTGCTGGCATCGCGCAGGGCTTCGCTGCACCTTGCTCCTTCTTCCTCCATGGCTAGGCCGCCGTAATCTTTATCAATCGCCACCTTACCATATAGCGAAGCGGCATTTTGATCGATAGGATAAAGCGTGCTGTCTTGCAAACTTGCTAGGGCCAGGCTGAATGGCGGATGAAGATGCAAAACGCATTGCACATGGGGCAGGGCACGGTAAATAGGGGCATGCAGGCCGATGGCGGTTTTATCAACGGCAAAGGGAACATCAACAGGTTTGTTATAATTCACCAAAGCCAAATCGCTGGCCGTCATCAGGCAAAATAATTTGCGTGGGTTAATGAGCATTTCATTGTCGCTCACCCTTATAGAAAAATGATTGGCGACAGCCTCCACCCAATTTTCCCTGGCGGCAACCCTGAATAAACAGGCAAGGTCTTCGCGTTCCGACCGATAGGAAGCGTTATTTATATTTTTGACTTGTGCGAGCGGGTTCATTGTTTTCTAATTCTAATATATTTTATTTGTTTAAACAAGTATAATGTCATAAAAAATTTGGCTTATAATTAATATAACAACAAAAGATATATAGGATTGACAGATGATTTTTTTTTCATTACATGGTTAATCATAGCTACCGATATTTTTATGCCCCATTTTCTTTTTTTTATGCGGAGGGGTGGCCGAGCGGTAAGGCAACGGATTGCTAATCCGTGACCATCATAATAGTGGTCGCAGGGTTCGACTCCCTGTCCCTCCGCCAAAAAAAACTATTGTTTTTTATTGGTAAGCGTTAAATAACAGGCGACAATAATCAGGTCGATTAATAAACCGCCTGTCATGAATAAAGCCTTCTTAGTTTTTTATAATTGCGGTATAATACAGCATGACTTTTTATAATAATCCTGTTTTGGTTCATGTTCACCGCGGCACGCGGGTTGAATCGGTGCATCGCGGTGCGATGGTGGTGGCGGATACCAAGGGCAAGGTTGTTTTTGCCTTGGGCGACGAACAGCAAGTCCACTACCCACGTTCGGCTTTAAAAATGTTTCAAGCCTTGCCCGTTGTCGCCGAAGGCATAGCCGAAGAATTAGGATTATCGGGCGAGGAAACAGCCTTGTTGATGGCTTCCCACAGCGGGGAGGGGCGCCATACCCAGGTTGCTGCCAACATGTTACAAAAGATAGGATTGAGCATGAATGACCTAGAATGCGGCGCCCATACCCCTTACCACCATGGAACGGCATTTGATTTGGAAAAAAAGGGCGAGCAACCATGCCCCTTGCATAATAATTGTTCGGGCAAACATAGCGGCATGCTTATGTCGGCCAAGAAAAAAAATAAGGGTTATAAAAATTACATCGATCCTTCGCACGCGGTGCAGGTAGATATTGTCAAGGTTATTGAAAAACTTTGCGGTATAAGTTTGGGCGCGGCGGCGGTTGATGGTTGTTCGGCCCCAACCTTCGCCCTGCCCATGGTGGCCATGGCGACGGGCTTGGCGCGGTTCGGCGCGGCGGCGGGGGCGGACCAAACAGCCTGTGATACGTTATTTTCGGCCGCGGTGCAGAACCCATATTTTATCGCGGGTTCGGGCAGGCATTGCACCAAAGTAATGGACGCATTGCAGGATAAGGTTTTTGTTAAAACGGGGGCCGAAGGGTTTTATTCGGTTGTTATCCCCCATTTGGGTTTGGGGGCGGCGATTAAAATTGACGATGGGGCGGAGCGTGCCTCGCAATTGGTGCTTAATGGCTTGTTGCATAAATTTGGGTTGGCGGTTGACGCCGCGGCGCAAGAAAAAATTTTACTAGAATTGGATATTAAAAGTTTTCGCGATTTGCCCGCAGGAAAAATAACCTTGGCCGAAAATATTTTAGCAGGTTAGATTGATTTTTTTCACCTGTCATTTGCTATAATTGAGGCGCGATACGATTATCCTTGGGCAATATCGTTGCCATGGCTTGGGTTTTTTGCTACATATCAATTATCATGCCGAAAATTAAAGTAAAAAATCCAATTGTTGAGCTAGACGGCGATGAAATGGCGCGCGTTATTTGGACGACTATTAAAGAAAAACTGATATTGCCGTTTGTTGATGTTGATATAAAATATTTTGATTTGGGAATGGAGCATCGCGATGCAACCAACGACGCGGTGACGCTGGACTCGGCGAAGGCGATTAAGGAATATGGCGTGGGTATAAAATGCGCAACCATTACGCCCGACGAAGCGCGGGTTAAAGAATTTTCTTTAAAGAAAATGTATGTTTCGCCCAACGGCACCATCAGAAATTTTTTGGGTGGCACTATATTTCGTGAACCCATACTCTGTCGCAACATAAAACCCGTGGTTAGCGGTTGGCAAAAACCCATCGTCGTGGCGCGTCATGCCTTCGCCGACCAATATCGTGCAACCGAAATAAAAATTGGCGGCGCGGGGGAAGTCAGTTTGAATTTTAACCCTGCGGCTGGCGGTGAAGCCATAACAAAAACAGTGCGCGAATTTACGGGACCAGGCATAGCTTTATCGATGTTTAACGAAGATAGTTCTATCAAGGATTTTGCCCAGGCATGTTTTCATTATGCTTTGCAAAAAAAATACCCCGTGTATTTTTGCACCAAAAACACCATTTTAAAAACCTACGACGGGCGTTTTAAAGATATATTCCAAGAAGTATATGACAAAGAATTTAAAGAAAAATTCGTGACAGCCAATATATTTTATGAACACCGTTTGATAGACGACATGGTGGCGCAAACCATCAAGGGTGATGGTGGCTATATTTGGGCATTAAAAAATTATGATGGCGATGTTATGTCCGACATGGTGGCGGCGGGCTTTGGCTCGCTGGGGTTAATGACATCCGTTTTGTTGTCGCCCGATGGCAAAACGGTGGAGACCGAGGCCGCCCACGGCACCGTAACCCGCCATTACCGCCAATATCAAAAGGGTCAAGAAACATCGACCAACCCCGTGGCTTCGATATTTGCTTGGACGGGTGGATTGCGTTATCGCGCGCAATTTGACGGCAATACAGCATTAGAAAAATTTGCCGATAACCTAGAAAAAATTATTATTGAACTGATGGAGGCTGGATATGTTACCAAGGATCTTGCGTCCATTATAGGTAAGCCGAATGATTATTTGACTACCAACAAGTTTTTCGATATGGTCGAGCATAGGTTACAGAACAACCCCTCTTAAAAAATTATGATTTCGATGCTCGCTTTTATTTGTATGTTGCTTGGCATATTCATGGCTGTTGTCATCTTGTTGCTGGGGGTGGTGAACATGGCCATGGGGGGCGAATTAAATTATCGTTGGAATAATATATTGATGCGGTATCGCATCGGCGCGCAATTATTTGCCATTCTTATGTTTTTGGCTGGCTTTTTGCTGGCGCGACTTTATTAACAAAGTTACTTAGATGGTTAAGCTCAATAAAATTTATACCAAAACGGGGGATGACGGCAGCACGGGTTTATCGGATGGTTCGCGACGACCCAAAAGCGACCTGCGTGTCGAATCCTATGGCACGGTGGATGAAGCCAATAGCGTTATTGGCCTGTTGATAGATTCCCTGCAAGCCACCAAAGACCAGCAAAACCTTATCGATATTTTGACGGCCATCCAGCATGACATGTTTGACCTGGGGGCGGATATTGCCAAACCCTTTGGCGATGATACCGCCCATGATTTGCGTATTGTCGCACACCAAGTAAAATTTTTGGAACAAAAAATAGATGGTTTGAACGAATCTTTGCCGCCGCTGGAATCGTTTATTTTGCCAGGGGGAGGCAAGGCGGCATCTATCTGCCACATGGCGCGCACCACGACGCGGCGTGCCGAACGTTTGTTGGTTGGGTTGAAAACGGTGGAAGAAATTAACCCGCTGGCTTTGCAATACCTCAACCGCTTGTCTGACCTGCTGTTTGTGATGGCGCGGTTGTTGGCGCGCGCCGAAAAGGGCGAGGTATTATGGCAACCAGGAAAAAACCGTTCCTAAATATTTTTCGTTGATTGGCGAACTTATCGACGACTTGCGGTGACGTTGTAATCCGCCCCTAACTTTATAATTACCAACCAAGGATGACCGAAGCGGCGGCGATGCCAGCCTCGTCAGTAAGGGATAGATGGACGATGGGCTGGCTGTTTGCTGGCATAAGGCTGAGGGCGCGCTTTAATGCCCCGCCATGCAGCACCATGGTGGGTTGGCCAGATGGTAGATGGATAACCTCCATATTTTGCCACAGCACGCCTTGGCGCAGGCCCGTCCCCAAGGCTTTTGAGCAGGCTTCTTTTGCTGAAAATAACATGGCGTAGCGGGCGGTGCGACGTATGGGTTTGCTGTCGCAGTAGGCGCGTTCGCGGGCGGTAAAAATATATTCTGGAAAACGCCGCGGAAATCTTTTTAAGGTTTTTTCAAAACGGATAATCTCAGCCAGGTCGATGCCCGTGCCAATGATGTGGCTGATAGGTTGAATAGCCTTGTGGTTAAAATTGTTCAGCATGGGAAGGGTATCCATATATTAAGTTCGCCTTACCTCAAGCACCATTTCTTTGCCAGCCAATTTTATTTTTTCAATAATTTCTTTTAACTGGCGCAGGCCGAAAACTTCGATGTCTAATATCACCTGCACCTGGTCTTTGGTGCGTATTTTGAATTGAATATCGGCAATATTGCTGCCCGTTTTGGTTAAAACATCGGTCACCAAATTTAATGCGCCAGGACGGTTATGCAAAATTAAAAAAAGCCGTGAAGTAAAAATTTCATTATGGGCTGATTTCTTTTGCCAATGAACGGCAATGATCCTGTCGGGGTGATGTTGAAATGGCAAAAGTTTTTTACAATTGAGGCGATGCAGGGTGATGCCTTGCCCCAAATTTTTAACCCCCGCAATATGGTCGCCAGGCAGGGGGTAGCAACAGGCGGCAAATTTGAGCGAGACATCTTTGGTAAAATGACCGATGTCAATAATATCGGCAGCCGACTTCTTTGCTTTTTTCTTTTTCCTGTTTTCGTATATGGTGGCGCGTTTCATTTCAGGGTAAAGGGCAAAGACAATTTCTTGCGGATTAACTTGCGACAGGGCGATAAGGCGAAACAATTGGTCGTCGGTCGCGACACCAAATTTTTTATAGGCTTTGCCTAAATTGATATTAAGCATGTCCACGTCAGTCGGGTTAAGCAAGCCCAATCTTATCAATTCGCTTTTTAATATATCATGCCCCTGGATAAGATAGGCCTTTTCTCTTTTTTCCTTTAATTTTTTGGCAACGAAGGCCTTGGCGCGTGCCGTTTTAAGCCAATGAAACCAATTTTCTTCGGGATCTAATTTCTTGGGCGCGGTTACAATTTCTACCGTATCACCATTTTTTAATTTGGCATAAAATGAAACGGGGTGTCCATTAACCAAGGCATGATCGAATTCTTCCCCAACCCCGCTATGCACCGCGAAGGCAAAATCCAAAGGCAAGGAATCGATAGGCAATTCATAAAAATCCCCCCTGGGTGAGGAAACATAAATGCGGTCGGTGTAAAGAAAAGTGCGGCTGTTATCAAGAAAGCTCAATTGGTCGCTTTTTTGTTCTTCCACGGCGGTAAAGAAATCCTTTAACCAATTCAAGGCCGAGTCATGATATTGTTGATACCTCTTTTTTTCATCGCCAGAATGGCCAGTGGTTGCATTTTTATATAACCAATGGGATGCCAAACCATTTTCAGCAAAATCATCCATGGTATGGGTTCTTATCTGTACCTCTATCCTTTTGCCACCTGGGCCAATGATGACGGTATGCAGGCTTTGATAACCGTTGCTTTTAGGGGCGGAGATATAATCTTTTAATTTGGTGGGAATGGTTTTGTAATGTTCGTGAAGCAACCACAAACATAAATAACAATCGCGTACATTATCGACAATAATGCGAAAGGCCATGATGTCAGACAGGTCGCCCATCTGCCTTTGCTTCTTCTGCATTTTTTGATAGATGGACCAATGGTCTTTAAGACGAAATTTTATCTCCCCTTTAATTTCTTCTTTGGCCAATAGATTTTGCAGGGTTTGACTTATATCAATGACATCTTGTTCTTGGTAAAGGAAATGTAAGCGTTTATCGATGATTTCATAACTGACGGGGTGAAGTTCTTTGAAGGCAAGCGATGCCAATTCTTCGCTCCATCTTTTTAAGCCGATACGCTCGGCCAAGGGAACATAGATTTCTAATGTTTGTTCGGCAATACGGGCGCGACTATCGGGGTTTTGTTTCCCAGTCAGGGTGCGCATGTTATGAAGGCGGTCGGCAAGCTTAACTATCAAAACGCGGATATCGCCGATACTCGCCAGCAGGAGTTTGCGCAAATTTTCGGAATCTTTCGTCTCGCGCTCGGCTTCCTCCAAGTAAGAAATTTTGGTTAAGCCATCCACCAAAAAAGAAACCTCTTCGCCGAACTGTTCTTTTATTTCTGATAATTTTATCGTGGTGTCTTCGACGGTATCATGGAGCAAGGCCGTGATAATGGTTGCGTCGTCCATTTTCTTTTCGGTCAATAATTGCGCCACCGCCAGGGGGTGTTGAAAATAATCATCGCCCGAATGGCGTTTTTGATTCTTATGGGCTTTTAGAGACAGGTCATAGGCCTTGGTAAGCAACTCTTCATTAATCTGAGGGTTGTAATTTTTGACCGAAGAGATAAGTGTGGCAGAAGGCATGATAATGAGTAACCTCGGTTCAAAAAATATAAATCTTTACGCAAGGATAAATAGATTATATTAATTCTATCATGAAATGATATTTTTGGCTAGCGGTGGTTATAAGGCAGTATTGAACAACGTAGATTATCACCTTGTCTTAACCGACATTTTTCTTATTCAATTTTTTAACGCGCTGCCAATATTTTTCTAATTCAATGGGCGAAAGATTTGTTATTTTTTTGTTGTCTTGTTTTATCATGACCTCCATCATCGCAAAGCGTTTTTGGAATTTTTTGTTGGCCTGTAATAATATAGCCGCCGCTGACAGATTCATGTGGGTTGCCAAGCAAACCAGGGTAAAAAATATATCGCCCAATTCTTCCTCTTGATTTTTTTTGTCCCCAGTTGACATGGCTACGGTGAATTCTTTTATTTCTTCCTGCAATTTTTTTAATATGGCCTTTTCGTCTTGCCAGGTAAAGTTTTTTTGCATGGCGCGGCGGATAATTTTTTGACCGCGACCAAGCACAGAAATGGGGATATAACGCAAGATTGACATGGTATTTTTTATAGCATAGGAAAATATCATGGCAATGAATTTTTGGCGAGAAGTATTTTCTGATGTTAAGGCAACCATGCGGTTGGCCACGCCTATCGTTTTGTCATCAACCATCACGGCGGGTCTTGCTATTACTGATAATTATTTTTTGTCGCGTTTAACATCGCCCATTCCCTTGGCGGGTTATGGGTTGGCGGCGGCATTTTTGGTCATTTTTTATGCGACCCTCTATGGTTTCTTGAATCCATTGGTCGTGATGATAGGCCAGGCCGCTGGCAGGAGGGACAACAAACAAGTGGGGGAAATCATCCGCGTCGGTTGTTTGATGGCGTTTCTGGGTGGTAGTATATTTGGGTTGCTTCTGAGCGGTTGTTATTTTTTGTTAGGATTCTTTGGTCAACCAGCCGAAGTTGTTGAGCACGTATTTGCCTATTGGTTTTGCGTATCGTTGGCTATGATTTTTTGGGCCATGGGCGCGGTGATTAAACAAGCTTTAGACGCATTAAGGAAGAATTGGACGGCAACAATTATCTATGCTTCCATGGTGGTGATTAATCTGCCAGTGGCTTATTTTTTTATTTTTGGCATCCCAGGGGTGATACCCCCCTTGGGCTTAACAGGTGCAGGCATTGGTTGGTTGGTGGCCGACGGGGTAACGAATAGTATTTTCTTTCTCTATCTTTTTTTCGCCCCCAGCATGAAAAAATATCATGGCAATAGGGGGAATAAAAAATTAGCCAATAAGTCAGTTCTATATTGGTTTTTGAAAACACCTCTAGACAAAAAAATTATAAAGCAATTTTTTTCCTTGTCTATTCCTGTTACCATCGAAAGTTTTTTTGAAGTTCTTGCCTATGCCATGATGGGCATCATGATTGGCTGGTTTGGCGTTCGCGAATTGGCAGGACGCCAAATAAGCAATGGCTTCCTAGAAATGCTTTATATGATACCTATGAGCATGACCTACGCCACAACCATTGTCGTATCCCACATGGTTGGTAAAAGGCAATTTTCAAAATTACGTATAGCGGGTTTAGCCAGCCTCTTGACCGTGTTAAGCTTTACCGTGGTTTCAACCCTGTTTTTGTTATTGTTTGCTGAAAAAATTGCCTTAGCATTTGGGGGTGATTTGTCATCGGCCGATTATATCATTCCCTTGGCGACAGGTTTTTTAATCATTGGCGCGGCATCGCAAATCATTGATGGCGTGCAATCGGTGATGTTGGGTGCATTGCGTGGCATGGGCGATTTTACTTTTTCTAGCACCGTGAGCGTTGTTGGCTACCTTCTGATTGGCTTGCCGCTTGCTTATTTCCTTGGCTTTCACGTATTTCATCATCCTTTTGCTGTTTATGTTGGTCTTATTATCGGCGTGTTGTGCGCCGCTATTATCCTTGTATTGCGGTTTTGGCACAAAACAAAACCTGTCTAAGAATTCTGTTGCTTTTTTGGTCATGAATTATTTATAGCTTTATTATGCAAGACATTCGCAAAATATTTTTAGAATATTTTAAAAAAACAGGGCATCGGGTGGTTGAATCCTCATCACTTATTCCTGAAAACGACCCGACTTTAATGTTCGTCAATTCGGGCATGGTGCAGTTTAAAAATATTTTTTTGGGATTAGAAAAAAGCGATTATAGCACCGCCACCACCGCGCAAAAATGCGTGCGGGCTGGCGGCAAACATAACGATTTGGATAATGTCGGTTATACCGCGCGCCACCATAGTTTTTTTGAAATGCTGGGAAATTTTTCATTTGGCGATTATTTTAAGGAGCAGGCCATATTCCACGCTTGGCAGGTTGTTAATCGCGAATTGCAATTACCCAAGGATAAGCTGTGCGTCACGGTTTATCACAATGATGACGAGGCTTATAACCTGTGGAAAAAAATAGCAGGCCTGTCCGATGAAAAAATTATCCGTATCAGCACCGCCGATAATTTTTGGCAAATGGGGGATACGGGACCTTGTGGCCCATGCTCAGAAATTTTTTATGACCATGGCGATAAAATTTTTGGTGGGCCGCCTGGCACCCCCGATGCCGATGGTGATAGGTTTGTTGAAATTTGGAATTTGGTTTTTATGCAATATGAAATAACCCCCGACGGGGTGCGGCATGATTTACCACGCCCGTCCATCGATACGGGCATGGGGTTGGAACGTATTACGGCGGTGATGCAAGGGGTCTCCAACAATTATGACACCAGTTTGTTTAGCGGCATTATTGACGCCATCGGCGACATTCTTTCTAAGAAACCTGATAAGCAAACCATAGCTTCCTTTCGGGTGATGGCCGACCATTTGCGCGCCATGGCATTTTTGGTGGCCGACGGTCTATACCCCAGTAACGAGGGGCGGGGTTATGTGCTGCGCCGTATTATGCGCCGCGCCATGCGCCATGCTTACCTATTGGGAAGCAAAAAACCTATCTTTGGTCAATTGCTGGATAGTTTGATAACGGTGATGGGCGGGCATTACCAAGAATTAACCCAAGCAAAGGATAATATTAAAAAAGTTTTCTTGCGCGAAGAAGAACAGTTTGAAGAATTATTGTGGCGTGGTATGGGGATGCTGAGTAAAGAATTGGAAAAAACCGCGGCGGGTAAAGACCTATCGGGGAAGGTGGCTTTCCAACTTTATGATACCTACGGCTTTCCGCTTGATTTAACGGTTGATATTGTAAAGGCCGAGGGTCGGTCGGTCGCGGTTGCCGAATTTGAAGCGGCGATGGCCGAACAAAAAAAACGCGGCAAGGAATCGTGGGCGGGTTCGGGCGATAGCAAAGACGAAAAAATATGGTTTGTATTAAAAGAAAAACATGGTGCCACCAATTTTGTGGGTTATGACAAGTTACAAGGCGAAGCAAAAGTTGTTGCTTTGCTTAATGAGCAAGCCCAACCCGTCGAGAAGTTACAAGAAGAAACAGGCTGGGTGATACTTGACCAGACAGTTTTTTATGGCGAATCGGGCGGACAAAAGGGCGACAAGGGTTGGTTAGGCCAGCATGAGGTTATCGACACCAAAAAATACCAAGGCATCATTGCTCACCAAGTGGTGGTTGGGCAAGCCATAGCCATGGGCGATGTGTTATTGGCGAAGCTTAATGAGGCTTGGCGCAACGCAACACGCGCCAACCATTCGGCAACCCACCTGTTGCACGAGGCATTGCGGCAAGGTTTGGGATTGCATGTGGCACAAAAGGGATCCTTGGTGGCGCAGGATCACCTGCGGTTTGATTTTTCGCACCATGAACCGATAACCGATAATCAGTTGCAAACGATTGAAGCCGCGGTTAACCAACGTATCGTGGCTGGTGGAACGGTTGAAACAAAAATAATGGATCAAACCACGGCGGAGAAACTTGGCGCCATAGCCTTGTTTGGTGAAAAATATGGTGATGAGGTGCGGGTGGTTTTCATGGGGCAGGCGGTTGATAATGATGCCAAGAATGAAAGAAAAAAATTCTATTCGATAGAATTATGCGGCGGCACCCATGTTGATAAATTGGCCGAGATTAATGGCTTCATGATAGGCAACCAAGAATCGGTGGCATCGGGGGTAAGGCGTATAGTTGCCTACACTGGTGCCGAAGAAATAAGGGCGCAGATGTGGAAGAAATTTGACAAGCAAGAAGATGAATATAACCATGTTTTTACTATCAACAACAAATTAAGGGCCGAGTTAAAATTACCCGCGCGAAACCAGTCCGAAATTTCAAGACAGGGCGTAATACCCGTTGTTAAAATTGATGGAGCCGAAATTTTTGACGCCACCCGATTCATAAAGAATAATTTGGAGCAATTAACCAAATGGGAAAAAACCATTGAGGAGATTTCTGCCGAGAACAAGCAATTCGCCAAGCAACTGCTTGATAAAAAAATTGCTCAGGCATCAATATTGTCGCCAGGCGAAATAATAAAACATGAAGAAGAAAATATAGTTTATATTGCTAAAAAAATTGAAGGGGTCACAGGCCGTGAATTAAAGTCCATTATCGATAATATAAAAAAACAACCCGCCGCGAGCCAGGCGGTGATAGTTTTGCTGGCAGTTGACGATGGTAAAGTGGCAGTAGCCATAGCGGTGCATGGCGCGGCCAGCCAGTGGTTCGCCGCGAATGAATTGGCCGCCGTGGCGGGCGACATATTGGGGGGCAGTGGTGGCGGTAAAAAAGATTTCGCCATGTCGGGCGGGCACAAGGCCGAAAAGTTGGAAGAGGCGATGACGCGGATTAAAAAAACCGTGCTAGGGTAATCACCCCAATAATGTTGCTATAACGGTTTGTAACGCCCCCTTGCCGAGGTTGCTATGGGAACTGGTGGCTATTACCGTGGGTAAGCAGTTTGTAAAATTTTTGATGGTGGCTTCGATGGCCAATTTTTCTTTGGCTAGGATATTTTCTGGAACCTTGTCGCATTTGGTTAAGACAATTTGACATATGATGCCGTTGTCAGACAGCAAACGAATGGCCGACATGTCGATTGATTTTAACCCATGCCGCCCATCGATTAACAGGCAGAGGAGCCGAAGATTAACCCGCGAACTTAAATAGGCAAGGATGGTGTCTTGCCATTGATGGGTTTTGTCTTTCATGGCGCGGGCAAAGCCATAACCTGGCATATCAACCAATAAAAAAGCGGCTGACGGATTGCTGAAAAAAAACAATTCCTGAGTCCGCCCAGGGTTTTTGGAACGGCGCGCCAAATTTTTCTGAATGGTCAGGTTATTGATAAGCGATGATTTACCGACATTCGACCTGCCCCAAAAGGCAATTTCTGGGTGCGGGGTGTTTGGTATTTGGTTGGGGTATCCCGCGACAGCCAACAATTCCCAACTGCCGCGCCAACTTGTTTGCCAATGATTTGTTGCTGACTTCGCCATCATAACATCATTATTTGTTAAAAATTGCTCGCATGAATATATTTTTAACAATAATAAATTGATGTTTATTTTTTAAACAAACGGAATGGCACGTGGTTTTTGTCGCCCAGCTGGCGGTTAATAACATATTGTTGCAAGATAGAAAGGATATTGTTCCACGACCAGTAAATGACCAACCCCGCGGGCGATGACCCAAGCATAAAAGTAAAGACATAGGGAAAATAACTAAAAATCTTTGCCTGGATAGGATCGGCGGCGGGCGGATTAAATTTTTGTTGTAACCACAAAGTGAACCCCATGATGATGGGCCAGATGCCGATATTAAAAATATGCAACCAACCTGGCACATGCCATGGGATAAGGCCAAACAAAGTCAAAATACCCAACGGGTCGGGCGATGATAAATCGCTTATCCAACCAAAGAAGGGGGCGTGGCGGAATTCTATAGAAATGATAAAAACCCGATATAGGGCGAAGAAAACCGGGATTTGAATAAGCATGGGCAGGCAACCAGCCAGCGGGTTGACGCCTTCCTTCTTATACATTGCCATCATGGCTTGTGATTGTTCCTGTTGGCTTTTGTAACGTTTTTTTAATTCCGCAACCTTGGGGGCAAGGTTGCGCATCATGGCCATCGAACGGAATGAATGTTGCGCGAAGGGGAATAATAATAACCTGACAATCACGGTTAAGCTGATAATAGCCAAGCCAACCGAATTGAGTTGCGTGCTTAAAAAATGTAACAGCCACGCCATCGGCATGGTAATAATATACAGCATGCCATAGTCAATGGTGAGGTCAAATTTTTCTATATGTTTTTGGCTGGTGTAATCATTGATAAGACCTGTTTCTTTTGCACCAGCAAACAGATAGATTGTTTTTTCGATGGTGCGACGGCGTTGCAAAATTTCAAAATCGCTGGCGTAGTCGACTTGGTAACGGCCACGGCCGCCGCTTGCATCCTTATCATAACTAATACGGGTTACAAATTTTGGCTCAATTTTTTCTACGGCGGCGGCATCGGTTGCGGTTGCTTCGCTAGGTTGTTGATTGGCGTCGCTATTGGCGGGCTTCGTTGCGTCTGCTACATTGGGGACCAGGGCGGTGAGCCAATATTTGTCTGAAAAACCAAGCCAGCCTGTCTTGCCTTCACCTTGAAAAGGTTGGTCAACCATTTTGTTGTAATTTTTTTCGGTTAATTTCTTGTCCAATATCGCCAAGGCACCTTCATGCACCAATCCAGTCGATGGCGGGGGAGGGCCAAATTTTGCTACCAAACCATAAAAAGAAATATCCAGATTGCTAGGGGTTAAATTTTGCACCGATTGTTTGATGGTAAAAAGATAATCATTATCTAAACTAACAAAAACTTTATAGGCCAAGCCATCGGCATTATAACTTAAGGTAACATCTTCGCCAGGCTTCAATATTTTTTTATTGGCCGACCACAAACTGTCGCTGTTGGGCAATTGTAACCCGTCATCGTGGCTTAGCCAACCCAAATCAACTACGTAGCCATTCGTGCTGTTGCTGGGTGAAAGCAGGGTAACGGGGACAGAACTGTTTGGAGCATCGCTATATTGGACAAGGGTGAGGTCATCAAAACGTAAGCCCCGCAGGTTGATACTGCCCTTTAACTTGGGACTATCTATCATCAGGCGCGGACTATCGGCCAGGGCCTGGTCGCGCGGTTTTATTGTTAATGTTTTTTTGTCAGCATTGGTTGGCTGAGCAGATTGGGTTACAGCAGGCTTATCGGGCAGGGGGACATTCTTCGCGGCAGGAAAAAAGTAATTCCATCCGCCAATAATAATTGTCGAAAGTATAATCGCAAGAATAAGATTGCCCTTGTTTTCCATTATTTTTATATTTTTTACTTAATTTTTTTGCAGAATGGATAATTTTTCGTAATTTATTTATGAACGATAAATTCTATAGCTTCTTTTACCTGATTTCGCAAGTATAAGAAATTACAACCAGCGGTTTGGCGCGTCGCAATCAAAACAAAATCAAACTTGGCCTCGGCAATGTTGCTAGCAGGCTTTTGACTCGTTGCGGTTGCATCGCAACAATCGCGCACGATGGATTTTAACCGCCGTTTAATTTTGTTGCGCACCACGGCCGAACCAATTTTTTTGCTGACGGTAAAGCCAAAACGGGGTAGGGGGGAATCTTTCTTGCTGGCCGTCACCAAGATAAGGGATTTTTTACAAATAATCCCGCTTTGCTGGGTATGCAAAAAATCTTTTCGTTTTTTGATAATAGAAAGCCGCACGATGAATATTCTAGGTTCCTAAGGTTATACAATGAAATCGCCTTCACAATTTGTTATTTACAAATTTTAGCTGATTGCTTGCACCAATGGTATGGCGCGACCGTTTTAAGCGGATAATTTTTTGCGGCCCTGGCGGCGGCGGCGGCCCAAAACTTTTTGCCCATCGCGTGTTGCCATGCGGGTGCGAAAGCCATGACGGCGTTTGCGCACTAATTTGCTGGGCTGATAAGTTCTTTTGACCATGATGCCGATTGATTAGGGGATTTTTTTTGCGCTGTCAATCAATATTTGCAGGGGATATTTGCAAGCCTGTAATTATAAACGCGGGGGCAGGGGGTGCGACATAAACCAAAATTTTTTATAAAAAATGGGCGGCGGGTTTTGTCCCGTCGCCCGTTTTAAAAAACATGCAAACCATGTTTAATACAGGATACAAAATGACATTATTAATTTTGCCATTTTTTCATCCGTTTTTCCATCTTTTTCTCCCACATTGCATATTGCTCGGGGGTTAGAACAGACTTCATTGCTGATTTTCTTTTTGCGATGAGGGCATCGCGATTAGCCTTCATCGTTTGAAAATCGGCCAGCATCAGTTTTTGTAATTGCGCGATTTGCGAATCATTTAGGTTTAAATGTTTCGCCATTTTTCCAACCTTATGCTGTATCATTGCTTCGGGATTTTGCTTCATGTTACGGAAATGGTTATGCACCATCACCCGCCCCACAACCATCACAGCTATCACAACCACCAAGGTGCAAGCAACGCTGACCAGGGTATGTTTCGACAACACCAAAGACCATAAGTTCTTTTTCAAGTTCTTTTTCATTTTTTTCTCCTTTCTGTTTTATATATAAGCTTAGGTTGGCGTAAAAAAAATAGGCCATATGTTAAGAATTATTGCTTCTTTATTTTACCGCTGATTTTTTTAATAAAACATAGATAGCACCATCGCCGCCTTGCGATGCGGCGGGTGTTTTTTGGGCAGCGAGAAGGTTTTTATTTTTTTCAAGGAATGCTTGGGTTGTTTGTTTGACAATGCCCGTGCCCTTGCCGGTTATAATAAGCAAATGCCTCATTTTTTGCACACGCATACGGTAAAAAAAATCTTCAAGCGCAGCCAAGGCCTCGGCACTGGTGCAACCATGCAGATCCAATTGCGCATCGGTGGGCAGGTATTTTTTATTGCGCGCAATATTGCTTGTGGCTCGCTTGTTACTTAGGGTGGGTGTTTTATGGGGCTCATCGGTGCGGGCGGATGGGGGCGATAAAGTAATTTTTCGCCATTGTTTTGCGCTCCTATTGCTCGCCGTGGACAATGGGAACTGTGGTGAGGGGGGCGGATGGGGCAGGGGGCGCACCGTGCGGTCATTCACAACTGATATTTCTTCCTGTTTTAAGGGCGCGGCACCACCAACCTCTAACATGTCGGCAAATCGTTGCCCTTGACCACCATGGCGCGGTGCGCCATGGGCCATGACTTTATTTTTTTTTAAAGCCCGCGTTTTTGCCTTATAATGTTCCCATAAATTCATAAATATCATTATAGTATGTTGCTAATATTTTTTCATTATTTTTGTTGCGAAAAAAAAATCAAACCACAAGAATCTTGCCACAAGAATCTTGCCACAAGAATCTTGGTTGGGCGATTGATTTGTAAAGCATAGTCGGCTAAGTCATCATTCATGTCATTTATAAGAAGTCTTACGGGTGGTAATAAATATATTTTATTGATAGCAGCGATGATATTGATGGGGTTGCTTAGCACCGACATCTTCCTCCCCAGTTTGCCAAAAATAACCGAATATTTTCATACTGATGAAACCGAAACCCTGAAAGGGTTAAGTTATTACTTCATTGCCCTGGCGGGATCGTTTTTGTTTGTCGGAAATTTGTTGGATAGGTTTGGGCGGCGGCGCATTTTGTTGATTGGTTTGGTGCTTTATATTGCAACATCAATCTTGATAGGTTTTAGTTGGTCCATCGAGGTTTTTATTGCGGCGCGTGTGTTGCAAGGCCTATCATCGGCGATTATTAACACGGCCGCCCGCACCATCGCGCGCGACACCACCGATAAAAAACAAATAGGCAAAGTTTTTTCTTTCATTGGGATGGTGGTTTCGATTTCCCCCATGTTGGCGCCGTTGCTGGGCGGGTTTATTGAAAAATATTTGGAATGGCAGATTAATTTTTATTTTTTGAGCGTGGTGGGCGTGCTGATATTCATTATTACCTTGCTCAAGCTTCCCGAAACCGCGCCCGAGAAAAATCGCGAAGAAAAGCAGTTAGAAAAAAGTTTTTTTGGTGAAATGAAGGCCTATTGGCTGATTATTTCACATTTGGGATTTTTGTCTTATGGGGCTATCTTATTTGGCTTTTTTTCTTTTTTTGGTTCTTACATTGCTTCATCTTCCTTTATCTACACTCAATTGGGGTTCGAGCCCGAACAATTTGGTATTATTTTTACCCTGACGGCGGTTATGTTCCTGATTGGCTCGACGGTCAACAATTTGCTGCAAGATAAAAAAGGCGGCTTTTATCTTATGTTGTGGGGGGTTAGTTTAAGCACGCTGGGGGTGGTGGCCCTGTGGGCATTGTCAATTCTTGAAATACACCACGTGCTGGCGGTGATGGTGCCCATGATGCTGGCTACCCTGGGAAATGGATTCGCGGTTGGCAATGCTTTTGCAGGTTCCATCAAATATTTTAAATTCCGCGCGGGGACAGCTACGGCCTTGCTCGGGTTTACGCAATATGGCGCGATGGCCATGGCTATTGAGGTCATGGGAACGCATTTGGAAGACGAAAACGTGGTGTATGCACTAAGTTTGATGATGATAAGGTCGATAGCGGTTATTTGGGCAGGGCTAGTGGTGGTAGGAATTATTGACCAATATAAGTTAAAATTGCGTCACCTATAAATTACAATGGCATCATTTTTAATTTTCAATCATCTTAAGATAGTGATACAGTAAGCCCCCATAAGGTAAGGATAAAGCAATGGCAACCATACCCAAAATTTTACCAGTATTCCCATTAAGCGGCGTGATAGTTCCGCCAGGTGCCATCTTGCCATTTAATATTTTTGAACCGCGCTATGTAGCCATGGTGGAGGATGTGTTAAAAAATGGTCGTTATATCATTGTAACCCAACCAAGGGATAGGGAATCGCGTGATAAGCAACCCGCGCTGTATCAGGTTGCGACCCTATGCAAAATAGTTTTTTTTGATGAAGATTCGCCAAGCCGTTATCATGTCACCATGCTTGGTATGCAACGGATTATTTTGGAAAAAGAACAACCAATGAAACGCGGTTATCGGCGTTTTTCCTTTAAGCGCAGTGATTATTTGGATGATTTGTTGAATAATGAATTTTTATTGCCCGATAGGAAGAAGTTTTTTTCGACATTATCGCTTTATTTAGAACGTTTCGAAAAAATAATAGATTGGGATGATTTTCAAAAACTTGACGATGAAAAAATTTTACTGGTTGTGATGATAACTTTTCCTTTTTTGCCAGCCGAGAAGCAGGCCCTGCTGGAAGCAAAAAATACCAAGCAACGATACGACATGTTGATGTCGTTGCTGGAAATGTCTATAAAGGATCGTGGTCGTTACACCAGTATTGAATCTTGGGGCGAAAATGAAAAAAGAATATTGCAATAAAGGAAGAAAATCGGTTTTGAAAATCTTAAACAATTTCCTTGAAAATAAATAAGAATCAGGCGATAGGGAACCATGGCGGACAATGATACGGGACAGAATAAATCGGGTGGTGATGGGCCACTTGGCACCGCCGCCCAACCCAATGCTGCTCCCAATCCTATTTTAGCGCAATTGCAAAACCTGGTGCAGCAGGGCATGGCTGCTGTTCAACAAAAACAATGGCAAGCGGGGCTGGATATTTTATCTCAGGCCGCTTTGATATCCGACCAAACGCCTTTTTTGTGGGAACATCTTGGCCTATGCGCGGTGAATTTAGAAAAATTTGAAGCTGCTTATCTGCACACCACAAGGCTGATATGGTTGCAACCTGACCATGTTCCTGCTCACCTTAATCGCGGGCGCATCGCCAGCAAATTAAATATGATAGCCGAAGCAGTCGAAGATTTTGAATGGGTTTTAAAATTTGATAAGGCAACGCCCCTTAACATAGCCGAGGCAGGGGTGGAATTGATATCGCTTTACCGCGATGCCAACAGCGATAAGGCGGGTATGAAAAAAGCCTTCGACGTCATTGCGCGGTTAGAAAAATTGCCGCCCGAGGCTATCGAACCCTTCAAAGGCAAATTTTATCGTCATCGTATTTTTTCTTACCTTAAGGCTGGGGATTATGAAAAGGGTTTTGAGTATTACGAAATACGCAATGACCCGAATATTAAATTATTTAGCCAGCCTATATGGGCAACCTTGCCGCATCACCAAGACAGCAATTTGTGGCGCGGTAAAGAAAGTTTGAAAGACAAAACTATTTTAATTGCCGCCGAGCAAGGCTTTGGCGATGTTATCCAATTTGGCCGCTTGCTACCCGATTTCCTCCAATTGATTAAAAAACAAGGTGGCAAAAAAGTCATATTGGAAGTTTATCCTGAATTGGTGGAGCTATTCGCCTCTTCCCCCATTAGCCAAGGCATGGATGTTGTGGCGCGCGGTGCCACGCCGCCAAGTTTTGATTGCTGGGTAAGGTTGGGTAGCCTGCCTTATCACCTCAAACTAACCGTTGATAAGATCCCGTTTGGTAATAAGAAAAAACCTGCTTACCTTAGCCCAACCTCAGCTGGTAAGGACATGTTGCCGAAGGTTGCGGGGCGGCGCAAAATTGGTTTGGCTTGGTCATCGAATGTCAACAGCAACGATAATTCTTTACGCTCTATCCCGTCATTAAAAACGCTTCTGCCGTTATGGGATGCCGAGGATTGTGATTTTTATTCTTTGCAAGTGGGCGAGAAGTCAAAAGAAATTGCGGAAATTGGCATGGAGGCGGCCTTCCTTGATTTGTCGCTTCATATCAAGAACTTCGCCGATACCGCAAGGTTTATCGAAGAAATGGATATCATCATCACCATCGATTCCTCGGTCATGCATGTTGCGGCGGCGTTGGGTAAAGAAACATGGGTTATGGCACCTTATGCCTCCGATTGGCGATTGGGCTTGGGCAAGGCCGAACAAACCCATGCTTCGCCTTGGTATCCCACCACGACTATTTTTCGCTGCACCAAGCCTGGCGACTGGGATGCGGTGATTGAGCGGGTTCAGCAAAAATTGCTAGACAATAAATAATAACTGCAAACAATAACGGCAGCGCCATGGCCTATCAATTACAAAATCCATCGTTGGTGCAAGCCAAACCCGCAACCAACAAGCCATTGGTCAATTTGCTGCTGGCAACCGACCAACGTTATTGTGCCTTCACTGGTTTGGCGGTGGCAAGTTTTTTAAAAAACCTATCGCCAGATTTTTTCTTGAATGTTGTTATCTTGCACGATGGGTCGCTGGCGCAGGGCGATATGGAAAAATTTGGCAAAATAAGGAATCAAAATAACGTTGAAAATAATATAGTTTTTTTGGATTGCAGAACCGAATTGCCCCAAATGAATGAAAAACCGACGATGATACCGCGCAGCATGATGTATCGTTTGCTGTTGCCACTTATCATGCAACATCACGAACGGGTGCTGTATGTTGATTCGGATATCATGGCGGCGGGGGATATATCATCACTTTTTACCATGCCGATGAACAATTGCGCCATCGCCGCGGTGCGCGATTTGCCAGTCTACGCCAATTGCGTGGCGGGGGTGAAGATACCCGTTAAACCCTACATGACGGCTTTAGTCGAAAATAATGAACAGGATAATACCATGGCTTGGCGTGATTATTTTAAAAAATACTTGGGTATGGATGGTAATTGGGGTGATTATTTCAATTCGGGCGTCATATTATTCGATATAAAAAAAATTTTATCCTTGGGTGTCATCGATGATATATTGACCGATGTTGGCCGCGGCTATGTTTACCCCGACCAAGATATTCTTAATAAATATTTGGTCAAACAATGTTTGCAATTACCGCCCATGTGGAATTTGCATACATTTTTAAAAACGCCCTTGTTCGTGGGCCATGTGGAACAGCATGTTGATAAGGCCTTGGTGGCGGAATATGTCGCGGCCTGCGATAACCCCAAGATTATTCATTTTGCGGGCCCATGGAAACCGTGGCAACGCGGCGATATTATCCACACCGATAAATTTTTTAACAATTTGGTTGAAACGCCATGGTTTGATGAAATAATGGCACGCCACGAATTAGATAAAAAATATAATATTGAAATAAAAAGAGTATAGAAGGAGGTCGCATCATGACTAACCATTATCAGTTTATCGAGGCGAAAAAACAGCAAACCTCGGTTTGCAAATGCTGTGGTTTTGGCGGCACGCCTTACCTTGGTTCGGTGGATTTTAATCGCACTTGCCATGATGTGTTATTTAACAAAAAAACCTACCCCGTTGCCAACGAATGGGTCGATTATTATGGTTGCCCCAATTGTGCTTTTATTTTTACCAATCATATTGATGCGTGGAGTAAGGAGCAAATCCAAACCAGGATCTATGGCGCCGATTATATCATCACCGACCCGCCCGTTGGCGGCGATGAATTGAAGCCCAAGGAACAACGCGGCAATTATTTGTTGGGTAAACATATGGCCAATATTTTTGATGGCGCCCAGCAATCTATCCGCGTGTTGGATTTTGGTGCGGGTGGCAACCCGTCGTTGATGGGGCAGGCCTTGCTGGATAAGGGCTTTGCCACCTATTCTTACGAGCCCTATCTTTCTTTTTACGACAACGATTATACCGAACAAATTCCTGAAGGGCATTACCAAGTGATTACCGCCATCGAAGTCATGGAACATTGCCAGGATTTAGAAATGGTGGGAAGATTCATGCAACAACGTTTGGCGGAGCATGGCGTGTTTTGGATTCAAACCTTGCTTCACCCCAATAAATTACAAAAGGACGCCCTTAATTCGTGGTATGTTGGCCCGCGCAATGGGCATGTTTCCATTTTTTCCCAGGTCGCCATTACGTTGTTGTTAAGAAGGTTTGGTATCAATTGTGTGCAAACTATTTATGGCACCATGGCTTTCAAAAAATTACCCAACTTTCCTAACAAAATTTTTGTTTATTAACTTGTCGCCATGCTTAGTAAAACTCCCCCCAGCGTGTCGGTGATATTGAGTGTTTACAATGGGGGGGAGACTTTTCGCTCTCACGGTATTGATTCCATCCTGAAGCAAACCTTTGCTGATTTTGAATTCATCATCGTTGATGACGCATCGACCGATGGCTCGGCTGATGTTATCAGGCAAGCCATGCAAGAAGACACAAGAATCAAAGGTATTTTTTTAAGCGAGAATGTTGGTATTGCACGGGCGCGTAATGCAGGATTGGCCATGGCGTCGGGCAAATACATGATGGTGCAGGATGCAACCGATATTTCTTATCCCGACCGCATGGAAAAGCAATTTTCTTTCATGGAAAATAATCCTGATTTTATATGGGTTGGCGGCAGCATAAGGGTGATTAACCTTAATATCGCGGCGGATGATAATGAAGCCGAAACGGCGCAGGGCAAAAGATCGCTCACGGGTGATTTTTTAAGCGGTAAGCGCGAAAGTTTCTTACGCTACGCAACCTCGCTCGACCAGATAGCGGCGGCGACGGAATCGGGAAAGATGCCTGCTTGTCATTTAGCATTTTTTGTGAGGATGACGGCCTTAAGAAAAATTGGTGGTTACCACCCCGCCTTGCCCGTGGCCGAAGATGTTGATTTGTTTTTACGCCTATCGCCCCATGGCAAAATGGTTAATTTGCCCGATGTTATCGCCGACCATATTGTCGATGGCGATAATTCCAGCAACCGCGTGCCCTTATGGAAGGCAACTTGCGCCCTGGCCGCGCATAAGACGCACCTTGCCCGATTGAAGGGCAAACCAGACATGTTGGCGGGTCGGGAAACGCCGCCAGAATTGGAAGTGTTGGATGCCGCCGAATCATTCGAAGAATATATGGTGTTATTAAAATTTACCATGGCGTCGCTGCTGTGGGGATTTGACCGCGCGGTTTATCGCAATATGTTTTTTGACTTATTAAACAAAACCCTAGCGATGGAGATGGATATGCAAAGCAAATTAAATTTTATCTTTTCATTTATGAGGGAGATATTCAATTACACGCGACAACGCCATGCCGAGCATTATAATTTGTTGCAAGAACTATATAAGAAAATGATGGAGTTATCGGGCGGGCAGATAGCAGGGTTGCCCGAGCTTAAAGATACTATAAAAAAATTCCTTGATGATAAAAAACAAGATAGTTCGTGGCTAGAACATTTATAAAAAAATACAGACGCCATCTTGACATTATTTATATTCCATTGCATGATGGGCGATAAATTTACCATTCATTTTTAATATTACCACAACTATAAGGGGACATTATGAACAACATGAGCAAATTAAAACCAAACGATCTGGAAGCATTCTGGATGCCGTTTACCGCCAATCGGCAGTTTAAACAAAAACCGCGGTTGTTTGTTTCGGCTTCGGGCATGTATTATAAAACCGACGATGACCGCACGGTGCTTGACGCCACGGCAGGCCTATGGTGCGTCAACGCGGGTCATTGCCGACCCAAAATCACGGAAGCCGTGCAAAAACAAGTCGCCGAATTGGATTATGCTCCTGCCTTTCAAATGGGGCACCCCAAAATTTTTGAATTGTCGTCAAAATTGGTTTCGCTTTTCCCTGATGGTTATGATTATGCTTTTTATACCAACTCAGGTTCTGAATCGGTCGAAAGTGCTTTAAAAATTGCCTTGGCTTATCATAAGGCCAAGGGCGATGCTGGCCGCACAAGGTTGATAGGGCGCGAACGCGGTTATCACGGGGTGAACTTCGGCGGTATTTCGGTTGGCGGCATGGTCAATAATCGAAAATTCTTTGGCAGTTTATTAACGGGGGTTGATCATTTACCTCATACCCATAATTTGGCAAAGAATGCCTTCACCAAGGGGGTTCCCGAACATGGTAAAGAATTGGCCGACGATTTGGAACGTTTGGTTGCCTTGCATGGTGCCGATACCATCGCGGCGGTGATTGTTGAACCCATGGCGGGGTCAACGGGTGTTTTGATACCACCCAAAGGCTATTTGCAAAAATTACGCGAAATCTGCACCAAACATGGTATTTTGCTGATATTTGATGAAGTCATCACGGGTTTTGGTCGATTAGGCTCGCCCTTCGCGGTTGATTACTTCGGGGTGGAGCCTGACATGGTGACCACCGCCAAGGGTTTAACCAACGGTGTTATCCCCATGGGGGCGGTGATATGCAAAAAACATATCTATGATGCCTTTATGAAGGGTCCCGAACATATGATTGAATTATTTCATGGCTATACCTATTCTGGCAATCCTGTTGCCACGGCGGCGGCCTTGGCTAGCTTAGAAACCTATCGCGAAGAAAAATTATTTGAACGCGCGAAAGAATTAGCGCCCTATTGGGAAAATGCTCTGCATAGTTTGAAGGGTTTGCCCCATGTCATAGACATTCGTAACTTGGGTTTGGTCGGGGCGGTGGAGCTTGAACCAATCAAAGACCAACCAACCAAACGCGCCTTTTCTGCCTTCCTCAAAGCTTTTGAAAAGGGTTTGTTAATAAGGACAACGGGGGATATTATTGCTCTATCGCCACCGCTTATTATTGAGAAAAAAGAAATTGACCAAATAGTCAGTATTTTAGGGGACATCCTGAAAACCCTCGAATAAACATCATGCTTTTTTTCTGCTCAGTGCCGAAATTAAAAAAGGGGCTGAAGTTATCGCTGTTGTGGCGGTGGCTTCCTCAATGTTTTTTTCTGGGTTTTTTTCTGGGGTAAGCGCGGCCAGCGCGGGCGAAGTTAATATCATCGCTTGGCCAGGCTACATGGAACGCGGCGACAATAACAAAGACTTTGATTGGATAACCAATTTTGAAAAGCAAACCAGTTGCAAGGTAAAAGTAAAAACCGCTAGCTCGTCAGACGAAATGGTGACCCTGATGACGCAGGGTGGTTTTGATTTGGTGACAGCATCGGGTGATGCTTCGGTGCGCCTGATAAGATCGGGCACGGTGCAACCGATAGATGTTGCTAAGATAAAAGCATGGCGAACTATTGATAAAAGACTACAAAACCAACCCTGGGATACTATCAGGCAGGACGGCAAATTGGTGCATTATGGCGTGCCATTTATGTGGGGGCCCATCGTTCTGCTCTACAATACCAAAGTTTTTAAAACGCCGCCCACTAGCTGGTCGGTGGTTTTTGAAGAACAAATTTTGCCCGATGGTATATCCAACAAGGGCAGGGTGTCGGCCTATAACAGCGCCATATATTTGGCGGATGTGGCGCTTTATGTCAAAAGCCGTCATCCCGAATTGCATATTGATAATCCTTACTACTTGACCGAAAAACAATATCAAGTAACCTTGGACCATGCCCGCCAACAAAGAAAAATAGTTGGTCGTTATTGGGGCAATCCCTTAACCCAGATTGATGACTTCGCCAACGAAGGGGTGGTGGCTTCGTCATCCTGGCAATTCCAAGTGAACTTACTGCAAAAAAATAATAAAAATATTAATTATACCATACCGAAGGAAGGATCGACAGGTTGGGTCGATACCACCATGCTTCATGCCAAATCACGCAATATCGAATGTGCCTATGCCTGGCTAAATCATTCTATTAGCCCCAAATTGCAAGGCGATTTGTCGGCATGGTTTGGCGCGGTGCCCGCGGTGCCAAAGGCCTGCAAGGGCAACCCATTGTTAGGCGACAAGGGTTGCGAAAGAAATGGTTTTTATAAATTTCGTGATATTGTCCTTACCACCACGCCAATAGAAGATTGTGGCAAGAAGGAAGCCTGCGTTCCCTACAGCCGTTGGGTGAAAGACTACCAAGATATTTTAAGTCAATAATTTTTGGTCGGTTTTTAATTTGCTTTTCAAACAGGCCTGGCAAATAAAGATAATAGATATTATGGCTTGCCATTCTAATAATAGTTTGTTAGGGTTGGCGAAACATCGTGAAGATGTTGATAAATTCAACTTGTAAAAATATTATAAAAGAGAAATAAAAAAATGGCCGTTCCCAAAAGAAAAACCAGTCCGTCGCGTCGTCAAATGCGCCGTTCGCACCTTGGTTTATCCGCCACCAACGCTGGCGTTTGTAAAAATTGTGGCGAAAGCAAATTGCCGCACCATGTTTGCCGTCATTGCGGTCAATATGGTGATAAGGTTGTTGTTGCCCAAGATTCAACCGAGTAATTGGGTGAATTGATTTTTAGCCAAGTTAATATTCCCGATATTATGTCAATTGCAAAAGGGACGACATGAAAGTTAGTTCTTGGTTTATGACCGATTCAAGGTTCTTCATTCATGATATCGCAACTTTCTTATCTTTGTGAATTCGGCAAATTACATCAATAGATTACAACATGCGTCATGATAAAAAAATCGGACAAGGTAGTTTTGGCTATTGATGTAATGGGGGGCGACAAAGCCCCCGAGGCATGTTTGATGGCTTGTCAAAAATTTTTAAAAAAAAATCACCGTGTTTTTTTTCTGTTGGTCGGTGATGAAAAAAAAATTGACCCTTATTTAAAAAAATACAAATTGCTTCGCCAATCGGCGGATATTATCCATACAAAAATTGTTGTCGACAATATGCAACGCGGCGCCGATGCCTTGCGCAACAGCAAAAAAAGTTCGATGGCCTTAGCGGTGGAGGAAGTCGCGATGGATAGGGCCGACGCCGTTATTTCGGCGGGCAACACGGGGGCGTTGATGGCTTTTTCTATGTTTGGTTTTAAAAGAATAAATGGCATCAATCGGCCCGCCATATGTGGCTCCTTTCCCACCATGAATGGGTTGACTTGCGCGTTGGATTTGGGTGCAAATTTAAAAAACAGCGCCGATGAGCTTTGCCAATTTGCCTTGTTGGGTAGTGAATTTGCCAAGATTCATTTTGGCATCAAAAATCCCAAGGTTGGCATTTTAAATGTTGGCAGTGAAGAAAGTAAGGGCCTTGATTATTTACAGAAAGCGTCAGAGTTTTTACAAAAAAAAATCAAACCATTCGATACCATTAATTACCATGGCTTTATCGAAGGTGATGACATAGCCAAGGGCACGGTTGATGTCTGCGTCACCGATGGATTTGTCGGCAATGTGGTGTTGAAAACCGCCGAGGGAATTGGACGGTTGGTTAATAACAAATTGAAGGAAACCTTTGCCGCCGACATGCGCACCCGCTTAAGTTATTTGCTGGCGCACCATGAATTGAAAAAAATTCGTAATTTTTTGGATCCGCGATTATACAATGGCGCGCCATTTTTGGGCTTGAACAAAATCGCTATTAAAAGCCACGGTTCGTCCGATGCGGTGGCTTTTCTTTCGGCTATTCACTTGGCATACGAATTGGTTAGCAAACATATTGTAAATAATGTAAGGAAAAATCTTGAACCTAATTCAGCATCATTAAAAATATAATTTTATATATAATTTTTTCATCAAGAAAGTGCGGGGATGACCTTATTAAAAAAAACGCGAATAATTGGGGTTGGGCATTATTTGCCAGCGCAGGTGATAACCAATCACGACTTGCCAGCCAGCCTTAATACGTCAGACGAATGGATATTCCAGCGCACGGGAATTAAAAAACGCCATTTTGTGGCATCCGATGAAAAATGTTCAGACATGGCAATCGCCGCCGCCAGGAATGCCATCAACATGGCGAGGATTACCGTGGACAAGATAGACATGGTTATTGTTGCAACATCGACCCCCGATTATATTTATCCCGCCACCGCGGCACGGGTGCAGGCCGAATTGGGAATCCCGCCCTGCCCATTTTTTGATGTTCAGGCGGTATGCGCGGGTTTTGTCTATGGTTTATTTATTGCCAACCAATCGATTATGTTGGGTTCGGCGAAAAATATATTGCTGATAGGGGTTGATGTTAACAGCCGCATTATTGACCCCACCGACCGTGGCACCTACGTCTTGTTTGGCGACGGGGCGGGGGCGGTTATATTAACGGGCGTCGAAAACAATGGGCAATCGGCACAACCAGGAATTATCAATTGTAAGATAGACGGCGATGGTCGCGAGCGCGATAAATTATTTGTGGATGGCGGGGTGGCAACTGGCACGGTGGGTAAGGTAAAAATGAAAGGCCAAGAAGTTTTTCGTTTTGCGGTCGATAAAATGAGCAAGGTGCTTGAGCAATGTTTGACTATGGCGGAATTATCAGTCAACGATATTGATTGGTATATTCCCCACCAAGCCAATTCGCGTATCATGGATGCAGTGTGCGAAAGATTAAAGATGGATAGGGCAAAAGTTATCTCCACCGTTCACGAACATGCCAACATATCGGCGGCGACTATCCCCGTCGCCATGAGCCTTGCCAATCAAGAAAAGAAATTTAAACCAGGGCAATTGCTAGCCATGAGCGCGCTGGGCGGCGGATTCGCATGGGGCGGGGCGTTGTTACGCTGGGGGTAAGGGCTATTATTCTAAAGCTTGCTTGCCGTTTTTGTTGATTTTGTCTAGGTTAATATCATGTTTGCTTTTTTACGTGGCCAGGTATTAACAATAAACGATAACAATTTGGTGTTGGATGTGAACGGCGTCGGGTATTTGCTTTTTGTGCCGAAGCGAACATTAACCGCGCAAACCGTTGGTCAAACGGTTAGTTTTTATATAGAAACCATCGTGCGGGAGGATGCTATCCAGCTTTACGGTTTTGAAAATCCTGCTCAACAAAAATGTTTTAATGTTTTAACCACGGTGCAGGGCGTGGGAAATAAAACCGCCTTGGCCTTTTTGGATAGTTTATCGCCCAAAGATATAACCATGGCTATTTTGTCGGGCGATAGCGACAGGTTAACCCAAGCCCCTGGGGTTGGTCAAAAATTGGCGGGTCGTATTGTCCAAGAATTAAAAGATAAAATAATGAAACATATGTCATCGGTCGATATGCAGGATGGGGCGGGTGCAGATTCCAGCCTGGAAGGCGAATCATTGGATACAGCCAATATTGATAACAATGTCATGGAAGATGTTATGGCCGCGATGCAAAAATTGGGCTTTCAAAAAAGCGAAGTCTACCCAAAACTTGTTAAAATTTTACAAGATAAAAACCATAACAAGAAAACATCGGGCGAAATATTGCAATTGGTTTTAAGCAGCCTTCATTAATCATAGAATTTATAATTTGATAAGCGTGCCATTGCCCTGAGCGGTGAAAAGTTCGCGCAAAACAGCATGGTCAATGCGACCATCGATAATAGCCACGGCCTTGACGCCATTTTTTACTGCCGACAGGGCGGTTTTGATTTTTGGTATCATGCCACCGTGGATGGTGCCATTGGACATCAACTCCTCCGCGCGGGCGACATTGATTTCGACAATCAAGTTTTTTTCTTTATCCCACACTCCCGCGACATTGGTCATCAACAAAAATCGTTCAGCCTGCAAAGCGGCGGCAATGAATCCTGCAAAATTATCACCATTGATATTATAATGGTTGTCGGTTGTGTCAAAACCGATGGGTGAAATAATGGGAATAGTTTCATCGTCAAGCAAAGAAGCGGCGGCGGTGTTATCCAACGCCACGGCTTCGCCCACCCAACCCAAATCAACCTTATCAACAAATTTTTTTGCCATCACCAATTTATCAGGGTGGGGCAATGGTATGCCGCCAGCCCGTTCGATGGCACGACATAATTTATAATTGATATCGGCCATGGCCGTTTTTACGATATTCAAGGTCGCCATGTCGGTGTAGCGTAAGCCAGACACAAATTTTATTTCAATTTTTGCCTGTTCCAATTTTTTATTGATGGTCGGTCCGCCGCCATGAACAATAATGGGGCGCGCGCCAGTTTTTTTTAAGCAAACAATATCTTGCGCAAATTTTTTTATGACCGCGGCTTGTTTTTTATCATCATCGTCAGCAAAAACATTGCCGCCCAATTTTATAACAATGGTTTGTTTATGATGTTGGGTAAAAAATAATTCGGCTTCGCTTGGTGCGATTCCCAGGCTTGATAAATAATCAACGGCCTCAGTCATTTATAGTTTATCTTTAAGTCGGTAATAAAGCATCGCCAACACCAACAATGGCGTGCGTAAAAATCCTCCAGGGAAAGATTTATGTTCGAAACTCTTTAACATATCAAATTGGCGATGCTTCTCACCACGGTTGCGGCTCAACAAAGCCTCGGCGACAATTTTTCCGCATATGGGCGCCATGTTGACGCCTTGCCCAGAAAATCCTTGGATATAAAATGTTCGGTCGTTCAACATGCCAATATCGGGCAGGCGATTCATGGTTATATCAATAAGCCCGCCCCAGGCATAATCTACCTTCACATCTTTTAATTGGGGAAAGACCTTGGTCATGCGTGGTTTCATCCAAGCCTTAACATTTTTTGGTTCAAGCGTGCTGTAGGTTGCGCGACCACCAAACAACATACGGTTATCGGCACTCAGGCGGAAATAGTCCAAAGCCCAATTTAGGTCGCAATAGGATTGGTCATCAATTATAGGGTTTAATGAATCGGGCAGGGGTTCGGTTGCCAGGATATAACTGCCCACGGGCATGATTTTTTGATAGAGTTTTTTAACCAGACGGCGTTTCCAA
This sequence comes from Alphaproteobacteria bacterium, assembly GCA_965262775.1. Lineage (GTDB taxonomy): Bacteria > Pseudomonadota > Alphaproteobacteria > JASGCL01 > JASGCL01 > JASGCL01. The sequence goes on along the minus strand of CBDHFT010000007.1, from coordinate 56,934 downwards.
TTGAGGTAGGCGCCACCCGCCAAAATAATATTATCCGCCGTTACGGTGCCAAACGGGGTTTTCACCACCCCTTTATCCATATTAAGGTCGATGGCGGGCGAGAATTCAAAAATTTCTGCCCCCAATTTTTTTGCCGCCAGGGCGTAGCCGATAGTCAATTTTAGTGGATGCAAACTGCCCGCTAATTTGTCTTCGCCAAAACTTATATAACGTTCGGTTTTTAATTTCTTGCCGACCTCGCTTTTGGGATAATAGGTTAGTTTGTAATTTCGTTTGGCTAAGAATTCAATGCTTTCGCGCAAATAAACATCCTGCTTTTGGCTGATGGGGGCATAGTTCCAACCTGGTTTATATTCGGCATCAATATTAAATTCCTTTATCCTGTTTTTTACCAAGGCCACGGAATCAATGCCGATTTGCCATGCCATATCGCCCATGGCGCGACCAAATTTTTTCTCCAGGTCCTTTTGTTCCCAATGCCAACCCCTTATCAATTGTCCGCCGTTGCGGCCCGAACAGCCATAGCCAATTTTATTTTGTTCCAAAACAATAACCGACGCCCCAGCCTTGGCCAATTCAATCGCCGCGGTCAACCCCGCGTAGCCACCGCCAACAATAACCACGTCGCATTTTTTGTCGCCACGCAACATGGGAAAGGGCGTGTATTTATTGGCCGATGCTTGATAATAGGTTTCGCGATCCGTTAACTGATACCCGCCTGAAAACAGGCCTGGCTTCTTTTGCTGAAATTCTAGCGGTAGGGGATTAACATTATCGGGGATGAACATAAAAATTTTATAGACAAGGTAGTTTATCAAGTCAATGACAAAAATGTTGAGCGTAAAAAAGTTGTTAATCGTGGGATGATATTCTCAATCAAATAGATTATAGAACAAGGGGGATAAAAAAATGACACGTATTAATATCATACCGCCAGGGGTCTTAACCGCTCGACATTTGGTGGCGGAATTTACCGAACTACCGCGCATTGCCCCATGTTTGCAAAAAACATTGGAAAAGAAAACGCCAAGCATGATAAAACAAAAAATATCCCCCGTTTATATTTTGGGGACAGGGCATGTTTATTTTTGGTATGACAAGATACCGTTTTTGCAACAGCGGTTTTCACAATTGGCGCAAGAAATGACGCAACGCGGCATGACGGTGAATGAGCTAACCTATGACAAAAACCAGCAACGTTTTGTCGCCCTGTTGCGGCATAAAAAAATTCTTAAGGATTTTTTTATCGAATATCAGCCCAATGACCAAGAAATAATGGTCAACGCCCAGCGTATTCATCAGCGTATTATGGAAAAACCAAATTCCTACAAAGACAAAGAAAGATTCTTTGCTTGGTATGAGAAAAATGGTAAATAAGGTAAAAAATAAATATCATGATAAAGAAAAATATTCCCAGCGATGTTGTTAAAAAATACGAATCCTTAATGGGCGAGTTGGCGCGGCATGATAAGCTTTATTATCAAGACGACACCTACGAGATCCTTGACGCCGATTATGATAAATTAAAAAAGCAACGCGATGAATTGGAAAAACAATATCCATTGTTAGCAGCAACCAAGGGCGCGCCGTTATTTTCATCGGCAGTCGGCGCACCCGCCAAGGATGGTTTTCAAAAGAGCAAACACCTGCGCCCTATGTTGTCGTTGGATAATATTTTTGAAGATGAAGAAATTGAAGAATTTTATCGCTCCATCTGGCGATTTTTAAATATGGCGGAGGGGACGCCGCTTAGTTTTGTTGCCGAACCAAAGATAGATGGTTTATCGATGAGTTTGCTTTACGAGGATGGAAAACTATCGGTCGCGACCACCCGTGGCGATGGTTCGGTGGGTGAAAATGTTACCGCCAATATTAATACCCTTTCTTCTATCCCCAAAAAATTATCCGCGCCTTTTCCTGATAAGATAGAGGTGAGGGGAGAGATTTATCTAACCCATGCCGAATTTGAACGCATTAACCGTGAACAAGAAAAACAAAAGAAGAAATTATTTGCCACGCCGCGCAACGCCGCGGCGGGCAGCCTGCGCCAATTAGACCCCAACATTACTGCCAGCCGACAATTGCAATTTTTTGCTTATGATATTGGCCATACCAGCCAGGATAATTTTAAAACCCAAACGGCGATTCGTGCGCAATTGGAAGATTGGGGTTTTGCGATTAGTGCGCCAGCCAAATTATGCCACGATAGTGCTGGCATCCTTGATTATTATTACCGCATTATGGAGCAGCGGGCCGATATGTTATTTGATATTGACGGCGTGGTGTATAAATTGGACGATAGGGTTTTGCAGGGGCGACTTGGGTTTTCGGCACGCAGCCCGCGGTTTGCCATTGCCCATAAATTTCCGGGCGAAATTGCCGAAACCATATTGCATGATATCACGGTGCAGGTTGGGCGGACGGGTGTTTTAACCCCCGTGGCCGAACTTGAACCAATCAACATTGGCGGGGTTATGGTGGCGCGGGCGACATTGCATAACGAAGATTATATTAGCGAAAAGGATATTAGGTTGGGCGACCATGTTAAGGTAAAGCGCGCGGGTGATGTTATACCCCAAGTGACCGAGGTTGATATAAAATATCGCAAACCAGGTGCGGCGTTATTTGCTTTCCCCAAAAAATGTCCCGTTTGTGGGGGGGCGACAAAAAGGATAGAGGGTGAAGCGGCGCGTAAATGTATCAACCGCAAAAATTGTCGGGCGCAGATTGTGGGTGGGCTTATCCATGCAACGACGCGCGATGCGTTGGATATTGATGGGTTGGGAGAAAAACAGATAGAAAAATTTTACGACCTAGGTTTTTTAAAAACCCTGGCCGATATTTATCGGTTGGATAGACATGCCGAGAAAATAAAAAACCTTGATGGGTTTGGCGAATTATCGTGGAATAATATTTGGGCGGCGATAACCGCGCGAAAAACATTGCCCCTGTATCGCGTGATTTATGCTTTGGGCATGCCCCAGGTTGGCAGGGAAACCGCAAAATTATTGGCACGGCATGTTGGCGATTACGCAACCTTGGCGCAAAAAATAATCTTGGCGCGCCAGAATAAAGAAAAGGCAGCGCAGTTGGTAAAGGAGCTGGACGAGATAGAAGGGGTTGGCGAAGACCTTGCCAATGCGGTGGTGAATGCCCTGACCGAGGATTGGGATATGGTGGAGGATTTGGCAAAAGAAGTAACAATAGAAAAACATGAAGTGGTGTTGGGCGGTAAGTTGGTTGGTAAGATAGTGGTTTTTACGGGCAGTTTAGAAAAATTAGGCAGGCAGGAAGCCAAAGCCATGGCCGAAAAAATGGGCGCAAAAATTGGCAGTGCGGTTTCAAAAAATACCGACTACGTGGTGTTGGGGGCGGATGCTGGCAAAAAAGCCGACGCCGCCAAACAATTAGGAATAAAAATTTTAACCGAAGAAGAATGGTTAAATATGGTGGCAGAATAATATTTTGCTTGCCAAATGTTATTTTGCTACAAAGGTAATTAAAAGGGGGACATAATCTTGATAATAATAAGAAACAAATTACCTTCATTAATACTGAAGATTTGCCGTGGCGGGTTTTTTGCCACCATGTTGTTGTTGGCGATGGGGGCAAGGGCGCAGGCGCAGGATTTATCCGCCCCCGATAAAAAAGAAATAGCGATGAAGTTGGTTTCCAGCGCAGAAAATTCTTCGTTAGATTGGCGGGCGCAATATAGTTATATCGAGGATATCAAAGACGACCGTGGTTACACGGGGGGCATCATCGGTTTTACATCCGCCACGGGCGACATGTTGGAAGTGGTAGAAAATTATACGGCGCGCGTGCCGCGTAATCCGCTGGCTGAATTTTTGCCAGCCTTGAAACGCGTTAATGGTTCGGCGTCCCATGCGGGATTGGGGAATAAATTTGTGAAGGCATGGCATACCGCCGCCGCCGACCCAAAATTTCGCGCGGCGCAGGATGAAATTCGCGACAGACAATATTTTAACCCCGCGGTAAAAATGGCCAAGCGAGATGGGTTGGGTATTTTGGGGCAATTTATTTATTACGACGCCGCGGTGGTGCATGGGTTGGGTGATGAAGAGGATGATGAGACATTGCAGGGTATTCGCGCCGCCGCCATGGCGAAGGTTAAACCACCCAGCCAGGGCGGGGATGAAATTGCCTACCTTAATAAATTTCTTGATTATCGCAATATGGTGATGAAGCGCGAGGCGGCGCATGAGGACCTAAGCCGTATAGAAACGGCGCAGCGGGTATTTTTAAAGCAAAAGAACTTGGAGCTTAACCTACCCCTTCATTGGAAAATGTATGGCGACAGTTATAAGATTGAGAAGTAGGGGATAAGGGCCGCAGGCAAAAGAATTGGAATCACCAGATGAAGTGGCAATAATTAATAATATAATATTTTTTATTGCCCTGATAGTAAAAATAGCATAATGACATTTGTGATAAGGAAAAATAACATGACCAAACACACCTCAACCTGCCATTGCGGCAATTTAAAAATTGACTTTGACATGGAGCAAGGCGAGCAAGCAATAGCGTGCAATTGTTCGATATGCCGCCGCAGGGGGTCGCTGTTAATTTTTCGCGCCATTGATAAGGTTGCGGTTCATATGGATGTCACCGACAGGACAGATTACCAATTTGCTAAAAAACGCATTCACCATTTTTTTTGTAAAAAATGCGGGTTATCGCCGTGGGCCGAGGCCGAACAGGATGGTAAAAAAACCTACGCCATCAACCTGCATTGCGTCGACGGGTTGGATGAACAATCGGTCAAGGTTCAACAATATGACGGGGCGAAGTTGTAGGGGCGGGCGGTAAAGATGAGATGACTAAAAAAAATATTTTTAAACCTTTTTCTTATGAAGGCTATGAAAGCCTTTCTAGCCTACGACCAAGCGAGGTCTTGGCGAACCTTGCCAAGAGGAAAGTTGAAAAAGTTGCGCATAAGCACACGGCCGCAAAGGGAAAATAGTGATGACCAAAAAAAGTAAATTTGATGGTGTTGGTGTTTAGGTATACATAAAAGATAGCTTTGAGGGACTAAGTAAAATGCGTCCACAGGCGGAGGTTGTCAAACCAGGTAAAAATGAGCCCACGCAACCACCAAAGGGTAATAATAATTCGTCAAAACAAAAATAGCGGGTATTACCTCGGCGTCACAATAACATATTCCTTTAATAATTCTTCGGTGGTGTCCCATGTTCCTTTGAAATCGGGGGGCACAATAAAACCATCGCCCGCTTTAAACGACCATGATTGGCCAGCGTCGTTCGTTAATGTTGCCGCGCCGCGTAGCAAATGACAAAATTCCCAATAACCTTCGTGAAATGTATTTTTTTTACCAACCTTGCACCACCAACGGCCGCAATCAATAATGACCGAATTATTTTCGTCGTTGTAAAAATTCCATGTCGTGGTGTCCATGGTGCCAGGGGCCGACAATAATTTTTCCGCGGGGGTTTTTTCCATAACCATTTCGGGCATGTCGGGCGAATCATTCGATATGATGATTAATTTATTGGGATCATGGTTTTCACGCAATCCTTGCTCGGGCGCGATAATAACGAATTTTTTTACAATGGGTTTGGTGGTTTGCCAACGGCCTTTAAACCCATTGGGAACAACCACCGCCATGTTGTTATTCACCGTCCATGATTGCCCTTGGTTATTGGTGATAATGGCTTCGCCCTTTAAAAAATGAAAATATTCCCATTCGTTGTAATTAACCGTGCTGTCCGATTCGGTAATGGCCCAAAAACCAGTGTAAATGCCCAATTGTTTATATTCGTTGCTTAACCATGTGTCGGTTTCGCCTGGCTTGCCCGCGCGCACCGAAAATAATTTGGTGCCGTCATTGTTTAAAACCTCGTGGCTTGCTTGACCTAACGGCTCCCCAGATGGGTTAAGTTTTATTGGGATAATATCAACCATGGAATTTTTTCTCCTTATTTTTTGTTTACACAACCTATCATAAATTGTTGCAAATACAAAATAAAAAATAGCTGTTTTTCTGCTTGTTTTTGTTTGTCCTTTGGGATAGGAAAAAATAACTTTCCCCTACTAATAACGCTAATAAAGAAAAAACAATGACTGATACCATCGTAAGCTCTGACCGTAAAAAAATAACCATCGGTTTCGACAAACCATTCGTGGTGATTGGCGAACGCATCAACCCAACGGGGCGCAAAAAATTGGCCGCCGAAATGAAGGAAGGAAACTTTGAAACGGTGATAAGAGACGTCGAAGCCCAAGTTGCCGCGGGCGCGCAAATGTTGGATATCAACGCGGGCATCCCCCTGGCCGACGAACCAGCCATTTTGGCAAAAACCATCCAATTGGTTCAGGACATGACCGACATACCATTATGTATCGATTCTTCCATCGTTGCGGCCTTGGAACGTGGTCTGTCGGTTTATAAGGGCAAGGCATTGTTAAATTCTGTAACGGGGGAGGAAGAACGATTGGAAGTCGTGCTTCCCCTGGTTAAAAAATACAATTGCGCGGTGATTGGTATTTCGAACGACGAAACGGGTATTTCTGAAAACCCCGATGTGCGTTTTGAAGTGGCAAAAAAAATTGTGCAACGCGCGATGGATTATGGCATTCCCGCCAGCGATGTTTTGATTGACCCATTGGTGATGCCGATTGGCGCGCTGGGCCAGGCGGGGCAAGCGGCAATGAAGCTTATCCGTCGCCTGCGCGAAGAATTAAAGGTCAACACATCGTGCGGTGCGTCGAACATTAGTTTTGGTTTGCCGAACCGCCATGCACTGAACGCCACATTTTTATCCATGGCGATTGGCGCGGGCATGACATCGGCCATTATGAATCCATTGCATGAAGAAGAAATGGTTGGCATTATGTCGGCCAATGTTATTGCGGGCACCGACTTAAATTGCGCCACATGGATTTCAAAATACCGCGAGCCCGCCCCAGCAGGCAGCAGCGGCGAAGCCCGCGGCGAACGTCGACGCAGACGGGGTTAGAAAGTTCTTGCCAGGCTTCCCCGAATCGTTAGAAAATAGAATAAGCGGAGAAAATAATGGCAAATGAAAGAATAACCGAATCCATCGTTCGCCGTCATTTTGAGGGCGATCCCTTGTCTAAGGTTGTTAAGCTAGAAGAACAAAAATCTAACAACCAGCATATAAGCAATCTCCTAAAAAACGCCTCTAAAAGCGGAGGCGGGCAAGGTGGCTACCCCGAATTTATTTTATCTTTTCCCACTGGCAATATGAATTACCTTATTGTTGTAGAATGCAAGCCAAAAAGAGAACAACATGAAAGCAAAAATAAAGACAAGCCAAAAGATTTTGCAGTTGACGGAGTTTTGCATTATGCAAAATTTTTATCAAAAGAATTTGATGTGATTGCTATTGCGGTTAGTGGCGATAATGAAACAAGCATAGCGGTTTCTCATTTTCTGTTTAGAAAGAATCAAAAAGCAAAAGAACTCGCCGACAAAAAATTATTATCAATTTATGACTATTCAAAAGTTTTTGATAATGAAAGATTTGCAGATAATTTATTAGATGTAGATATTATTCAAAAAGCAATTAGGCTGAATAATCAATATCAAAGTTATTCTATAACCGAGTTGCATCGATGCACGATGGTAAGTGCTATTTTAATTGCGTTGATGGACGAAGCTTTTAGAAACGGCTACAATGTTCAGTCCAAAATTAACCATCTTGCAGAGTTCTTGATTCACTCTATTGAGAAAGAATTAGATAGAGCAAAAATTAGAAATAAGTCGGCCATGATAAATGAATATAAGAATATTTTAAATCAACCGTTATTTAGTCAAGATGTTTTTGATAATCGGACATCTATAGAAGTTGCAAAAGAAATTATTAAATTTTTGCATGACAATGTTTATCCATTAACAAAGATGGATGAAAGGGGGTTTGATGTTTTAGGAAGATTTTATAGTGAGTTTGTTCGTTATGCTGGCGATCAAGCTTCGCAAGGGCTGGTTCTAACGCCTTTTCATATTACCGATATGTTCTGTGATTTGGCAAACATAAACACTACAAGCGTAATTTATGATCCTTGCTGTGGCACAGGTAGTTTTTTAATATCTGCTATGAAAGCGATGTTGAATTTAGCCTCTGCAGATAATAACAAAAAACAAAAAATTAAGAATGAGCAACTTATTGGCGTTGAAAAAAGACCCGAAATGTTTACTTATGCTTGTTCTAACATGATGTTGCGCGGTGATGGTAAATCAAATATTTATAACGGCGATTGTTTCGTATTAGCTGAGGAGGTTAAGAAAAATCATAAACCAACTATTGCCTTTTTGAATCCACCTTATGATATAGGCAATGCTGGTCAAATGAAATTTATTGAACATGCCCTTGATATGGTCAGCCCGCAAAATGGCCTTGTCGTTGCTATTGTGCAAATGAGCTGTGCTATCAAGAACGAAAGGGAATTATTAGCTGTTAAAAAATCTATTTTGGAACGAAATAGGTTGTGCGCTGTTTTATCCATGCCCAATGAGCTTTTTTATCCCGTTGGTGTTATTACAGCTGTTATGGTTTTTCAAACCAATAAACCCAATAAGGGAAATAAGACTTGGTTTGGTTATTTTAAGGAAGATGGTTTTGAAAAAAGAAAACATAAGGGCAGAATAGATATTAAAAATTTATGGAGTGTTATTAAGAATAAATGGTTGACCGCTTATAGAAATATGGATGAAGTGCCTGGTCTTTCTATAAAAAAAGAGGTGCAGTATGATGATGAGTGGTGCGCTGAAGCCTATATGGAAACAGATTACTCTACGCTAACTAAGCAAGATTTTGAAAAGGTTTTGCGTGATTATGTTGCTTTTCAATTTCTGAATCAAGAAAATATATGAAACAATTACAAGAAATATTTTATATAAAATATGGCGTTAATCTTGAACTGATTAATTGCGATATAGTTGAAAGCGGCCAAGTTAAGGCTAGCAATGGGGTGCCGTTTGTTTCGAGAACGGCGCAGAATAATGGTGTGGCTGCATTTGTTGAAAGAATTGAAGGTCAGCCTACCAATCCCGCTCATACTATATCGGTTGCAGTTAGCGGCTCGGTTGGTTCTAGTTTTTATCACCCTTACGAATATTATAGTGGTCGAGATGTTTATGTTTTGACACCAAAACAAAAAATGCCAATAAAAGAAATGTTGTTTTATTGCATGATTATAGAAAAAAATAAATATAGATATAATTATGGCCGAGCATTAAATAGGACATTGCCTTCTTTGCTTGTGCCTGAACAAATGTTGAATGATTTTACTAGTATGCAAACGCCTAATATGCCAAAAAGAAAATCTATTATAGAAAAAGAAATAAAAATTTATACTAACCAATGGCAATACTTTTATTTTAATGATTTATTTAATATAAAAGGAAGTGCTACTACACCCAAAGATGATTTAAAGCAAATTGGTAAAGGTGCTTTCCCCTTTGTTACTACGCAAGCGACTAATAATGGCATTGAGGGCTTTTATGATTTTTATACTGAAAAAGGTAATGTGCTAACAATTGATAGCGCAGTGGTGGGTTACTGCGCTTACCAACCTTATGATTTTTCTGCGAGTGACCATGTTGAGAAGCTTATGCCAAAATTTTGTATGAATAGATATATTGCTCTATTTTTAACTGCAATTATAAACAAAGAACAATATCGTTATAATTATGGAAGGAAGGCAAGTCAAACTAGGTTAATAAGTGAAAAAATAAAACTCCCTGCCACGCCCGATGGGCAACCAGATTGGCAATTTATGGAGGATTACATAAAGTCTTTGCCTTATTCTGCTAGTTTATAAATTATAAATCTGCTAGTGGAGTTTTTATGACGGACAACAAAGCCAAAATTGTTTTTACGCCATCGGGCAAACGGGGTGAATTCCCCGTTGGCACGTCGTTGCTTGCCGCGGCGCGGGGTTTGGGGGTTGATTTGGATTCGGTGTGCGGCGGACGCGGTATTTGCGGCCGATGCCAGGTCGAACCAAGTTTCGGCAGTTTCCCAAAATTCGCTATCGAGGCCAGCGAAAGCCATTTATCAGCCTTTAACGATGTTGAAACCCGTTATAAAAATAAGAAAGGTTTAAAACCCGAACGTCGCCTGGGTTGCAATTGCACACTGCAGGGCGACATGGTGATAGACATCCCCGAGGATAGCCAAATCCACCGTCAAGTCATCCGCAAGGCGGTTGATAAACGCGTTATTGCCACCAACCCCAATGTCAAATTATACCAAATCAATGTTACCGAACCCGACATGCACAAACCATCGGGCGACAGCGAACGGGTTATCACCGCCCTGGCCGAACAACATGGTTTCGATGAAAATGCTTTGCATATCAACCCAAAAATTTTACCAACCATCCAAACCGAATTAAGAAAAGGCAAATGGCAAGCCACGGCGATGGTGCGGGATGGTAGGGAGGTAGCCGCCCTGTGGGGAGAGAAAGTAGAAACAATCTATGGCCTGGCCATCGACCTTGGCTCCACCACCATGTCGCTGCACCTGACCAATTTGTTAACGGCGGAGGTTGTCTCGTCGGTCGGCGCCATGAATCCGCAAATTCGTTTTGGTGAAGATTTGATGAGCCGCGTTTCCTACGTCATGATGAATAAGGGCGGCGATAAGGAAATGACAGAATCGGTGCGCTTTGCCCTGAATGATTTGGCTTTGCGTGCATGCGAAGAAATTAAGTTGGACCCGAAAAGGGTGGTGGCGGTGACCGTGGTGGGCAACCCCGTGATGCACCATCTCTTCCTGGGGATTGATCCGACCGAATTGGGTTGGGCACCCTTTGCCCTTGCTACCAACCATGCCATCACCATGCCCGCGGCCGATGTTGGCTTTGCCCTGCACCCTGCGGCGGAAATTTATATTTTGCCATGTATCGCGGGGCACGTGGGGGCGGACTCCGCGGCGGTGATATTGTCAGAAGAACCATATAATAAGGACGATATTTTCTTGCTGGTCGATGTCGGCACCAACGCCGAAATTGTTTTGGGTAATAAAGAAAGATTATTGGCATGTTCCAGCCCCACGGGGCCCGCTTTGGAAGGGGCTCAAATTTCCTCGGGCCAACGCGCCGCGCCCGGCGCGATTGAAAGGGTGCGGATTGACCCCGTAACATTGGAACCAAGGTTTCGCATCATTGGTTGCGATAAATGGTCGGATGAGCCAGGCTTTCCCCAAGATAGCAACAACCCCAAGGAATCGATTGCCCCGACGGGTATTTGCGGCAGTGGCATTATCGAAGTCATTGCCGAAATGATGTTGGCAAAAATTGTTGAAACCGACGGCAGTATTAATGGTAATTTGGCGGCGACCAACAAACGCATCGTGGCTGATGGTCGAACCTTTAGCTATATTTTGCATTATGCAAATCCTGACAACAACGAACCCGAAATTAAAATAACCCAGGGCGATATTCGCGCTATACAATTGGCGAAGGCCGCTCTCTATGCTGGTTGCAAATTGTTGATGGATAAATTGGGGAAGGAGCCCCAGCATATTGCGTTGGCGGGGGCGTTTGGCACCCATATCGAACCAAAATATGCTTTGATATTGGGCATGATACCCAATTGCAATTTGGATAATATCAAGGGTGTGGGCAACGCCGCGGGCACGGGGGCGCGGGTGGCGTTGGTCAACCAAGATAAAAGACGAGAAATAGAGGAGGTGGTCAAGCGCGTTGAAAAAATTGAAACCGCCATCGAAAAAAAATTCCAAGAATATTTTGTGGCCGCCATGGGGATACCCAATTCGGTTGATGATTTTCCCGCCCTGAACGGTGTGGTGCAATTACCACCGCGCAAAACAACCACGGGGGCGGGGGGCGACGGCGCATCGCCCAGCGGTGGCCGAAGAAGAAGGCGTTAGGGTATTTTTTAGGAATAACTTGACGATAAACAAATTACTATTTATAGCAAAATCATGACAACCGAACAAAAATTCATTGCCGACGTGGTCGGTGAAGCAACCATGGAGATTACCCCCAAGGGTGCAGAAAAAATAGATAACTTTGCCAATTACCTACCCAAAAAATCGCGGGTATTTATAACTTTTCTACCTGGGTCTAATATCGACGATACCATCAGCACCGCCATCAGGCTAAAAAATGAAGGCATGACTCCCATTCCCCATTTGGCGGCGCGTTCCATTCCCAATCTTGCATTTTTACAAACCAATTTGGCGCGTTTGGTGAAGGACGCGGGGGTGGATACCTGCCTCCTCATCGGTGGCGGGGTGAAGGAACCATTGGGCGAATTTCATGCCACCATTCAAATATTGGAAACTGGTTTGTTTGAAAAACATGGTTTCAAACATATTTTTGTTGCGGGCCACCCCGAGGGTTCGCCCGATTTTCCCGACGCTGACCATTGGCAAGCCCTGCAACAAAAACAAAAATTCATGGAACGCACGGGTATTAAGTTAGAAATCACGACCCAATTTTGTTTTGAGGCCAAACCCGTCATTGCCTACGCCAACAAGTTGGTGGCGGAGGGTATCACCATGAAACTGCGGGTGGGGATTCCTGGCCTAGCGACCATCAAAACCCTCATGGCTCATGCTTTGGCCTGCGGCATTGGCCCTTCGATGAAGGTTATCAAGCAACAGGCGGCTAACCTGTCAAAACTCCTCACGGTGCGCGAACCAAACAAATTGGTGCGCGATCTATGTGCCGAAATGGCGGATAATAAGTCGCGTGGCAACAATGGTGCCATCCATGGTTTTCACCTTTATCCACTGGGCGGTTTTGTTAAAACCGCCGATTGGCAGAAAAAAATTGCCAAGGGTCAGTTCATGCTGGATGATGCCGAAGGCTTTATTACCGAGCAATAAATAGCCCCCTTATAACCCCTGCCGATAAGCTGTTAAAGCCCACAGATGATGTTGCTTATTGTCATCAATGGTGGTAAATGTAAGTGATTAATTTTCTCTATGTTGTCCATATTTATTTTAAGGTTAGCCAGTTTTTTAAAGTCACTTATTCCAGGGTCTAAATATTACCAGGTAGCAAGTGGGTTTGGCTTTTTGCATTTGAAGGTTACGACCTTAAAACGAAAATTCGATCCTGCATTCCACGGTGAAGTTGACGCCATGATGGGCTTGCCGAATAAATCATTCGGTCTAACCCCGATGGAAGGCAAAATAAAAGACTTTGTTGCCTTAACCTGCAACCAAAATCGTAGCCATCGCAACAAATTATTGGGTGCGTCGTTTCCTGTGCTGCATAAAGTGCGCGAAGAAATTGATAAAATTATCCACACCACCAAGGGCGAATTGGAAAATAAAAAGAAAGAATTTTTAAATGTCAGCGGTAAAATAAGCAAGGACGCGCCCGATATTAACACCGCCTTTGAACGGGTGCGCGAAGCCTACGAAAAACTTTGTGATTTCAGGAATGAAAATGGCATCGAATCGGAAAAGGAAATTGATCTTTCCAGTTTCCGCTTGGTCTACCCGCTGGTGTTGGGCTTTGCCGTGTTTATGGAAATGCTTTACACGGGGTTTCAACTTGCGCCCAGCCTCGGGCTTGGCCGTGCCTATGGGCAATTTGGTGGTTTCTCAGTCCTCATGGCTTTTTTAGCTTACGAGGCAGGACATTATTACGCCTACCACCGCGGCTTCACCAAAAAGCAGGCGTCATTAAGCGCAAATGGTTCTTCCACCAAAAACCTGGGTGCCAAAGAATTTTTTTACTTACCCACCGTGGTGGTGTGCTTGTCTGTGATGCTGTTTATCATGCTTTTTAATTTTTTCCGCCTGCCTGACGGCGACCATACGTTGGTGGTGTTGTGGATACTCTTTTGTTTTTTTGCTTTTTTACACGGCGTCTCGGGTGAAAAATATTTGGGGCATCGCAACCATATTGTTAATTTTAGGCGCGAATTGAATATATTCAAGCAAATTTTGTATGTCTACATTGACCAATTAAAAACCATTAAGCAAAAATTTGACAGCATGGTGGCGACATTAAAAGAAAGTTATTCGGGCAAACAACGCGCCTTAAAAGAAAATTTGGATAAGGTGAAAGCCATCGACACCGCCTATCAACATTGTTTGAGGGAGATATTGAAGGATGCCAGCAGCCTGTATGAAATTTATTATCACAGCAACAGCCGCGACCGAAAGGATAAAATCGATTATCGCGAGCGCATGAATTTGATTAATGAAAAATTGGGGGTGAGCAATTATTTGGATGACCGTGCCACCGATGAAAATATAAAAGAATACGAAGCCTATTATCAGGGGGTTGCCGTCAGCAGCAGGCAATTGATTGATAGCCTTGTCAAAATGGCGGATGGGGAGAATAAAACATTGCTGCAAATATATAACAAAAAACTGGAAGACATATTAAGAATGGTCGATTCCATCAAGCCAGGCACGGGCGGCGACAGTGGTTTTAAAAGCCAATTATGCAACAAGACCGTTGAATTTCAGGTTATTACAAAAACCGTGGCCGATGCCTTTCGCAATATTGAAAAGGATCACTAACTAGTGTATAGCCATTCTGATGTTCAGTGATTTAAGCTTTTATGGGATTTTTAACGAATACCGCGCCTTGTGGTTTGTTGCCATTATTATAACATTCATTGCTGCGTTGGCCATTTTTTTGTGGAAAAAAATGGGGCCATTTAATACCAGCCGTGGCAAGGTGGTGGGGTCATTGGTGGGCATGGGAATTGTTATTTTTGTGCCACTTGTTTTAATATTAAATAGTATTTTCACTGCACCGCCCGCAACTTTTTTCATTCTTGACCAAACCGACGGGTTCCCCCCCGCATATGCTAGCCACATAAAACAGGTTGTGTTGGGTGATGTTGATAAAACGAAGGGCAACAGCGACATTTATTTTTATGAAATTGGCAAATTCAATGGCCAGTTAAACCCCGTGGTTGAATATCATATTCCACCGCGCAAAAAAGTCATGTCGTTGCTTGATTCAGTGCCCGAGGCCGAAGAAAAAATATATCAACAGAAATATAACCAATTTCGCACGGGCGTCCAGGTTTCGTTGGATAAATTAATCGGCAATTTTGTGTCGCCGAGCTCTTATATTATTGAGGGGGTTTCGTCGCTGGCGCAAAAAGCCTTTCCCTTGGCGATGGATAAAAATCGTCATTTGATATTGGTGTCGGACTTGTTGCAAAATTCACCATCGGCCGAATTTTATAAAACCGACATACCCTATTTAAAGAATTTTTTGGTGAGTGATAAAGGGATAAAATTTAGCCGCGATGATTTGAGCGATTTAAAAGTTACGATATATTTTGTGCATCGCCCATTTTTTGACGCCAATCCCGCCAGGAAAATTTTGGTCAGCAAATTTTGGAAAGATTATTTTTTCGACCGCGGCGCTTACAAGGTTGAAATTATCGATATAAAATCTTAATGATTTTTGCTTTTTGTTATTTTTCAAAGCATATCCGTTAGACAGAATTAATAAATTGTGATAACCCGCAATGGTGCAGGGGGCGCAGGGAAAGCCGTATCACGGTCATACATGGCAAACCTGTGCTGGACTGTATTTAAAAATATTGTAAAAAAAGTCATGAACGATAAAAAAAATTGGCAGACGACGCTTTTATTACCTAAAACCGATTTTGCGATGCGCGCCAATTTGCCCGCGCAGGAACCAACATGGTTGGCGCGTTGGGAAAAAATGGATTTGTATTATCGACAACGCAAGTTGCAGGCTGGCAAAGAAAAATTCATTTTGCACGACGGTCCGCCATACGCCAATGGGCACCTTCATATTGGGCATGCCCTGAATAAAGTTTTGAAAGATATTATTGTGCGTAGCCAAAACATGATGGGGAAGGACGCGCCATATGTTCCAGGGTGGGATTGCCATGGTTTGCCGATAGAATGGAAGGTGGAAGAAAATTTGCGCGCCGCGGGTAAAAACAAAAACGACATTCCCGTCAACGCATTTCGCAAATTATGCCGCGATTACGCCGACGATTGGCTGGAGATTCAAAAGGAAGAATTTAAAAGATTGGGGGTGTTGGGCGATTGGGAAAAACCATACAGCACGATGGATCCCAAATCGGAAGCCATTATTGCGGGAGAAATTGGCAATGTGGCGGAGAAGGGGTTGCTCTATCGCGACTATCGCCCCGTTATGTGGTCAATCCCCGAGCAGACCGCCCTGGCCGAGGCCGAGGTGGAATATAAAGATATAACCACAAGGGCGGTGTATGTGGCGTTTCCTTTTTATCCTCAAGTGAACACAGTATCTAATGGTGCTGGTAGAGTTATATTTGACGAGACGCAAAACTTAGAAATAATTATTTGGACTACGACACCTTGGACATTACCAGCTAATCATGGCATCGCATTTAATCAGAATATTGCTTATGGAATTTATAATATTATTGATTTTAATGGCAACTCAAGGCGAGTGGTGTTGGCTAAAAAATTGGCAAATCAAGTGGCAGAAAAATGCAAATGGAAAAGGATTGATTTTGATAAGGATATAACTTTTCCTTCTTTTTCCGCTGGGCAATTTGGGCAATATAGGTCTATTTTTATTACAAATACAATTGGATGTGTTCATCACGCTGATTTTGTAAGTGATGATACTGGCACGGGTTTTGTCCATATTGCGCCCGCCCATGGCAAAGATGATTTTTCTATTTTTAGGGACAAAGAACGATTTTGGTTAAGAGACGAATCGCATCTTATGAATTCTGAGATTTTAAAGAGTGGATTTTATAGCAACTCTATTATCAGGCATATTGCCGAACTGAGAGGAGTTTGCGTGTATGACGAAAATGGCAAGGATGGCGGCGCAAATAATGCGGTGATTGCCGCATTGAAACGGGTTGATGCTTTGGTTGGGGTAGAAAATTACAAACATTCCTATCCACATTCCTGGCGGTCGAAGGCTCCAATTATTTTTTTAGCAACCGAACAATGGTTTATAAGAATGGACGAAGAGAGGGATCCGTTTGCAGCATTAGACAGAACACAGGGTGATACCCTACGCCAACAATCTTTAGCCGCGCTTAAAAATGTAGAGGCATTTCCCGCCAATGGCAAAAATGCGATAACCGAGATGATTAACAACCGCCCCGATTGGTGCATATCGCGCCAAAGGGCGTGGGGCGTGCCCTTGCCGTTGTTTGTAAATAAAGAGGACGCCTCAGTAATTCGCGATAAAAAATTATTCGAGCGGGTTGAAGATGTGTTTAAAAAACACGGCGCAGATGCCTGGTTCGATGATGCGCAACACCCCAATAGTTTTTGGTTAAAAGATATTGTCCCGCAAACCGATTACGACAAATACGAAAAAATAAAAGACGTAGTCGATGTCTGGTTTGATTCGGGCTCGACCCATGCTTTTGTTTTGGCGCAACGACCCGAATTTAGAAAGGAAGGGCAGTCGGGCGAGGATGTCATCGCCGATTTGTATTTGGAAGGCACCGACCAACATCGCGGTTGGTTCCATTCGTCATTGTTGGAATCGGTGGCAACGCGTGGCCGTGCGCCATACAGGGCATTGCTAACCCATGGATTTGTATTGGATGAAAAAGGCAACAAAATGTCAAAATCGCTCGGCAATGTTACCGCGCCCGAGGATGTTATTCGCGAACATGGTGCCGATATTTTACGTCTGTGGGTTGTGGCGTCCAATTACACCGAAAACCTAACCATCGGCAAAAATATTTTGACGCAACATAGCGAATCCTATCGCCGTATTCGCAACACATTTCGTTGGTTGTTGGGGGTGATAGGAACCGATAGGGGTGAAGTTAAAAGTTTTAACAAATCTGAATTGCCATTGTTGGAACAATATATTTTGCGTCGCCTGGCACAATTGGCAACCGATATTGAAAAATATGCCAAGGTTTATGAATTCAACAAAATATTTTTATTGCTTTATCGTTTTTGCGACCAGGATTTATCAGCATTTTATTTCGATGTTCGCAAAGATTCGCTCTATTGCGACGCCAAGGATTCGCCCCAACGCAAACAAACCATGTTCGTGATTGAACAAATTTTTGATTGCCTGTGCAAATGGTTTGCCCCCATATTATGCTTCACGGCGGAGGAAGCCTGGCTCGCCCATCCCAAAAACCAAGGAAAAGAGGATGAAACAATCCACCTTCACCAATTTCCAACCATTCCCAAAGAATGGCAACAAGGCAATGTGGATGAGCAGGTTGAACAAATCATGGATATCAGAAAAAATGTCCTGCAGGTTTTGGAAATCGCCCGCAAAGATAAAAAAATTGGCTCGGGGTTAGAGGCCACCATTAGCCTAACCCTACCCAAGGAAACCTACAACGCGGTCGAAGAATTTGATTTGGCCAATATTTTTATTGTGTCCGATGTCGTGGTCCAACCTGGCGATGAATTGAAAATAGAATGGCAAGCAGCCAGCGGCGATAAATGCGGACGTTGTTGGAAAATATTGCCCGAAGTCAAAAACGACCTATGCCATCGTTGCGAAGCCGTGGTGGCAAACGCCCATCAATAAGTCATAACAGCCGATAAGGGCGAATGGTTAAGTGGCTTTGCGCCCGCCAAAAATCCTGGTTTTTATTTGATTGAAAAACTTTACATCGTCAAATCGATGGCGCAGAAAAGATTCGGTTTCCATTAAATCTTGGCTCTGGTCATTTAGGTAAATGGGGTGGGTGCTGGCAATAATACCCGTCAACAGCAAACGCTTGGTGTAATGGTTAAAATCATGGGCAACATCGCCCGCGGCGCGCCATAATTTATCGGCGGTGGCCCAGGTTAATTCGCTGGCGGTAATAAAATGAGCAGGGGTCAAGGCAATGTCGCTAGCTTTTTTAAATGCGGCGCGATATGTTTTAAAATGGCGATAACGAAACATCAAACCTTCAAACAAAACATCGGTTATTTTTGCGGGCTTGTTTTGCGTTAGCCATTCAACCATCACGCTGTCGGCGTAGCCGCTGGCCCATATAATCAAAGATTTGGGTAAATCGGGAAATATAACCCGCGCCAAATTATCATCAGCCCCTGTGTCTTTGATAGCATGGGTCAGGGCATCATCGCCCCAACCGTCATTCCGCGCATGGTCTAACACCCGTTCAATTAACTTGTCGGCCAATTGGCAATGGTCCAACGCCATATGCGGCGGGTGGTGTAAACGTTTTTGATTTTCTGTCATGATAGGCTATGTTCCTGTGCTTAATAATTATCGATACTGCCCAAAATTTACGGCGCGTGGTCCGCTATACTTCGCCTTTGTTAATATAGCATTTTATTATAGGTTTTGCTATGACCTAAGCTAATGAACAAAGATTGTATTATCCTTATTCCTGCACGTCTTAATGCGACTCGCTTGCCGAATAAACCGTTGCTAAAAATTCATGGCCGCGAAATGATTCTGCATTGCTACGACAGAGCGGTGGAGGCGGCGGTTGGCCGCGTGGTGGTTTGCGCTGGCGACCAAGAAATAGTTGATTGCGTCAAGCAAGCGGGCGGCGAGGCTATCCTCACCCCCGCCGACTTGCCATCGGGCACCGACCGTATTTTTTATGCCCTAGAAAAATTACCCAATCACCAACAATATAAACGAATCATTAACATGCAGGGCGATATTCCCAATTTGGATTCTGATATTTTAAAAAAAATTGCCGAGGGATTGCGTGCCGAAGAACATGGCATGATTACCCCCGTTTTTTTAGACAAGGGGCAAGAAGCAAAAAATAATCCCAACAATGTTAAGGCCATATGTCATGTCATGGGGAATAGAAAAACATTGCCCGTGTTATATTTCACGCGTGCGGCGGCGCCCCATGGCGATGATAATTTTTTTCATCATATCGGTGTTTACGGTTATCAACGCCAGGTGTTAGAAAAATTCGTAACTTTAAAAACATCGCCCTTAGAAAAATTGGAAAAATTAGAACAATTGAGGGCATTGGAAAATAATATTAAGATATTTGCCATCACCGTTAAGCACAAACCGCAATCGGTTGATACCCCGCAAGATTTAGCGGCGGCGCAAAAAATAATGGGTAAAAAATAATATAGAAAAAAAATAGTTTCAAGCAAACCAAGTTCTATTTTGCCTTAGCCCGCGCGCCCCATTCTTTTATTTTTTTTATACTGATAAAAGGCGCAAGAATAAGTTGCCATAACGGCAAATCATGCAACCCTGGCAAACCATTTTTCATTTTGCTGTTGGCGTGACCATGGGCGCGACTGCCGAATAACCTATCCCAAATGGTTAAAATATTGGCGTAGTGGGAATCGGTGTTGCGGCGGTCGGGTTCATGATGCAAAAAATGATAGGTTGGGGTAACAAAAAAATAAGTCAACAGCTTGTTTAATTTTTGTGGCAGGTTGATATTGCTATGTTGGAAAAGCGAAAAACATAAAAGCAAGGTTTCGGCGATTAGTATCGAAGAAAGCGGCATGCCAAGGAAAATAATCAACGGCGCGCGCCATACCGAAGAAAGCAAAACTTCCCCCCAATGAAAACGCACCGCGGTGGTGGTATCCAAATTTTCGTCCAAATGGTGGACGCGATGGAATCGCCATAAGAAGGGGATGATGTGATTGAAACGGTGCCACCAGTAGATATAACAATCATAAATTAAACAATCGACGATGGTTGCGATGATAGGATTCGGAAAGAATTGGGCGCGAGTTATCATAGCCTCAACCCATGTAAAACGCGTAAGGTAAGCGGTAAAGCCAATGATAAAAAACACCGACAACAGGCTGTTAATTCCCCATAGGCCGAGGTTAGCCAACAGATGTCGGCGTTGATTGTTAATATGACGATAGGGGAAGAAGCGTTCGGCGGTTGATAAGCAAATAAATAATCCCGCAATGATAATTATTTTTAATTGGAGTAGCATAGGAAAATAGATAGCCAGAAATAAATCATATCACACCCGCAAAGCGGATATGTCTTTTTACAAAATGTTAGGCTTGTATAGGTTAATTTTCAAGCTTGTTGATATCACGCGCATTGGCGCGTTGGATAAAGGCAATGTCCTTGGTTGAAGATTGATTGGCCTTTGATAGACGACGTGCTGGGTCTTTTCGACGCCCCGCTGACTTCTTTATTTTTTTATTACTGGCTATTTTTACGCTTCGTGCTGCTTTTTTATTTTTAATCGAACCATTGCTGGCGTCGCTATTCAAAGCAGTTCGAATCTGTTCAACAGCGGGCGGGCTGCTTGGTTTTTTACCTGCTATCAGAAGCTGGCTGTGAAGCTCGGCGCGTTTTTTGGCTTCGGCCATAGCCCGTTGCTGGATGGCTGCTTTTCGCATTCTTAATTTTGCCTCTTGGGCGGTTTCGACAGGCCTGACAAATCTTTTGTAAGCGTCTTTCAAAGATCCTTGGGGGGTAGCATTGGCTACCTTAAAGGCACCTAGGTCGAAACTTTTGGTATAGGTATCGGCATAGGGAATATACCTATCAAGCAAAAAAGACATGATGCCATCTCTGTCGCTCGCCGTGCCGCCACCCAACACAACCGCGACCACTCTCTTTCCGTTACGCTCGGCTGATGTTAGTAAATTGTAGCCGCTACGAGCTATGTAACCCGTTTTGAATCCATCCGCCCCTTCGAAATGCTCAATAAGGCGGTTATGGGTGCGTATGGTGACATTTCTGAACAAAAATTTATCTAAAGAAAAATAATGATAATATTGAGGGTAATTATTCAAAATATACAGCCCCAATGTGGCAATATCGCGCGCGGTGGTAATTTGTGATTTATCGGGCAAGCCAGATGAATTGGCAAAACGGGTTTGGTTCATACCAATTTCTTTGGCTCGCTTGTTCATACGCGCGGCGAATGCTCCCTCGCTGCCCGCGATATTTTCACCCACCGCCACCGCGGCGTCGTTGGCCGATAATACAACAATAGAACGAATAGCGAGATCCACCGATATTTGATCCCCCGCCCGTAGCCCCAGACGGGTTTTTGGTTTGCGCGCGGCGTTCGCGCTAACATTGAGCAAGCTGTTAGGTTGCCAACGCTCTGATCTTAACTCATCAAACAATAACAGCAGAGTCATTGTTTTGGTTAAGGAAGCGGGATAAGCCAGCGCATCGGCATTATCTTCATAAATCACGCGGTTACTTTCAGCGTCCACCACGATGCTAGAACTGGTGCGATAGATAAGTCTAGCCGCAGCAGGCGAAGGGTATGAAACATGCAACACCAAGAATAACAAAGTTATTCCTAACAAAGTAATGTTGTTAATATGTTTCATTGATAGATTTGCGCCCGCTTTATCATTATGTAATTACATTCTTATAATCCAATGTTTCTTCAAATACAAATAAGAAACATGGTTATTGCCGATAATGCAAAAATCATGCAAGGAACAAGGAATTTGTGCTATTCTTACAATATAATGTAAGAAAACCCGTTGCGGCGCTATTGATTTTTCAATGGCAACATCATATAGGTTATTGAAATGCTTGATAAGGATAATTTCTACCGCTACTATGATTCTGCAAGGTTCAGAAAATTTCTTTGGGCGGCCTCGGCTGGTTTATCCATTACCGTATTATTTGTTTTAGTCTGGGGACTCTACGCTTGGGTTTTTGTTGGTCGTATTCCAGGCGTTAAAAAAATAGGCGATATAGAATTACAAACTAATAGTCGGCTTCACAGCAGCGACGGTTCGATAATAAAGGACCTTAATGAAGGTAGCCGCGTCGTTGTGCCCTTGGATTATATCCCCAAATTGGTGCAGGAAGCCTTTATCTCTGCCGAGGACCAACGGTTCTACGAACATGGTGGTATTGATTTTATTGGTATCGGTCGCGCCTTCGTGCGGTTGATACCCGCCTTGATTGATGGGCGGCGGCCAGAGGGCGCGTCCACCATCACCCAGCAGGTGGCACGCAATATCGTGTTAAATTCCAGCGATCTGTCGATATTCAGGAAGTTTAATGAGGTCGTGGTTGCTATCAAACTTGAACGTTCTTTAGATAAAAATAAGATATTGGAGCTTTATCTTAATCAGATATTTTTGGGCAATCGTTCCTACGGCGTTTCCGCCGCCGCGCAAAATTATTTTCATAAGAATTTGGATAAATTGAGCGTGGATGAGATAGCTTATTTGGCCGCCCTGCCCAAGGGGCCCAACAATTATAACCCAACCAAATTTTATAATGCCGCGGTGACGCGCCGTAATTGGGTGATAGATAGAATGTATCAAATGGGTTTTATTGCCAAAGACATCAAAGAAGTTGCGAGTGCCAAGGAATTAAAGGCATTTGTTAGCAATGAAAATTCGGTTAATAGCGAGTATTTTATAGATAGCATGCGTCAAGAATTACAAAAAAGTTTTCCTGGCATTCGCATGGTTGGCGGTGGTTATTCTATCCGCACCACGCTTGATAATCGGGTGCAATTATATTTGGTGCAGGCCCTGCATAAATCGCTGCGCGATTATGACAGACGCCATGGGTTTCGCGGCCCGCTTAAGGTTTCGCCTGGCATAGGCTGGCAACAATTGGCCGATATTCCCGCTGACGGGCGTTTGGCTGATTGGTTGCGAGCTGTCGTGGTTTCTGACCCTGGCGGGTATTTTAACATTACGCTTGAGAATGGCGAAAGAGGGCGTTTAAAATATGAAAATGCCGCTATGGGGCGCGAGTATTTTGAAAACAAAACAGGCACCAGGTTAGAGGGCAAGGAAATTAATGCCGTGGTGGAGAGTTTGCCGATTGGTTCGGTTATATTGGTGTCTCCACTCGAAGATAATAATTTTTTATTAGAACAAATTCCTGGAATCCAGGGCGCCGCCATTGCTATCGAACCAAAAACGGGGCGTGTCTTGGCCGAGGTCGGAGGCTGGTCATACGAAGCAAGCAAATTTAATCGCGCTAGCCAGGCCAACCGCCAACCTGGCTCGGCCATCAAACCATTGGCTTATTTGGCGGCATTAGAAACTGGCGCTGCCAATCCATTTGAAACCGTTTCTGACTCGGAAGTGATTGTTGAAAGCCCTACCGAAACATGGATACCCGATAATTTTGATGGCGACGAGGCCGATACGGGCGATGAAAGGCCACTGCGCTATGGCGTTGAACATTCGCGCAATCGTATGACCGTGCGTATAGCGCAAGATACTGGCTTTGGCAAAGTTGGGGCATTGTTTAGTCGCTTAGGAATTTATGACCGCCAATTAAATTACCCATCGATGGTATTGGGCAGTGCCGCAACGCCATTAGAAAAACTAACGCGTGCTTATGCTATTGTTGCCAATTATGGTAAGGATATAAAATTAACCCGTATAGATAGGATACAAGATCGTTATGGTAAAACGGTGGGGCGTGGCGACACACGCGAATGCAAGAATTGTCTTGCTGATAATTACAATGGTCAAGCGGCCCCCGTTATTATTGATAACCGTAAAAATATTATCAGCCCCGCCTTGGCTTATATAACTATCGACATGATGCAGGGTGCGGTTTATCGCGGCACGGCGGCATCCGTGGCGGAATTGGGGCTGGGCGTTGCGGGCAAAACAGGAACGACCAATGATAACCAAGATTCCCTCTTTATCGGATTATTACCCGACATTGTTGTTGGCGTTTGGACGGGATTTGATAAACCAACCAACCTTGGTATTAATCCAGTCACAGGGGCGCAAGAACAAGGGGCCAGCATTGCCGTGCCCATTTACAAAGATTTCATGCGCAATTACATGACGATTAGAAAGGGTGGAGGGTTTTACGCGCCAGCGGGTATTTTAAAAGTGCGTATGCGGTGGGAAGATTGGCAACCAGGCTATACAGGCAAAACCATTTTACAACCCACCACCAAAGCAATGTTGGATAAGGCCGAGCGCGAATATTTTAGAACGGGTTATAGTATCGAGAGTGGTAACGAATAATCTAACATAAGCAAAAAGGAAAAATGAAAACCAATCCTCTTTTTTTATCATCAAGCGAGGTAGAGGATAATCTTCGACTATTGTATCAGGTTTTTTATAATTTGCGTTCGGTCATTGTTAATCATAACGCCCAAGGTGATGACGATGTGGATGAAATGATATTGCTATTAACTTTTCCCAAAACTGCCAAAAAATTGGCAAGCGAGTTGATTATTTCTAAACAGGCTTTGCATAAAAGGTTGCATAAAATAAAAGAAAAAAAATGGATAGAGGAAAAAATATCCAATATTGATGGACGCCAAAAAATATATTATTTAAATAGCGAGGGGGCGAAGGTGGCGCAGCAGATGATGCTAACGGCGGGAAAAAAAATGTCAGAGGTTTACCAACAAGCAGGCATGGAGTCGGTGGCAGGATTTGTCAAGGTTATTAAATTGCTTTATAATCAGCCCAATAAAAAAATGTAATGGACAATGTAGTAAGCGATAATTTAGGTTACAGACCGCTTGTGCTGGTGGTTGATGACGACCCTGAATTATGTGATCTGTTAAAAAAATATTTGAATCAGCAAAATTTCTTTTGCTACACCGCCTTATCGGCCAAGCAAGCAAAAATGATGCTAACCAAGCATTATTTTGCTGCCGTGGTGCTGGATGTTCAAATGCCAGAACAAGATGGCTTAGATTTATTAAAAGAATGGCGGGCAGCCCATAACAATATCCCCGTTATCATGCTGACCGCAATGGGGCAAGAATCGGATAATCGCGTTTTGGGTCTCTCCGCTGGCGCCGATGATTATTTGGCAAAACCATTTGAGCCCGCCGAATTGGTGTTGCGACTGGCCAATATTATAAAACGCAGCATCGCGCAAGGGCCGATAAATAATATTGTAAAATTTGGCCGTGGCCAATTTGATAGAGCCAAAAAGAAATTGACGGTGGATGGCGAGCGGGTTTATTTAACATCGGCCGAAGAACGGCTTTTTTGCTATTTGCTAGAAAGGGCGGGCCGCGCGGTAAGCCGCGAAGAATTAAACTTGTCGCAAATTATATTGGGCGGCGAGAGGAGCATCGACGTGCATATTGCGCGCATCAGACAAAAAATTGGTGACCGTAATGACCGGCCAGAATATTTGGTGACCATTCGTCACAAGGGTTATGAGATGAGGGTGGATAATGAATAGGCTAAAAATCTTTTTCAAAAATGTAGCAACCATTATCTTGCCCCAGCGCATCTGGACCCGTGCTTTGTTAATATTGCTGATAACCATGTTTTTGGTGGAGGGGATGGCGCTGTATGTTTTTCATGATAAACATTGGCGATTTGTTAATTATAAATTGGCAGATAATTTGGCGAGCGAGGTTACATTCTTCTATCGCGAATTAGAAAATGACCCGAAGTATTTGCAACGCTATAATAAAAAAAGAAACAATGTTTTTGATGTTAAAATTATTGTTGACAATGAAAGCAATTTTAGGAAATTGCAAAAACTGCCTGTTAATCGACAACGTGCACGATTAGAAAGATCCTTGAGCAATTTCTTGAAGCGACCTTCGCGGTTGGCCTATTATGGCGACAAACACAATGTTGCGATTGGCGTGCCTTCCGAACAATATGAAGAATCTTATTATTTTTTTATTGTGCCAGCAGGTCGGGTGTTTGATAACAGCATCCAAATGTTTTTATACTGGTTGCTTATCAGCGGCATCGTTTTATCTAGCTTGGCGGGGTATTTCCTGTATATGCAGGTGCGGCCCATTATTGCCTTATCAATCATGGCCGATGATTTTGGCAAGGGGCGGCATTTGGATAATCTTACCAACCCCAAAAATATTCCTGTCCAGGGTGCGCGCGAGGTAAGAAGGGTTGCGCGGTCGTTTAACCAAATGATGAAGCGTATATATTATCAATTAAAACAACGCACTACCATGCTGGCGGGGGTTTCGCACGATTTGCGCACCCCCTTGACCAAATTACGTTTGAATTTGGCTTTCATAGAAAGCGATACAAAATACAAAGAGGTAATTGATAAAATGAAAAATAATTTGGCCGATATGGAGAGGATGATAGAATTGTATTTGAAATTTGCGAAGGGTGAAGAGAATGAAAAATTATCTTCGGTGGATGTAAAATCTTTTGTTGACGATATTGTTGCAAGCTGGCGACCAGAAGCAAAAAAACAAAAGAAACAATTCCAGGCATTTTTTAATTTGGAAGCAGGACAAAAAATATTAATTCGCGAACATGGTATGCGCCGTTGTTTGGACAATATCATTGGTAATGCACTCAAAAATGCTAGCCAGGTTAATATCTCCATTGCTAAAAAAGATGATATAAAAAATAATGAATCCTATATTATTTTTAACATTGCTGATAATGGCAAGGGTATCTTGCCTGAGGAAAGAGAAAAAATCTTTGAAGCTTTTTATCAAGTAAAATCTTATGACCAGCCGATAAAATTGGCTCAATCGAAGAGGAAATCATCCGCCAATAAAAATAAAAAAGATAGTTCGAGCAATGAAGGCGGTTATGGATTGGGACTGGCCATTGCGCGCGATATTGTGTTGGCGCACGGCGGCAGCATTACAGTCGGTAAAGATAATGATTTAGGGGGCGCGGTTTTTTCCATCGCCATACCGCTTTAATTTTTATTTTTTAACATTTGATAGCAAGCCAGCAAAGACATAGCCGCGCCGCCAACGCCGTAGCCAATTTTACCATGGAGGTTCCATGCCATGGTGTCGATATGCAGCCATTCGCTTTTGGCATTAACAAATTTTTTCAAAAACAGCGCGGTGGTGATGGCGCCAGCATAATGGTCGGCGGCACCCGTCGACGATATATCGGCATGGTTGCTGGACAGCATGGGGGTGTAGGGGCGATGCAATGGCAAAGGCCACATGTAATCATGCCAGCGATTGCCATGTTCGAGCAAAGCATTGGATGTCGATTTATCATCACAAAAAAAAGCCGATATACCCGTGCCCACCGCCACCCGCGCCGCGCCCGTCAGGGTCGCTATATCGATGACCATGTTCGTGTCTTGCTCGCCGCCATAGGCTAGACTGTCGGCCAACAACAATCGGCCCTCGGCGTCGGTGTCGCCAACTTCTATATGGGTGCCATTGCGTGCGGTTAAAATATCGGATGGGCGATAACTATTACCATCGGGCAAATTTTCAGCGAGGGGGAGAAGCAATTGCAAGCGATAGGGTAAATTATTTTTGATAATTAGGTAAGCCAAAGCCAAGGCAATGGCCGCGCCGCCCATATCTTTTTTCATCAACCACATACCGCCCGCGGATTTTAAATTTAACCCACCACTATCAAAACATACGCCTTTTCCTATCAAACATATTTTTGGGTGATGCGGTGCCCCCCAATTACATTCTAACAATCGCGGTGCGCGCCGCGAACCTTTACCCACCGCATCGATAAGCGGAAAGTTATTTTTTAAATCGTCGCCCGAAAAAATCTTTGCCGTAGCATTGGTTTGTTTGAACAGGCTGGTAAAAAAATGTTGAAATTCTTCGGGCCCTAAATGATTGGGCGGCATATTAATAAGATGGCGACAAAAATGATTTGCAAAAATAAGGGAAGAGATTTCTTGCCATGCCGCTTCTTCGATAGAAAATTCACCCTTATCAAAATAAAAAACAACGGCGGGGGCATGAGCATTTTTTTTAAAATTGGTAAAATCATAAAAACCCAAGCCAATACCGTAGAGGCAATTTTTTATGGCCTGTTCATTTGCTGGTGGCCGAAAAAACGTAATCAGGATAGGATTTTTTGATTTTGTTTTATCATAACCTTTGCCAACCAAGGAAGGCAGTGGCGCAAAACTTAGCGGGTGGTAATCGTCGCTATCTTTTTTATTGGCCTCATCCTGCCACAGGTTGCTTTCAAACAAATAAATAAATAAATTTTCTTTATCGCCAGTTATATAATATAATTCCTCGTTTTTATTGGGAAAGCCGCAATGCTGTAAATAATTTTTTTGTTTATCATCCAGCGTTGATAAAAAATCCTTGGCATGTTTTTTATCAATCAACAAACATTTATCAGCAACGACCTGGTTTGCTGCTAGCGGGCGCAAAAATTCTTCTACCTGCGGAATGTTATCAATATCTATCATGGTATTAAGTAGAAGCAAGCTTAAGCCTGGCTAACCATTTTGTTTGCAATTTCAGGGGTGTTCGCTGTCACTGCTCAAATTATATCAAACACCAACGTCGTGGCATTGTGGCGCGAATTAATTGTTAGGAAAAAGATTGGGGGTTGGCTCGGGCAAGGGCGGCAGTTGAAAACTGTCATTATAATTATTGGGGCCAAATTTAACCTGCTGGTTGGGTTGCCCGCCTATAGTGCCGCCTGGCGCCTTGCTTTGTGGGACAGTCGGCAACGGGGGCAGGTTGGGTAGATCGTTTAAGTTATCTAACCCAGGGAGGCTAGGTGAAATATTGGGATTGTTGGGCAGGGCGGGCATATTATTGTTGTTTGTTGGACCAACGGGAGACATTGGCGTGGGCAGGCTGTCGTCAATCGCGGGGGCGGCTTTCTTCTTGACCACTGGCTTGGCGGGAGCAGCCACAGGGGGACGGCTGATGGCTTTGTCTAATTTTTTAGAAATAGTATCAAGGGATTCTTGGGTTTTGGTTGCGCCCTCATTCATGGTTGCGATGGTTTTTTCTACTTCGTCCATTTTGGTGGCGAAACTATCCATCAAAGCCTTGTTTTGATTGGCAATGCCATCGACAAATGACTGCAAGACATTTTTCATGCTGTCGGCGGTAATTGATTGATTCTTCATGCTAGAAAACATGTTAAATATCATAACCAACAACACAACCATGATGATGCTAACCAAGGTTTGCATTGCAAAGAATAATTTCATCATGGGCGACATCGGCGGGGGGGCACCATAATAATCATCGCCATAATAACCATCGTCATCACCAGTCGATAAAGCAGTGCTATCATTTTTTGTGGCGTAAACCTTGGGGGCGGAAGCCTGCGGCAGGCTAGGTTGGGGTTGTGGGGCGACGGGGGAGCCGAGGTTCATGAGGCCGCCAGCAACGGGGCCAGCAGGGGCAGCGGCAGGGCCACGGCTTTGGTTGATATTTTGCATTTCTTTCATCAAGGCTTGGAAATCTTTACCCGCGACAGTCGGCTGGGTTGGCATGGGAGCATGGAGCATGGGGTTGGCTTGCGCAGGGTTGGATGGTGGCGATACAGGCATTGCACTTGGCATGGCGGCGTTCATAGCAGGGCGTGGTGCAGGTGGCGTGGCGGAAAAACCAACATTTGCAGGATTATTCCCAGAAGATAAAGAAGAGGGCGTGGGCACGGGCGACATGGGCGAAGATGGTTTGTTAATATTTCCTAAAGCAATGGGTGCGGCCGATGGCGTTGCAGGTTTAGCGGTATTCATGTTAATCACGCCAGCGGGCGCGCTGGGGCCACCGCTTGATGCGGGTACAGATATCACAACGGGACTGCTGGTGGGACTTTTGTCTTTTTGATTGTCGTTCATAGGGTTGCCTGCTTCAATATTTTGTATTTTAAAGTGAATGGTTTTAATGACGCCCAACAGGACAATTTCGGCACACGGCTTACTATCGCTTGTTCTTGCTCTCCTTAAACATCTTCGCAATCTTTATATCAATAATTTAAGCACCCGTCAATAATATTTCGCTTATAAAACGAAATACCTAGCTGGCGGTTTATGTTTGTCTATTTTTACCCATCACGCCACATATAATAATAAACATATCTCAACAAAAATGACAATTCATAATAAAAAGATAAAATTACGCTTGACAACGAATGACAAACTCGCTAGTGCAAGACTATTACAAGAAGACAGGGAATAGGCCGTAAGATTATCCGTTGTTGTTTGTTCCAATATTGAATTACATTGAATATTGGATACCAAATATAGACAACGGCATTATAAAATAAAAAAATATTTTTTAATGATAATATCTTAAACGATATTCTTTGGGTGGTAATGGGTTTGAATGAAGAAATATTTTTTATTCACATTTTTTATTGCCGTCTTACATTAATTGTTTATCAACAATTAATTCCTTATAATGCTGTTATGACAGCGTTGGTTTCAACCTTGATTTAAGGTTTTGAAGTCATCGTGTTTTTAGCGGCGTTGTAGCGTTTCGGTTTTATAACTGGTGTCTGCGTTCTTTCTCTGATTTTTTGTGATACGATAATCGACAGATATATCTTTATAGTGCATTGTATTATAAAGATAATTTTTGTTTGTTATTTTATAAAAGCAATAGAGAAAGAATTTTTTTTAGAGATACCACCGATGCCAACGATTAACCAATTAATTCGCAAGCCGCGCAAAATGCCGCGCAGTCGCAACAAGACTCCTGCCTTGATGCAATGTCCGCAACGTCGCGGCGTTTGCACGCGCGTTTATACCACCACGCCGAAAAAACCTAACTCAGCCTTGCGTAAAGTTTGTCGCGTGCGTTTGGTCAATGGCTACGAAGTTATCAGTTACATTCCTGGTGAAGGTCATAACCTTCAAGAACACTCCATCGTCCTTATTCGTGGCGGTCGGGTGAAAGATTTGCCTGGGGTTCGTTATCATACCATCCGCGGCGCGCTTGATACCCAAGGGGTGCAAAAACGCCGTCAACGTCGCTCCAAATATGGTGCGAAAAAACCAAAATAAATTTTTTAAGGAATCATCATGTCTCGTCGCCGTCAAGCCGATAAAAGAAAAATTCTTCCCGATGCAAAATTTGGGAATTTGGAAGTTTCTAAATTCATCAATATTTTGATGTTGCAAGGCAAAAAATCAGTTGCCGAGCGCATTGTCTATGGTGCTTTTGAGCAAGCAGAGAAAAAAGCTAACAAGCCAGCTATCGAAGTTTTCTATGAAGCCCTTGATAATGTAAAACCAAATTTAGAAGTTCGCTCGCGCCGTGTTGGCGGGGCCACTTACCAAATCCCGGTGGAGGTTCGCCCCGAACGTTCTTTGGCGCTTGCTTTCCGTTGGTTGATAGAGGCCGCTCGTTCACGCGGCGAACATACCATGATGGACCGTTTGTCGGGCGAAATTATTGACGCGCTTAACAACCGCGGCGCCTCGGTAAAAAAACGCGAAGAAACCCATAAAATGGCCGAAGCAAACCGCGCTTTTGCTCACTATCGTTGGTAAATTTAGACAGTATATTTCTTATCATTATTCAAAACAAAAAACATGTCCAGACAATACCCCATCGCAAATTATCGCAATATCGGCATCATGGCGCACATTGATGCTGGTAAGACGACGACGACCGAGCGTATATTATATTACACTGGTAAGTCTTATAAAATTGGCGAAGTGCACGAAGGTGCCGCAACCATGGATTGGATGGAGCAAGAGCGTGAACGCGGTATCACCATCACATCGGCGGCGACGACTTGTTTTTGGAAAGATTATCGGGTCAATATCATTGATACGCCTGGCCACGTCGATTTCACCATCGAAGTGGAACGTTCGTTGCGCGTTTTGGACGGCGCGGTTGCGGTGTTTGATGCGGTGGCGGGGGTGGAGCCCCAATCAGAAACCGTGTGGCGTCAAGCCGATAAATATAACGTGCCCCGCATGTGCTTTGTTAATAAAATGGATAGAACGGGCGCGGATTTTTACCGTTGCGTCGATATGATGAAGGATCGTTTAGGAGCGAGGCCTATTGTCCTCAATTTGCCCGTCGGCTCAGAAAGCGAATATGATGGCGTGATAGACCTTATCCAAATGAAACATATCAAATGGAAAGGCGAAGATTTGGGCGCGGAATATAGCGCGATTGATATACCCGCCGACATGATGGATAAAGCCAAAGAATATCGCCATCAATTGCTCGAAATGGCAGTTGAAATGGACGATGCCGCCATGACAAATTATTTGGATGGCAAAGAGCCAGACGAAAAGACGTTGTTGGCTTGCATAAGAAAAGGCACCATCACGGGCAAATTTGTTCCCGTGGTTAATGGTTCGGCATTTAAAAACAAAGGTGTGCAACCATTGTTGGATGCCGTGGTTGAATTTTTACCATCCCCGACTGACATTGGCGCGGTCAAAGGTATGGACGAAGCAGGGGAAAAAGAAGATAAGCGCGAACCAAAGGACGATGCGCCCTTGTCGATGCTTGCATTCAAAATTATGAACGACCCATTCGTTGGTTCGCTAACTTTCTGTCGCATATATTCTGGCACCCTCAACACAGGAACCAGCGTGTTGAATTCGATTCGTGGCGACAGGGAACGTATTGGCCGTATGTTGTTGATGCATGCCAACAACCGCGAAGATATTAAAGAAGCCTTTGCAGGCGATATTATTGCTTTGGCGGGGCTGAAAAATACGCGCACGGGCGACACCTTGTGCTTGGAAGAAAAGTCGATAGTTTTAGAACGTATGATATTCCCCGACCCCGTTATTGATTTGGCGGTTGAGCCAAAATCAAAAGCCGACCAAGAAAAAATGGGCGTAGCCTTGGGCAGGTTAGCCCAGGAAGATCCTTCCTTGCGCGTCAAGAGCGATCCCGAAACGGGACAAACTATTTTGTCGGGAATGGGCGAATTGCATTTGGAAATTATTGTTGACCGCATGAAGCGTGAATTTAAGGTCGAAGCCAATGTTGGTGCGCCGCAAGTTGCTTATCGCGAAACAATTACCAAATCTTGCAAGATAGATTACACCCATAAGAAACAATCGGGTGGGGCGGGGCAGTTTGCTCGGGTTATTATGGAATTCGAACCTGGCGAACGTGGTTCTGGCTTCCAATTTGAAAGCAAAGTGGTCGGCGGTTCGGTGCCGAAAGAATATATCCCTGGCGTGGAAAAAGGTTTGAACTCAGCCGTGACATCGGGTGCTTTGGCTGGCTTTCCCGTGGTTGACCTAAGTATCAATTTGATAGATGGAGCCTACCACGATGTTGACTCCTCGGCCCTAGCGTTTGAAATTGCGGCGCGCGCTGCATTCCGCGAAGGCATGGCCAAAGGCGGCGCAAAATTGCTGGAACCAATTATGAAGGTGGAAGTTGTCACCCCTGAAGATTACATGGGCGATATTATCGGCGATTTAAATTCTCGCCGCGGTCAGATTAATGAAATGGATAGTCGCGGTAATGCACGGGTTATCAATGCTTTGGTTCCCTTGGCTTCGATGTTTGGTTATGTTAATAATTTGCGCTCGATGAGTCAGGGCCGCGCCCAATATACCATGCAGTTTAATCATTATGAACCCGCGCCACAACATGTTGCGGATGAAGTTATGGAAAAACATAAAAAATAAACATAAAAAGGAAAAAGATCATGGAAGCACAAAGTATTCGCATTCGTTTAAAAGCCTATGACCATCGGGTGTTGGATGAATCCACCAGCCAGATAGTCAACACCGCAAAAAGCACGGGGCTTTGGTGCGCGGTCCCATTCCTCTGCCCACCAAGATAGAGCGTTACACGGTGCTGCGTTCACCCCACGTTGACAAAAAAAGTCGTGAACAATTTGAAATTCGCACCCACAAACGCGTGCTTGATATCACCAACCATAACCCACAAACCATCGACGCCTTGATGAACCTCGAATTGGCGGCGGGGGTTGATGTAGAAATCAAACTATAAAATATAACCAAACTAAAAAAAACCATGAGCAGAGAATTTAAAAATCAACGAACAGGCATGATAGCCAAAAAATTGGGCACCACCCAATTGTTCCAAGACGGCGTTATGCGCGCCGCCGTGGTGTTGGATGTTAAGGGTTGTTTGGTAACCAACACCCGCACCGTGGAACGGAATGGCTATGCCGCCGTACAATTGGGCTTGGTTGATAAAAAAGAAAAACATACCAACAAACCATTGCGTGGTGAGTTCAAAAAACTGGGTGTTGATGCCAAACGGCATTTGGTTGAATTCCGTGTCGCGACCGATGCTATTCCTGAAATCGGCAGCAAGTTGCTGGCCGACCATTTTGTCGCGGGGCAATTTGTCGATGTTATTGGCGTGTCAAAGGGTAAGGGGTTCCAAGGGGTTATGAAACGTTGGAATTTTAGTGGTGGTCGAGCCAGCCATGGTAATTCGGTTTCGCACCGCGCCCATGGTTCGACTGGTAATCGCCAAGATCCAGGCCGGGTTTTCAAAGGCAAAAAAATGGCGGGCCATATGGGCGATAGAAGGGTCACCGTTCAGAATTTAAAAATTATTTCGGCCGACAAAGAAAAAGGCTTGATTTATATTGCTGGCGCGGTGCCTGGCGCACCCAATTCGTTGGTTATGATTAAAGATTCGGTAAAGAAACAACGCCCAAAAGATGCGCCATACCCTGGTGCATTTGAAAAAGGTCAAAAATAATGGAGAGCATCATGAAATTATCAATTATGAACTTTGAGAAAAAGGAAGTTGGGAATATCACCCTCGCGGATGATATTTTTGGCTTGAAACCGCGCCCCGATATTTTGGAGCAGATGGTGAATTGGCAATTGGCAAAACGCCGCGCGGGCACCCATAAGGTTAAAAATCGCGCCGAAATTAATCGCACATCGAAAAAAATCTACGCACAAAAGGGCACTGGCCAGGCGCGTCACGGCTCGGCTCGGGTGCCACAATTTCGTGGTGGCGGTCGTGCTTTCGGACCATTGGTTCGCTCTCATGCTTTCAAATTGAATAAAAAATTTCGCGTTTTGGCAATGAAACATGCCTTATCGGCAAAGGCTTCGGCGGAAAATATCATGGTGCTAGAAAACCTTGATATCAAATCAAGCAAAACCGCTGACTTCGTCAAACAATTGCAAAAATTGGGCGTCAGCAATGGTTTGATTATCGGTGGTAATATCGTGCCCGACAACATGAAAAAAGCCGCCAGCAATATTAAGAATATCGATGTATTGCCGTTGCAAGGAATAAATGTATATGACATTATGCGACGCCAAAAATTGGTGCTTACCAAAGAAGCCGCCGAACAAGTTATCTTAAAATTGCAAGGCAAGTTGGAACCAAAAGCAAAAAACGAAACAGCAAAATCTAAAGAAGCATAAGGATAAAAGACATGAGTTGGAAATATTTTAACAAACAAATTATCAGCACCGAGCGTTGCTACGAAGTTATTCGTCGCCCCTTGGTGACCGAAAAATTTACGCGCATGAGCCAATTTAACCAAGTTGCCTTCGAAGTTAGCAGCGACGCCACCAAGCCAGAAATAAAGCAAGCGGTGGAAAAACTCTTCAAGGTAAAAGTGCTGGCCATTAACACGGTTAATGTCGCGGGCAAGTTCAAAAACTTTCGCGGTCGGCGCGGACAACGCAATGGCATAAGAAAAGCCGTGGTGAAATTAGACAAAGGCCAAACCATTGATTTGGGAGCAACCATATAAATATTATAAACAACGGAGAAAAACATGCCTATCAAAACTTATAAACCAACCAGTGCAGGACGCCGTGGGTTAATCCTCATCGACCGTTCTGAACTTTTTAAAGGTCGCCCCGTCAAATCCTTGACAATGGGGAAGGTCGAACGTGGTGGTCGGAATAATCGTGGGCGCATCACCATGCGCTGGCGCGGTGGTGGCCATAAGCAACGTTATCGGATGATAGATTTCATGCGCCAGAAACAGGGCGTGGGGGTGGTCGAAAGGATAGAATATGATCCTAATCGCACGGCCTTCAT
The DNA here is from genome assembly GCA_965262775.1 of Alphaproteobacteria bacterium. Classification (GTDB taxonomy): domain Bacteria; phylum Pseudomonadota; class Alphaproteobacteria; order JASGCL01; family JASGCL01; genus JASGCL01. The sequence continues at coordinate 20,375 of CBDHFT010000007.1, read as the reverse complement.
TGCTTTGATAAAATACCAAGACGGTGAATTGGCCTATATCCTCGCGCCACAAAAATTGGCGGTGGGTGATAAGGTCGAGGCGGGCGAAAATGCCGATATTAAAACCGGCAATGCTCTGCCATTAAAGAATATCCCCGTGGGAACCTTGATACATAATGTTGAATTAAAACCCATGAAGGGCGGTCAGTTGGCGCGTTCGGCGGGAAGTTTCGTCCAGTTGGCGGGTCGCGAAGCGGGTTATGCTCAGATTAAATTGATGAGCGGTGAATTGCGCAAGGTGCGTTCCGATTGCATGGCAACCATCGGCATGATGAGCAACCCAGATTGGCAGAATGTTAAATTGGGTAAAGCAGGGCGTAGCCGTTGGATGGGGCGTCGCGGTAATGTGCGCGGCGAAGTGATGAACCCAGTGGATCACCCGCATGGTGGTCGAACCCGCGGTGGTCGTATTTCCATGACGCCATGGGGCAAACCGACCAAAGGTTACAAAACACGTAAAAACAAAGCGACGGATAAATATATTATTCGTTCGCGTCACGATAAAAAAGGAATGTAGAAGGAGACTGATATGACAAGATCTGTTTGGAAAGGACCATTTGTGGATGGTTATTTATTAAAGAAAGCCGAAGTGGTAAGAGCCTCGGGCCGTCATGACGTTATCAAAATTTGGTCACGCCGTTCGACGATATTGCCAGAATTTGTAGGCTTAACCTTTGGCGTTCATAATGGCCGCAAACATATTCCCGTGCTCGTATCCGAAGATATGGTGGGGCATAAATTTGGCGAATTTGCGCCAACCCGCACCTTTATTGCCCACTCGTCAAATAAAACATCTACAACCAGCGAATAAAGGAAAAATCTATGAGTAAAAAAGCAACCCCTCGAAAATTATTGCCAACCGAAGCAAAGGCAGTGGCGCGTAACCTGCGCGTTGCGCCGCGCAAATTGAATTTGCTGGCTGGGCTGATACGCGGTAAAAAAGTTGGCGATGCGTTGCGGGCTCTTACCTATTCTTCTAAAATGGCGGCGGATCCTGTGAAAAAAGCTCTGGCTTCGGCGATTGCCAATGCAGAAAATAATCATAATTTGGATGTTGATAGTTTGGTCGTAAAGGAAGCTTTCGTTGGGCAAGGTCTTATGTTAAAGCGTTTTCATACGCGTGCGCGTGGTCGCGGCGTGCGGATAGAAAAATTCTTTTCTCATTTAACTGTCGTGGTGGCAAGCAAGACGGCGGATGAAATGGCGAATAAAAAAAATAACAAAAAAGCAACACAAGATAAAGAATAGGCAAGGAGTATATTATGGGTCAAAAGGTTAATCCGATAGGTTTGAGGCTAGGCATCAACAAGACGTGGGATTCGCGTTGGTTTTCTGACAAGGAGTCGGGACGCGAATATGCACGCTTGCTGCATAAAGATTTGGCGATTAGAAAATTTTTGTTGAAACGTTTGAAAGACGCTTCGGTCTCTAATATCTTTATTGAACGTCCAACTGGTAAATTAAAAATTACCGTGGTCTGCGCCCGCCCTGGCGTGGTGATAGGTAAAAAAGGTGCCGACATCGAAAAATTACGCAGCGAATTAAAGGCCTTCTGTGGTCAAGAAGCCGCGGTGAATTTGCTCGAGGTAAGAAAGCCAGAAATCGACTCCCAAGTGGTAGCCGATGGTATTGCTCAACAGTTGGAAAAACGTGTTTCTTTCCGCCGCGCCCTAAAACGCGCGATGAGCAGCGCTATGCGCGCTGGCGCCGAAGGCATCAGAATCAATTGCTCGGGCCGTTTGGGCGGCGCAGAAATTGCACGTATGGAATGGTATCGTGAAGGCCGCGTGCCCCTACATACCTTACGCTCTGATATTGATTATGCCACGTCCGAAGCTCTGACGACCTATGGTATCATCGGCGTGAAGGTATGGATATGCAAAGGCGAAATTTTAGAAAATAACCCATTTGCGACAGAACGAAAAATTTTGGCGCAACAGGTGCAAAACCGTTAACCATCCATTAATAATAAAATAAACGAATATGTTAATACCTAAAAAACCAAAGTTTAGAAAAGCTCACAAGGGGCGGATTCATGGTTTGTCAAAAGGGGCAAGCAAGTTGGATTTCGGCAGCTATGGCTTGAAAGCAATGGAACCAGAACGCGTAACATCAAGGCAATTGGAAGCGGCACGCCGCGCCATTGTGCGGCAAATGAAACGCCAAGGAAAAATTTGGATTAGAGTATTCCCCGATGTTCCCGTTTCAAAAAAACCAGCCGAAGTTCGGATGGGTAAAGGGAAGGGTGCGCCAGAGTTTTGGGTATGCCGCGTCAAACCAGGACGGATAATTTTTGAGATAGATGGTGTGACTGATACCATCGCTCACGAAGCTTTCGCTTTGGGTGCGGCAAAATTGCCCATCAAAACACGGGTGGTTAAAAGATTTAGCGAAAATTACGGTAATTAATAAATAACATAGGAAAAAAACATCATGGCAAAAGAAAAAGTAAAAAAAGTAGATTACAGCGCGAAGACGCTGGTGGAGTTAAAGACTTCTTTGTTGGAATTGCGCCGCGCGCAATTTAATTTGCGCTTTCGCAAGACCCAAGGGAATTTGGAACAACCATCAGAAATAAGAAAAAATCGCCGCAATATCGCACGGATTAAAACTTATTTAACCATGAAAAGCAAAAATGAAAAGAAAACGATAATTAAGAAGGATAAAAAAAATGCCTAAAAGATTACTTCAAGGTGTGGTGCTTTCCACCAAAATGCAAAAAACCATCGTTATCGCGGTGGAACGACGCTACCTGCACCCTGTGATGAGGAAGGTTGTGCGCCGCACCAAACATTACATGGCGCATGACGAAAACAACATGGCGAAAGTGGGCAATATTGTTTGGATTAGGGAATGTCGCCCCCTGTCAAAAAGAAAAACTTGGGAATTGGTTTCAGAGGCCGATGTCAAAAATGACAAAGTTGCTACAAAAACCAAAGCCGAGAACAAATCGACAGCAAAAAAGAAATAAAGGATAATTCACGATGATACAGGTAGAAACATTTTTAGAAGTTGCCGATAATTCGGGTGGCCGCTTGTTGCAGTGCATCAAGGTGCTTGGCGGGTCAAAACGTCGCTATGCCTCGGTTGGCGATGTTATCGTGGTTTCTATCAAAGAAGCCATTCCCCGTGGCCGCGTTCAAAAAGGCGAAGTGCACCGCGCCGTTATTGTCCGCACCGCGAAAGAAATCAAACGCAGCGATGGCTCGACTATCAAATTTGATACCAACGCCGCCGTGTTGGTTAACAAGCAAAATGAACCCATCGGCACCCGTATATTTGGGCCCGTGGTCAGGGAATTGCGCGCCAAACAATTTATGAAAATTATTTCACTTGCGCCGGAGGTCTTATAAAATCATGGCACAGAAAATTAAAAAAGGTGACAACGTGATAGTCTTAACGGGCAAGCACAAAGGTCAAGAAGGCACCGTGTTACAGGTATGGCCAAAAGAACAAAGGATTGTGGTTGAGGGCGTTAATATTTTGAAAAAAACCGTGCGTCCCTCCGCCGAAAATCCCAACGGCGGTATTGTGGAAAAAAATGGTCGTATTCATTGGTCTAACGTGGCTATTAAGGATCCTAAAACTGGCAAACCAACCCGCGTTGGCTTCAAGCTGGAAAACGGTAAAAAACTTAGAATAACAAAATCATCAAGCAGTGTATTATAGAGGAGAGTATCATGGCAGAAACTAACAATATGGTCATCGACGTAGTCGCGCAAAAAAAGGCCGACAAACAGGCGAGAGCCGACCGCGCCAAAACGCCAAAGCAAAAACCTTTCTACGACAGGGGCCCTGCGCCGCGTCTAAAAACACTTTACGAAAGCGAAGTGCGCGCCAGTTTGCAAAAACAATTTGGTTACAAAAACACAATGATGATTCCTAAATTGGATAAAATTGTTATCAACATGGGCGTGGGTAAGGCTACGCAAGATAGGAAATATATCATGGGCGCCGAAGAAGATATGAAAACTATCACGGGGCAAAAACCCATCATCACCAAATCTAAAAAATCCATTGCAACTTATAAATTGCGTGAAAACATGGGTATTGGGGTGAAGGTAACCCTGCGCGGTCTTCGCATGTATGAATTTTTGGATAGGCTTATTATGGTCGCTTTGCCGCGGGTTCGCGACTTCCGTGGGTTAAAAACCAAATCCTTTGATGGCCATGGCAATTATGCCTTGGGTATTAAGGAACAGATTATTTTCCCTGAAATCAATTACGATAAAATCGACAGCATTCGTGGCATGGATATTATTATTTGCACCACCGCGCGTACCGATGAAGAGGCGCGCGCATTATTAACCGCTTTTCGTTTGCCATTTCAACTATCATAAAATATAAAGGAGAACATCATGTCCAAATTAAGTCTTGTTACCCGCAATCAAAAGCGCGAAAAATTACGCGATAAATATAAATTGCGCCGCGCCAAATGGAAAAAAGTCATTCACGATCCCAAAAAATCGTTGGAGGAAAAATTCCAAGCGCAGTTAGAATTGCAAAAAATTCCACGCAATGCTTCGCCCGTGCGGGTACGCCTGCGTTGCGAATTGACTGGCCGTTCGCGGGGCAATTACCGTAAATTTAAAATGGCAAGGCACAAATTTCGTCAATTAGCATCGTCGGGAAAAATTCCTGGGGTGGTTAAGGCAAGTTGGTAATCTATTAAAAATTAATATTATAAAAAAACTGTACAAAATTTATAGAAAGGAAAAATAAAAATGTCATCTTTAAGTGATCCCTTAGGCGATATGCTTGCTCGTATCCGTAACGGGCTTCATGCGCACCTTGACCAAGTTGATGTGCCAGCATCGAAGCTGCGGGCGCAGGTGTTAGACCTGTTGAAAAGAGAAGGCTATATCAATGGCTACGACGAAAGGGAAGAACGCAAGGGAATTAAAACATTGGTGGTGAATTTAAAATATTTTAATGGCGAACCATCGATTAAAACTTTGCAACGCATCTCGAAACCTGGTCGCCGTGTTTATTCATCCTTTGATGATATGAAAATGGTTAGCAACGGCCTCGGCATTGCGGTGGTTTCAACCACCAAAGGCCTGATGACAGATCACCAAGCTCGCAAGGGCAATATCGGTGGGGAAATTTTATTTACCGTTTTTTAAAAAAATATTTTATAAGCAAAAGAAAGGCAAAAACATGTCACGATTAGGAAAAATACCGTTGGAGATTCCCGCTGGCGTCGAAACCAAGCTGGAGGGCAATATTTTTACCGCCAAGGGCAAGGTGGGAACGAACATGGTTAAAATTTTGCCAGACATCACCGCCAAGATAGAAGGAAATAAAATTGTCGTTAGTGCAAACAACAACAATAAGAAATCAAAAATTTATTGGGGCACAACGCGCCAATTGATAAAGATAGCCATCGAAGGCGCCAGCAAAGGCTTTACGCGCAAATTGGAACTCAATGGCGTGGGTTTTCGCGTTGCGTTGCAAGGCAAGAATTTAAAAATGTCGCTTGGCTTTAGTCATGATGTTATTTTCCCCATCCCCGATAATTTAAAAGTAACGGTGGAGGGTGAAAAAGGCAATGTCATCGCCATCAGCGGTGCTAATAAAGAGGCGGTTGGTCTATGCGCCAGTCTTATTAGGAATTTAAAAAAACCCGAACCTTATAAAGGCAAGGGGATTAAATATGCCGAAGAAACAATTTTACGCAAAGAAGGAAAGAAGAAATAAGGAGCAAAAACATGAAACACAATAAAGCTTTAGCTAAACGCGCGATGCGTCACCGTTATCGGTTAAAAAAATTTGGTGGCGGCAAATGGCGGGTTTCGGTCTACCGTTCTAACCAACATATGCAAGTGCAAATTATCGATGACGCGGCGTCCAAAACCGTGGTGGCTTGCTCCACCATGGAAAAGGAAGTTCGTGGTCAATTAAAAAGCACATCCAATATCGAAGCCGCGACCTTGATAGGCAAATTGTTGGCCGAACGTGCCAAACAGGCGGGCATTAAGGCGGTGATGTTTGACAGGGGTGGTTACAAATACCATGGCCGTGTTAAGGCAATTGCCGAATCGTTGCGCGCAAATGGTATGGAATGTTAAGCAACAATATGATACATAAAAAAACAAACCACCAAAAAAAAGAAAGATAAATACAATGCAAAAAAGAGAAGAAGGTTATTTGATAGAAAAAACAGTCGCGGTGAATCGCGTCTGTAAAGTTGTCAAAGGCGGTAAACGTTTCGGCTTTGCTGCCCTGGTGGTGGTTGGTGATGGCAAGGGCAAGGTTGGTTTTGCATCGGCGAAGGCGCGCGAGGTTCCTGAAGCCATGAAAAAAGCAACCGAACTAGCAAAAAGACGTATGATAAGGATCCCCCTTCGCGATAAACGCACTATTTACCATGATGTTATGGGCCATTTTGGTTCGGGTCATGTAAAAATAAGAAGCGCGGTGCCAGGCACGGGTATTATTGCGGGCGGCCCAGCGCGCGCGGTGTTTGAAGCACTCGGCATCGCCGATATTGTCGCCAAATCCGTGGGAAGTTCCAACCCACACAACATGGTGAAAGCCATTTTGGAAGGTTTGCAACGCACCCATTCGCCCCGTTCGGTGGCCGAAAGACGAAACAAAACCGTTACCGAAGTGCTTGGACGCGCTGACAAAGACGGCGAAGAATAGGAGACGACTATCATGAGCGACAAACAAACCACCAACAATGCAGCATCGGCTAAAACGGGCGGCAAAATAAGCGTCAAGCAAATAAAAAGCCCTATCCGACGCGTGGCTAATCAGCGTGTTGTGTTAAAAGGATTGGGACTGGGTAAAATTGGCAGAACGAGGGTTCTGGAAGATACATCATCTATCCGCGGTATGATAAGGGTGGTAGAACATTTGGTGGAAGTTAAAAAATCTTAAACAACAATCAAAAAAATAAGAGAAAAAAAATGAAACTCAACGAATTAAATTTTAATCATGGCGCACGCAAAAACCGCATGCGTATAGGGCGCGGTATTGGTTCGGGCAAAGGCAAAACGGGCGGGCGTGGTGGCAAAGGCCAAACCGCGCGTTCGGGTGTGCGTATCAAAGGATTCGAAGGCGGACAAACCCCGCTATATAGGCGTTTGCCAAAACGTGGTTTTAAAAATCATACGCGTTTGCATTTGATAACCTTGCCATTAGGCCGAGTCGAAAAATTTATCACCGCAAAAAAATTATCAGCGGATAATATTAATGAAGAAGCCTTGGTGCAGGCTGGCGTGGTAAAAAATACCCGCGACGGCGTGCGCTTGGTGGTTGGAAAAGGCGAATGGAAAATCAAAGCAAATTTTAATGTCCATGGTGCCTCGTCGGGTGCGGAAAAATTAATCACCGCGGCGGGCGGCAATATTACTATATTCAAAAAAGAAGCCGCCAAAAAAATTGGTAAACGCGGTCAACGCCGTATCGATTCAACAAAAAAACGCGAAGCGCGCGAAGCAGCATTTGTTGCCAGCACCAAGGATTAAATATGATATAAAAGGCGGACAAAAAAGCCAAAAAATTATCAGAAAATATTTATCACCATGACAACTGCGCAACAATTCGCCAAAAATTTTTCTAAAGGCGGCGGGGGTTTTGGTAAAGCCACCGAATTAAAACAACGTATCCTTTTTACCATCGGTGCTTTGTTGGTGTTTCGCCTGGGTTCGCATATCCCTTTGCCTGGTATCGATGCCTTGGCTTTAGAAAAATTATTCAGCCAGCAAGGTAAGGGCATCCTGGGGATGTTTGACGTCTTTTCTGGCGGATCATTGAGCCGCATGACCATTTTTGCTTTGAGCATCATGCCTTATATTTCGGCGTCGATTATCATGCAACTTCTATCCTCGACCATTCCTAGTTTAGAAAAATTGAAGAAGGAAGGCGGCGCGGGTTACCAGCGTATCTTACAATACACGCGGCAACTTACTGTGGTGCTGGCCCTGGTGCAATCCTACGGCGTGGCCTTTGGTTTGCAGACTGCGGAAAATATAGTCGTTAATCCTGGCTTTTTGTTCATGATAACATCGATAATAACCCTGACCGCGGGCACCATGTTTTTAATGTGGCTGTCGGAGCAGATTACGCAACGCGGCGTGGGGCAGGGGGCATCGATGATAATTTTTGCTGGTATCTTGGCCAACCTGCCGCTGGCTATTGTCCAAATGTTGGAATTGGGGCGGAGTGGCGCCCTAAGTAGCTTTGTTATCGTTGTGATATTTGTCATGATGATAGCCGTGATAGCATTCATTGTTTTCATGGAACGCGCACAACGGCGTGTCATGGTTAGTTACCCCAAAAGACAAATTGGTCTAAACCGCATGACGGGGGGCGAGAGCAGCCATATTCCTATCAAGCTTAATGCTTCGGGGGTTATTCCGCCGATATTTGCCTCGGCCTTATTGTTGTTGCCCACCACCATATTGGGGTTTGTGGGGCAATCGGGTAATAATGCCGCGTGGTTACAATGGTTGAACGCCTTTTTGGGGCGCGGCGCGCTTGGGCATGAAATTTTTTATGCTTTGTTAATCATATTCTTTGCATTTTTTTATACCGCGGTCGTTTTTAATGCCACCGAAACCGCCGACAATTTGCGTAAGCAAGGCGGGATTGTTTTGGGGCATCGCCCAGGGGAAGATACAGCAAAATATTTTGACTACATATTGTTGCGCCTAACAGTCGTGGGCTCGCTTTACCTGGTGTTGGTTTGCTTGTTGCCAGAAATCTTGATATCGAAATATTCTTTGCCCTTTTATTTGGGCGGCACATCCATCCTGATTGTGGTTAGCGTTACCATGGACACCATGACCCAAATCCAAGGCCATTTGTTTGCTCATCAATATGAAAATTTATTGAAAAAAGCACGCATGGGCGGCGGCGGCTTCAACAATATTAATCTTCCTAAATAATTTTTTATTACACAAAATGATAATTATTCTGTTTGGTCCCCCTGGCGCAGGCAAGGGGACCCAAAGTAAATTTTTACAGGTCGAATGCGACTTTGTTCACCTCTCCACGGGGGATATGTTACGCCAAGCGGTTAAGGATAAAACCCCTTTGGGACAAAAGGCAGAAAGCATCATGCAAAGCGGAAAATTGGTCGACGATGAAACCATGCTGGGGATTATTCGTGAAAAATTGCACTCGCTCAAAGGTAAAAAAATTATCTTGGATGGTTTCCCCCGAACCCTAAAGCAAGCCGAAGGTTTGGAAAAAATGCTCTCCGACATGCAAACAAAAATTGATAGGGTTGTGTTATTAAAGGTCAAGGACGATGAATTGTTGGCGCGTCAGGCAAGCCGTATCAAAGAAAGCGGCGGCGAGGTAAGAAGCGACGATACGCCTGAAACATTGGCAAAAAGATTACATATTTACCACGCTGACACCGCGCCGCTTATTCCATTTTACCAAACGCGTGGCGTGCTGACGGAACTTGACGGCATGCAATCGCCAGACGCGGTATCGAATCAAATTAAAAAACTAGTCAGCTAAGAATTTACTTGACTAAAGTATTTTTTTTCTATATGGAATTCATAATGATGTTTTGCAAAAATTATTATTAATATATTTTTTTAGACACCAGCGAAGAGATTTACAAATATAAACAAACAATAAAATACAATTAAGATAAAAAAATGGCACGTATAGCTGGGGTTAATATTCCCACCCAAAAAAGATTGGTCATAGCACTGCGCTATATTTATGGCATCGGTCCTATCAATGCGCGCGAAATTTGTCAAAAATGCGGGTTGGATGAAAGCCGTCGCGTTAAGGATTTGACCGAGGAAGAAGTAATCAAGATTCGCGAATGTATTGATAGCGATTATCAAGTCGAAGGCGATTTGCGCCGTGATATTTCGATGAATGTTAAACGCCTGATGGACCTTGGCTGTTACCGCGGCCTGCGCCATCGTAAGGGTTTACCAACCCGTGGCCAACGCACCCGCACCAACGCCCACACGCGGAAGGGTCGCGGCGCGCCCATTGCTGGTAAAAAACAAGCTACCAAAAAATAATTAAATAAAGAAAGAACGAGTCATGGCGATTGCTGCAAAAAAGAAAAAAGATAAAAAGAACGTGCCCGAAGCCATTGCGCATATTCATTCGACTTTTAACAACACCATGATTACCATCACCGACAAGAAGGGTGATACCCTTGCTTGGTCAACCGCGGGCAAAAAAGGCTTCACGGGTAGCAAGAAATCGACTCCCTATGCGGCGCAGATTGCGGCCGAGGATGTTGCGGCGGCCATTAAAGATTTTGGCGTAAAAAATATCGAAGTTAATATAAAAGGCCCAGGTTCGGGGCGCGAAGCCGCGGTGCGCGCTTTGGCTTCTTTGGGTTTTGTTATCACCAGTATTCGTGACGTCACGCCTTTGCCACACAATGGTTGTCGGCCAAGAAAACGCAGACGGGTTTAAGCCAATTACGAATAATCATAACAAGGGATATGTATCCATTGTTGTGTCAGGCGAAGAGTTAGCACCGATAGAATGGGTGTTGGCAAAAAACCTGCGTTACAAAAGTTACTTTAAGAAAGGGTAAAAAAAACCATCATGACAATTGATACAAAAAATTGGCAAAATTTACAAAAACCCAATGGGATTAATGTTGATAAAAAAGATAATCACGCCACCATCAATGTTGAACCGCTTGAACGCGGTTTTGGTTTAACCCTAGGCAACGCGCTGCGTCGTATTTTGTTATCCTCGCTCCAAGGGGCGGCGGTTACCGCCATTAAAATAGAAGGCGTTTTGCATGAATTCTCCACCATTCCTGGCGTCCGCGAAGACGTGACCGACATGGTGCTTAATATCAAAGGCCTTGCATTGATGTCGCGCAGTGGTGCGGCAAAAAAAATGTCATTGGATGTGAAGGGGCCAAAATTGGTCACCGCGAAGGATATTGATACGGGCGGGGATATTGAAATAAAAAATCCCAACCATGTGATATGTTCTTTGGATAAAGGTGCCAGTTTGAAGGTTGATTTTTACGTCAACACGGGCAAGGGTTATGTTCCTGCCAGCCAAAATCGTCCCGAAAATTCGCCCATCGGCCTCATTCCCGTTGATGCTATTTTCTCTCCCGTTACGCGCGTCAGCTACAAGGTTGATAATGCACGGGTTGGCCAACGTACCGATTTCGATAAATTGACCTTGCAGGTTGAAACCAACGGCACGGTGGATCCCGAAGATGCCGTGGCCTTGTCAGCAAAAATTCTGCAAGATCAAATGAATATTTTTGTCAATTTTGACGAACCAAAATTCCTCGAACGGAAAGAAAAAAGTAAGGAAGAAGTTCCTTTTAACCTCAATCTATTTAAAAAGGTTGATGACCTAGAACTTTCGGTCCGTGCACAAAATTGCCTGAAAAATGACAATATCATGTATATCGGTGATTTGGTGCAAAAGTCGGAACAAGACATGTTGCGCACCCCCAATTTCGGCAGGAAATCGCTGAATGAAATAAAGGAAATGTTGCAACAAATGGGTTTAGGCTTTGGTATAGAAGTACCAAATTGGCCAGCGCCAGATGGCGTTGAAGAATTGGCAAAAAAATTGGAAGAAAAATATTAATTTTTTTGCTAATAAACCTAAATAAACCTCGCATCAACAGTGGTTCTAAAAATATATATTTTTTGTAACGATTGATGTTTTTAACCATGCTTTATTTTTGTAAAGCATCCATGATGAGAAATCATCAGAAAGAAGGAAAATAATATGAGACACAAAAAACTCGGCAGGCGTTTACATCGTTCGGTGTCGCACCGCCAATCGCTTTTGAAAAACTTATCAAAGCAATTGATACAATATGAACAAATAAAAACCACCTTGCCCAAGGCTAAGGAGTTAAAACGTTATATTGACAAGATTATTACCCTGGGAAAAAAGGGTGAATTGCATCGCCGCCGCGCTGCCTTCGCCCTGCTGCGTGATGAATCCTTGGTTAACAAGGTTTTTGATGTTTTGGCAAAACGTTATAAGGACCGGGCGGGTGGTTACACCCGTTTGTTAAAATACGGGTTTCGTCATGGCGATAACGCGCCGATGGCAATTATCGAATTTATTGACCGCGACCCCGCCGCCAAACCAAAAGGTCCAAAAATGGTTAAGGACAACAACGATCCCCAAGCCATGGAAGCATCGGCTGGTGAAGATAAAACCATGACCCAAAAACTTGATGATAAAAAATCTTTAATCAGCAAAAAAGATATGGGCAAAAAAGACCAGGTTAAGGGCGCGACAAAGATGCGCAAGACTGTCTCGCCATCAGGGTAAATATCTTTCAATCATTGTTGAAACCCAGTTTATAAAAAATTTTGTTTAATAAGATAAAATAGTTTATATAATTGATATGTTCTCTGGGTTGATACAAATGTTGGGGCAAATACATGATTATCAACTTGATAATACTGGTTCGGCGCGACTAACCTTAACGGTTGATAGGACGGATATTCCAACCCACCAATTCAAGCTGGGTGCATCGATTGCGGTTAATGGCACCTGTCTTACCTTGGCTCAATTATCGGCGAGCGGGGATATAAGCCATCTGGTTTTTGACCTCTCGCCCGAAACCATCAAACGCACCACCGCGCAATATTGGCAATCATTTTCTTCTGATACGCGTGGCAAGCAATTGGTTAATCTCGAAACATCTTTGCGTATGGGCGATGAATTGGGCGGGCATTTTGTTTCGGGCCATGTTGACGGGTTGGGTGAAATAAGTGCCCTAACCAAGGGGGCAGGGGCATGGCAATTGACCATTAAACTACCCCGCGACCTTATGCCCATGATGGTAACCAAAGGATCGGTTGCGATAGATGGCTGTTCCCTGACCATCAACGGTGTCGATGATGACAGCATCGCCATTACCCTGATTCCCCATACCATCGAACATACGATAGCTCAGAATTATTTTGTTGGACAAAAAGTCAATGTAGAAATTGATATGCTGATGCGCTATGTTGCAAATCTGGTAAAGAAATAATATTGTATGAAAAAAGACGACACACAATTTGTATTAGCAGAGCGTGAAAAAAATATACTTGCTAAAGGTACACCGCGGGTGGGGCTGGTGGTTGCCAATTTTTATGCGGATATAGCCGCCGAATTAATCGCGGGGGCGGAAGATGTCTTGCGTATCGCGAACATCGAAACAAAAATATATTATGTCATGGGGGCGTTAGAAATTCCCCCAGCCATAGCTTTGCTGGACGATAAACATGACATCTACCTTGCGCTTGGCGCGGTGATACGGGGCGAGACCAGTCATTATGATATTGTGGCGAATGAATCAGCGCGGGGGTTGATGGACCTGGGGATTAATAAAAAAATGATTATCGGCAATGCTATCCTGACCGTTGATAACATGGCCCAGGCCACGGCGCGTGCCAATCGCAATTCGGGGAACAAGGGTGGATTTGCCGCCATGGCGGCATTGCGTTTATGGATGATAGATAAAACATGATGATGAGCGAAACGCAACCTTCCTCGACCAGGGCAAAGAGCGCGCCAGGCAAAATGACCGAACGGTTGTTGGCGGTGCAGGTGCTGTATGGCATGGTTATCAACCCAGGGCGGATTAATAATAATATTAACGACAGCCTTGCCCTGATAAAAAAAATCATGGGCGAAGAATTGAATATTGGCGATGCTGGCCAGAATGAAGAGGTTTTATCCTTGCTAAGTTTTTATCAGCAGGAAAAAAATAATATCATCGAATCTATCATTGCTTGCCTAGCAGGGGGCGAACAAAAATGGCAAGCGCTTGAAACCATGTTGCAAATTATTTTATGTTTGGGGGTTGCCGAAATAATGAAAACCACCCAACCACCCGCTATTGTTATTTCGGCCTGGGTGGAGGTTGCCAAATCCTATTTTGCCGACCATTCGCCCAAACTTATTCATGGGGTTTTGGATGGGGTGAATAAAAAATGGCATGAGAAAAAAAACCACCAAGCTACCCATATAATTTCCATGTAATCTCACACGATTCACAAACCAGTAAAAACAATTTTTTACTTTAACGTGCAAGGCTGCATTTTTTTTGCTATAAATAAGTTATGTTAACAGTACAAAAATTATCATTTGTGCGGGGACGCAATATTATTTTTTCCAATATTTCTTTTCAAATACAATCGGGCGACATGGTGTGGTTAATGGGTGATAATGGGGCGGGAAAAACAACATTGTTAAAAATATTATTGGGTTATTTGCAACCCACCCAGGGCAAGGTTTTATGGCATGACAATTCATTGGACACCGATTATCAATCAACTTGTTTTTATTTGGGGCATGGCGGTATTGCCCAAAATGACATGACGCTTACAACTTACTTAACATTTATTAAAAACCTATGGCAGAAAAACGAAGCGAAGCTAGCCAACAAAAACCTGCAAGATGAGGAATCGCTGATAAAGAGTCTGGAATTGGACAAGCACCTTAGCAAGAAGATAAAAGATTTATCGGCGGGCACACAAAAAAAAATCCAACTGGCCAGCATGATCTATGCCGCCCCCAGAAAATCAATGTGGTTGTTGGATGAACCTTTTGCCGCGCTTGATAAAAAAACAAAGGCTTGGCTTTGGCAATGGTTGGCGGCAAGAATAAATAACGGCGACCAAATTATTTTTACCAGCCATGAAACCGACCACCAAGCCATGATAAACCCAACCTTGCATAAAAAAATAAAAGAAATTAGGCTGTAAAAAAATGCAGGATTTTTTTCTTTTTTTTCGCCGCGAAGCATCGCTGTGCGCCAGTAATTTTTTTCATTATCTTTTGCCATTTTTTTTATGGTTAACGGGTTTTTTTGTTTTTCGTTTGTTGCTGTCTGACACAAACAATGCACAGGCGTTGGTGGTATTTGTTTGGTTTTTGTTTCTATGGTTTTTTGCCCTTACCACCATGGGAATCAATCTTTATCATGCCGATTTGGCGCAAGACCTGCCGTTAGATATTATCCTAGCCAACCGTTCGCTGTTGGCCTTCGTCTATGCCAAATGGTCGGCGTTGCTGCTATTTTCTGCCTTACCGCTATGGTTTGCAACTGGCTTAGCCTTAATGGTCGAAGGCAATGGCACCGTGGCCAATAACATTCTTATATTATTCCTGTTGAGCGGATTTTTATTTTTGGCGCAGCTTGCATTGTTGATTAATTTTTTGGCAAGTTTATGCCAATGGGGAAAGGGTGGCGGATTTTTTATGGTGATTATTGTTTTACCCCTCATGATACCGTGCTTTCTGTTGACGCTTAGCATAATAACCAATGGGCAAGCTTACCCCTTGATGTTTTTTCAATTGGCTTATTTTATCTTAACCTTTTCTTTCTTGCCAATTGCTTCGGCATTTATTATCAAGCAGCAAAGCTAAAATATTGGATAACATGGCCATGAACTTCCTTTCTTCTTTTTTACCCCACCGCCCGCAACAAGTTATCAGGCTTGGCGAAAAAACAATGCCTGCTGTTATCATCCTGATGGTTATTTTTTTCTTCATGGCGACCTACCGCGGGTTGGCAAGCCCGCCAGATTATTTGCAAGGGGAGGCGGTCAAGATAATGTTTATCCATGTGCCTTGCGCCTATTTGGCCAGTTTATGCTACGCCATGTTGGCGGTGTTTTCTTTTGTATTTTTGGTGTGGCAAAGCCCCATGGCGCAGATCATGGCGCGGTCCATTGCGCCCGTTGGGTTGCTGTTCACCGTTATTTGCCTTATTACTGGCAGCCTGTGGGGCAAGCCAACCTGGGGCACATTTTGGGTGTGGGATGCAAGGTTGACCTCGGTTTTTATTCTTTTCTTGCTCTATATCGGGCAAATATTGTTGGCGATGGAAATGGCTGATTATCGTCCCGCGGCCTTGGTTGCCATCGTGGGTGCGGTCAACCTACCCATTATAAAATTTTCGGTGGCTTGGTGGCAAACCCTGCACCAAGGTTCCAGCCTGTTTAAAACGGGTGGCCCCAGCATTGCGCCAGAAATTTTATCGCCGTTATTATGGAGCATGGCTGGCTTCAGCATGTTGGCACTGCTGTTTTTTTTATGGCGCGTGAACACGTTACTTTATAAAAAAATGATTGATAACCATTACCTTTCTAAAAAGGAATAGGGCAAAAATATGCTGTATATTATCATTGCTTACCTTGTTGCCCTGTCTATGCTGCTCTTGGCTGGCGGTTGGTTTTTTTATGCTTATTGTGTGGCAAAAAAACAATATAAAAAAATAAAAAATGAAAAATAAACATCGCCGCCTTTATTTTGTTTTATTTTTACTTGTCATGGTGGGGCTTGCCCTGGGGCTTGTGCTATATGGCTTGCGCGATGGCATATCTTATTTTTATACCCCCAGCGATGTGGTATCGGGTAAATATCTAAGTCGTCCTCTCTTCAGCACCAAAACAATTGGTGACAATAGGGCGGAGGTTTTCCGCCTAGGCGGCGTGGTAAAAAAAGGTTCGGTTAAAAAAAATACACAAGGGGTAGCCTTTGTCGTTACTGATTTTAATCATGAAGTCGGGGTGATTTATCAAGGATTGGTCCCCAATTTGTTTCGTGAAAATTCAGGCGTTATTGCCACGGGCTACATGACAAAAAATACCGATAATCAGAATATATTTGTCGCCGATGATATATTGGCCAAGCATGACGAAAATTACATGCCCAAAGAATTAACCAAAGCATTAAAAGATAAAGGCGAATGGCGAGAATAAAAGGGAACAAAAATAGATGATAGCATCCTTCGGTGAATTATTTTTATGGATGGCGTGGTTAACCAGCGCCTTTGCCACGGTGGTCGGGTGGCGGCTTGGCCAAAAAAACCAATTGCAATTTCTCGCATCCCTCACCACCATTATTTTCGGCCTGGTGGCCTTGGGGTTTGTATGCCTGATATATGTTTTTATAACCGATGATTTTTCGGTTTGGTTGGTTGTCAAGAATTCTCATCCATCGCTGCCGTGGTATTATAAGGTTGGGGCGGCGTGGGGCAACCATGAGGGGTCTATGTTATTGTGGGTTTTTGTCTTATCAGGGTTGGCGCTGTTGCTCAGCCGCATGGCACAGCGTATCGGGGTGGGCATGGCTACTGCCAAAGCGGCAGGTAGCCAACATGACATCATGACACGCGCCATAGCCTGTCAGGAAATGATGTTTTTTTTATTTGCGGGTTATCTGCTTTTTACTTCTAATCCTTTTTTAAGGTTTGACGCCCCTGCCGATGGTTCTATCAAACCCATGGATTTGAATCCTTTGCTACAGGATCCTGGGCTTATTTTTCATCCGCCATTTTTGTATGGCGGGTTTGTTGGCTTGTCGGCGCTTTTTTCATTGGCGGTGGGGATAATGGCCACCACCGAAGGCAAAACATCCACTTTGCCTACCGATAAATCTATCATCTATTTATGGCGTTTTTTTATTCACTTCGCCTTTATTTTCTTAAGCGCGGGGATTATAGCTGGCTCCTTTTGGGCCTATTACGAATTGGGGTGGGGTGGTTTTTGGTTTTGGGACCCCGTGGAAAATATCAGCCTTATTCCATGGTTATTATTGGTCGCCCTGGTCCATGGCATCACGGTTTATGCCAAAACCGGGGAATTAAAAATATCTTGCCTCTTGCTGT
Organism: Alphaproteobacteria bacterium; assembly: GCA_965262775.1. Classification (GTDB taxonomy): domain Bacteria; phylum Pseudomonadota; class Alphaproteobacteria; order JASGCL01; family JASGCL01; genus JASGCL01. Next base: position 2,731 of record CBDHFT010000007.1, on the reverse strand, counting down.
CGATATTAACCTTTGCCAGCAGTTTGATTGGAACATTTTTGGTGCGGTCGGGGCTTATTACCTCGGTCCATAGCTTTGCCAGCGACCCCAGCCGCGGTATTTTTATGCTCTCCATCATCGGCCTATTGATAGGTGGGGCGAGTGGGCTCTGGCTTCGCTTTTATTATAAGCAAGATAAAACCCAAGCCAAAATGAGTTTGTTTAGTCGCCACGGCTTGTTGGTGATTAACAACATGTTGTTTTACATTGTGGCGGGGCTTGTTTTTATCGGTTTGGTTTATCCTTTGTTATTGTTGATATTAACGGGCAAAGAAATAGCGGTGGGTGCCGCGTTTTTTAATATTACCGTGTTACCGTTTTTTGTTTTGTTGGCGGGGTTGTTAGCCTTGGGGTTTTTCCTGCCCGATAACGATAGGGACGATAAAAAAAATATCGCTTTGGCATGGAAGAAAACCCGCCCGCTGTTGATATTGGCCTCGGGCTTGGCTGGCTTGCTAGGGTTATTGTTTTTTGAAAAATTCTTTATTGTTTTCTTTGGTTTGGGTTTGGCTTTTTGGTTGTTGTTGGTAACGGGGCGCGATGCTGTTGTTAAATGGCGCGGCGGCGGGTTGAACAACCTGGCTTCGCCGTTGGCCCATGCGGGTTTTGCTTTGATTATTTTTTGGCGTGGTGGGGTCGAGCACATTGAACGAGCATAAGGATTTTGTGATAGCAGACGAATCTAAATTTACATTCCACGATGTTAATTTTAAAGTGGATAAAATTTATTTTCAATCGGATAAGCATTTTCGCTCGCTGACCGTGCAATTGACGGGCGGGGGCATGGTATTAAAACCCGCCAAACGGATATATGCGGTGGGGGGGCAGGAAACGACCGAGGTTGCCATCCATAGTAATTTTTTCATTAATTATTACGCCGCCATAGGCAACATTGACCAAGAAAAAAAACAATTGGTGTTAAGGTTATATTATCAGCCGCTGATTATGTTTATTTTTTTGGGCGGCGGTATGATGGCATTATCGGGCGTGGTGGCAGCCTGCAAATTGCTCAAGCATTTTTTTAGAAACCAAACAGTAGCGAGAAGCACCCATGCAAGGCGCAAAAGAAAATAAAACCGCAAATAAAACTATTGCCTTGGTGGTGGCGGCGGGGCGGGGTATAAGGTTCGCCCAGCACAACCCGCGCACCACGCGCCCCAAACAATATAGTTGGTTATATGGCAAGCCATTGTTGACGCACTGCCTGGATAGAATATTAAAAAACCCAGCCATTGACCATGCCCTGGTCGTTATTCATCATGATGATAAATTATTTTACCAAGAAGCCGCCGCATTATGTCAGCAAGCCCATAAAATCTTGCCCCCCGTTGTTGGCGGCGCGGACAGGCAAGATTCTGTTTACCGTGGTCTGATGGCCTTGGCAAAGCACGCCCCCAACAAAGTTCTTATTCATGACGCGGCGCGCCCCTATCTTAGGCAGGATTTCCTCAATAGACTGCTAAAAAAAATGGCGAGCCACGACGCGGTGATACCCACCATTCCATTGCATGGCGCTTTAAAGGAAGTGGTTGATGATATGATTGTTGCCAGCCATCCACGCAATGATCGTCATGTTGCGCAAACGCCGCAGGGTTTCACCTATGATAAAATTCTTATCGCACATGAAAAAATGGCGGGGCGCAAACTTGACGATGACGCGGCGGTTTGGGAATTGACCTACCCTGATAATCCTGCCATGGTTATTTTGGGTGATATGGTTAATAATAAAATCACCACCCGTGGCGATATAGAGTTTATTAAAAATACCATGACCAGGACAATCACCACATTGGGAATCGATGTTCATCGGTTTGATGATAAACCAACCGACGGCGCCCATATCATGCTCGGCGGTATTGCCATTCCATCCAAGAAATCTATCCTTGCCCATTCCGACGGCGATATCGTCCTCCACGCCCTCACCGATGCTATTTTGGGTGGCTTGGGGGCAGGGGACATTGGGATCCATTTTCCACCAAGCGACCCACAATGGCGTGGCGTTGCCTCACATATTTTTTTAGAAAAAGCACTTGGTATCTTAAAAAGAAAAAAACGGCAGTCTGGTGCATGTTGATATTAGTTTGCTGTCGGAAGAACCAAAAATAATGCCCTATCGCGAAAAAATAATCGATAACTTGGCGGGTTTGCTGCAATTGCGCGAAACATCTATCGGGTTGAAGGCCACCACCGCGGAAAAAATGGGAGCCCTGGGGCGGGGAGAGGGCATCATGGCCTTCGCCCAAGTAACCCTTGCCTTGCCCGATGAAATTGATTAGATAGGGCGAGATAAAATATACAAAAAATGACAAACAAATTTTATTACAATGTAGCGAAGTGGTTAGCGACTACCTTTGCCGTTGGCTATACGCCAGCCTCGGGCACTGTGGCATCGCTCATCGTGGTTATTATTTTTTATGGCCTAGGTTTTTTGCCCCTATTACCCAGCCTTGCCCCTTACGGATTATTTTGTATCTGGCTGGTATGGCTGTTGTTGATTACCCCCGTGGCCTTTTGGTCGGCCGAATATTATTTACAACATCGCTTCATGCTGGATAAAAAAATGGATAAGAAAAATCCCAAGAAAAACGACCCCAGCGAAATAGTGATAGATGAGGTGGTTGGGCAAACCATTGCTTTATTGCCCGTCGCTTTTTTCTATTCTGTTTTATCCTTTGGGCAATTTATTTTGTCG
>CBDHFT010000006.1:0-412224 GCA_965262775.1 Alphaproteobacteria bacterium | reverse complement strand
AAAACCTCAGGCAAATTTGCAAAACGATAGCCACCACGGATAAACCGCATCCACATATCCAAATCCTCGGCATTTATTAATTGCGTGCGGTATGGGCCCATTTTTTTTAAATCCGCGGCGCGCGTCATAACCGTTGGGTTGGCAATACCCGCCAAACCATTGGCGGTGTTTTCTACAATTTCTTCATGGCTTACCATACAACGAAATGATTGTTTGATATTGCCACCCTCGTCTATCCCCACCATGTTGGTGCCCAAAACCGACAGGTCGGGGTGGTCAGCAAAATAAGCCAGCTGTTTTGCAAATCGCTCGGGCAGGGAAATATCATCGGCGTCCATCCGCGCAATATAATCCCCCTTCGTCAATTGTATCATGCGATTAAGTTTGCTGGATATAAACCTATCCGTGCCATTTTTTTCATGTTTGATTCTTTTGTCTTGCTTGGCGTAATTGTCGGCAATATCGCTGGAACCATCGGTGCAACCCGTGGTATCGATAAAAAATTCAAAATTTTGAAAGCTTTGACCCAAGATACTATCAATAGCCTGCGGTAAAAAACCCGCCACGTTAAAAACGGGCATGATAACCGATAAAAATGGCTGTTTCATTTTATGTCCCCCTTGTTGCTTATTGGTTGATTACTGTAGGTTAATTAAGACCTTAAAGCAATAACCTTACCAAGTGCATCCTGCCGCTGGTGGGTTACCATGATGATAGGAATTTTTTGCTTATCCATCGCATCCAGCACAAGCGATTTCATGGTAGTGCGCAGGTTTTTGTTCAAAGAAGAAAATGGTTCATCCAACAGCAATAATTTTGGCTCGGCAAGGATAAGCATCATCAGCGATACCCTTGCTATTTCACCGCCTGACAAAGTTTTGGGGTCGCGGCGTTCGAAACCGCTTAGCTGGCATTGCTCCAAGGCTTGCGTCATTTTCTTTTCCATTGTTTTTTTGTCATATTTGCCCTTGGCATTTTTTTTATTTATTTGCGGGGTGCGCACGTTTTGTAAGGCCAGCAAAAGATTTTCCCTCACCGACAAGAATGGAAAAACCACGGGGCGTTGCGAAAAATAACCCACGCGGCGCACATGCGGCAATTGCGGGCGTATATCTTCACCATCAAGTTTTATCATGCCCTGGCTAGAAAAATTCCCCGCCCCTTGCAAGCCCGCCAAGTCAAGCAAAAAGGAAGTCTTGCCCAAGCCCGACCGTCCCATCAGGGTGAGCACATCGCCACCCCGCACCGCTAGGTTTTTAAAACCCAGCAGATGACGCCCATCCAGCATGATACGATAATCTGATAATTGTAACATCAGGCGAATTTCCTATCATAAATTCCCGACAAGTAATAGGCCAAACCATAGCCAAGCATGGGCAAGGACAACAACCACGTCGAGGCCACCGCCAACATATGCCTATCCCCCGAAAATTGATAAGCCATCAACAGCGCGCTCATGGTATCAAAATCCCGCGCCAAAATAATGTTGGGGGTATAGAGCGAAACACTCACCGCCAAACCCAAGGCCAAGCTAAACAACAATGGGCGCCACAACCAGGGTATCACCACGCGAAAAAATATGGCGGTTGGTTTTAACCCCAAGGCCTGGGCATGCCGCATGATGCCCACGGGTATTTTTTCATAAACCCCATCCAATAATAAAAATGCCAAGCCGAGCGCCATGCCGCCGTGTAATAAAAATAACAAAGCAAGTTTTTGCCCGCCCAGCAGGAAGGCCAATATATTGCCGTGCAAGGCCAATATCGTATCGGGCAAAAAAATGGGTAATAACAAAATATATTTGACCCAACCATCTATGCGTAATTTATTAAATCGCCACCATAAAAAAATAAAAACGGCGCAGAAGCTACTGCTCAGGCCTAAGAAAAGACTATTCACAATCGCATCAATCATGCTGCGCGGCATATCGCCCGCATCGCTGATGATTGACGGCGCGGCCGAACCAAGCACCACCAGCAACAACAAGAAACCATGCAACATAAAAAAACCCATGCCACCATAATAAAATCGCGGAAAATAACGGTCGGTTAAACTCAATCTAAACAAAAACATTCTGGCTTGTTTGACAAGCCAGGCAACCAACAAAAACAACAACACCAAACAGCCATTGGCTATCAACAACCACAGGGCAAAACCATGCAATTGATCCTGCTGGATGGCCAATTCGGTTTGCATGCTATTAAGCAACAAAACCGTGAAGGCGGGCGGCGCGTTGGGTGCTAAGAAAATGGCGGCTTCGATATTGTTAAAGGCAAAGAGCAAACTCAAAACGCATGACCATTTTATTTTAGGCCACATCAGCGGAAATTCAACCTTTACATATTCGGCTATCCCCCCCATGCCTATCGCCGCGGCCTGCCTATGATAGCCAGGCTGGATAGCGCGGCGCGCGTTAAACATGACCAACAATAAAAACGGCACTTCTTTTTGCACCAACACAATCACATGATGCAAGCCATTGGGGTTGGGGAAGCCGTTGCTTAATGCACCATAAAAAATATCCATACCAGCCAGCAAAGCAAGCGGCGGCACGGCAAGCCAAAAAAAAACAAAGCCCCGTTATGAAATGGGGTTGTGTCGCCAGCCTGATAATCCTTTGTTTTATATTGCGTGGCAATGATTCCTTTTTTACGCTGGCGTTAAAAAATGGCATATTCATATTCAACAGCCAACTTATGAAAAAAGACAGCAGAAAAGCAATCACCGCTATTTTTGTTGAATAAAATAACCCAGTAAAAAAGCCAGGCGAATGGAGGGCCGATGTTAAGGCCGCGCCCATCGCCAGGGCACCCCGCGGCAAAGCCGTAAAAAAATCACGATAATATAAAAAGGGATAAAATCCCACCGCCAATAAAATGCAAAGGAAACTTAGCCAGCCATAAAAACTAACGCGTAATAAGCGACTATTCAGCACAAAAGGATCTAGCCAATTCCGAAACATGGTCGAAAGCATCTTCCGCTATAACTGATAGCAAGAATTATGTCTCATGACGTTATTTTTGATAAATCGGCTGTGCTTATTTCAGGCTAAAATGAAGCGGCAAAACCTATTGCTCGCCTTCAGCATTTTCAACGGCGGCTTCGGGCAAAACTTCTTCGCCGCCCAATTCGCTGGTGTCTTCTAAAACCTCGGTGGTGTCATCAACCGTCTCTTCGGTGCTTTCTTCTATAATTTCGATGCTTTCTTCTTCCATGCCTTGATAATAACTTTTTAAGCGTAAGGCTTCTAATGGGTTATGGGCCGCGCCACATTTGGGGCAGATAGGGTCGCCTTCCCTGCCCAAATTATAAAATTTCACCTTTTCTTCGGGTGTGGAGCAATGGGGGCAAGTAAATTTTTCGCCGAGGTCAACAGTTGCAAACATGTTTTGTGCCTAACATACAAAATATAATTTGTCAAAAGAATTTATTGCTTTGGTAAAGGAATCGTTTATGTTGCGGGTGCGCCCTAAAAAAAATATAAAAAAATATATGGACAATCATAAGCACAATCAAAAAATATTGCCGCTAGCCCCACCACCGTAACAAAAACAATTTGGATGATATTTACATTGCCTTTGTTGATAGGGCATGATTAAGCAAAAAAATGAAGCTCACCAGTCATAAAACCAACAATCCGTTACGCGGCATTTTGCGCAAAGACGACCCGCGGGCGGCAATGGGCGATAAGTCCATTTCGCACCGCGCCTTAATGTTTGCCAGCATGGCGCGTGGCACCAGCCGCATCAGCGGGTTGTTAGAAAGCGAGGACACCCACCGCACCCAACGGGCGATGGAATCGGTGGGGGTAGAAATAAAAAAAGAAGGGCAAGGTTATATCGTAACCAGCGCAGGATTTTTATCCTTTCGCCAACCGCAAGCACCACTCGACATGGGAAACAGCGGCACCAGCGCCAGACTGCTGATGGGATTGTTGGCGGGCACGGGGCATTCTATCAAATTTTTTGGCGACTCATCGCTCAGCAAACGCCCGATGGGGCGAGTCATTGACCCATTAAGCAACATGGGTGTTGCGTTTGACAATCCTGACCATAAATTTTTACCGCTAACTTTTCGTGGTCAACCGCCATTATTACCGCTTGATTACACCCTGCCCGTGGCTTCGGCACAAATAAAATCTGCCATCCTATTGGCGGGGCTATCGGCCATTGGCCAAACCACCATCTGGGAAAAGGAAATAAGCCGCGACCACACCGAACGCATGCTGGCGCATTTTGGGGTTGAAGTGCGCGAAACATTGAAGGAGAACCTGCGCGGCATCACCATCGAAGGGGGCGTGCCCGTGCTTGATAATATAACCGCCAAAAATATCAACATACCGCGCGATATCAGTTCGGTTGCTTTTTTGTTGGTGGCGGCATCTATCATTCCCGATAGCGATATCACGATTGAAAATGTCGGGCTAAACCCGACGCGCGATGGTATTTTAGAAACATTGTTAGAAATGGGTGCCGATATAAAAATAGAATTTGATAGTTTTGCCAAGGGCAGCGAGCCCCACGGCACGGTGAAAGTAAAATACGCGCCGTTGCGCGGCGTTACCACCCCGCCCGAACGCGCCGCACGGATGATAGATGAATACCCCATTCTTGCCATGGCGGCCGCGGTTGCCCATGGCACCTCGCTTTTTCAAGGCTTATCCGAATTGCGAGTCAAGGAATCCGACCGTTTAAACGCCATCGCCACGGGGTTGGCGGGGGCTGGATTATCGGTTAAGACAGGCGAAGATTGGATAGAAATAACTGGCAAGGGTTTGCACGGCACCGCCAGCCAAACATCAGCCAACGCAATATCGGGGGGCAACATGATTCATAGCAACCTCGACCATCGTATCGCCATGAGTTTTTATATCCTGGGGCTCATAGCCGAACAACCCATTATCATCGATGATGCCTCGGCCATTGCGACATCCTTCCCCAATTTTTTACCACTCATCAATCACTTGCTTGAACCTAGCAACCAATAACAACCCAACTTTTACCTTGCGCGTCCCCACAAAAAATACCTACCCTTGTTATAACAACCATAACATGCTAAAAAAAAATATGAAAAAAAAGAAATTTGTTGATACCTTAGGTAAAGCAGATACGCAATCGACGGGCGGCAAACCATTGCCGTGGTATGAACGATTAAGCGATAAAAATGTTGCCAACGTAGGAAAAAGTCTATTTGGCAAAGTAAAAGATATTGCCAAATCTTCCATCGTTGCCGACCAAAAAACCAACCCCGTCCCAATTGTGGAGGCTATGGAAGCCGATTCGATATCATCCATCCTCACCCCCAATCAAAAAAAATATGCTACCCTGTCGCCGATAGAATTTGGCATTATGTTAAAAAAGAAGCGTAAAGAATTACATTGGGAACATACCGATGTTTCTCGCGAATTAAAATTTCGCGAATCATTCATTGATGCGTTGGAAAATGGCCGTTATTATCTTTTGCCTGACCAATATTTTATTCGCGGCCTTATTGGTCAATATTCACAATTGTTGCAAATTGAGGAAGATATTTATCTAGCTTTTTTAGCCCAACATTTTTATGACGAAATGGCCATCAAACGTTTATTAAAAATGAACGACATCGCCCACGCTCCTTCCCGATTTTTTAATCGCGACAAGGAATATGTTAAGAAAAAATTTAACTATCATCCAACCCACCTGATGGATTTGATAAAACCCATTGGCCTGCTTGTGGTGTTGGGTTTGTTGTTTGGCGGGTATTATTTATTCTTATCCATCGGCGAAAAAAATCATTTTATGTCCCCTGAGTCTGATGCTCCCGCCGCACAATTTATGTTGCATGCCAATGAAAATACCCCGATAAAATTAACCGCCACCAACGGCACCGTGTTGCTAGAAACCGTAATACAAAAAGGGCAAACCATCAACCTGCCAGCACAAAAAGATACAAAATTAACCACCCCCGCGGTGGCCAATTTAACCTTTTTACTCAATGACAAATCCTATCGCTACACAACAACCAGCGCGGGTCCTTACATCCTTGATATGGATTCAGAAAAACTATTGCCATTGTTGACCCTGGTCCCCGCCCCAGCCAGCAAAAAATTACCCGCTGATTCGCTCGATGCCAGCCCTGATACCCTATCCGAGGATGTTATTAGCAACGATCCCATCGCGCCCAAACCTCAATAAACAATAAATAAATATTTTTGGAAACGCGTAAGCCAGCCAGATTGCAAAAAATGTTGGCGCAGAAAATATTAATTCCGCCGTTGGTTCATGATATGATGACGCGCCTGAATAGGTTGGCGGAGGTCAGGGTGGTTGGCGGCGCGGTGCGCGACCAATTGTTGGGCTTAGCGATTCAGCAAACGGTTGCCTATCATTACGACCTAGCCATCAAAACCACCCCGCCCCTATTAAAAAAATATGTTGAAGAATTCGACGATTGGCGATTGATATTGGATGGTTTTGACCATGGCATTATCCGCCTTGTCCAGCAGGGGATTATGGTGGAGATAGCCTGCCTGCGCCGTGATGTCAGCACCGACGGTCGCCATGCGGTGGTTGCCTTTGGCGGCGATTGGCAAGATGATGCGGCAAGGCGTGATTTCACCATCAACGCACTTTACGCCGACATCGCGGGGCAAATATTCGACCCGCTAGGAATCATGGCCGATATAAAAACGCCGCGCCTAAAATTCATTGGCGACAGCAAACAACGTATTATCGAAGATTACTTAAGGATACTACGCTACTACCGATTTTTAGCCACCATACCATTGCTGGCCCACGACGCCGCCGACAGAAAAATTATCATGACCCAAAAAAATGGTTTGCAAAAAATATCACACGAACGCATTGGCATGGAATTGTTAAAAATTTTCTTATCAAGCAAAGCAAAAGACGTCATGTGCGCCATGGCGGAAGACGGTGTTTGGCAAGAAATAGGCCTCAGGCTAAATGCCCCCCTTATCCAAAATCTATCCAACACGATGATAGACGTCATCAAGGGTTGGCCCGCAACGCGGCGTGCAACATTTTATTTTTCGTTGTTAGAAACAATGGGTGAGCCATTGATACAAAGCAATTTTGCCTGGCCCAAAGAAATAAACAAACTTATCGCCGACCATGCCCATGCGGATAAAAAATGGGGCTCAAAATTTCAGCCATTTGTTATTCATTATTATGGCGGGGATGAAGTATATCAAACATGGCTGATGCACCAATGGCTGAAAGGCAATATTAATCAAGAGCAATGGGCAGGGTTATCGCAACAACCGCAACCTGTTTTCCCCCTGGCCAAGGCGGGCGAAGAATTAAAATCCTTGGGTTTTGGTCGCGATGATTTTGCGACACATATACCGCGTTTAGAAAAAAAATGGCTGGATAGCCAAGGGCAATTAAGCAAGGCCGCCTTGCTGGCCGATATCAAAAAATAATCATTGAAAGCCATGCTGGTCCGCAACCGCGCTAACCGCGGGGCTGTGACCATGGGCAAAAAAATCGGACGGCGCAAACCCATGGCGGCGTAATAATGCAGTGGTTAGCACCACGGTGCGCGGCGAAAAAAATAAAATTATTTTTTTTCCTGGATGATTTTTTATGGTTTGTTTTATCCTATCATCCATATCTTCGCTGGCGACCATGTTGTAAAGCGATAATTTTTCTGCGGTTATGTTGGTTGCCAACAGGCGTGCTACCAAATCTTCGCCCTGCCCCTCCCCCGCGGTTTGTGCGGCGCCAATATGCAGTATCGCCCCTTTATCACGCCCATGAACTTGCTCGGTTATTAATTTCGCAAGTTTTTCTACATTACCACCCGCTATCAATAATTCTTGGTTCGGGGGCGCAGTAAAAATTTGCTGTTGTAATAATTCTTCTATGGCCAAACCCGTCATGGGGCCAACCGCGAATATTTTTTTTATCGTGCCATATTTTTTTATTAAGTCCGCCCCCGATGGTCGAACAAAATATTCCATAAGGGCGCGCACCCCATTGCCAGAGGTAAAGGCCAGCGCGCTGGCGCCAGCCAGTTTTTCATAAACGATGCTATCCGCCATGCCCAAGGTTTCATATTGCATAACGGGCAGATGCAAAGCATCATACCCCGCCGCCTTATACTCGGCGGTTAATTTTTCACCGCTGGAATCGGGGCGGGTTATAATAACCAGGGCGGATGTATCTATATTTTTATCAATGGTCATAGCAGGGCGCAGGTAAGTAGGGTCTCAATATCATTGTAAAGCCATTACCGTAAAGCCATTATCGCAAAGCTTGGGCCAATTCGGTAATTATTTTATCACCGTGGCTCAATTCACCAACCATTATTTTTTGGCGTGGGTTAGATAAATCTTGGTTGGCGACAAAACCTATCGCACGTAAATTCTTACCATTGATTTCTACCAGGCAACCTATCGGTGTTTTGCACGAACCATCAAGCAATGCCAAAAATTTTCTTTCCAATTCGACTGCCCGTGCCGCCTGGGCGTCATGCAACGGGGCGCATATTTTTTTTATCGATTCATTGTGCGACAACGCCATCAACCCCAATGCCCCTTGCGAAGGGGCGGGCGGGAAATCTTCGGCCGAGAAAACCTCGCTAATCCTATGTTCCAACCCAACGCGTTTTAACCCCGCCACCGCCAACACCATGGCATCCATCTCGCCCCGCTCCAATTTTTGTAAACGGCTGTTGATATTACCGCGCAGCAAGGTAAGCACCAAATCAGGACGATGTTTTTTTATCAAGGCTTGACGGCGCAGCGAAGCGGTGCCAACCACGCTGCCTGGCTTCAACGACGCCAATGTTGCCTTGCCATGGCTGACCAAACAATCAAGCGGCGTTTCGCGGCGGGGGATGGCAATAATCTGTAATTGAGCCTGCAAATTGGTTTCAACATCTTTTAACGAATGCACCGCAAGGTTGATATCGCCCTGCAACAAAGCATTATCCAATTCTTTGGTAAACAACGCCTTGCCCCCTATCGCCGACAAATTGGCTTCTAAAAATTTATCGCCGCTGGTGGTCATGGTTTTTATGTCAACCACCAACCCGTGATGCGCCGCCTGCAACCCCGATTTTATCAGCATGGTTTGCGCCAGGGCCAGGGGGCTGGCGCGGCTACCTATCACTATATTATTTGCTTGCGAGTTTACCATCGCTTGCTTTTATAGATTTTATCACCAAAAAATGATAGATGTTTTTATTATGATAGTGCTTGGTATTGAAACCTCTTGCGATGAAACATCGCTTGCCCTGGTAAGTGATGGGCATGGCGACGGGGCAACAAAAACCGCACCAACCCCGCCCCTACAAAAAAATAAAATTTTGGCCATGGAAACATGGTCGCAGCTGGAAGAACATCGACCATTTGGTGGCGTGGTGCCAGAGGTGGCGGCCAGGGCGCACCTTGATAAAATAATGCCGCTCCTCACCAATTTATTTCACAAAGCCAACCTGCCCCTTTCGGCGGTGGATGCCATTGCCGCAACCCACGGCCCTGGCCTGATTGGCGGGTTGATAGTCGGGGCTATGCTGGGGAAGGTTTTAAGTTTTGCTTTAAACAAACCACTGCTGGCGGTGAACCATTTGGCGGCCCATGCCCTGTCGGTAAGGTTGGATAATCCCGCTATTACGTTCCCCTACCTAACCTTGCTGGTGTCGGGCGGGCATTGCCAATTGCTGTTGGTGCGCGGGGTGGATGATTTTTTACTTTACGGCGAAACATTGGATGATTCGGCGGGCGAAGCATTTGATAAGGGCGCGCGTTTGCTTGGCTTGCCGCAACCTGGCGGCCCCGCCATTGAACATTGTGCGCAGCAAGGGGTGGCGGCAAAATTCCCCCTGCCCACCCCGATGAAGGGCGTGGCGGGTTGCGATTTTTCTTTTTCTGGTTTGAAAACTGCATTAAAAAATAAAATCATGAAGCAAAAGGATTTTGCCATCGCCGATGTCGCCGCCAGTTTGCAGCAAGCCATTGGCCAATCGTTAAAAGAAAAATCCCTCGCCGCCATGAAAAAATATAAAAACGAGGTGAAAGACTCCACGCAACCGCGCCATTTTTGTTTGGTGGGCGGTGTCGCGGCCAACCAATTTATTCGCGGATTGTTGCAGGATGCCGCCGATGACGAAGGATTTACTTTTGTCGCCCCCACCGCCAAATTATGCACCGACAATGGCGCGATGATAGGTTGGGCGGGGATAGAAATGTTGCGCGCGGGCATAAGCCACGACCTGGATTATAAACCACGACCACGCTGGGCGACGACCGACCTAAACCACACACGCCAGCTTCATAACAACCTTCAGCAAATATAACAGGCAACATATCATGAATATAACAATTTTGGGTGCGGGACATTTTGGCACCGTGCTTTATAATATATTACGCGCCAAGCACCATGTGACATTGGTCAGGCGCGGCGACAACATAGGACTCGCAGGGCAAGATTTTTTGTTGGTGGCCTTGCCCGTGCAGGCCTACGACAGCGTTTTTAAAAAACTCGTCCTTGATAAAGCAACCTTGCCCACCACCCTTTTGTTTTCGAAGGGTATGAACGAAGATAGGCTGTTGCCATCGGCTATCCTTCAACAATATTTTCCTACCGCGCCCTGGGGCATTGTCGCGGGCCCCAATTTTGCTTTCGAAATGGAAAAAAAATTACCCACGGCCTCGGTGTTGGCCAGTCATCACGCCGCTGTGCTGACGGGTGGGCAAGAATTGTTGCAACAAAATTTTTGGCGCATTTATGCCAACCATGACCCTATCGGCGTGCAGTTAAATGGCGTCATGAAAAATATTCTGTCCATCGCGGTTGGTGTGGCGCGCGGCAAAAATTTAGGCCTCAATGCTAGCGCAAGCCTTATAAGCCGCGGTTTGGCGGAAATGAAAAAATTGTTGCTGGCCGAAAAAGCCGCGGGCGAAAATAGCATCAATGAAAATACCTGTTACGGCTTATCGGGCGTGGGCGACCTTGTCTTGACTGCTAGCTCTGAATTATCGCGCAACACGGCATTGGGGATAAAATTGGGCCAGGGGTGCGACATTGCAACCGCCCTACAACAATCGCGGGGCGTAGCCGAAGGTTATGCGGCATCGCGCCAATTGGCGGCGCATGCAGGTTTGCTGGGGGTTGATTTGCCGATTATTAGCACGGTCGCCGCGGTGTTGCATGAATCACTGCCCGTTGATAAGGCTATCGAACATTTGCTCAGTCGCCCCTTGCCAGCCAGCGAATAAAAAATAAAAGCGACAATTATACACCCCGCCTGCAAAAAACAATCTTTAATAAATTGACAAGACAGGAATGGTTGCAGTATAGTTCGTGGTATCGGCAGATACTGAACATAAGTAATGTATTTGCGAACGTAAGCGGGATGGAGTGGGACGTTAGCAGTGGGACCAAGGGGACACGACACAGGAAAGGTGTCCTCAATCACGTGACCACTATTCTTGCAATCATCACATTTCTTATTTTTATCGTGGCCTTCCCCGTTATATGGCAGAGGTTGCCCATTTCGGTAGCGCGACTCATCCTGGTGCTATTTGGGCTTGGCTTTATTTTTGTGGCCTTTATTATATTAAAAAATCTATGGTGGATTTTACCCCTGGGTTTGGGGGTGGCAGGTTTGGCATGGGCTATTGATTATTTTATAGCCAAGAAAAACCATACCGAACCAAAATTGTTATCGCCGCTACGCTACCTTGCCAACCCGAAAAAACCAGAAAAGAAAAATGATGATACCAAACCTGCTTTAAAAAACACGCCGACGCGCCAACCGCCCGATCCTTACGAGAAGCTATAAAGAAATCCATCTTGTAAACTGCTAAAAGATAATCTATAGATAGTAAATAGAAACAGGATGGTATGCTACGGTTGCTGTGTTATTTCTATCCGCAACATTTTAAAAGGAGAACCATCGCTGTGATTTTATTTGATATTCTTATTGCTAGTTTATTAGTTTTATTTTCTGGGATCGGCATCCTTATTGGTTTTGTATCGTTTTTCATATCCAACAATATATGGTGGATTTTGACGATTCTTATTTTGGTTCGCTTGGCTATATAAACCCAAGATTTTTTTAAAAAACTCTGACTTGCAGTTGGCGTGCTTATAGCGTTCTCTCCTCACATGGCGGGTCTGCTTAAAAAAAATCATCGTAGAAATATGCGAATCCTTAAAAACAACATGCCTTGCATTATTATTTTCGATTGGCTATGGGTGGTGAGGTAAAATCATGATAACATTTTTACTTATTATCCATGCCATTATTGCGTTGGCACTTATCATCCTTGTCTTATTACAAAAAAGCGAGGGCGGGTCGCTCGGGTTTGGCGGCGGCAGCAATAGTATGTTTAGCGTGCGCGGCAGTGCCAATTTTTTAACCCGCACCACGGCCATTTTGGCAACTGTTTTCATGGTAACAAGTTTGGTTTTGGCTATTTTGTTTTCTCGCAATTCGCAGAGCAACCAATCTATCTTAAAAGAATTAGACAACGCCCCCAGCAAACAAGATAAGCTGGCCCCCGATAAAACGCCTGATAAAAGCGGCGTTGATACATTAAAACCGTTCGAGACCGCCCCTGCCGCACCCAAGGCACAATAGGTAGGCGTCAATAGGCAAATCGCTATCACACAAGCCAATCGCTTTTGGCATGTTCTTGCTGCATCTGATTCAAAAATAATTGACCATTTTCTGACATGGCTGTTGTGTGATTTGTTTGCTGTTGCGCATCGGCATCAACATCTATCGTTGTGTTTAGGTCATCATGGATAACGGGCGGTATATTTTCCACGCCATCCGCCAATAGGTTAGAATCAATAACCCTCAGTCATCGGGCGTTAATAGTTGCGGGGCGGCCGCGGCGGGCGAAAACATAGCGGGGGGCAGCAAGCTATGGTCAACGGGCGCAAGCAAATCCCCCGTATCCAAATCTATAAAATAATAATCGCCAAAAAAATTATTAAAAACGCGATGGTTTAAATTTGCATCGCGCAGGATTCCCAAAGCAACCCCATCCAAAACAAATTGAGTCAAGGCATCGCGCAACAAAACCAAACCATCACCTGCTAGGGTTAAGCCGCGTTCCAGACGCGATAAAAAATCGTCAGCATCCGTAATCGCCAATACACCATGCGGCGCTATGGTTAGCTTATCATGGTTGTTATGTAACCACGGCACAATATCTTCCCACGCCACCAACCCATGAAGGGTTATGTTGGTAACGACGTCGTTCTTTTTTTGCACCTGAATACTGCCTCCCGTAAGTTCAATTTTCTGCTCCGTCAATTTATCTATCATGGGTTCGTTTTTTGAATCCTTGACCGCGGGCGGGTTAACAGGGGAAAGATTATCATCTTTGCCAATATTATAAGTATCACCAGCCGTGGGATGCGATTCATTAAACAGCGCCTTATCAATATCCTGCTGTATCATGTAATCTATCGCCTGCAATGATTTACTTATGGTGCTTATATTAACTTGTCCATCCTGTTTATATTCTGGTGGATTAGTAACTTGGTCAACGGCTGTTTGGTTTTGGCCATGATAATAATCTTTTGCCGAATCAAGATAGGGCGAGACAAGCTGATAGGGCGTTAATATTGACTGCGGCCTATCAAATAAATAATCCCTTAACAAGGCGTCAGATGAAGCCACGGGCGGTATAATACCGAAATCATCATTGGTATCATTTGTTATGGAGCTGTCATCCTCGTGATTTGTAGAGTCGCTATCCGCCCCATGCTGTTTTGTGGTATCACCACCCCCCTGATCTGCAGGGGGAGTATCGGCATCCTCCGCCCTATCCCCAGCGCCATCCCCTGCTCCCGCCTCAGGCGTTGCGGCAGAATGAAGCAATGGAGAGTGGCGTTTATTAACGGGAAGGATTGTTTGAGCCTGCAAGAAATCTTCTTTTGCGTCAATCCTTGCCTTGGCGGCGTCGGCTATCGCCAATAAGCCTATGGTCAGGGCGGAGAAAAAACCGTGATGACCAGGCCGAGGGTTTGCCAGCCCCGTCTTTGCGCTAGCAAGAGAAGCTGTGCTGGAAAGCAGTTTTTTCTTTTTGCTATCGTTTGCGAATCGTGGCAAATATAACCCGTTGTTTTTCCTCATGGGTTAATAATAAAACCAACAAAAATAATTATGCCAATATTGGAACGGCGATTCTTTTTTTGTTCATATTTTAATCAATAAAGTTATAACAAAAATAGTTTTCATTTATTAATTTTATATATAATTGTTATTCATTCTTGGTTTGTCTTATAAAAACTTACATCAACCCATCGCCTGTTGATACTATGTTCTGCTTGCCAATTTATTTTTTATAAATAACAAACTATTATGCAAAAATTTATCGCACCACTTCTCTACAAAACAAAAATTGCCTACGCCGATACCGACGCGGGCGGCGTGGTTTATCACGCCCGCTACCTTGACATGGCCGAACGGGCCCGTCTCGACGCCCTGCACCAACTTCACTACCCCGTTAGCAAAATGCTGCATGACCACCATGGTTGCTTCATCGTCAAAAACTTGCAATTGGATTATCGCGCCCCCGCCTATTTAGAAGACGATATAACCATCCTTACCCAACCAATAAAACTAGGCAGTGCCAGCCTAACTTTTCGTCAAGAATTTCTATGCAAAGAAAAATCTTTAGCTGTTTTGGAAATCCTGCTAGTATTTATTTCCTATAAACAACAAAATGCTGTGAGCGGCACCCATAACGCGCTAAGCGATAGCAAGCCAAAAAAAATGCCACGTGAGTTGTCCAATATATTTATCTTGCCCAGCCAATAAAAAACATGACCATACATCAATCACTTTATCAAGCCAAAGAAAGCTTCGCGGACCACTTCCCCACTTTATATCATGCAACAAAAACGTGGCTGTTGGCGGGGCGGTCATCTTTTAACGATGGTCCTTTTTGGCAATTGCTCCTCAACACCGACCTGGCGGTCAAATTGGTCATGCTGTTTTTGATAGCGCTGTCTGTTATCACCTGGGCGGTTATTTTAGAAAAATATTTCTTGTTAAAAAGGTTGCAACAACGCGCCGACCGCTTTGACGAAATATTTTGGTCGGGCATCAGCATGGAAGAATTGTTTCAGCGTATCGGCCCCCACCCCAAAGATCCTTTGTCGGTTATGTTTTCTAGCGCCATGAACGAATTGTTACAGGGACCATCAACGGTGCAAAAAATAGAACGAATATTACAGGCGGCCTTGAGCCGCGAAACAGCAAGGTTAGAAAAAAACCTGGGCATCCTCGCCACCACTTCTTCGGTCGCGCCCTTCATTGGTTTGTTTGGCACGGTGTGGGGGATTATCAATGCCTTTTCTGCTATCGCAAGCCGTGGCCAAAGTTCATTGGCCGTCGTCGCCCCTGGCATAGCCGAGGCCTTGTTTGCGACCGCCATCGGGTTGCTTGCTGCTATCCCCGCAACCATGGCCTATAACAAATTCACCCTTGATATTGAAAAATATTTGGCGCGATTAGAAACCTTCATCGATGAATTTCCAGTGGTCATGCAAAAATCAATGCGCGCTAAAACCAAAATGAATATAGCCAGGAACCTATAACACATCATGAATAGATTTCGCCGCCGCCGCACCAAAAAATCGCCGATTGCTTATATCAACATGACGCCGTTTATCGACGTGTTGTTGGTTCTGTTGGTGGTTTTTATGATTGCCGCCCCTGCCCTTAATAACCCGTCCCCCAACGTTAGCGTGCCTGTCAACTTGCCCGCGGGCAAAGGACGCGCCATAAGCAAAGATGACAAGCCGCTTATTATCACCGTCAGAAATAACGGCGATATTTATTGGGAAGATAACTTGATGACCTTGGCGCAATTAAAAGAAAAGTTAGCGGTGTTGGCCAAAAGCGATAAAAATAAAAAGATATTTGTGCGCGGCGACAAAACGGTGTCCTACGGCAATATCATGACCGTGATGAATGCCATGAGCGAAGAGGGTTTGGGGCAAGTATCGCTGATAACCCAATCAATAGATAAATAAGCAAGGTGGTCATTAACCCCCATGGCAGAAAAAATATCCGCCACCAAAAAAAATTTTTATAAAGGTCCATCGATTTTATGGTCTATCGCCCTTCATATGATGGTGCTATTGATTGTTGTTGGTCTGGCATCGCCTTATCTTTTTGTCCCTGAGCAGAAGAAGAAAAGTAAAAATATCTTGGCGGTCGACCTTGTTAATGAAAAAGATATTGACCAGCGTTTGCCCGACCCAGCAAACTTGGGGAAAAATCAAATAGCCAAACCCAAACCTCTCAATAGCGAATCAAGCGGCGCAACCGATAATAAACAACCGATATCGCCTGCCTCCCCCGCTCAACGCCTTTCTGATAGCAAGGGTGAACAATCCAGCCCAACCAACCAAGCCAGCGCGACCCAGCAAACAAAAAAGGGGGATAACCAACAAAATATTGCCAAAATTTTAAAAACCATTGATAAAAATCCTGCCACCCCAGAGGATAAAGGGGAAACCACCCAAAATAAAAACCAACAAGCCAACAAGAAACAAAGTGCCATGGCGGATAAGCCACTGCCTATCGGTAAGAAAGACGCCCTAACCCGCAACGAGTTTTTCCGCTTGCGCCAACAAATAGCAGGTTGCTGGCAAATCCCCGCGGGTTTGCGCGATGTTGATAAAACAACCATTACTGTTTTACTAACCCTTGCGCCTGATGGTAAGGTAACGGACGTAAAATTAAAGGATAAAAAAATATTGCAGGATGATACAAAACGCATCTTAGCCGAAAGCGCGCTGCGCTCTTTTGATACACCATCATGCAGGAAATTAACATTGCCCAAAGACAAATACCCCATCTGGAAAACCATCGAATTTACCTTTGACCCTTATCATGCTTTATAATTTCAAAAAAATATCTTGGTTGATGCTGCTTATTGCTTTTTATGGCCTCAGCCCGCCCGCCACCGCCGCATTGAAAATGACAATCAAGCAAGGAACGATAAAAACCATTAGCCTGGCTATCGCCGATGTTGACGTAAGTTCATCACCCATCAGCCAAAGAATTGCCAACAATGAATTGGCAAAAAAAATAATAGATATTGTGGACAACGACCTGACTGGTTCGGGATTATTTGCAATCACTAGCCGCGAAGAAAATAGCGAAAAATTATCTAGCTTTTACCAGAAGCCATCTTTTGGCAATTGGCAAAGATTGGGGCGACAATTTTTGGTGCAAGCAAGTTTAACCACACAAGGTGAGTCCTATGGGCCAAATCAGCAAATATTACTCCGTATAAAATTATGGGATATAGCGCAAAAAAAAAATATTTTGGGTAAGAACGGCATAGGTTTTTCCACGAACAGACAAAACTGGCGGCGTCTCGCTCACCAAGTAAGCGATCAATTATACACCCGTTTAACTGGGGAAAAAGGTTACTTTGATTCGCGCATCGTATTCATTTCTGAAACGGGCAACAAAAGCACGCGTACCAAACAATTGGCTATCATGGATCAAGATGGTGGCAATTTGCATACCATAAGCGATGGACGTTATTTGGTCCTCACCCCGCGTTTTTCTAATAACCTACAAAAAATTTCTTATTTATCCTATGAAGATGGCGTGCCGCAGGTCTATATCTTAAATATTGAAACGGGCGAAAACCGCTTGATTGGTGCATTCGACGGCATGACCTTTGCTCCACGTTTTTCACCCGATGATAAAAAAATAATTTTTTCTTATGAGTCCGATGGCGCCAGTAATATTTATGTAAAAAACCTTACCATGTCCCCAAGCGATGACTTGGGCATAGCCCTGACCAGCGGCAAAGACATCAACACCTCGCCCTGCTATTCGCCCGACGGTCGCTTCATTGCCTTCGCCTCCGACCGCGATGGCACACAGCAAATCTACATCATGGATAGCAATGGAAAAAATCCAAAACGTATAAGTTATGGCAACGGCGAATATTCGACGCCTGTGTGGTCGCCACGCGGCGATTATATTGCCTTCACCAAACAAAGCGAAAATCGTTTTTATATCGGCATTGTAAAGCCCGACGGCACGGGCGAACGTTTGTTATCGCAAAGTTTCTTGGACGAAGGCCCCACTTGGTCGCCCAACGGGCGGGTGATAGCCTTCTTTCGCCAACCAACCGCGGATGACCCCGACCTATCGCTTTGGACCGTGGACATAACGGGTAATTTTTTAAGAAAAATTCCCACCCCTATTCATGGTTCTGACCCTGCCTGGTCTCCCTTATCCCCGCAATAAACTTTATGAGTATTTAACAAAGCTTAAGACGGAAGTTATAGCTTGAATTTTGTCAGACTCGTCTATAATAATGAATGTAGGAATTATAAATTATAACCAACATCCTTTCACAACCCATGACAAACCAACGCTATGTCGTCCTTGACACCGAAACCACTGGCTTCAAACCTGATGAAGGACATCGCATTATTGAAATTGGTGCTGTCGAATTGCAAGGTTTTCAAAAGGGAAAAGAATATCAGCAATATATTAATCCGCTGCGCGATGTGCCCCAGGCCTCTTTTCAAGTTCACGGCCTAAGCGAAAAATTTTTAAAAAATAAACCTTTGTTCGTTGATGTGGTTGATGATTTTTTAAACTTCATCGGCGATGCTACCTTGCTGATTCACAATAGTGATTTTGACTTGGCCTTTATCAATCACCACCTGGCGGAGTTAGGCTATGGGGCGCTGACAAATCCTGTGATTGATACGGTCATGGTGGCGCGCAAGAAGTTTCCAGGGCAGAGCAACAGTTTGGATGCCCTGTGTCGTCGCTTTGATATCAGCCTGGAAGAACGCCAACAACATGGCGCATTAAAAGATTGCTTGCTGTTGGTCGATGTTTGGTTAGAATTAAACGGTGGGCGTCAAGCCAGCCTTAACCTGGAAAACCAGGGCGCGAATAAAAAACCAAACAACCAAGTCGGCAACCAAATCAGCGCAGGCGGCCCCGCCCCCCAAAAACAATTTGAGAGCAACCAGATTATTGTTAATCACCAGCAGGATCGCCCCCAAGTGAGCAACAACAATAGCCCCCGTCCCGCCCGTTTATTTGCCGCCAGCGCCGAAGAATTAAAACAACACCAAGAATTACTGGCGCAAAAAATTCCAAATAATTTATGGGGGGCCGTGCAATAGCATGGTTAAAAAAATGGACTGGCTAAAAAAAATCTATTATTATTTCTTTTTCTTTATTCGTGGCGCAAAGGATATTGATTGGCGCACCATGCCAAAAGACTTGAGCGAAGAAGCCCGCTATCATTGGCAACGCACCAACAAGACTATTAAAAAAACATACAGCAAGCACTTAAAAACTTCGGCGCATCTGCCCCCTAATTTTTACCTGCTGTGGGAGGGGGTTATTTTATTTTGGCGCGGGCGCAAGCCATTGTTCAAAATTATTTTTGCGCCGTGGATCGTTGCCACCATTATTAGTTCGGCATTCACCATTTTATTACCAAAATCTTTATTATTTAATTATGGGCTGTCTTCATTAATTAATTACTTGCTTATCGCGCTGTGCGTCTATCCTTTTGCTTTTTGGGCCATTGGCGAGAGCACCGAAGGCAAAACACTGTCGCTGCGTTTTTCTAGTTGGAATGCACAAAAAAAAGACTTTATTCTTAAAATTCTATTGTGGCTGTTTGTGTTTGGGGTTATATTTTTTAGCTGCTTTTTTGTTATTAATAATTTCTTCGAATTCCTGCAAGATATGTTGCCCGGGCGATTCCGTGACTTCATCACGGGTTTAATTTTATTATGCTACATTATTGTTGTTTTTGGCTTGATGTACTTCTTTGCCTCCTGGTTGCTTTTTATTCCCTATAT
The DNA here is from genome assembly GCA_965262775.1 of Alphaproteobacteria bacterium. GTDB lineage: Bacteria > Pseudomonadota > Alphaproteobacteria > JASGCL01 > JASGCL01 > JASGCL01. The sequence goes on along the minus strand of CBDHFT010000006.1, from coordinate 392,383 downwards.
TATTTTTCAAAGCCGTTTCCACCTCTTAAGCATCAAGGAATTATACGATTTGGAAGGATTGGAAGATGAATTAAAAATATTCTTTGCCATTGTTCGCCAATATCATATTTGGATATTCTTATTATTTATAACTATTTTAGCTGTCCCCGTGTTGGTGGGATCATTGGGTTTAATATTTGCTGCTGCCATCTATTATTTGGGCGCGCTTGCAACTTACTCCTTGCCGCTTTTCATTCGTTCCAGCATTATCCAAGTTATATTAATGAGTGCCGTGACATTGTTGGTTACGTTCGTTAGCGTTACCATTATATCAATTATATTATCCCGAGCCTTTTGGTTATTGCGTTACAAAAAATCTGCTAGCTTTCCAAAAATATAATAATTTGCTATAGGCTCTATCTAGCCTCTGGGGCGATAGAATAAAACTCATGATAAGAAAAAAAATAAACCTTGATGTTCGCAGCACGTTAGCCGACGGCATGTCCATAACTTGGCAAGAAAGAAATTTTATTTTTAACCTGGCCTTGCTTCCTGCCTTTTTAATTGGCCTATTTGATATCACCACATTTCTGCCCAATTTTCCCAAAAATAATCAAATTGTTTTTTTCGTTTTTGCGCTTTGCCAATGGGTTATTGGCTTGCCGTTTGTTGTTGGGTGGATATTGTTCTTGCATGGTCGTATCACGCGGCGCGATAATATTTTTCATGTATTTAAAAAATATGTTACCATTTGGCGGTTTATGTGGCGCAATATTATTTTTTCTATCCTATTGCTGTTGGTTTATGGCGCGGTGACAAGTTTGTTATTTTTATCAGCAAAAATCACCCCGCTGGCCACCAACGAAAAAATATCTTTATCCCTATTATTGCTGCCCGCGGTTTTCATTGCGCCATTTTTTTTCTTGTCGATGATAGATTTTGTGCTTAATAAAAAATTTCAACCATTCTTATTGTTGCAACATGCCTTTCATTCTTACGGCAAAATTTTTCTTACGCTGTGGATATTGGCTTTTTTCTTCTTGGGAATCGTGTCGGGTTGCTCGATTATTCTGGGCGTCGGCTTCGCGACATTTGGCATCGACGATGTGGCCGTGTTGCAAAAAATTATTCAAAATTCTATCGCCCTATCTTTTATTTTATCATTTTTGGGCAATATGTTTTTCTTTTGGCTGTCGACCTGTGCCTACAATATTGCCTATCGCTATTGGCAAGACATCAATTAATTTTTTCTCTTGAGGCTGATAAAGGGCGGGCAAGAAACGCCTAGCCCCCCGTTTCGACCATGGCGCGCCGTTGCGACGGTTGATGACCACCACGACTAATGACAAAATCATGGCTTAGCGGCTTCCTTGCCATGGCATCAATGATAGATCGTTTAACCTGCGCCGCGCCGCCCTTTCTTAAATCGGCCCTTATATCCACCATATCGTCTTTGCCCAAACATAAAAAAAGTTTGCCACTGGTTGTCAAACGCACCCGATTGCAGGAACTGCAAAAATGATTGGTCAGGGGCGTAATGAAACCAATTTTTTGTCCTGTATCATGGCATAAATAATAATTGGCGGGGCCGCCCGTTTTTTGCTCGCTCTTGCTTAATTGCCAACGCGTCATAATATCGGCGCGCACCAGCGACAACGGCATATATTGTTCGCTGCGCACCGACCAATTTTCTTCATCATGTTCTTTGCCTAACTTTCGCGTTGTCGTTTCTTCGCCAATGTCGCCCATCGGCATAATTTCGATAAAGGTTAAGTCATAACCATTATCGCCGCACCATTTTATCATGTCATGAACTTCTTGGTCGTTAATATTTTTCATGACGACCATGTTAATTTTTACAGCCAAGCCAATTTTTTTTGCCAGTTTAATGCCGTCCATAACCTGTTGCAAATTGCCGCCGCGGGTAATGCGCGTAAAAACATCGGGGCGCAAACTATCAAGCGAGACATTAATCCGCCGCACCCCCATGGAAAAAATCTGTTCCGCCAACCCCGCCAATTGGGTGGCGTTGGTGGTAAGGGTTAATTCGCGCAAACCTATCTTTTTTTCTGTACTTAGATAATTATCGGTATCCGTCGGCACCAATTCCTTTCCCAATTTTTCTATTAACCACAATATATTTTTTCTTACCAATGGTTCGCCGCCCGTCAGGCGAATTTTTTTTATTCCTAACTCGATAAAAACCTTGGCGATGGTTAATAATTCTTCCAATTCTAAAATATCTTTCTTGGGCAAGAATTTCATTTTTTCGGGCATGCAGTAAACACAACGCAGGTCACAACGGTCGGTGACCGATAGGCGCAGGTAATTAATATGGCGGCCAAAACCATCAATCAAGCCATGCTCCTGGCTTACCGCGCGGAGCGCGGCGGGAGATAAAGGAGACAATTCAGTAATCATGGCGAAAGCTTACTATAGAGCTATTCTTGGTTTTTCTCAAGGTGAGGTAAAAAAAATTATCAAATATTGCCAAAATCTTGTTTTATTTTTTTTAAAATAACTAATTGATTGTTTTTAAAAAAAATCTAGATTATCATGGGTATGATGAACCTGGGCATGAACTTATTTCACGGATTTTGGAGTGAGTTTTGGACCAGTTTCCTCGCTTTTATTGAGGGATTCGCAACCATTACTTCACCCTGTATTTATCCTATTTTACCTTTACTTCTAACCACAACTGGAACTGGGAATAAATATCGTCCCTTCGCTATCATGACTGGCTTTTTTCTTAACTTCACCTTATTCGTTTTTACCGCACGTTACCTTACGGGAACTTTTGGCATTAATTTGGCTTATATAAAATACGCTTCGGTGATGATGCTGGTTATATTTGGTGGCGTCATGTTGTCGGATAACCTGTCCCAGCAATTTTCCGCCCTAACCAGCAACCTGTCCAATTCGGGCAGTAAATTATTATATTATATCGAACAGCGTCAATACCACGAAGTTATAGTTGGTTTGGCGATTGGGGCGGTTATCGCCCTGGTTTGGGTGCCATGCGCTGGCCCCATTTTGGGTTCGGCCCTTACCCAGGTTATAAGGCAAACCGATAACCTGCATGCGGTGATGGTGGTGTTGGCCTTTGCAGTGGGGGTTAGCGTGCCGTTTTTAATCATCGCCCTGTTGGGCAGGAAAGCCTTGAATCATTTTGGCTGGCTGCCTGGGCGGCATCGCTTGATGAGGAAAATAGTGGGGGTAATGATTATTGTATCGGCGTTGTTGGTTGGAACCAATGCCTACGCCACCGAAAACAAACCCGTTTCTGTTTTTGCTGATGGGCCCTTCAGCAAACCTCTTTCCTTTACTGCCCCCGAATTTGTCGGCATTCAACAATGGTTTAATGTTGACCGCCCGCTAACCATAAGTTCTTTGCGGGGCAAGGTTGTCTTGGTTAATTTTTGGACCTATTCTTGTATCAATTGTCAACGCACCCTGCCCGCTATTGTCGAATGGGACAGGAAGTATCGCAGCAGGGGGTTGGTTATCATCGGTGTGCATTCGCCCGAATTTGAACAGGATAGATCGCTGGCCGCCATTCAAAATGCAATGAGGCAGCACGGCATAACCTATCCCGTGGCGGTGGATAATCAATTGCAAACTTGGGATAGTTATCACAACGATTGCTGGCCAGCATTTTATTTCATTAACAAATATGGTCGCGTGGTGCACGGTATATGCGGCGAGCATAATTATTTGGAAACGGAAAAATACATCAACAAAATGTTGCAAGAATAATTTATTTTTTGCGATGAGAGCATCCTGGCCAACAGCAAGGCCTGCGTTTTCCTTCTAATAGCTCTTCGCAAGTCCTTACAATTCTATGCGCCCTGGTTTCTGGTTTCTTGGCGTCCTCTACCCAGCAAATAAATTCATTACGCGCCAGCGGCGTTATATCATCCCACAAGGTTCTTACTTGGGGGTTAGCAAGCACCGCGGCTTGCAAATCTTTTGGCATTTTGTGGGGGAGTTTCGATTCTTTTATCATCAACCATAGATAAAAATAAAAGATATTATTTTATTTCTATCATCACTTCGTTGCGACGAAATGGTGGCAAGGTCCAAGGGGCATTGTAAAAAGCCGTGCGCGGCGCGCCCACGGTTTTGAGGTTATTGCTGTTGGCGTAGTCCATCAATTGTTTAAAACGTTTTTCAATATTAGCCTTACTCCATGTGCCAGAAAATTTTATTGTCAGCCATTGTTTGCTGGCAACTTGTTTTAATTCGACACGCTTGTCATTGGGCGTGGGCAAGGTTGCCAGCGTATATTCTTTCGGCATGACAAATTGCACGGTCCATGAACCGTCATCGGTTAATTGTTGAATGACAGGCGCGGTCATGGCGATTTTTTCATTATCTTTTTGTTGAATGACGGGCGCGGTCATGGCGATTTTTTCCGCCCCGGTTTTACTTGCCGAGCCCGTTTTTGATTGATTGCCACCAAAAATATAACCAGCAATAAGGCGGAAACCCTGGCTGGCGGCCGCGCCCCGCTCCCCGCTTACTTTAACTTCCGCCACAATATAGGGGGCATATTGGCGCAATTGGATATTACGCTCAGATTTTATTATTTTGAAATCAGGTTCTTTCACATGGTTGATGACCATGGGAATGATTATCCATAATACCGCAATAAATATTACGGTCATCGCCAATATAGTGAATATTCTAGTCATAGTATTGTTACTATAAGTTATTTTTTTTAATTTGCCAACCAAAATATAATCACGGATTTTTAACGCCGTTTGGCAGATAATTTATTAGCCGACAATTTATTAAATGTCGCCTGGCAATGGCATGGAACCATTTTTACATTTTTGTTTTCGCGATAAAATTGGTGGAGGGCGTGAAAGGTTTTCAAAAATTTCTTCTGGTTATCATTAACCAAGGCCACAATGGGCAGGGGCGGTCGATCCGCCGCCAGGGATGACATCATCCATGTTGCGTCGGCCACCAAAAATACTTTTCCGCGGTTGGTATCTTGCAAATATAATCCATGCTGGCCACGTGCATGACCGGGCAAATCAACCGCCACCATTGCACCATCACCAAAAATATCGTGGGTTATAAAATTATAAAGTTTTTTATGCCCCTTGATAGGTTTTTTATCTTCGATAAATTCAAATTTTCGTTTCTTAAACAACGTCATCAGATCGGGTAATAATCCTTTTTTTACCGCCGCAAACCCCGTTATTTTTTTTTGCATAATCATAACCCGCCTGGGCGGTAATAATTTTTGCTTGGGGGAAATCATCGACCGCCGATATATGGTCAGCATGAAAATGTGAAATAAAAATATATTTGATATCATTTTTATCAATACCGTCGCGTTCCAACATCTCGACCAGGGTTTCACCGATAGAAACGGGGGTTACCATACGATACAAACGATATGGCATTTTATCGGATGCTTTTAAAAAATTATCGCTATACCCAACATCAAACAACATCAACCCATGTTTGGGGTGTTTGATAAGGGTACACACCATGGGGATAGAAACATTTTTTAAACCACTTAAAGTTATGCGCCCGCTCATCACGCATTCAGGGTGTTTACAAAAACCAGCCTGGTAAAATTTTACTGATAACACAGCGGTGATGATAAACTATTTCTTATAGTTTAGCAAAAAGTAAATCCCATAAAAGGCAACCAGATAAAATGGCAATATCATTGCAACCCATATCATAAAGGGCATTTTAAAAACCGACACAAGCAATATCATGTCAAGCAAGACCGAAGTCGCAAGAAATACATGCGCCACCGTAATGGTCAAATCTTTTTTATCCCTCAATTTTTTATAAAAATAATAGGCAATGGCCGATGCCAAAATAAACATCACCAATTTAAATACATAAATATTGGGTTTATAACTATGGGGCGTGGTCGAACCATCAACCATGAAAAAACTAACCGCGATAGGCAGCAACCATGCTAACACCGCACCGCCAAATACCAAGCCCTTATTTTTTTTCATGAATTATCTAAAAAAAATGATAATTAATTATTAGTATTGCAATACCACCGCACCCAATACCAAACCCGCGGCGGCGCCAAGGAACATAACCTTATCGCCCGATTTTAATTGCCCCGAATCAAACAATTCGTAAAAAGCATTGGGGATGGAAACAGAAACCTGGTTGCCATAATTTTCAATGGTGCGCAGAACCTTGTTATCGTTGACGCCCAAACGTCTTTGAATTTGAATAATACTTTGATAACTGGCTTGGTGCGGGATGATATAATCAATATCTTCCATTTTAACATTGGCTTTTTCTAACACCGACTTCATGAAGGCAGGGAAATTCTTGCTCGCCACTTTAAACACCTTGGGACCTTGCATTTCAAAGTCATAGCTTGTTAGCTCGGGCAATGTTCCTTTGTTGGCCTTGGGGTGCGTGCGGGTGCCGCCGCCACGTACTTGGCTAAATGCGCCGCCATCGGGGAAGGCTTGGAATACCGAACCCATAACATGCGACTTCGCGCCTTTTTCTTTACTCAAAACCATCGCCACCGCGCCGTCGCCAAACAGGCTTTTTACATCATGATGGCCATCTTGAATCCCGTAGGATGCAATTTCGCTGGTGAATATAAGAATATGTTTGTAATCTTTGGTTTGCGCCAAGGAATCGGCAATATCCAGGGCCTTAACAAAACTTAAGCAGGTGCAATCGACATCAAAACAATCTTGTTTCGATGTACCAAATTCATACAACAACAAAGAAGAAGTCGAAGGAATAATTTGTGGCACCAAAACGCCCGCGTTAATAACGCAACCAACATCGTCTATCGTAATGCCCGCTTTTTTCAATGCCTCCTCCGAGGCTGCCTTGGCCATGGACAGGGTTGTTTCCCCTTCCGAAACCCAATAACGTTGATGGATGTGGGTGCGTTCTTCGGTATAACCCTCCGACATGCCCGTCATTTTATCAATATCTTTTGATGTAACGCAACGTTTGGGCAAATAACGCCCCATGCCTGCTATTTTAAAACCGTGTTCTTGTTTTGCCATCTCTGTATTCCTTCCTTCTTAAAAAAATTTTTACTTACATTCAAGTAAGTTAGATTAGCTGATGTGATATTTATATTACTTGCAATTAATTATTGGATACAAAGGATAAATTGCTTACATTGTAACGCTTGTTCCCTTTTATATTTTTATTAATATACGCTATTTTATGTTCTCTATATGTTTTTTTTTGATTATTATTTTACTATTCTTGCTTTCCACTATTTCTTTAAATCTGTCAAGCAAAAATTTTATCCAGGCAACATTAATCAGCAAAACAGCATCATTTCCTTAAATATAAAAAAATTATACTATAAGATTAGCGAATCGCAAACCATATTTTGAAAAAAATGGCGATGGTTGTATATTTTTTACAATATTGAGTTAAAAAATAATATTCTTATATGTTATTTTACCATGCTGTTATCGTTGGTAAAAATGATGCAATGGCCCCGCGCCGCCGCCCACCGAACCTTGCTCCACCGCGCGCAATGCCCCCGTTAAATACCGCTTAGCCTCTTGGCATGCCTCCGCCATTTTTTTGGGGTTGCCCGAATCCTTTGCCAAATAACTGGCGATGGCCGATGATAATGTGCAACCCGTGCCATGGGTGTTTTTGGTTTTTATCCGCGCCTCGGTCAACCACAAACCGTTTGGCATATCTGCGCCCACATAATAATCGTCGGACATATTTTGTTCCAAATGCCCGCCCTTTAATAATACCGACTGACTGCCCAATGTTAATAATTCCTTGGCGCGGCTTGCCATGGTTTCTGCGGTAATGGTGTCGCAACCCAGCAAGGCTTCGGCTTCGCGTAAATTGGGGGTGATAATATCGGTCAAGGGCACCAATTTTTTTTTCAAGGCCGCCATGGCGGCAGGTTGCAACAACGCATCGCCACTTTTTGCCATCATGACGGGATCCAGCACGATAGGAATTTTTTTGGGCAAAACCATTTTTTGCAAAACATCGGCGACGGTGAAAATAATATCTTCATTAAACAACATGCCAATTTTGATAGCATCGGGCATGATATCTTCTAAAATTTTTTCTAACTGTTGACGCACCGCGGTTGCCGATACATCGAATACCGCGCTTACCCCACGGGTGTTTTGCGCGGTGATGGCGGTTACCACCGCCATGCCATAACAACCAAGGGCGGAGAATGTTTTCACATCCGCCAACACCCCCGCCCCGCCCGACGGGTCAAGCCCCGCAATAGATAAAACTTTATATTTCATTGATGATGGTTTTCCTATCTTGCTGGCCGCCGTAATCCATAATCTCTTCTATCGCTTGCCAATCGGGCGCAAATAGCAAATCGATAAATTTTGTTTTGAAGCTGGCGGGTTCGTTATGCGACTGCGCCGCCACCTGCCCCGTCAGGGCAAAAAAATGCACCGCCATGTTGGCCGCCACCAAACCATTGCCGCCGAGCGCGGCGAAAGCCGCCACCACCGCCGTCAAAACACAACCCATGCCCGTCACCGATGGCATAAGGCTCGAGCCATAGGGGCAACTAAAATTCTGTTGACCATCGGTGATATAATCTTCGCGCCCGCTGACAATAATTATTTTGCCTTGATTTGCCAATTGTTCCGCAACCATGACGGCATCAAGCGAACCAACGGTTGATTCAACGCCGAGCGGCCCCACATGTTCCACAGGGCCGCTATGCGCCAAGGATTTTTGATTTCCATGCCCGTCTTGTCCTGCCCTACTTTGTTTTTCAAGCGAAAGGATCTCCGAACCATTGCCGCGCACAATAGTTGCCCATAGCAAGAGGTCGGCACTGGCGATACTGCGCAATTGACTGGCCCCTGCCCCCACGGGATCCAGCACCATTATTTTTTTTAATGCTTGCGCGGTTTTTGCCGCCAACAGGGCGCGTTGCATAAATACCCTATCCAATGTTCCAATATTAATATTCACGGCGGAAGAAATGCCCACCAATTCTGCTATTTCTTCATCGGCGTTCGACATCAAGGGTGCCGCACCCAGGGCAAGCAAAGCATTGGCCATAAAATCCATCGTGACCAGGTTGGTCAGATTCAATATCAATGGTTTTTTTTCGCGCAACGCCGCCAGCATGGGTGGCAGGTTCTCCCTTATATCCGAAAAGGCGAGGGTCGATTTTTTTTCTTGCGCGGTGGATTGCATAATAGGCCCGATTAAAAAATATATATAATGATATAAAAAAAAAATTAATAAAAGTCTACCAAGCGTTAGGGGTTTGCGCTGTATTTTTACTCGTGGCATGGTCAATTATTTCACGCATCTTTTTGGCTGTGTTGTAAGGGGCTTGGCTATTGTGAATTGCGCCGACCACCGCCACCCCCGCAACCCCTGTCGCCATAACATCGGCAAGGTTATCCAGGGTAATCCCGCCAATGGCGGTGAGGGGTTTTTGCGCCATCTTCACTAATTTTTTTAATTCTTCGATTCCCCCAAATTTTTTGAGTATCCAATTTATGAGCACTGGGGTAGATAGCGCTGGCCGTCATGTAATCGATAGCCGCATCTTGGTTGGCTTGCTTAAGGTCGCCTTCTGATTCTTTCGAAACGCCAATTATTTTATCGGCCCCGATGATGGGGCGAGCCATTGCCACCGCCATATCGCTATTGCCCAAATGCACACCGCCTGCGCCAACTTGCTTGCAAATATCGGGGTAATCATTAATCATCAAGGGCAGATTCCATTCATCGAGCAATTTTTTAATCGCTTCGGCTTGATATATTTTTTTTGTAAGGCTCGCTTTTTTTCTCGCCACTGGACCATGTCAACCCCGCCAAGCACGGCGGCGCGTAAAAAATCTAAATAATCTTCCATCGGCCTATCACCGATAGATGTTACCAAACATAAGCGAAACACCTCGCGCTTATATCACACCATGCCACAACATAACAACCGACATCACGACCATGCTCAAATCCTCGACCAATGTAATGCTGGTCATGGGCAGGTTAAGCGTCGTGCCCAGGCAGGCACCAGCGGATTTTCTGTTTTTTTGCCAGGGCTTGCAACACCCCCAGCGAACTGAAACCCATCAATATAATGGCACTATAAAAAGCAATCGCCAATTCAAACCGAAACAAAAACATAAAACCCAATGCCAATTCCAAAAATGGGTAAAGCAAACCATAGGCAGGGATTTTTTTTGCCAACAGGTCATAGGTGGCGTAGGCGTCGCGAAAGCCAGGTAAATTAAGCAATTTAAAAAAGCCAAATACCAGAAAGAATCCTGCTTCGAAATTTAACATCCAATCGTAAATATTGGTGACGCCTTTTAAGGCCGACACCGCCACCGCACCCACGATTAAAAACAATGGATAATAAATCTGTAGGAAAGAACGGTTATCCTCGCCATTGTCCAACATGACCGCTTGCGTGCCATGCTGGCTATGGTCAGCCATAGTGTGGTGAGGGGTGTTATCGGCCATCACTTCCGCTGCGGTGCGGGGGCGCAAGGAATAACGGTCGCCAGCTTTTTTTATTTTTTTTTGCAAGGTTGCTAAATTGCTGGCTTGCCCCACATGCAAACGCGGCGGGGTGAGGGTAACCTTAACCCCCTCCTCGCCCGTCATCGCCGCGGTAATTTTTTCAATACATGCGGCGCAGTGCATGCCGTCAATCGCCCAAATCATTTCTGTCATGTTGTTATGCCTTTGGTTTTATGTCGCTTTATCGTTAATTTAATGCGGGTTTTTATCTTGCTTGTCAATAACCTATAGAAAGTACGAAATGGCGAACGGGGCTGGGCCGATAACAATTGCCAACCAGCTGGAAACCATTTTTCTTGGTCAACGGCGCGCGCGCGAAACCATTCGCGTGGTGCTATGATATTCGCCTTGCCACCCTCCTTGCCCTCCCCCTTAGCATCCTTGGCATGGCGCAATTGTAACAAATAAGCCGCCAAAAAAGAAAAACTGCTGTTGGCGATAATGGCATGTTGGCAATGGCTCATTAATATTAAATCTTGCCATGAATTTTTTCCTTGGTTGTGGGTTACATATACCGTTTTATGATTTGCTATTGCTAAATTTTCTTTTACCCACTGCGGGTCGTCAGAAAAAATAAAAAAACTTGGGTCTTTTACATGGCGCAGCATTTCATTAATTGCCCTTTGATAATAATCCATCGGCAACAAACCATGAAACCGATTGGCGGACGATAAGGTTGCGTAATCACCACGGCGAATATGCACCAACACCGCATTGGTTTTTTTTATTTGGCTTAATATTTGTTGCGATTGTTTTGACAATGGTTTTGTCGGTTTGATGGTTTCCAACAATTCATCTTTTATTTTTTCTATATAAAATCGCCCCTGCCAATAACCTATCAAAAAACTATCGGGCGGGCTTGCCATGAATGCTTCGGGGGCGGTCAGATTATCTTCTTCAATGACTTTATCCTGTTCGCCAGGCTCGCAATTTTCCAACCTATCAATTTTAAGGGTAAAGGGTGCCAGTTCATAAGGGCGGTTGGTAATATTTTTATTTTGTTGCGCCAGAAAACTTGTATCCAACCTCAGTGTCGTTTTATGTTTTTTTGCCAAGACGCGCCCCGCCGCATATTGAAACAATTGGTTGCCCAGTCCACCCATCAAGCGCGTTGTAATTGTCATAATAACCTCACCAATTTTTTTATATGTAATATATCAAGCATTTGTAACGGCATGATTGATGACTCTAGCTACCATCTTTACAATGTCCTTGCAATTTTTTTATTAAATCATTTGGGGGTTTGGTATTGTTCTGTCATAGACTTAATCTTCCAACAATAACTAAGAACAATTTGACAAGAGTTATTTCTGTGTATAGAATGAAAAAAAACTAAGCCACCATGGCCAGTTAAGAAAGAATAGCAAGTGGACAGGATAAAAGATGTTAGATAACCTTCTCGATCCCCTCCTCCTGGCTCGCATTCAATTTGCCTTCACGATTAGCTTTCATATTGTTTTCCCCGCCATGAGCATCGGCCTTGCTAGTTATTTAGCAGTGCTGGAAGGTCTCTGGCTTAAAACAGGAAAAATCGTCTATCTTAACCTTTACAAATTTTGGATAAAAATTTTTGCCGTCTCCTTTGGTTTGGGGGTCGTATCGGGCGTCGTGATGTCCTATCAATTTGGCACCAATTGGTCGATATTTGCCGACCGCATTTCGAATGTCATAGGTCCTTTGCTCGGGTTTGAAGTTTTAACCGCCTTTTTCTTGGAGGCATCATTTTTGGGTATCATGTTGTTTGGTTTTAATCGTGTGTCGCCCAAAATGCATTTTGCGGCAACGGTGATTGTTGCCCTGGGCACGCTGTTATCGGCATTTTGGATTCTTGCCGCCAACAGTTGGATGCAAACCCCCCAGGGTTTTGAAGTCGGCCCCGACGGCAGGTTATATCCGCTGGATTGGCTTGCTATTGTTTTCAACCCGTCCTTTCCTTATCGGCTTGTGCATATGGTGTTGGCGGCTTATCTTTCGGTGGCGTTGGTGGTGGGTGGTGTCGCGGCATTCTATCTTTTTACCAAACGTCATATCAACGAAGCAAAAACCATGCTTGCCATGGCGACGCTTATGCTGGCCTTGGCCGCGCCCTTACAATTATTGGTTGGTGATTTGCATGGCCTCAATACCCTCAAGCACCAACCCATGAAGGTTGCCGCGATGGAAGGTATTTGGGAAAAAACGGAACAACCCGCTGCCTTCCGTCTGTTTGCTATCCCCGACCAAAAAAATGAAAAGAATCATTACGAGCTATCTATACCTTATGCTTCAAGCCTTATCCTGACCCACAGCTGGAATGGCGAGGTCAAAGGGGTTAAAATCGGTGCCCGCCGCCGACAGGCCCTATGTCGCATGGGTTTTCTGGTCATTCCGTATTATGATTGGCTTGGGGTTGTTGATGATAGGTTTGGGGCTTACCAGCGCTTGGGCCTATTATCGCAAAAAGATTTTTACCAACCGCGCCCTGCAATATTGGTGGATGGCGATGATGCCAAGCGGCTTTATCGCCCTGTTGGCGGGCTGGTTCGTGACCGAGATTGGTCGGCAACCCTTCACCGTTTATGAGGTGATGCGCACAGTTGAATCGGTGTCGCCCGCCATCACGGGGCCGCAAGTTTTATGGTCGCTGGTGGCGTTTGTTGTTATGTATAGTTTTGTATTTGGTGCAGGCAGTTATTATATCCTTAAGCTGATTGGTTTGGGAATCCCCGCGACAAGCAGCCAAGAACAATTTTATAAACATGGGTTGGAGGCCTCGATGATGGAAGGGCTTGCCAAACCCGCCAAATCAAAAAAGAAAAAATAATAATGATAAGCCCAACGATATACCCAACGATACAGCATGTTTGATTTTTCCTCTGTCCTTAACCTTCCCATTATTTGGGGTGTTATCATCGCCGTTGCGGTGTTGATGTATGTCGCGCTGGACGGTTTTGATTTGGGGGTTGGTATTTTATTTCCCTTCGCCCCGTCCGATACATGCCGCAACAAAATGATTAATTCTATTGCGCCATTTTGGGATAGCAATGAAACATGGTTGGTATTGGGTGCGGGTGGTTTGTTTGTCGCCTTTCCCTTGGCCTATTCTATCCTTTTACCCGCTTTCTACATGCCGATTATTTTGATGTTGTTGGGGCTTATTCTACGCGGCATTGCCTTCGAATTTCGCTTCAAAGCATCGGTTAAGGGCAAAAAAATGTGGGATTATGTATTTCACATGGGTTCGCTGATGGCGGCATTTTGCCAGGGACTTATTTTGGGTGCATTTATTTCGGGAGTCAAGGTTGATGGCCGCAATTTTGCTGGTGGCCCGCTTGATTGGGCTTCGGGCTTTAGCATGTTAACAGGATTATCCTTGGTGTTTGGCTATGGGTTGCTGGGCGCGACCTGGCTGGTGATGAAGACCGATAAGGAAACCCACGTTTGGGCGCGGCGTGCCGCCATGTACCTCCTCGGCTTTGTCGGGATTGCTATGTTGTTGGTTAGTGTTAGCGTCGCCCTTATCAACGATACCATTGCTGCCCGCTGGTTCTCTTTCCCGCATATGCTTTACCTCGCGCCTATTCCACTTGTAACGGCGTTGCTTTTTATTGTCGCTTGGTTTGACCTTAAGCGTGAAGTTGGCAAGCGTGTGCTTCATGAAGTGCGCCCATTTTTTACCACGCAATTAATATTTGTAATAGGCTACCTTGGGCTAACGGTATCTATCTTTCCTTACATCATTCCTTATCAATATACTTTTGGCCAAGCGGCCGCATCGGGGCCTGGGTTATCATTATTGTTGGTCGGGGTTGTGCCGATGTTGCCGATTATTTTAGGCTACACGGGTTATTGCTACTTTGTTTTTCGCGGCAAGGCCCATGACAAGGCTACCTACTAATAAAAAAAATAACGGCAGAATTTGATAATCTTAACAAGCAAACAATAATGATAATCCAACCCATCACCCAAAAAATTGATAATTGGTTGCGCCGATTCTTCAAAAACAAACCGCGGTTGCGCCAGGTTAGTTGGTTTGTCATGCTATGGTTGTTTGGTTTGGTTGTCGTCACCTTGTTATCCTTACCTATCAAATTACTCGTCATGTGGATGAAGTAATTCTTGATTCTGCCTTGAGAGTTTTTTATAATGACCGTGTGGGGCGTGTTGTTGTTTGAAAAATTACCCTCATGGCAAAAAAATCTACAAAAGAAAATCTTAACAACCAACATGGCGCGGGTTCCAGTCTGTGGTTGCGTTGTTTAAAAAAAGTGATGCTGTGCGCCCTGGCCGCGGTTGGCGTGGTGGCGATTATTCTTTGGGTTGCTGGCGGTATTCAAATGTGGTCCTATCGCACCACCGATGACAGCCCAGAAGCCATGGCAGAAGTCAAAGCAGCGCAAATGACCAAAAGTTTAGATTTAAACGAAGTGCAAAAAACCACCGTTCGCAATGCTTGGTTAAGATATTTTAACAACAAAGAAAAAAATAGAAAAATCCTATTGTCAGATATGAAGGACGCCCTTGCCCCCGACCAACATACTTCCTTTGAAGCAAGGGTGAAACATTGGCAAAAACGCGGCGTGCGGTGGTAAGCTTACTGCTTACCATTTATTGCTTTGCTTTGTTATTTTTAATATCTGACGAGAGCAATTACTTGCAGCATGACCAAAGCCACGGCTTAAAAAATTATTTGCCATCAAAGGCGTCTTGCAATTTTTGTATATCTAGCTTGATCATTTGCATCATGGCTTGCCTGGCGCGCTCGGCCTTCACGCTGTCTTTACTGCCCAAAACATCGACTAACATCCGCGGAATAATTTGCCAGCTGACGCCAAACCTGTCGGTCAACCAACCGCATGCCATTTCTTTACCGCCCCCAGCCAAAAATTTATCCCAATAATTATCAATTTCTTCTTGGGTATCGCATTGCACAAATATTGATACAGCGGGGGTTAATTTGTAATGTTGCCCACCATTAAAGGCGATGAATTGTTGCCCCGCTAGGTCGAAAGTGACACCAATCACGTTCCCGCCAGCGGCCATTTTCCCCAGAATTTTTAAATCTGAAAAAATCTCACTATAAAATGCAACGGCCTGTTCCGCTGTATTATCGAACCAAAGAAAGGTGCTAATTTTTTTCATTTTTTGACTTTAATCAATTTGACTTCTTTTGGCAAATAAAATATTACCAAAGGAAGAAAAATAAAATGAATAAAACAAGACTAGAAGCATTTTCTGACGGGGTGTTTTCCATCGTCATGACTCTGTTGGCTATCGAACTGCATCCTTTTGATATAACCCATTGGGTTGATTTTTTGCCGTTTCTTCCTACTTTTTTATTATTTATTTTAAGCTTCATCACCATCGCCATTTGGTGGGTTAACCATCATCAGCTATGTTTGAGCATCAAAACCGTCACCCATAGGATATTATGGCTTAATATTCTCACCCTGCTTTTTATTACCCTTATTCCCTTTTCTACCAGCCTGTTGGGGGAAAATTTTGACGAACCTATTAGCATTGCTTTTTATAATTTAAATATGTTTTTAGCGGGGTTGGTGTTTTATTTCCTCACGCGCAGTGTTCATGGCAACCTGAAAAAATTTGGTTGGCAAAGGTATGTTGGCGTTGGTTGTTATGGTGGGGCTTTTTTACTCAGCTTCATCAGCCCCTACTTGGCTTATTTTGCCATGCTTATTCCGCCGATATTTTATTTTATTCCGCGCTCGGCGAAGGCCGCCTACAACAATAGGCGATAATTATTTATAAGAAACTTTACTTGTTACAATTAACCATCCAGCGCACGCCAAATTTATCGGTGAGCGAGCCCCAATGGCCCCAAAACATTTCTTGAAATTCGATGCCAACCTTGCCCCCCGCGGCCAGGGCGGTGAATAATTTTTTTCCTTGATCCACGCTATCAACCATCAGGGCGATGGAAATATTATTGCCCATCTCCACCTTGCCATGTTTTGCTGGCACGTCGCTGCCCATCAGCACATGACCACCCAAAATAGGGTATTGCACATTCATAACCAATTTTTTTTCTTCATCGCTAAATGTCATGCCTGGCGCGGGCGGCACATCGCCAATCCGCGTGAAGGATGTAAATTCTCCACCGAACACCGATTTATAAAAATCAAAGACGACCTCGGTCTGGCTCGAAAAATTAAGATAGGTTGCAACGCTTGCCATGAATGGTGGCTAAATTATTTTTATTTTTATGTCAATTTATTATTCTAATTCACACCCTATTTTTAAGAACAACGAACAAAATATAATTGCTATTGGTGGCGGATGGAAACCGTAGTTTTTTTTTATTGCTAGTGGCAACAAGAGCGGTTCTAGGCGTAAGCCTAGTGGCAACAAGAGCGATTCTAGGCGCAAGCCTAGTGGCGGAGAGGGAGGGATTCGAACCCTCGGTACGATTGCTCGCACAACGGTTTTCGAGACCGCCCCGATCGACCACTCTGGCACCTCTCCGCAATGTGATACTTCCTATACAAACCCCGCAAGTTGATTGCAACCATTGTATTTTTTTTCTATACTCACGCCATGAACGTTATTCTTATGATTATTGGCAACAGCCATGTACGATATACTGATTGGGATGGAAAAAACTTAGGTGATATCAATATTATCAACACTGCCAGCATAAAAACCTCTAGCCATTTCAAATTGTTGTCCGCGGCGCGGCAAATTTTTGCGGTGTCGGTGGTGCCATCTGTCACACTCCTGCTAAAAAAATTTGCTAGCCAACATGCCATAGATTTGCGATTCTTCACCAGCAAAGATTACCCATTCCGCAATTATACCGACGAGCCCGAGGCCGTGGGCCCCGATAGGTTGTTGGCTATCCTGGGTGCCAAAAAATTGGGCTACGGCGCGCCGTTGATGATAGTCGATGCTGGCACCGCCATGACGGTTAATTTTGCCGATGCAGGTTTTGGCTTTGAAGGCGGGGTGATAATGCCTGGCGCATTTATCATGGAACAGGCACTTTATGAAAACACAGGAATAAAACCACCCTGGGCAAAAACCGCCGCCAAAAATTACAAATTATCAGAAAAAATGGCACCAGAAACCAAACAAGATTCCGCCAGCAAGCAGATGCAAGATTTATCACAAATTGAAATTGACCAAAATATTATCAACGAAATTAATCAGAAAATCGAAGATAACATGATTGGCAGGAACACCCATGACGCCATCAGCAAGGGTTGTCGTTTAATTTTTCGTGGCCTGATGACCGAATTAGCAGAAAAAGCAGAAGCAGAAAAACGCGCCATGGTTTTTACGGGCGGCGGATTTAACAACCCCAAAGATTACGAACCCAATTTGTTATTTCATGGTCTAATATATTGGCTCAACCTGTTCGATTAATTTGCCAACCGCCTTGTGGCTTCAAATCAAATCTTTTAAAATATTGCTGGTTGAAAAACCATTTTTTAACTTGGCCAAATAAACCCGCCCCGAATCTTTCGCGCCGACAATATCTTTGCCCGCGTAATCATCGCCCTTCACCAACACATCGGGTTTGATTTTTTTTATAATATCGGCGGGCGTGTCTTCTTCAAATGGAATAACTTGCGAAACCTCCGCCAGGCCTAACAGCGCATCGGCGCGAACCTGGCACGGTTGAAATGGTCGGCTCGCCCCTTTTAACCGCGCCACCGAATCATCGCTGTTTATCAACACCACCAATTCATCGCCTTGCTCCCGCGCCTGTTGCAGCAGGCTAACATGGCCATCGTGCAACATATCGAAGCATCCATTGGCGACCACAATTTTTTTGCCCATTTTTTTCCATTGCGAAATTTTTGCCAAGGCCTCGCCCTCGTTCGGGTTATATTCGCCATGCTCTATCGATGAATATATCATGGCGATAATCTCGGTAAGGTTGGCCTCGGCCGTGCCGCGTTTTCCAACCACCACGCCGCCGCCCGCATTGGCCAAACGCGCCGCAAAAATTGACGGCAAACCCGCCGCCAAACCCGCGGCAAAAATCGCCACCACCGTGTCGCCCGCGCCAGCCACATCAAATACTTCGCGCGCGTCGGTTTTAAAATGGGCAATGATATTTTTTTTATCGGGCGATGTTCTTATCAATGACAATCCCTCCTCCGACCTTGTGGCGAGGACGCCCTGTAATCCCACACTGGCGATTAATTCATAACTGGCAGCAATCACCTGGTCGGTGGTTTTGGTTGCCAATTTGGTGGCTTGGTGTAATTCTTGGCGATTGGGGGTTATGTAATCCGCCCCCTGATATTTTTTAAAATCGTTCCCCTTGGGGTCGACCACCACGGGCAAGTTTTTTCCCTTCACCATCTTGATGACATCCTGCAAAAAACTATCGGTCAACAATCCCTTGCCATAATCGGATAATATCACCGCCCCGACATCGGGCAATTTTTTTTCAATTACTTCTAACAATTGCTCGGCTGTTTTTTTATCAATCGGGCGAATATTTTCGCGGTCTAGACGCAACATCTGTTGTTTGTTGGCAATATAGCGGGTTTTTTCGGTAGTCGGGCGGTCGGATTGTTTTATAAAAAAACCATCATAGAGTTGATTATCCAGCGATAATTTGTTTGATAATTCTTTCGCCAATTTTTTTAAACATGCTTCCAATTGCTGGCCTGGCGCGTCATCGCCCATCAACCCAACCAGCGAAACCCCCGCCCCCATGGCCATGATGTTACAGGCAACATTGGCGGCACCGCCTGGGCGATATTCGGTTGCGCCCGTTTGGCTAAGCACGGGTATCGGGGCTTCTTGCGAAATACGCTCCACCAAACCATAAATATAACTATCCAACATGACATCGCCCACCACCAACACCCGCGCGCGCGCCATGATGGTTTGTAGCTTGGTCAAAAAACTAGAAGCAACCATTGATTTCTTTCTTTAATCTATTTAATCTTTTATCGCTTAAATAACAATCTTTTCTTTCATTCTTTCAAAAATCATGCCCCGTTTTGGTTTCCTTTGGTCTTGCTGGTTGTTAACACGGCGCGCGGCGCGGCGTTTGGCGGGTATTGTTTACACGCCGCTATGCCCGCTGTGCCAACAAACCCTGCATATCGAAACACCCCATGGGGTGTGCGTTGATTGTTGGCCTCATCTACCGTTTTTGCCCGCCCATCATTGTGTTGCTTGCGCCTATCCCTTGCCTGTTCCCGTTGCTGACGACCGAATAAATAATAATCTGGCTAACCTCTGCTTCACTTGCCAACAACGCCCGCTGGCGGTGGATAAAATAGTCGCGCCCTTCCTTTATCGTGAACCGCTGATATCCTTAATATTAAAATTAAAATACGCTGACGATTTAGCCCTAAGCCGATTTTTTTCTTATCATTTATCAGCCGCGTTAAAACCATATATTACCCAGCCCGATGATTATCTTATTTTGCCCGTGCCGAGCCATATCAAAAGAACCCTCAAACGAAAATATAACCAAGCCGAGGTTTTGGCCAGGCCCTTATCAAAATTAATAAACATATCATTGCTGACGTCGCTGTTGATTCGCACCCTGCCTATCAGTCAAAAAAATATTGGGCGCGATGCCCGCTGGCGGCAATTAAAAAACGCCTTTGCTTTAAATAGTAAAATAACCAAGCAGAAAAATTCGCAAAGCAAACCCCATGCAGGCTGGGAAGAAATACGCCATAAAAAAATTATTTTGGTCGATGATGTGGTAACAACCTGCGCCACCATGCACCATCTGGCCGAATTGTTAAAAAAAAATGGGGTTAAGGAAGTCATTGGCGTCTCCATCGCTCGCACCCAATTGGGTAGCTAAGCATTTGACTTGTTTCACCGTTTTGGGATAGAGCAAATAAAAATAAACCAAAATTATTACCTGCTACCTTCATGAAGTTTCTTACCCCCTATCGTCGCGGTTTATTATTAACAATATTGGGGGTGTTGTTTATTACCCCCGATTCCTTGCTTATCTTAATGTCGGGGCAATCATCCGCCAATTTGATGTTCTTTCGCAACGGCATGATGGTTTTATTATTTTTACCATTGGTGTTTATTTATCGCCACCAAGTATTTGGCAAAAAAACTTCCTTAGCAAAAACCCCCGCCATGCTTTGGGCCAAAATAAAAGAATTCTATCCTATCACCCTCATTTACCCTGCTACCTCCTTCTTTTTTATTTTGGGAACGCAATATGGCACGGTGGCGAGCAATCTGATTATCCTATCATCGGCGCCCTTGATTGGCGCGCTCATCACCGCCCTTTACCTTAAGAAAAAAGTACCAATTGATAATTGGCTGGCGACCATCGGCATTTTTTTGGGCATCGCCCTGGTGATGGCCGACAATTTGCGCGAAGCAAAATTGTTCGGGGCATTATGTTCGTTTGGTGCGGCCTTCTTCCTCGCCATGTATTACAGTTTTTTCCAAACCGTTAAAAACCACCCCCATCCTTTGTTGGTGGTGTTGCTTCTGGCGGGTAGCAACAGTTTCTTTTCTCTGCCATTCGTCAGTTGGGGCACCACCACCAGCGCGCAAATGGGTTTAATGTTCATCAACGCTTTGTTGACCACCGCCCTATCATTTTCTTTAACATCCTACGCTGCGCGTTTTGTCTCGTCAGAAGAAACCTTGCTTATATTTATGTTAGAAACCTTGATAGGGCCACTTTTGGTTTGGTGGGTGCTTGGTCAATCGCCCTTACCACAAACTATCCTGGGCGGTATCATCGTCTTGCTGGTGGTGAGTATTTGGACATTGCGCAAAATGCAGCAACCAAAAATGCCCGCACGAGGGGCGTAAGCCTAGGTTTTTTTTTCTAGGGCGCAAAAGCCTTGATTGTTTTTATCGCCAAATTTGGTTAGAAGGCTGTCATGACAAGCGACGGTAAAACCATAGAATATTTGTTTGAAAAAATAACCCTGGTTGGGGTGGGGCTCATCGGGTCTTCGCTGGGGCGTGCAATATTACATAAAAAATTGGCGAAGGAAGTGGTCGGTTTGGTAAGGAGCGAAGAAACGGCAAAACGTTGCCTAGCCGTCCAATGCGTCACCCATGCCACCACCGATGCCATGGCGGCGATAGAAAATACCGACGCCGTCATCCTGTGTGTTCCCATGGGGCAATATAGTGCCGTCATGGAACAGATTGGTGGTTTGCTCGCCCGCTCAAACAAAACAGTGATATTATCAGATGTTGGTTCGGTCAAGGGCTCGGCCCTTGCCATCATAGAACAAGCCACAAAAAAATATGGCAGCGACAGGGTAAGGCTTATGCCCGCCCACCCCATCGCGGGCACCGAATTTTCAGGCCCCGAAAGTGGCATGGCGCATTTGTTTCAAGATATGTTTTGTATTATTACCCCACCCGATAACCATGATAAGGATGCCTATGACAAAATAAAAAAAATGTGGGAAGCCGTGGGGGCGAAGGTTGAAGCCATGACTCCGCAACATCACGATGAAGTGTTGGCTATTACTTCGCACATCCCGCACCTTATAGCCTACACCATCACGGGCACGGCGCGGGCATTTGAAGACCAAATAAAAAACGCGACAAAAAATGTTCAAAGCCAGGAGGTAATAAAATATTCCGCAGGGGGCTGGCGCGATTTCACCCGCATCGCCGCTTCCGACCCGACTATGTGGCGCGATATTTTTTTAAACAACAAGGTTGCGGTGCTTAAACAACTTGAAAGTTTTAAGGATGACCTAGCCGCCCTAACCACCGCCGTGGAACAGGGCGATGGCAAGACATTAGAAAATTGGTTTAGGCAGACAAAAACCATCCGCCAAGCCTTGCCATCCATCAGCCAAGAGATAGATGATGCCGAACAACGAAAAAAATTTTATACTAATTAATATTCAAAGCCATGACAGAAAAAATATCTCCGCCGCAAATCCCCCAATTGCCCCAATCGCCAAGCAACCAAGCAGGCCATGAAGCCGAGGTTATATCGTTCGGTTGCCGCCTTAATCATCACGAATCGGCAATCTTACGCCAAGAATTGCGCGGCGAAAAAGATATTATTGTTATCAATTCTTGCGCCGTTACCGCCGAAGCCGAAAGGCAAGTGAAACAAACCATTCGCAAAAAACACAAAGCCCACCCCGACAAAAAAATTATTGTTACGGGTTGCGCCGCGCAGATTGACGGTGCCAGTTATGAAAAAATAACGGGCGTATCCGCCGTGTGGGGCAATGGCGAAAAAATTCAAGCCAAGAAAAATCTCAACCGTTTATCGAATGACAAATTGCAAGTTGGCGACATCATGACTTTGCGTGAACTCTCGCCGCACCTTTTGTCGCATGACACCCACCATAGTCGGGGTTTTTTAGAAATCCAAAATGGTTGCAATCACCGTTGCACCTTCTGCGTCATTCCCTTTGGTCGCGGCAACAGCCGTTCGCATCGCCTCGACCATGTTATTCACAGCGCGCAAAATATGTTGGCTAATGGCTTCAAAGAAATTGTTTTAACGGGGGTCGATATTGCCAGCTGGCGTAGCGAGGATAATTCAGAATCATCCAGCGTAAAAAAATTATCCTACCTCATCCGCCATTTGTTGGACGCCTTGCCCAACCTGCCGCGCTTGCGCCTGTCGTCGCTTGACCCCGCCGAGATTGACGATGAATTGATAGAATTATTTGCCAGCGAGCCGCGTTTATTACCGCATATTCATTTGTCTTTGCAATCGGGCAGCGACCTGATTTTAAAAAGGATGAAACGCCGCCACCTGCGCCAAGACATCATCACCGTGGTTGATAAATTACGGGCGGCCAATGGGGCGATAGTTTTCGGCGCCGACATCATCGCTGGCTTCCCCACCGAAAGCGAGGCGATGTTCCAAGATACGGTGGACCTTATCCAAAAAATTCCTATCGTCTTTGGCCATGTCTTTCCCTATTCCGAACGGCCATTTACCCCCGCCGCCAATATAAAAAACAAGGTTAGCCTTGCCACCCGCAAACAGCGCGCCCAAATATTGCGCCATGTTTGCGCCAACAATTTGTTGCAATGGCAAAAAAGCCAGGTTGGTAACAGGCAGCAATTGCTGGTTGAAACCGTGACCCCCGATAAATTGGCGGGGCATAATGAACAATTTGGTTTTATTACCGTGACGCTTGATGAAGCAAATGGGTTTTCTCAAGATTCTGCACCCCATCTCTCTGCCCCCTTCTCACCCAATCAAATTTTATCGGTCAAAATTGTCGGCGTCAATCAAGATGGCTTGATGGCCAACATCGTGTTATAATTCGTTTTAGGCATCACCCGATATTATGTAACATCAGCAAAAAATAATCCATGAGTTTTTTAAAAAAATTACAACAGGCACTGCAACCCAGCGGCAACCAATTGGCATCCGCCCTGAAGGCAGGATTCAAAAAAGGAAATAAAAATTGGCAAGATATCGCCCGCCATTTGGTCGATGCCTTAATCATGGCTGATATTCCGCCAAAATTGGCGCAAACCATTGTTGATAAATTGCCCAGCAATATTGAATCGAGCGAGGATGCCACCGCAAAAATTATCAACATCATCACCGCCATGATATCGCCGTTTGAAAAAAAAATTGACGACCTGTTTTCTCTGGAGTCGGACGCCAAGCCCACGGTCTTGTTGATGGTGGGGGTCAATGGCACGGGGAAGACCACCACCCTGGCTAAATTAACCGCCCTTGCCCAAGTCGCGGGTTTAAAAACATTGTTGGTGGCGGGCGATAGTTTTCGCGCCGCGGGCAGCAGCCAATTAATATCCTGGGCCAAAAAATTACAAGTCGATTATTGGGATGGTGAAAAACAAAACAGCACCGACCCCGCCGCCATTGCCCACGGCGGTTACAACCATGCCCTGGCGCAGGGGCATGAAGTTGTTTTGATTGACACCGCGGGGCGGTTGCATACCAACAGCAATTTGATGGCGGAGTTAGAAAAAATAGTCAGGGTATTAAAAAAAATTGACCCCAACCTGCCCCATGCCTGCCTTATCACGCTGGATGCTACCACGGGGCAAAATGCCAGCACCCAGGTTGAAATGTTTCAGAAGGTCGCCCCCCTGACGGGTATGGTGATAACCAAAATGGATGGATTGGCGAAGGGCGGGATGGTGCTATCCATCCTGCAAAAACATGGCTTGCCACTTTATGCCCTGGGGGTGGGGGAATGCCCCGAGGACATTGATCAATTCGATGCCGCGCAATTTGCAAAAAGCCTGTTTGCGCAATAATATCATCGCAAAAAAATGGCGGATAAAATTACAAAAAAATGAAGCACGCCCATACCCATAACATTGTCGTTATCTATGGCCCCACGGCGTCGGGCAAAACGCAATTTGCGATAGACATGGCGAAAAAAATATTGTCGCAAAAAAATGATAAAAAAAATAGTGCCGCAACCCTGCCCGTTATTATCAATGCCGACGCGTTGCAGCAGTATCATGACCTGCCGCTGCTATCGGCGCAACCCAATGCCGATGATAAAAAAATTTGCCCCCATAGGCTCTATGGTTTTTTATCGGCACAGGAAGAAAGCAATGTCGTCAATTGGCTAACCCTTGCCCTGGCCGAGGTGCAAAATTGTTTTACGCAAAACCACTTGCCTATCCTGGTGGGGGGCAGTGGCCTTTATATAAAAACTTTTCTTACGGGCCTAAGCCCCATGCCCCATGTGCCCCCAGAAATAAAAAATAATTTGATGGAAGCCTTGGCAACCAACCCAGAAAAATTACAAGACTATTATCAACAATTGCTTGCCCACGACCCCGCAACCGCGCAAAAATTGGCAAAGAATGATAAGACAAGAATTATCCGCGCCCTGTCGATATTGATGGCGACGGGGCAGCCATTGTCGGCCTGGCAAGCGGTTAAACCACGCGGCGGTTTTTTGGATTCCTTCCCCCATGCTAAGATAGATTATTATTATCTTGCGCCGCCACGCGAACAGTTATTAAACAACATCGCGCAACGCACCATGCAAATATTGGCGCGGGGTGCCATTGCAGAATATCAAGATTTTTTAAACCAATCCCCAGCCAACCATCAAGATTTACCCATCAAAAAAACCATCGGCGCCCACGCCATCGAAAATTACCTTGCAGGTAATATTACCATGGAAAAATTACAAGACCATATTATTATCGAAACCCGTCAATATGCCAAGCGGCAGGCAACATGGTATCGTGGGCAACTGCAGCCATTGTTTGAAAAACAAACCCCATCGCAATCATCTTTCCAAGCAATATAAATATCATGGCGCATATTATTCAGGTTGATAAAAAATTGGCGGGCTTGAACATCAAGCAGTTTTTTAAAAACCATTACCCTCACCTGCCCTACCCACTGGTGCAAACCTGGCTGCGCAAGGGGGAGGTAAAATTGAACGGCAAAAAAATCTTGCCAACCGACATATTACAAATTGATGACAAATTAAAATTGCCCCCGCCGCATTTTATGGATGCTCCACCACCCACCGCCACAACCATGAATGGCGAAGAAGCATTAAAAAAATTGCAGCGTATTACCATTGCTGAGCGGCGCGATTATCAAATTATTAATAAGCCTGCTGGCCTCGCCGTGCAGGGGGGCAGCGGGATTCGCACCTCGCTTGATGATTGGCTTATGGCGATTAATCGCGATATATTGCGCGGCCAAGCCAACCAAACATACAAATTGGTGCACCGCCTTGATAAGGATACATCGGGCGTTATGATATTAGCGCGCGGGCGAGAGATGGCGCAAATCCTAACCGCGCAATTCCATGGCCATGACATAAAAAAAACTTATTTGGCGGTTGTCATGGCGAACGCCGAAACAACATTGCCAAACATCATCGATGCGCCGCTTAAACAAGACACCCACAAAAACATGGAAAAAATGACGGCGACCTCCATCGATGACCCCGATGGTTTGTCGGCTGTAACCCATGTAAAAATCCTGGCCGAAAGACATGCCGATGGTAAGAAAATATACCTGCTGCAATGCAACCCTTTCAGCGGGCGTAAACATCAATTACGCGCCCATCTTTCCCATGTCGGGTTTCCCATTGTGGGTGATAGGAAATATGGCGATAAGGCTCCCCTGCCCGCCGAGCTTGGCAAAATCGTAGGCAATAATCTTCTGCTGCATGCTTTGGAATTACATTTGGAACTGGCTGTAAAGCAAGACGACAGGCAGGGCGACAAAAAAACCACCATCAAAACCTACCATGCGCCGCCGCCTGCCCACTTCCCCTTGTCTTATTTTACCAAGGATTCCGCTGGCGATTTGCCTGGCGATTTTGCTAGATTGTTGCCAACAAAAATTGGTATGAACAGGGCATGAAGAAAAAATTTTGTATATTTGCCTTTATATTATTGCTTGGGCTGGCGGCGGGCGGTGGCGTGGCCAGCGGCGCCAGTGATAATGCCGCCGACCCCGTGGTGTTGAGAATCAACCAACAAGAAATTCGGCAATCGGCTATCGTGCAGGCCATGAAAATTCTTGCCGCACGCGACGGCGAAAAAAATCAAGAAAAATTATATAACCAAGCCGTCAACGACATCATTGCGCAACAATTAAGTTTTGAATGGGCTGTTGAAAAAAAATTGGACCGCGATGAAAATATTAACCAGCAAATAAATAACCTGGCCAAACAATCGGCGGTTGACCTGGCCAATTATAAAAAAGAAATGATGATAGCGGCGTGGCGTAGCCAATTAATCGTTCCCAATAAAAGCGATAAGGAATGGCGGGCGACCTATCAAAGCTTTCTTAATGCCCGCGCCCAACCCGTGCTTTACCGCCCCGCAATCATTGTGGTTTCGAGCGAGGCCGAAGCGGTGAATATCATCAAACAGCTAAAATCGGGCGCGTCCTTTGCCAGCCTTGCCAAAAAATATAGCCTTAACAAATCGGCGCAAGGCGGCGACATGGGTTTTGTTAGTGCCGAACAATTGCCACCCAGCTTGGCCCTGGTGGTGGCATCGTTGAACAAAAATGAATTTACCAATGCCCCCGTTAAAAGCCAAGGCTTGGTGCATGTTATAAAATTGTTGGATAAAAAAACAGGCAATGCCCCCAGTTTTGATAAAAGCAAAGAGGGTTTGATATTGCTGGAGCGTGAAAAAATTGCGCGCGAAAAAATATTACAACGCGCCAATCAATCCAATATCGTGCTTATTGATAAAAACAACAAAGAAACGCCCGTTACCTTTCAACGCCCCCAAAATGAACCAGAAAAAAATGATGAGCAATAAAATATCACCCCTCGCCCCGCAAGCCTTACCCACCATGCCCAGCATCGATGGCGTGGAGATATTCACTTGCCATAGCGGACTGCGTTACAAAGAACGCGACGATGTGATGTTGATGAAGTTATCCGCGGAAAAAAAATTTATTGCCGCGGGGGTTTTTACCCAATCAACCACGAAGGCACCCCCCGTTATATGGTGTCAAAAAAACCTTCAAGATCGTCATGCGCGCGGCGTGATATGCAATGCTGGCCATGCCAATGCCTTCACGGGTAAAGCAGGCACGGCGTTGGTGGAAACAACCGCCAAAGCCGTGGCAAAAAAAATAACGGCGACCAGCAAAGAAATTTTTGTTGCCTCGACCGGTATCATCGGCACTATATTGCCAGAAAACGCGGTGTCCGAACAATTGCCAAAATTGCGCCCCAGCGATTGGTTGGCGGGGGCACGCGCCATATGCACCACCGATACTTTCCCCAAAATGGCAACGCGCGAAATCATGCTGGATGGTAAAAAATATCACCTGAATGGTATGGCAAAGGGCAGCGGCATGATAGCCCCCAACATGGCAACCATGTTGTGTTTTATGGCAACCGATTACCCCTTACCCAAAAAATGGTTGCAAAGCACCTTGCGGATTATCGTTGACCAAACCTTCAACGCTATCACGGTCGACAGCGACACATCGACATCCGACACTTTATTAATATTTGCGCCCGAGGCTAAAAAAACATTGACCCCAGCGCAGGCAAAAACAATAACCGCTGCCCTGACCAGCCTATGCCATGACCTGGCTTTGCAAATTGTTCGCGATGGCGAGGGGGCGGAAAAATTAATCACGGTTGAGGTTTGCAAAAGCAAAACCGCCAAGGCCGCCAAGCAAATTGCCTTCAGCATTGCCAATTCGCCGTTGGTAAAAACCGCGGTAGCGGGGGCCGACGCCAATTGGGGGCGCGTTGTCATGGCCATTGGTAAGGCAGGGGTTGCTCTCAACCCCAACAAATTTGAAATTTATTTTGGCGATTATTTGGTGGCCAGCCATGGCGCCGCGGTTAAAAATTATGACGAAGCCGCGGTGTCGCAATATTTAAAAACCCGCGACATCAATATTAAAGTGGTGATGAATGATGGCAAGGCCGCGGCGCGGGTCTTCACTTGCGATTTAACCCATGGCTATATCGATATTAATGCCGACTATCGCTCCTAAATTTTTTGCTTACCGCTTCTTATCCTTATGTCTTGCCTTGATACTTCCGCCGCACCCGTTAAAAACAAACCAAAACCATTGCAATTGGTGGTGGCGGGGGTTTTGGTTGACCCCGACGGTCGGGTGTTGATACAAAAACGCCCCGCAACAAAATCTTTTGCTGGTTATTGGGAATTCCCTGGCGGAAAAGTTGAAAAAAATGAGACCCCCGAGATGTGCCTCATCCGCGAATTGAAGGAGGAATTATCCATCGACACCAATCTATCCTGCCTGGCCGCCGCGGCATTTGCCAGCCACGATTATCCCGATTTTCATTTGCTGATGCCCGTGTTTATATTGCGGCAATGGCGCGGCATGATAACCCCAAAACAAGAATCGGTGGCCGAGGTAAAATGGTTACCCCTGCCCGACATTGCGAAGCTCGATATGCTCCTGCCTGCTGATAAGCCCATTATTCCTTTGTTGCATCAATTTATTTGAGGGCAGTAGTATAACCGCCACCAGGCTGAAATATTTTTTTATTTTACAAACCAACTTAGGTTAAAAATTGAATTTGGTATCCAATTTTCTTACCCAACCCTGATGACTGCCGATAAAAGTTTCAACCTCGCACCACTGGCCTTCACATTTTATAATCCTTGCGGTCACACCCTTTTTTAACTTGGCAACCAGCCTTCCTGTGTTGGTGCTGGATGGTGCTGGCTTGCTAAGCATGTCGGTTTCATCCACGCTGACTATCATGGCTTGTTGCTCGCTCAATGAATCGCGCATCACCCAACCCTTGCTGCCTTGCCAGTCGATTATTTCGCGCCAATCGCCATGACGCCTTGTCAATTTTAATGGTATGCCCTTGGCATGCAGGGTAAAGGCCACGGGGAATTCTTTGCCTGGGCCTTTTCTTATATTGGTTTCGCCCCACCGCAACGATACCATTTTGGGCAGGTCGTTCTTGACTGGTTTGCTTTTAACCCCGCCATTCCAGCTGAAATATTGACTGCCAGCAACTTCATCGCCAGCATCAGCGGGTTGGGCAAAGCCTATCATTAATCCTAACGCCACATATAAAAAAATTTTCTTAACCATTATACAACCTGCCATCTCGCCTTCTCTTATTCTTGATTTAATATTTCCCCCGCCAGTTTTTATCTTTCTGATATTAGCAGTATTTATACAAAGTTGCAAAATCGCCTACAGCCATTTCTGTAAAACCATCAGGAATAAAATAAGATTAATAGCCCTATGCTAATAGAATATTTTTTCTAATCCTTAAAAAAAGCCTTAAGCAAAAAATCCTATCTACTTAACCCTGGCCCACCATGTCGTTAAATTTTTTGACCACGGTTTGGCTAAAATCGCTTGGCGTAAATTGATAATCGCCAATCGATTTAACGGGCGTCACCTCGGCGGCGGTGCCCGTTAAAAAACATTCGGTTGCCTCGCTCAATTCCTCGGGTTTGATGGCGCGCTCCACCACTTCCACACCCATGGTTTTGATAATACCCATCACGGCGCGCCTGGTTATACCGTCTAAAAAGCAATCTGGCGTGGGGGTATGTATTTTCCCGTCCTTCATTTTAAAAAACACGTTGGCCCCCGTTGCCTCCGCTACCAGGCCACGGTAATCTTTAAACATCGCATCGTTATAGCCTTCCTCCTCGGCCTTCATCTTCGCCAGGGTGCATATCATATAAAGCCCCGCACATTTGCTGTGAACGGGGGCGGTGTTGGGGGCAGGGCGTTGCCATTCGGCCCACTGCAATTTTATGCCCTTCATTTTTGTTGCCATGTCAAAATAACTTGGCCATTCCCATGCGGCTATCGCCACGTGGCTGGCGGCGGCGCTGGGCAATAATCCCATAACCTCGGGCCCGCGAAAAACAATGGGGCGCAAATAACAATTGGGCAGGTTGTTTGCCTTCACCACTTCGTTGCTGGCGGCCATCAACTCATCAAGGGTGAAGGGAACCTCCATCCGCAATATCTTGGCCGAATCTATCAACCGTTGGGTATGTTCTTTTAATTTAAATATTTTTCCGTTGTAGGCTCGCTCCCCCTCAAAAGCGACCGAAGCATAATGAAGCCCGTGGGTCAAAACATGGGTTTCGGCATCGCGCCATGGAATCATTTTGCCATTTTGCCAAATGAAACCATCGCGGTTGGCCATGGTGGGGATAGAATTTGTAGGCATGATGTTATTTCACAAAAATTGTTGCCATAAAACAATATAACAATCAAGTTTTTTTATAATACTCATTACCCTGCACGCCAGATATTAGACCAAGCCTGCAAGTGGACCAAGCCATAAAAAATAACAGCGCAAGGGTAAAGAGATTGGAGCGGATGATGGGGATCGAACCCACGGCATCCACCTTGGCAAGGTGGCGCTCTACCGCTGAGCTACATCCGCTTATTTGCCTTTTTGCATAAGTTTTGTCATTTGACAAGGATAATTTAAAGAAGATAATCAACAAAAGAAGCGAAATATCTTTGATAAAATCTAAGTTGTAATAATGAAGCCGATTCACGCAACGCACCACGCAACTATCGGCGCAAAAATATAGATGAAAATATATTGAACAAAATAACCATGGCATAAAATCAACATGGTTTATAACAAAGCATAATTGACAACCCCCCTGCCCTATGCCATATCGCCTTTAGGTTTTTGTGCCGCAGTAGCTCAGTGGTAGAGCATACCCTTGGTAAGGGTAAGGCCGGAGGTCCGATTCCTCTCTGCGGCACCATTTTTTTTACCATCCTTTCTCTAGGCTTTTTTTGGTGCCCCCGTCTTGCTTCTCGCTCTTTTTTGCGTTGTTTTTTTGATTTCTCTCACGGCCTGTTTTGTGATAGTTATGGGTGATTAATATTGCCTGATATTATGGGGCGTTGGAGCAAACGCCCGCAGGGAATCATCTACCAACCTATTATTGTAAACCATGTCCGCCAAAAATTTATCAGCCACAAAAAAAAATATCACAAAACATCTCGCCAACGCCATGGCTGGCGATATTTCAAAGGAAATTCCCGCGGTGGTTATTGGTGCATTGCGTGCGGCGGGTTTAAAATTAACCACACCCCGTTTGGCGATTTTGAATCAATTGTTGTTGGCCAACCAGCGCGATGACCATAACCTTACGCCCGAGGCTATCCATCAAAAAATTGCCAAGCAACAATCGCCCATCGGCCTGGCAACCATTTACCGCACCCTGAAAACATTCGAAACGGAAAAATTGGTGCTAAGACACGATTTTCATAACCAAAAACCACTTTATGAAATAAATTTAAAATCGCATCACGACCATTTGATAGATGTAAAATCGGGAACCGTTATAGAATTTTACGACAAGGAATTGGAAAAACTGCAAGAAAAAATAATCAACCGCCTGGGCTATGAAATTATTGACCACCGTTTAGAAATCTATGCCAAGCCCCTCGCCAAACCCATCGGTAAATTGCTAAAAAAATCTTCAAAAAATACGCTGGATAAATATTCCGCAAAAACTTCACCAAATCAAAAATAATCCCTTGGCTTTACATGACTTCATTTACTTATCACCATGGTTAGACGCGGCAATATAAAAATAGACGAAACGCTTCAGTTGCAAGGCGGCATAGCGGTAACCCCGCCGCCCGCTGGCGTTGCAACCTATTTACAAGATTATTTACAGGACGCGGGTGGCGACCCCATCCACCTCTTGCATCAAGCGGCGATAAAAATTTTATCAAACGTTGGCATTATGGTGCGCGATGAAAAATGGCGCAAAGAAATCATGGCCGCGGGTTGCCAAGCCCTGCCCAATGGGCGGCTTGCCCTAAGCGAAAAAATAATATTGCAGGCTTTATCCACCGCGCCGCGCACCATTCATCGCCCCGCCCAAGATAAAAATTTGGCGTTCGAGCAAAATCAAGCAACAATATTTTTTGCCGTCGGGGGCAGTGCCAGCCATCTTTACGAACCCACCACCATCAAACAAGCCACCTACCGCCCCATCACCAGTGCCGACAGCCTGGCCATGGTTAAGATTGCCCATGCCATGCCGCTTTATGACATGTTAGGCTTCTTCGCCAAACCCGACATCTTGGCGAGCGAGCTAGGCTCCATCGAGCAAGCCTACGACACCATGGTGCAACAACTTTATGACCATAACGCAAAGCCATTTGTCGTCGAATTGCATAATCATCATGTTATGCCCGCGCTGTTAAAAAAATTCCCCGATTTACCGCAACGCGCCGCGCTCGGGTTATCGGCTTTCTTGCCCAACCTATCGCTCGATAGCGACCTGGCGGCCAGCCTGTTTGACGCCATTGCCCACGGCATGGTGATAGAAAACCGCGCGGTGACAATTGCCGCCGCCACCGCCCCCGCCACCGTGGCGGGTTCCATCACCTTGGCCCTCGCCATGAATTTGGCAGGGTTGGTCTTGACTCAAATTATTGCCCCTGGCGCACCATTTGTCTTTGGTTTTGTTCCCTACACATCCGACCTTAAGCAGGGCACCACCACCACGGGCAGCGCGGAAACCATGGTGGCGCAACAATTGGCGGTGCGGGTGGCGCGTTTTTACCAAATCCCCGCCATGGTTGCGACCACGCAAACATCGGCCAAATTGCCCGACAACCAATCGGGTATAGAAAAATCGCTGGGCTTAATGGGTTTGGTGCAAACCGCCCTTAACCAACATTGCGGTTTGGTGGTGGGGCAAAGCGCGGGGTTATTGGCCGACGGTCAAATTATCAGCAAAAATAATTTGATAACCGACCACGATATGCTCGCCATGGTTAAACGCGCCATCATGCCGCCGATGATAAACGATGCCAATATTCAAGCACAGGTTATCGAACGCGTGCTGGGAAAAGGCAGTCATTTTTTTGCCGAGGTTGAAACCCGCCAAATAATGAAAAGCCAGTATCTATACCCCATGGCCCAAGACAGGTTATCATTGTCGTCGTGGTTGGCGGCGGGGGAATTCACCGCCGATAAATTGGCGCAGGAAATTGTCGAAAAACTAATTAAATAAATTCAAAAAAAATGTTAGATTATCACCAACAAAAATTATCCATAACACATCACGCTTAACCATGAAAAATTATATTTTACGCCGTTTGTTTTTTATGGTGCCTACGTTGTTTGGTCTTATGCTGATAAATTTTGCGGTGGTCCAGGTTGCGCCTGGCGGCCCCGTTGAACGCGCCATCGCCGCCATGACCCAGGGCAATTCCAACACGCTGTTAAAAAATGAAACGGGCGACGGGGTAAAGGTTAGCAGCGCTACCCCATCCAACAATTATCAAGGTCGCTACGTGGGCGTTGATGACAGGGTGGTCGCCGAATTAGAAAAATTCTATGGGTTTGATAAACCCGTGGTGCAAAGGTTTTTCATCATGATAAAAAACTATTTGCAATTTAATTTCGGTGTCAGCTTCTCCACCGGGCAACCCATCATGCAAATGATAGCGCAAAAAATACCAGTTTCTTTATCCTTGGGGTTATGGTCGGCGTTGTTAATCTACGCCGTTAGTATCCCGCTTGGCATCAAGCAAGCCACGCGCAAAGATTCCTATTTCGACAAGGCCAGCACCGTGACGTTGATTATGTTGTCATCCTTGCCTGCCTTTTTGCTGGCGGTGTTTTTGATTATTTTTTTTTGCTGGCGGGCGTTATTTTTCCTGGTTTCCTTTATCGGGGTTGGTGTCTGATAATTTTTCTGAATTATCCCTATTCAGCAAAATAATCGATTATTTTTGGCATTTGGTATTGCCCATCATCACCATCACGGTCGGCGGTTTTACCAGTTTGACAATTCTAACCAAAAATAGTTTCCTAGAAGAATTGGCAAAACCCTACGTCATGTTGGCGCGCGCCATCGGTATGGGCGAACAAAAAATTCTATATGGTGTGATATTCAGAAATGCCATGCTTATTGTGCTGGCGGGTTTGCCATCGTTGATTATTTCGATGCTCTTCACCAGCAGCCTGATGATAGAGATTATTTTCTCTCTCAATGGCTTAGGCTTGATGGGATATGAGGCTGCCATCACCCGCGATTACCCCGTGGTCTTTGCTACCCTCTATATTTTTACCTTGCTCTCGCTGGTGTTGGGGCTGGTGGGCGATATTTGTTACAGCCTGGTTGACCCGCGCATCAATTTTGAAAAGATGGAGGGGTAGAAAAACCACCCAATTATAAGTCATGTTCAAGTTATTTTTCTTTTCCCGCGCCTTCGCAAGGTTTCGTGCTAATCGCCTCAGCTTTTTTTCGGCTATTCTGTTTTTGGCATTGTTCACTCTATCGCTATTTGCCAATTTTATTATGAACGACCGACCTTTGATAATCCATTATAAAGACCATTGGTATTTTCCCGTGGTGCAATCATTGCCCGAAACCACCTTCAACGGGTATTTAAAGGGCGAAGCCGATTACAGCCTGCCTGAAATTCGGGCTGAAATTGCCGCCCATGGTTTTATGGTTATGCCGCCCGTTCGCTATAGTTATGATTCGGTTATCAGCGATTTGAAACAACCCGCGCCAACCCCGCCCGATAAAAATCACCTGCTTGGCACCGACACATCGGCGGGCGATGTGTTGGCAAAATTGGTTTATGGTTTTCGCCTGTCGGTGCTGTTTGGTTTTATCCTAACAATTGTTAGCAGCCTGGTGGGGATTTTTGCGGGCGGGCTGATGGGGTATTTCGGCGGGAAAATTGACCTGCTGGGACAGCGGTTTATAGAAATTTGGGGATCGATGCCGGTTTTATTTTTATTAATTATTTTGTCATCCTTTATCGTGCCCAATTTTTGGTGGTTGCTGGGGCTTTTGTTATTATTTGGCTGGATGCCCCTGACGGGTTTGGTGCGGGCCGAGGTTTTAAAAATCCGCCAGCAAGATTATATCAAAGCGGCGCGCACCATGGGCCTGCCGCCGTTTCGTATTTTTACCCGCCATGTTTTGCCCAATTCCCTCACCAGCGTCGTAACATTTATGCCATTTATGTTGGCGGGTTCGGTCACCACCTTAACCGCTTTGGATTTTTTGGGCTTTGGCTTGCCGCCAGGAAGTCCTTCGCTTGGTGATTTATTAAACCAAGGCAAAAATAATCTTAATGCCCCCTGGTTGGGGCTGACTAGTTTTGTTGTTATCATGTTGCAATTGTCGCTGTTGACCTTCATCGGGGCGGGTTTGCGCGACGCGCTTGACCCACGTCGCGGGTCTGATTAAATAATACCCTGAAAATAAATAGCCGTCATGATGGCTTCGTCATATCATCGATAATTTTTTTTATTGCCTTGTTGCGCGTTTCTTCGCCCCTCATATTGATAAGGCGTTCCAAAGCCATGCGGCGGTTGGTGGCCGATAATTTTTCCCATGATGCCAATAATTTGTTATCGTGGATTGCTTTTTTCAAATCATCGGGCAACTCGCCACGAAAAACGCTGTCGAGTTTTGTCCATGCGCCATTTTTTTTAGCCTGCTCCACCATCGCGATTCCCGCGGGTTGCATCAACCCCGCCTTGGTCAGATGAGCAATTTTTTCTTTGTTGATTTTGCTCCACGCGCTTTTTGGGTTGCGCGGCGAAAGGCGCATTTTGGTGCGCTCCTGGTCCACCGTGCCCTTCGTCGAATCAATCCAACCAAAGCATAAACAATAATCCACAATGTCAGAATAGGACATATCGGTTTTGCCCGATGTTAATTTATAATAAACCAACCATATCGATTCGCGTTGCTGATGGTTGTTCAACAACCATTGCCACATTTCATCTTTGTTTTTAACAAAAACTTCTTGCATCCCTTTTGTCCCCCTTCATCATTTATGGCACGGGGTCATAACCCGACCGACTGCCCAATATTTTTATCGGGTGGCAATGACTTAATCTTTTTATACTTAGCCAGCCGCCGCGCCATGGGCCATGTTTTTTAATAGCCATCTGAGCATAGAGCGAGCAGCTGGGGGTGAAGCGGCAATGCCCACCCAAGAAATAGGCAAGGCCGTAGCGATACATGCTTATCAATAGCAACAAAAATCCTGTCAGAAGTTTTGTAAAAAAAATTTTCATTATTTTATTATTTTGTTTTGCCAGCTTGGAACAAACATTATCTTATTTATTGCTTCCTATAAAGTTCTTTAATATGGCCACAACAATGACCATAGGGCGGTAGCCCCATGACCAATCACCGCAATGATGCCATGCCACCCAGCATTTAACAACCATGCAAATAACCAGGTAAATGGCCAAGTGTTATGAAGCAACAGCCAAAGGACAAAAAATAAAAGTCCATAAGCAATGATTTGCTTTAACAGGGCGTGCAATGCAAGCCCCAATATTTTTTCCAGCGGTTTGAATAATATATTTTCTAAACCCAGCCACAGGTGATAAATGATATTGGCAAGGTATTTGTTATGAATAATCTTAGCGCAAAATTTGTAAATAAACTTACTACCGCGGCCGATACCATAAGTTATTGTTTTTAAAGTTGCATAAATTATTGATGATATTGCTATCACGCCATGTTGTGGCGTTTCATTTGTTTTTACCATTCGTTTCCTTTCGTATGTTGTTGTTCGGTGTAATAGAACCCTAACACAAAAAAGAACAAAAGTAAAACTTTTTTACCCGTAAATAAATTGGCAAATATATTACGCCGCGGGGTCGCGATATTGCAAGCGAACCTCGTCAATTGCTTTCAATATTTTATCGTCCAATATTGTTTTATAAGCATCAACGCATTCATCAAGTTGTGGCACGCTGCTAACGCCAATAATGGTCGAAGCCACTTGCCATTTGTGATAACAAAAGGACAAGGCCATTTGCGTCGGGGTTAAACCATTGTCGCGCGCCAACTGGCTGTATATTTTGGCAACCCGCAAGGATTCGGCGCGGGCATAACGCATGACACGAAATTCGGAATACATGCTCATGCGCCCCAAACTATCATTTTTGCCCGCCACGGGTTCTATACCCACATCGTCATATTTCCCGCTCAACACGCCAAAGGCCAAGGGCGAATAAGGGATAAGCGAAACATTAAGGCGGTGCATGGTTTCATCCAGCCCGTTTTCCAAACTGCGGTTGGTTAAACAATAAGGATTCTGCACCGTGGCAACCCGCGCCAAACCATGTTGTTCGGCCAAGCGCACAAATTCGCAAACGCCATAGGAACTTTCGTTCGACAAACCTATCGCCCTCACCTTGCCTGCCTTCACCAATTTATCCAACGCCACCAATTGTTCATGGATGGTGGCATTACCCTTCGGTTCTTTGGTGGGGTCATAATACATGGTGCCAAACACTGGCACCATGCGGTTGGGCCAATGAAGTTGATAAAGGTCTATAACATCGCTCTGCAAGCGACGCAGGCTGGCATCGCAAGCGGTGATAATGTCATCCGCCGTGGTGTTATTCTTGCCGCCGCGCACCCATGGCGCGCTGGTCATGCCCACCACCTTGGTTGCGACGATCCATTTTTTTCTTTTATCTTTGTTGTTGGCAAAATAACGACCGATAATTTCTTCGGTCTTGCCATAGTTTTTTGCATTGAGGGGCACGGCGTAGGCCTCGGCCGTGTCCATAAAATCGATGCCGCGTTCAAGCGCGTGGTCCATTATTTTATAGGATGTTTGTTCATCAACCTGGTCGCCGAACACCATGGTGCCCAAACATATGGGCGATACCGTAAGGTCAGACAGACCTAATTTTACTTTTTTGTGCATTTTGGTTTTTTTCCCTTTGAAAAAATAGTTATCATAACCCTTGCCAAAAAACAACAAATTGCTATAGCAAAATAATGAAAATTGCTTTTTTGTTTCCTGGGCAGGGCTCGCAAACCGTGGGCATGGGCAAAGACCTTCATGACCAATTTCCCCTGGCTCGCGATATATTTATGGAGGTTGACTCCGCCCTCAACATGGGTTTGAGCGACATCATCTTCAATGGTCCCGCCGAAAAATTAACCATGACCGAATTTACCCAACCAGCCTTGATGGTAACCTCCATCGCATTATTACGCGTGTTGGAACAGGAAACGGGCAAAAAAATATCCGCCATGGCAAGCGCGGTGGCGGGCCACAGCCTTGGCGAATATTCCGCCCTTACCGCGGTGGATTCCCTGCCCCTTGCCACCACCGCCAAATTGTTAAAAATTCGCGGCGCCGCCATGCAATCGGCGGTCGCGCCAGGGGTTGGTGCCATGGCCGCGTTGTTGGGAATGAATTGGCAAGATGTTGAAAAAATTATTGCCGAAGCCGTGGCGCAGGGCGCGGTGGTTGCCTGCGCCAATGATAATGCCGATGGGCAAGTTGTTATTTCTGGCAAAAAAGAAGGCGTTGAAAAAGCAATCGAATTAGCCAAGGCCCAGGGACTGAAACGTGCGGTGC
This sequence comes from Alphaproteobacteria bacterium, assembly GCA_965262775.1. Lineage (GTDB taxonomy): Bacteria > Pseudomonadota > Alphaproteobacteria > JASGCL01 > JASGCL01 > JASGCL01. The sequence continues at coordinate 353,106 of CBDHFT010000006.1, read as the reverse complement.
CCTTGCCCGTATCGGCCCCGTTCCATTCGCCACTGATGAAGCCAGCCGAAGAAAAAATGAAGGAGGCCCTGGCCGAGGTTACGCTCGCCAAACCGAGCCTGCCAGTTTACAACAATGTTACCGCCATGGCGCAAACCGATAATGTAAAAATGAAATCCGACCTGGTGGCGCAAATTTGTGGTGCCGTTCGCTTTCGCGAAACTATTCTTAACATGGCGCAGGATGGCTTCACCCATTTTGTGGAGGTTGGCGCGGGCCGCGTGCTGAGCGGTTTGGTAAAACGCATTGCCCCCACCGCGCAAACCATCAATATTGGCAACGTCAACGACATCAAAGAACAACTTGCATTTTTTCAAAAGCCAGTATAAAGCGCATATAGAAATTTGATGTAAAAACTATCAATAAAGAATATAAGATTTAAAAACATGTTTGAACTTAAGGGATTAAAAGCATTGGTCACAGGGGCGTCAGGCTCCATCGGCACCGCCATCGCCACGGCATTGAGCACGCAAGGCGCGGAAGTTATTTTAAGCGGAACAAGGGTTGATAAATTAGAAGCCTTACAAAAAAAATTACCCAACAAATCACATATCATCGTTGCCAATTTAAAAGATCGCGCCGATGTGCAAAAATTGATTAAGGAATCCGATAAAATTGGCGTCGATATTTTGGTCAACAACGCGGGGCTTAACCGTGATAACCTGTCGGTGTTGATGAAGGACGAAGAATGGGACGATGTTTTGCAAGTTAACTTAACCGCGGGATTTTTCTTAATGCGCGGCTTGATCCGTTCGATGATGAAGCGCAAATTTGGTCGTATTATTTCCATTACATCGGTCGTGGGGCACGCTGGCAATGCGGGGCAAGCCAATTATGTTGCCACCAAAGCCGCGATGACGGGCCTAACCCGCACCCTAGCCGAAGAATATGGTAAGCGCGGCATCACCGTTAATTGCGTTGCGCCAGGTTTGGTCAAAACCGAAATGACCGATAAATTGACCGAGGAACAACGCGCCGAATTGTTGGAACGCGTGCCCAGCGGCGAAATTGGCCAACCCAACGATGTAGCAGCGGGCGTGGTGTTTTTAGCCAGCCGCGAAGCAGGTTACGTAACGGGCGCGACATTGCATATCAATGGCGGGTCTGAAATGCGCGATTAAGCGCAAGATATTTGTTCTTTTTTTTTGTTCTTTTTTTATTGAACAATCATATCAAATTATCTTAAACAACATACATGTTATGGAACATTGATTACAGCGCATGGCTGTCGTTATTTCTTTATATGATGGCGTCATCCCTGTCGCCTGGCCCCAACAACATGATGCTGATGGCGTCGGGTGCCAATTTTGGCTTTCGTCGCACCCTGCCCCATATCTTGGGTATCATGTTTGGTTTTGCCATTTTGTTGCTAAGCGTAGGATTTGGTTTGCTTAAAATATTTGATGCCTATCCTTTGTTATATGACATCTTAAAATATACGGGGATAGTTTATTTGCTTTATTTGGCCTATAAAATCGCCACCACCACCACCAACCTTGAAAAAACATCACCCCAACAAACCAAGAAAAATATAAAAACATCCAAATCGGGGGCGCGCCCATTACGATTTTTTCAAGCAGCCGCTTTTCAATTCATTAACCCCAAGGGCGTGATGATGGCGATTGGCTTCTTTGCTACTTACCTCCCCCCTCATTATATTTGGCAAGTGGTGATATTCGTTATTTTTATTGACGCCCTGGTTACCGTGCTTCATTGCAGTTTATGGGTGGTGATGGGCGCATCGCTATCGCGCTTCCTCCGCCATGGTCAGCGGCAAAAATATTTTAATTGGGCTATGGCGATTCTCTTGGTCTCGTCCTTGGTGCCTGTCCTCATCCATCACTAAATTTTATATTACTTGCTTGGCTAAAGCAGTTAATATTCCAATCACCATACATAAGGTATGGTATGCGCGGAGGGGTTCGAACCCTCGACCCCCTGATTAAAAGTCAGGTGCTCTACCGCTGAGCTACGCGCACAAGATAAATCTTTTCCAAGATGGAGCGAGACACCCATTCCCCTAAAACTATTTTGAAAAAATGGCAAGAAAAATCATTTTTGCCCGCCGTTTTTCTTGTCGATGTAAGTATTAATTTAACTTTTTGTCTTTTTTCTTGGCGGACGTATTTTTATTATCATTGGCATCGCCAGCCTTGGCATTACCTTGCTCGCCCGTTGCCTGTTCTTTTTCTAATTCCTGCATTTTTTGCACAAAATGTCCGTGGAAATCTATCGCGGGCAACAACAAGGGCGGATAACCACCATCAGAAACCGCCTTGGCAATAATCGCACGCACAAATGGGTAGAGGTGCGAGGGAACCTCCGCCGATAATATCGGGTTGGTCATGTTTTCATTTTTGGGGTTAACGCGAACAATCGCGCCATATTCGGCTTCCACAACATACAAAGTTTCTTCCTTGGCGCGCGCGGTTAATGTCATTTTCATCACCACTTCGTAATCGCTCTCTTGCAATTTGTTAAAACTTAACGTCCAATCCATATTATGTTGGGGTTCTTCCTTAACGCCGCCCACCAAAAAACTCATGATTCCAGGATTCTCAAAAGAAAAATCTTTTTGGAATTGGGTTAAAATAGCATAGGGTGCATTCATCAATTGTGTGTAATCTTTTGCCATGGTTTTTATCTCCTTACATGTATTATTTTTTATAGAGCATAGCCACGATGAATTGCAACCACGCCGCCCGTTAAATTTTCATAGCCTACTTTTTCAAAACCGCAAAGCCTCATTTTTTCTGCCAATTCTTCTTGGGTATAAAACATTTTTATGCTTTCCGCTAAGTAGCGATAGGAAGACTCGCTGTTTGCAATATACTTGCCAAGCAAGGGCAATATACGAAAGTTATATTGTTCATAAATCTTGTCAACCCCTGGCACCACAACCTTCGAAAATTCTAAACACAGGAATTTTCCGCCAGGGCGCAACACGCGGCGCATTTCTTTTAATGCTTTTTCCTTGTTGGTAACATTGCGCAAGCCAAATGAAATGGTGACGACGTCAAAGGTTTCATCGGCAAAGGGCAGGTTTTCAACATTGCCCACCATAAAATCAAGATTGCGCATCAGGCCGCGCCTATCGGCATTTTCCCTGCCGCGTTTTACCATTTCCTCGGTCAGGTCAATCACCGTGGCCCGTTCGCCGCCATGTTTTAAATAACGAATAGCAATATCACCCGTGCCGCCAGCCACATCAAGCAAATGCCCCTCTTTGGGGATTTGCGATACCAATGATTCTTTCCATAAACGGTGAAGTCCTAAACTCATCACATCATTCATCAAGTCGTATTTTTTTGCAACATTGCCAAACAAACCACGTACCCGACCCGTTTTCTCGCTCTGCCCAATTTTTTCAAAACCAAAATCCACTTTTTCTTCTTCGTTAACCATTTTTATTTCTCCTCAATCTGTTTTTCATCATCGCAAATTTTTTACTTTTTATCAAACAATATTCGCTCGCCGCCCGCCACCACCATGAATCGCCCGCCGCGCGCACGCGCCACCATTGTCATGTTGGCTTTTTGCGCCAATTGCGCACCATACAATGTAAACCCATTGCGCGATACCAATATCGGAATTTCCATCAGCAAACATTTGATAACCATTTCCGATGTCAAACGCCCTGTCGTATAAAAAATTTTGTCATGGCCTGGAATATCATGTTGCCACATGTAGCCTGCAATTTTATCAACCGCATTATGGCGACCCACATCTTCGATATATATTTTTGGTTCGTCCCCTATGGCAAGGGCACAGCCATGAATCGCCCCTGCTATCAAATACAAACTGGGGGTTAGGGAAATACGCTTGAGCAAGGTTTGCAACGCCGTGGTGGTGATGGTGGTCGTGCTATCAATTTTTTTTCTATCAACCTCATCCATGATATCGCCAAACACCGTGCCCTGCCCGCAACCCGACGTTACTATTTTCTTTTTGCTTTTCACTTCAAAATGCGTGGGCTGTTTGGTGCGCACCACCACCACACCCAAATCCTCGTCAACATCCACGCTGGTTATTTCGTCATCCTTGGTTAGCATTTTTTGATTAACCAGGAATCCTATCGCCAAATAATTGGGGTGGTCGCCTATCGTCATGGCGGTAACAATTTCTTGGCTATTTAAAAATATCGTCAGGGGTTTTTCGCGAATCGCGGGGTGCATTAATTTGCCGCCGTTTTCATCCATCACCTGCACCGGGGTTGTTAAATCATCGCGCTGGGCGATGGATGGGGCCAACCAATAATCCCCTTGGTAAAATTTATCAGAAAATTCTTGACGCGGCATGCTTGCTAAACAATATCATCAATCATTTTTTAAGCATAATAAAGCACCAGCAATATTAAGAATCCCACTATCCACTGACGGCGAAAAACTTGCAAATTAACAGCGGATTTTTTTGGGTTAATTTTTTGATAATTATTCCACATCACCAACATGGTCACCGCGCAAAGACCATAACCAACCAGCGGGTTGGTGCCGTCCAAATAATATACCAAACCCACCAAGGCCAAAGCCATCAACAGGTAAAACACACCGACTATTTTTTTAACTTCCTTACCAAAAAACAAGGCCGAAGATTTTAACCCCAACAGCTCATCATCATCTTTATCTTGCAGAGCATAGATAGTGTCGTAGGCCATGGTCCATAAAATACCTATGGCATAAAGCCACCACAGGCCTATGTCAAAATAATCATCGGCGGCTATGACTCCCGCCACCAAAACCCCAATGTTAAAAGTAAAGCCCAACCACAATTGCGGCAACGGAAACAAACGCTTCATCAAAGGATAGGGCACCACCAAAGCAAGCGACAGCAAAGCCACAACCTGGGCGGGGTGGTTATTAAGCGCCACCAGAATAAAAAATCCGATGGACAACAATATAGCCAACACCCACAAGGCCCTGTCCAAACTTATACGACCACTGGCAAGGGGGCGTTGGCGGGTGCGGGCGACCTTTTTATCAAATTCACGGTCCAATATATCGTTCCAAACGCAACCCGCCGAGCGCAGCGCGAAGGCACCCACGGTAAAAATAATGAGGTAATATAAAAAATCTTCTGCCGACATTTTGTCATGGTATATCGCCAAGCCCCAAAAGCAAGGCAACAACAGCAACCAAGTGCCGATAGGCCTGTCGAGCCGTAACAGCAAAATATAATCGTGCCAGGGTGTGGGGGTGGCCGCAAATAGCCAATGATTTTTCTTTATATCGCTTGCCATGAGAAAATCAAAAATGTGGAATCAAAAATAGGGTATCAAAATATAATATATTTTTATACCACATAACCCTATCACAACATCGGGGCAGTTGCAATCTGATTGCATTTTAACCATTTTGTCATTATAGTATGATTCCAATATTATATTGTAAAGTTATTTTTATTTTATGGCCACTGCCCTTCGTTCTGTCTAATCATGTCCAACCCTTTGGATAACATCAATCCCCCCACAACCGATAAAAAATTATTTATCAAAAGCTACGGCTGTCAGATGAATGTCTACGACGCCGACCGCATGAAAATGCAGTTGGCACCCATGGGTTTTTCTGAAACCAACCAAGTGGAAGAAGCCGACATGGTTATTCTTAATACTTGTCATATTCGTGAAAAAGCCGACAGCAAGGTTTTATCTGACATTGGGCGGTTGGAACGTTTGATGAAAAAAGATTGCGTCTTAACCCTGGCGGGTTGCACCGCGCAGAGCATGGGGATAGAAATGCAAAAACAAAAACCCAGGATAGATATTGTGGTTGGCACGCAAAATTATCACCGCCTTCCCGAATTGTTGACGCGCCGCCAAACATTAAAAAAACGCATCGCCGACATTGAATTCCCCGTGGAAAGCAAATTTGATTATTTGCAAGAAGAATTGATAACCAATCCAACCAACATGGCTGTCTCGCAATTTTTAGCCATCCAGGAAGGTTGCGATAAGTTTTGTAGTTTTTGCGTTGTGCCCTACACCCGTGGTGCCGAATTCTCGCGCCCCTATGTCGATATTGAACGCGAAGCAAAAAAATTGGTGGCGGCGGGCGCGCGCGAAATTACCCTGCTCGGTCAAAATGTCAATGGCTGGCATGGTTTGGGGCCACAGGGCAAAACGTGGAACTTGGCGCAATTGCTAGCCGAATTATCAAACATCGATGGATTATTAAGGATTCGTTATGTGACATCGCATCTATTAGACATGCACGATGAATTGATAATGGAACATGTTCGCAATAAGAAATTACAGCCCTTCCTGCATCTCCCCCTACAAAGTGGTAGCGATAAAATATTAAAGGCGATGAACCGTGGCCATAGTCTTCAAGATTATATGACAGTCATTGATAAAATAAAATCCGCCTGCCCCGATATTGCCCTGTCTTCGGATTTTATCGTTGGCTTCCCTGGCGAGGAAGAAGAAGATTTTGCTATGACCTTGTCGGCGGTGGAAAAAATTGGCTACAGCGCCTGTTATTCTTTTTGCTATTCACCACGCCTCGGCACGCCCGCCGCCACCATGGCCCAGGTGCCTGACGATATCAAATCAAGCCGTTTGCAACGTCTGCAGGCCCTGCTTAATCAGCAAGAAGAAAAATTTAACCGCGCCACGGTTGGCAAAACCATCGATGTGTTGGTGGAAAAAACCACCCACAAAGCTGGGCAATTGATGGGGCGTTCCCCCTGGCTCCAGCCTGTTCATTTTATGGCACCCAGCAATGAATCTGGCAACATAGATGGTCATTTGGCGGGCGAAGCCTCAACCAGCCTCATCGGTAAGTTAGAAAAAATAACCATCACCCACACCGAAAAACATAGCCTGTTTGGGCGGCTGGCTCATCACGCCGCGCCAAGTGTCATGGGTAGCGCGCCGCAGCCATATACATCCTATCAACAACCCGACGAACAGAATATAATAGGTTAATAAAATAATAAAAAATGGAGCAAAGACTTTTAGAATTTAACGACAACCGTCGCCTGCCAGAACTTTATGGCGTGGGAAGAAAAAACCTCTCAGCGTTAGAAAGGTTGCTGGCGATTGATATTAGCGACCGTGGCAATATATTAAAATTGTCAGGCGATAAAAAAAATATCGTCCTGGCGGAAAAAATTTTGCGCACCATTTACGAACAACGTATATTGGCCGAGGATATCGATTCAACCATGGAGCGGATTATCAACAACCAGCAATATGCCATGATGGATACCCCGCCCGACGATTCGGGCGACCCGTTGGCGACCCTGGTGGTAAAACATAAACGCATCCAACTGCGCACCGCTAACCAACAAAAATTCATCGCCACCATGCAGGCAAAAGATTTAACATTTGGCATTGGCGCGGCGGGTAGCGGTAAAACCTATCTCGCGGTGGCCTATGGTTTGTCGTTGGTTTTATCGGGCGCGGTGGAGAAAATGATTATCACCCGTCCCGTGGTCGAGGCTGGGGAAAGCCTTGGCTTTTTGCCTGGCGATTTGACAGAAAAAATTGATCCTTACCTGCGACCAATTGACGATGCGGTAGGTGAAATATTGGGAACCGACCAAGTGAAAAAATTAAAAGAATCGGGGCAGATAGAAATTGCGCCCCTGGCCTACATGCGCGGGCGAACATTAAAACGCGCCTTTATTTTACTTGATGAGGCTCAAAACACCAAAACAATGCAAATGAAAATGTTTTTAACCCGTTTGGGCGAGCGTAGCAAAATGGTAATAACGGGCGATGGGTCGCAAACCGACCTAAGCCATAAAGATCAATCAGGCCTACAAGATGCCATAAAAAAACTAGCAACCTTTCCAGAAGTTGGCATGGTAGAATTCGACACCAGCGACGTTCAACGCCATGGCCTGGTAAAAAAAATTATCGCCGCCTATAATGTGGATTCAGAAACAAAAGGCCCAAAACCGCGTAAAGAATTTTTGACAAAAAAAGCAAACGATTCTAACCCCACATAGGATAATGGAAAAGGACAATAGGATCCATACAATGTTTTTTAACTTCACCCCCTTGCGCATAACCGCCCTGCAGGACACGGCGGATTGGGATAGGGCCGACATGAATTTTTTAATCAAGCAATGTAAAAAAATTTACAAAACTATTCCTGGCGCACCCCGCACCGCTTCGCTTGAAATTCTCTTCACCCATGACAACCATATGCGACAATTAAAAAAAGATTTTTTACAACAAGACATGGCAACCAATGTTTTATCCTTTCCCCATCATGACTCGCGCGCTGGGGCAAATCTTGGCGCGAAGCATGGGGCTAACTACGGGGCAAATCTTGGCGCGGGCAATCATGGCTTGCCCAAACCCACCCACCGCGCTTTTTTGGGCTCCATCGCCCTGGGTTATGGTATTATCAAGGAAGAAGCACGGGAAGCCAACAAAGATTTTCGCCACCACCTGGTGCATCTTGGGATACATGGTTTGCTACACCTCCTCGATTTTAATCATGATAAAAAATCAGCCGCTGAGAAGATGGAGCGTTTAGAAATTCTATTGCTGTCCAACCTTGGTATCAAAAACCCCTATCAATAAAAAATAACCATAAAAGGAAACACCATGATATTAAAAAGAATTCTTTCATTCCGCAAACAAAACATGCGCCAGCAATTGGACCAATTGCGCTTGGCCCACGAACAGCATTTGGATTCTTTGAGCGAAGAAGAAATGGATATGCTGAACAACATCATGACGGCTTCACGCATGAAGGCCGAAGATGTTATGGTGCCGCGCGCCGATATAAAATTTCTATCCAGCCAAATGACCCTGCCCGAAGTGGTGGCGCAAGTTGTCAAATCGCCGCAAACCCGTTACCCTATCTATGGCGATGACCCTGACCATGTCATCGGTTTTGTTCATTCGAAATCTATCCTATGGGCGTTGCATCATTATGGGTTGGATGCTGCCTATAAAAATGGCGGCGACCCCAAGCCAAGCCCGCAAAAAAACGGCGGCAAAGAAAATGATAAAAATGTTTTTTCATTGAAACATTTGGCACGCCCCGTTATTTTTGTTTCGAACGCCATGCCCGTTTTTGAACTGTTGGCAAAAATGCGCGAAGAAAAACGCCACTTGGCCATCGTGGTTGACGAATATGGCGGCACCGATGGTTTGGTTACCGTCACCGACCTGGCGGAAGAAATTATCGGCGAGATGGACCGCGATATTTTTGCCGCCAGCAAATCTAGCCTGATAGAAACGCGCGAAGGTTTCCTCGTTAATCCCTTGATGCGGACCGAGGATTTTGAAAAACATTTCGGCATCCATTTAACCTCCCCCGTTGATGATATCGATATTGATACGGTGGGCGGTGTGGTCCTCGCCCTAGCGGGCTACGTACCGCAAAAGGGCGAAAAAATTAAAACCAGGGATAAAAAAATAACCTTTGTCATTAAGGATTCCACCAACCGTATTATCAAAAGTTTGCTGGTCAAAGGCATATCCAAAAAACCAAGCAGTAGTATTGTTTCGGTGCCGCGCAAAAAATCGACGGCCAAAAAAAATCCTAACAAAAATAAAACCGCAAAAAAGCCAGCAAGCAAAAAATAATTTTGCATTCATTCATGTACATTGCCTGATATTTTATGACAAGGCACGGCTAAACCATTACCGCCACCACTGCGCCAGGCTTTGCCCCATCCCCCATCAATAAAAAAATTACGCGGCGGATTGCAGGGCTTGGGTTATGGTTTTTTCATCCAACCCCTTTAATCCTATCACCACCAATTGCGATTGCTTGCGCTGGCCATCGTTGTTTTTTATCTCCTGCTGAAAATAATGTTCTATGCGCGGGCCAGCCACTTGCCAAATTTCTTGGCGGGGTTTGCCGCGGCGCGTTATCAACCCCTTCATGCGCAAAATATCATGGTCTTGTAATAATTGTTGGATAATCTGTTCTAATTTTTTTTCATCTTCAACCTCCCCCAATGTTACAATGAAGGTAGCAAATTCGTCATGGCCATGTTCTTCTTCATCGTCATGATGGCTTTTGCGATTATCCAAATCCATTTCAACCGCTTGCCCCATTCCCAACACCACGCGGGGGTCCACCACGCCGTGGGTGGTTTCTATAATTTTGGCGGCGGGGCGTAAGCCTTCTATCTTTCCCGAACGCATATCCTCGATAATTTTTTTTCGCTCGGCCGCCGACATGATATCGCATTTGTTTAACAAAACAATATCGGCGCATAACAATTGGTCTTCAAACAACTCCGCCAATTCATTATCATGTTCGGGGGCGGGGACAGGCTTTTCCCTATTCGCCGCTGGCGCATCCTGGAATCGGCCGCTTAATATCGCGGGGCCATCAACCACCGCCACCACACCATTGACTGTAACCCGCGGTGCAATGTCATGCCACTGAAAGGCTTTCAACAATGGTTTGGGCAGGGCAAGGCCCGAAGTTTCGATAATAATATGGTCTATGGGTTTGGCGTCATTATCAGCCTTGTCTAAAATTTTTTGCATCGCGGGTAAAAAATCATCCGCCACGGTGCAACAAATACAGCCATTGGCCAATTCGATAATTTCTTGCGGTTTGCAAGCATCATCGCACTGATTCTGAACGATGGCTTCATCCATCCCCAATGAACCAAATTCGTTTATCAACACGGCGATGCGTTGCCCGCCGCTGTTCTTAAGCAAATGGGCAAGCAAGGTTGTTTTGCCACTGCCTAAAAAGCCAGTGATAACGGTGGCGGGAATTTTCTCTCTTAACATTGTCTATATTTTTATACTTGAATAACACGATAAATTTGTTTAGTAAAGTTCCAGTCAGTGCAAGACTAACAAAAAATATCAACATGCTGCTTTTTTTAAGGACTTTTTTATCATGAATAACCTAGCAAACCAAAAAGAATTTTTTAACGCGCCATTAAAAGGCAGCGACCCTGAAATCGACGCCATTCAACATCGCGAATTGAAACGCCAATCGGAAGGGTTGGAATTGATAGCCTCGGAAAACCTTGTGTCGCGCGCGGTGATGGAATCCATCGGTTCTATCTTCACCAACAAATATGCCGAAGGTTATCCCCACAAACGTTATTACGGCGGTTGCGAACATGCCGACGAAATGGAAGACCTTGCCATTGCGCGGGTTTGCAAATTATTTGGTGCCAAATTTGCCAATGTGCAACCCCATTCGGGTTCGCAAGCCAACCAAGCAGTTTTTATGTCGTTGATGAAGCCAGGCGATACCTTCATGGGTTTGGCCCTGTCGGCGGGTGGGCATTTAACCCACGGTGCCGCGCCCAATATCAGCGGTAAATGGTTTAAGCCTATCAATTATGGTGTGCGCCAAGATGGCGTGATAGATTACGACCAAGCCGAAGAAATGGCAATGGAACATAAACCAAAGATTATCATCACGGGTGGCTCGGCCTACGCCCGCATCATCGATTTTAAAAAATTCCGTGCTATCGCCGATAAGGTTGGCGCGTTTTTGTTTGTCGATATGGCGCATTTTGCGGGGCTGGTTGCCGCGGGGGTGCACCCCAATCCGTTGCCCCTGGCCGATGTGGTTACATCAACCACCCACAAAACATTGCGCTGTTCGCGCGGTGGTTTGATATTAACCAACAATGAAGACATTGCCAAAAAAGTTAATTCGGCTATTTTCCCTGGGCTACAGGGTGGTCCGCTGTTGGCATCGATGGTGGGTAAAGCCGTCGGTTTTGGCGAAGCATTAAAACCAGAATTCAAAACCTACATCAAGCAGGTTGTGGAAAATGCCGCCGTGCTTGCCGAAGAATTGATGAAGGGCGGGTTGCAAATTGTTTCGGGCGGCACCGACACTCATTTGATGTTGGTTGACCTGCGCCCCAAAAAAATCACGGGCGATGTGGCTGAAAAGGCATTGGATCGCGCGGGCATCACTTGCAACAAAAATGGTATTCCCAACGACCCCGAAAAACCAACGGTGACGTCGGGCATTCGCCTTGGCACCCCTGCGGTGACATCGCGCGGGTTTGGCACCAAAGAAATAAAATTGGTGGCGCAATATATTTTGGAAGTATTGGATGGATTGCAAGGTGGCAAAACCGAAAATCCAGCGGTTGAATCAGCCGTCAAAGCCAAGGTGTTAAAACTCTGCCACGATTTTCCTATCTATAGCAAGTTATAGAAAAGGCGGCGATGCGTTGCCCATTTTGTGCCCACGAAGAATCGGACGTCAAAGACTCACGGCTAAGCGACGATAGCAAAATTATCAAACGGCGCAGGCAATGTAAAAAATGCGGCGCAAGGTTTAGCACCTTCGAACGTATCGAATTGCGCGAATTGATGGTGGTGAAGCGCACGGGCAGCGTCGAAATTTTTCAACGCGAAAAATTGGCACGCTCGATAGCCTTGGCTTGTCGAAAACGCGGCATCAACAATGACAAGTTAGAAGCCATTATTTCCAGCCTGGTGCGGGAATTGGAAACCGCGGGCGACAGCGAAATCCCCACCAACCGTATCGGCGAATGGGTTATGAAACGCCTTGCCAGCCTTGATAAGGTTGCCTTTATTCGCTATGCCTCGGTCTATAAAGATTTTGATAAGGTCAAAGACTTTGAAAATTTTATAGAAAAAGAAATCGGCGAAAAAAATAATGATGGATGATACACCCACCGAATTTTCGGCCAAGGATGAAGAATACCTCTCGCTTTGTTTATCTTTATGCCGTCGGCAATGGGGATTAAGTGGTGCAAACCCCGCGGTGGCCGCGGTGCTTGCCACCCCCGACCAGGTTATTGATGTCGCCATCACCGCGGTGGGTGGTCGCCCCCATGCCGAAGAAATATTATTGGCGCGCCAACCAAAAATTCCTAACAACGCCAGTTTGTATCTATCGCTGGAACCTTGCGCCCATCATTCGGCGCATCGCTCTTTATCTTGCGCCGAGAATATTATCGCGGCGGGCATAAAACGCGTGGTGGTGGGCTGCCTTGACCCTGACCCGCGCACCAACGGACTGGGAATAGAATTAATAAAAAAAAGAACAAATGGCACGGTGAAGGTTTTGCTCGCCTGCCCCATCGCCCCCCATGCCCAACTTAATCGCGAACAAAAAAAATGGCAAGGGTTGGCAAAAGAATCCTACCATGGTTTTACCTTGCGCTTACAAAGCCATCGCCCGCTGGTGGCGATAAAAATGGCACTGTCGGCTGACGGCAAAACAATTGTCAAACATCAACCTGCTCATCAAACCTTATCAATGGCGGCATCGCCCCATCATCAAATCACGCGTGGTCAATTACAATTTTTTGCGCAATATATTCGTTGCCTTTATGATGGGTTGTTGGTTTCGGCCAACACCGTTTTGGCCGACAACCCGCTGTTGACCATTCGCGAACGCGGTTTGCCCATATTGCAAAAACCACGTTTTATCCTTGATTCTCAAAACCGCCTAACGGGGAAGGAAAGAATATTTCAAACGGCGGCATCGCAACCCCTGATTATTTTTTGCGCCCAGTCTAATCCCGCCCTTTCCGCCGCGCATCATGTAACTCAAATTATCTTGGGTGCCGATAAGCAAAGCAAAGCAGGATATTTTTCATGGGCCGCGATATTAGAAAAAATTGCGGAGATGGGAGTCAGCCGATTGTTGATAGAAACAGGCGGGCAATTATTATCCAGCCTTCGCGCGGAATCGTTGGTCGATGAATTATGGTTGTGCGAACAAAGCGATATAACATTGGGCGCGGCGGGTGCCTGCCCCCTTGATATTAAATCTATAACCAACGGCCTAACCCCCGATGTAGAAATGTATTTTGACCAGCGTCAGGGTAAGGCGAGCAAATATAATTATCCACCAACTATATAGGCAAATATTTATCATGACAACCGCACCCGAAAATCCGCGCCGCAACCTTAGCGGTTTTGTTTTGTTGGATAAGCCTGTTGGTTTAACATCAACCCAGGCCATGGCAAAAACACGCAGGTTGTTTGGTGGTAAAAAAATTGGTCATGGCGGCACCCTGGACCCCTTCGCCACGGGATTATTGTTGATAGGCTTGGGCGAAGCCACCAAAGCCCTGCCCTATATCCTAGCCAACAGCAAAGAATATGAATTTGTGTTGCGCTTTGGCGCCGCCACCGACAGCCAAGACATCACGGGTAACGTGGTGGCGACAAGCGATATCATCCCAAGTCCTGCCGCCATCGAAAATATTTTGCCCTCATTCCTGGGGAAAGGTAGCCAAATCCCGCCCCTCTTTTCGGCTATCAAGGTGCAGGGCGTGCGCAGTTATGAAGTAGCGCGTAAATGGGCGAAGGACAGCGCCAACAACGCCGCAACGGGGTTGGCGACACCCCCGCCACCGTCCCTAGCATCGCGCCCCATTGATATATATAATTTATCATTGGTAGAACAATCGAACGCGACCGATTTCGTGCTGCGCGTGCGCGGCGCGGCGGGATTATATGTCCGCACCCTTGGCCATGACATCGCAAAAAAGTTAGGAAGCCATGGGCACCTCGCCGCTTTAAAAAGATTATCAGTCGGAAATTTTTCATTAAACGATGCTTTTTCCCTTGCTAAGCTAGAAAAAATAGATTATAGCCACAGGGTGGAATCTGCGCTGATAGATTTTTACAACAAGAAATTCTTTTCAGATAATCCTGTTGATAAAAACTTGGCAACCCTGATGGGACTAGAAACCATTTCCCTAAATGAAGCTGATTCAATCGCACTGCGTTTAGGAAAAAAAATTATTGTCCATTATTCAAAAGATAGAACGAAAAATAAAGCTGAAAACGAAAAAAACAATTTGAATATTTTATTGGCGCTTGATAATAACAAACAACCTATTGGTTTTGTGTCTTATGAAGCAAAAAATGAAATAGAAAATCAATGTCAACCGTGTATCAACACATCATCTCTTGAATCCCTCCTTATACCAAAAAGAATTTTTGTTCTGTAATTCATTTATAAAAAATTCTTAGAAAAATTATTGTCCGCATATCATCATGACTCTTTCCACTGCCGCAAAAAAGACGGCCATCAAAGACTTTGTTAGAAATCAAAAAGATACTGGCTCGCCCGAAGTGCAGGTAGCCATCATGACCGCGCGTATCAAAGATATCACCAGCCATCTAGAAACCCACCCCAAGGATATTCATTCGCGGCGCGGGCTATTGTTGCTGGTCGGTAAGCGTCGTCGTTTGCTAAATTATTTGAAGCGAAAAGACGAAAAACTGTACACAACGACTATCGAAAAGCTTGATCTAAGAAAATAGTGCCGTCGCGAAATATGGAAAATAATATAATATAAAAAAAATATAAAAGAAAGAATCGATATGTTCAATCATCATGTTGTTGAAAAAAACTGGGGCGGCAAAACACTAAAATTAGAAACGGGGCATTTGGCAAGACAAGCCGACGGTGCCATGCTCGTAACCTATGGCGATACCCAGGTATTATGCACCGTGGTCGCGTTGAAAGAAGCAAAACCTGAACAAGATTTTTTCCCCTTGTCGGTTCATTACCAAGAAAAATTTTATGCCGCGGGGCGCGTGCCTGGCGGTTTTTTCAAACGCGAAGGTCGCCCAACTGAAAAGGAAGTTTTGACCTCACGCCTTATCGATAGGCCCATCCGCCCATTGTTTGCTGAAAATTTTCAGAACGAAACTCAAATTATCGCCACCCTGCTCTCTCATGATTTGGAAAACGATCCTGATATTGCGGCCATGATTGGCTCCTCGGCGGCCTTGGCTATTTCTGATATTCCTTTTTTGGGTCCCATTGGTGCTTGCCGTGTTGCCTATAAAAACGATCAATTCATATTGAACCCCACCAAATCCGAATTGGTTGACACCATGTTGGACCTTGTGGTTGCGGGCACCAAGGAAGGTGTTTTGATGGTCGAATCAGAAGCCAGCCAATTGAGCGAAGAAACCATGTTGGATGCCGTTACCTTTGGCCATAAGGCTTTGCAAGAAGTTATCGACATGATTAACGAATTAAAAGCAAAAGTTGGCAAATCAACGCGCGCGGTTGCTGCACAACCCGCCTACGCCAGCAATTTGAAAAAAATTATTGAGAAGGTGGCAACCGATGCTTTAAAATCGGCCTACCAACAAACCAAAAAACAAGAACGTTATGCGGCCTTGGATGCGGTTAAAAAATTGGTGGCGGAAGCCGTGGCCAACGAAGCCAAAGCCGATATGGAACAACCAGGTGCCAAACAATTGGTTGCCAGGTTGTTAGAAGATTTAAAAGCAACTATTGTGCGTCACAATATTTTATCCAGCAAAAAACGTATTGATGGTCGCGGGTTAGAAGACATCCGCCAAATCGATTGCAAAGTGGGTGTGTTACGCAAAACCCATGGCTCGGCTATCTTTACCCGTGGCGAAACCCAAGCATTGGTTATAGCCACGCTGGGCACCACCCAAGATAAACAAATTATCGATGCTATCGACGGCGAATTCAAAGAAGAATTTTTGCTGCATTATAACTTCCCACCATTTTCAGTGGGCGAGGCTGGCCGTATTGGTTCACCTGGCCGTCGTGAAATTGGTCATGGCAAATTGGCATGGCGTGCCCTGCGCCCCTTGTTGCCCAAAAAAGATGATTTCCCCTACATGCTCCGTTTGGTTTCTGAAATTACCGAATCCAACGGTTCGTCATCCATGGCCTCCGTTTGCGGTGGTTCGATGGCGATGATGGATGCTGGTGTGCCATTAAGTGCACCCTGCGCTGGTATTGCCATGGGCTTGATAAAAGAAGGCGGCGATTATGCTGTGCTTTCTGATATTTTGGGTGATGAAGATCACCTTGGCGATATGGATTTTAAAGTGGCTGGCACCAAAGACGGCGTCACCTCCTTACAAATGGATTTGAAAATCACTTCTATCACCGCCGATATTATGAAAATTGCCTTGGCTCAAGCCAAACAAGGGCGTTTGCATATATTGGGCGAAATGGCCAAGGTCATTGACCATGGTCGCCAAGAAGTATCGAAAAATGCCCCTCGCCTCACAACCTTCACGGTTCCCAAAGAAAAGATCCGCGAAGTTATTGGCACGGGCGGCAAGGTTATCCGCGAAATCGTTGAAGTAACAGGCGCGAAGGTTGATATTGACGACGAAGGTCTTATCACCATTGCGGCCAACGACGAAACAAAAGGCAAAGCCGCTTATGATTGGATTCAAAGCATTGTTGCCGAAGCCGAAGCGGGCAAAATATATCATGGCAAGGTCGCGTCAGTCGTTGATTTTGGCGTGTTCGTAACCTACATGGGTGCGAAAGATGGTTTGGTGCATGTGTCCGAAATGGCCGAACATCGCGTTGAACACCCCAGCGACATGGTAAAAGAAGGCGACATGGTTTGGGTAAAATGCCTGGGCACCGAACGTGGCAAAGTAAGCCTGTCGATGCGCATGGTTGACCAACAAACGGGTGCTGACCTTAATTTAGAACCAAAAAATAAAGGCGACCGTGGCGAACGCGGCGGCGGCGACCGTGGTGGTCGCGGCGGCGGCGGTGGTCGCGGTGGTTTTGGCGGCGGTCGTGGCGGCGGTGGCTTTGGCGGCCGCGGCGGCGGCGGCGGCGATAGAGATCGTGGCGGCGGTGACCGTGGCGGTTTCGGCGGCGGTCGCGTGCGCGAATTTAAAGAAGGCGATGATTTTGGCAATCGTTTCAACGATCGTGGCGGTGACCGCGGCGGTGGTTTTGGCGGCGGCGGTCGTGGCGGCGGCGGTAAAAGACGCCGCGATTTTTAGACAATCGTCAATCAAACAAATTTAAAAAAGACCCTTTAAGAAAAAATTCTTAAAGGGTTTTTTTTATTACGCTTTTTATCATTCGTTATCACCTATTATGAATCTAACGCCGTGCCCGTTATGCAAACCGATAAATTTATGAACGACGCGATGAAACAATTAAGCGAAAGCAAAAACTAAATTTTGGTCAACACGGCGGTCAACAAACGCGCCAAGGGTGAAAACCTATTCCCCATTATGAATGGGCTTTATCATTAAGTTTTCAAATTTTGATTGCTACCCAATATTAAGCCAAATTATTTTATACTGCTGAACAACCGAAAAAAATTGTCGGTGGTTATTTTTTTTATTTCATCAACCGATATATTTTTTGCCGCCGCTAATATTTTGGCGGTTTCGGGCAAAAACGATGGTTCGTTTTTTTTACCACGATGGGGAATGGGGGCAAGGTAAGGCGAATCAGTTTCCAGCAACAACCTATCCAGCGGAACATCACGCAAGACATCGCGAATATCTTGCGCTTTCGGAAAAGTTATAATACCCGACAAAGAAATATAAAATCCCAAATCCAACGCGCCCATTGCCAAATCACGCGTGCTGGAAAAACAATGGATAAGGCCTTTCAATTTTCCACCGTGGGATTCGGCACGCAACATATCGACCGTTTCTTTGTCGGCGGCGCGACTGTGGACAATAATGGGTATGTCAACCTCTCGTGCCACCGCCAAATGGGTGCGAAATGATTCTGTTTGATGTTTTTTATTAGAATGGTTGTAAAAAAAATCCAAACCAGATTCGCCAATGCCAATTACCTTATCATGGTTGGTGGCTTGTAATAAAAAATCACCAACCTCGGGGTGGGTTTCAACGGTTGCCTCGCTATCGTGCGGGTGCACCCCGACCGACGCATAAACATCATCGAATTCTTCCGCAATTTTTAACACCGCGGGAAATGTTTCCAACTTGGTAGAGATTGTCAAAAATTTTTCTACGCCGTTGGCTTGGGCGCGTTTTATAACCTCGCCAACATCCAACCCATCGCGCGCCAAAAAATCCAAATGGCAATGGCTATCAACGAAATAATTTCTTTCTGTCATGAATTATTTCTTTTGAAAAATAACAACATGTGCCATTTTGCATTTGATAATTTCATAATGGTAATGGCTGGGCAACAACCCGCCAACCATTTGCCAAAAAAGATGATTTTCTTTGCTATACATAATATCAACATCCTCCAACACAAAAACGCCCCCTGCTTTTAATGCCCGCAAGGCAAAAGCAAAGCTGTTCAAATTGGCATGCACATAATGCAACCCATCATCAATAATGACATCAAATTCTCCACCCGTTTCAACCAACAGGTCATCAAAAGTTTTTGGCGATAGCTGGTCGACGAAATATGTTTTTATTCTTTCTTCTTGGAACAAAGCCGTTCTATCAACATCACAACCATATATTTGTGTGGTGGGTAAATAATCGCGCCATGACCTGATAGAACCGCCACACTCGCTAAAATTATTCCATGTCATGTTGCCTGGCACTTGTTTGTTTCTTGTGCCCAAGCCAATTTCTAAAACTTTTTTTATATCGTTTTTTTTCTGCAAAACATTAAATACATAACTATAGACTTTTTCATATTCGTTAAGAAAATGTTTATCGCTTTTATAATGGTTAAACAAATTTTTTAGATTTTCAATTTCATTGGTCAAATCATGCTTTTTGATAACATCGTCATCAGGAACAATCTCAACAATTTTTTTACCCGTCATCTTCATAATATCCAACAGCACCCCCACATGGTTTTGGGTGTGCGACATACTGTTGATTATCAAATCAAGGATATTTTGCCCCTCCGCCGCAATGGTAAAGGTTGGCATGACCTGCGTCATTAATTTATAAATCAAATGCACCGATTGACCATCAAGTGTATATTGTTGCTGAGGTTGTTCCATTATGTAACTTCTTTCATTTATTAAATAGCTTGGCTACAATCTAGGGAAAATAGCCGTCGGGGCGGGCAATGTTTTTTGGGAAACATATTCCTTACCCCATGATTTTATGGTTGTATCATCAACCCCAAGTTGTTGCAATAATTTTTTCATCGTATCGGGCATAAAACATTGCAAAATAATTGCCACGTCCTTTAATATCGTCAACAACAACCACAAAACATCTTCCATCGCGGCCTTGTCGGTCTTGGCCAGGCTCCATGGTGCCGCCTTATCAATGAAGCGATTGGCTTCGCCAATCACCGCCCAAATCGATTCCAACGCCCGATGAAAAGCCAAATTGTCCAAATGTTTTTCCACGGTGGGCAATAGATTTTTTGTTAAATCCAATAATTTCTTTGCTTCATCGCTTGGCGGATTATTTTTTTGGGGAAAATTTCCGCCCAAATGTTTTTGCACCAACGACAGGGTGCGTTGCGCCAAATTACCCAAATCATTTGCCAAATCATGGTTGCAACGATCCTTCATCATTGTTTCTGAAAAATCGCCATCGTCGCCAAACGGCACCTGGCGCAATAAAAAATATCGCGTTTGGTCACAACCAAATTTTTTTATTAAATCATTGGGGTCGATAACATTGCCAAGCGATTTTGACATTTTTTGTCCATCGTTCATCCACCAACCATGGGCGAATATTTTTTTGGGCATGGCCAACCCCGCGGCCATCAACATGGCGGGCCAATAAACCGCATGAAAACGCAAAATATCTTTACCCACCAAATGCAAATCGCATGGCCAAAATTTATTACATTGTGCATCGTCCGTGCCATAACCAATGGCGGTTAAATAATTGGTCAGGGCGTCAATCCACACATACATAACATGCGCCGCGTCATCGGGCACCGCCACGCCCCACGAAAAATTTTTGCGCGATATCGATAAATCCTTCAACCCGCCGCGCACAAAACTAATCACTTCGTTGGCGCGAATTTTTGGCGCAATGAATTCGGGGTGCCGTTCGTAATGATCCAACAATTTTTCTTGGAATGCCGACAATTTAAAAAAATAACTTTCTTCCTTCACCCACACCGCCTCGGCGCCGCTCGCCGCAATATATTTGCCATCCTGGGTTTTGGTTAATTCGGATTCTTGGTAATAGGCTTCGTCCCTTATGGCGTAGTATCCTTCGTAATAACCTTTGTAAATAAATCCTGCCTTTTCCAATTGTCGCCATAATAACTGGCAACATTTTTTATGGCGGTCTTCGGTGGTGCGAATAAAATTGTTGGGGCTGTAATTCATTGCCACCAGCAAATCCCTAAAATTTTGAGAAACCTGGTCGGTAAAAACCTGGGGCTCTATCCCCTTCGCCGCCGCCGCCCGTTCAACCTTTTGCCCATGCTCATCGGTGCCCGTTAGGAAAAAAACATCATCGCCCTTTAATCGATGATACCGCGCCACAACATCGGCCGCCAAACTGGTGTAGGCATGACCAATATGCGGTTTGTCATTCACGTAATAGATAGGCGTGGTAAGATAAAATTTTGTCATGTGTCCTCAACCTTAAACAAAAATTATCGCCGTAGCAATAGAAGTTCGCTTGTTTCGTCTAATAATTGCGTTACCAAATAATCGCGGTTAAGATTTTTTGGTGCAAAACCAAGTTGAAAAAATTCTTTTTGTGTTTGCCAAAAATCCAACCATTTGGCGATATCTTGGCGCGATAAAAATAGCTGAAAAACTTTTTCTTCGTCGCTAAATGAATAATTTTTGGTGGTTTTATGAATGTAATGCGCCATCCGCAAGAAAAAATCCTCGACCAAAGACAAAAACAATTGGGCGCGTGCGGGACGTTCTTGGGCTAGCAAAGTTGTTATGATTTTTTTCTTTCTATCGGCCCATTCTTTTTGCGGGTTAAGAAAAAAATCCAACCAATCACGATAAATATTAAGCCCCGCTTCCTGGTAAAGCTCTATCGCCCGCCCCAATCGCCCACCCGCCAGCGCGGTCAGGGCGTCGTTTTCAACTGGCTGAATCGTCGGCACCAATTGCGCTAATAAATGCGATAATTTATCGTCGGCCATGCGACTTATCGGCAACATAAAACAACGCGAACGGATGGTCGCGGGCAACAACCCTGGGCGATGGCTGATAAGAAAAAAAATACTATTGGGGGGCGGCTCTTCCAAATTTTTGAGCAACGCGTTGGCGGCGGCGGGCGTCATGTCTTCCGCGCCGTCTATCAACACCACGCGCGGTAAATTTTTATCAAACCCATGAAAAGAAAAAAAGGCAGAAATTTTACGCGCCATGGCAACGGTGATTTGATTTTTTTTTGTGCGGGGGCTTGCTTTATTGTCCGCCTCATCCCCTTCGCCTTTTTCTTCGGCTGTATCGATATTTTTATCCAACAGCAAAAAATGCGGGTGCGATACATCGCGCAATTGCTTGATAACCTCTTCTTCATTTGTTCGGTTAATATTACCTGCACCCCCAGCCGCCATACCTGTCGAATTATCCGCTGGTATTGCCCCTGCATTTTGACTTGCTGCCCCAGCGGGAATATTAGCGGCGGGCTTAGCGGGCATTTCTCCCAAATCTAATCCGCCAGCAAACAAATCTTCCTCGGCAAATAAGCCGATCGCTTTTTTACCATCGCTCGCTGACTCCGTAATATTTTCTTTGGGCGCCATCATCATCACCCCATCCTGCCGCGCGCCACGCGACAAAAGTTTAACGATGATGTGATAAGCCAATGTTGCCTTCCCCACCCCCTGTGGCCCCGTTAATAACCAGGCGTGATGTTTGGGCTGGCCCGCCAATAATCCATCGGTCAATATTTTTAAGGCTGCATCATGACCAATAATTTTTTTTACCAACAAAGGATGAGGTAGCGGCTGGGTTGGGGAAGAATAACGTTCTTTCATGATTAGTTTTTTAATAATGGTTGAATATTTTTTTCTATGGCTGCTGCCACCACTTCTTCCTTATCAAGGCCATCGATAATTTTTACCAAAGATGGGTTGTCCCTGGCAATAGTTAAAAAACCCAACCTTACTTTTTCAAAAAACTCGATGGGTTTTTCTTCCATGGTGTCTTTGCCTTCGCGCCCCATTTCAAGCCGTAATCGCGCGGCTTGCGGCGCGATATCAATCAAAAAAACCCTGTCGGGTTTTACCATCGCGCTAATCGGCTGGCTTAATTTTTCTATCAATTCAATATCAACCCCCGCGCCATAACCTTGGTAAGCCAAGGTTGAATGGGAAAATCGGTCGCAAATCACCACCTTGCCCGCGGCCAGGGCGGGCAAAATAACATCGGCCACATGTTCGGCGCGCGCCGCCAACAACATATAAACCATGGTTAAATCATCTATTTCTTTTTGCCATTCGCCGCTGGGGGATGACGGATAAGCCTTATCGCCGCCCGCTTCCTGGTTATCTTCCGATGAATGGCGGGTATGCAGTAATTTCTGCCTTACCCATTGTCCCAAAGATTTTTTGCGCGGCTCCTCGGTCATGATAACTTCACGCCCCGCCGCCGCCATGAATTGCTGTAATTTTTTGGCTTGACTGGTTTTACCCGAGCCATCTATTCCCTCAAAAACAATAAATAATCCGTTTGCCATTTTTTACTTGGTTGAAAAAATAGACAGAATCAAGCTAGAAGTAAAGCAACAAATGTCCTATCCCATAAATATAATCCACCGTTAATCACCCGTCATGCCGTGGCTGGCATGACAATACCCTGTTAGAATCCTGTCATAAATATTGTCATGGACAATCCCCGCAACATCCACCGCATCATCGACGCCGCGCAAAAAATTGCCGACGATGACAACGACCAGCCAGGGCGTGCCGCCGAAAAAAATAACGTGAAAAATAACATGCCCCACCCCCACCCTAGCACCAGCGATGACGCGCCAAGCATCAGGCCAAAAAGCCTAGAAAATTTTGTGGGGCAAGAGCAATTAAAAAAAAACCTGTCCATGGCTATCCTGTCGGCCAAACAACGCGGTGCCGCCATGGATCATTTATTATTCTTTGGTCCGCCCGGGCTTGGCAAAACAACCCTGGCACAGATAGTTGCTTATGAACTTGGCGTCAATTTCCGCGCCACCGCGGGGCCCGTCCTCACCCGCGCGGGTGACATCGCCGCTATCTTAACCGCGTTGCAAGAAAATGATGTTTTGTTCATTGACGAAATTCACCGTCTTAACCCCTCGGTCGAAGAAATTTTATATTCGGCGATGGAGGATTTTCAAATTGATATTTTAATTGGCGAAGGGCCATCGGCAAAATCGGTGCGCATCAACCTTAAACCCTTCACCCTTATCGCCGCCACCACGCGCGCGGGGTTGATTGCCAAACCGCTGCGCGACCGATTCGGTTTATCCCTTCACCTTGATTTTTATAATGAAAATGAATTGGCGGCCATCGTCACCCGGCAAACCAATATTTTTAATATCAAGTTGGGCGATCAGGGGGCGCAAGAAATTGCCAAACGAAGTCGCGGCACCCCACGCGTCGCGGGGCGGTTAACCCGCCGTGTGCGCGACCATGGTGTCATCAACAACCTGGCTGTTATTAATCAAGACATGGTTATCAAGGCCATGGATAACCTATCCATCGATGGTTTGGGGCTCGATGACCTTGACCGCAAATATTTAAAATGCCTAGCCGAACTTTACGATGGTGGGCCAACGGGGATTGATAACCTATCGGCGGCCTTGGGCAATGAAAAAGATATATTGGAAGAGGTGGTGGAACCATTTTTGATTCAAAAAGGCTTCGTGATTCGCACCAGCCGTGGCCGCGTTTTGGGTAAGGAAGGTTATGATTACTTAAAAATTAAACCCAAAAAGCAAATTATTATCGAAGACCAATTGCCATTGGAATGATAAAAACCATAAAAAAGCATGAATACCGTCAAGCGCGACCTGGTATAAATTATATTTAAAGTTGAATTAATATTATAAAAGTAATATAAAATAGCAGAAAGACAAAAAGTCGCTTTACAGATAATAAAAAGAGAGTAGAATGAAGGCGCCGTAAAAGGCATAAAAAAATAACATTATCAACAAAGAAAGAAAAAATGATGCAAAAAAAATTAAATCGCCGTTCAGCACTTGGGGTTTTAGGCTCGGGTGCTGTGGCGGGTATTGCTTTCAAGCTGGAGGGCTTCCAAAAGTCTTTCGCCGCCGAAGAAAAAAAAACTTAATTTCTTCAACTGGGATACCTACATCGGCAAGACCACCTTGGCCGATTTTAACAAAACGACGGGTATAAAAGTTAAAATGAGTTTGTTTAGCGACAACGACGAATTGTTTGGAAAATTGCGCGAAGGCAACCAAGGCTATGATGTCATTGTTCCCACCAGCGATTATGTGCAACGTATGATTCAAGCCAACATGCTTATGCCGCTTGACCATGGTAAGTTGCCCAACATGAAAAACCTGTTCAAAATATTTTTGGATGCGGAGTTTGATCCTAAGCGCAAATACAGCCTGCCCTATCAAACGGGGTCGATGGGTATTGGTTATCGCAAATCGGTTACCAAGGATACCAACATGGCAACCTTAAAATGGCTTTTTGATTCAGACAAATTTGCCAAACGTGTTGCTTTGCAATCGGAATCAACCACCGCCTTGCGCCATGCTGGCAAATATTTGGGCTACAAATATAACATGACCGACAAAAAACAAATCAACAAAGCGGCTGACCTTATCATCGCTCAGAAGAAAAATATCCGCGCCTTCGCCCCTGACACAGGGCAAGACATGTTGGTGGCCAAAGACGTCGATGTATGTTTGGAATGGTCGGGTGATATTTGGCAAGTTAACCAAAGCGACAAGGATGTTGCTTTTGCCTTCGCCAAAGAAGGTGGTTTGTGGTTTCAAGACTGCATCGCCATACCCAAAGGCGCACCGCACCCCGAAAACGCCCATGCCTTCATTAATTATATAATGGATGCCCAGGTTGCCAAAGCCATCACCGAAACCATCGGTTATTCCACACCGAATGAAGCGGCCTATAATTTGATGCCTGATTCTTATAAAAAAGATACCATCTTATGGCCCACGGCCGATGTGCGGAAAAAATATGAATCAACCTTGTATTTGGGCGAAGAAAACGCCCGAGCCATGGATGAAGCTTGGACACGCGTTCAAGCCGCTTAAAGAAATAGCAAATTTTTTTAAGCTAGATTCTAGCTAACAACATAAAAGAGATGGTCGGGTAAAATTTTTTACCCGACCGTTTCTTTAATATTGTATCCATTCCTATTAATCATCTTATTCTATTGTTCGCCTAACATCCATTATGAGCCTGGCTACAAAAAACCCCACCGAAAAAAATAAATGGTTGATGTTGTTGCTCAACCTGCCCCCTTGGGTATGGTTGGTGGCTTTGTTTATTGTGCCCATTGCCATGGTATGGGTTTATTCCTTTGGGCAAAAAACGGGCCTCACCACCATCGATATTTCTTGGACATTATCAAACTACGCCCGTATTTTTGAACCTGTCTACCTCCTCATATTTGCCAAATCATTCCTGGTTATTGCCATCGCTACCTTGATATGCGTTGTCATTGCCTACCCCGTGGCTATTGCCATGTGCTTCGTTGATAAAAAATGGCAACCCTGGTTGTTATTGGTGGTTATTTTACCTTTTTGGATCAATGTTCTCATTCGCACCTACGGCCTTATTGCTATTATCCGCGACCAAGGAACCATCAACAGCCTTTTGTCTTGGCTGTGGCTGTTGGGACAAAAAATATTTGCGTTGTTGGGTGTTGCCTGGCTACAGGATGATTATGTTCCCATCCAAATGATGAACACTGGCTTTTCGGTTTATCTTGGCGTGGTTTATTCCTTCATCCCCTTCATGATATTGCCCATCTATAGCTCGCTTGAACGTTTGGATAAAAGTTATATCGAGGCTTCGCTGGACCTTGGTGCCAGTCAATTGCGCACCTTTTTTTCTATCATCCTGCCCATGACCTCGAGTGGATTAACCTCAGGCATTATTCTTGTTTTTATCCCTGCCCTGGGTGCTTTTTATATTCCCACTTTGTTGGGTAATCCCAATTGGTTTTTAATCGGCAATATCATCGAACAACAATTTCATAGCGCCAACGATTTGCCGTTTGGCGCGGCCTTATCTTTTTTATTGATGTATATAACATTTGGTGCCCTGGCTATACGTAGTTATCTTGAAAATCGTAGCGAGCAAAAAATAAGGGGAAGTTAAATCATGCGCCATAAAAACTTAAGCAGTAAAAAATTTATAGGCCCGCTGGATTACACCAAAAGAACTTGGATGCGGGTTTTCTTGGCGGCGGTGGTGTTTTTTCTTTACGCCCCCATCGTCTGGATTATTATTTTCAGCTTTAACGATGCGGCCCGTTATAATATTAAATGGGAAGGTTTCACCCTCACCAATTATCCGCTTGCCTTTGCCAACGATGAATTGTTGAGCGCGTTTGTCAATTCGCTGACCATAGCTTTTTTCAACACCTTGATATCAACCGTCTTGGGGGTGATGTCGGGCATCGCCATGTGGCGTTATAATTTTCGATTCAAACCCATCACCGATGGCATGCTGGGCTTGCCCCTGGTTATTCCCGAAATTTGTATGGGTGTGGCCTTCCTTGTTTTTTTCTCGCGGGTTGGCTGGCCCAATGACCTACCTTGGCCATTAAGCCTTTCTTCCATTACTTTGGCCCATGTTTCTTTTTCTTTCCCCTTTGTCACCATGATTATCCGCTCTCGCCTGTCAGGTTTTAACCCCGAGTTAGAATTGGCGGCACGCGATTTGGGGGCGAGCGAAGCCGCCGCATTGCGCGATATCCTCCTTCCTTTCCTTAAGCCCGCCATCATTGCTGGCGCTTTGATGGCCTTCACCCTATCGCTCGATGATTTTATCATTACCTTCTTCACGGGTGGGCCCGACAGTGTCACCCTGCCCGTTAAAATATTTTCGGCGGCGCGGCGCGGTATAACGCCTGATTATAACGCGACCTTTACCTTGCTGATACTTATTACCCTGGTAGCCGTTTACATCGGTTTAAAATTACAACAAACCAACAACATCAAAAAATAGGAGAAAAAAATGATAACCATCGAACATGTAACCAAAATATTTGGCAAATCAACCGCGGTTGACAATGTCAGCATTGACATAAAAGAAAATGAATTCTTTGCTTTGCTCGGCCCGTCGGGCTGTGGCAAGACCACGCTGTTGCGGATGATAGCAGGGTTCGAAGTTCCCACGTCGGGGCGCGTGCTTATCAATGGCGAAGATGCCGCGGGTTTTCCCCCCGAAAAACGCCCTGTCAACATGGTGTTTCAATCCTACGCCGTTTTTCCCCATATGTCGGTTTCTGACAATATTGCTTACGGGCTAAAAATAGAAAAACGTAGCAAGGCCGATGTTCAACAGCGCGTCAAGCAAGCGCTGGAGCAGGTTCATATGACTCAATATCAAGACCGCATGCCCGAACAATTATCGGGTGGTCAGAGGCAGCGCGTTGCCTTGGCCCGTGCCTTGGTTAAGCAACCCAAGGTGTTGTTGCTGGATGAGCCATTGTCGGCGCTGGATGCAAAATTACGCCACGCGATGCAGGTGGAATTAACCAGGTTGCAGCGTGAAACGGGCGTAACATTCATTGTTGTCACCCATGACCAGTCGGAGGCTTTGGGCCTTGCCGAGCGCATGGCTATCATGAACAATGGAAAAATAATGCAAATCGGCACGCCAGGGCAAATTTATGAATATCCTGAGACTCGCTTTACCGCCGATTTTATTGGTTCGGTTAATTTGTTTGACGATGCCAAGGTTATCAAAAAATCCGCCAGCCTTGCCACCCTATCCTGCAAACAATTGGGGCAGGATGTTGACATTGCCGCCCCCGCCTGGCTAACCGTTGGGCAAACCGTCAGTTTGGCGATAAGGCCCGAGAAACTCTTTATCAGCGAAAAGAAAGATGCCAATACAGTCTGCGAAGGCAAAGTAATTGGATTTTCTTATCAAGGCAACTTCACCTTTTATCATGTAAAATGCAAAAGTGGTTTTATTATCCGCACCAGCGAACAAAACCCAACTCGTTTAAAGGGCGACGATTATGCCCATGCCATTGGCACTACCCTTTATATATGCGCCAAACCCGAGAGTTTTATTGCTTTGAAAGACTAAAAACGCCGCTTGTAGTAAAAAGCTTGCCTAAAAGGGGGTGGTTTTGATACTTGACCGATTGTTGGGAATCATTTACACTCAACGCATCAAAAACAATCATCAAAATAACATAATCTATCTATTTATAAGAACATGACACAAAAAACAAAAGTTTGGGAAGGCGTTATTCGCATTAATCATTGGGCCTTGGCCCTGTCAATATTGGCTCTTTTTATTACCGCCGAGGAAAAAATATTTTCCGTCCATATTATCTTGGGCAAAGTTGTGTTGATGCTGGTCATTTTCCGTATTTTATGGGGCTTTGTCGGCAGTAAGCAGTCGCGTATTATCCCTGGAATTTGCGCCTTGTTCCGTATTCCTCGCTACATCCCCACTCTTTTTAACCGCAAACCCGAATATACCGATGGCCATACGCCATTGGGTTGGGCCATGACCTTTGCGCTTTTATTGGCTTTGGGGTTGCAATCCTTGCTGGGCATGTCGATGCAAAAAACTTACGAGGGCGTTACCTATGCCCATGAATTATCGCCATTATTTCAAAATGCCGATTTGAAAGGCTTGTTCAACTTTATCCACACCGAAGTCATGCCTGTGATTATCATAACTTTGATATCGGTCCATGTGTTGGCTGTTTTCTGGTATTTGCTGGGAAAAAAACAAAATTTGTTGCCCGCGATGATAACTGGCAAAAAATTGGTAAATAATTCTATCTCTACCAATTTTGGCAAACTTATTCTGCCTGCTATTATCACCATCGTCATAGCGGCCATCATAACCTGGGCTATCATTATCTCGCCCCAATTGTTGGGCATTGTGCCCTTGACTGCTTTTTAAGTGGGACGCAGCAACCCAGCAAAGTGAGAAAAAATTTTTTCTCACTTTGCTTTGCAACCTTGCTTCGGCATCCATCACCCGCGTTGCACAATTGATTGTAATAAATTGTAGCAAGCAATTGCAGTGGCGTGGGTAGCGCGGGCACATATAACCCCAAGCTGTAAAAAAACTAACAAGTTGAGATTGACAATATTGACGGTCTGTTGTTATACCAACCGTAAGCCATTGCTTCATTCGCCCATTCTCATCAACGAATCGTCTATACAAAAAATCATGAAATTAATATCTATTTTGGGTTCCTCGATATTGTTTAAAATCCTTCGGCGCGCGTTGGTTTGCGCCCATGGCTTTGGTTGCTTTGTTTATCGCTCAATTTATCGGGCTGTTCTAGTATTGACAACAACCTTGTCGAAAATACTCGCCCTACTAAAGAAACCACGGGATACGTCAGTCGCACTGGCTATGCCTTTGGCAACAACAATGAAAATTTTTCGCGGGTTAACCGTGGCGATGACAATTTGGGCGGCGGCGGCACCTTAACCAACACCGCGGTCAATACCTACCTATGGCGTGCCAGTTTAGAAACCTTGGGCTTCATGCCCATGGCCCAGGTTGATCCGTTTGGCGGCGTTATTATTACCGATTGGGCGGCTATCCCCAGTCAACAAAACCAAGACGAACGTTACAAAATCAATGTATTTTTATTTGGTAATATTTTGCGTGCCGATGCTGTCAGGGTTAAGGTTTTTAAGCAAGTCGCGACGGGTAATAATTGGCGCGATGTTGCGGTGTCGCCCGACATGGTCAACAAATTAGAATTGGCGATATTAAGCCGCGCCCGCGAAATAAAAATCGCCGACACCCAACGTTAAATTTATCCGTTGTTGCGCGCCATCGTTGCGCCCATGACACGAACCCCACAAATTGTTTTGCGCTATATAATTTAAAATTGTTTAGTAATTTTTATTTGCCGATTGGTGGATTTTTATTATTTCGCCTTTGACAGTCGTCTTTATTCTGTTATAATTGTTGGCGTGAGGGGTTGAGTTATGTAAGGGGACAATATTGACAATAAATATTGATGAGGAATATTGATAAGGGACAGGCACCCAAATGTAATAAGCGTAGACGAGCAGGTATAAAAATAAATATCAGCAAGTCGTCCGAAGGGTCTGCGCATAACAAATGGTGCCACCAATACCCAATTAATGGCGGACAATTGATAGCCAATATTAGAATCATCATTCTAATTATTTTAACGCACAACCCGTTACAAATATAAATCGATCGTGGGGGCGCATATAAGACGGGACAATTTTTTTATTATTTGCTCGATCTCTTTTAACAATTCTTTTTTGTAAGGAGAAAACAATGAAAAAAATATTGTTAGCCACCGTGTCAGGCATCGGTGCTATTACTTTGTTGGCGTCTGTCGCCAATGCACAAACCACACCGCCAATAACCACTGAACAAAAACCGGGATTAAAAATTTCGGTTGGGGGCAAGGTTGGCGCCATCATTATGGGATCACGCGACAGTGGAACCGACCTCTCTCTCCCGTCTTGGCGTAACTTTATTAAGATTCAAGCCGATGGACAAATCGCCAACTGGGGGGTAACCTATGGGGCATTTTTGCGTTATCGTCCATTTGATGGGGCAAAGGGCGCGGACAAAGTCTACGTTTATTTAGGACAAAAATACTTTGGGACGTTGACCGTTGGTCGTGACTCAAGTGTGTTGAGCAAAACCTTAATCTCCCCCACCGAACTGGTGCCAGGCCTTTCGATTGACGGCGATGCCTTGGCGGGTGGTAATTATGGCTCGGTCTATAACGTAACCCAAAGTGCCAAACCGACCGTGGTCAGCTACATGACCCCCACCGTTTACGGCGTCAAATTGGGTTACAGCTACGCCATGCGTG
This sequence comes from Alphaproteobacteria bacterium, assembly GCA_965262775.1. Classification (GTDB taxonomy): domain Bacteria; phylum Pseudomonadota; class Alphaproteobacteria; order JASGCL01; family JASGCL01; genus JASGCL01. Next base: position 321,465 of record CBDHFT010000006.1, on the reverse strand, counting down.
GCCAGGCTAGCTCGCCAGGCAAAGCCTTCGCCAAAGACTTCTTGGATCAGCCGCTCGGCACAACCCACGATTTCTTTGCCCGTTATGACGGTGCCTTTGGCCCCGTTTCGTTGGCGGTTCAGGCTGGCGGTCGGGTTGGGCAAAACTTTAACGCCACCCAACGCGTAACCGCGGTCACCGCGGGGGCGCAAGTTGGCTACACCGATGGTAAAAACATCGGCCTAAGCGTCAATGGTAATTACAGCCACGCCACCAATGGGCCACAATATGCCAATGGTTGGGGCGTCGGTTTGGGGCTTAACACGCCACGCGTTGCGGGCCTAAGCTTCGGGGCATTGTTTGGCAGTGCCGATAAAACAGGTATCAAAAATTACCATGTCGGCGTCGGGCTTGGCTATGCTTGGAGTGAGAACTTCACCCAAACCATCGGTTACGACCGTGCCTTTGGCGGCAACGCGGGCAACAATGGTTGGTCATGGGTTCTGGCTAACCAGGTTTCATTCTAACCAAACAAACTCTAGCTAACTAAATCTAGAACCTTTATTTTGCGCCAAATCGTCCCCCGATAATTTTCAAACAAAATCTTTTCTATTTTGTTTTGCAAATATTGGGTGGGCGGTTTGGCGTTTTTTTTGCCCTTTTACCGAGTAATAAAATATAATATACATATATATCAATGATTTAATGTATATTATTATATTTGACAGCTAAAAGGATTCTGCTACAATTGGGTTGCAAGGGTTGGGATATACCAGGGGGGGACAAATAATCCCTGGCGCATTTTAACTTTTTTGCACAAAACCGGTTAGACGGTAAAAAAGCGGGGCACAATTTTTCATTGCACAATGTGCATTATTTGTGGACATGCTGGACTTAGCGTCTAGTCAATAATTATTGCAACTATTTTTCTTGAAAGGAAAAACAGCAATGAAAAAAATACTATTGGGCACTTCGGCTATCCTTGGCGCCCTTACTTTGGTTGCTTCATCGGCAAACGCACAAACTGCGTCCATGATGAAAGACCAAAAAGCTGGCATGAAAGCCTCTATCGGTGGGACCGTTGGTGCCACCATTCAAGGCAGCGACAGCGCAGGCACTCAGTTGGCTTTGCCATCTTGGCGCAATTACATCAGTGTCAAAGCTGATGGCCAAGCCAGCACTTTGAACATGACCTATGGTGCTTATTTGCGTTATCGCCCATTTGATGGTGCCGATGGTGCAGACAAAGCCTATGTTTATTTTGGCCAAAAATATTTTGGTAAAGTAACCATTGGTCGCGATAACACCGTGGTAACCAACAACAAAATCTCTTCATCGGGTATTGTTCCAGGTTATTCACAAGATGGTGAATCAATCGCCAACAGCCAATATAATTGGGACAGCCTTGATTTGGTTGCTAGCGCAAAGCCCTTGGGCGTGAGCTATGAAACCCCATCTATCTATGGTGTCAAATTAGGCTATAGCTTTAGCTCTGGTCAAACCACTGCTAATGGCGCAAAACGCGCTACTGGCGCATTGCCTTTGGGTCCAACCCACAGTGCTGTCGCCCGTTATGACAACGCCTTTGGTCCCGTGACCTTGGCGGTTGCTTTTGGCGGTTTATACTCCAACCAAGGCAATGGCTCAACAACTGTTGATGCAAGCGGCTATACCGCTGGCGCACAAGTTGGCTATACCGATGGCAAAAACATTGGCGTTACCGTCAATGGTGCATACCACAATTTGCATAACGATACTGCCAAAGTTAATGCCTTCAGCACATGGGAAGTTGGTGTCGCATTTGACACTCCCCGCGTCGCTGGCTTAACCCTTGGTATGTTGTTTGCTCAAAGCAGCCGTGCAGGCGCCGAGTCTGACAACCACTTTGGTGTTGGCTTGGGTTATGCTTGGAGTGAAAACTTCAACCAAACCCTTGGTTATGACACAAACTTCACTGACAAAGGTTACTCTTGGGTTCTTGCCAGCCAAGTTTCTTTCTAATTATTTAGTTTAGAACAAAGAAAATAGGTTTTCTATTTCATATTAAAAACCCCGCCCGAAGTTTTTTCTGGCGGGGTTTTTTTTTATTGTTTTTTATCGCCAGGAGTTTTTCTGAAATTGCTTTACATCGGCTAACGAGTCATGATACAACTATACCATGACAAAGATGATGATATTTGGCTGTAGCGAAAAAGCCATTATTGATGGCATTTGCTATTTAGCGCAAAAAACAAATAACAAAGAACTTGGCATTCATCAAGCCATGAAACTGCTGTTCTTTGCTGATGTTGCCAGCATGAATAAAACCTTAACCCCTATGTTTGGCGGGTGTTATAAGGCCTTAAAATTTGGTCCAATTAATCAAGAAGCTCTTGATATTATTAATAACACCTCTGCGGGACTGGCGGACGGCTATCCTTTACCAATAAAAAGACAAGATAATAAAATTATTATCACCGCCATGCCAAATAATGTTGGGCAATTTCTATCAAGCGACAGTAAAAAAATATTAGATGATATTTGGCAGACTTATAAAGATAAAAACTTTTCAGAATTAACCACAATTTCTCATGACCACCCTGCATGGTATAAGGCATGGAACGCACGTGGCAACGCCAATTATGCTGACATGGATTACAGGGATTTTTATGATTCATCAGTTAAAAAATCTACCATCAACGATATTGCCAGCCGCTCCGCCTATATTGCTGTTTAAAAATAATATTAGGGAAATTGATTATGGCAAGGGTCGGGGATGTTTTCTTTGTTAGATACAGAGATAAGCACAGACATATTTTTCTTGGCAAAAGCGATGAAGGATTATGTTATTTTGCACTTATAACAAGTAATAATGAAAATGAAAATTATTATCCCTATATAAAATTAGAAAAATCAAAATACCCAAAAGAGATGTTGAAAAAAGATAGTTATGTCGGTTGTGCTACAGCAGCCATAGTTGAATACTCAGGAAGAATTGATAAAGATAAAACGCTTGGCACTATTGATGACGATGATATGAATAAAATTTTAGATTTCATCAAAGAAAAAAAGCCTGCTGTTTATAAAGTTTCTTCACCACAATTTCAAAATCAAGAAGATATAGAAATTTAATAAAGCTGTTGGTCTATTCTCTAAATATCGGCCAACATTTTTTCCACCACTCCGCCCGCCCAATCATTAACGGCGTGTTTGGCGCGGTATAATTTTACATGGTCGCCGTAAAGCAAACAACTATCCCCCGTTGCCCCCCACCGCGGGTCGCAATCTTTCGGTAATAACAATTTTGTCTTCACCCCCAACGCCCCGCATAAATGCACCATGGCGGTATCAACCGTGATAACCATATCCAACCCCGCAACCCAAGATGCGGTATCCAAAAAATTATCAACGCTGGCTGACAAATCATAAACCATGGCTTGCAAGCCTAGCTTTTTTATTTGCTCCGCCCCGCCCAATTGCAACGAAAAAATATCGCAATTGGGTTGTTCAAACAATGGGAAGAAATTTTTTAAATTGGTGGATCGCGCCGCATGGTCCTTACCAATCAAACTTGAATACCAATTGATACCAATTTTTTTCTTCTTATTATCCAATTTTTTTTTCACACCGCTAGGCAAATGAAAATAAGGTTGCCGATATTCTTGGCGTAATTTTTTTTCATCAATCGCCAGCAATGGCCCCAATGTCGCAACCAACAACCATGTATCAAATTGCGGGGTTTCTGTTTCCCACCGCACCACCGTAATATTATCTTTTTCTAACGTGGCTTTAAACAATGGGTAGAGCGGCTCGTAAGCCTCGACCACTACCCCCCGACATTGCCGCGCCAGCGTGGGGATGAAGCGCGCAAATTGCATGATATCGCCATAGCCTTGCTCCATCGCCACCAAGACAATTTTATCTTTGATATTATCACCCATCTGCCATTTTTTTTCAGGCTTATGGTGCGGCAAATATTTCAATGCCGCGTAATTCACAATACCTTCGTGCCGATATTGCCAATGTTGCCAAGCGGTTAAAAAATCCCCCTGCCTTAAATACGCAAACATAGCCTGTTTTTGCCAGGGCAGATTTTTTTCGTTGCGCAACGCGGGGTAAACATCCAATATTTTTTTTGCTGCTAGCAAATGTTCCATGGCCTGGGGCATCTGCCACCTATTTTGCAACATCTGACATGCCGCCAAATGATTATCAACCATATCGGCGGGCGACGAATCCTTGAAAGCCAATAATTCTTCGTTAAGCGCCAAGGCATTATCCCATCTATCCGTGGCGCGCCAAGCATTGCGCGCATTAAGCAAGACAATCTTTTTCAAAGCATTATCGGTATTTTTATCCCTGAGCATTTTTTGCAAATAAATGGCCGATGGCCAATATTTTTTTTCATTCATCAAGACCTTGCATTTTTCTATAAGGTCTATCTTATCCCAACGCACGGCGTTATCAGCGGTGGGCAAAAATTTTTCGACATCAGAAAAATCATCCGCGCTCAATTTTTCTTTGCCCTGATGTTTGGCAATCAGATTTTGTAACATCGTCACCACTTGCGCCACGGGGTCTTTCCATTGCATGGCTTGGGTTTGGCGAAATAATGTCATGGCACGCGGATACCACACCGTTTTGTTATCGCGATGCCATTTCCAACTGCTTTCAAATGGCAAAATAACCCAGGTCGGTTTGTTCAACGCCCCCGCCAAATGGGCTATCACCGTATCGACGGTAATTATCAAATCCATTTTTGACAACAGCAACGCCGTATCCGATAAATCTTTGATTAACGGCGCGGTATCAAAAATGATATTGCCAAATCCCGCTGCGGTAATTTCTGTTTTTGTTTTTTCTGGGTCCTTGTCATATTGAAAACTAAAAAATTGGCAATCGGGCGTGGATAACAATGGGGCGATGTCTTGCAATCCCATCGACCTTGTTACCTTATCCAACCCCTTCACCCCGCTTTGCCACACCAAACCAATTTTATATTTTTTGTCGGTGGCGGCAAAATCGGCGAACCCAGTGGCGGGTGGCAATAAATAAGGCAAATGATTGGGCAAATCATGGTCATTAATATTAAGGTGATAAGGCAGACTCATCATTTTTGTCCAAACATCAAATTCCCTTTTTTCATTGGTGAGGAGAACAATCTCAACCCCTTCCCCCACCGGGCTATGCCTAAACAAACGGTAAAGTTCTTGATAACATTCGACAATGACTTTTTTTGCTTTGGTTTTTATCAATGGTAAAAATCTTGCCATCATCACCATATCGCCCAAGCCTTGTTCGGCGGCTATCAACAATGTTTTATTGGTAATATCTTCGCCGTGCCAAATTTTTTCTGGCACATGGTGCGGCATGGGATTAAAATGTTTGGGGTCAATATTGCTATGGCGAAATTCATAAAGCTCGAAACCCTTGGCGTAATCGCCATTGTGCAAATGACAAAATGCCTCCCGTTTTTTTAGGTCAAGTTCATCCCCGCCGTAGATAGTAAAAAATACGCGCGCTATTTTTACCGCCTGCATCGCTTTGGCATAATTGCCGACAATATGATAATTAAGGGCGAGGGTGGTAAATAATTGACAAAGGTGTTTTTTGGGATAATCTTCGCAACTTCCCAACCATTCTAATTCTTCTATCGCACTATCTAACTGCCCCATATTTTTTAAGGTCGCGGCACGGTGAAAACGCGACATCAAATTATTGGGCTTGATAGCCAACATTTTATCCAACCCAACCAAGGCCGCAGCATGGTTTTCCAAATTGAAATAGGCCATGACCATATGGTCAAGCCACATATAATCGTCGGGCAATTGAGCCAAATATTTTTCGCAAATGTTAGCAGCCCCTAACCAATTTTTTTGCCGTTCTAATTCAAGCAATTCGGGCAACGTCGGCAAAATATTATTCGTCATGCGATATTAAATAACTATGTAATTCAATTTAATAGACATGGATTGCCCCTCTGTCAAATTAAAACTTGGCAAGCAATAGTTTTCTTTATCTTCGAAAAAAACCTTGGGTTGGCTTTGATAAAAATACTGCCTAGCCTTAACCGACAGCGACAAAGTAATATCGGGGGCAATAAATCGTTTTTTGTATGTTGTTTTCAAAAAATTCAAACCCCGCCCCCATGACTCAATGTAACAATCTTTATCACCCTGGTTTTCTATATAACAAATTTTATTCCAAATAATTTTTTCATGGGGTTTTAGGTGAATAATTTTCGTAGGGGCTTTTTTAATCACCGTAATTTTTTTGTCATCGGCCACAACCCAATAATCGGGGTAATCAAATATCGTTTCGGTTTGCTGGGTGGCCGATAAAATTTTATCCAACTGATATTGCGGTGGCGCGAAGTTTTTATCGCCTGGCTTATCTTGCCATGCTGTCATGACGTGCCGCAACCAATATTGCAATAAAAAATGATAAACCGTCGCCCCGCTTGCAACATCGATCGCTGACAAATTGGCACTTGGCGATACACCCTGGCGCCACAAAATAACCACGCCATGACCTTGCATCATGATGGATGATTTTTTTTCTTCCGCCATGGCATCAACAAAATTGGCGGCGTCGCGTAAATGGCGCGATGAATGGGCAATATCGTCCACGCTCACGATGTTATTTTTTTCTAATTTTTTTAATAATTTTCTAGTGCGGGCGCGCAAAAATTTATCGTTGCGATTGCTGGCGTCCTTAAAAAATTTTACGCCTTGCTCTGACAAATATTTTTTTAAATCATCCGATTTGACCGACAACAATGGGCGTAAAAAAATAATATCATCGCCATAACTCACCTCTTGCATCATGGCCAAACCATGCAACCCCGCACGCCGCGCCAGGCGCATCAACAAATTTTCTGCCACATCATTTTGTTGGTGAGCCAACATCACCACCTTGCTATCATGTTCATGGGCGGCATCGCGCAAGGCCGCATAACGCGCGTGGCGCGCCCGATGGTGCAGGTTTTTTTTGCCTGCCTGCCAGGTAAGTTTTTTTACCACCAGGGGAATGCCATGCGCCGCCATTAATTTGCGTAATTTTTTTTCTTCGCGGTTGGCCGCCCAACGCAAACCGTGGTTAACATGCACCGCCACCAATTGTTTTCCTTGGGCCGCGCACCATATTTTTAATAACAGGGTCATGGCCAAAGAATCACCACCGCCCGACAAAGCAACCAAAATTTTCTTTTGCGGTAGTATGACCAACTTCATATCGGCCATTTCAAGCCGTTGAAAAAAAACTTCCAGCAATGCCTCGCCCAAGCCATTCTTAGATGCGGGGGCTGGCTTCGATTCTGAATAAGATTCTTGAGAAAATTCTTTTACCAAATTTTTTACGCGGGCCTAGGTTAAATTTTTATGGCTAGATTTTTATAGGATATATTGTTTATCAACCTTATGGCAATATTTCCTATAATATGCAAATTTTTTTGCACACCCGCGAATGGGCGAAGTGCGACGCGCACCCCGCCCATAACAGCCCAACCAGCGTCAAGAAAAAATTATTGCAATCTCAAAGCCACGAAGCGGCGGTTTTTTGCCCATGCTTCTTCGTTAGAACGCGGATCATCTGGCCTTTCCTTGCCATAGGATATCGTCCTGATACGGCTGGGCGCAATTCCCATCGCAACCAAATAACGTTTGGTTGCATTGGCACGCCGTGCGCCAAGGGCAAGGTTATATTCCCTTGTCCCGCGCTCGTCGGCATGGCCTTCGACAACCAATTTACTGCTGGGGTTAGCAAGCATCCATTGACCAAATGACCTGATAACTTCCTCGGTGTCTGATTTAACCACGCTGCTATCATAATCAAAATAACCTTTGTTTACTTCGGGTGCGCCCGCTACGGTGCTCACCGAATCGCCTGCGCCTGTGCTATCTGTGCTTGTGCTATCGGCGTTGGTGGTATTGGTTGAATCAGTGGTAGAATTTGTTAAATTATCCTGGTCAATCTCCACCGTTGCCGTGGGGTTGCCCTGTAATACCGTTAATACTTCGCCTGTTTTTGCTTTTTCGTTAACGGTCGCTCCTATCTCCTGCCGAGAACACCCCGACAACAACGACAGGGTTATCATCAATCCAGCTGTCGGCTGGGCCGCGCCCTTTACAAACCTGTCAAGTTTAGAAAATAAGGTTATATTTTTTTTTGTTTCTGTATTCATTTTTTTTATGTTAATTATTTTTTTATCAATATTTATATTTTATCCCTGTTCTCGAACCCCGATAATATCGCAACCTTGATCCTAGCATCCCCTAATGCAAGCACTATACCCAATTTCTTAAAAAATAACAAATATTTGAGTGATATAATTGATGTAGCTTCATAATATTTCTATTTTTTATTTATAAATAACCTCAATATATGGCAAAAAATGCTATTTTTACTGACTTTTGACATTTTTTATTTGACCTTTTGCCCCGAATCAACCGATAAATCCTAGAAATAATTTCGTACCCAGGTATTTGGCCAATCTATTAAGTTATTAATGATTACAATACTAGGTAGAAATAACACTTTATAGAAAGGAAAAAACCCATGAATAAAAATGAAATGATAGAAGCCATTGCTGGCAAAACTGGCAGTGACAAAGCAACCGCAGACCGCGCTTTGAACGCGGTGCTGGATTGCATCAGCGAATGTTTGAAGCGGGGGGAAGAAGTTAAGTTGGCTGGTTTTGGTAATTTTGACATTAAACAAACCAAAGCCCGCGAAGGCCGCAACCCAGCAACGGGGGCGACCATATCTATCCCCGCGGCAAAAAAGCCACGTTTTAAACCCAGCAAACAGTTAAAAGAATCTGTAAAATAAATCAAAAAGGCCATCGACTATGTTGCTTTACGGGCAATTTGTCGGTGGCTTTTTTTTTATGTTTTTTGGCTTGACGTGGTTAGTTCTTTTACCTATGGTAGCGCGAAATTATATTTGCACAAATTATCCTAAAAACAAACCAATAGGGGAATATTTTTTATGAGCCATTATCTTTTTACCAGCGAGTCAGTATCCGAGGGGCACCCCGATAAAATATGCGACCGCATTTCTGATGAAGTATTAGATCTATTCATTGCCAAGGAAAAATACGCGCGGGTGGCGTGCGAAACATTGGCAACCACGCAACGCGTTGTTATTGCTGGTGAAATCAAATTATCCAATTTGGAAAATGGTAAATTGGTTGATACCAACCCTGCCCTGGCGAAAGAGATTGAGGCGGCGGTGCGCAACGCGGTGAAGGACATTGGTTATGAACAAGATGGCTTCCATTGGAAAAATTTGAAATTCGAAAATCTGCTTCATAGTCAATCGGCCGATATTGCACGCGGCGTTGATAACAGCGATAAAAACCAGGAGGGCGCGGGCGACCAAGGTATCATGTTTGGCTACGCCACCAACGAAACGGCTGCCCTCATGCCCGCCACATTGGATTATTCTCACCGTATTTTAAAATCGCTCAGCGAATTTCGCCGTGCGGGCAATTCGGGCTTGGGCCCCGACGCCAAAAGCCAAGTGACCTTGCTTTATGACGGGGGCAAACCCGTCAAGGCAACCTCCATCGTGGTTTCCACGCAACATGACGCTGGGTTAACCCAAAAGCAAGTGCGCGATATTGTCATGCCGCATATCGAAAAAATATTGCCCAAGGGTTGGATGCCAGGCAATGATGAAATTTATATCAACCCGACAGGGAATTTTGTTATCGGCGGCCCCGATGGCGATGCGGGTTTGACTGGGCGAAAAATTATTGTCGATACTTATGGCGGTGCCGCGCCCCACGGTGGCGGTGCTTTTTCGGGTAAAGACCCCAGCAAGGTCGACCGTTCGGCGGCCTACGCCGCGCGTTATTTGGCAAAAAATATTGTGGCGGCGGGTTTATGTGATAAATGCGCCATTCAAATTTCCTACGCCATCGGCGTTGCCAAACCCCTTTCGGTTTATGTCAACACCTACGGCACGGGTAAGGTAAGCGAAGAGAAAATCGTTGCCAAGATAGACAGCTTGGTCAATCTTTCACCTTGGGGCATCCGTGAAAAATTAAATCTGCACCGTGCTATTTACGTACCAACCAGCAGTTATGGCCACTTCGGCCGCGATGCAAAAGACGGGTTGTTCCCTTGGGAAAAACTTGACCTGGTGGATGGTTTTAAACATTAGTTCTACCCTGGCGGGCTTAATATTTTTATAAGATTGCTATTTTATTGGCAACATGATAACCCTAAATCATGTCAGATATGGGATCTCGCTTTGGTAAATTACAACCACCAATGTTCCATCGCGGAATAAATTGGATAGGACTTTATACGTTGTATGTTAAAGAATGTCGTCGCTTTTTAAATATTGCGGCGCAAACCTTGGTGGCGCCATCGGTAACCAACCTGCTTTACTTCACTGTTTTTTCGCTGGCTTTAAAAACCAACACCGACCCCGCGGTTTTTCAAGAAACCAAGAATTTTCTCGCCCCTGGTATTATCATGATGACCATCATGCAAAATGCCTTTGCCTCGGTGTCATCCGCGATATTAATTTCAAAGATTCAAGGGGCCTTCGTTGACCTCTTGCTGTCGCCCATCACGCCATTTGAAATGACCGCGGGGTTTTTGTTGTCGGGCATGACGCGCGGTATGTTGGTCGGCGGTGCCAGTTTGTTGCCGCTGCTGTTTTTTATTTCTCCTACCCAAGCCAACTGGTTGATTATTATTTATTTTGCTTTGATGGGTTCGCTATGGATGGCCAACCTTGGCCTATTATGCGGCATTTTGGCGCAAAAATTTGACCACATGAACGCCTTCACCAATTTTATTGTCACGCCACTGATTTTTTTAAGCGGCACATTTTATTCGGTGCAGGGTTTGCACCCCATGCTACAAAAAATTGCCCATGCCGATCCTTTCTTTTTTATTATCGATGGTTTCCGTCATGGGTTTTTGGGCATATCGGATACCGCGCTTGAATTAAGCATGATTATTATTTTCATTATTAATTTTACTTTGGCCATTATTTCTTGGTTGGTGATTAGGTCGGGCTTTCGTTTAAAAAGTTAATCTTTCGAATCGCCACGCCATGACGAAATTGTTAAAAAAAAATTATCTGTGGGTTGCGTTCGGCACGCTTTACAAAAACGCTCTCACCAACCTACGGCGTGCCTATGTATGGACATGTATCGATTCCATCAACGCCATGCTGATGTTAGCCGTTTTTTCCATCATCGGCACGGGGCAGAGCGATGTTTATCAAACCAACAGGCTTTTTGTCATTGGCGTCGGGCTGTGGGTTATGGCGGCCATCACCCGTTCTTATTTTGGCGTTGCCCATAATTTGATGTTTTATAAATTAGAACGGGTTTTAGAAAATTACATGATGAGCCCCCTGCCATCCTGGCTATGGTTGGGTTCTGTGTTGGTAGAAGAAATGCAAAGTGCTTTTCTTTCTTCGCTACCTGTCCTGATTTTATTATTTTTTTTGGGCATCCCGCTGCCTTCTTTATCCGCCTTATTGCTTGGCTTACTGCTGCTGATGCTTGTCATGATATTTTTGGGCTGCATGGGTTTTTTTATGATGCTGAACGCGAAACGTTGGAATGATATTTCCAAATGGGATAACACCATTATCTTTCCGCTGTTTATGTTATCGGGTAGTTTTTTTGATGCCACCGCCCTGCCCGAAAAATATCGTTTTCTTATGGAATGGAATCCCTTTTACCAATTGCAATATACCATTCGGCAATTATGGTTCCTTGATTCCAACCCCATTCCTTACAGTTATATTATATGGTCTATCTTAGCGGTTATCAGCTTTGCCATCACCTGGTTGGCATTGCGCAGGGGTTACGGGCTTAAATCATAAAACGGTTAGCAACATAAAAAACCACGGCGGCAATTTTGCAACCTACTGCATTGCCAAAAATTTTCTTGGACTACGCCCGAACCATTTTTGGAAAGCACGGGTGAAGGTGCTATGTTCAGAATAACCCAAGGCCACAGCAATTTCTGCCAATGATTTTTCTTTCCGCACTGCAATCTCAAATAATGCCTGGTTTTTACGGCAATCCTCCAAGATAGATTTAAAACTCTTACTCTCCGCCAGCAATTTACGGTGCATGGTGCGCGACGTTGTGCCAAGCGCGCTGGCAATTTCTTTTTGGTTAATATTTTTTTTGTTGATACCTTGCAACAATTTATGCGCCACCCTTATCGACATGGGTTTTTGATGATTATAAAAAGAAGCTTCTTTGTTAATATTTTTTATAACGTCGGCATAATTTGAATTGCTCCCTGTACTTGACGGCGAAGGAAGGCTAAGCAGCCGCGCAGGAAAAACAATGGCGTTAACATCATGTCCGTAATGTATTTCATAATAGGGCGAATCCACATGGGCCAGATTCTCTTTTCCCTTTTTATGTTCGAAGTAAATATTACATTTTGGCATTTCTCTTGTGCCAACATAACGATAAATCAACCCCGCCAATAGCCCCAGCATGAATTCGCTGTTGCGGCGGCGTGGCCAAATAGCATGGTCAAGGATGCGGTAGCTAAGTTTTGCTACATCATTATTGACGACCAAACAAATATCGCTGACATCTTGAACAAGATAAAAATAACGTTGCAACATGCCCAGGCCATCACCCAAGGTTGGTGCCTGCGCAATGGCCGTGCCCAACAAACCGATGGAACCCAGCGGCGTGTCAAAGCCAGCCTGCCAAAACAATGATGATGCAGCGGCGGGCAGGTTTTCACCCGCTTTTTCTAAACTTACAATGAAATCAACCAAGTTAACAAACTTATTTTCCTTGCTGTCTAGCAACAGCAAAGTCTCAAAGTTTTTATCCTGCAACAAGCTGTCCCTGTCCGCCAACTCAGAAAATTGATAAAATTTCTGAGGTATAGCTTGCTGACATAATTTTACCGCGGTTGACCCGACCTTATAGGCGGCTATGACCATCTCTTCGTCTTGCCCTTATCCGTCCCGCTTTGTGATTGATACTTATAGATTTTTATTAAAATTAACGCAAGTAAAATCTGCAAAGATTGTTATTAACCCTGGTTTGCTTGATAAAAAGCACCTCTTGATGGTTAAGTTCGCAAACCCGATTGCAATTTTGGTGATTATTTATTATGAACGGTTGTTGCTGTTATCATATTATCGATTACTCGTTTTCCTTTAAGCATTTTTATACTTCGCCTACATTCTTTCATCTCTCACCTTCATGACAAGTTCTAACAGCAGTCCCTCGACCAATTTGCCGCGCCCCCTGCCCGAGGGGATAGAGGATAGGCTACCCCCCGTCGCCTTCGCCAGGCAGGAAGTCATGGGGCATTTATTAAGGTTTTTTTACAACCATGGTTATGATTTTATCGACCCGCCGTTAATCGAATATACTTCCTCTCTATCCGCCGTGGTGGGTGCGGGGGTTGCGGATAATTCCTTTGCTAGTTTTGACCCGACATCGGGCAAATCGCTGGTGGTGCGCGCCGACATGACGGCGGGGGTGGCGCGTATTGCCGCTGATAAATTGGCGCATCGGCCGCGGCCTTTGAAATTATGTTATGGCGGCGATATTGTGAGCCAACAGCCCATCAACGGCAAACGCCAATTAACCCAAGTTGGCGTCGAAATTATTGGCATCAAACACAACAAACAAAATCTGCTGATATTAGAAACATTGTTCGCCGCTTTGGATGATATCCTCGCCCGTCCCCTGTGGTGCGATTTGGCCTTGCCCGTGGCAACCCGCGCCATGTTGGACAAACTTGATAGCCAAGAAAAAATATTGGCGGAAAATTACGTTCGCCACAAGGACGTGGCATCACTGCTCGCCATGAAAAATAAAAACCTCGACGGGCTTGCTGCCCTCCTCACCACCACGGGCTTGGCGGCGGACGTCTTACCCCAATTAAAAAATTATAGCGGGGATAAGCTGATTGGGGAATCGGTAACGGCATTTATTGAATTGGTCGAATCGGCCATGGCGACTAGTTCGCAACTTACCATGCCCCCCACCCTTTCTATTGACCCCACCGAATTATTAGGTTTTGATTACAAAACAGGCTATGCTTTCACATTATTTGATAAGGTTAACAAAAGCACCATTGGACGCGGCGGGCATTATCAAGTAACATCAAACGGTGAAGAGGCTGTCGGTTTTTCATTATACCTTGACAATCTCCTCCCCATGATTAAACCTTCCATCATCAACCAACAACGACAATCAGATTAGGGGACAAAAAACATGCCGTCAGTTATTGTTATGGGTGCGCAGTGGGGCGATGAAGGCAAAGGCAAAGTTGTCGATTGGCTTTCTGACCGCGCCGATTATGTTGTGAGGTTTCAGGGCGGGCATAATGCTGGCCATACCCTGATGATTGGCAACCAAGAATACAAATTATCATTGTTGCCATCGGGCATTTTACGCAAAAACAAAATGGCGGTTATTGGCAACGGCGTGGTTATCGATCCGACGGCGTTGATTAACGAAATGGATGGATTAAAAAAAAGGGGCGTGAGCATCACCCCCGATAATTTTATGATAGCCGAAAATGCAGTGTTGATATTGCCCATCCACCCATTGATAGACAAGGCACGCGAAAACGAAATGGGTATCAACAAAATTGGCACCACGGGGCGCGGCATTGGCCCAGCCTATGAAGACAAGGTCGCACGCCGCGCCATTCGCGTGGGGGATTTGAATAACCCTGATGAATTAAAAAACCAACTGAAGGCCTTGCTCGAACATCACAAAATTTTCCTCTCGGCCATGAAGTTGGTCTACCCCGCGGTTGATGAAATGTTGTCCACCCTTTTGGAGCAGGCTAAAATCATCCTGCCATTTGTTAAGCCCGTATGGCGCGAGTTAGACAAGGCCGATGAAGCGCAAAAGAAAATCCTATTCGAAGGGGCACAAGGATTGTGGTTGGATATTGACCACGGCACGTATCCTTTTGTTACCTCCTCCTCCACCGCGGCGGGCAATGCCATATTGGGTTCGGGGCTGGGGGCGGCGTTCCACAGCTATTGTTTGGGGATCGTTAAGGCCTATTCAACGCGAGTCGGCAGTGGCCCCTTCCCCACCGAATTGATGGATGCGACGGGGGAATTATTGGGGCAGAAGGGCCGAGAATTTGGCACCGTCACGGGACGCAAAAGACGTTGCGGTTGGTTTGACGCGGTGATGGTGAGGCAATCTTGCAAAATTGCTGGCATCCATGGTTTGGTATTAACCAAGATGGATGTGCTGGATGGTATGGATGAATTATCAATAGGCATTGGTTACGAGATTGATGGTAAAACTTACGATTATTTGCCAGCATCCCCCCATTTGCAGGCGCGCGCCAAACCCATTTATGAAACCATGGCGGGTTGGCAAGATTCGACAAAAGGCACCAGGAATTTTCGCGACCTGCCCGCCAACGCTGTTAAATATGTTAAGCGGTTGGAAGAGCTAACCACCCGCCCCATTACCTTGCTTTCCACCAGCCCCGAACGCGATGATATGATTATGGTCGAAGATCCATTTGTCATGGCCAGCCGTTAGGGCGCAAATAAAAATGACATGCGCCGTAGCAAAGAATTTGCTATGTTGAATCCTATCCCGATATTAATCATCTGCATCGTAACTATTGCCATAAAAAATGTTGTCGCCACTCCTGCCAAGTTTTGAAAAAATATTACGCGGTGTAAAAACCCCCGATGGGGCAGAACTTATCACCGCGAACATTGTGGTTAAAAGCCAAATCCAAGATGAAACGGCGCAGTTGATATTAGAAATCCCCAACGATAATAAAAAATTGCTGGCGGGCTACCAAGCGTTAAAACCTATCCTGGAAGAAAAATTAAAAAAAATACCAGGCGTCAAAAAAACAATGGTGATTATCAGCACGGCGCGACCCGCGGCGAAGGCTATCACCCCGCAAAATCCATTCACCGAGCAAAAACCCATTCCGCAGGTTAAACAGATTATTGCCGTGGCATCGGGTAAGGGCGGGGTTGGCAAATCGACCACCGCCTTTAACCTTGCCCTGGCATTGAGTATTTTAGGAAAAAAAGTTGCGTTGCTTGATGCCGATATTTATGGCCCATCGGTTCCATTGTTGGCGGGGTTGACGGGGAAAAAACCAAACAGCGACGCGGCGGGCATGATGGTGCCACTCACCGCTTTTGATTTGGAAATAAACTCAATCGGTTTTTTATTAGAGGATAATCAGCCAACCATTTGGCGCGGGCCGATGGTGATGAGTGCCCTTACCCAATTGTTATTCAAAACCGCTTGGGGCAGTGTGCTGGGGGGGCGCGACATCATGGTGGTTGATTTACCGCCAGGCACGGGCGACGCACAATTAACCCTTATCCAACGGGTCCCCCTTGCGGGGGCGGTGGTGGTTTCAACGCCGCAAGACCTGGCACTGCTGGATGCTAAAAAAGCTATCGCCATGTTTCAAAAATTGAATATCCCAATTTTGGGTTTGATAGAAAACATGGCTTATTTTATATGCGACCATTGCCAAACCGAACATGATATTTTTGCCCGCGGCGGTGCCAAGGCCGAAGCCATGCAACATGGCATTCCTTTCCTCGGCGAATTGCCGCTGACAAAAAACCTACGAATCGCATCCGACAGCGGCAAGCCATTGTTGGATAAAAAAGATACCACACCCGAAGGGCATATTTTTTTATCCATCGCCAAAAAAATAATAAGCCAATTACAATAAAATATTACCGATAATAACATGACGGGCGCCATCACAAAATTATTAGCAACGCAGGCTGCTGCCCCTTCCCCTGGGGGGCATGGTGCGCCATCCTCCACCACCCCGCCCATTTGGTTGATGCGCCAGGCGGGGCGTTATTTACCCGAATACCGTGCCTTGCGGGAAAAGGCTGGCTCGTTCCTCAATTTATGTTTTAACCCCGAATGGGCGGTGGAGGTAACCCTCCAACCCCTGCGCCGTTTTGATTTGTCGGCGGCGATTATTTTTTCTGATATTTTGGTTGTCCCCCTGGGGCTGGGGATGGATCTGCAATTCACCACGGGTGAAGGGCCGCGCCTTAACCCCGAACAATTACCCGCCATTTTATCGCGAGGGTTCGATACAGAAACAAAAGAAATATTTTTAAAAAAACTTGCGCCGTTATTAAGCAGTATTGCGCAAACAAGGCAACAATTATCACGCGATAAAGACTTGATAGGGTTTGTCGGCGCGCCATGGACATTGTTTTGTTACATGGTTGAAGGGGGATCGTCCGCCCATTTTTCGCAAGCGGTGGATTTTGCAAAAAATCGCCCCGCCGATTTTGAAAAAATAATGGATATATTAACCACCGCCGTCATTGTTTTTTTGCAAGCCCAAAAAACCGCGGGGGCGGATATAGTAAAAATTTTTGACAGCTGGGCGGGGCTTATTCCACCCAACCTCCTAACCACCGCGCTTTATAATCCCCATCAAAAAATTATCGATGCCTTGGCTGGCAATATCATTTGCTTCCCAAAGGGTATTGCCGATATTCCAACTTATCAACATCATACCAAGGCGCGGGTTATCGCCCTTGACCATCATCAAAACATGGCGCAGATGCAAAAAAAATTACCGCCCCATGTCATCCTTCAGGGTAACCTCGATCCCCATTTATTACGCCAGGGTGGCAAAGCCATGGTTGACGCCGCCAGCCAACTGCTACATGACATGAAAAATAACAGCTATATTTTCAATTTGGGACATGGTATTGACAAAGAAACCCCCATAGAGAATGTGGCAACATTGGTAAATTTGGTAAAGAATTTTTCTTAAAACCTAAAAAAAATAAATATCATGAATAGCCTGGTTATTATCAAAATCATTCACGTATTTAGCGTTTTCGCCTGGATGGCGGGCATGTTTTACCTGCCGCGGCTTTATGTTTATCATGCTGGTGCCAACCTTAAAAACAAAGGCGGCGCAAAGGGCGAAGTCGCCCAAACCCTGGCTATTATGGAACGCCGTTTGTTACGCATTATTATCAACCCCGCCATGATTGTCGCTATTTTAACGGGGTTGCATTTGATGTTTGCGGGTGGTTTTGCGCGCGATGGTTGGTTGCATGGTAAATTGGGACTGGTGATAATTTTAACCGCCGTCCATGGTTTGTTATCTTACCATCGCAAACAATTGTTACGTGGCACCAACAAAAGGTCGGTAAAATATTTTCGTGTGTTGAACGAAGTGCCGACAGTGTTATTATTGCTGATACTTATTTTGGTTATTGCCAAACCTTTTTAATTGCTGCTGAATTGTTTGATGAAGAAAATCCTTTTTTTTACAATAGGGTTATGGCTAATCATCTTTACTAACCCCGCTTTGGCTAGCCCGCTTGGTGATAACGCTGTTTTTTATGATGCCCAAGGTGTCGACATAGCGCGCTTACAATTATTAACTGGCCATAGCGAGGCAACCGACAAACAAGCAGGCGAATCATCGCGCCAAGAATATATTGCCTTGCAATTGGATATGGCACCCAATTGGAAAACCTATAGCAATCGGGAAAATGCTGGCGGCCTGCCCCCCGATATTGATGACGGCCTATCGCGCAATTTACAAAAATTAGAAATATTATTTCCACGGGATAAAAAATTTACCTTCCAGGGGATTCCTAGTTATGGTTATGAAGGGTCGGTTATTTTTCCTGTCAAGGTAACGCGTATCAACCCCCGCCAAGCGTTGGGGTTAGATTTGCAAATGAAATTTTTGGTGTGCCATATTATTTGCGTACCCGCGACCTTTCATGTGGTGGCCAATGTTCCCCCCGCCGATAATTTGGCCGAACCCATGAATCACACCGTGAATAACCCCGCGATTGCCGCGGCGATAAAAAAACTGCCGTCCGATCCATCATCCCTGGCTATATGGTCGAAGGTTTCGTGGTATATGTTGCTGGCGTTGATTGGGGGTATTTGCCTCAATATTTTTCCTTGTGTGTTGCCCGCCCTGTCGTTAAAAATACATAGCCTGCAACAAAAGACATGGAAGCATGGGGCACAGCGTGGCGCGCAGCAAGATGCAAAATTAATAAGGCAATCGATTGCCATAACCGCCCTTGGCTTGTTTGTTTTCTTTGTTTGCTTGGGTTGGGCCATTTATGGCCTGCGCCTATTGGGAAAGGAATTTTTCTGGGGGCAATATTTCCAATCGCCATGGTTTTTGCTGGCGCTATTGTTGTTTTTTATCTTGACCTTTTTTACCTCGCTCAAAAATTTGCACATCATCGAAAACAATTCTTTTTTTTCATTTATGCCAGGCAGTGCAACCCTAAACCGTGTACTTAATTTTGTCATGGGACGACCGTTGTTTCGTCATTCCTTGGCGGGGGATTTCTTGTTTGGCTTTATCATGGCTATTTTGTCGGCCTCCTGCCTCGCCCCCTTCATGAGTGTCAGCCTCACCTTCGCCCTTAATCAGCCTCAACCCTTACTCGTCCCCCTGTTGGTTGGTGTCATGGGTTTGGGGGTGGCTTTGCCTTGGTGGGGGTTGGCGCTTTTCCCCAATATTTTATTATCCAAGGGGAAGGTAAAAAACAGCGATAAAAAAAATCCTCTGCGGATTTTATTATTTTTTGTTTTGAGCATCCTTATCACCCTTGCCCTGTTGGTGATTATTATTTGGATATTGGGGTTGCTTAAAAATTACTTCGGCATCTGGCCCTACGGCCTGACATTCTTGTTGTTGCTTGGCTTGCTTGGTAAATCAAAACCCTGGACCAAAAATAATTTTGTTTTGCTGGTCTTGGCTATATTGTTAATCGGTGCTTATTACCAGCAACCATCCACCAACAAAAAAAATATCCCTTGGGAAGCATTCACCGCAACAAGCCTTAACCCACCCATAACGCAACCAACATTGTTGGTGGTAACGGCGGATTGGTGTTTGACTTGTCAGGTTAATACTAAAATGGTGTTTTCATCGGATAGGTTTTTATCTTGGGTTAAGGAAAATAATATTCGTTTGTTGTTGGCTGATTGGACAAAACCAAGCAGAGAGATTGAAACCCTATTAACCAACGAACATCGGGTTGGTATCCCCTTGACCATTTTTTATGATACCAAGGGGGGTAAAACAATCCTGCCTGAGTTATTGTCTTTTGATAAGTTTTATGATGTAATAAAGACGCGGTAGCATTGTTTTTATTTTGTTAGGCTTTGTTTGTTTGGTTTTCTCGTGGGGATGTTATGATATAAACCACAACACCCCCACTTTGGTTGGAGAGGAAACACAACAACTTAACCGACAAAGTCTACATGGCTTGCCCCGCCCAGTAATTGCAAGAATTCGGCAAAACTAATGTTGCCGTTTGCAAGACCGGTGGATGGGCTCAAGAAGGCCTGGTCGTTTCCATTGTTGTCGTTCACTCGGTCAATGAACAAATTAATGTCATTGCTCAAGGGAACATTGATATCGCCGCCAAGCAGCGAAATACTGAGGTTGTTATTATTCAAATAATTTTCGAAGCCTGCCAGGCTTGATACGCCGCCAATGCCGCCGCTGATGCCCGCGGAATTGGCAAAACTGTTCAAGGTGATATGATCCATCGTGGGATTATAATCACGCAGCAGGATGGTGTTGGTTAATGGTGCACCGCCCGTCCAGGGTTGGCCGCCTGGCGCGTAATAAATAGTAAACTGGTCATTTTCGGCTGTTCCCACCAGGCCGCTGGTAAAATTGGCGGCGGTATCGTTGCTGACGCTAACCCCAGCCACATCATTGATATGCAACACCACCAATTTGCTT
The DNA here is from genome assembly GCA_965262775.1 of Alphaproteobacteria bacterium. Classification (GTDB taxonomy): domain Bacteria; phylum Pseudomonadota; class Alphaproteobacteria; order JASGCL01; family JASGCL01; genus JASGCL01. Next base: position 300,745 of record CBDHFT010000006.1, on the reverse strand, counting down.
ATGGCGTCTGGTTGCTCGCTGGTCTTGGCGGTTAAGATAATCGAGTAATTATTTTGTGTTTCGTAATCGGCACGCCCGATAAAGGTAAGGTCGCCCGTGTATTTGGCAATGCTGAAGGACGCGCTGTCGACGCCTTGGATGCTGTAAGAAATGCCACCCACCGCCCCCGCAACATCAAGGTCGCTTGCCGCCAAATTACCCAAAAATACATTGGCATTATTTTTTTCATTGATGTTAAAACTGTTAACATTGGAATTAAACACTATCGGGTTGTTGTTGCTGTAATTAAGGTTGTTGACATGCAAGACAACAAGTTGGCTTACCTGGTTAAGCGCGGGTGCTTCTATCGTTGTGGCGGTAACAATAACGCTGTAGAGGCTTTGCGCTTCGTAATTGGCATTACCGATGAAGGACAGATCCATCGAAGAATTGGCCCCATAATAAGTAATAGCAAAATTGCTGTTGTCGCTGACGCTGTAATAAATCGTGTTGTCATAACCCAAAATATCAACGGGGTCCGCACCCAAGGTGCCAAGGTAAACCGAGCCAACATTATTTTCATTGATAGAATAATTATAATTGGCGGTCGGGAACACGGGTTTGTTATCATCGACATTTAACACCCATAGATTATACCTAATCCATGATGTAAGATTCCCCGCGCCGCCGCGTGATAAATCGGCGGTGGTGGCGTTGATACGCAAACCAGTAATAAAATTACCATTAACGCTTTCGGCGTCGGCACTCGTTAACAAATATAATTTTCCATCTTGGCTGATGCTATAATTACCGTTGTCGTTGGTTAAGTAATAGCTTATGGCCGTTCCCGCGGCGTCGCTGGCGGCAAAGGTTGCCAACAACAAGGGCGTGGAATTATTTTCAAACACCTGCCCGCTGTAGGTATAGCCATTGGTGAGTCCAGCAAATTGTGGCTGATAAGAAGATTGATTGGGGTCAAGCACATCGACCACTTGAAGCAGGCTGACAACATTGCTTGCCCCGCCCGTTGCTGGTTGATTGGTGGATTGCGCTGTGACAACCAAGGTAAAATGCGCCGCGGTGTTATTAAAAGCCGAACCGATGTAAATTAGTTGCCCATTGGCATTGATTGAAAAACGCGCCGCGTCGCTTACGCTGTAGGATATGGCGCCGCCGTCGGCATCAACCGCCGAAAAAACCGCGACCGAGGTTAAGTTGGAATCGCTGTAGGCAATGGTTCGTTGCGCGCCAGATAATGGTTGACCCATGTCATTATAAAAAATGGGGCTGTTGTCATTATCATTGATAACCCCAACCGTCAGCAGGGTGCTAACATTGTTGTTGGCAGGTCCATAGATGGGTTGGTTAAGCGAGGTCGCCGTCACCACCAGCGAATAATTACGCGCTGTTTCATAATCTACATTTTTAACATAAAGTTGACCATTGTTGTCGATGCTGAAATGAACATTATCATTCAGGCTGTAAGAAAAAGGAACAGGAATAAGGTTGCCATTGTTGTCAATCGCGCCATCCAAATCAAGTGCGACAAAAGAAGTTACCAGCTGACCCACGGCAATATTTTCATTAATTGAAACGGATAAAACAGGCGAAACAAATGTTGGGGCGTTAAAATTTTCCCACATATCTTGAAGATGCACCACCAGGGTTTGGCTGACATCATCCACCGCGCCGCCCGCGATTTGATTTTGCGAATGGGCGGTCACAACCAGGCTGTAGGTATTAACGGTTTCATAATCAGCCACCGATTTAAAATATACCGTGCCAGCTTGGTCGATGCTAAAATTGGTATTGTCATTGATGTAATAAGATATGGCCCCGCCATCGGCATCGGTGGCAACAAACTGCGCCAACGACAAACCGCTTAGGTTATTTTCTGCTAACGAAACATGGCCTGGCGCGGTTAAGAAATTTGGCGCGCTGTTATCTTCGGCGACATTGCCTATTGTCAAAATAATCAATTTGCTAACATCGTTGCTGGCATTGCCCATCGCTGGTTGGTTATTGGAACGGGCTGTTAATATCACCGAATAAATATTTTGTGTTTCATAATCGGCCGATGAAATAAGGCTAATAATGGCGCGATAACCGCCCGCAAAATCGCTTGCTAAGCGGAAGTGTGCTGGGTCATTGATGGTATAATTGATACCACCGCTGTCCAAATCGGCGGCGTATAATGTCGCCACCGCAAGGTCAGCAGGATTATTTTCGCTGGCACTTACGGTCAGGGTGCCATTATCAACTTGGAAATTATTGTAATCATAGAAATAAGGTTGTTCGTCGTTAATATTAACTATTTGTAAATACTTCAGCACGCTAACCACATTGTTGGCCTGCCCCGCGCTGGGTTGGTTGGTGGATGTTGCCACCACATAATAATAATAATAACCACTGTTGATGGCGGGGTAATTCCATCCGCCTATCCTTGTTTCATAAATGGCATCGCTTGCCAAATAAACAATACCATTTTGGTCAATGCTGAAAAGCGGGTTGGTTGGGAAATCGCTGGGGGCGACCACGCTGTAGGAAATGCCGCCGCCGTCAAGGTCGGTTGCTTGGAATTGGCTAATCACCATGCCAGCCGAGGTTCCTTCGTAAATACTTGTCGCCAAAATTTGCGATACCGTGAAGCTTGGGGCGTTGTTATTTTCTGGCTGATTCAGAATATTCAAAACAACCAATTGGGTAACGCTTAGGGCGGCGTTGCCAAAGCTTGATTGGTTGAGGGCATTGGCGGTTACCGTAACCGAATAATATTTTTGGGCTTCGTAATCGGCAACCGATTTGAAATAAACCACGCCATTGCTGTTGATGCTAAAATAAGTGCTGTTGTCGACGCTGTAAAAAACACCACCACCATCAATGTCGAAGGCTTGATAATTACCAACCGATATATTGGTTGCGTTATTTTCGGCCAAGGACAATGCGGAAAGGTTATTAACAAAAGTGATAGGATTGTCATTGCTATTGGTAATATTTAATGTCACCAATTTGCTAACCACATTGTTGGCACCACCAGTTGGTTGATTGGTGGCGGTTGCGGTAATCACCACCGAATAATTACGACCCGCTTCATAATCAAGGCTGCTGCTAAAAAACAGCACGCCGTTGCTATCGATGCTAAAATGGCTGTCGTTAATGCTGTAGTTTACACCGCCGCCGTCGGCGTCTGACGCAACATACTGCCCGATGCTAACCCCCGCCTGATTATTTTCGGCGATGGTGATGGTGGCGGGAGCCAAGGCAGGATTGTTGACAAAATTAATATCGTTATCATTAACATTGTTGATAGCAAAGAAAATGGATTTGCTGATAACATCGGCGCGGCCAGTCGAGGAAGCATAAACCACCAAGGTTGCGGTCCGTTGTTGTTCGTAATCAAAATTGTTGATGGCATAAACCGCACCCGCCGCATCAAGTGCAAAATGAGCCGTGTCATTTATCCAATAAGATATGGTGCCACCATTGCTGTCTTGCCCACTAATATCACCCAAATAAGTGTTGCCGCTATTTTCATCGATAATTTGCGCGGTGTCGGTGGTGATAATGAATCTATCTTCTGGTTCTTGGTTGCCAATATTCAACGCCCCCACCGCTAGCACGCTGCTTAATGCGCCGCCCGTCGCGGGCTGATTATAAGATGTTGCCACCACGGTATAAACATAAATATTTTTTGTTTCATAATCGGCTGTGGTGGTAAAATACACCACACCACTTTGGTCGATGCTGAAACCATCGCCCATGATGCTGTAAGAAATATTGCCGCCATCTAAATCATAGGCGCTATATTGGGCGATGGATTGACCAGGTGATTGGTTTTCCAATATCGACGAAACAATGAAGCCAGGGGTAAATTGCGGCGCGTTGTCATTAACATTGCCGACGCTGATGGTCACCAGCAAGGTTGTGTCGTTGCTGGCACTGCCGTAGGCAGGTTGTTTATAAGAATGGGCAGTTATCACCACCGAATAGCTATGTTGTTGTTCGTAATTAAGGCGGCTTAACAATTTTAAATTACCCGCCGCATCAAGGGCGAACATGTTATTATTGCTGAGGCTGTAAGAAATATTACCACCATCGACATCGGTGGCTTGGTATTGCCCCAAGGTTGTGATGCCAACATTATTTTCGGTGATAGAAAAATTGGTTTGGCCGCTGATAAATTGGGGCGCGTGGTCGTTGCCTGGTTCATAAACATCCAGCACATTCAAAACAATCATTTGACTGCTAGCACGGCCAGCATTTGTGCTGGTAAATAATGTCACCGAATAAATATTTTTTGTTTCAAAATCGGCACTGCGGTTGAAATACAAATCACCATTTGTTTCGACTGAAAAATCTGAGCTAGTTAGCATGTAACTAACGGCACCGCCATCGGGGTCGGTTAAAGCAACATTACCCAAAAAATTATAAAATGGATTATTTTCATTCAATGAAAATTGCACAGTATCCTGCGAATAACCAAAACTAACGCTGGAGGTGATGTTGTTAATATCCAATATCACCAATTGGCTGATGTTGTTATTACCAGCGCCAAACAATGGTTGGCCCTGGGCAACAGCGGTTACCACCACCGAATAACGAGATTGCTGCTGGTAATTGGCAACTTGGCTAAAATAAAGTTCGCCCGCTTGATCGATTGAGAAATTTAAATAATCGTCGATACGATACAACACCGTGCCGCCATCGGCGTCGCTGGCGACAAATTGGCCTAAGCCTATGCCTGCAGTATTTTGGTTATTGATAGCAAAACGATTCGGCGCGGCAAGGAATTGAATATCATTATCATTACGGTTGACAACCTGCACCACTACCAATTGGGTAATTTGATTGCTGGCGTTGCCGCTATTGGGTTGCCCCTGGCTGATGGCGGTAACGGTAAGCGAATAAACCACTTGCTGTTCGTAATCAAGGATTGCTTGATTATAAATATTGCCATTTTGATCAATGCTAAAATAAACATTATCGCTTATGGTGTAGGATATGCTACCGCCATCGGCATCCCTAAACCTAAGCTGGGTTGTTACTGTGCCGACAGGATTATTCTCACCCATCGCGGTGTAAACTTTACCAACGACAAATTCGGTGGGGCTATCGTTGCTGTTGGCTATGTCCAATGTAACGGCCTGGCTAATGGTATCGCCGCCGCTGACCGCGAACACCACCACCGAATAGGCCTGTTGTTGTTCGTAATCAGCCACCGATAAAAAGCTTAAAGCACCTTGTTGCGATATAGAAAAATAAATATCATTGCTTAGGTAATAATTAACCTCGGTGCTATTGGCATCAAAGGCTGAAAATTGGGCTAGCGATACTGCCTCGGCATTATTTTCTAACAGCGTTAGGCGCGATGGTGCCGCAACGAATTGCGGTAAATAAACATTATCGTTACTATTCAAAACATGCAGGACGACCATCTTCGTCGTCACATCGCCTTGGCTGGTCGCGCTCACCACCACCGAATAATCGGTTTTGGTTTCATAATCGGCAACCGAATTAAAATACAACACGCCATTTTGATTAATCGAAAAATTATTATCGCTGACGCTGTAAATCACCGCGCTGCCATCGGCGTCGCTGGCTTGATAAATACCCAAACTAATCCCTGCATTATTATTTTCTAAAATCGAAAAACTATTGGCACCAGACAATGTGGGCAAATTGTCGTTGGCGTTCAATACACGCAACACCACCATCTTGCTCGCCACATCGCCTTGGCTGGTCGCGCTCACCACCACCGAATAATCGGTTTTGGTTTCGTAATCGGCAACCGAATTAAAATACAACACGCCATTTTGATTGATAGAAAAATTATTGTCGTTGACGCTGTAAACCACCGCGATGCCGTCGGCGTCGCTGGCTTGGTAAATACCCAAACTAATCCCTGCATTATTATTTTCTAAGATTGAAAAACTATTGGCACCAGACAATGTGGGCAAATTGTCGTTGCTGTTCAACACATGCAGGACCACCATCTTGCTCGCCACATCGCCTTGGCTGGTCGCGCTCACCACCACCGAATAATCGGTTTTGGTTTCGTAATCGGCAACCGAATTAAAATACAACACGCCATTTTGGTCAATCGAAAAATTATTATCGCTGACGGTATAAGATATCATCCCAGCGTCAAAATCGGTTGCTTGATAAACCGCCAGTGAAATTCCTAGCGCATTATTTTCGGCGATGGTTAGCAAGCCATCGTTGCCAGGAAAACCAACGACAAAACTTGGCGTAAAGAAATTATTACGGTCGATGAATTCTACCACGGCGAGGAGGCTAACCACATTGGTCGCCGTCAAATCGCCAACGCTGGGCTGATAGAGCGAGGTTGCTATCACCTGCACCGTATAAAATTCTTGCCCACCCGCCGTGTATTGGGGGCCAATATATTTCACCGCGCCATTTTGGTCGATGCTAAAATTAACATTATCGCTTAGGGACAACCTCACCAAGCCACCATCGGCATCCCCCGTGCTGTAGGTCATCAAGGATTGGTGCGCATCCTCATCTTTCTTAAAAGGAAAACGATAAATCCCGCCCGTGGAATCAAAACCTTCATCATCGTAGATTACGGCGGTGTTATCATTTTTATTCACCACCTCTATCACCGTGGTCATGGTGATGGCGGCGGCGGTTGAATCCACCCCTTGCGCCGTGACCGTCAAAGAATAAATCTTTGGCATAAATGGGTTTTCATAATCGGGGGTATTGATAAAAATAATTTGCCCCGCCGCGTTCAAAGAAAAATTGCTGTCGCTCAAACTATAGCTTATATCATAAACCCCATTGGTATCTTTGGCTTTGACAAAAACGCCCGTCGCGTTGTCGCCTTCTATCACCAATTGGCGTGCGGGCAATGGGGTTAACCATACGGGGGGGGTATCGCTTATAAAACCGCCGCCACCGCCGCCGCCTGGGCCTTCATTAATGATATTATCAATATTAACCTGCACCAATTCTGATATTTGATGCGCTTGCCCATTGGCGTCATGACCCGTCGCCACCACCACCACCGAATAACTGGTTTTGGTTTCATAATCGGTTGAAACCCTTAATAACAAACCACCATTGTTATTGATGCTAAAACTGGTTAAGTCGCCGCTTGCCAAATTATAAGAAACGAGACCGCCGAAATTATCGCTGGCTTGATACAGCCCAACCTGAAAATTGACCGCATTATTTTCTGAAACATGGGCGTTAATATTGCCAGCATAAAAATCCAATTCATAGGCAGGGGCAACAGGGGGCAATGGGCGATTGCCTTCTTGCACATCTATCCTAACATATTCGTATGATTTGTTGCCAAGGGTGCTGGTGGCTTCTACCCACCCAGCATAATAATCGCGGCCATCCCGCGCCCAGTTTTGATTAGCAAAACGCAATTCTCCCGTGACGCTATCAAGTTGAAGGCTGTAAACATCGCCCCATATTAATTTGTAACTATAAATGCCGCCGCCTTCGTCATCAACCGCCGTAAGGGTCGTGATGATTTGGTCGTTCTGATAAACCGATACCACTTCGTTATCATGTTGAAATCCTGGCGTTTCCACCACATTTTGCAAATTAACCTGCACCATTTGGCTAACCACATGTTGTTCGCTGCCCGATGTTGCCGCGACCACAATGCTGTAAACATGGCGATCGGTTTCATAATTGAAAGCTTGCTTGGCCGATATATTGCCATTGCTATCAATCTTAAATAAATTGGCGTCGCCCACTTGAAGCAATTGGTAGTTGGTGAAATCATTACCATCGGCGTCGCGCACCATATCGGCCATATGGTAAAAACTGTTACCATTATTTTCATTCAGGCTGACCACCGAGCTGTTAGAAATAAAATAGGGCAAATTGTCATCTTGGTTGCCTACCCGCACTTGAACATTTTGTGATACCGCGTAAACGCCGTTGGGCCCCGCGGCATTGATAACCGCCACCACGTCGTAGGCATTGTTACCATCGGCATCGGCAGGGTTTTCAAAATCCGCGCTCGAGATGAATGAAATTTGCCCCGTCGCACTGTCGATAGAAAATTTTTCTGCATCGGTGCCCGTCAGTTGATAGCTAATAATCCTATCGATTTGGCTGATATTATCAGCCAAAATTTGATAAAAATCACCAGCCGTGTTTTCAACCACCCGCACAATGTTAGCCGAAGAAAATCTTGGCGTTTCTTTACCATTGAGCAATTGCACGGTTACGGCTTGCGATATGCTGCCGCCATCGCTTTCCGCACTAATAATAATGTCATATTGATTGTCGTTGCCATTATTATCCAACGGTTGTTCATAATTAAAAGAACGGACGGAATGGATAACCCCAAGGCCATCTATCGAGAAAAATTCTGCATCGTCGCCCGATAAGCTATAGGTAATTTGCCCCCCCGCGGTGTCATTGGCAACCATACTGCCAATACCCTGCCCGGCTGGGTTATTTTCCAATAGCGATAGGTTGAAAGCGCCAATCGCTGAATTAATAAAGTTGATAGACATGATGTTTCCTTTTCCGTCCGTTTTCTCCAAAATGGCTATAAAGTAGTTTTTTTTAACTATCTATATCCATTTATAAAAATAATATACTACATAAATCACCTTTTGTCAATACAAAAAGGTATATTTTTATCTTATAATGGTTAAAAGTAGTATATTATTTTGTATTATTATAATTATTAAACATACTTTTAAACAAATCATTAAAAATCAATGGATTATAATTTTATATAATGTGTAAAAAACCGCTACTTAGGCGGAAAAATATGGTTTATATTTTATAATTGCTGTTGGTTGCTGAAAAAAAACTCAGAAAAGAGATAAAAAACCTCTTTTTTAACCAATCATAAGGGTGAAAACTGCGAATCGGGCAACGAACCAGCCCCGCGCCAATAATTTCACCTAAAAAATCATATTTTTAGACATTGGGGGGAATATTGTATATAATGCGGCAGGGATCCAAACCCACCCCCACCAAACATGAAGGATAAAAAGCAAAAAATGAAAGATAATAAGGACGCGCCCCCGCGTAAGAACAGCAGCGACAGCCTGCAACATAAGCAGGAAATATTAGAGAGGAAATTGGCCTCCTTCAAAAAAAACAACCGCCGCCAAGCAAATAACGGCCAAGACGACCAGGGTTATGGTTATGGTGTTTCATTGGCGGTTGAGATGTTCGCCGCCTTGATAGTCGGGTTTGGTTTTGGCTTTGGTTTGGATAAATGGTTTGGCACCAAACCGTGGTTAACCATTATCTTTGGTTTTTTTGGCATTGCCGCTGGTATTTTTAATATCATAAGGCGCATATCCACCACCACCACCGACGACAACCAGCCTAAATAACAAAGCCTAAGATTTATAAAACCATGCAACGCCCATGTAATGCCCATGGCGACCCCGTGGCGACGCCATCGCCCCGCCATCGCGACCTCATGGCGAGTCCTGATCACCCGCGACCCTAACCCGCACAAAAAAACGCATGACCAAGGTTGAACTTGGCTTACAAAAAGCTAAAGAAAAAACTGCCTATTCCTTGGCAACCAATTTGGCAGGATAACCCGCAGCCCGCAGGTCGGTTTTAAGCAAATCCTCCAACAATTTTGCAATTTGGGTTGATTGCGCATTGCCGCCATAGGCAGCCTTGCCACTTAAAAAAGTTGGGATCAGCACTGAAGCAAGCGTCAAGGGCACACCAAATTCGCGACCAAAGCCCAAGGCAAAACCTAAATCTTTTAAAGTTAGATCCATCGTGAAATCAATATCGTAACTGCCATTTAAAATTAATGCCCCTTCGGTTTCATGAACGAAACTATTGCCCGAACTGGCTTTGATGGCTTCGTAGGCGGTGCCCAAATCCAGCCCGCCCCTTTTGGCAAGCATCAACGCCTCGCTACACCCCACCAAATTAATGAAGGCCAACATGTTGGTGATAACCTTGATAATCGCCGCCGAACCAATCTTCCCCATAAAAAATACCCGCGACCCTATCAACTTTAAAGCCTTTTCATGTTTCGAAAATAATTGCCTGTCGCCCCCCACCAAAACCGTGACCTTGCCAACATCGGCCAAATGCACGCCGCCCGTCACCGGGCATTCCAGCGTGTTGATGCCTTTTTCCGCGGCCATCGACGCCAAACGAATGATATTATCCCTATCAAGGGTGCTCATTTCTATCCATGTTGCGCCTTTTTTAAATGCTGGCAACATTTCTAATAAAACTTTTTCAGATATATTGGGCGATGGTAAGCAGGTAATAACCGCATCCACCTGGCCAGCAACCTCCGCCGCGGATGTTCCCGCGGTCGCGCCTTTCTTGACCAAACGTTCTACCGCGGTTTTGTTTAAATCATAAACCATAACCGACAAACCGCCGCGCACCAAACACCCAGCCATTTTTTCGCCCAAATGTCCTAATCCCACAAATCCATATTGCATGATGATAATCCTTATTTTTGCATAAAATAATCCCCGCCGATAAAATAATTTAATAAATTATCGACGGGGATTGTATATTGTGAAAACCACAAATTATTTAACTCATAGAAAGTAACTGATTACATCCTACCGTTTTTTTCCTTGGTAGTGGCTGTATTGCTACAGTCCGCTATTACATTCCGAGAGCTTTTTTAACGGCGGGTAAGCCAGGTTGACCATCAAATGTGGTCACGCCATTTACCCATTTTTGAACCGTGGCGGGGTTGGCTTTTAACCATGCCGTAACCACTGAATCAACAGATTTTTTATCAGCAACCGCGGCGATTGATTGATTCAAAGCGCCAAGGTCCATTTGAAAGTTTTTAAAGAACCGAGCCACGTTGGGGCAATCGGCTTTATAATCTTTGCGGCCCAAGGTGGTAACAATCGAGTCTTTACCCAACCATTTTTCGCCACCCGAGAGGTATTGTGGATTATATTTGCTCATCCAGTGACCATCCCAAGCGAGGTAGACGATAAAACCATTAAGGTTTTTGGCAACCTCCGCCAACATAGCGTTGGTGGAAGATTCAACAACTTTGAATTTTTTGTCAACGCCCATGTCTTTGGTGAAATCAACCACGTGACCGTTACCAGCCGAACCGGGTTCGATACCATAGATTTTGCCTTTTAATTCTTTTTCAAATTTTGGAATATCTTTCCAAGATTTTAAACCAGCATCATAGGCATGTTTGGTTGTCGCCAAGGTATAACGCATTTTGGGCAGATTTAATCCCAATTTGTCATAATTACCTTTGTATTCTTTTTCCAATTTTTCATCGGAAGGCAACCAATTGGCTAACATAATGTCCAAATCTTTGTTCTTTAAAGAAGCAAAGGTAACAGTGGTGCTAACTTGGGTTTGTTTGGTTTGATAACCCAACGCTTGCAACAATTTGCTAGACCAGCCAATGCTGATATCAAGATCAGGCCAACCTGGATTTGCAAAACGCACAGTCTTACAAATATCTTTGTCTTTGGCAACTGCGTCATGGGCGGTCAAAGCCACCAACGATAACAGTCCAAGTCCAAATAATTTGGCCTTGTTTGAATATTTTATCATGATGTATTTCTCCTTCATAATAATAAGTTTGTTATTGCCCCGCCTTCAAGTTGGCATACCCAAGCTCAAAAATAAGGCATTACAACTATATATATTATAAACAAAATTTGCAATAATTATTTAATAAATTATCATGGGTTATTTACCTGTATTTACGCCACCCCAAATAGTCCGAATTTGGCTCGCCTAAACCGTCTTTTATGAAAAAAATCGCGCTGTTATGGCTTGCCTCGCGCTCCTAATACCATGCTACATACCAAGGGCTGCTTTCACCACGGGTAAACCAGGACGGCCGTCAAAGGTTGTCACCCCCTGCAGCCATTTTTCAACCACCGCGGGGTGATTTTTTAGCCAATCGGTGGTTACCTTATCCACGGGCTGCTTATCGGCGACCTTGTTAACCGATTCATTCAAAGCACCCATATCCATTTGGAAGTTTTTAAAAAATTGTGCCACATTGGGGCAATCGACTTTATAATCTTTACGCGCGATGGTGATAACTACCGAATCTTTTCCCAACCATTTTTCACCGCCCGAAAGATATTGTGGATTATATTTGCTCATCCAGTGACCATCCCAAGCCAAGTAGACGATAAAACCATTCAGATTCTTTTCAACCTGGGCCAACATGGCGTTGGTCGAGGCCTCGACAACTTTAAATTTTTTATTGATACCCATGTCTTTGGTAAAATCGGCAATATGCTCATTCCCCGCCGAGCCAGGTTCAATGCCATATATCTTTCCCTTTAATTCCTTTTCAAATTTGGGAATATCTTGCCAAGATTTTAACCCCGCATCGTAAGCATGCTTGGTCGTCGCCAGGGTATAGCGCATTTTGGGCAGGTTAAGCCCCAATTTATCGTAATTACCCTTATATTGCTGCAACAATTTTTCGCCCGCGGGCAACCACGTGGCCAGCGCAATATCCAGATCTTTATTTTTGAGCGAGGCAAAACTTATCGTCGAACTAACATTCACCTGCGATGTTTTGTATCCCAAAGCCCTCAGCAATGTTCCTGACCAACCAATGCTGATATCAAGGTCGGCCCACCCAGGATGGGCGAAACGCACCGTTCGACAAATATCTTTATCTTGGGCAGTTGCAGTGTGGCAGGTTAAAAGCAACAGGCATAGACCCGCCGCACCAAGCAATTTGGTTTTGTATAAATATTGTATCATGGTATTTCCTTTACATAATAATTGTTACAGACTCGCCTTCTGGCATCTGCCCCTCAACCAAAAGAAATACTTACCTACTCTCTACACTGTCTGGGCGAGTCTTGCAATGAATCTGCATGGGACGGGCAGACAATAAAATCTTGCCGCACGCTATTAACCCGCAACCAAGCCGTATGTTTTGCGCGCTATGCTACGCCATTGCCCCAATGAAATGCCATGCCCTGCGGCCTATCTAAAGACTGTTATGATATTTGCAAGGATTTTTTAATAAAAATTATTATATAACAATTATTTAGGAAATAAATAAACAAAAACTACTTTTGTTTTTATGCCTGCGTCCACGCTAAGGTGTGATAACCCCCGCCGCCACCGTATGGTAAGTGGTGGGGTCGATTAAAATAAATGCCCCCAGCGAACGATTCGTATCATAGGCCGAAGCATGGAGGTCATCGCTCACCTTCACCGCAACCTTGGCGATGGTGTTCATTTGCAACTCGCCTGCAACTTCATCAAGCTGTTCTTCTATCTTATTTAAATTTAATATATTGATATTGCTTAATTTTGCTTGCACTTCTTTGGTGGTATGTTTCAATTTGTATTTGATGGCTTGGTTAAAGGGTTCCTTATCAAGCCAGCAAACGATGGCATTAAAATTTTTATTATCCTTATCTTTGCCTGTGTCGTGGATGATATAATCACCACGGCTCACATCAACCTCGGTCGTTAATTGTATCGTTACCACATCGTCAAGCTTCGCCATGCTGGTGGTTGCGCCATCAACCGTATTGTAAATTGCTTTGATAGATGTTTTGGCGCCGCTCGGGAATATGATAACATCTTGCCCTGCCTTAAAATCGCCATGTTCAACCCGCCCTTGATACCCGCGAAACCTTACCCCTGTGCCCTTTTCTTCTTTTAAAACATATTGCACGGGCAGAATCGAAACATCCGCCCGCGTCTTCGCGCCGTCTTTCTTTTCCAAAACCAGCTCGTCCAAATATTGCAACAATGGTTTACCCCTATACCATTGTAAATTGGTCGAAGCATCGACGATGTTATCGCCTTCCTTGGCCGATAACGGAATAATAAGTGGTTGGATAGTTTGCGTCCCGTCGCCCCGCGGGTTGCCCATGATATTGTAAAAAATCCTGCCATAAGATTTTGTAAAAAAATCCGAATAGGCCTTCGCAATTTGCTGAAATTTTTTTTCATCAAATTCTATCGCATCCATTTTATTCACCGCGACAATAATATGCCGCACCCCCAACATCAACAGCACCGTGCTATGACGTTTAGTCTGGATAAGGAGCAAATCATCGCCCGATTTTGTAAAATCCAACTTGGTCGGGTCTATCAAAATAATGGCAACATCGGCGGTGGATGCCCCCGTGACCATGTTGCGGGTGTAGGCCTCGTGCCCAGGGCAATCGGCCAAAATATAGCGGCGGCTTTGGGTTGTGAAATAACGGTAAGCCACGTCTATCGTTATGCCTTGTTCTTTTTCGGCCAGCAAACCATCGGTCAGTGCGGCAAAGTCAGGCCCAGCATCCTGCCGCCGATTGGCGGTGTTTGTTTCTTGCCCTTCTTCCAATATATCCAACTGGTCGCGGGTTAAAACCTTGGCGTCATACAGCAACCGCCCGATAAGGGTTGATTTGCCGTCGTCGACGCTGCCTGCTGTAATAACGCGTAAAGTTTCTTTCATTGTTTTATTTCCCTCGATGCAAAGATTTATAATGATAACTTTTGAATATTTTTTTTATTGTATACCAATAATATACAACGCCTAAATATTTTCTTAATAGATTTTTTTTAACATACAGCGCATTGCCATCATAACCATCGCCCCACCATTCTGTATAAATTCTAAGAAAATTATATGCAAAAAGGAATTCATCTAATTCGTTTACCATAACATTTCCTTCATATAATTCTTCACGAGTAATTTCTGAATAAATGTAATCAATTTTTCTTAATGTTTTATCTCCACCTTTTAATACTTCTAATTCATATCCTTGAACATCCATCATTAAAAAATTTGCATTATCTTTCACATCAATCATTACATCCAATGTGGACATATTTATCTCTTCAGAATTTTTGAAAGTAATATCTTTATAATACTCAAGATGTTTTTTAGGTTTTAGAATAGAACTACTTGCCCCCCAATTATCCGCCACGTGTATCTTAATTTTCTGTTGCTTGCTACCCAAAGCCACGGGATGAATTATTATTAATTTATTTTTTTCTTTATATGATTTAACAACCGCTTCCAATATTTCTAAATTATATTTTATCGGTTCAAAAATTGATATTTTTTTTATACCAAAATTTACCAGTGGTTTAATTTCTTCGCCATGATGCCCACCCACCTGAATAACGCCATTGATTTTTAATTTGTATTTTCTTATCACCTTAATAACTGGTGAATCAAAGTGATAACTTAATATTTTATTTGTATATATTTTCTTTGCTAACTTTAAAAATCGCCAAACAAATGGCTGATTGGTAATCAACCAACTTTTTATTTTTTTACGGATGGTAAAATATAATAACATCTTAAAAATATCCTTCTCTTTTTCTTTTTTCCATGGCACCCACCGTGGCACGGTCGTCCATACGGGTGGCGGCACGTTCCGAAATGGTGGTGCCCAATGTTTCAAAAATAATTTTTTCTATGGTGTCGGCGTCGCTCAACACGGGGCAGGTAACACTGCGGTCCCCCACGGTGCGAAACCTTACCGACAGATTTTCTAACACCTCCCCCGGGCGCGCGGGCATCAGGTCATTGACGGGAATAATGGTATCACCACGCCGCACCACGTCGCGCCGATGCGCAAAATAAATCGGCGGCAAGGGTAATTTTTCGCGCCCGATATATTCCCAAACATCAAGTTCGGTAAAATTGGATATAGGAAAAACACGCAAATGCTCGCCATCCCTGATATGGGTATTGTAAAGCGACCATAATTCAGGGCGTTGGTCTTTGGGATTCCAGCCGCCAAATTCATCGCGAATCGAAAAAAACCGTTCCTTGGCACGCGCCCGTTCTTCGTCGCGCCGCGCCCCGCCCATCAACGCCACCCAGCGATGCTGCTCAATCGTTTCTAACAATGTCACCGATTGCGCCGAATTGCGCGACGCCGTTGCGTTGGCCAATTTAACCGAACCTTTTTGAATCGAATCTTCTACCTCGCCAATTATCATGTTGACGCCGTAATGTTTGGCAACCTCATCACGAAAGGTTAAAACCTCGGCATAATTATGCCCCGTGTCGATATGCACCGCGTCAAATGGCAAGGGTAATTTTATCCCCGCAATATGAAATGCTTTCCATGCCAAATGCAACAACACCATCGAATCTTTACCGCCCGAAAACAACACCGCGGCGCGTCGCCCCATGGCTTCACTGCTGGCAATGACTTCGCGAATAACATACAATGCCTCGCGCTCCAACGCATCCAAATGGGGATTATTTTTATCTAACATATTATTTTTTTATATTTATTTCATTGATGCCGCATTCTTTGTTGTCGGCCGATTCCCACCACCAACGCCCCGCCCTTACATCCTCGGTTGCTTTGATGGCGCGACTGCATGGCTCGCACCCTATCGACGCATAACCCTTGTCATACAGTGGGTGCAGCCTGACGCCATATTGGGCGAGGTAACCAAAAACTTCTGCCTCGCTCCAATCGAAAATCGGGTTGTATTTTTTCAAACCAAAGGTATCGTCGTTTTCTTCAAATGCTATGTCGCTGCGGGTGACGCCCTGGCCCTGTCTTTGCCCTGTCGCCCACAATGTTGCCCCTGATAATATTTTTTTTAACGGTGCAACCTTGCGCACGCCGCAACATGCTTTGCGCGCCGCCACCGAATCATAAAACCCATTCAACCCATATTGCGCCACCATGTTTGCTACGTCATCACCGTCGGGCAAAACCCTAAAAATTTCTATACCATAGTCGCCCTCAACCGCCGCCAAATAATCCAAGGTTGCTTGGTGCAGGCGTCCTGTCTCCAGCATAAAAAAATCGCCCGTGCGTAATTGTAATTCTTGGTGCCAATGGTGCAATATCACCATGTCTTCCGCTGACAGGCTGTTGGCAATTTTTTTTACACCATCTTGTCGAGCAATCTCGCGCAGGCGCGCCGATAAAATATTTACTTTATCTTCAGATATTTTACCAATTGGTTTTTGCCACAAAAAATTTTTTTGCTGGCCGATAGAATGTGCTGTTGTCATGCCCTTTACCTTATATCTTTGCAAACATTAACGAATGGCGGTTTGATAAAAAACAGAAAAATTTTTGATGGCCGCTTGCCAATCACCTATTTTTTTTTCACCAATAGCCGCCATATCGAATCCCGAACGATGTAAAAATTGCGCCTGGTCTGGCAGCAAATTGCCCACCGCAACCAATGTTCCCTTAAAACCAAATTCCCGCCTGAGCAAATGGCCCAAGGAAAAACCGCGACCATCACGAAATTGTAAAAACTCTATCGCCACCATGGCCGATGGCGCCAAGTTATGAATCTGGGTAGCAACCTCATCTATCGTTTTGTCGGTGGTGAAGCTAGCCGTCACCGCCATGGGGTCAACCGCCTTGCCCTGTTGTAAATCTATCCACATTATTTTTTTTCCTCCTGCAGGGCGGCTTTAAATTTTTCAACCCCTATCCTGGTTACGGTTTCAAAAAATGTTTCATTGTTTTGTTTGTTGGTCTGATAAACCGCGGCAAAACTTTGCAAGGCGGCGGGAATATCTTCGGCCGAAACGGCGCGCCCCAAAACCTGTCCTATGGCGGCATCGTCGGTGGGGTTGCCACCGATAGAAATTTGGTAGGCTTCCACCCCCTTTTTATCCACACCCAAAATACCAATATGCCCCGCGTGGTGATGACCGCAAGCATTAATGCACCCCGACATGTTAATCCTCACCTTGCCCAAGGCATCTTCTTCGGTTGTTTTGGCGAAGGTTTTGATAATATCCATGGCGATGGGCAGGGAACGTGCATTGGCCAAACTGCAATAATCCAAACCTGGGCAACAGATGACGTCGGACGCCATGTCTTTGCGACCATCGGCCAGTTGATGGGCATCAAGGGCTTGAAACAATTTATAGAGTTGCGATTTTTCAACATGCGGCAGCACCAGGTTTTGGATGTAGGTAACGCGAACTTCGCCCCGCGAAAATTCATCGGCCATATCGGCTATCAACGCCATTTCTTTGTCGGTCGCGTCGCCTGGCATCCGCTTGTCATCCTTCAGCACGATGGTGACCAATTTGTAATCGGGGTTTTTGTGATTATCCACATTGGCGCGCACCCAGCCAGCAAAATTTTTATCCGATGCCATTTGTTGTGCAAGGTCATTGTCGGAAAAACCTTTGTTTTGAACTGGCGGCAGTTTAAGAACAAAATCTTCTAAGATTCTATTTTTAATTTTTTCGTCAAGGTCAAAACTTTTGTCTTTGATTTTTTCCCATTCGGCTTCGACCGCGGCGCGATATTTTTCCACGCCCCATTCATGCACCAAAATTTTTATACGCGCTTTGTATAAATTATCGCGCCGCCCATACAAATTGTAAACCCGTAACATCGCGTCCAAATAACTTAGGAGGTATTTTTTCGGCAAGAAATCGCGCACCACCTTCGCCACAAACGGTGTGCGGCCTTGCCCGCCGCCCGCCAACATTTGAAAACCAATTTCATTTTTGTCGGCGGGGTTGGGGATAAGCCTTATACCCACGTCATGAAATGCTATGGCGGCACGGTCTTCCTTCGCGCCCGTGATAGCTATCTTAAATTTACGTGGCAAGAAAACAAATTCGGGGTGCAGGGTCGACCATTGGCGCATAATTTCGGCCCAAGGACGCGGGTCTTCATATTCATCCGCCGCCGCCCCCGCGAAGGGGTCGGTGGTGACATTGCGCACGCAATTACCGCTGGTTTGAATGGCGTGCATATCAACCTTGGCCAGGTCGGCCAAAATATCAGGCGTGTCGACCAAACGTATCCAATTATATTGGATATTTTGCCTGGTGGTGAAATGGCCAAAACCCCTGTCATATTTTTTGGCTATCATTCCCAATTGCCGCAATTGCGCCGACGACAACACGCCGTAAGGTATGGCAACCCGCAACATGTAGGCATGCAATTGCAAATACAAACCATTCATCAAACGTAACGGGCGAAATTCATCTTCGCTCAAATCGCCCGCCAAACGGCGACCCACTTGCCAACGAAACTCAGCAACCCGTTGGCTTAAAAAATTTTTATCTTCGGCTTGATATTGATACATTGTATTATTTTCCTATTTTATTTTTTTTTAGGCGGCGCGCCCCGAGGATGTGCCCGAGGAAGGACCAATGGTTGGTTTATGCAGGGCGCGAATCTCTTCCTTGGCCGATAGGGTAATAATTTTACCGCCCTGTAGGTTGACGGGGAAGTGATAAATACTCACCACCAAGCGAGCTTTGGAATCTTTTTTTGCTTCGGTCATGACTGCTTCTATATCCGCATCGGCTATGGGTTTGGCTTGCTGAATATCTTCGACCCATTTGCCCTGCGCCAGGAAATAGACGACAATGCCATCGTCAAGACGATTGGCGGTAATGATGTTGCTGTTTTCACTCATGTTTTTTTATTGATTAATATTTTTTTTATTATCCGTGGCACGCGGTTTGTTATGCCATATTTTTTCTTCGTGATGTTGTGGTGACGCAACCTCATCATTATTATCCACGGCATATTGCGTATAAAAACCGTGAACATGAATGCCGTTGCCCTGCAACATGGATTTGCAGGCCGCGTAGTGCGAAAATTCTGTCAACATAACCACCGATTCCCCCGCCGCCAAATGGGCGGTAATGGCTTGGTGGTGTTTCGTGCCATCTTTGTCAAAATCTTGTTTTGATATTTTTTTAATCACAACCTCGCGCCGCGCTAGGCTTAATATTTCAGAAAAAATATCAGCCTCCCCCAAGACAAACAGGCTGTCGGCATTTTTGATAGCGCGCAACATAGCCAGGGATAGGTTATCAACTTGCTCGTCACATTTTAAGCCAAGCAAGAACAAATTGTTGCGGTAGATAACATCGGGGTGTTTGTTGGCAACGATTGACGCCAACAATTTTTCCACCGCACCCTGCACCGCATTTTTATCACCAGCACGGATGAGGCTGGCTACCTCCCCCTGCAAAAAATGTTGCCAAAATAAACGGCGTTTCAAACCCATGGGCAATGCTTCGTTCACGCGCGCGCGATATTGCCGTGCCAGGCCCATCAATTCTCCCACTTCGGACGGAATGGCTTGCTCCAATTTTTCCCTGATATTGGTTGCCAAGACTGGCACGATACCATCGGTCGCAATGGCCACGGTGAGGGGCCTTCTGTCGACCATCGCGCCAAAAGAAAAACTGCTCTTGGCAATATTGTCGGCGACATTGATGGGCAAGCCAAGTTCTAAACATAGGGGGTAGAGTTTTTCGATAATATCATCCAATTGCGGGTCAATCACCACCAGGGGACGGCCCGCCAATATTTTTGTCCACATTTCCTTCTCCATTTTTTCTTTTTGGATTCGCCCAGCCTTGCTTGACGCCATTGATACCATGGGCAATTGGCGTATTTTGCCAGTGCTGGCAAATTTTTGTAATTCGGCGGGCAAATGATTCGCCATCACATCGACCCGCGCGGCCCGCAACAACAATGTGCGCACCTTCGCCACCGCCAAATGCCCCTCGCCTATTACCAAGGGCACGGCAGAATCCAAATTGAGGAAGATGGGGAAACTATACATTTTTTTAATATATTTTTGTTAAGTTTGGCGTAATGATTCGGGGGTTAGCGATACTTCCAAACCATCCAAATCTTGGGTGATAATAATTTGGCAAGATAGGCGCGAGGTTTTTTCCGCCGCCGATACCATATCAAGCATGTCTTTCTCATCATCGCGCGGCGCGGGTAATTTATCGACCCAATTATCGTCCACCCTAACATGGCATGTTGCGCAGGCCAAAGCCCCCCCGCAATCGGCAAGGATAGGCAGGTCGTTATCGCGAATAACCTCCATCAATTGGTAACCAAGCGGCGCCTCAATCTCGCTCACTTCGCCCGTTTTATAATTTTTAACTTTAACTTTGACCGACATGGATATTGCCCCCCTTATATAACCTTTAATAAACGCTGTAGCTTGGTTGAAGATGTTGTGTATTGCATACCAACTCTTTCGTCTGGTGACAAAAGTTTTTTCGCTGCGATAGCCATTAAAGCAGCTTCGTGAAAGCCTGACAATATCAATTTTAACTTCCCAGGATAATAATTAATATCGCCAATCGCATAGACGCCTGGCAAATTGGTCCTGAAGGCCTCGGTATCCACCAATATCAAATTCTTATCGGCGGGGTTGGTTTCGCCTTTGCCCAAATCTAATCCCCAATTGGCCAGGGGGCCCAATTTCATGCTCAACCCATAGAAAGGTAAAAAATCATCAACCGCCACCGTTTGTTCTTGGCCTTCATTTTCTATCACCACACCCGTTAATTTTTCTTCGCCCAATAATTTGCTGGGGTTGCCAAGGTAAAATGTTACCTTGCCATCTTCTATCAACTTTTCCAGTTTTTTGACCGAGGCTGGCGCGCCGCGAAATTCGCGCCGCCGATGCACCAAGGCAACAGTCGCCGCGCGGTCCACCAAATTGCATGTCCAATCCAACGCCGAATCGCCGCCGCCCGCCACCAAAATTCTTTTGCCGTCATATTTTTTGATATCGCGCACGGCGTAGGCAACGCCGCGGCCTTCAAATTTTTCTATCAATTCAATATTGGGTTTTTTGGGTTGAAAAGATCCACCCCCCGCGGCGATGACGATTATCTTGGCGTCAAAAACTTGGCCTATATCGGTGACGGCGCGCCAACCGCTTTCAGTTTTTTCTAATTTTTCCACCATCTGCTGGAAATGAAAACGCGGCGAGAATGGTTCTATCTGTTTTAACAAATTGTTGGTTAATTCGGCCCCCGAGACAACGGGCAAGGCCGGAATATCATAGATGGGTTTATCGGGATAAAGTTCGGCGCATTGGCCGCCCGCGCGATCCAAAATATCAACCACATCGCAATGTAGCCCATGCAAACCCAATTCAAAAACCGCGAAAAGACCAACTGGCCCCGCCCCTACTATCAATACATCGGTGGTAATTTTTTCGCTCATGGTGTATTCCTGTTAAAAATTCTTATAGGGGTTTTTATTTTAGCTTTCAAGCAGAAATGAAATGATAGAGATTATTTATCCCGTATTATCCAAAATAAAAAAATATATTCTAATATAAACCATATAAATTGAAAAATAGAGAATGTTATTTTATTATTTAAGCTAAAGGGCTATTTCTTTCTATTTTTTCTTGTAGTATAAAAATTTATAAAACCTACCATCAAGTTTTTTTGTGGATTTTTTTACACTTGCTCTTTATCGTTTTGCTATATA
This sequence comes from Alphaproteobacteria bacterium, assembly GCA_965262775.1. Taxonomy (GTDB): domain Bacteria; phylum Pseudomonadota; class Alphaproteobacteria; order JASGCL01; family JASGCL01; genus JASGCL01. The sequence goes on along the minus strand of CBDHFT010000006.1, from coordinate 278,561 downwards.
AAGAAATAACCTCTGGCTCAATCATCATTCTACTCTATTCATGAAGCAATCATCACCATTTCGTATCGTCATTGCTGGGCTTGGCACCGTGGGGGACAGCCTGGTAAAATTGTTGCAGGATGAAGCAGAGCAGATAACGGCGCAAACGGGGCGACCGATAGAAATTGTCGGCATTTCCGCCCGCAACAAGGAAAAGGCGCGGGCGACCGATATGTCAGCCTACCCCTTTTTTAGCAACGCCGAAGACATGGTGCGCGATTGCGATTACGATGCCTTGGTTGAACTTATCGGTGGGGTCGACGGGGTGGCGGCCAATATTTGGCAATTGGCCATTGATAAAGGCAAAACAATCGTCACCGCCAACAAAGCATTGTTGGCCGAACGCGCCAGTCAATTTGTTCCCGCCATAGAAAAAAATAACAGCCAATTATATTTTGAAGCAGCGGTGATGGGCGGCGTGCCGATTATCGATGTTTTGAAAAACTCTTTGCGGTCTTTAAGCATCAATAGTTTTTACGGCATCGTCAATGGTACGTGCAATTATATTTTGAGTAGCATGAAAAAAGAAAAATTACCATTTGCGGAGGTTTTGCAACGCGCCCAAGCCAATGGCTATGCCGAAGCCGACCCAAGCTTTGACATCGATGGCGTTGATGCCTTGCATAAATTGACCATCTTAACCATGTTAAGTTTTGGCGTGTTGCCCGATATGAATAAAATCTATTGCCGTGGTATCCGCGGTATCGAACTTATTGATATTCATTATGCGGCCTTGTTTAATTTTTCTATCAAATTATTTGCCATCGCCAAAAAAAATAACGATGGCATGACCCTGGCGGTGGAGCCGATGTTGATAGAAAAAAATCGTATCATGGCCAAGGTGGGCGATGCCCTCAACGCCATCAATATTGAAAGCCCCATCCGCGGCTCGTTGCTCTTCATTGGGCGCGGTGCGGGCGGCAACCCCACGGCCTCGGCCGTGTTGGCCGATGTTATATCGGCTTGCAACAACATGGGTAAAAATATTTTGCCTTTTATCCGTCCCTTCGCGGTTATTCAATCGAACAACCTGCCAATAAAAAATCATGGCGATGATGTGGCGCGTTTTTACCTACGCCTCAATGTCGCGGATAAGGTTGGGGTGCTGGCAAATTTTTCCACCATTTTACGCGACGAAAATATTTCGATAGAAAAATTGCATCAAAACGATGAAAAGCCAGTGCATGTGGTTATCATCACCCACCCCACCAGCCGTCATGCGGTTGAGCAAGCCCTGAGCAAAATAAAAAAACTGGATGTTGTTTTAACCGAACCGACTGTGTTTCGGTTGTTATAAAATCACCACAAATTTTTTTTGGTATTATTTTATAAAAAAAGCAAAGTTTGCCGATAAGCAGAATAATGATATAGAACCACCATGTCGCGTATTGCCGAAACATTTTCCCGTAAGAAAACAAATTTTGTTGCCTTCATCACCGCGGGCGACCCTGACCTTGAAACCTCGACCGATATTTTTCTTGCATTGCCAGACCACGGTGCCGATATTATCGAATTGGGGATGCCGTTTTCTGACCCCGTGGCCGACGGGCTTGCTATTCAGGAATCGTATCACCGCGCGTTGGCGCAACATCACACCATGGAAAAAACTTTCGGCATGGTAAAAAAATTTCGAGCCAAGAATAATCACACGCCCATTATATTGATGGGTTATTTTAACCCCATATTGCATTACGGTATCGATAATTTTTTGACCCAATGTGCCAAGCATGGGGTTGATGGGCTGATTGTGGTTGATCTGCCGCCTGAGGAAGATGCCGAATTGCGCCAGCCCGCGGTGGAGCATGGCTTATCGCTTATCCGCCTCCTCACCCCGACCAGTGATGAAGCACGCATAAAAAAAATCACCGACCACGCCAGCGGATTTTTATATTATGTTTCGGTTTTGGGTATCACGGGCAGTCGCCAAATTGATATTGCCGAGGTTAAAAATAAAATCCTAACAATCAAAAAATATACTTCCTTACCCGTGGTGGTTGGGTTTGGTATAACATCAAGCAGCGAGGCCGAGGCCCTCAACACCCATGTTGACGGTATTGTGGTTGGCTCCGCCATTGTGCGCACCATTGGCCAAGAATCAAGCAAGGGCACAAATAAAAAAACCATTGCCTCTTTGGCCTTAAATAGAGTAAAAGAAATATCAAGTGGATTACAACAACCCATGCAGCAACATAAGTTGAAGAAATAAACGCGGGATAAAAAAATGAGTTGGTTAAATAAAAAACGCAAAACCCTGTCATCGGGCGATAAGAAAACTGGCGCCAATGTGCCCGATAATTTGTGGCATAAAGATCCCACATCGGGGCAGATGGTTCATCATGACGAATTGAAAAAAAACTTATTTGTTTTTCCATCGGGCGCGCATATGCGCATTGGCCCCAAGGAACGTTTTGCACAATTGTTTGACAATGGCGAATATAAAATCCTGCCCCACCCGCGCGTGATTGAGGACCCGTTGCACTTCGTTGATTTAAAAAAATACACCGACCGTTTGGCCGATGCACGCCGCGGCGAAAGCCCCGACGCCTTGGTTTCGGCCAGTGGTAAAATCGGCGGTAAAAAAGCCGTCGTTGCTTGTTTCGATTTTTATTTCATGGCGGGCACCATGGGTCAGGCAGTGGGGGAGGCTTTTTATGAAGCCAGCCTCGCCGCCATCAGCAACAACGCCGCCTTCATCACCGTAACTTCTTCGGGCGGCGCGCGGATGCAGGAAGGGGTATTTTCCCTGATGCAATTGCCACGCACCATCATCGGCGTGCAAAAAATTCGCGAAGCAAAATTACCCTATATTGTTGTTTTGGCTGACCCCACAACGGGCGGTGTCACGGCTTCCTTCGCCATGCTGGGCGATATTCATATTGCCGAATCGGGCGCGTTGATAGGTTTTGCGGGGCGGCGGGTTATCGAACAAACCACCCGCGCCACCTTGCCCAAGGATTTTCAAACCGCCGAGTTTTTAGAAAAACACGGCGTGATAGACATGGTCTTAACAAGGAAAGATGTTGCCCCCGCGATTGGCAGGGTCCTTAATTTTTTAATGAATAAAAATTAATTATTTATTTTTATATATTAATGACGCTTTATATTATGAAGCAAGCTTTCGATATGCTCGGCAATTTGAAAAGAATTATCGGCGATAAAACGTAATTGCGGCATAAAACGAATACGCAATTTTTTTGCCAACATTTTTTTTAAAAATGGCACCAGCTTATTTAATGCTGTCACCACTTCCCTTTCTTGTTCGCGGCCCGCGGCAACAAAAAAAACCTTGGCATTTTTTAAATCGGGCGACATCATCACCGATGAAATGGTCAAAACCAAATTTTGCAGGGCGGCATCATGAAATTGTTCGGTCAAAAGAACCTCGGCCAAGGCATGTCTTATAATCTCGCCCATTTGCAATTGGCGTCTACTTAATTTTTGGACCGAGGATTTCCTATCTTCTGCCATTGCTTTATGCCAAACTGCGGGCGATAATTTTTATTTCAAAACATTCGACTTTATCGCCTATCTTGATATCTTCAAACCTATCCAATTGCACGCCGCATTCGTAACCCACGCCGACTTCGCGCACATCTTCTTTGAAACGTTTTAATTGGCGCAGGGTTCCTTCATAAATCACAACATTGTCGCGCAACAACCGCACCGATGCACCGCGTTTTATTTTTCCTTCTTCAACCATGCAACCAGCTATCATGCCCGCGCCCGTAATTTTGAAAACATCGCGAATTTGCAACACGCCCAAATATTGTTCTCTTTCTTCGGGCGCCAACAAACCACTCAACAGATTTTTTATATCGTCAATCGCCTGATAGATAATCGAATAATAACGTATATCAACATTATCGCGTTTGGCATTTTGCCTGGCCCCCGTGACGGGTCGCACATTAAAACCAATGATGATACCGCCCGCCGACGCCGCCAAGGCAACATCGGATTCGGTAATCGGCCCGACAGCCGAATGCAAAATTTGAGCTTTCACTTCGGTGGTGGTCATTTTGTTGAAGGCCGCCAGCAAAGCCTCCAACGAGCCCTGCACGTCGGTTTTGACAATCAGTGGCAAACTTTTTTGCGCGCCAGATTTTATATTGGCAAACATTTGTTCCATGGTGCCGCGTTGCATTTTTGCCATGTCGGCTTCTTTTTTCTTTCGCAAACGGTAATCGGCAATTTCGCGCGCCTTGGTTTCGTTTTCTAACACCACCAAATCATGGCCTGCTTCGGACAATGCTTGCAAACCCAATACCTCGACGGGTGTGCCAGGGGTTGCCTGTTTAATTTGTTTACCATGATCGTCAAGCAACGCCCGCACCTTCCCAATGCTAGACCCCATGACGAAAATATCGCCGACGCGCAACGTTCCTTTTTTAACAATAACGGTGGCAACGGGGCCGCGCCCTTGTTCGATTTTTGATTCAATCACCACGCCACGCGCCAATGTATCGGCATTGGCCTTCAGGTCGAGGATTTCGGCCTGCAACAAAATGGCTTCTTCCAATTTATCCAAATTCAATTTTGATTTTGCCGAAACCTCAACCGATTGCACTTCCCCGCCCAATTGCTCGACAACTATTTGCTCGCGCAACAATTCTTGCCTGACTTTGTTTGGGTCGGCACCTGGTTTATCACATTTATTAATCGCCACCACTATCGGCACCTGCGCCGCCTTGGCATGATGGATGGCTTCGATGGTTTGCGCCTGCATGCCATCATCGGCCGCCACCACCAACACCACAATGTCGGTCACCACCGCACCGCGCGCGCGTAGTGCCGTGAAGGCTTCATGCCCAGGGGTATCCAAAAATGTTATAGACTTACCATTTTTTAAATGGATAAGGGCAGCGCCGATATGTTGGGTGATACCGCCCGCTTCGCCCGCCGCAACATCGGTCGCACGCAGTGCATCAAGCAACGATGTTTTACCGTGGTCAACATGGCCCATAACCGTTACCACGGGTGGGCGCGGTTTCAACAACGCCGCATCATCTTGCAATTCATCTTTTAAAATATTTTCGACATCGGATTCGGCAACGCGTTTAACGCTGTGCCCCAATTCATGAATAATCAATTCGGCGGTGTCAGCGTCGATAACCATTTGCTGGGTCGCCATGATCCCCATCTGCATCAATTTTTTAATAACATCCTGCAAACGCTCGGCCATACGATTGGCAAGGTCGCCCACCATGATGGTTTCAGGCAAAATAACTTCGCGATAAACTTTTTCTTGTTGGTTATCTTGGCTTAGGGCCTTCATCCTATCTTTTTGCCGTGCACGGCGCACCGCGGCTTCGGACCGTTGCCGTTCGCTATCGGCGTCACCCAAAATTAATTTTGTTTTATTGAAACTGTTGCCACCGCGTCTTTTTTGTAAACGTTGCGTATCGCGCCCGCCCGCGCCACCGCGACCACGGCGGGGTGGCATGCCGCTGCTGCCACTGGGTTTTTGCATCGAACCCGCGGTCAATTTGCTAACTTCGGTTACTTCATCGGCGATTCCAGCCTGCTTTGCGGTTTGTTCAAATTTACGCCGCGCTTCGGCCTCTTTCCTTTTTCTTTCATCTTCGGCAACGCGACGGCGTTCGTCTTGGCTTTTCTTTAATTCTATCTCTTTTTGGTTTTCTTGTAATTTACGGCTTTTTTCTTTTGCCTCAAGTGATTGGATATGCTCGCGGTCGCCCTGGCCCAGGCCGCTGGTTTGCGCGGCGCGCGCCAAAATTTTAACCCGCGTTTCGCGTTCTTGGTCGGTTAGTTTTTCGCTGGTGCCTTGTTGATGTTGGCGCAACGCGTCGGGCGATACCACGCGCAAATGACCCGAGTCATCGCGTTGAAAAATTTTCTTTTTAACATCGCCACCCCGCCCCGTCTTCACTGGAGTCTTCAGACTTAATGTTTTCTTTTCTATGCTATCTTCGCTCATTTTTTTATCCTTATACTTAAAGAAAAACTCCTTCGAGGTTGGTAGTTATCTGTTAAAAATTATGTTGTCATGATGGTGAAGTCCAAAAAATATCTGTAATTTATGAAGCCTTTTCAATCAGCCCCGCCATTTCACGGGCGGTCATAATAAATTGATTGGCGGCGTCACGCTTAACCGAGAAGTCTTTCAACATGCCGTCTTTGTAACCGCATAATTCATCGGCATCCAAATAGGCAAAATCCTTGATGGTTTTGATGTCTTTATCCACCAATTTGAATATCATGTCATAGGACAGGCCTGGAATTTTTCGGATGTCTTTATCAACGCCCAAATCATCAAGTTTTTGTTCCATTTCTTTTTCATGTTTGGCGAGGTAAACCTTGCCACGATTTTGCAATTCCTTGGCAATGTCTTCATCGATACCTTCGGTCTTCATCAATTCTTCGGCATCGACCAAGGCTACTTCTTCCACCGCCTTATAACCTTCGGTATAGAGCAAGCGCGCCAAAATATCATCAACATCAAGAGCTTCTTTGAAAAGGTTTACCGTCGCCATGGTTTGTTCTTCCTGTTGTTTGTTGAAATCATCGGTCGTCATGATATCAATGTCAAACCCCGTGAGGATAGAAGCCAAGCGAACATTTTGCCCGCCCGAACCAATCGCCATGCCAAGTTGTTTGCCATCGCTGTTATCAACGATAATTTTTGCATTTTTTTCAACATCGTCAATAACCACGCGTTGCACGCTGGCGGGGGCCATGGCCTCTATCAACAGGGCGCGTTGGTCTTCGGTATGATGGATAATATCAATTTTCTCGCCGAACAGTTCTTTCGTAACCTGTTGCACGCGCGAACCCTTCATCCCGATACATGTCCCCACGGGGTCAATGCTGGGGTCTTTTGAACGGACGATGATTTTCGCGCGGGAGCCTGGGTCGCGGGCGACCGCCAAAACTTCGATAACGCCGTCATAAATTTCGGGCACTTCTTGTTTGAACAATGCCTTCATGAAGTCGGGGTGGGTGCGCGATAAAAATATCTGTGGCCCCTTGGCTTCGCGTTTAACATCGTAAATATAGGCACGAACCCGTTCGCCAATTTTATGACGTTGTTTGCGGATAACTTCGTCTTTTCGCAAAATGGCTTCGGCACGGTTGATGTCTAATATCAAATTGCCATAATCTTCGCGCTTGATGGTGCCCAGCACGATTTCGCCGACTTTGTCTTTGTACTCTTCGTATTGGCGCAATCTTTCGGCTTCACGAATTTTTTGCACGATAACTTGTTTCGAGGCATAGGCCGCAATCCGTCCCGAATCCACCATCGGCAATTCTTCTTTTAAAAATTCGCCCAACGCCAAACCTTTTTTCGCGCCTTCGGCTTCGGTGATTTGTTTTTCGGCGAATTCGATTTCGCTTACCACTTCTTTATAACGGTGGAGGCTGACCTTCCCCGTGGTGCGGTCCATGGTGGCGCGAATGTCTTGCTCGCGCCCATAGTTTTCTTCGGCGGCACGCGACAGCGCCATTTCGACGGCTTGAAAAACATCTTCCCTATCCAATGTTTTTTCACGGGCCACGCTGTCAATAATCATCAATATATTTTCGTTTATCATTTTTTTAGTCCTTTCAATAAATTTTTATTTTTAATATTTTTTATTCGTTGTTTGGGTTTTGTTTTTCGGTGTTTTTTAATGCCCGCCGTAATAATTCATCCGTTATGACCAATTTTGCGCTATCGATATTATCAAAAGCAATTTGCAATTTTTCACCATTCGTATTTTCATTTGCCAAATTGTCGGCAGGTAATTTTTCTAGCGATGGTGAAGGTGATGAATGATTTTTTTGCTGGAATTTTTCTTTTTTCTTTTTGCTTTTTGCTTTGTTATGGTTGGGCGGTTCATCATGGGGTAGCAAGAACATGATTTGCCAACCGTCATTTTCTTTTGTTACATCATCAATGACGGCCTTCAACCTTTTACCCTTTTCTGACGATTCTTTCAAGTATAATGAGCATAGCAAGCCTTTATTTTTTATAAAATCATCGGGGGTCATAAGCGGGCGGTCGATGCCTGGCGATGAAATTTCCAACCGATAACGATTGGTGAGGGATTCGTTGGTATCAAGCAACAGCGAGAGATGGCGGCTGATGGCTTCGCAATCTTCCACCGCCATGGGTTTATCGTCCATTCTTTCGGCCATGATTTGCAAAATGGGGTTATGTTTTGCCCCCAGCCATTTCACCCGCACCAAGCGATAGCCCATGTTGATGACGGGCGGGGTAATGATTTCAAGGATTTTTTGTTCCAACATAATTTTTATTTTGGCGAGTTGTTTTTTATTTTTACGGGTGATTTTGCATCGGGTGATTTTTGGCGAATGATTTTGTATTTTCGGTTATTATTTTTTATCGGGCAAAAGCAAGATAAAAAAATAGGCAACGGAGTTAAACCCCGCCACCCACTTATTTCACCATACTTTGTATATTTTTTTATAACATAGGGCGGGGCGATAGTCAAGGGGGGATATTTTACTTGACTGTACAAAATACTAATGATAAGGTAAAATTAATAAAAACCCTATTTTTAACAATATCTGTAAGGAAAAAAACTATGACTGATTCGAAATTAAAAATATTTGTGTTTTCTACTAATGAAAAATGGTTGGCACAAGGGGTCGAAAGAGATATTTGCGTGGAATCAAATACAAAAAACGATGCTTTAAACCGATTCAAAAAAGTAATAGAGGCACAAGCTAGTCTTAATAATGCTTTTGGCATAGAAGCTTTATCTAATATTCCAAAAACTCCATCAAATGTTATAAAAGAAATTAAAGAGAATTTTAATAATAATTATGAGGTATATGAAACAACATTACTTAATGATATAACCAATGCTTCTCCAATAGAGAAGATAGCTGTTTAATTAAAAGAGATAAAATTATATTTTTCTTATAATATAATATTTTTTATGCCCCCGTATCATTTTACTGGCAAAAGGATTGCTTTTGGTCTCTTCAAAAACGAGGCGATTAAGCAGGGCTGGCGACTTGAAGTTTTTACAAATAGTAATGGGAAATTTTATTATTGTCGTAAAGATATGGAAATGCCGTTAGTAGTAAATGGAAAGCTACTTAATGTTCATCATCAAATTATAGATTATCTTGATGATAACTATGATACAGAATATAATACAATAAGACAACTATGCGCAAGATTAGCAATAGATGCAAAGATATTTTAGATTTAATATAAAAAATTATTTTAAAATATTTTTTTATATCAACCAGCCCGCCTCTTGCTTATATTCGTTCATATCTAATTGTTGTTGCCCTGTCGCACCCCGTTGTGGCAATTTATATTCATCTTTAATTTTTCCATCGTTTGCTAATCGGTCAAGAATCATTTGATAATACTCCTCGTTTAATTCACAAGAAATAAAATGGCGTAATAATTTTTTACACAACACCAATTCCGAACCACTGCCACCAAATAAAATAAAGATTTTATCCTCCTCTTTTGTGCAGGATTTTATAAGCATCTCTACCAAAGGCAAAGGAATTTGGCAGGCGTGAAATGTTTTGTCTTTTGAAACATTTTTAACAAGGTCATAATAAAACCATGAATAAGGCATACGCCCCATATGACCATCTTTGATTCGTTGTTGAATTCTTTTATCATTTAAATTTTGATAAGGCACAGCAATGGCTTCTTTATAGAAATGATTGTCTTTGCTTTTGGTTGCGTGCAAAATGGAACGGTGAGCCGTGGTAAGACGGCGTGGTGTATGCCCAACATTGGTATTATAAACCCAAACATAATCCTGCACATCGTAAGCATGCTCGTCTAAAAATTTTACGCGCAGGTGGGCATTTTGTTTGGGATAATTCATCATGAATAAATTACCCGTTGGCTTTAAAACGCGGAGAGATTCGCGCGTTAATTCTATATACCAATCAATATAATCATCCCATTTTTTTGTATAATCGCTGCCATGGTAATTAATACCAACATTATAATCGGGGTCGCCATACACCATGTCAAGCGATTCATCGGGCAAGCTCTTCAGAACTTGAATGACGTCGTCATTAAACACCTGATTAAAAGATAATTTTGTCATGTTAATTATTTATTAAGTTATAGCTAGCAGATTTGATAAATTCTATTGAAGCCATGTCTTCTGGATTTTTAAAACGATAACACCATAAATTAATAATATTAGAATCTTTATTTTCACGGTTTACATAAACCCCATAAATTTGTTTTAGCATCCCGTTAATTCTGTCATCTTTTTTTGCCTGGTGATAGTAATAACATGGATTAAATAATTGATAAATGGAGAAATCGGTGGGTTTACCGTTTTTGGCTTCGAAAACTGCTACTACTCCTTGATATTCAATGGTTAAATCAATTTCCATCTGCAATGATTTTGTTGTTTCTACGGGCTGATTACCAATCATGTAAGACATTTTATATTTGGTTCGGTGAGGAAAATAAGTTTTAGGCCTTTTTTTTACATCCACGTGATTAACATCACAATTTTTGCCGAAGACAAAATCGTGTAAAATTTTTTGATTATTGGCAACAGATAATAAATTGCTTTCGCTGGTATTATAATTATTTAATAAACTTTTTTGGTATGGCCAATCTATTTTTTTCTCAACAGCCTCCAAGGTATGATATAAATTATGAATACCATAAACAAATTGATGGTATCCCCCGCCCAAATGTATCAAAGCATAATTATTATCTTGCAAAACCTTTGGCAGTTTGTGAGAAGAATCAAGTTTTGTAACATCAAATTGATTACTAAAAGTTCCCTGAGAAATTTGCTTAATATCATTGTTATGAAAAATAAAATCGCCTTTATCTTTACAATTATTAAACAAAATTTGGATAATCTCTTTTTTACTTAATTTTTGGCTTTGAGGCATGTCCCGTTCCCCTTTATATAATAAAATATGATGCGATTCGGCAAAGACTGCAAACTTTTTTTAAAGAATCATGCTAGATTGTCTTTATGACAATGAAGCATTTGCCCGAAACATACCCCAACCCCGACCTGGAAATTGTCGGCGCGGCTCCCGCGCCCGATGCCAACGGCTCGGCTCCCGCGCCCGATGCCAACGGCTCGCCCAACGCGACCACAGCCAACGGCGCGGACAACGCCACGCCCAACCCATCCCCCGCGAACACCCATACCACCGCCGATGCCAATTGGCATTTGCCCGCCAACCGCCGCGGTTCGTTGCAACGGTTTTCGCGCCTGCACCGTTATGGTTTAACCTTTCGCGCCGCGCGGGTGCTGCGCCTTACCCCCAAGCCACCGTCTGATTCCCCCCACGCCGTTATTGCCCAATTACCGTCGGTTAAAAAATTAATCGCCGACCCGTCCTTCACCGCCATGGGCGTGGCGCGCGGCAACCATATTTTGTTCGAATCTTACGCGCCTGATTACCCGCGTGACGAACCCCATTCTTTGCAATCCATCACCAAAACCATGGTGCATATGATGGTGGGGCGCGTGTTGGCCGACGGTCTTATCACCCTTGACCAACAAATAAAATCCATCATTCCCGAATTGGGCAGTGGTTATGACCATGCCACCATTCAACAATTGTTAAATATGGATGTTGAAAATGATTACAACGAAAACCAAGCAACATTAGATTATTACGAACATTCCGAAGCCATGGGCTGGCAATTACCCAAAAACCCAAACCAAGAAGTCTTGCAACGCGATTTCCTGTGCCGTATTCAAAACACCAACCAAACCCCACCCAGCCCATATGCAAAATATAAAGACGCCAACACCGACATCCTGGCGTGGGCTGTCGAACGGGTTAGCAACCGCCCATTGCGCCAACACCTGGCCGATATTGTCGACGCCGCGGGGATAGAAGGCCAAATGGCGATGAGTTGCGACCGCCACGGCGTGCCCGTGATGGACGGCGGGGCGTGCCTCACCCTGCGCGACCTACTACGCTACGGGTTATTATTATCGCGCGGCGGCGTGGGGGTGGATGGTAAGATGGTCGGCAACAAAACCTTTACCCAACAAACATTAACCGCCAAGGGCGTGGCGTGGGCGGGGATTGACGATTACCGTTACGCCAACCACACCCAAACCAACGGTCGCGCCCTGGCCCATGCGGGATACGGCGGGCAATATTTATTTGCCGATATAACCAGCGGCATCGTGATTGGTTTTTTCAGCCTCACCCAAGACAGCGACGCCACCAACCATTACCAGGCTATTTGGGATATGATGGTGGAGGTTGCCGCATTGGCCAAATAACCCGCACCATGACCAAACAAAAACTTCCCGATTTGTTTTCTATCATGGCCCCCGCGGCGTCGACAAAAAAATCGCGTGGGGTATCAGAGCATAGGGTATTGAGTGGGGCATCGGGTGGGGCATCGCCCGCTTCACCCAAGCCCAATAAAAAACATAAACCAGTCGATATAACCACCGTCATGGGTGGCACCACCCCCGCGGGGGTTATGGACAAATCATCACCCGCCACCGCGCAGCATGACAACAGGCCCCACAATAATACCCGCAACGATTCCCCCGAAACCGTTGCCACCATTTCTACCCGATTAAAAAAAACAATCGAACAACAATTCGACCATGTGCGGGTGTTGGGCGAAATTTCCAGTTTCAAACGCGCCCCGTCGGGCCATGGTTATTTTAATTTGAAAGATTCGGATGAAAAAGAAACCGCGCTCCTCAATTGTTTTTTATTATCGCACCGTTTTTCTTATTTACCATTCGTCCCAGCCGAAGGCATGATGGTGGTCGCCACGGGAAAAATAAGCACCTACACCGCGCGTTCCAATTATCAATTATTCATCGACCGTTTGGAATTGGCGGGCACGGGTAATTTGTTACAAATTCTGGAACAGCGCAAACAAAAATTATTGGCCGAGGGGTTGTTTGACAGCGCGCGCAAAAAACCCCTGCCCCATTTTCCCAAAATCATCGGCGTTATTACCTCGCCCACGGGGGCGGTGATACGCGACATCATCCACCGCGTGCGGGCGCGCTTCCCATGCCATATTATTATTTACCCCGTGTTGGTCCAGGGTGAAGGGGCCGCCAACGACATTTGCCAAGCCATCGCCGCCATGAACAACCTGACGCCACATCATGACCAATTTCCCAAACCCGATGTTTTAATCATTGCACGCGGCGGCGGCTCGCTTGAAGACCTCTGGACCTTTAACGAAGAAGCGGTGGTGCGCGCCGTGGCGGCAAGCGGTATTCCCATCATTTCCGCCATTGGCCATGAAACCGACACAACATTGATAGATTTTGCGGCCGACGCCCGCGCCCCCACCCCCACCGCCGCCGCCGAAATGGCTTTGCCATTTTTGTTGGCCGACATGTTGCGCCATACACAACAATTGCAAGACAGCATGACCATGTTGGCGCAACGCGCCATCACCAAACCACAAGAAACCTTGCGACATTGGCGCGCGCGTATTCTCTCGCCCGCCAACATCATCGCCCAAAAAAATAATCATTTACAAAATACCCATCAACATTTGCTCCATTGGCAAAAATATTTTTTCAAACAGCAGGAAGAAAAACTATCATCATCGGGGCGTTTGTTGGAATCCTTGTCATACAAAAAAACACTGCAACGCGGTTACAGTATTGTGCGCCAGGGCCAACAAATTGTGGCGCGACAAAAAAACCTTAACCCCGATAAAAACATGGCGATAGAATTTGCCGACGGCGCGATAGAAGTTACCATGGCGAAGAAACCCAGCTAAGGCATCTTGCGTCTTAGGTAAAAAAAGCGTAAAAATGAAACACATGAATCGCCCTGTAAGATATTATTTTATCAGCCTCCTTTTTTTAGGATCTTTTTTTCATTCGTTGGCCTATGGCCAGGAACAAACCGCGGTTGCCCCCGCCAAACTCGGCAACCAGGTTGCGACCAGCCCCACCCCCGCGGTGCACCCCGAATTTTTTGTGCGCGGTAAATTGCAACAGGGCGGTTTTATGATTGGCCGCGTGCCACCGCTGTCGCCCGATAAAAATGCAAAAGACAATGTGATATCGGTTATCTATGGCGGGCGCGAACTTTCTTTATCGCCTGGCGATGAAACAAAAAAAACTCCCCGCCAATTTTTTATTGCCTTCGACCGTGAAGATTCGCTGGAGCAAGAAATAACATTTGTCCTAACCGACAACAGCAAGATAATCAAAAAATTTCAAATACAAAAATCGGTTTATGATATTCAAAGCCTGACGGGGTTAAACAACCAATATGTCAACCCCAATGTTGAGCAGGTGGCCCTCATCAATTCACAAAATAAACAGATTGTTGAGTTGCGTAAAACCAGCGACGAAACCAATTTCTCGCCCCTGCAAACATTTATTTGGCCAGCCGAGGCGCGCATCAGCGGCGTCTATGGCAGCCAGCGTATTCTTAATGGTGAACCACGCACCCCGCATTATGGGGTGGACCTGGCGTTGAAAATTGGCACCCCCGTGCTCGCGCCCCAATCTGGCAAAGTTGTTTTGGCACAAAAATTTTTCATGCCAGGCAACATCATGGTTATTGACCATGGCATAGGGGTGCAATCCATTTTTATGCACCTGGACCATTTTCAAGTGAAGGAGGGAGATATTGTAAAGCAAGGCCAGGTCATCGCCATGTCGGGCAACAGCGGTCGCACCACCGCCCCCCATTTGCATTGGCAAGTCAATTGGTATGGCAAAAAATTTAATGCCCAGCTTTTACCAAAAAATACCGATCTGGCAAAAAATTAACTATGTTGGTTATTATCTCGCCCGCCAAAAAACTATACACGGCGAACCAAATAACGGCACGCGCCACACATCCCTTGCCCAAGTCATCGCAAAAACAGCCCATTTTTTTTAAAGAAGCACTGCAGATTGTTAAAGAATTACAAACCAAAAAACCGAGCGATTTAAAAAAATTCTTAGCCGACAAGATGGCTATTTCGGACAAATTGGCGGTGGAAAACCGCGACCGTTTTTTATCTTTTCAACCCAACCCACATATCGGCACGCCCGCGGTTTTTACCTTCGCGGGTGATACTTTCCAAGGGTTAAACCCAACCGCATGGAACAACGCCGAGCAACAGGTTGCGGCCAATCATTTGTATATTTTATCGGGGCTTTATGGTTTGTTAAAACCATTCGACCTTATCCAACCTTATCGTATGGAAATGGGAACGGTTTTGCCCATTGACGGCGCAAAAAACCTATATCAGTTTTGGCAAGAAAAAATTACCAATCACTTGCAAGATGAAAAGGAGATGATTGTTAACTGTGCCTCTCATGAATATTCATCGGTGATTGCCGCCAAAAAATTGCCCGCCCATTTTGTCACGACCGATTTCAAAATGAAGAAAAACGGCGCGTGGCAGAGCCCTGGCATGATGATAAAAAAATATCGCGGGTTATTGGCGTCGGCCATTATCAAACATATGGCAACCCATAAAAAAATAAGCCTGGCAGATATAAAAAACTTTACCATCGATAATTACCAATTTGCCCCTGACATGTCGGACGACAATTTTTTATGTTTCGTGGCATAAATACCTGACCTTCTCAATAAAAAATCTCCTGCACTTGGTTTGACAATAAATGATGGTTGTAATAGAACTTGCATCATGAATCCCCTTACCGAATTAGAATTTTATCATGTTATTTATTTAAGTTTTTGGGTAGCTTTTTATAGCATAGCTATCGCCTTTATTGTTGGCTTTCCAATGGGGCTGCTTATCGGTATGAATAGTTTCCGCGGCAAGAAATTATTGTTGTTGGCGGTGAGCAGCTTCCTTGCTTTCCCTTCGGTGGTTATTGGTCTGTTGGTTTTTTTGTTGCTGTCGCATGTTGGGCCGCTTGGTTGGTTAAATTGGCTTTTTAGTCCGACCGCGATGGTTATGGCGCAAAGTATTTTGGTTTTGCCATTCGTTATTTTTACCAGCCAACAACAAATATCCCAGGTTTATGAAAAATATCGACTGCTGTTCAAATCGCTCAAAAAAAGCAAATGGTTATCTGCACTGACTATTATTTTTGAAGGCCGCATTCAAATTCTTACCATGCTTGCCAATGGTTTTTCGCGCGCCCTGTCGGCTATTGGTGCGGTCGCCATTGTCGGCGGTAATATACAGGGGCAAACCCGCGTTCTAACCACCGACATTTCATTGCAAATAAGCCAAGGAAATTTTTATATCGCCCTGGCCATGGGGGCGGTTTTATTGGCCGTCGCCCTTATCCTCAACACCATTGTTTTTGTATTACAAGATGCAATTAAAAATTAAAAACCTATCCCTGACGCTTGGCGGCAATGTTATTTTTAATAACCTTAACGCCACCTTGCCCGTTACCAATTGTCTTTTTCTGTTGGGCCCCAACGGTGCGGGCAAAACAATATTATTAAATATCATCGATGGTTTGATAAAACCCCAAGCTGGCTTTGCTCAAATTGCGCAAAAACCAAAAAATGTTAGTTTTGTTTTCCAACGCCCGGTTTTCCTCAACCGTTCGGTATGGCAAAATTTAATATTTCCGCTGAGCAATTCTTTGCATCGCATCATGGGGCGCGGCCTAACCGACAAGGAAATGCAACGCGCCGAGCAATTGCTGATTGATTGCAACCTAACCCACCTGCGTCAGCAACGCGCCAGTTCGCTATCGGGTGGCGAACAGCAACGTTTGGCCATGGCGCGCGCGCTGATTATTAATCCCGCCCTGCTGTTGATGGATGAGCCAACGGCGCACCTTGACCATGAAGCCACGGCGCAGTTTGAAAATTTGGTGCGCCAAGAATTGGCCAAGGGCATAAGAATTATTTTTGTCAGCCACGACCTTAACCAGGCAAAACGTCTGGCCGATGATATCGCCCTGATGAATAAAGGCATGGTGGTGACTTGCCAAAAAAATAACGACTTTTTTAACAAGCCGCAAAACGCCTTGCAAAAGAAATTTTTGACGGGTAGTTTGCTTTCCTAATGAAAAAGATACTCCCCCTACTGGTGTTATTAACGGCTTCGCTGTTTGGTTTTTATCTTATCAAACATTATGGTTTGTCGCTGGAATTATTACAAGAAAAAAAAGGTGTCATCGATGGTTTTATTCATGAGCATTTTTTCTTGGCAATATTTGGTTTCTTATTCATTTACATGGTGATAGTTGCCTTGGGCTTGCCCACGGCTAGCCTCTTAACTTTAAGCTCGGGGTTTTTCTTTGGTGCTTGGCTCGGCGGCACATTGACGGTGTTGGGCGCAACATGCGGCGCGACCATTCTTTTTTGGGTTGCCAAAACATCGCTGGGCGAAAATTTAAGAAAAAAAGCCGCGCAATCAAAAGGGCTTTACAATAAAATTGCTGTCGAATTGGAAAAAAACCAATGGTCGGGATTGTTATTTTTGCGTTTGGTTCCCGCCTTTCCATTTTTTTTGGTCAATATCGTTGCGGCATTTTGCAATGTTTCGGTTTCGGTATTTTTTATAACCACCCTGTTGGGTATTGCCCCCGCCAGTTTCATCTTCGCCAACCTTGGTAAAGAACTTGGTAATATTTCGTCCTTATCGGGTTTAATCTCCCCCAATATTTTGTTGGCCTTCACGGGTTTGGGTTTGTTGGCGTTATTGCCAGCCTTGATAAAAAAAATCCGCGACAAATAATTTGCTTGGGGTGCTAGGAATTAACCTAATAATTTTTTTACCTGCGGCGCAAATTGCGAATCTTTGCGATGATATTCCCTCACGGTAAAGGGTATCGCCGCCTGAGGAAAATGAACTTCCTCAACCAACTTATAATCTTGTTCGTAGGGAATCTCCAAATAACAGGGCTCGACGGGTTGGCGATTCAATATATTTTCGCCCAATAATTCGGTGGCATAGATAATATCAGCCAGCGGGTAAGCCTCGGCAAATATCTGCGCCCCGCCAATCACCGCGGTCGTCCATCGCTTGGTTCGGCAATGGGCTATGGCTTCCTCCATATCTGAAAACAAATATGCCCCTTCGGGCAAGGGTAGGTTTTTTTGCCGACTAATAATTATATTGTGGCGATGGGGCAAGGGTTTGCGCGGCAAACTATCCCATGTTTTACGTCCCATGATGACGGCGGGTGTCGCGCCAGGTTCGCCTGCCACCGCCCCTGCATCATGTTTCACAACATTCCCCAGGGTTATTTTTTTAAAATTCTTGAGATCCTCGGCGAGGTGCCATAGCAGTCCGTCTCTATCGCCAATAATTTTTTTGGCTTGGTGATAAGCAAAAGCGAAGACCAGCGAAATTTTTGCTGACGTAGTATCCTGCGTCATTATTTTTTCCAGGCCTCTTTATAATGTTGCACCACCATTTTGTTTTCGGCAAATCCATGGCAAGTATTAACCAACGGGGCCAGTGTTTCGCTCTGCCGCTGCACCTGGCCCGCATCGCGCAATTTTGCGGTGGCGATGGTTTGATAAGCCACGGTGGCCATGATGGGCAACATATCGGTCAGGTGCGTGCAACCCGCCACCCCACCGAACAGCATCTTTACTTTTTTTGAAAAGCCAGCCGCAATCGGCACCCCCACCAATTTTTTAAAATAATCGGGCGTGATGTCAGGGCAAATGCGATAAGGGGCGGCGTTGGTAACCGCGTGCGCGGCGACAATCATCATGTTATCATTTAATGTTAAGCGCAAACGCATTTCATGGAGGGGGTGGCCCGCCAAAATTTTTCCACGGTCAAAATTTTCGAAATCATAACCCTTGGTATCTTTTAACCAGGCCTCGATATCCCACAAACCATCATCGCGTTTAAAACCCGCCGCTTCGATACGCCGCGTATGATAAATTTCGCGCCGCGCCGTTACCGCGGGCATCATGTTGTCTGGCGATACGTCTTGAGTCATTATATTATCACCTTAGCATAGCCTACATCATCGACAAAAGTCGGATTTTGGATTTTGGTTTTTTTATTTTTAATTTGCGGATTTTTATTCTTTTTATCTGCTGTTTTTCTAATTCCAACACCACAAAATGAAAGCCGAAAGCTGTAATACCCATGCCAACCTCGGGGACAATTTTTGCCTCGCGCAGCAACAAACCCGCCACCGTGTTGATTCCCTCCTCGGGCAAATCCCAACCATATTCGCGATTCAAATTCCGCACCGTCACCGTGCCCTTGACTATCACCGCCCCCTCTGCCGTGCGCACTATGTCTTTCTTCCTTTTGTCAGTATCTTCAATCTCGCCCACAATCTCTCCCAAAATA
This sequence comes from Alphaproteobacteria bacterium, assembly GCA_965262775.1. Taxonomy (GTDB): domain Bacteria; phylum Pseudomonadota; class Alphaproteobacteria; order JASGCL01; family JASGCL01; genus JASGCL01. The sequence continues at coordinate 259,327 of CBDHFT010000006.1, read as the reverse complement.
TCTTCTAACGTTACCACGCCTTTGAATATGCCATATTCGTCGATGACAATGGCGAAATGTTTGCCCTGCTGGCGAAAGGCTTGCAACTGATGAGCCAGCGTCGTCGAAATAGGAACGAACCACGCCTTGCTTACCAACTTAATCAATTGTTTTTTACTTAAACTATGTTGCCAGCTTTCGGTCTTCAACAATTTTTTGGTATCAAATACGCCAATAATTTTATCGGGGTCGTCTTGATAAAGCGGAATATGGTTATAGCGCGAAGCCATGATAGCATCGCGGATTTTTTTGGGCGACCAATCGGTTGATATCATTTCCACCGAATTGCGATGAGTCATGGCACTATCCAACGCATTGTCGGCCAAATCAAGAATCGAACGCAACATCATTTTTTCATGCTTTTCCACCGTGCCGTCTTTTTGTTGCATTTCTATGACGCCTCGCAACTCCCTATCGGCTTCGCTGGCGCCATCTTTTTTAAAACCAAATAATAAAATAACCAACCTGCTTATACCATCCATCAACCATGTCAGGGGTCGCGTTATATAACCAACGAATATCAATGGGTAAGCAAAGGTGAGCACAATTTTGTCGGCGAGGTAAATAGCAATATTTTTTGGTATGACCTCCCCGAATACTACCACCACCACGCTGATAATAATCGTCGCCACCGCCAACCCCTTCACCCCATAAAGGCTGGTCATGAAATAAGTAAAATAAGCCGATAAGAAAACATTCAGCAAATTATTGCAAAGCAACATGACGGTTATCCATCGTTCTTTGTTTTTTAAAATAAGCACCGCATGCGCCGCGCTGCGCGATTTTTTTTCATGCCTTATCGCCACCATGCGCGGTAATGACGCCGAAGCAATGGCGGTTTCCGCCATGGAAAAACAGGCCGACAATAACAACAATCCAACCAGCCATATCATTTGTGGCAAGTACATGGTCAATGCTTCCATTATATCCCTACTCCCCCATCAATCCCAGCCAGCGTTTGCATGGCGCGGTTATGTTGCGCCCCCTGCCCGCCACGGCGAGCAATAAAAACAGAACAGCAAATAATAAAAAAAAGGTGAGAAAAAAATCTCTGGAGGGGGTCAGGCATGATATATTACAAAAAAGGCAGTTTATGAATTTATTATATGAATCAACATCATGATGTTTGTCAGAATATGGAAACGATGGCGACGCGGTTGTTAATTATATTGCAGGCAAAACCCACCATAAATATTGCGCGACATGTAAAATGCAAATAAATTATAAACCCCTAAAATAAAATTAAGCCATTATATCAAGGATAGCAAAAATGTCAACAAACTATTGTAGCAATTCTTTGCCTTTCATTTTTATATTTTTTTATAAACGCTGGATTCGATTTATGCAATTGGTAAGAACAACGAATCAATATATCGTAAAAAAATGCAATGGCAAGACGAAGGGTTCATTACCCGCTCCATCAATTTTCAAGAACGCTCGCTGCGACTTTTTATCTTTACCAAGGACCATGGGCTGTGCACGGGCATCCATCGCTACACCCGTTCCAAATCCAACAGCACGCAATTTCAACGCGGCAATTTGCTCAAAGTAAAATGGCAAGCAAGGTTGGAAGAACATTTGGGGGAATGGCGCACCGAACTTATCGAACCCTTTGGCGGTTATGCCCTATCTTTTTCTGCCAAAAAATTACGTGCCTTTGAATCGGCCTTGGTGTTGCTGACCACCCTGTTGCCCGAACGCATGCCGATGGTAAGCCTCTATCACGATAGCCTAAACCTGTTGGAATATTTTAGAACCGAACCATCGCATTCGCCAACCGCGCCATCCGATAAAACAGGCGATGATGATTACCTTTCGACTTACTGCCGATTTGAATATAATTTACTATCGCATTTGGGTTATGGGTTTAACCTGGACCATGCCCAAGAAGTTATTTTGCTTAACCAAAGTCGCGGCGATTATTTGACAAGCGCGAGCAAACGGGGGGAGCCCTTCCTCCCCCTGCCATCATTCTTGCTTGATGGTGAACAGCGCGCGACGCGGCAATGCAAATTGCAAGCCCTGCAATTACTAGGTTATTTCTTAGAAAGATTATTTATTTCGCTAAAAAAAACGGGCTTGCCCGCGGCGCGACAACAATTGATTAACGATATTGCTTGATAAAAAAATGCTTCAACCATTTGATAAAGGATGAGCGTGGGCTAATTTTTTTATAGGCCCAGCGCAATTCCCATATGATAAAAATAAGGAACATAATAAAAAATATAAATTTGGAATAAACCCAAACATTGGTGCTGGCAAAAAACATAATGAACAAATTAAGCCCCGACAGAAAAGTTAAAAAACCAGCAAAATGATAGCTCATATCATCCCACAAATTTATTTCTTTAATCTTCTTTTGATTTTTTATAAATTGGCGGCCAAACATAATACGCAAGATGGGTTTTTTATTATACATCGATAAAATAACCGCGGTGGCAAAGGTAAAATAAATGATGGTTGGCAACAATTGGATGAAGCGCGGCGTTTCAAAATAAATGGTTAAGCCGCCCAAGATGAGAAGCATCAAAAGCAAAACCATTTGCAAAGTTGTGATGCGTTTGAAAAATCCATAATAGGCTAAGGTTGCAACCGTGCTGGATACCATGCCTGCAAGCGTGGCCTTAAAAATGCTGGCGCTGGTAAAGGCGTAAACCCCGATAAATAAAAATGTTGGAAATAATTCCAGCAATAGACTCATGATAATATTTTTTTTTAAGTGATAAAGGCGAGGCGTTTTTTTGAAATAAGAAAGGCGATGCAATTAGCGGTAGAGAGTAATTGCGAAAATATTGTTACAATGATTCAACGCTCTCGAATACCATAGTAAGCAAGAGATTTCAATCAAGTATTCATTTACTTTTCCTCGCGGGTCAGCCTGTAGGATATTAATATCGGAATAAAAGTTATCAGCACTATCATCATAGCGACGATGTTGGTGACGGGGCGTTGGCGTGGGCGCAACAATTGATCCAACATCCAAATAGGCAGGGTAGTTTGTTGCCCCGCGGTAAAGGTGGTGACGATAACTTCATCAAACGAAAGGGCGAAAGATAACATGCCCCCCGCCAACATCGCCGTTCCCAAATTGGGCAAAATAATATAGCGAAAACTTTGCCAATAATTTGCGCCGAGGTCTAGCGAAGCCTCCACCATGTTTGGCGACAATCGCCGCAATCGCGCGATGGCATTATTATGCACCACCACCATGCAAAATGTTGCATGCCCCAGCACCAGCGTCCAAAAACTATAGGGAATATCGAAAGTATAAAAACTAGCCCGCAACGCCATGCCCGTGATAATGCCAGGCAGGGCGATGGGCAATAATAACCACAGGCTTAAAATATTTTTTCCGATAAAATTGTGGCGCGCCAAGGCCATGGCGGTCAAGGTGCCAAACACCAGGGCGAAAGCGGTGGCTATCAAGGCTACCTGCACCGACAGCGAAATAGCGGCAATGATGTCAGGTCTCTCAAAAAAAGCAATATGAAACCATTTCAGGGTAAAACCAGGTAAGGGAAATTGATAGGTGGTTTCATCGGTTGAAAACCCATAAAGAAATATCAAACCGATAGGCAGGTATAAAAACAACAGCGCAAACCACAGGCCAGCGCGCGTTACCCAATGGGGTTTGTTATAATTGTGGATGGTTAAGGATTTCATAATTTGTTATTTTTAATATTTATTTATCATTTTTTATAAAGCGCGAAACGCCCCCAAACGGCCAGCCAACATTAAATAAACCGCCATAATCAAAATGGGCGCGATTGAAAACACCGCGGCCAATGGCAAATTACCCGCCACGCCCTGATAACTATACACCGCTTGCCCAATAAAAACGCGCGAGGAGCCGATGATGCTGGGGGTGATATAATCCCCCAAGGTCAGAGCAAAAGTAAATATCGAACCCGCGGCAATACCAGGCACCGCCTGGGGCAGGACGACATAGCGAAAAGTTTGGCTGGGCGTGGCGCCCAAATCGCCCGAGGCTTCCTGCAACGATTTTCCCACCCTGTCAAAACTGGCTAGCATGGGCAGTATCATATAAGGCAGCCACAAATAAACAAAAACAATGAAGGTGCCCAACAAACTGAAAGACAAAGACGGACCGCCGACCACGGGGAGAGAGAGGATAAAATCAAGCAGGCTAGATAAACCAAGCTTATTAAAAACATAGGTCAAGACTCCTTCCTTCGACAAAATTAATTTCCAGGCATAAACCCGCACCAGGTAACTGGACCATAAAGGCAACATGATACCAAGGTAAAGCAACGCCCGCGCCCGCGGCGAGGCATGACGCGCAATAAACCAAGAAAGCGGCATGGCAATGATAATAGATAGCAAGGTAACGCAAGTTGCCATGGTTACCGAGCGAATAATAATTTGTAGGTTGCTTAATTGAAAAATCTCCGCGTAGGTTTTTAGCGTAAATTTTTTTATCAACACGCCCGAAAATTCATCAATGGCGTAGAAACTATTAATCAGCAAATTAACCAACGAACCAACATACCCCAACAAAAACCATGACAAGGGTATCGCCAACAGCATCAGCGGCACCCAGCGCGGATTTTCATAAACCTTACGATAAAAAATTTTTAAAAAACCTGTTGTTGATTGCCTCATCGCCGCACCCTTTGTTGTTGCCGATTATTTTTTTAGCGGGTGGGTCGAGGATTTATCAAATGCCAGATAAACCTTCTCGCCCTTTTTTACCGTTGGTTCTTGCCCACTGGGTGCTATCACCAAAAACATTTTATGCTTACCCGCCCCCGCATGGTCCAGGCTTAATTCAAAATGCCAACTTGATCCTTGGTATTGCTGGTCAACCACCTTCGCCGCCAGCGACAGGCCCGTGGATTTTTTTTGTTTTGCTATGGTAATTTTTTCGCCGCGCACCGCGTGCCATTGCGCGGGCAAGCCAATGTCTTTTGCTACATCAGGGGTTAACAAATTGGCGCGGCCGACAAATTCAGCAACGAACAATGACCCAGGGGTTTCATAAATTTCCAGCGGGGTGCCGACCTGCTCCAACCGCCCTTGGTTAAATATGGCAATACGGTCGGCCATGGCCAGTGCCTCCCCCTGGTCGTGGGTGACGTAAACAAAATTGATGCCAAGTGTTTTCTGCAAATTTTTTAATTCAACGCGCATTTCTTCGCGTAATTTTAAATCAAGCGCCGACAGGGGCTCGTCTAACAATAATATTTTAGGTTGGGTCAGCAACGCGCGCGCCAGCGACACCCGTTGCCGTTGCCCACCCGATAGGGCGCTGGGCTTTCTATCCTCCATCCCGCTTAATTGCACCATCGACAACATCTCGCGCGCCGCGGCGTAACGTTTTTGCTTATCAACGCCGCGCACCATCATGCCATAGGCAACATTGTCGATAATGCTGAAATGATTAAACAAAGCGTAATCTTGGAACACCGTGGCGATGGGGCGTTCGAATGGCGGCAGATGTTCGGTTGCCTGACCAAATAATTTTATCGCGCCGTAACTTGGCGGTTCGAATCCACCCAGCAAACGCAGGCTGGTGGTTTTACCCGAGCCCGACGGGCCCAGGAGGGCGAAAAATTCCCCTTGCCTAATTTCAAGGTTGAGGTCGGACAGGGCATGAAAAATCCCCTTGTTGGTTTGGTAGTCCTTCCCCACCCCGACAAATTCTATCGCATTCTTAACCATAAAAATTCATTATCACAAATAAATAAAAAGTAAAACTTATTCTCGATTTGTTTGTTGCTATGTGATTGGTAGCAAATGGCGCAAGATTTATAAAAAGAAAGGGGGCAGAATTAATAAATAATTCCACCCCCTTATCATTTTTTATATAAGAAAATAATTAATCTTAACGATTAATCTTTACATATTATTTGCCTGAGCCTTGGATAGCAATAACATCCTTCACCCAACGGCTGTAGGGAACGCAGGGTTCCGCTCCACCGCATTCGGCGATCGGCGTTTTCCAAAAGGCAATTTTGCCAAACAATTTGCTGCCGTTGGCTTCGCAACCAGCCTTGCCCAGCAATTCATTGCCTTTGCAAGCCGCGGGAACCGCGGGCACCGAACCAAACCACGCCGCCACGTCACCTTGGACCTTGGCGTCGATAGAATGATTTAACCAAGCATAGGCGCAATCAACATTTTTTGATTTGCTATGCATCATGGTGGTGTCGGCCCAGCCCGTTGCCCCCTCTTTGGGAACAACATAAGCCACAGGGCGTTTGTCAGCCATCAAAGCATTGGCTTGATAAGACCAAGAAGAGCTGGCTACAACGCCTTCGTTCTTGAAATCATCGATTTGCACCGCTGCATCATGCCAATAACGACCAACCAAGGAGCGTTGTTTTTTCAACAAAGCCACCGCGGCCGCATATTGCTTTTCATTCAATTGATAAGGATCCTTAATACCCAAAGAAGGTTCTTTCTTTTTTAGGTAAAGAGCAGCGTCAGCAATATAAATTGCGCCGTCGTAGGCTTGCACCCGACCCTTGTTGCTTTTGCCATCGGGGAAGTTTTGTTCTTCAAACACCACCGACCAGCTGGTTGGGGCTTTTTTGAAAACATTGGTGTTATAGAGCAATCCATTGGGACCCCATTGATAGGGGACGCCATAATGTTTGCCATCAAGCTTATGCCATGCGGCATTTTGCAAACGGCTATCAACTTTGGAATAATTAGCAATTTTGCTAATATCGATGGGTTGAACCATGCCGCCCTTGATAAGCCTGACCGAGGCGTCGCCCGATGCAGTTACCAAGTCAAATCCGCCTTGATTCATAAGGCTGACCATTTCGTCTGATGTGCCAGCCGTTTTCACCGTTACTTTGCAACCCGTTTCTTTTTCAAAACCAGTTACCCAATCGTATGCTTTGTCACTTGCGCCACGTTCGATATAACCTGGCCAAGCAACAATTTTAACCTCTTTACTGGCGGCGTAGGCCGAGGCAACGGGTGACAACATGCTGGCCAAAGCCACGCCTGATGCAACCATTGTCGAAGTGACCTTCTTAGCCAATGGATTAAAATAATTTTGTTTTTTCATTGTTGGTATCCTTTCAGAAATACAAAAAATGTATCAACGTTAACCAACAGAAACCATTCCCGCTGTCCCGTTAATATTTTAATAATTATACGCTAACCGCATTTTTCTGCAAGCTTATTTTTTATTTAATAAGGTTTTAGAAACAACCCTTACGAACAGCCCTTTTTCATTTTTATATCATAAAAATATTCATCAAATGCCCGCAACATACAACGCGCAACATTGGCGCGGAATTCGGGTGAAACAATTTGGCGTTCTTGTTGTTCGCTAGAAATAAAACCCATTTCAAATAATACCGACGGCATGATGATAGACTTCATCACCGTAAAGGCCGCGAAACGGTGGGGCTTGCTTTTTAAAAAAGGCACGGTAGGCGGAAATTTTTTTGCCACCAAATTAGCGAATATGTTTGATTGAATGTCTTTCTGCCGCTGCCCTAGGCCCAACAAAATAATACGTGCATCAAACGGCAACCCCCGTTCGAAAAAAGAAGCATAATTGTCCGACTTATTTTCTTTTTCGGCAAGGCGCGCCGTTTCTTTGTCAGACGCCACATCGGACAGGGTATAAATACTTGCACCCAACACATTGGAGTCAGGAAAAGAATCGGTGTGGATAGAAATAAAAAAGTCGGCCTTGGCCTTTTCCGCCAAGCGGTAACGTTCGCGCAGCGGAATAAAATAATCCCCTTTGCGCGTTAAAAAAACGCGATACCGCCCCGATTCTTCTAACGTCTTGGCAACTTGCTTGGCCGCCGCCAAATTGACCAACGCCTCCACCGTGCCGCGCAATCCAATGGCGCCGCTGTCGACTCCGCCGTGCCCCGCATCAATAGCTATCAATGGTTTTATGGCGCGCTCAAGATTTTGGGAATTGTTCTTACCAAGGGGTTGGATAGAAACTGGCACGGAGGCTTGCTCCGAACCTGGGGGAGAACCTTCGGCGATTCTTTCTACCCGTCCCTTGCCTCGCTCATCGCTATTATTTTTAATTATCTCATTGAGTAGTTTTTTATTCGCTGTGGTATTTTGATTAACCTTGCTTTGGCTGGCGGTTAGGTTGCCATCGCTCCTCCCTATCAACGAATCAATTTGTTGACGAGTCGAAGATGGCGCTTGGTCATGTTTGGTTATCAAGCCAGCAATGGCATCTTTCGATACAGTTGGTGATTTTTTTTGCTTGGTGGCGGCCGCCCAATTTTGCGATTCTTTTTTAAATACCGCCATTTTTTTACTGCGGTTAATTGAAACATTGATAGCCATGACGGCGGGCATATCTAATTTATTTTCGCTTGCTGGCATGCTCTGCGACAAATCACTCACCTGCACGGGCGCGTTCATATCCAACACCAAACGGCTTAACCCCGCGCGGCTTGCCTCGACATCTTGGCTTACCAACCGATATTTTTTTATCCATAAATTATTGGGCATCGCCACATTATTCGCCGAAACTTTTCCCGCCATGTCTATGGCTATTCTTGCTGGGTTATCCAGGGTGAAAACCCTGTAAGCAATAGGATTATCAAAGGTTAGTATTATTTTTGCCCCATCGTTATTTACGCCGCTGCTTTTGTCTTTCGACGGCGTATTTTCTATAACAATTTTTTTCAAAGCCGCAACAGGCGGATCGGCAACCAAGCCCTGGCCCGTGGCTGTTATCACCGCGCCTGAAATGGCGGGTGCTACTTGCTTCATCTTTCCGCCGTCAGGCGTGGCGATGTTATTTTTTGAAGGGGGTGCGGACGACGTTACCTTAGATTTATTTTTATCACGATTTTTAGCCGCGTTTTTATTGGGGCTTTTAACAGACGGTTTGCCTGCCGATTTATTCAGGTTGGTCGGGGACTGAGGGTTATTTTGCGGCGCGGAATTCGGCTGGGTGACAAGGGCGGGAGCGGAGGTGGGAGCGGAAGAAGATTTTTTATTATCGGCGGGTGCTGAAAGAGATTTTTTATTATCAACGAGCGTCCTTCCCTGCGGCGTAGTATTTTTTGCCTTGCCGTTGGTGGGGGTTGCCTTGCTCCGTCGCTTGGTATTTTTTGGTGCGACAGGTTGTTTGCTCACGCTATCATTAACGCTGCGGCTGGGGGATAAATTGTTTTTTTGATTCGGGGCTTGCTGGAGTATTTGCTTTGATTTGCTTTTGGCATCACCTTGACCTTTTTTCTTTGGATATTTGCTTTCTACAGCTTTGCGGTTGGCTGCTTTATTATTTTTGTTGCTGGTGGCTTGGTTGCTGGTGCTTTTGGTTTGCGCCTGTTTCTTTTTTTTATCTTGGTTGATAACTTTCTTTTCTACCGCAACATTATTTTGCGCAAATATATAATCTGCATAAGAAAAAGCAAGGCACCCCAGCACCAACCCTATTACCGCTAACTTAACATGTCTTGAATTCATCAATGGCACAATCGTGTCCTGCTATCTTTTTAGATACCACTGTTCGCCAAAAATACCATCCCGAAATTATTTCTTATTATTAAGCGCTTGGCTATCGCACAGTTCGTGGTAAGTTTTTTGACTGTGGTATTTTTTTTAAAAAAAAGGGGGAGGCAATTTTGCCTCCCCCCCTCTTTTAATAAGTAATTATTAATTTACTTGCTTTTTGCAAGGGCTTCCCTCACGCCTTTGCCATAGGCGGGGTCGGCTTTGTCAAAATGCGCCAATTGTTTATCGACTATATTTTGCGGCACGCCTTGCATGGCGGCGGCAATATTGTCAAACAAACGTTGCTTTTGTTCGGCGTTAAACAAACGGAACAAATTGCCTGGCTGGGTGTAATCATCGTTGCCTTCGCGGTGATTGTAATGATCGGCATCGCCATTAATTTTTAATGGTGGTTCTTTATACCTTTCATCTTGCTTGGCAGCATCGGCATACATGTTGGGTTCGTAATAGGCATCGGTGTTGCCGCTGGCGTTTTCAAAAAACCGCATGGGACCATCTTTGTGATAATGATGCACGGGGCATTTTGGACGATTAACGGGCAAGGATTCATAATGCGTTCCTAAACGATAGCGATGAGCATCGGCGTAAGAAAAAATACGCGCTTGCAACATTTTATCGGGCGAAAAGCCAATGCCAGGAATGATGTTCGATGGTGAAAAAGCCGCATTTTCAATTTCTGAAAAATAATTTTCAGGATTGCGATTCAATTCCATAATACCCACATCATGCAAAGGATAATCCGCATGGGGCCAAACCTTGGTCAGGTCGAATGGATTGTAAGAGGTTTTTTCTGCATCGGTTTCGGGCATGATTTGAACCTGAACTTTCCACTTGGGGAATTCGCCACGTTCTATCGCACCAAACAGGTCTTCTTGGGTGGATTCGCGCGTTTTGCCGACAATTTTTTCGGCTTCGGCGTTTGTCCAATGGCGATGACCCTGTTGGGTTTTGAAATGAAACTTCACCCAAAAACGTTCGTTCTTCGGGCTGATGAAGCTAAAGGTATGGGAGCCATAACCGTTAATATGGCGCACGTCGGTTGGCAAACCACGGTCGCTCATCAAAATGGTTATTTGATGCAATGATTCGGGGCTTTGCGACCAAAAATCCCACATAGCTATCGGGCTACGCAGGTTGCTTTTGGGGTGGCGTTTTTGCGTATGGATAAAATCAGGAAATTTTAACGGGTCGCGAATGAAAAACACAGGTGTGTTGTTGCCAACAATATCCCAATTGCCTTCATCGGTATAAAGCTTAAGCGCGAAACCGCGAACATCGCGTTCGGCATCGGCCGCACCCAATTCGCCAGCCACGGTGGAGAATCGCAATAGCAGGTCGGTTTTTTTACCCACCTTTTCAAATAATTTGGCTTTGCTGTATTTGCTAATATCGTGGGTAATGGTGAGGGTGCCATAGGCGCCCCAACCCTTGGCATGCACCACGCGTTCGGGAATACGCTCGCGGTTTTGATGGGCTAATTTTTCTATTAAATGCACGTCTTGCAGAAGTACAGGACCGCGTTTGCCCGCCGTCAGCGAATTTTGATTATCCGCAATGGGGCGACCCGCCGTGGTGGTTAAGGTTTTTTTACTCATGTTTGTTCCCCTTTAAAGAAAGTAAGAGTTGTTAGATTTTCTAAGAAAAATTCATAACCCAAAACAAAGCAACTTGCCATTACTATCTTTTTATGGTTATTATAGGAAAAACCTATAGATAGAAGACACCCGTATGATAAGTTTTCGCGATATCGAGTATATTTTGGCCGCGGCACGGTTAAAAACTTTCAGTGCCGCCGCCGCCTATTGTCGGGTCAGCCAACCATCGCTCAGCGTGCAAATAAAAAATGTTGAAGATTGGCTGGGGGCTAAGATATTTATCAGGCAAAAAACCGGGCTGGAAATAACACCCTTTGGCGCGGCATTAATTCCTTTGTTAGAAAATGTACAAACCCAATTTCATGCTATCAAAGAATTGGCGGCACAAACGCCGCGCCGCATGAAGGATAAGTTTTGGTTGGGGGTTATTCCCACCGTGGCGCCGTATTTGTTACCGCAATTGATAAAAAAATGGAGCAACGCCATGCCCCAAGTAGAAATTATTTTGCAGGAAGCCATCACCGAAGATTTGTTAAAAAATATGATGCAGGGAAAATTAGACGGGGTATTATTAAGCCTGAGTAGCGCGCAGTTATCGCCTTATCAAAAAAAAATTATTTCTTATGAGGTTATGCAAGATGATTTTTTATTGGCCGCCAGCAAAACCAGCCCGCTGTTAAAAAGCCACCATACCAGCGAAGAAATATTGGCAAGCCATGGCGACAAATTAATATTGTTGCATGACGAACATTGCCTGACGGGGGAGGTAAAAATAATATGCCAAAAGAGCACAAAAAAATTGAGCCCGTTTCGCGCCACCAGCCTGGAAACGATTCGCCATCTGTTACTGGTGGAGGATCGCCTGACCGTTATTCCCAACATGGCGCGCAAGCAGGACGATGGTTTGAACTACATGCCATTTAACCCACAATATTATCGCACCATCGGGCTTGTTATACCCAAATTATCGAATAAGAAAAAAATTGCTGAACAATTGGTGCGCGCCAGCGTGGCAAATAATAAGCCAAGCGATAGCGCAAATAGTCCGAGCTAAGCAGGCAAATTATAAGGACAAAGAGGATTAAGCAATGCGGTCAAATATGATACGCAGCAACCAAAGTTTTATCGCCGCCGCAATCCACAGCACAACAATTGCCGCCCATACAGGCAACAACAACCAAGGCACAATCAAATAATCCCAAACAATATTGAGGTGCAAATAACGTTCAACAATCACCTGAAAAAGATTAAGGGTCGAAAAAGAAAAATTAAACCACGCTTGCCCCATTTTTTGACTCCAGCCACTTACGGATAAAAAGTAAATCGAAAAAAAACCATCAACCAGGATAATGCTAGCCACCAGGAAACGGTAAAGATAGAGTGCGGTATAGTAAAGCATGGCACCATCATAAAGCAGCCAGGTAAAACTTGTCAAGGCTTATGGTTGGTTATATAAAGAAAAGGCTAATAATGTACAATGTTTTTGATACATATAAAAATAAGCACTCTAAGCGGTAAAATAACCTAATGAAGGGTAAAATCCCTAAGCGAAGGGGTTCTTTTTAACCCGCAATGTCCAACGGAACGGCACACCAGCGAAATCAAACTCATCCTTCAGGCTGTTTTCTAAATAACGTAAATAATTTTCGTTAATCAATTCTTTGCGCGTTAAAAACAAAACAAAATGCGGTGGCCGCGATTTAACATTGATAATAAAACTTATTTTGGCACGCAAACCCTTACGGCTCGGCGGAGAATTTTTTTCCATGGCGCGCCTTAACCATTTGTTCAGGGTTGAGGTGTCGATGCGTTGTCCCCAACGGTCATATAATCTTTTAACGGTTAATAACAGTTGCCTTTTACCGCGTTGCTCCTGGGCATTAAGGGTTATAATCGGCAAGTCCTTCACCCGTGGCAACAGGTAAGAAACCTGACGCTCAATTTCGGACCGTGCTTTGGGTTTGTTTTCAACCAAATCCCATTTGTTAAGCACCAAACAAAATGGGCGGCCTTCTTGAATAATCAATTTTATAATCGCCATGTCCTGTTGTTCCAACGGTGCCGTGGCGTCGATTAACAACAAAGCCACATGGGCAAAACGCAAGGCGGTAAGGGCGAGGTCCACCGATTGTTTTTCTATTTTTTCAGTTATTTTTGCTTTGCGCCTTATGCCTGCGGTATCAATAATTTCAAAATCTGTTTCTTTGCCATTGCTGGAAAAATGAAAATCGTGATAGGTTGCGTCGCGCGTCGTCCCCGCCATGTCGCCCGTCAATACCACTTCATGCCCCAACAAATTATTGGTCAGGGTCGATTTGCCAACATTGGGCCGACCCAATATAACCAATTTTATTTTTGCTTGCTTGCTATGTTGTGTCGCGCTTTTTTGTTTATCGTCTTCTTGCAATAACAACTTATCAATATTATCTTCATCGCTGTCGTCATGGTTTTCGCCCCATTCGTCATGCTCCGCCTCGCCCGCTTCATCGATGCCAAAATTTTCAGAAAATAATTCTTCGGGCAAAACCTTCACCAATACATCATAGAGGTCGGCCATGCCGATGCCGTGACTTGCCGCCATGACGATCGGGTCAATCACCTGGCCCCCGACCTTGTTAATGGGACAACGCGCCAACAGGCTATTAACATCGGTCATGGCGGTGATGAGTTTTTGGCTATTCTCCCCCTTATTCACCACCACCAAACAATCCAGCTTGCCGCCTTTTTTTTGTTGCTGGGCCGCGATAAATTCGGCCAATTGCCAATCCAATTGATTAAGCGGCGCCAAACCGTCGACCATGAATATTAATAATTGCGAGCGGTCTATCAAACCAAACAGCAGGCTACGCGCCTTTTCATCCATGGTGTTTTTTAATGGTTGGAAGCCAACCGTGTCCGCCACCATAAAATGAGCATTCATGATTTCGCCCTGGCGAATTTCAATATCGCGGGTTAGGCCAGGCATGTCGGCCGTCAAACGATTCCTGCGTTCGTAATTTCTTACCACCAGGCGATTAAACAAAGTCGACTTGCCGACATTGGCGCGGCCAATCAAACTAATAAGGAAATCTTGTGGTCTGGTTTTTTTTGCAAGTGGGGTTGTCATGCCCCACCCTTATCACGTTCTATCACCGATGGCAAAAACCATAACAATAATTGTCGAGAGAATTAATCCGCTCAACAGCGAATACATAACGAATAATTGCAACGCCTCGGCTGGGATAGCAGATGGAGCAAGCTCCAACGGCCATATTGCCATCACCACTGTCACGGGCACAACCAGCAACAGGGTTGACAATGTCATCCTAATCCCGCGCCCCAAACGTTCCTTAAAAAATTCGGTCTGCAATAAAAATCCAGTGGCCGCGGTGAACGCCAGCCCCAGCCAAACAATTTGCCGTAGGCGTAATGTTATTTCGCCGCTTGAATCGATGCCAGGCAAAGTTGGTGGCAGAACCAGGGCGGGAATAAAAAACACGGTTAGCCAAAAACAAATAACCCAGGTGAAAGCATTTTTATAAGTAATCCGCAGGTTAAATATAAAAAGGATGGCGAACAACAACAACGCCAAACTTACCGCCGTTGCAATGTTGGCAACAATGGTGCCCGAGAATCGCCCGAACGCCAGCATATCGGGATCGCCAGACGAGGCTGCTTCTAATTGTTCACCGATAGCAATAAGCGGCAAGGTAAGAAATGGTTGAATGATGGAGCTTGCAATTCCCGCCAGCAGCCCCGCCAGCAGGGTCCGCCATATCCCCGCGATAAAGGGTGATTTAGACATGTTAAGCTCAATGACAGGGGAAATTCAAGCCATGACGAACATCATGCGCCGCATTATGCAATTGATGTTGCGCAGAAAAAGCGGTGAGCCATAGGCCACCACTTGCCACAACAAATAACAGAGAGCCGAGTAATAAACGCTGAGCCAACGATAATGACTTAGCGCGAGAGGTTGATGCCGAGGTTACCTTGGCAAGGTTCGATGATAGGTGCATTTTTCACTCCTTCGGAAAAATAATTATATTGTGAACAATGGATGCTTTATTACAAGCCCATTATTACCACGGTCGGCAGGTCTCCTGACTTTGGTGCGGTGATAATTTTTTATTACAAAATTATCAAATAAAGAACCCTTCCCAATATATAAATACCAGTGGTTTCCTCTTTGCAAATTCATGCGCCACACCCACAGTTGCGAAGGACAGTTGAGATTATCAAATATCGCCAAAACGATTACCTTGATTCCCATTCCCTATTAAGCCCAATTTGACGAACTATCGTGTCAAACAGGCACCAGCTATGGTAAATAAATGATACTTTATTTTCATCCCCATAGCAAACAAAAAATACTAATGGTCTTTTAAATGGATATCATCAGAATAATTGTAGCCCAATTTTTCGCGCGCTAGTTCTTCCAAAAAATCTTTATCGGGATGGGTGCTATCCAACGATTTTATTTTTTTGCCTAAGATTTGGTTTTTTTCTTGCCATTGTTTTTGCTGATTCTTTAATGCTGCTATCTCTTGGTTTTTTTTTAAACAAGCGGTAGGTTTGCAAGGCCGTGTTGGTAATCCCGTAAAGAATTCCCAAGGTAAAGAGTAAAAAAATAGCTTTCTTAAATTGCATGACGGTAATAATAAATGGGTCGCAAAGTTTTTTTTATAACCTGTTCTATATCAAACATATGTTAAAGTGGCAATTGGCCTTTTATCCTGTCGCTTATCTTTCACACGCTTTTTTGGTGACCATAAACGCCCATGGATGCCCTGCCCTAGGGGGGCGGCAACTAATCGTTACGGCGCACCGAAAAAAGGTCAGATAAAGAAGCTTCGCCATCATCCACCGCCTCGGCGTTTTTGCGCGCGCTGGCTTTTTTCACTTTATCAACTTTGGTGCTACGCTTCATCGGGGGGGCGCCATCATCGGCCGCTTCACCGCGCAGGTCAACTACCTCAGGATACCTTGCCCAACGTTGACTGGCAACATCTTGCATTACATCTTCGTCTTCGTCTTCATCCTCGGCCGAACCAAAAAAACCCCCAAAGAATCTCTTCATCAAACCTGGCTTCTTTTTCTCGGCAAGGTTTTTTTCTTGATAGATTGAATTCCTGTCTAAGGCGGCGGCATCTTCTTCCTCGCGTTTTTGCCTTGCCAATTGCCAGGCGGCATAATGTTGGTTGATGTCGCCATCATCGCCCGAATCACCACGCCCATCGTCATGTTGGCTGGTGGCCAAACGCCGAGCATCCCTGGCTTCGTCGCCTATGATATTTTTTGAAAAATCGTCAAAATCCGCCATGGCTTCTTTCACGGGGTCGTGGGTATCGGTCGAGCTTTTGGTTGCAAAACTTCTATGCACCGTGCCTGCTTCCTCGATATCATCCAACGATACCGCTTCCCCGCCAGCCGCAACATTATTGGCACCCTGAGCAAAGGGATTATCAAAAATTGGTCGGCCACCACTGCTGGTCTTTTCGTTATTCATCCCCATGGCCCGAGAGAAAGATGAAACTTCTTTGTTTTTATCCGTCTCCCTGCTCATCATGGGTTCGCCGCCGTTAATATTGTCATCGGTGTCGCCATGGTAATTGTCCTGGGTGCTGTCATCTGCCCGCGCGGTCAAGCCGTTATAGCTTGAGCGATGCACCGTGATGTCATCGGCATCGGACGAAAATTGGTCGCGTTGCATAAATGATGAATGGGTATTATCACCTTCGCCATCCATGTTTGCATCTTCCTCTTCTTCCAACGGGCGAAGTGGGTTAAACGGATTTAACGGGGTATTTTTGATGGCCGCCAAATGCTCATCGGTTTTATCCGCGGTGTTGGATTGAAATGCTGACGACAATTTGCTGGTCGCGCCGTCTTGCTTAATACCCGTTGCCACCAAAGAAACCCTTATTTTGCCTTTTAAGCTCTCATCGCTTGCACTGCCGATATGAATATTGCAATTCTCGCCCGCCGCCTTGGCAATGATATCAATAGATTTTTCGGTTTCAAATAACGTGAGGTCATCGCCGCCCGAAATATTAATAAGCAATTGGCGCGCCCCCGCAATGTCGGTATTTTCTAATAAAGGATTTTGAATGGCGCGCTGCGCGGCCAATGTGGCGCGGTCTTTGCCGCTTGCCTCGCCCGTGCCCAACACGGCGCGACCCATTTCAGCCATCACACTTCGCAGGTCGGCCAAATCCAAATTAATATGCCCAGGACGCACAATAATATCGCTAATACCCGCAACACCATTATACAAAACTTCATCGGCCAATATAAATGCTTCGCGGTTTGTGGTTTTTTCGTTGGCGAGCGACATCAAATTTTGATTGGGCACAATAATTAACGTGCCGACTTGATCCTTCATGGCGCGAATACCATCAAGCGCAACATCCATTTTTTTGCGACCTTCAAAACCAAATGGCTTGGTGATAACCCCGATGGTCAATATATTCATTTCTTTGGCAATTTTTGCAATCAACGGCGCCGCACCCGTGCCCGTGCCCCCGCCCATACCCGCGGTAATAAACAACATGTTACAATTTTTTAAAGTATCCTTAATTTCAGCGGTATTTTCACGCGCCGCTTCACGGCCAACCTCGGGGTTGCCACCCGCACCCAACCCCTGGGTTAGGGTGCTGCCCAATTGAATTTTTATATCGGCTTTGGAGTGCATCAAGGATTGCACATCGGTGTTGGCGGCAACAAATTGCACACCCAGTAATTTCTTTTCAACCATGTTGTTGACGGCGTTGCATCCCGCACCGCCCACGCCAAAAACAATTATATTGGGATTAAAACTCATAACTTTTGTTCCTTATTCTTATAATAATTCGATATATTCCACAAGTTCTTTCGGGTATTTCTAGGTTTAGCCATAATTTCTTTTCGCCCAAGCGATGATGTTGTGTAAAATAGAATTTTTGGGTAAGGGTTGGTAAAAATCAACGGGGGAAATATTTTTTTGTTGCTGGTTAAGTTGTTTTTTGATGATGAATAAAGCCGTGCCAATTATTCCTGCAATTTCTATGCCATGTATATATGGCGGTAAATTTTTAATATCGGTCGTGGGTGTGGTGCGCACCATTTTCTTTAATTTTTCTTTGAGCAATTCGTCCAAACCCTTTATTTTTGCACCGCCGCCGCTTACCGTTATCACCGATAATTGCCGATAATCGATGTGATGCTTTTCTAAAATGCCGATGGCTTGATTGAAAACTTGCGATAAATAATCCCGCACCACCAACAGGGCCTTATCCATATCCACATGGGGCAGTAATGGGTTGGGGGAAAAATGCTTGTCGCCGTCGCGACTGCTATTGCCCACTGGGTTGCCATGGCCCGTGATATTAGGCAAATTCTTTTTGAGTGCCTCCGCGGTTTTTATATCAATGGCGAGGGCGTTGGCCAATTGTTTGGTTAAAAAACTTCCGCCCATATTAAATCGGTGCATGAATATGGGGCAAAAGTTTTTTATCACCGCCAGGTTGATAGTCTCCGCCCCAATATGAATTGATAGGGAGCCTATTTCTTGTTCTTCGATGGAGGTCATGCCAAGTGCCACCGCCATGGCTTCGTCTATCAACAACGACGGGGGTAAATTTAACTTCTCCAAAAATCCATCGATATTTTGCAGGGCGTGGCGTTCTTCATATATCATCGCCATGGTTAGGGAAAGGTTTTGCCCCACCAACCCCAATGGATTTTTTAAGGATGGGGAGCTGTCAAGCCGATATTCAAAAGGTATGGGATAAAGCAAATGATATTCCTCCACCGATTTGGGCGACCAAAATTTTTGATTGAGGGTTGCAAGATGACGGCGCGATACCGCCGCCCCGCCCAGGCTTAATTTGTATTTCTTCATCAACACCACGGGTTGCGGGCCCGAAAACAACACAGCAATTTGTTTTAAATTATATTCTGCCATTTTTTCTGCCTGGTTCAAGGCTAGAAATACCCTGTCGCGGCAAGCCTTCAAGTCGGTGATGAACCCGTCCTTCAACCCCAGCGAAGGGGTCATGCCGATACCCATCAACAGCGGATTATTTTGTCGGTCGCGCCTGAAAATAGCAACCCTTATCATGCTGCTGCCCAGGGACAGCACGCCAAATGGCTCGTTATCAAATTTTTGCGAAAAATCTTGCCAACTGTCCCTTAATGCCGCGGCGGGCGCCAACCAACGATTCTTTAGTAAAGTCATTCTTTGTTATAGCGCATTTACTTTGTATTTTGTTATTATCTTCTGTTATTTATTGGGCGATAATAACCTCACCAAAGTCTGATTTTCAAGTCTTAGGTCAAGCTTGGCAATTTTTAAATCCAAAACCTTATCAACCAATATTAATTTGCTTAAGCGCGCCAGGGTTTCGGTGGTAAGGTTTTCTGGCAATTCGACCAGCAAATCATCATTACCCAACGGTCGCGCCAAAAACAAACGCCAACGTCGCCCGCCAACAAATTGCGCTTCCCTCACAATATCCAATAACAGGCTATAGGCTTGCAAGCCATTATATAATTCAAAAAAGTGTTTTATCAACCTAGCCTGTTCTGTTTCACCTTGCGCTTCGTTCCTTACACGCATTATATTTTTTAATTTATCACCACCCGCCGATGGCAAGGGTAACAACCGTCCATCAAGCGTGATTATCTTATTTTGCGGCGATAACACCGCCAAGGGTTGCCGTTCCACAAAATTGATACGCAATTGGCGGCTGGGGTAATGCACCACCACCGTCGCCGATAACACCATGGGCAGGGCTTCCAATTCTTTTTTTATAACCCGCGCGGGGATAAGCGGCAAGGCTTCCCCCAAGGCAACTTGGTGGCTGGCCAAAACCTTGCCAACAATATCCTGTTCCGAAGTGAAGGTGGTTTGGCTTATCGCCGTGGACCGCAACACAAAATCCAAACGCCGCGCCAGCGATTCGATTCTTGGCGTGATAAAATAAAGACGACTATCAGGGTTGAGCGGCGGGTAGAGAAAAAAATAGACAAACCCACCAGTCGCCAGAATGATGGTCAATATCATGAAACCAGCAAGGCGATGGTAAAAATGATTCATGTTTTTTATCAGGTTGATATTACAATTTTAAACTGGCACTTGATAGAATATATTCCACCAATTGCGTAAAGGGAATATCTTTATACTTCGCCTGTTCGGGAACCAATGACAGGGCGGTCATGCCTGGCTGGGTGTTGGTTTCCAAAATAACCAATTGTTTTTTGACGGGGTTATAACGGAAATCACTGCGGCTGACACCCGCCGCGCCGATAGCGCGATGCGCCGCCAGCCCCATCGCCAAACATTGTTGGTAAATATCGGGTGCAATAGCGGCGGGGCAAACATGGGTTGTTTCGCCGTCTTGGTATTTTGCCTTGTAATCATAAACGCCGCGTTTGGGTTGCAATTCGGTCACCGCCAAAGCACGGGCAACACCATCAATTTCTAACACCGCGGTGGTTAATTCTAACCCATCGATATATTCTTCTATCAAGGCATCACCAAAATGCCATGACGATAGGTCGGGCATCGCGCTTTCGGTTTTAACGATATACAAACCAACCGACGAACCTTCGTATATTGGTTTGATAACCAGGGGGAAGCCGATGGTTATGTCTTTGCTGGTTAATCCATTAACCTTTGTCGCGTCATAAGATTCATGTTTGGCAATGGATAAACCATGTTGCTGAAAGAGATTCAAACTTGCCAATTTATTCATGGCTAGGCGCGAAGCAGCGGGCCCAGAATGGGTATAGGGAATCTTGAGCGATTCCAATATTTCCTGCACCGCACCATCTTCACCAAACTGACCATGCAGGGCGTTGAAGCAAGCGTCGGGCGCAAATTCTTGCAATTGTTTTTTAAATTGCGCGAGGGAAGCCGCGTCGGTCTGGGCGGGATCAAATTTTTTGCTTTCATAGCCTAGCGCATTGAGGGCATCGTAAACCGCGGCACCCGACACCAACGAAACTTCGCGCTCGGCCGATGGCCCGCCAAGCAACAGCGCAATTTTTTTATATTTTTTTTTCATGGTATTAAATTTATTTCCTTTCGCCGACTTTTTTTATTTCCCATTCTAAATCGATGGCAAATTTTTCTTTCACCAATGCAACCGCCCGCTCGCCCAATGCCTCTATATCAGCGGCGGTCGCGTTATCATCGTTGATTAAAAAATTGCAATGTTTTTCACTGAAGATAGCCCCACCCAAGCGATGCCCGCGCAAACCAACCGCGTCTATCAATTGCCAGGCATGTTGCGGTAAAGGATTTTTAAAAGTCGACCCGCCCGTTTTACCGCGCAGGGGTTGGTTTTTACTTTTCTCTTCCTTCAGCCTTAGCATTGTCTCGCGAATTTTTTCTTCATCGCCTGGCTTGGCCGTAAAATAAGCGGCAAGGCAAATAGCCCCGCGTGGAATAACCGAATGACGATAAGAAAATTGTAATTGGTCGCGGGTCAGGGTGATGATTTCACCATCGCGCGTTATAAAATCGGCGTGGTGCAAGACGTCCTTGGTCTCCCCCCCGAAGCAACCAGCATTCATAACCACCGCGCCGCCCACGGTGCCTGGAATACCCAAATAAAATTCTAAGCCCGTTATTTTTTCTTTTAGGGCAAATTGTGCCAAGCTGGCATCCAGCACCGCCGCCCCCGCCGTTATCATCCCTGCTTCGTGGCTCATGGTTTGGAATCCTTTGCCACATTTTACCACCGCGCCGCGCCAGCCACCATCGCGCACTAACAAATTAGACGCCGCCCCCACGGGCAAGAGGGGCACATCCCGCGGCAGCAATTGTAAAAAATCCTTCACATCATCCCTATCCTGGGCGACAAAAAAAACATCGGCCTTGCCACCAACCTGAAACCAGGTGTGTGGCGCGAGTGGTTCATCGAACAACAATTTGCCCCTTACCTTGCCCGTCAATAATGTTTGCAGGGATTGTTGTAGGGGGTTTGACGCCATGGGTACGATATTTTCTTCTGACATTTATAATAATTTTTCTAACGCCGCGGGCAAAGCATTGGCCCATTTCGAAGCATTGCCCGCCCCCAAACAGAGCAACATATCGTTCGGTTGAAGCTTGCCCGCCAATTGTTGGGCTATCGCATCAACCGTTTCGCTCGACAACAATTTGTGGGCATTACGATGCCCGCCCTTTTGCACCATGGCCAGCAAGGCTTCGGCATCCACCCCATCTATCGGGGCTTCGCCCGCGCGATAAATATCGGCGATGAATAATAAATCGGTATTCAGTAGCGAGCGCGAGAAATCTTGCATCAAGTCGCGCAAGCGCGTGTAGCGGTGGGGTTCCATGATAACCACCAAGCGGCCTTGCTCCCCCCTTGCCTGCAACGCCAGTCGCGCGGCGGACAGCACGGCTTCAATTTCCACAGGGTGGTGAGCATAATCATCAATGACCCTGATATTTTTTTTATCCTTACCCTGCACGATGCCCGCTAGGCTAAAACGTCTTTTAACCCCTTGGAAAGATTCCAAAGCGGTGCGAATATCCGCCCATGGAATATTGGCCGAACGCGCCACCGCAATGGCGGCGGCGGCGTTGCTAACATTATGGTAACCGAACAATGGCAAACGAATGGATTTTTCGGTGGCACCATCCATCGTTATATCAAACAACGCGCCGTCACTATCGAACAGCGTGTTGCTGATACGCGTCAAGGCTTGCGGTGCAATGCCGTAGGTAACAATCTTCCGCCCTTTAATCTTTTTAATCAATTGCGCCACGACAGGATGGTCAAGGCAGGCCACCACAAAACCGTCAATCGGCACGCGGCGTAAAAAATCATAAAAAGCCGTTTTAACTTTTTCAAAATCGCCATAATGGTCAAGGTGTTCGGGGTCGATGTTGGTAACCACCGCCACCGCCGCGGGCAACAACAAAAACGATCCATCGGATTCGTCGGCTTCGGCTATTAACCAATCGCCCTTTCCCAATTTGGCATTGGAAGAATAATTGTTAATAATGCCGCCGCCAATAACGATGGGGTCCACCCCCGCCGTCACAAAAATATGGGCTATCAACGATGTCGTGGTGGTTTTGCCGTGGGTGCCCGATATGGCGATGGATTTTTTTAACCGCATCAAGGTTGCCAACATATCGGCGCGATGCACGATGGGTATTTTTAAATCCACCGCCGCCTGATATTCGGCGTTATCTTTTTTGATGGCGGTGCTGACCACCATGGTATCAACCCCGACAATATTTTTTTTATCCTGGCCCAGGTTGACGACGATTCCTTTTTCCTTTAACCTTATCACATTGGCATTTTCGCTGTTGTCGCTGCCCGCTATTTTATAGCCAAGGTCGTGCATCACCTCGGCTATCGCCGACATGCCAATTCCCCCAATGCCAACAAAATAAATTATGCCTAGGGGGCGCGCTGCAGCGGGGTTGGCGATGTCAGATAATTGTTCTTCGGTTTTGGGGAAAGGTGTCATTTTTTTATGCCAATTTTTTATGTTGTTTTGCCACGCTTATAGCCAATTTCATCAATTCAGCACCAGCATTTTTTTGAGCAAAATTTTTAATATTGCTGGCCAATTGCTGGCGATGTTTGGGGTGGAGGATAAGGTCAAGCAATTCATCGGCCAAGGCTTCGCTTAATTGTTCGGTATCGGCGATGGTTTTGTTTTTCTTTTCGCTAAGCAAGCGGCAAGATTTTTTATCGGCCAACAACCGCGCGTTATAATATTGGTGATTGTCGGTCGCGAAAGGAAAGGGAATAAGGATGCAAGGTTTTGCCATGCTGGCAACCTCGGCTATGGTTGATGCCCCCGCGCGGCCAATAAAAATATCCGCCGTTGCCAATTTTTGTGGCACATCATAAAAAAAATCTTTGATGTCATGCTTCACGCCCAAGTTATTATAGGCAATGGCCAAATCCTTGATTTGCTCGGCCTTGCATTGTTGTTGAATGTGAATAGTTATCGCCGTGCCATCCAATTTTTTTAACAATTTTTCTATGGCGCGGGGGACAATATCGGCAAAGACCTTTGCCCCCTGGGAACCACCCGTCACCAATATGGTGATATTTTTTTTTGTTAGTTTTATGACCTGCGCCCTCGCCCACTTGTAAGAATTCTTGCTTGATGGGCGTGCCAACAAAATGAGTTTTTGCTTTTTCTCGCTTGCTCAACCCGCGGCAGGTTGGCAACCCCGTGGCTATCGCCGCGGCGGATGATTTAAACAAACGATTAGCGCGACCCATCACCGCATTTTGTTCCAAAAAAACATGGGGCACACGGCCTAGGCGCGCCGCCAAAAAACTGGGTATCATCATGTAACCACCAAACCCCAATAATATATCGGGGCGTTCACGGCGCAACAATTTCGCGGCAGGCAAAATACTGGTCAAGAGCGACAGGGCGGATATTATTTTTTTTACTTTGCCGCCTTGCGGACTTTTTAACGGTAAACAATATATCGGGCAGTTTAATTTTTCTTGGTCCATAGCCTGCTTAAAATATTCGAAGCCGCGTTGTTCGCATATAATGCTGGGGGCATGGCCATGTTGGGCAAGCAACCGCGCCACCGCCAGGGCGGGAAAACTATGCCCGCCCGTGCCGCCCGAAACCAGCAATATCTTATATTGTTTTGATGATGGCGACATGGTTTTTGCTTTCATTATTTTTTTAATCATTTTTTTGTCGCGTTAGTGCCAATAAAAACCCCATGCTCAGCGCGCTCGCCATCATCGCCGAACCACCGTAAGAAATGAAGGGCAAGGTTAAGCCCTTGGTTGGTCCCAGGCCAAGCGCGCTAAAAATATTAATAAGCGCCATCAAGCCAAATTGACAGGTTAAACCCCCGCCCGCAATAATAACAAAATTATTCTTGCTTTCATAAAGCCGCTTAAAACATTTCAAAATGATGGTCGGGTAAATAGCCATAATCAGCAAGGTCGGCACCAAGCCCAACTCCTCCCCCAACAAAGCCAAAATAAAATCGGTGTGAACATCGGGCAGGGTTAATTTAACAACCCCATTACCCAAACCCACACCAAAAAACCACCATTGGCGAAGGCCGCCAGCGATTTTTTTACTTGGTAATCATTCACATGTAATATCCTGTCCTGCACATGCGGAAAAACATAATAAACCACCACCACCAGAACCAGGGCGGCGAATGAACAGCGGAAATATGAACGAAACGGCGTGCCCGCAAAAAATAAAATAATCAAAAATGTCGAACATACCAACATGGTCATACCGATATCGGGTTGCGATAATAACAAACCCGCCACCACCAACAAAATAAAAGCCGCCAAGCCATAAAATATCGCCTGTTGTTGTTTTTTGCCCAGCACAAACAAATTGGCAAACAACACGGCCAGGCTGGGTTTAATAAATTCAGAAGGCTGCAAGGCAAATCCAAAAAGCGACAGCCAACGCCGCGCCCCCTTTGCTTCTTGCCCACCCTTAAGCAATATTAAAATCATCAAGGCCAGGGCAACAAAAAATAACACGCCCGAAAAGGCCTTAACCTGACGGGGCGATAAAAACTCACCCCCAGCATGGTTATGATAGCAGTAATGACAAAACAATATGCTTAACAAAAACATTGGGCGGGGTGTTGGTGTTGGCCATGCTCGACGATACCGCCAACAACCCAATCGCCATCAATAAAAAAACCAACACGATGGTGCCAATATCAACCGACCACCGCCAACGGGCAAGCAATCCTCTATCCGCGCGGGTGAATAATAAACGTGCCATATTTTATTTTTGTAAATTTAAAACTTGTTTTTTAAAATCATTGCCACGTTCTTCAAAATTTTTATATTGGTCGAAACTTGCACCCACGGGCGACAACAACACAACATCGCCCGCCTGCGCGTCTTGGTGCGCCGCGGTCAGGGCTTCCGCCAAATTGTTAAAAACCGCACTCGGGATTTCTTCCATGACTTCTGCTTGCAATTTTCTTGCCCCTTCGCCAAAAAAATAACCTTTGGTAACATGGCTTGCGACGTTCTTAAGGTCAGCAAATCGGTCGCCACTTTTTAATTGCCCGCCCGCTAACCAACGAATATTATTAAAACTGCTCAAGGATTTTAAACTGGCGTCAACATTGGTTGCTTTGCTGTCGTTGATATATTGCACGCCCGCCATGCTTGCCACCATTTCTTGGCGATGCGGCAGTGGCATGAAACCTTGCGTCGCCGATATAATATTTTTGATATCCAAACCATAATAATCCGCCACCAAATATGCCGCCGCCATGTTCTGTGCATTATGCGGCCCCTGCAGCGCGGGATGAAAGGGCAAGGCGCCAAGGTTTTTATCGCGGCGTGCATCAACCAACTGCCCATCCCGAACCCCCACGCCCCCCGCGGGCAGGGTTAGACCCGAGATAGGCACCAAGTTTAATCGACCTTTGTTCTGTTCGTAATAGGCGCGACAAAATTCATCGTCCACCCCGATGATGGATAATTTCGCAACATCCACCGCCGAAGAAAAAATCTTTGTTTTGATAGCAAGATATTTTTCCATCGTATCATGGCGTTCCAAATGATCAAAGGACAAATTGAGCAGCACCGCAACCTGTGGCACGGGCGCAACCATGCGTTCCAATTGGTAGGAGCTTAATTCTAAAACATAAATACCCTTGTCGGGTAAGGCGGGCAGCGAAAGTGCCGCCGCGCCAATATTGCCGCCCATCACCGCGGGCAAATGATTGTCAGCCAAGATATGGGTTATTAATTTGGTGGTGGTGGATTTGCCGTTGGTGCCCGTGATAAAAACAAAATCGCGTTGCCCATGCCATTCGTTAAATAACAAATCAACATCCACCATGATGGGCACACCAAGAGAGCGCGCGCGCAAAGCCGCGGGGTGCGCCATTTTAGCCGCGATGTTTCGGCGGGGATGCCAGGCGAGAGCAACAATATATCCACACCATCGCTGGCTTGCCAGTCATTGGGGGCGAGCAAAGGAATATTGGCTTGGCTGGCGGCAAGGCGATTTTTTTCATCGTCATCGAAGGCAACAATTTCTGCCCCCGCCGTTGTTAAAGTTTTGATAGCCGCCAACCCCGTCAAGCCAAGCCCAACCACGTATATTTTTTTCTTATTTTTTTGATAAGAAGGCAGTAACATTATGATTTAACGCAATTTTAAAGTGCTGAGGGCTAGGAGCGCGCATATCCCCGCCACGATCCAAAACCGAATGACAATATGCGTTTCCGCCAAACCCTTTTCTTCGTAGTGATGATGCAATGGCGCCATTAAAAATATGCGCCTGCCTGTCTTATATTTCATTTTGCTATATTTAAAATAACCGACCTGAAGCATCACCGATAAGGCCTCAACCACAAACAAAAACCCCGCCATAGCCAAAACAATTTCATGTTTGATAGCCACCGCAATATAACCCAAGGCACCACCAAGAGCCAAGGAACCCGTGTCGCCCATGAATATCATCGCGGGCGGCGCGTTAAACCATAAAAACCCAAGACCCGCGCCGATGATGGCGGCACAAAAGACCGCCAATTCACCGCTTTCGGGCATGTGATGAATTTGCAAATAATCGGCGTAGATGCTGTTGCCAACCAAATAGCTGATAATGCCAAACACCGCCGCCACCACCAAAATGGGGCCAATAGCCAAACCATCCAGCCCATCGGTCAAATTCACCGCATTGGCCGAGCCAACTATCACAAAGAAAACTATCAGCAAAAACCACAAACCAAATTGAATACTTATATCTTTGAAAAATGGAAAATAAAGACTGGTGGCGACGGACTTGTCTGCGCTGGCTTGGCAGATAAACCAAAAACCAATCATCGCCAGCCCCGCCCCCAACAACAATCGCAATTTTCCTGAAAGGCCCCGCCCCAATTTTTTATTATGTTTTTTAACTTTTTGCAGGTCGTCCACCATGCCAATCAAACCAAAACCCGTGAAGACCACCACCGCCCCCCATAAAATGATACTTTGTGAATTGCCCCACAAAAAAAGCGAGAAAAGGGTAGCGACAATAATCATCATGCCGCCCATGGTGGGGGTGCCCGATTTTTTTAAATGATTCTTTGGCACATCGGCCCTAACATTGCTATTGCCTTGCTGCTGCGCCCTTAACCACAACATAAACGGCGGATAAAAAAACAGCGAAAATAAAAAAGCGGTTAACATCGCCAACAACGCGCGAAAGGTCAGGTAACGAAACACGTTAAAAAAACTATAAATATCGTCTAATTGGGGCAGGTAATGGTAAAACATAATTTCTATATTTTTTTACATTTAGGTTAATTATTGGCTGACTTCTCTTGCAGGTATTTGACAATTTTTTCAAGCCCCATAGAATGCGAGGCCTTGACCATGATAATGCTACCATGGCTGATATTTCCTTCCAGTTGAGTCATCACTTGGGTTGCATCATCCCGTGCAATGATTTTGTCATTTTTTTCCATGCTGCTGTAGGCTTGAATCATCAATGGCCCGACCAATATAATCCGCCCAATCCCAGCCATGGCTGTTGCTTGGCTTATTATTTGTTGATGATATTCTATTTCATCTTTTCCCAATTCTTTCATGTCGCCCAAGATAGCAAGGCGCGATGGCGGCGCGGTGGCAAGCATGGGTTCGACATAACTATTCAAGGCTTGCAGGCTGGCTAGCATCGAGGCTGGCGCCGCGTTATATGATTCATCTATCAAACATATCCTTCCATGGGGAGTGTTTAACACATCGGGCTTCCCCCGCCCCGCTATCGGTCGGTAATCAATCAATGCTGCTGCCCAGGTTTTTAATTGGCCTTCGCTTGGCGCGCTATTTTCATCCACCAAAAGATAATTCACGGCGGCCAGGGCGAGCAGGCTGTTGAAACCTTGGTGCGCACCAATCAAGTTCAATGAGTAATCTAGCCCCTGTTTAAAAAACTTTGCTTTGATTTCTTGCCCATGACCCAGGTGCGACGCCACCGACAATAATTGCACATCGCAATCTTCGCCTTCGCCCACCGCAATCACTTTCGCGCCAGGGTGATGTTGTTTAAATTTCTGCGATAGAAAATCAAAAAAATTATATTTTGCTTCGCGTGGTTTTTCTAATATCGCCATGGGTGCATCGGGCATCATATATTCCAGCAATTCACCCTTAGCCTCGGCAATGCCCTGCAAACTGCCCAAATAACCAATATGGTTTTCACGAATGTTGGTGATGACGACAATATCGGGGCGCAGGGTTTCACCAATCTGTAGCAATTCGCCCCGATGATTCATGCCGCATTCATAAACCCCCGCCTTGATATCGGCGCGGCTGTTAATCAAACATAACGGCACGCCCAGGGTATTATTTTGATTGGCGGGGGATTTATAATAATACTCACCCGTTTTTTCTAACACATGGCCAATCATTTCTTTGGCCGATGTTTTGCCCACCGACCCCGTAATCGCCAAAACCTTGCCACCATTTTTTTTTATTTCATCGCGGCGATAACGGGCAAGTTTTATAATATCCGCCATGATATCGTCGCTGGCTATCAATTTTTCTTGCATGTTGGTTGGATAATTTTTGATAACCCCTCGCAAGCATAAACTGCCTGCCGCCCCTTGGTTAATAACCTGTTCTATATAATCATGGCCATCTTGCTTGGTGCCAATAAGCGGCAGGAAAATATCACCTGGCTTAATCTGTCGGCTATCAATAACGAATCCTTCCGCCCCGCCAGTTTGCAAATGACATGCGCGGCCCAGGGCCGATGATAATTGTTGGTTAGTCCATAGCATTTTTTATTTCTTCCCTTATTACCGCGCCGTCATCAAATGGTAAAATTTCTTCGCCGACAATTTGTCCTGTCTCGTGCCCCTTGCCCGCCACCAAAATAATATCGCCCGCCCGCGCCATGGCAACGGCCAGGGCAATGGCTTGCTTGCGGTTTTGCGCTTCTATCCCTTTGGGGCAAGCCGCTAAAATTGCTTTTCTTATGGCCTCTGGTTTTTCTTTCCTTGGGTTGTCATCGGTGACGATAACTTCATCGGCAAGGTCGTTGGCAACCTGCCCCATTTTTGGCCGCTTAAAGGGATCGCGATTCCCCCCACAACCAAACACCACAATCAATTTTCCGCGCACGAAGGGGCGCAGGGTGCGCAATATAGTCGCCAAGGCCGCGTCGGTATGGGCATAATCGACAAAAAAATGCGCGTTCTTATGCTCGGCAATTTTTTCTATGCGACCACGGATGGGCGACAGGCTGGCTAAATGCGGTAAAAATTTTTCTAATTCTGAGGAAGTATTTTCTTTCATCACCATCAACAAGGCCGTCAAAGCATTTTCGGCCTGGAAATGCCCCGCCAGGGGCAGGGTTGCCGTATAATTTTTATCCATAAACAAAAATTCCAACTTTTGCCCCGCCGCCGCGTTCGGGGTGGTTGCCAGCAAGCATAATGTAGCGTCGGGGTTTTTACCGCGGCTCATCATTATTTTTTTCAAACCACGTTGTTTACAAATATTGCTTATTTTTTCCGCCACGGGACTATGTTGCCAATATATCGCCCGACCACCCACGGGCAATAATTCGCCGAACAAACGCAATTTACTACCGTAATAATGTTCTAAGGTTGCATGATAATCCAAATGGTCTTGGCTTAATTCTGCCATCGCTGCCGATAGAATATTTTTTGCCAACCCGTCCAAGCGATGTTGATGCAAGCCGTGAGAGGAAGCCTCCATCGCTACATGCTGAATATTTTCTTGGCGCAACCCCGCCAGGGCGGGATAAAGCCATTCGGGGTCAGGCGTGGTGTGGCTTAGGTTGGTCAATGTTTTTTTGCCCGCGGCTTCTTTCACTATCCCCAATGTTCCGACCGACGCCGAATCATCCCCTGCCTTCGCCCATAATTCCCGCGCCATTTGGACAATACTGCTCTTACCATTGGTGCCCGTTACCAACGCCAAATATTGTGGCATGGCACCCGCACGCGCCGCCAGCAGCAAAGCCAAATCATGCCGTGGTTCGTTGCTTTTTATCACTGTAACCGCGGGGGGTGGTTGCAAAGGAATGTCGCTTGCGGTTAATATCGCGCTGGCGCCATTCTTAATCGCCGCATCGATATAATCGGCGCCGTCTTGCCCGCCTTCAAAACTGCGCGGCAAAGCAACAAACAGGAATCCCGCCTTGACCCGTCGGCTATCGGCGGTGATACCGCTGTAGCGATTGGCAAGCTGGTTTATTTGTTCGGGCGATAATGGTCGGGCGATGGATGACATGTGCGGATGATAAGGTGAGTTATATTCATAAAGCAACGGGGTATTTTTTCATTACCACCCGCCCTTACCTTTTTACAGCTTGTTTTGCTTGCTTCTTGGGTGCCGTTTTTACTTCGCGCGAAGCATCCTGCTGGCCTGCATTCTTCGTCAAATCTTTTATATTGCTGATGGCTTGATAATCATTATCATGATTTTTTTCGACATTGCGGTTGGGTATCAGGGGTAGGAGCGGCGCAATTTTTCCTATCAACCGTCCTGTGGCGGGGGTAAGAGTCGCCGATGCCAAATCGCCCTTTTGTGTGTTATCAAGCAAGAGAAAAACCAGGTAGCGTGGCTTTGACACGGGAAAAACGGCAATGAAGCTGGTTAGGTTTTTTCCTTTATCATATTGTCCATTCAATGTTTTTTCCGCGGTGCCCGTTTTACCGCCAATTTCATAACCCGCCACCCCCGTTTGATTAATCCGCCGCCCCGAACCATATAAAACATTAAGTCTTAACAAACGCCGTAGTTCTTCGCGCGTCGTGCTCTTCACAATTTCTGGCCCGTTTTTTTTATGTTGCTCGCTAACCGCTGTATCGCGCCCCAACAACCACGAAGCCATTTTATCTTGCCAACTTGTCGGCAAAACAGCCATCAGCGCATTGCTGACGGTTTCTTTGGGTTGATTGTCTAACGCCGTATTATTGTCATGATGAGTCACACGAAAGGATGGCGCGCGCCACACCCCGTCGCCCAGCAACGCCGCCACCGCGGTGGCAAATTGCAACGGCGGTAAAGACAGGCCATGGCCAAAACTGATGGTGCCAGATTCGATTCGTCCCCAATTTTTTGGCGCGATGGGCTTGGCAACTTCTTGGTCAGAAAATGGTAATTCTATTTTCGATAACAGATGCAACGAACGTAAAAAATCACGCTGCGCGTTGCTGTTGCTTGCCAGCACATCGTTGGTAAGCAAGATGGTGCCGATATTAGAAGAATAAATAAATATCTCATCGCTGGTTATGGGGCGATCTATGGGGTGCATGTCGCTTATGGTGTAATCATCGATGCTTAATGGGACAGTAACATCCCACAATTTTTTACGCCAAGGTTCTTTGCCCAACTGACTTTTGTCGGTCATGGGCGGTTGCACGGGTTGTGCATCCAACCATTTGGCGATGGTTATAATTTTCATAACCGAACCCAATTCGTAACTACCACCTATCATCATATTAAAAGTATTGTTGATATCCAACTTGGTGCGATTATTGGGATTGAATCCTGGCAGGGAGGATAACCCTAATATTTCGCCATTTTGAATATCCATCACCACGCCGCCCGCGGCCGAGGCCTTATGTTCGGCGGCGGCGACCGACAATTCTTCATCCAAAAAATTTTGAACGCGGCTGTCAAGCGACAGGCTGACATCTTTGCCCGCGGTCAATTCTTTGTCAAAAAACCTTTCTAAACCCATGATGCCTTTGTTATTGGGCGCAACAAACCCAATGGTCACCGCGCCATGGCTGTTGCTAGGGTAAAAACGTTTGCTGTCATCCATCAATTCTAAGCCTGGCTCACCAATATCCAGCACCGACCGTTTAATAACGGGATCCAGGTTTTGCACCAAAATTATCCTGCGGTTGGCTCTTTCTTGGAATTGCTTCAGCAATGTCTTTTTTTCTAAATAAGGGAAGAGGCTGGTTAATTTGCTGGCAGTAGCATCGGGGTTTAAAATATTATTGGGGTTAACCACCAACGACACGGTGGGCAAATTGCCCGCCAACAAAAATCCTGTGCGGTCATAAATCTTTCCCCGCGGGACTATGTTTTCAAGCGCGGGGGCGGGCATCATGATTTTGCCATCGGTGGCATCGGCAATGGCTTGCCAACTGCTATTCATGGCAAGTTCGCTTAGGCGGTAGGCAGGAATAACAAAAATGGTTGCCAGCGAGAGGATGCCAATAATCATCCGCCGTTTTATTTTACGCAAATATATTTGCTGCGGCCGATGCAATGGTTTGAATGCTTCGGGCAAATTTTCTCGGTCTAGCAACTGCTGCTCCTCGATAAAATCTATCAAGGGCGTAATGCGCGGGGTGAGGCGAGGCATGGGTTGTTACAAATGATAAAAAATACTAGGCGTTATTAATTTAAACTTTTGAGTTGCTTGTTGACCTGTTCTTCACCGTCAAGCGCCAAGCGATTTTGGCTGTGGTTGTAAACAAAATTATTTTGTAAAAACCAATCACGACTCACGAATTGGCTTTCGCTCATCCGTTTCATTTCTGGTAAAAATTTTTCGGTGAGGGCCGCCACCGAAGAAGGGCTAGAAAGATTGCTATAAGCTATTTCTAGCCGACTATTTTCGGCGCGCGTCGCCAGCAATTCTCTTTTCAAAAATTTAACCTCGCGGTTGGCTTGGCTTAAATAATAACCAAGGTAGGTCGGCATCCAACAAAGAATAATCAATGACAGACTATAAATAATACCAATGAGCAATTTCTGAACGGTCATGATTTTTTATTTTCCTTATTTTTTTTAGGCTATTTTTATTGCAAAACGTAATTTGGCGGAACGACTGCGGGGGTTATTTTGCTGCTCGGCGTCGCTGGCGACCACAGGTTTTTTACTCAACAATTCAAACGACGGCTGATAAGTTGGGTTATCTAATTTATCGGGCATATGGCGCGATGGCCGGGCTTGCGCGGTCGCGCGATCTTTTAAAAATGTTTTAACAATTTTATCTTCCAAAGAATGGAATGATATCACCACCAAACGGCCGCCAATTTTTAATAATTTTTCGGCAGCTTCTAAGCCATTAACCACCTCGGTCAATTCGTTGTTAACCGCTATACGTAGGGCTTGAAAAACACGAGTCGCGGGGTGAATTTTGCCCCGCGCACCTTGGACAGCGTCGCTTATCAACGCGCTTAATTGTAGCGTGGTGGTGATGGGCGCCACGGCGCGCTGGGCAACAATTTTTTTTGCTATCCAGCGCGATTTTTTTTCTTCGCCATAACGATAAAAAATATTGGCCAATTCTATTTCGCTTTGTTGATTAATAATATCGGCGGCGGTGGGCGTTGCTTCCGCTTGATTCATGCGCATATCCAACGGCGCATCCTTGGCAAAGGAAAAACCCCGCGCCGCATCGTCCAATTGCATCGAACTAACCCCGAGGTCAAAGACAATGCCGTCTATTTTTTTATCATAATCCTTTAAAAAATGTTGCATCATGCCAAAATTGTTATTGATAAATTCAAAATTCTTATATTGTCCTTGCAATATTTCTGCCGTTTTGCGCGCGGTTGAATCGCGGTCGACCCCTATCAATTTTTTGGGTTGCCGAGCCAAGATAGCCCGCGTCATGCCGCCCGCGCCAAAGGTTGCGTCAATATAAATACCGTCAGATGTTATAGCCAACATTTCGAGAACCTCGGAGCATAATACAGGAACATGGGGGGTGGTTTTATCTATCATCAGATATTCAGTTTTAGGTTTTTCGGTGGATTGCGTTTTTTCTTAAATGCAGCGAGGTTGGCTTCGTTCCAAATAAAAAAACGCGTGCCGTGACCAACAAAAAACAACCTATCGCCCAATGCAATATCGGCGTAATCGAGGAAATCCTGGGGCATAACAAACCGCCCCGTGTCGTCTATCGCCACATCGCGGCTTTCGGCAAATAACCATGACATATCATCTTCTTCTTGAGAAAACAGGTTGGTTTGTTGCACCACGGCCGATTGCAATTTTTCCATGAAGCTTACGGGGCAGGCCTCCAACGCCTTGTGGTTTGGCGATGGGAAAAGGAAAAATTTTCCTTCTTGCAAATGACTGCGAAATGGCGATGGCAGGGAAACCCGACCCTTGAGGTCAAGTTTAAGTGGGTAAGTTCCCGTAAACACCGCCGTCGAAACCATGATAATAAAACCTTGCGCTTTGTTTAGGGCTTGTCCATTTGTAAGTTGATTGACTCGCCAACCGTCCTTTGAAAAATATTCCTACGAGCCGTCAGCGTGATGCCAAAAATAGCAGGCTAATATCTTCTAAAAAAACAGCACCCCATTTTTGCCATATCATGGGATTTTATGGGATTTTATGGGATTTGTCAACCACTATCATCAACTGCAAAATGCAGTAAAAATTGATTGCAATCTAATATCGATGCACGCTAGCGGATTATCCACCGCGGCGGGGCGTTGTTTTACAAACCTTCGCTATATTATTTTTGGCTTTTTGCCCAATTTTTAATCAAGGCTTATTAGTCAGCCCC
Organism: Alphaproteobacteria bacterium; assembly: GCA_965262775.1. GTDB lineage: Bacteria > Pseudomonadota > Alphaproteobacteria > JASGCL01 > JASGCL01 > JASGCL01. The sequence goes on along the minus strand of CBDHFT010000006.1, from coordinate 223,730 downwards.
CGCGGTCCTTAATAATTTTATAACATCGCGGTAACCCCAAACCGACGCGGCTATCATGGCATTGTATCCACCATTATTTCTTGCCCTAACATTGGCGCCCGCCGTGATGAGCATGGCGACGATGTCAGCCTCCCCCTGCCAAGCCGCGGCCATGATGGGGGTATTGCCTTCCTTATCGGCTTGGTTAGGGTTTGCGCCCCCCGCCAAAAGCACGCGCACCGTGTTATTATTTTTATTGTAAGCGGCCTTCAGCAGCGATGTTTCGCCCTTTTCATCCGCCGTATTAACATCAATATTTTTCTTGATTAATCGGGCGACAATATCGGCATCCCCCTCGGCGGCGGCGCGCAACATTTCCTTTTCGTCATTGCTTAGGGCAAAGGCGGGTGCTAAGGCAAAAGTCAGGAAAAAAAATAAAAAACCAACCAAAAAAAATGGCGAGGCAGGCATGAAAAAGCGCGGCAACAAACTGCGCGATGGTAAAAAAATAAATCCCAATTTATTTTTTGTCATTTTTTATTTATCGTTGCCGCAAAATAATTTACAGCATTCATAATCCTGCTCTTTTTTATAATTTTGCAATAAGAATTGCAACATTTATTTTTTTAAACTAAAGCTAAACAACCCTTCATGTCTTCTACCCCGCGCCATTTACAAGAACACCCGCAGTTAAAATTTTTTGGTCGCCGCCTTGGCAAAAAATTAACTGCGCGCCAACAAGCCATATGGCAAGAAACCTTGCCATCCTATCAAATTTCTCCCGCCACGGTTAAAGACAATAATTTTTGGCGACGCCATGATAACTGGTGGTTGGAGATTGGTTTTGGCGGCGGCGAAAACCTATATCATTGGGCGCAGACTCGGCCCGAGGTCGGCTTTATCGGCGCCGAACCATTTCGCCATAGTGCCGTCAAATTATTAAGCAAAATTATCGATGACGCGGCAACCCTCCCCAACCTGCATCTTTATACCGATGACATTCATCATCTCCTGCCCCATATGCCCGACGGCTGTTTGGAAAAAATTATTATTCTTTATCCTGACCCTTGGAAAAAACGACGCCACACCCTAAGGCGTATGATATCGCCCCTCACCTTGCCCATATTTTGCCGTCTGTTAAAACCCGCGGGGCAAATTCTTGTTGCGACTGACCATGCTATTTTCTTGCAATCAACCATGATGTATTTTCAACAGGATAAAAATTTTAGCTGGATCAATAACCAACCGCTGATGTGGTTACAGCGGCCTGATATTCTTATGGCTTCGCGCTACGAATTAAAATCGCAAGCCCAACATGATAAACAAAAAAAATTTGGTAAATATCCAACCTACCTCCTTTATACAAAAAATAATAATGAACTTGCTTTGCCTTAAATATAGTAGTATAATGATACGGTATACACCAAGGCAAGATAAGTATTTTGCAAATAATTCAAGGGCCTATATATTATGATTAAAATTTCTAAAATGACCGATTACGCCATTGTTTTGCTGGCCGAATTGGCGCGCAGTGCGCCGTTTACCACGACGCGTTTGCAAGAAGAAAATTCACAGCAGGAAAATACCGCTGACGATAGCACGCCAAACTCTTTCATGTCGGCGGGTGATTTGGCGGCCTTAACCATTATCCCCCTGCCCACCGTGCAATTGCTGTTAAAAAAATTAACCGCGGGGGAGATGTTATGGGCGGAGCGTGGCCGCGATGGCGGTTACAAATTGGCAAAACCCCTATCAAGCATTTCGGTGTTCGATGTGTTGCTATTGATGGAGGGGGCACCCGCCCTCACCGCTTGCGTCCATGACAACGACGACAGGTGCGAGAGGACCGATTATTGCCAACTTACAGGTCGCTGGCAAAAAGTAAATCAAGTCATTCGCGGCGCGTTGCAGGAAATAACCTTGGCTGACCTTTTGTCAGATGACAAAACATTTAACAAAACCTTTCAACATTTTTTTTCAACCTCCCCCACGGCATAATTACAAAATATGAATCAAGATAATTCACGAAGCGCAAATATCAGCCGCGAGCAAGACGAACCGCAGGGTGCCACCGCGCCCGATGCCGTGCAATCGCGATTGGACAAGGATTATGAATTTGGTTTTGTGTCGAAGGTTGATAGCGATATATTGGCGGTCGGCCTATCCGAAGATGTGGTAAGGAAAATATCCGCCATAAAGGATGAGCCAAGTTGGCTGTTGGATTTTCGGCTGAAGGCCTATCGCTACTGGCAAAAAATGCCCGAACCCAATTGGGCAAGTTTTGCCATTCCCGCTATTGATTATCAAAAAATTTCTTACTTTGCTCAGCCCAAAAAATCGGTAGCCAGCCTTGATGAAATTGACCCCGAGGTCATCAAAACATTTGAAAAACTAGGCATCCCGCTAAAGGAGCAAGAAGTTTTGCTCAATGTGAAGGGCGCGCCGCGCGTGGCGGTGGATGCTATTTTCGATAGCGTGTCGGTTGCCACGACCTTTCGTGAGGAATTAGCAAAGGTAGGTGTGGTGTTTTGTGCATTTTCTGAAGCGGTAAAACATTACCCCGAGTTGGTAAAAAAATATTTGGGCTCGGTGGTGCCCTACAGCGACAACAAACATGCCTGCCTCAACAGCGCGGTTTTTTCTGATGGATCTTTTGTTTACATACCGCGCGGCGTAAAATGCCCGATGGAGCTTTCGACCTATTTCCGTATCAATGCCGAAAATACTGGGCAATTCGAACGAACCCTTATCATCGCCGATGAAGCGGCCGAAGTAAGTTATTTAGAAGGTTGCACCGCGCCGATGCGCGATGAAAATCAATTGCATGCCGCGGTGGTGGAATTGGTAGCCTTAGATGACGCCAGCATAAAATACTCCACGGTGCAAAATTGGTATCCTGGCGATAAAATGGGGCGCGGTGGCATTTATAATTTTGTCACCAAACGCGGTGCTTGCCGCGGCGCGCGCAGCCATATTTCTTGGACTCAAGTCGAAACGGGCAGTGCCATAACATGGAAATATCCTTCCTGTATTTTGCAGGGCGATTATTCGTCGGGCGAATTTTATTCGGTTGCGATTAGTAACAATTATCAAAAAGCCGACACGGGCACCAAGATGATTCACCTTGGCAAACATACCAAATCGCGGATTATTTCAAAGGGCATTGTGGCGGGGCATGGCCACCAAGCCTATCGCGGGTTATTAAAAATTGCCGCCAAGGCCGAAGGCGCGCAAAATTTTACCCAATGCGATTCCTTAATCATTGGCGATGCCGCCATCGCGGAGACTATCCCCTATATCGAGAATAACCAAGCCATGGCGAAATTAGAACATGAAGCCACCACAACAAGTTTATCAGAAGAGCAAATTTTTTATTGCCAACAACGCGGCATTGACAAAGAGCAAGCGGTTGGTTTAATCGTCAACGGATTTTGCCGTGAGGTATTACAAAATTTACCGATGGAATTTGCGGTGGAAGCGCAAAAACTCGTCGCCATTAGTCTAGAAGGGGCGGTTGGTTAAACCCAACCCCAAACAAACAACATGAATATTTTGGAAATAAAAAACTTAAAAGCCAAACGCGCCGATGGCAAAGATGCAATTTTGCGCGGATTAAATCTGTCGCTACCCGCTGGTCGTGTTCACGCCATCATGGGGCCCAATGGTTCGGGGAAAAGCACATTGGCCCAGGTGCTGGCGGGCAAGGAAGATTATGAAATATTGGGCGGCGAAGTCATTTATAATGGCCAAGATTTACTCGCCATGAATGTTGAGGAACGGGCACGCGCGGGTATTTTTCTGGCTTTTCAATATCCGACCGAAATTCACGGGCTTTCTTCCTCTATCTTTTTGCGTTATGCTCTTAACGCGGTGCGGGTGGCGCGGGGCGAAGCGGCGTTGTCCCCCATGGATTTTGTAAAACATTTGCGCCCCTTGGCCAAAAAATTACAAATACCCGATGATATTTTAAGCCGCGCGGTGAATGATGGTTTTTCAGGGGGCGAGAAAAAAAGATTTGAGGTTTTACAAATGTTGTTGCTTGAACCAAAATTGATTATTCTGGATGAAATAGATTCGGGGTTGGATATTGACGCCATGAAAACCGTGGCCAGTGCCGTCAACGAGATGCGCAATGAAAAAACATCGTTTTTGATTATTACCCACTATCAACGGCTGTTGGATTATATCCAACCCGATGTGGTGTCGGTACTAGCAAAGGGGCAAATAGCAAAAGAAGGGGATAAAAATTTGGCAAAAGAATTGGAAAAAAGCGGCTATGGTCAATATATCTAATGCCCAGCGTGATGACAGCCTTAGTTTTTACAAAAGCCTAAGCACCAGCGACGTAGCACGCAACCTGTTGTCGGTTGTTACCGAACAACAAAATAATACCAATAAGGTCGAGCTAACCATCAAGCCAGGCTACAGCGAGGTAACCATCACGGGCGACAGCCATATCACCGTGCCCGCAGAAATCGAGGCCAATGTTTTTTTTACCCTGGCGGAAAATATCGGTGGCGAAAACCCCAATATCTATCTTACTATTGTTATTGCGCCTGGCGCGACGGCCAATTTCTTTTGGCAAAAGCCCGAGGGTAGCAAGCCGCAATTCATCAAATTTCATTACCGATTGCAAGAAAGCAGCCGTTTAAACGATTTTACATTTTTGGATTTGTCGCACGCCGTCAGGATGGAACGTGATGTATATTTGGAAGCCGCCCAAGCCGTTGCTTACGTGTTTGTGGCAGGAAAAAACACACTGATTAGTCATGACTTGACAAAAACCATCGCGCCAACCAGCGAACATGGCACATCACAAAAAGAAATCGCCGAAACAAAAATAAGCAAATTGGGCGACAGCACGATCCGTGTCATTCACCAGGTTCCTGAAACGACATCTCAAATTATTGTCCGCGGCGTAGTGGATTATGCCGATATTATGATAGCCCAAGTATGCACCGATATTGACATTGCCGCCACCAACGCCAACACGGCCCAAGATATTAAGGCGATGGTATTATCGCCCAGCGCAAAATTTTATGGCAAACCCGAACTCAACATAAAACATGATAAGGTAAAGGCGACCCATGGTTTGTCGGTCGGGGCGATTGACGATGACCAATTATATTATTTGCGCGCCCGCGGCATCGACCATAAAACGGCAAAAAAATTACTGCTCGGCAGCTTCTTCATGAATGGCTTGCGGTATTTCTCGGGGGATGTTTTAAACACGGCCTGGGGGTGGCTGACGCCGCTTGTCGACCCACAATAATTGATAAAGAAAGTTGCGCCCTATGAAAAATATTATCTCCGCCATTCGCGAACAATTTCCTATTTTGCAGGAACCCATCCACGGCAAACGACTTTGTTATTTGGATAGCGCGGCCTCGGCGCAAAAACCCTTGGCGGTTATCGAATCTTTATCATCGATGATGCAGCATCATTACGCCAATGTGCATCGCGGTGCTTATCAATTTGCCAATGTCATGACCCATGATTACGAAGCGGCCCGTTCCTCGGTTGCAAAATTTATCAACGCCGAACATGACGAAATTGTTTTTACCAACGGCGCGACATTTGGTTTTAACCTGTTGGCCCATGCTTACGGTCGTCATTTTTTAAAAAAAGGCGACAAAATTTTATTGTCGGTGATGGAACACCACGCCAACATGGTGCCGTGGCAAATATTGCGCGACGAAACGGGGGTGGAGTTAATCTACGCGGGTGTTGACAGCGATGGCAACCTCAACATGCAAGATATCGAACAACATTTACCCCATGTAAAATTGCTGACCCTTACCCATTGCTCGAACGTTTTGGCGACCATCAACCCCATCAAAGAAATTTGCGCCAAGGCAAAAGCCCTGGGCGTTACCACCATCGTTGATGGCGCGCAAAGTATTTGCCATCAAAAAATTGATGTTAAAGATTTGGACTGTGATTTTTTTATTTTTAGTGGCCACAAACTTTATGCCCCAACGGGCATCGGGGTATTATATGGTCGTGCATCATGGTTGGAAAAATTGCCACCATTTTTTGGCGGCGGCGATATGATAGAATCGGTTGCGCTTGATAAAACCACCTTCGCTCGCCCACCCGCGCGGTTTGAAGCAGGCACACCACCAACGATGGAGGCTATCGCCCTGGGTGCGGCTATCGAATGGTTAAATACCTTGCCGCTGGCCGAACTGTTTGACCATGAAAAAAAATTGGGGATGCAGGTGCGGGATGGATTAAAAAAATACCAAGCCGTGGAATTTTTATCCAACCCCAAAGAAAGCGGTTCGCTGGTATCATTTTTTATTCGCGGCGCGCACCCGCATGACGTGGCAACATTGGTCGACCAATCGGGCGTGGCGATTCGCGCGGGGCATCATTGCGCCATGCCTATCCATACATTAATGGCGGCACAAAAAAACATAGCCATTGCCGCCACCGCAAGGGTCAGTTTCGGCATCCATAACGACCAAGATGATGTAGAACAATTTTTTGCGGCCTTTGACCAGGCTCTCAAAATGTTAAAATTGGCATAAAAATAACAGCAACCATGGCGAAGGAAAAAAATCATGAGCGAAGAAAAAAAACCAGATAACAGTCAACAACCTGTTGATATGAAAAAAGGCAATATTGAGGATCTGAAAAAAGATATTATCGACCTTAGCCCGCAAACATCCGACATTGCCGAGGGGCGCGAAGTGGTGATGGGCGAATCCTTGGCGGACTTGCCCGCTAGCGATAACGCCACAAAAAAATTAGCAACCATGGATGATTTGGAAAATGCCCTGCGCCAGGTTTTTGACCCCGAAATTCCTGTTAATATTTTTGACCTTGGGCTTATCTACGAATTGCAACAAGTGCCAAACGGCGACGTGAATGTTGTCATGACCCTAACCGCCCCCGCCTGCCCCGTGGCGGGTGAAATGCCCAAGCAAGTAGCCGAATCATTGGCGGTGTTGGAAGGCGTGGGCAAGGTGCGAGTAAAATTAACCTGGTCCCCAGCCTGGACCATGGAAAAAATGTCGGCCGACGCCAAGTTAGCATTAGGGTTTGGATAATTTGGATGATTTGGCGGGTAAAGCGCAGCGTCATTTGCCAAAAAAATATCTTTCATCTATAAGGAGTGCAAATAAAAAATATAGGACATCCTAGCTACAACACTTCATGTCAAATCGCCTCATCAATCTTCCCCTGCTGTTGGTAATATTGGACGGTTTCGGCCTGCGCGATGCTCCGCATGATTCAGCCCCTAACAATACAGAAGACAATGCTATTGCCCAAGCCAACATGCCCTGTTGGCAAGGGTTATGTAAAAAATATCCCCTGGCAAAATTGCAAGCATCCGAAAGTTTTGTCGGCTTGCCCGAAGGGCAAATGGGCAACAGCGAAGTTGGCCACATGAATATTGGTTCGGGGCGCGTTATTTTGCAAGAACTACCCCGCATCACCAAGTCCTGCGCCGATGGTTCGTTGGAAAAAATTCCAACCTTCCAAAAAATGCTCGACACCGCAAAACAACATAATGGTGCAGTGCATGTAGTTGGATTATTGTCAAAAGGTGGCGTGCATGGCCACCAAGACCACATGGCCCATGTTGCCAATTATTTGGCCGAACATAAAATAACTTCCTACCTGCATTTTATTACCGATGGTCGTGACACCGCGCCGCGTTCAGCCAAAGAATTTTGGAAAGATTGGCAAGCAAGTCAATCCCCCGCGGCGCAAACCAACCAACATGTTAAACCCGCCACCGTGACGGGGCGTTATTTTGCCATGGACCGCGATAAAAATTGGCAGAGAACCGAACAGGCATTCCACGCCATGGTGCATGGCGTGGCACCACAGCATGCTGACAATGTTTTATTGGCCATCGATGCCGCCTATCAAGCCAACATCAACGATGAATTCATTACCCCCACCGTCATCGATAATTATGCAGGCATGAAAAAGGGCGATGTAGTATTATTTATGAATTTTCGCGCCGACCGCGCGCGGCAACTTTCGCTAGCCTTGGTCGATGATGATTTTGCTTTTTTCAAACGCGACCATCAAGATAAAAAGTTTTTTAAACCCAGCATGATGGTTGGCTTGGTTGAATATTCCAAAACCCTATCACAGCATATGGGTTTATTGTTTGGCAAAGAATTATTCGAACAAACCATGGGCGAAGTATTGGCCGCCCATCAGTTGCGTCAATTGCGGATTGCGGAAACCGAAAAATATGCCCATGTTACTTTTTTCTTCAACGGCGGGCGCGAAGAACCCTACCCCCGCGAAGACCGCATCATGATCCCATCGCCCAAGGTGGCAACCTATGACCTTAAACCTGAAATGTCAGCGGTGGAGGTAACCGACGCGGTGGTGGATTCCATAACCCACAACAAACATGATGTTATTATTTTAAATTACGCCAACGCCGACATGGTTGGTCATTCGGGTTTGATGCCCCCCGCGGTGAAGGCGCTCGAGGTGTTGGATACATGCCTGGCGCGCCTAACCCATGCTATGGAAGAAAAAAATGGCACCATGATTATCACCGCCGACCATGGTAATATTGAAACCATGTTTGACAAAAAAACCAACCAACCCAACACCGCCCATACCCTGAACCTTGTGCCATGTATGTTGGTGGGCGATGAAAAACAATGGCAAGATTATAAATTGCGCCCCACGGGCAAATTGGCCGACATTGCTCCCACCATGTTGACATTGCTTGGCATTGAACAACCTGCCGCCATGACGGGGTCATCGCTATTGCTTAAAAAATAAAAAAAATGAAGCAGCGTCATGTTCCGCGATTCTATTGCCCTGGCCTAGAAACAACCATGGGGCTGGATAAACCAACTGCCCCTTTAGAATCCATTTTATCGCCCGAACAAAATCATCACCTGCTGGCGGTGCTGCGCCGTCAGGTCAATGATGAATTGTTGTTGTTCAACGAACGGGTTGGCGAATACCGCGCCCATATTGCGCGTATAGAAAAAAAAACGGCAAGTTTACAAATCATGTCGTTGGAAAAATCACCCATGCCGCATCATGCAAAAACCATTTTGTATTTTGCTTTGTTGGAAAAATCACGACTTGATACCCTGATACCCAAGGCGATTGAATTGGGGGCGAGCGACCTTATCCCCGTTATTACCGACCTTACCGAGCGTAAAAAGGAAGAATGGCAGAAGCAAAAAGAAAAATGGCAGAAGGTAGCCATGGGCGCGACCGAATTGTCAGGCCGCCTCGCCCCAGCAACGCTCCATGATGCTATCGAGCTTGAAGCTCTGGCGTCGCCTGCTATGCCCATTATCTATGGCGATGAAAAGGGCGGTGCCAATTTTAGGGAAACGCTTGCCCTGATAAAAAATAACGCAACGAGCAACCATGACGCCGTGGGTTTGTTGGTTGGTCCACCTGGCGGCTTTACCGATAGCGAAAGGAAATGGTTGCGCGCGCAAGAAACAATGCAAGCCACCACGCAAAAAAAATTTTTCGGCGTCAGTTTGGGTAATACAATCTTACGCAGTGAGACAGCAGGGCTTGCTATGCTGGCGGGGCTTTTCTTTTATAATCGATTATGATACACAACCACCAAAAATGGCAAAAGAATCTTCCCCCATTACCAAAAAACAACAATTGGCCGATTACATTGCCAGCGGTGAAAAAACCAAAGACAAATGGCTGATAGGGACCGAACACGAAAAATTTTTATACAACAAAAGTAATCAACAACGCGTTGGCTATTTCGGCAAAAATGGCATTCAAGAATTGCTAAATTTTTTGCAAAAGAAAACCAACTGGCAACCCATTTGGGAAGGGGATTACATCATTGGCCTTACTGGCACCAACATGGATTCCATCACGTTGGAACCTGGCGGCCAATTTGAATTATCGGGCGCGCCGTTAAAAAACCTTCATCAAACCTGCGCCGAAACCAATCGCCACTTGGAAATGATGTTGCAGGTTTGCCAAGAATTTAATATTCAAATGTTCGGCCTGGGCCATGACCCGTTGCACAACCCCGATAGTATCGAATGGATGCCGAAGGGGCGTTATGCCTTGATGCGCCAATATATGCCAACCCGCGGCAAACGTGGCACCGAAATGATGACACAAACCTGCACCGTGCAGGTCAACCTTGATTTTTCGTCCGAGGCCGACATGGTAAAAAAATTCCGCGCTTCGCTGGCCTTGCAACCCGTTGCCTCGGCTTTGTTTGCCAATTCGCCCATCATGAACGGCAAAATAACCGATTTCCAATCAACCCGCGTCGCGGTGTGGCAAGACACCGACCCCGACCGCACGGGGTTCCCCGCCGTGGTGTTTGACGATGGTTTTGGTTACGACATGTGGGTTGATTACATGCTGGATGTGCCGATGTATTTCGTAAAGGATTACGATAAGGATTATGAAAAAAATCATAAAATAATTTATCGCGATGCCCTGGGCAAAGATTTCAAAAAATTCATGGCGGGCAATTTGCCCGGGTTTGAAGACCGCCCCGCCACCATCAAGGATTGGGATGACCATTTGACGGTTGTCTTTACCGAGGTGCGATTAAAAAGATATTTAGAAATGCGCGGCGCCGACGTGGGTGCGTGGCAACATTTGTGCGCCCTGCCCGCCCTGTGGGTTGGTTTGTTGTATGACCAATCAAGTTTGGACGCCGCCTATGACATGGTGGCAAAATGGCCCGTGGCTGAGATGGTGGCCTTTGCCCATGATGTGCCGCGTTTGGGGTTAAGGGCGTCGCTAGGAAAATTTACCGCCTATGATTATTTAAAAGAATTGTTGGTAATTGCCGAGGGCGGATTAAAATCGCGCGCCGTCAAAAATCAATTGGGCAACGACGAAACTATTTTCTTAGAATTTATTCGCGAGGTGGTGAATTCAAAAGAATCCACCAGCGATAAAATACTCAAACAAATTAAGAATGAATTTGGCGGCGATGTTATGGCATTTATAAAACAACTTTCTTATTAGATAATAACTTGACAAACAATAATCATAAGTGATAGGGAAAACACCATAGAACGGATACAACCATGCCCAATAAAGCACATGCTATTAAAAAACAACGGGTCGATATAAAACGCCATGCGGTCAATCGCACGCGTTTGAGCCGCTTGCGCACCTACGTCAAAAAAGTTGAAGAACAAATTGCCGCGGGCAATCAGAAGGAAGCCATGGCTGCTTTACGCCTTGCTTCTTCCAATCTTCATCGTGGCGCACAAAAAGGGTTGGTCAAATTGGGCACTGCTTCGCGCAAAATTTCACGTCTTAATAAACGTATTAAGACCATGGGCAAAAAGACCGCTTAAAAAGCGTCTTTCTTCATTCCTATCATAGCATTTTATTAAACAGGGGTAGCCTCCGCGCGCGACCTTGCCTCCATGCTTATCAAAAGATTGCGCAGATTTATAAGCAGGGGTTTATAGCAAAAAAAATTTGTGGTATAAAAAAACGATGAATTTCTCAAGACGTCGTGTGTTTTCCCAATTGGCGGCTGGTGGATTGTTGATGCCGTTTTTGGCATCTTACGGTGGGGCGGCTAGGGCGGCTACGCCTACCATTTCGCCGACGCCATTTTCGCTTTTGGTGGCATCGCCCTTTGGTGCCGAATATGACGCCGCCAATTATTTGGCGGATAAAATATTTTCCCCGTCGAAGGCCAGCCTCGACGAAACGGTCAATCCTATTTACCCGCAGGTTATAGCCTTTGATTCTTATGCCGCCTTGATGAAAAAAGTAAATGGCGATGACGCTATGTCGATTATTTTGCCATTGGAACTTTTTAATCCACGACTTAATTTTATAGATAAAAATCGCCTGGCCGCCATGGGGTTCAGGGTGATGGAGGTCATAAAACCCACTCCACTATTTTTGATAACCCGCGACAATATAAAAAATATTGATGATATTTTACAAAAGCGGACTTCGGGCGCAAATAATAATATCCTGCTTGCTGAATTGTTGGATGGTTTTGTCGGCAATCAATTTGATAAAAAATTTGCCGAACTTAATAACGATACCGAAACCACCCCGCCCGAGGAAAATAATCAGCAAGCCAACAACGAATCGCAAGATGCTACTTCAGATGAAAAAAAACCTATCATTGATTTTGCCGACACGGCATCTTTTTTTCATTATGCTGATAATTTTATGGGAAGCTATGAAAACGATGAAGATTTGCTTAATCAGTTTTCTATGGGCAAGATTGACTGGTTTCTCTACATGGGATTTTTTGAAAACAAAATGGGCAGAAAATTTTTACGCGAACTAAATGCCAAGATTTTTCCTATGCCGCGTGATAGTTTTGGCGATGGCTTTGGCCATGCCAATGGTGATTTTATCACGGGGCAAATCACGAACAAAAAAAATAATGCTATTTTTTCTTTGCCTTTGGTTTGGCTAATCAATGCCCCCGACAAGGTTGTAAAATCTATCAACAACAAAATAAAACAACGTAATTCAAATTGGTTTGTGCCGCGCAACCCCGCCGATGAAGCCAAACCTTTCCCCAACCTTACCTGGAACGGTTTTTCTTTCGAGCATTTGGCCTACCACCGTGCCACCTTACCCCTTACAACCCCACCGTCAAGAACCGCCCCGATAACAAAATAATACAGAAAACATACCAATAACAAATGAACATCTTTAACGAAAAATTATTATCACGCGCCGCGGCTTGCTTGCAACTGGCCCACGACCGCGGGGCGGTGTTGGCCACCGCCGAATCTTGCACGGGGGGATTATTGGGTGGGTTATTCACCTCGGTCGCGGGGATATCCAACGTTTTTTATGGCGGTATTATAACCTATCACAATTCATGGAAAATATCTTATTTGGGGGTTGATGCTACATTGCTGGCAAGGGACGGCGCGGTTAATGAAGCTGTGGCGCGCGACATGGCCCTGGGGTTATTTCATCCCCCCATGACAAACAATGCGGCGGGGGGCGATAAAGACAGCGTTGGCATTACCCATGCTATTACCCATGGTATCGCCATCACGGGTTTGGCGGGGGACAAATCGGCCTATCATATAACAAGCACGCCCGCCACCAACCAAGCCGATGGTTTGGTTTTCATCGCCGTTGCCAACCAACAGAAAAAAACCCTGGTGCAGGAATATCATTTTGATGGCCATCGCCAAGATATTCGCGAACAAGCCCTGTTCGCCGCCATGGACTTATTAGAAAAATTATGGCAACAGGAAACATGAGCAAAAAAATACACGAAGGGTCCTGTCATTGCCAAGCCGTAACATTTCGCGCGCCCATTGATACCAATAAAATATCGGAATGCAATTGTTCCTTTTGCAGCAAGGCTGGGGTTTTGTGGGCGGTGCTTGATAGGGGCGATTTCACCTTGCTAACGGGTGGTGATAACTTGGCAGCCTATAGTTTTACCAACCGCAACATGTATACCCACCATTTTTGTAAAACTTGCGGTTTATTAATTTATGCCGACAACAACCGCACCAAAACCGATAAAGTCGATGAAGTGGATATTAATGTCCGTTGTATTCCAGGGATTGATTTTGCATCGCTGGATATCGAATTGTTTGACGGCAAAAGCCTGTAACAAAACATCCCGAAGTGACGCCAGAAGCTTGTCTTGCTTTTTATATCCTTATCAGATAAAGATATAAAAAAATCGCTACAAAAAAAATTTTCTTTTTTAACGCGGGGTGGAGCAGTCTGGTAGCTCGTTAGGCTCATAACCTAAAGGTCGTAGGTTCAAATCCTACCCCCGCAACCAAATTTTTTCTCACCTATCTTCGCACTCTTTTTCCTAAGACATAACAATCATGACAAATTCTTACACGCGGCATGACAAGCGGCAACCAAATGAAATGCGTGCCATCCATATTACACCCGATGTAAGCCGTTTTGCCGAAGGTTCCTGCATGGTCGAATTTGGCTTTACCAAGGTTTTGGTTACCGCATCGGTCGAGGAACAATTGCCACCATTTTTACGCGGTGGAAAAAAAGGTTGGGTAACCGCCGAATATGCCATGTTGCCGCGCGCCACCGAAAACCGCACCGAACGTGAAAGACAATTGCGCGATGGACGGGTAAAAGAGATCCAGCGCATGATAGGCCGCTCCTTACGCTCCGCCACCAACCTGGTGGCACTGGGCGAACGGCAAGTAAAAATTGATTGCGACGTATTATCGGCCGATGGCGGCACGCGCACCGCCGCCCTATCGGGGGCTTGGGTGGCGTTACATTTGGCTTGCCAAGGGCTGATAAAAAAAGGCCTTATAAAAACCAACCCGCTGCAATATCAATTGGCGGCGGTATCGGTTGCTTTGGTCAAGGGTGTTCCCTTGCTTGATGTTGACTACGCCGAAGATTCCACGGCGAGCCTGGATGGCAACTTCGTCATCACCACCACCAACAAATTGCTGGAACTGCAATTGTCTGCCGAACAAGAACCCTTTGCCGATGAAGACCTCCTGGCGATGCTCGCCCTAGCGCGTCAGGGTGTCGCGGTTATTTTTGCCGAACAAAATAAAGCCATTGCCCATGTGGCATAAAACCATGATGGGCGAGGTTTGCCCCCAGTTTGTTGTTTGCTAACCCGCCTTCAACAAATGGCTTGATTGGTCTTTATCATGCAGGGCGAGTAATATTTGATATTTTTCTTCATCCAACAAATTATCAGCTAATATTTTATCGGCACATTGCGTGGCGGTTGCCAATAATTCCTGATGAAAAAAAATATCGAAGAAGTGAAAATCATCAAACCCCGATTGGCGCAACCCGTAACGTTGCCCGCCGCCGCGCCATTCCAAATCCTTTTCTGCCAAATAAAAACCATCGTTATGTTCTTTTATCGCCGTCAATCTTTTTTGCGATAGATCGCTTAACGGCGCGCGATATAACAAAATACAATAAGCCTTATTGTCGCCCGCCTTATCAAAAACTTGGTCGCGCCCCACGCGGCCGCGTAATTGATGCAATTGCGTCAAACCAAAATGTTCGGCATGGTCGATGATAATAATGGTGGCGCGGGGAATATCAATACCGCTTTCTATCACCGTGGTGGCTATCAACAATTTAACCTTGCCCGATTTAAAATCATCAATAATTTTTTGTTTATCGCTTGATTTCATCTGACCATGTATCAAAGCCAATTCGTCGTGGTTAAAATAATTTTTTGCCAATTCATAACGCGCCTCGGCCGACGGTAAATCCATCACCTCGCTATCCTCTATCAATGGGCAAACCCAAAAAACTGAACTGCCTGCCTCTATTTGTTTTTTTAATCTTGCGATAACCTCGGCTAACCTTTCTTCATTGACCATGGCGGTTTCAACAATTTGCCGACCCGCTGGTTTTTCTTTAAGGGTCGAAAGGTCAAGGTCGCCAAAATGCAACAAACTTAGCGTGCGGGGAATGGGTGTCGCGGTCATCAACAATATATCGGGGGGCGGGGTATCGTCATCCGAAAATGATTTTTGATACAATGATAAACGTTGCATGACGCCAAACCGTTGTTGTTCGTCGATGACCAACAGCCTTAGGTTTTTAAAGCCGATGGTTTCTTGAATAATGGCGTGGGTTCCTATCACCACATGGCAATCGCCTGCCCTGATGGCTTCGCGCCTTGCCTCTTTTTCTTTTTTGCTTAATCGCCCCGTCAACAACAAACATTTGATGCCCCATTTTTCTTTAATGGGCGCGAGCCATTGTTCAAAATTGCGAAAATGTTGTTCCGCCAAAATTTCGGTTGGTGCCAACAAAGCAACTTGCACCATGGGTGTTTTTTCTATCAAACATTTTTCCACGGCGCGCAACATGCTGTAAAAGGCAACGATGGTTTTACCACTGCCGACATCGCCCATCAACAATCTTGTCATTTTTTTCTGCGAAGCCAGGTCTTGCTCTATCTCTTCGATAGCCTGCTCTTGACTGCTGGTTAAATTAAAAGGCAAGTCTGCAGTTGGAAATAATTGCGGGGCAGGCAAAATCCATTGGCGGGGTTGCGCCAATGGTTGCTGGCTGGCGCGCGATTTTTTTATTGCCAATTGCGATGCCAAAATTTCATCCAACGCCAGGCGCATATGGGCGGGGGAATCGGAACGTAAATCATCGGGGTGATGGGGTTGATGAATTTTTTTAATAGCGTCGCCCCAACTAAGAAATTTATATTTATCCATCACGGGTTGCGGCAACCACTCGGGTAAATCGGGTAGCAATTTTATAGCCTCGCGCATGGAACGTTGGATAACTTTTTGCGGTAGGTTTTGGCTTTTGGGATAAATAGTTTCAATCAAAGGAATCTCGACAATGCGCGGCGCGGCCACCGCGGCCTCGGGGTGGGTGATCTGCCATTCGCCTTGGAATTGATTCAATATGCCGCTGATGGCCATCTCGGCCCCAGGGGGATATTGTTTTTTTAACCATGCCCCTTGCTGTAAAAAAAATGTTAGGGTGATGGCGCGCGTGCCATCGGCCAGGTATATTTTATAGGGTCTATTTTTTTTGAAACTATTTTCTGGCGGCACGTGGCTGGTTATTTTACCCTGCACTATCACATGGCAACCAATCAATTGCGGGTTAAGTTCGGACAGGTTTTTTATTATTTTTCTTTCGACAATTTTTTGCGGCAACAATTTACCAAGCATGTCGATGACCCTGTTGCCTGCTAACCCTGTTAGCAGGGATGCAAATTTAGGACCCAAACCATGTAGGTTGGATAGTGGTTGAAATAACGAATTTAAAATCGCGGGGCGCATGGTTGATGATAAACAGGCTGGTTAAGCGGCGAAGTGGTTATGGGGCGCAGATTGACATTTTTTTCATGGCGTAGTATATCATATATTGTTCTGCTTTGGCAGGACTATGACGCTATCAAATCAAACGGCATAGACGTTCTGGACCCGAGGGCAGTACTCGGCACCTCCACCATAAAAAAAACTTGTGGGCTTACTTAAAAAATCAAAGTGACAGGGTAAAATTATGGGGGTGAAACAGGCTAGACAGGCGTGATAAAGGTTATGATTTGCGTTCGGTATTAAGTTCGCCGCCTTGATATTATTTATAATAAAGGGGTTAAGAGAGCTTCAAAGGCTATAAATGCCAATGACAATGAAAGGGGTGTTGCTCTTGCTGCCTAGAGTGGCTTAAGAGTGCATCTCAGAATTCCTGTCGGCTCATACCCGATAGGTGGGGTCTTGAAGGGTTTCCCAGCAACAGAAACCCTTCTTTTTTTATTTTATCAAATCATCGCTTGCAAGTTACGCCAATAGTTTTTATTCTTAACCAACGTGCCATGCGCAATAACAACCAACATAAATATGGACAGAATAAAAAGCGGGAATATTAAAATTGCCATCTTGGCGGGCGAGCCATCGGGCGATGATTTGGGCGGCGCCATGATGACCGCCATCAGGGCAACTTGGGCAAAAAAATATCCACGCGCCACCATAAAATTTGTCGGCGTTGGCGGCAGGAAAATGACCGCCGCGGGCTTGGCATCGTTATTCCCCATGGAAAAAATTGCCAGAATGGGTTTGGTGGAATTGCTGCCGCATTTGGGCGAAATTATCTATTTGATTATCAAAACCATTATGTTTTTAAGGCGCGAAAAGCCCGACATGCTTATCACCATCGACATACCCGATTTCAGCAAACGCGTTGCTTGGGCTTTAAGGAAAGAACCCTTCCCCAGGATCCACCTTGTCGCCCCGACCATTTGGGCATGGCGACCAAAACGGCGTTTTTTATATGCCAAAATATTTGACGCGCTATTTTGCCTTTATCCTTTTGAATCGCGTTATTTTTCTGACACCAAATTAAAAACCTTTTATATGGGGCATCCGCTGGTGGCGGAGGTTGCCGCGGCCAAGAAAACCCACACCCCGCAGAAAAACAAACCACCGCAAATATTATTGTTGGCGGGGTCCAGGGTGCGTGAAGTCAACCACAGCCTACCGCTCTTGTCGCAATTTATTAGCCAGAATAAATTCTTGCCCACCGACACCCATTATATTTTTTATACCCAGCCCCATTTGGTGTCGACCATCAAAAAGGCGATAGAAAAAATTCGCCGCGCTGATTCCCAATTTGTCCCCAATATCAGCGTTGTCAGTGATTACAAAAAGAAATGGCAGTATTTTTTATCAACCGACCTTGCCCTATGTTGCATGGGCACCACGACGTTGGAGGCTGCCTTGTGCGGTGCCCCCGCGGTTGCTTTTTACCGCGCCAGCCCGCTGACAATATTTATCGTTCGCAAGTTAATAAAAATAAAAAATGTTTGCCTTCCCAATTTGCTGGCGGGGCAAATTATTGTGCCCGAGCTAATCCAGGAGGATGCCACCGTGGTCAATCTTATCAACCATGCCGCCGAGCAATTTCATATCGGCAGGGCTGGCATGAAAAAGAAATATGATAAGGCTTTAAAGGAACTACGCAGCATCCCCAACCCCGCGACCCGCGCCGCCCAAGAATTAATCAAATACCTATAAAAAAATAATCCCGCCGTTAAGCAACTTGTCAATTGTTTTTTGAAAAAAAAATTGATACAAGTTTACCTATAGTTTTTATCACGTTTGCAACATGCCCCGTAAATTACCCCCCCGCCCCGCTGGTTTATCTTTGGAAAGCGAAATTGTCCAAGGGTTATATTTTTATGACGAAAAAACGCGGAATATCCACCCGCCTATCTACACGGGCACAACCTACCTCCGTAATGATCAATATGAAAAACATGACGAGCGTGGCTATGTGCGCGATGACAATGCCAGCCTTGACCAATGTTCTGCCATGCTCAACCATTTGGAAGGGGGCTTTGAAACATTGCTTTATCCTTCGGGTGCCGCCGCGATGAGTGCCATCTTCCTTGCCCTGTCGCAAGGCGACAAATGCTTGGTCCAGGATTCGCTTTATTATGGCCTGCCCAAATTGGCGACGCAACACCTCAACCGTTATGGTATCGAAGTCATATGGGTTAAAAGTGGCGACGACGAAGCCTTGGCATCAGCCATCAAACAACATAAGCCAGCTTTGGTATGGGTCGAGGTTCCATCGAACCCCATGAATCATATTGTTGATATTGCCAAGGCCGCGCAACATTGCCAGGCGGTTGGGGCAAAATTATGCGTCGACAGCACGGCGGCAACGCCCATCCTAACCCGCCCGCTGGATCTGGGTGCCGATTACGTGGTGCATTCGGCAACCAAATTTCTGGGTGGGCATAATGACTTGCTGGCGGGCACGGTGACCAGCAAGGCCGAAACCGAACAATGGTTGCGTATAAAAGACCAACGATTTTTATTTGGTTGGGTGCTTGATTCCTTCAGCAGTTTTTTATTAACCCGCAGCCTGAAAACATTATTCCTGCGGGTTAAAAAACATTCGGATAATGCGGCACAGGTTGCCGATTTCTTAAGCCAGCATAAAAAAATATCATTGATTAGGCACGCCAGCCAACCCCGCCACCCCAATTATGCCGTGGCACAAAAACAAATGCACGGTGGATTTGGTGGGTTGATGGGGATCCATGTGAACGGCGGTGCAGCCGAAGCATTGAAAGTGGTGCGCAATTTAAAAATGATACGCCGCGCAACCTCGCTCGGTGGCCCCGAATCCTTGGCCGAACATCGGTATACGGTCGAGGGGGAAGGTTCCACCGTGCCGCCCGACCTTATCCGTTTCTCCACGGGTTTAGAAAATCACGAGGATCTTATTCGTGATTGGGAACAGGCCTTAGCTTAACCCCTCCTTGCCTTCATTAAAAATCACGCTGGTGCCATGCCATGGTCTTGCCTAAGCCGGCAGCTGGCACAATATCTGTCCCCGCAGCTGGCATAAATATTGAATAATCATAGAGGCCGCAGCAGGCAAGCGAATTTATCTCAAGATTCCTTTGCCCCGATACCTCTTCTCTCCTAATATCAGGTCGGGCAAACGGATAAAGCGGATGGGTCTTTTCGACTCATCCGCTTATTTTAAAAATCATTCATCGCCATGATTACAAAATATCTGTTTTGTCTTTATATGATAATTGACAATTTTTATATAGTATTGTATTACTACTATATAAATAAAGGGGCTTCCTATAAACACTGTTAAAAAAAATCATGTCAAAAAAATTCAATCATAAAAAATTACAACGTTGTTTATTAGGTGGTTTGCTGCTGCCAGTTTTAGCGTCCTTGCTACCAACCACCCAAACCGCCCATGCCCATGCGGGGCATGACCACGGTGATAATGATCTGGTGGTATACACCAACCGTAAGGAAGATTTGCTGAAACCCCTGCTCGCCGAATTTGCGAAAAAAAATAAAGTTAATGTCCGCACTTATTATGGTGGCGACAGCTTGGTCGAACGTATCAAGCAAGAAGGTGCCAACAGCCCCGCCGATATTGTTATCACCCAAAATATTGCCATGGTGCAACAGCTAAAGGACGCTGGGTTTAATAATCCCATTCCCGCATCGGTTACCAAGAGCATTCCGAAAAATTTTGTTGATAGCGATAACCTCTGGACCAGCGTTTCCTATCGCGCGCGGATTATTGTTATAGCCAAGAATTCCCCCGCCGAAGAAATAGTCAACATGAAGCAATTGGCCGACCCCAAATGGCGCGGTCAAATTTGTATGCGCGATGGTCTTCATCCTTACAATTTAGGATTATTTTCGGGCTTGCATGTTTACATGAATGATTCGCAAATGAAGGATTATCTTAAAAAATTAAAATCCAACTTGGTGCAAAAACCAGGCGGGGTTGACCGCGACCAAATAAAATTGGTGTATAGCGGTCAGTGTAAAATTGCCGTCGTCAATAGCTATTATTATGGTTTGTTGAAGAAAGAGGTTCCTGACCTTGAAACCAAAGCCACACCACGTTTGGTATCGTTGGTTGGTAATAAAATTGGTGAAGGTGTCGCCACCAATATATCGGGCGTTGCTATCATGAAAAATAGCAAACGCAAGAAACAGGCCGAACAACTTGCCCAATTTTTGTTAACGCCCTCATCGCAAGAATATTTCATGACAAAAAACAATGAATATCCTGTGTCGCCTGCGGCCCATTGGCAAAAAAATCTTATCTCCCTCAATGGTAAAAAATTTACCAGCGATGACAAAGCTATGGTCGAAGCCTACAAGTTTTATCCGCTTGTGATTAAAGCTTTGCTGTCGGTTAATTTTAATGACAAATAAAAATATTAAATAATGAAAAACAATTTTGTGATTGGTTTGCTGGGGGTTATTCTATCAACAAGCCCCTTGCAAACTTACCTACCCTTCGCCGAGCATGCTGTGGCCTCAACCTATGCTGAATCTAAAAAAAATCTGGACGCTGCTAAGAGCGCGGCCGAACACCCCCATGTTCCCAATTGGACGACTCGTTATGATTTTGGCGCGCCCGTTGATAAAAAAAGCCCCGAAGCCAAAACAGCCCGCGAAGTGGTGATAACCATCCACGCTGGCACATACAAATTCGTGCCCAATGTGGTGAAGGTAAAAAAGAACGAAGTAATCAATTTTGTTGTCAAAAATGAAACCAGCATCAAGCATGAATTTGTCATTGGCGACAAGGCCACCCTTGATTATGCCAAAGAAGAAATAGCCGACGGCGAGGAAGAGGAAAATCCCGAAGGCTTTGAGGTAGAAATAGAACCTGGCAAAACGGCTAACCTCTATTGGCATTTCATTGAAGCGGGCGAAGTTATGATAATATGTCTTATACCTGGGCACGAAGAACATGGTATGAAGGGAAAAGTTATTGTAAAATAATCATCTCACGTTAACCGTCTGTAGGACGAAGCGCGAGACCGCCCCCTGGGTCAACCACAAGAATATATTTATTTTGGTTAAGAATCTGTCTATGGTGGAAAATACCGACCATCATGAAAAAGTCATCTCCCCCTGCCAGCCGCATTATTCCCACCAAATTTGCATTATTACTCCTAAGTTTTTTACCACTTCTGCCGTTATTTTTTTTATTGCTTGCGGGTGGCGCAAACCAACCCCAGCATGACGACCTGCTGGTTAATATCGATGCCGCGATTATTCTGCCTTACTTCCTCACCACCTGCAAAATGGTGCTGGCAACGGGCGGCCTGGCGGTTATCATTGGCATGGGCTTGGCTTGGTTTTTTGAATTTTTTTCTTTTCCAGGGAAAAAAATATTATCCTGGCTGGTGCTGATGCCCTTTGCCACGCCGCCTTATATCGTTGCCATGGTTTATGTCGAACAATTATCACCCAATGGAATATTGGGGCAATGGCTTTACAACTGGTTAGGTTTTTTTAATCCGCGCGATTGGCGATTGGCCGCGGTGGTTTTATCGCTTTGCTTTTACCCCTATGTTTATTTGTTGGCACGCTCCTTTTTGTCATCTTCGCTTCATGTAACCCGCAACCTTGAAATGGCACGGGTGCTGGGGTTTCCACTGTCCAGTTGCTTCTGGCGTTTATTTTTACCGCTGATGTTGCCGCAAATGATGGCGGGTTTTATTTTGGTGGGGTTGGAGGTCATGGCCGATTACGGCGCGATGAATTTTTTTGCGGTCAAAACCCTGTCGATGGGTATGTTTGACCTGTGGCTTAATTTGGGGCAAATCAATTATGCTCGTTATTTTTGTTTTATCATTCTGCTGTTGGTATCGTTATTTTTAATCTTCGACTACATCATCCAAAATTTCCATCTGATGGGGTGGCGACTGCAACGGAAAAGCACCCTAACAACGGGGCGCGGCGCAAGTTATCATCGCCCCGAACCCTTATCAAGGATGGGCAATATTGCCTTACTAACTTGCTTGGGTATATTATTATTTTTCGCGATTGGTTTGCCATTCCTATCTTTGTTATCTTGGTTCATCGCGCCACTGTGGCATGGCTTGCAAATGAGCGCCACCAATTATTTACAAGACTGGCTTGCCAATATCACCGACACCCTGCCCGCCCTGCTGACTACTTTTGGTTTTGCCACTGTTGCGGGGCTAAGTATTTTATTTTTTTCGCTTATCATCGGTTTTGCCGAACGGCAATGGCATATGCCGCTGCTGCGGTTGCCGTTGGTGATTGGTTACGCCATGCCTGGGGTGGTGCTGGGGTTGGGAATGTTAATCCTTGGCTTTGCATTGGTAAGGGGCTTCTTTTCTCAAGCAGATGACGCTTCGCAAAATGCTACCTATTATAACATCGCCATGCTTAGTTTATTATTTTATGGTTATTTGGCAAAATTTTCAGCCAGTTGTTTTGGCGCCATCAGCGCGGGTTATCGCGCCATCAGCCTCAACATCGACCATGCGGCGCGGGTGTTGGGCGAAACGCCCATTGCTTTTTTTGGTAATTTTCTTGGCCATGCCGCGCGTAAAAATTCTTATACTCATTTAACGAACTCTCTGCCCATGGCGAAAAAATATAACGGCAAGAAAAAAATAAAAAATTGGTCGGCCAAGGCCATCGGCGGGGTTTTGGGGTTTGTTCACCTGCCGCTGCTGCGCCCCGCCTTGTTTTCTGGTTTTCTTATTGCCTTCATCGAAATTATCAAGGAACTGCCCATCACCCTGGTGCTGCGGCCGTTTGGCGTGGAAACTTTATCTTTAAGGCTCTTCACCTTCGTCAGTGATGAGCGTATAAAAATGGCGGCCTTACCTGGCTTGCTTATTATTTTGGTAAGCATGATATCCATTTGGTTGGCAAAACATCATTGGTTGAGGCGGGAGGATTAAGATGGCAAAAAATATTTTAGAATTTCGCGATGTCCATTTTTCTTATCGCAAATCCAACGGTAAAGAAAAAATATTACAGGGCGTATCTTTTTCGGTGCCCAGCAACAGCGTCATGTCTTTGCTTGGGCCTTCGGGGTCGGGCAAAACCACCATATTGCGCTTGGCCCTGGGTTTAGAAAAACCAACCAGCGGACAAATTTTCATCAACGGCGAATTGGTTTCGGACCAGCGTTTTGTTTTACCGCCCGAACAACGCGGTTTGGGGCTGTTGTTTCAAGACATCGCATTGTTTCCCCATTTGAATGTTTATGACAATATTGCTTTCGGCATCCAACGCAATCGACAATTAACCGCGCTTGATAAAAAATCTTTGGTGCAGAATTTATTGAAAAAAGTTGGCTTAGAGCAGCTGTTCGATCGTTACCCCCACCAATTGTCGGGTGGCGAACAACAGCGGGTGGCCTTGGCGCGTGCCTTGGCGCCAGGCTCCAAATTAATATTGATGGATGAGCCCTTTTCATCGCTTAACGAACGGGTGCGCGATGAGTTGCGCGATTGGCTCCTCCATTTTTTAGAAGAAAACAAAATCGCCACCCTATTGGTTACGCACTCGGCGGAGGAAGCCATGTTC
This sequence comes from Alphaproteobacteria bacterium, assembly GCA_965262775.1. GTDB lineage: Bacteria > Pseudomonadota > Alphaproteobacteria > JASGCL01 > JASGCL01 > JASGCL01. The sequence goes on along the minus strand of CBDHFT010000006.1, from coordinate 199,434 downwards.
ATGAGCGACACCATGGCCATATTGCACGAACAAAAATTACAACAGCAAGGCCAACCCCTCGACCTATATTATCATCCCAAAAGTCCCTTCGTTGCGTCAGTATTTGGGGAGGTTAATCGTTTTGCAGGCGTTGTGAGCCAAGGAAAGGTCGTAACCCCGCTTGGCACATTGTCGTCCGAAACCTTAACAAAAGACGCTGGCAACAAAATGGTTGAGGTGGTTATAAGGGCGGACGCCATCGACCTTATCAATCTTAGCATGGGAGAAGAAATAAAAAAAACCACAGCAACAAAAATAGCCAGCGAGATAACAGGCGAAGTGGTGGAGGTAAGGTTTTTGGGCAATCACCTGCTCATCCATTGGCAATGCCATAACGATGCCTATACCGACAATACATCGCCCAACACCCCGTTCCATATTCATAGTCGTTTGCTTACCGACCATGCCAACCCGCGGCGTTTTAAGGTTGGGGATAAAGTGCGGGCGGTGATAGAAAAAAAAGGCCTATTTATTTTTGCGCAATAAATCTTGTTTTTTAAATATTATTTATTGATAGAAACAAGAATTTTATTGACGAGCCACCCTAAATGTATTAAATTAATTATAGTTTGGGTAGTAAGCTCGAATCGCACTAATTGGTAATATGTAATTTTAATATATTATTATTGTAAAAAATAATACAGTAGCAAATTAAAAAAGAGAGGGATTTTATCATGTCACTAAGAATGGGCGGCCGCGCATCGCGCGTTGCCGCAAGACAAGCCCCCTTACAAACCGACCTGCAACCCATTTGGCGTGGCATGAAATCGGGGCGTTTAAAATTATTTACCGCCGAAGAAAGATCAAAAATTGTCGAAAGCGCTCTAAACATATTGGAAAATATCGGCTTTGCCGAGGCCTTACCCTCGACCATAGAATATTGCCAAAAAATAGGCGCGGTTGTTAAAAATAACCGTCTTTGTTTCCCCAAAAATGCGGTGCTGGATATGCTTGCCGTTGCCAATAAAAAATTTACATTATTTGGCTTGGACCCCGAATGGGATTTAGACCCCTACGATGACCGCGTTTATTACGGCACGGCGGGTGCCGCGGTGCATATGGTCGACGCCCTAACCAACGAATATCGCGAATCGGTGTTGGAAGATCTTTATCATTCATCCAAAATCTGCGACCACATGGATAACATCCATTTTTATCAACGCTCGTTGGTGCCACGTGACTTGCCCGACCCATTGGATATGGATTTTAACACCTGCTATGCCTCGGTGCGCGGTTCGCGCAAACATGTTGGCACTTCGTGGGTTGATACCAAACATTTTGATTTATCCTTGGCCATGTTGCATGAAATTGCGGGTGGCAAAGAACAATGGCTGGCGCGTCCTTTCGTGTCGCAATCCTGTTGCTTTGTGGTGCCGCCATTAAAATTTGCGCAAGATGCCTGCCGTTGCTTGGAACGCGCCGCGTTGGAAGGCATGCCTATTTTATTAATATCAGCGGGCCAGGCGGGTGCGACCAGCCCCGCCACCTTGGTGGGCTCGGTAACCCTATCCGCCGCCGAAGTTTTGGCGGGATTATTTTATGTTAACGCCGTGAAGCCAGGGGCACCCGCCATGTTTGGTGCTTGGCCATTTGTTAGCGACCTGCGCACGGGCGCCATGAGCGGCGGTTCGGCCGAACAATCATTGTTGATGGCTGGCGTAGCAGAAATTGGCAGGCATCTTGGGCTTATCAACGCCGTTGCTTCGGGCATGGCCGATTCAAAAATTCCTGATTACCAGGCTGGCGCAGAAAAGGCCTATAACCACGCCATTGTGGCGCAATCGGGGGCTAATTTGGTTTACGAATCGGCGGGCATGCACGCCAGTTTGCTCGGGTTCTGCTTGGAAAGTTTGATATTGGACAATGATGTTTTGGGTTCGACCAGCCGTATCATTCGTGGCATAGAGGTCACCGAAGAATTATTGAGTTTAGACACCATCCGTTCGGTTTGCATCGACGGCCCAGGGCATTTCTTGGGGGCCGACCAAACTTTACGCGTTATGCAAAAGGATTATTTTTATCCCAAAACCTTTGACCGCTCATCACCCAAAGAATGGGAAGCCAATAACAAGCCAACCGCTTTGGAAAAGGCGCGCGCCATCAAAGAAAAAATTCTTGCCATGCCGCCGCATTCCTTCATTGACCCAGCCTTGGATGTTGAATTGCGCAAACGTTATCCTATCAAGTTGCCCGCGACGCAACTGTAAAAAAAAATTATTTTAAAGTTTGGGTAAGGTAACGCCGCGTTGCCCCATGTATTTGCCGCCGCGCGTTTTATAAGAAACCTCGGGCTTTTCGCCCCGCAAGAATAAAAATTGGCAAACCCCTTCGCCCGCATAAATTTTGGCGGGCAAGGGCGTGGTGTTAGAAAATTCCAAAGTCACATGCCCTTCCCAACCTGGCTCCAGCGGGGTAACATTAACAATAATGCCGCAACGGGCGTAGGTGCTCTTCCCCAAGCAAATCACCAACACATCTTCTGGAATTTTAAAATATTCCACGGTGCGGGCCAGGGCGAAACTATTGGGCGGAATAATACAAACATCGGTTTGCCTTTTTACAAAAGCATTGTCTTCAAAGTTTTTAGGGTCAACGGTAACGCTGTCGACATTGGTAAAAATAAGAAATTCGTTGGCGACCCGCGCGTCATAACCGAAGGATGATAAGCCGTAGGAAATAATTTTTTTACCCTGAACCTCGCGCACTTGACCATCGACGAAGGGCTCTATCATGCCCTTGGCGGCTTCTTGTTTTATCCATTTATCGGGTTGCAAAGACATGGGTTTAAGATTTCTTCTCTCGCAATTGTTGTTGCCTTTTGCGATTGCGTAGGTTAGCCCGCAAGGCATCGGCCAGTTTTTCTTTTTTTATAACTTGCAAATTTTTTTTATGGGTTTTGTTAAGCGGCATGATTATTTTTTATTATTATCCTTCGATGACCATTCTACCCTACTTTAATATCATTTTACCAGCGTAGACAGCCTCATGCCCCAATTCCTGTTCGATGGCCAGCAAGCGATTATATTTTGCGGTGCGTTCGCCGCGGCTGGGCGCGCCCGTTTTAATTTGGCCGCAAGCGGTTGCAACCGCCAAGTCGGCTATCGTGGTATCTTCGGTTTCGCCCGAACGGTGCGACATAACGGCAAGGTAATGATTGCGATGCGCCATGTTGACCGCCTCCAGGGTTTCGCTCAGGCTTCCTATCTGGTTCACCTTCACCAACAAAGCATTGGCTAAATTTTTATCAATGCCCATTTGCAATCTTTTGGGGTTGGTAACAAACAAATCATCGCCAACCAATTGCACCTTATCGCCCAGGCGTTTTGTCAATATTTCCCATCCCGCCAAATCGTCTTCGGCCATGCCGTCTTCGATAGAAATAATGGAGAAGTTGTTACATAAGCCAGCCAGGTAATCGGTTAATTGCGCGCTGGACATTTTTTTCTTCATGCCCATCATATCATAAACGCCATCTTTAAAAAATTCGGTGCTGGCACAATCTAGTGCATAAAAAATTTCTTTGCCTTCTTTGTATCCCGCCGACTTGACCGCTTCGCCTATCAAAGCCAAGGCCTCCTCCGCGCTAGCGATATCGGGCGCGAAACCCCCTTCATCGCCGACATTGGTATTAAGCTTTTTGCTTTTTAAAATGGATCGCAAGCTATGGAATATTTCAACCCCCGCCCGCAAACCATCAGAAAATTTTTGAAAACCAACGGGCATAATCATGAATTCTTGAATATCCAAATTGTTATCGGCGTGCATGCCACCGTTGATGATGTTCATCATGGGCACGGGCAACAAATGCGCCGTGGTTCCACCAAGATAACGATAAAGCGGCAAGCCGTAATGCGCCGCCGCCGCACGGGCGATAGCCAGCGACACCGCCAAAATGGTATTGGCACCCAAGATTTTTTTGTTGTCGCTGCCATCCAACGCCAACAATAATTTATCCAATCGCAATTGGTCGCCCGCCTGCTGCCCCAACAACAAATCACTCACTTCGCCTTTAATTTTTTCACATGGTTCCAGCAACCCTTTGCCGCCAAATCTTTTTTTATCGCCGTCGCGCCATTCCACGGCCTCATGTTTACCAGTTGACGCGCCCGATGGCACCAACGCCACGCCCACCGCGCCGCTTAATAATTTTACCGTAACCTGCAGCGTCGGGTTGCCGCGGCTATCCAAAACCTCAAGCGGTAAAATTTCTACAATCGCCGAGCCATCGGCATGAAGGTCAAATATTTTTTTAGCCATCGTTCTTTTCTATTTTTTTATTACCCTATCAATCTCTTGCAATTTCTGCAAGATATTTTCTAAATCAGACAACTTTATCATGTTGGGTCCATCGGACGGGGCTTTGTCAGGATCTTCATGAACTTCCATAAATAATCCCGCCACCCCCACGGCAACCGCGGCCCGCGCCAGGTCGAACACAAATTCGCGTTGCCCCCCCGATGTTTTGCCAAGCCCGCCAGGGCTTTGCACCGAATGGGTGGCGTCAAAAATCACGGGTTTGCCAGTTTTGGCCATGATGGGCAGGCTGCGAAAATCATTCACCAAGGTGCGATAGCCAAAACTCACCCCGCGTTCGCACAACATAATATCTTGGTTGCCCGTGCTTTCAATTTTGCTCACCACATTCGCCATGTCTTCGGGGGCCAGGAATTGACCTTTTTTGACATTCATCGGCTTGCCCGTTTTGCCACCCGCCAGCAACAGGTCGGTTTGGCGGCATAAAAACGCGGGCACTTGCAACACATCAACCACGTCGGCTACTTGCGCCGCCTGCTCCTTTTCATGATAATCGGTCAGCAGCGGCAGGCCCGTCGCGGCCTTGATTTTAGAAAAAATTTTTAGCGATTCATCAAAATTCAAACCGCGGCTGGATTCGATAGAAGACCGATTGGCCTTGTCAAAACTTGTTTTATAAATAAGCGGGATTTTTAATTTGTCACAAATTTTTTGGATAGCCACCGACATGGTCAAGGCATGTTTTTCCGATTCCAAAACGCAAGGCCCCGCTATCAATATAAAAGGCAAATCATTGCCTATGGTCATTCCCTTGATAGATTTTATATTATAAACGGCGGTCATGATATTTTATAGCAGGAGTCCCCAGCCATTACAAATTGTTAGCATTTTTATACTTGGGCATGAATAGCCATGTAAGAAGTATGGGCGCGGCCTATGCTTCGCTTGACCCCATTCAACAAAATAATTTATGATTTTTGCTCGTCTTTGGCAACAGCATCGGGAGCGTCAGCAGCAACCGCTTGGGTTGGTGCTTCGTTTTTAACTTCGGGCTTTGCTTCAACAACTGCTTCGGGTTTGGCTATGACCTCGGCTATTTTTTCTTCGCTGATATGCGCCGCCGTGGCAATCTCATCACCCTTCATGGCTAGCACCGAACGAAATTCTTCGGCGATGCGTGCTGATTTCCCTTTGCGACCCTTCAAATAATATAATTTGGCGCGACGCACTTTGCCCATGCGAACAACCTCAACCGAATCGACCATCGGGCTAAAAAGCGGGAAAGTTCTTTCCACACCTTCGCCATAGGATAATTTGCGCACCGTGAAAGAAGAACCGATGCCAGCATTTTTACGGGCAATGCAAATCCCTTCAAAAGCCTGCAACCGCGACTTGTCGCCTTCGACAACCTTCACCTCAACCCGCAATGTATCGCCCGGACGAAAGGTGGGGGATTTTTTAGCTTGTTTAGCTTTTTTTAAATTATCAGCTAAAACGCTGGAAAATGAATTCATCATGGTATTTCTCAATTTTTTTTGTCGGTTATTTGTTTTTTCAAGATGTCAGGGCGTCGTTGCTTCGTTATATTTTCTGCTTCAGCCTGACGAAACTCTTTAATCTTTTTATGGTTGCCTGTCAAGAGAATTTCTGGAACTTTTAATCCGCGCCATTCGGCGGGGCGGGTATAATGGTGATGTTCCAACAACCCAGCCTCGTGGCTTTCCTCTTCGTGGCTTTCTTCTTTGCCTAATATACCTGGCACAAAACGCAAAATACTATCCATCAACACCATCGCGGCCAATTCACCGCCCGACAAAACATAATCACCAATGCTAATCTCCATCATCGGGTTATCGGGGTGTTGCTGATTATAATAATCCACAAATCGCTGGTCGATGGCCTCGTAACGGCCGCATATCAATATTATATTTTCTTCGCTGTTGCTCCCCTGCTCCGTTCCTGCCGCCAAATATTTTGCTATGGCGGGGGTTAATAATTCCCCACGCGGCGTCAAATGAACAACGCGGGCGTTGGGGTGGGGGCGCAGGGCAGCCTCGACCGCGTTAAAGGCAACCTCCGCCCTTATAACCATGCCCGCGCCGCCGCCGAACGGTTCGTCATCGACCCGATTATGTTTGTTGTCGGCAAAATCGCGCAAATTGATGGCGTGGTAATTCCACAACGAACCAAGTGCATTGCCGATAACCGAATGGGCCAAGGCACCAGGAAACATTTCAGGGAATAATGTAAGTAAGATAAAATTTTTCATGTGTTTCGTTGCTTAACATGAATACGCCCAAGGGCAGGATAACCAAAGTAGCGATTGGCGCGTTGTAAAATATTTTTTTCTTCAAACTTTATCAAATGCGCCACCGCGGGATTACAAATCACCATCAACACGCCATTGTTTTTTTGTTGGAGGTTTTTTTTTATAGGAAAAGAAACTTTCTGAAAAAATACTGTCTGATAAAATTCTTCGCCAACCACCTCTCGCCAATATTTGCTTATATCCATCGCCACCATGCCCGCACGGCCAAGGTAAAGCCGCGCCATTTTTTTGACGAGCCCCTCCATCGATTGTAAATTGCTTTTTCTTATCATGCGCCGCCTTTCATTAAAAATACTTAGCCAGCCATGTGATGAGGATAACTAGTTAAGGTAATAGGCAAGGATAATACTTAAAGTTACGACCGAAACCAAGCTGGTTAAATGATATTCTAACATCGTGCGTTTTTTCCTGATAGAAAAATGATGGGCCAACAACATGATAGAACCAGCGGTGGGCAGGGCGGCAATAATAACCACCGCGGCGGCATGTACGGAATCCAAATAAGAAAAGGCCAAGGTCACAATCAACCAACTTAACAATGGCATAACAATAATTTTTAATATCACCACCCACCAACTTTCTTGCGCCACCACCAATTTATAAACAAATTTTGTTTGCGCCATAAAAACGCCAATCGCAAACAAGGCCACGGCGTTCAAAGCACCGTTCGCCAAATTAAAAAAATTGGTCAGGGGTTTTGGCATTTCCCAATCAAAATAAGAAAAACAAACACCCGCCAATATCGACAGCAAAATAGGATTTTTAATAACCGACAGGCCAGCACGAACAATTTCTATAATCGTGGTGTGCACATTGCCATGGCTAAAGCCGCGCCTGACGGCCAAATCAAATTGCAGGGTCGATAGCAATATCGGCATGATGATAGCCTGCTGAATGAACACGGCCTGGATAGCGGGCATAATGCCCTGCTCGCCAAAAACCGCTATCATAATGGGGAAGCCAACGAACAAGACATTGGGAAAACTGGAAGATAAACTATGCAGCATCCTTTCGCCGAATGGTTCTTTAAAAAAATTGCCCGTGATAATAAGCGCCAGTCCCATCATAATAAATTGGCTGGCAATCAACGCCAAAAAATAGGGAAAGTTAACAATAGCATCGATGTTGCCATTGGCGATGGTGAAGAAGAAGAAAGCAGGGGCCAAAACATAAAAAATAAACCTGTCGAGCAACATATAATGATCGCTCAATTCTTCCTTTGGTTTGCGCACCATGCGACCAATAAGAAAGCCAGACAGCACCAAAGCTAAAATGGGAAAAATAGAAAAGAAAGCCTCTAACATTTTTTTTATTTATACTATATTTTTAGTAGGTGGTCGGAGCGGCGGGATTTGAACCCACGACCCCTTGACCCCCAGTCAAGTGCGCTACCAGGCTGCGCTACGCTCCGCCATTTTTTGTGCGTTCATAGAATTTACAAAAAGCTTGGTCAAAAATGCTTTAAGGCTATTATGAGCAAAAAGCAAGGTAATTTTTTGTTTGGTGATTGAGCTATAATTTGCTAATGTCGCGCGCATGATATTTGGTTTTAATGTTTGGACTTTATGGCGCCCCGTTTATTCTTTTACCTGGGGGTTGTGGCAAAAAAGCAGCTATGAACATTTTGCAGATTTTACCAGAAAAAATCATGACCTAACTATTTTGGATATTGGCACGGGCGTGGGCCCTTACATAAAATATCTTGGTGAGAAAAATAAAAATAGATTTATTTTTTCTGAGCCCGACCGTTTGGCGTTGAAGGTTGCAGAGCGGCGGGTAAAAAAATATTTACCCAATATGATGAAAAAAAATGCCCCAGAATTTTTAATTGGTTACGCCGAAGATATATTAAAAAAAACTAAAAAAGTTGATATTATTGTGCTGGTGCATGTTATTTCCGTTTTGCCGCACCCCGATGCTTTTTTGAAATTAGCATTGCAGCATTTGAAGCCAGGCGGCAAAATCATGTTGTATGTTAACACCCGCAAAAGCAAATTGGCTCATTCGTTAAATCCCTTAACCCGCGCCTTGGGTTTTCAATCGGTTGATATGGAAAAAATTATACCAAAGAAATATCGGGTCGAGCGCGCTGGCGCGTTGAATACTTGTTATATTATTGAGAAATAAATAACTTAAAATTTTGTGCTGGCGGTAAAACCCACCACCATGTAGGTGAATTTTAAAAATTCCGACGCAAAAACATTACCGCCAAAGGTTGCCCCTATCGATGTTTTGTCACTAAAATTATACATGATTTGCAATTTGGGGCTGACAATAAAACTATGGGCAGGGAACGGAAGCGCGCGACCATCGGTTTCTATATCATAGCCATACATGGTCGTGAAACTGTAACCAAAGCCAAGCGAGGGGATGAAAGAAACGCGCCCAGCATTCAGCACGATGCCATAATTTAAAGTTAGCGGCACATGCACGAAGGAAAACAATTGGTAGCGATGACGCAGAATATCATAATCGGCGGGTTTGCCAGAAAGGTAATGAACCCCACTGTTAATAAAAAAACGATTGTTACCAATGATGTAACCCAAATCAAATGTCACCCCGCCGCCGATGCGTGGCACCAAATTGGTATTGCCCGCGATAGCAAATTCGGCGTTAATATCGCCGTAAAATTCAGCCTTGGCTTTTTGTGGCTGGCTCGCGATTGCCAATAACAAAGCAATCATGACAACGGATAGAAAATAAGTTATTTTTTTCATGATATTAGCTAACAATATGATGGAACAAAGTCAATTATCTATTGAATCCCCACCAAATATCCCATGCTGTTGACAAACAAAATGGTGTTTTTGGCCGCGATGGCGGGGGAGTCAAGTTTATATATATCATCTTGGCCCTGCTCTATCATGTTGCCGTTCAGGGCATTGACGAACATATATTGCCCTATATTATTTGCCAGAAACAATCTTTTGCTTACCAACAACGGGCCATGCCAATCGACCAATGTCAAAGTTCGCGTGCCAGGGTATTGATATTTTTCAAGGATACGGCTCCAAAATAAATTGCCTGTCGCTTTATTAATGGCTTTCAAATTGTAATCGCTGTCGATAATAAAAATTGTTTGGTTATTCATGGTCGGGTTTTCGATGGTCGCCAAACGTTTGCGCCACAATTTACCGCCACCATCGGCGCGGAAGGCAATGGCGTCGGAACCAAAGCTGAAGGCATAGATAACCCCGCCGTCAAGCATCATGTTGCCAATAATTTCGCGATAACGGTTGCTGTCGCCTATGCTGAATTTCATCGTGCCATCTTGCCATAATATATTGCCCGACGCGCCGTTCAAAGCCATCACATTACCCGACAAAAAACCCGTCCACACCCGTCCCGCGCTGGCGGTGGGGGCGGATCCACCCTTAAACCCAATGGCATCAATCACGCCGCCATCGGCCAGCAAACTATTATTTTGCCAAACCTTACGCCCGTCGCGCAATGACAAACCATAAACCGAACCGTCGATGGTTTTAACAATGGCTAGGCTGTCGGTGATGGCCGCCGAATTTTTAATCGGGCTGATAAGATTTTGTTGAAAAACCACATCGCCCGTGTTGGCGTTAAAGGCGTATACTTTACCAAACCCCGTGGTCACCACCAACAAAGGGGTTTTGCCATCGGGGCCGCCAGCATTGGCGAAGGCCATGCCCCCGCCCGTCGCGGCAAGGTAATTGTTGGCTTCGCTTAAAAGATAACGCCATTTTACTTTGGGCTGGTCGCTATCTTTTTGCCAATCGAGCACGGTGATTTGATAACGGCTGTCGATGGCGAAAATTTTATTGTCGGCAACAATGGGGGCGATGTTGACTATATTAGCCTCGCCCCGCGGGGTTTCGGGGTTTTCATCGCCGTCTTTATCGAACGCGGGATAGAGGGTGGATTTCCCCGTGCCTGCGCCAATTTTTATGTAAAAAGCTATTTTGTTTTTTTCGCCGCCGCGCGCGTGGGGCGGGCGACGGTCGTTACCGCCCGACGCCGAACGCCATTCTTGGTTGGTGACTGGCTGGGTTAGGCTGTAGCCACCGCCGATAAGTTTTGAATCGCTGGCGCGGACATCGTCTATCGATGCAATATCGATAACTTGCCGTTGCCCGCTCAGGGTCAATTTGTTATCGGCGCAACCAGTTAACAACAATGTTGCCATGGCGCCGCCAAAAACATAGGAGTAAATTTTTTTTTGCAACATGTTGTTCGATGGATAATGTTTGATGAATTAATAATTGGGTAAAATTTGTAACATCAACAAACCAAGCAAATTATTTTGGTTGTTGATGGCGATATTTTGCAAGGTTTTTTTTGCTTCGTCTTTTTTTCCCGCGGCGGTTAAGCGGTCGGCCAGGGCCAAATTTATCATCGCCGAATTTTGCGCCGCCACGGTAAGGCCGCGCAATGTTTTTTCATCGCCCGAACGCAAAGTCGTCAGGTCGCGCAAATAGGGATTCTGCGCCACGGCTTTATCGATGGTGTTTTTCAAATTGGTTTGCGCGGCGTCATTTTTATTTTTTTCGATTAATTGCAAAGCCATCACGCTGGCCAATGCGCCATAACCCGCCCCTGCACCTTTGCTGTAATTAACGGCGAAATTCACCAATTTATCGGGGTGGGTGGCAATTTCCTTATCGCCGAGCAGGGCGTAAAATTCTTCGCTTATTTTTTTTGCTTGGGATTGTTGATAAAAATTCCAACTTATCACTGCCAAGCTTATGACCAGGGCGAGGACGACCACCGCCACCAACCATTGTTGATAACGTTTTATAAATTTTAAAAACCTATCCACCAAGGTTGCATAATGAATATCCACCAACAGCGATTGGGTTGCCAAACCCGCCATGGCGCCGCCCGCCTGGTTGCTGGTTTTGGGCGCGGAAGAAGTCAATTTTTTTCCAGCTATGGTTTTTTTCTTTGCCATGATGTTGCTATATTTTATTGAAATAATGCTATATTTGATTATTGTATCTATAAGCCCATTGGTTAAAAATTGCAACCGCCCGCGCGCGCCGCGCGTGGTGTTTTTATCTTATGCTTGGGTTGCGCCCTATCGCTATAAAAACTATCGGCAACAAATGGTGGTCATTGGTGAAATAGATATTGCTGGATAAAAGAATCCAGGGTATAAAAAAACCATGTCAGGATTAGGCAAAGCATATATGATAGAAAAAAAGGAAACCTTTGTGGATGGTTCCACGGGTCAGCGCGTGCATTTATTGCATCGGGAGGGGTGCCCGCACATGCAGGATGATGTTTATCATGCTAGTTATAAAAAAAGTCCTGAGGAAGCTATGATGGAGGCAAAAAAACAATATTTCAGTTCGGTCGAATTTTGCCCCCATTGTTGCAACAATTAATTTTTATTTTTTATATATTCTTCATACAAATTAAATAAATGGGTGAGGCGATCGCCGTTGCTGGCAAAACCAGCGGAGCCGTAGCAATCATCAACCAATTTGTCTAAATCCTCATGGGTTTTTAACAAATCGCTTGGCATGGTATTGGGGTCATACAAATCGGCAAGGGTATTTTTATTTTCATATTTTTTACGAATATCCAAAATCCTTTGGGCGATGGATTCAATTTTTTTTATTTTGTCTGTGGGCGGATTCTTTGGCCATGGAAAATTGTTATAAACAATATCTTTTGAATAACGGAAATCTGATTTTAATCGTCCACAAACTTGCGCTACCCATGCCATGTGCATGGCAGAAGTCAAAATGCCAAAATGGTAGAGGGTGGCGTTGCCAATAGCTAAGCAACTATCAGCTACAATATTATCTTTGCTAAAAAAGCCTATGGGAATATATTTTCGCCTTTCCGATGACACCCGTGGCACTAATAAATAATTACTTTTTGCGGGTCGTTGTTCGCAAAATAACGATGGAGTTTCAGCAAATTTTCTGGTTGCAGTTTTTTTGCTCGCCAACCGAAATTCTTTTACTTTTTTTATTCTTTCCATCACCAAGGGCATTTTTTTTAAATCACTTGGCTCAGCATCCACCAACCATAAACAATATCTTTTATAACCATTGATAAAATCATCTGCCCCAATATAATTTTTAATATATTTTATTACCAATGGATTATGATTTATCAATTGTTCTTTTTCTTTCTCATTTTCTATAATTAAAAAACCACCATCACGGGGCATACTACCAAACGACATTTTTGGCACATCGCATAAAGGCTTCTCACGACTGCTAATTGCAATATCCATTTTGTTAGAAGATAAATAAGGACTAATATATTTTACTAGCGATTGATTTGGGTCGCCCTTAATATCATCATATTCATATAGAATTTTTTTATCACTATCAAAATTGGCAAAACCGATTATCACCACATAAACTGCCGCCTTACCCGTGGCTTCATTTGACCAAGCAAAGGTTTGATGGGCAAAATGAATGGTAATACCATGTTGATTGATTAAATTATTCCATAATATACCAACGTGCAAACCCTGTGTAATGCTATTGGTGGCAACAAACCCCACCTTAATTTTTGTGCCATGGATATATTCGGCGGCTTTTTTATACCATGCTGTTACATAATCCAAATTACCCCAATCTTTTATTCCTGAAAATATATCTTCCATTTCTTTCGATTGCATGCCATCTTTTTGGCGAGCACCAATAAATGGCGGATTGCCAATGATATAAGAACATTGTTTGGCGGATAAAATTTTTTGCCAATCCAGCGTCAGGGCATTGCCACAGGTAATATTGGGCGATTTTTTTAATGGTATCCTAGCGTAATATTGGCCAAAATATTCTGACAATTCTAAATTTGCTTGATGGTCGGTTAGCCACAAAGCCACTTGGGCAATATTGGCGGGGAATTCTTCAATCTCTATCCCATAAAAATGGTCTACATCTATTTTTGACAAACCATTAACATCTATTTTTTTATTTATCTCAGTGTCGGGATATAATATTTTTAAAATTTCTAATTCTAATTTTCGCAATTCACGATAAGCCACCACCAAAAAATTACCACAACCACAGGCGGGGTCAAAAAAATATAATGATGCCAATTTATCATGGAAATCATGTAATTGTTTAGTATTGTTTTTTATTTTGTGAAATTCTGCCCATAGGTCATTTAAGAATAATGGTTCAATGGTGCGTTTAATATTTTTTTCCGATGTATAATGCGCCCCCGTGCTTCGTCTTTTTTTCTTATCAGCAATTGATTGAAACAATGAACCAAAAATAGCGGGCGATATTTTTCGCCATTCAACAAACGAACAACAATTTATCAAATATGTTCTTGTCCATGTGCTAAAAGATAAAATGTTAATCGTGTCGGCAAACAATTTACCATTAATATAATCAAAGTCATTTAAATCAAAATCTAAAGTGCTGGGTCTTTTTTCTTTTGGCGTATTTAAGGTTTGAAATAAATGGGCTAATCTGTCGCCAACATCTGACCCATCACTCCTTGTTTTTTTATCAATCAAATCATGAAATATCTTTTTCTTAAATATATCTGTATCATCGGCAAACAAACAATAAAGCACACGCACCAAAAATAATTCTAAATCTTTTTGTGAAGCATTATCATTTTTTAAATTATCATAAAGATCGCCCATGCGTTCTGCCGCTTTTAAATTAATTGGGTCAAGCTCGGCGATGTTTTGTTTTTTATAATCGGTCATAAAATTAAATAGATGCAATTTTTCATGCAATTCTGGCAATGTAAAATAATATTTTTGCTTATTAGCAATTTCTATTAACCGAAATTCATGAAAATCACATACCAACAAAAATTCAGGCAACAAATCATTTTCAATATTAAGGCAATAATCATAAGCCTGTTCAACCGCTTTCTTCAAATCAACGCCTTTTGATTTATGCTCCACCAAAAGTTTTTTTGGCCAAAACAAATCTATAGACCCACGGCGGTTGTTTAATTTTTCAACCTGCTGTTCAAAGATAGCAACTTTTTTTCTATCAATTCCAAATATATTAAAAAATTCATTATAAAAAGTTTGTTTATCAGAAGACTCACTAGAAGCAATTTGCCACCTTTTTTGAAATGCCAAGGCTCTGCTTTTCATTTCATTACGACTTGGTGTCGTGTTCTTCTCTGCTAATATTTTTTTCTTTGCCATTGTCCCATTGCCCCACGTTATTTAATAAGCGATTTATAGGGGGTTTGCAAATCTGTTGCGAACAGCAAATTACGTTCTGTCGAAAAATCCACCCACAAAATACCTACCCCCTCAGGGCGTTGTTCTCGGGATCATACGGACTCTCGGCGACAATTTTGGCGTCGCGTAATTCGCCCAATATGCGCACTTTGCATTTGGTGCCAACCGCGGCATGTTGGGTGTTGACATAACCTAACATCAACGATTTTTTAACATAATGGCCATAACCGCCCGCCGTGCCGCGGCCCACCACTTCGTTGCCAATAAACACTGGTTCGTTACCAAAACTGTCGGCGTCGACCGCGTCAATTTCTATCGTGACATATTTGCGTGGCACGCCCGCCGCCTGTTGCTTCACCAAAGCCTCCTGCCCCACAAAATTTCCTTTGTTCAAGCGCACAAAACGGCCAAGGTCGGCCTCCAATATAGTATTTTCAGCATTAAGGTCGGTGCCAAACAGGCGATAGGTTTTTTCCAACCTCATCGATTCCATGGCGCGCATGCCGACCAGCCCGATGTTATGTTTTTTGCCAGCATCCATAATTGCACGATACAGGTGCAATTGATATTCAATCGGGTGATGCAATTCCCACCCCAACGAACCAACGAAGTTAACCCGCAACGCCCGCACATTGGGGCAAAACCCAACGGGTATGTCGCGCCCCGAAAGCCAGGGGAAAGCCCCGTTCGACAAATCAGCGTCCGCCAATTCTTGCAACACATCGCGCGATTTTGGCCCCGCCAAAATAAACACGCCGTTGGTGGTAGTCATGTCGGTTAAGAAAACCGAGCCATCCTTCGGGTGATTTTTTTGTAAGAAATCCCAATCGATGTCATGGGTGCGCGACGGCCCCACCACATAAAAACGTTCGCCATAATGACCATCGGGCAAACGCAAAATGGTGAATTCGGCGCGGATAGAACCCGTCGGGTAAAGCGCGTGACACAAATTAAGTTTGCCAATCGATTTTGGAATAGCATTGGCGACCATATGGTCGAGGAAGGCCCGCGCCCCCCGCCCCTCCACCATATATTTGGCGAAGGTTGAAAGTTCCATCAACCCCACTTCGTCGCGCATTTTGCGCACTTCATTCCCCACGGTGTTAAACCATTTGGGGCGGCGGAAAGACCAATCGTCTTTTTTGGTATCGTCCGAAGTTGAAAAATACAGCGGCCGCTCCCAGCCAAAATTTTGTCCCCACACCGCGCCAGCATCCACCATGTCGCGATAACAGGGCATGGTTTTCGCGGGGCGACCCTTTGGTTTTTCTTCGTGCGGATAATGAATAATAAAAACATGTTCGTAGGCTTCTTCGTTTTTAATTTTGGTAAATTTTTTCGACACCACACCAAACCGCCGTGGGTCAACGCCAATCATGTCGACCGACGGTTGACCATCAACAATCCATTGTGCCAATTGCCACCCCGCGCCACCCGCGGCGGTGATGCCAAAACTATGGCCTTCCGATATCCAAAAATTGGGCAAGCCAAAGGCGGGCCCGACCATGGGGTTGCCATCGGGCGTGTAAGAAATGGGACCATTCACCACATTTTTTACCCCAACATGTTCTAACGACGGCACGCGGTGCATAACGGCCTCGACATGCGGTAACAAACGGTCCAAATCGCCAGGGAACAAATCTTTTTCAAAACCTGGGTCAACGCCGTCGACAAATCGTGCGGGGGCATTGCGTTCATATGGCCCTAAAATCCAACCATTGCGTTCTTCACGGAAATAATATTGAGCATCGGGTTCGCGCAAAATGGGCAATTCTTTATTCCCCGCTTCGCGGTATTTTTTTAACACGGGGTCGACATCGTAAACAATATATTGGTGTTCAACGGGAATGGCGGGAATTTGCAACCCAACCATCAACGCGGTTTGGCGGGCATAATTACCCGTGGCGCAAATAACATGTTCGCACAAAATTTCTTCGCGTTCGCCATCTTTGGTTTCGGTTATAATTTTCCATTCGGCGGAATCGGTGCGTTCTATCGCCACCACCATTTTATTTTGTTCAATGGTCGCGCCCAACGCCCGTGCGCCCTTCGCCAGCGCCATGGTAACATCGACCGGGGCAATATGCCCGTCGGTTGGGTGCCACAGGGCGCCAATCAAACCATCCATGTTGGCCAATGGCCACAGTTTTTTAATTTCATCAACCCCAAGGATATGACATTCCACCCCGATGGTTTCGGCGGTGCATTGATAATTTTTATATTCATCCAACCGGTCGCGCACCCGCGCCAATCGCAAATTACCCGTTTGGTGAAAACCAACTTCTTGCCCCGTTTCTTTTTCCAATCGTTTATACAATTCGACCGAATATTGATGCAACTGGCCAACCGAATAACTCATGTTAAATAATGGCAACAACCCCGCCGCATGCCATGTTGACCCCGCGGTCAATTCGGTACGTTCGATAAGCAAAACATCTTTCCAACCTTTTTTAGCCAAATGATACAATGCCGAAACGCCGTTCACGCCGCCACCAATGACGACCGCACGCATGGTGCGTTGTTTGCCAGATTTGTTAGTATTTTTTTCCATTATTTTAACCCGCCATTCATGATTATTTATGATAGAATTTTTCTTTTTTTATAATTAGCCTTATTTCTATTCATCTTCTCTATCTTTTGCAAAAAGATTTTGCAAGCAAAAATTTTATTGCCAGCAAATTCATTTGCACCCCCATGGGGGCACAAAATTTATAACCGTGAATAATGGAATAGATAGGCCGCAGTTTTGCCTAAACAAAACTGATGTGATTATTCCCGCCGAGGAGGGCCAGGAATTGGTCGAAGGTCAATGCCCCCGCCGTATTTTGATGTAATGGGTCAGAAGCCAAGTTCAAATTTAAATCAGTTGGTTTGGTAAAATCGCCGTCAATGCCGTAATTTGAACCAGCCAATAAATTAATTTGGTCAGAAGTTGCTAAACCACCGCCATTGTTCAAAGCGTGTAAATTCACATTCTGCCCATCGGCGTCAAACACAATATGCCCGCTGTGGTCCGTGGCATCATCCTGGACGAAGAACCAATGGTTACGTTTAGTACCATCCGTATCGGTGAAGCCGTTAAAACTTAGGCGTAAAGATTCCAAATCGCTAATCCCGCGCACCACATAATCCACCGTGGTTAATTGCAAACCATCGGGTTCAACATTGCGCGTAATGACTTTATCGGTATAATTAACACCATGGAATTGCACATTGGCATAATCAATATTCCCTGCATCGTCATGGCCAATAATGCCACCCACATTCACCGCGTGGGTCGCCGTGGTGCCGTCGATATAGGCCGTGTGGTCGGCCAATTGCGCGCTGGTATTCAGGCTGAAAATAAATGTTTGCGATACCCACGTAGCCGCCGCGCCCGTTCCCGCGCCGCCGCTTGTTCCGTGGCCACCCACCACCATGGTATAAAATGCCTTGGTTGATGTTGTCAGGGCGGTTTTGATATGCAATCCGCCAACACTGTCCATGCTGAAAGAATTCGCATCGGTGGAACCAGCCAAGTTCCACACATTATATTCAAAACCCGTTCCATCTGTATCGTTCAATTCAAAATGCGCCACCGATAATCCCGCCACCGCGGCCGATTTTGCCACCGCCGCGCCACTGGTGTGCATTGCGCCAATCGTTGTCGCATTATCATTCACATTACCCAAACTCAACACAAACACACTGCTAATCGCCGCGCTGGCGTCGGTCGATTTTGCAACCACCGTCACGCTGTAATTTTTCGCCGTATGAACACTATCTTCAAAATCCAAACTTGATTTTAATTTTAAATTACCATTTGTATCAACGCTGAAGTAGCTCGGGTCGGTGCCACTCACGCTATAATCCACGGTCACCCCATCGCCATCGGTTGCACGGAAATTCGCCACCGTTACCCCGACCGCATTATTTTCGCTAATGGCAACACCACTTCTTAACGTTCCAACAAAACCCGTGGCGAATTCATTAATATTACCCAAACCTAACACAAACAATTTGGTCGTGGCCGTGGGCACCAAAACCAATCGCCGCGCTGCCCGCCGTGCCACCCGCGGTGCCCCACGCATTGACAATAACGCTGAATACATGGCCATTGTGGCCATTGTATGTTCCTTCATAATCCAACGCCGATTTAAGATGCAAACCGCCGCTGGAATCCAAACTGAACAAATTGGCGTCGGTGCCCGTTAATGAATATGTTACGCCCGCGCCGTCGGGGTCGGTGGCCGTAAATGTTGCCAACGCAACCCCCGCCACGTTATTTTCTGAAATTGTGCCGTTGGCACTGCTGTTGGTCCAAACCGCCGCTTCGTCGTTCAAACCCGTTACTGTCAATATAAACAATTGGGTTACACTATTATTGCCCGACGTTGCCACCACCGTCACGGTGTGGGTGTGGCTGGTGGTTTCATAATCCAAATCGCCAATATATGTTAATTTACCCTTACCCTTCATACCATCGACGTTGCTGGCCACGGTGAAATTGGCGGCTTCGGTGCCGCTGACCGAATAAATTATATTGCTGGCATCGCTATCGGTGGCGGTGAAGAAGAAATTTTGATCCGCGGGAACGGGCACCACCACATCAACCCCGCCCGCCAATGTTACCCTGCGGTTTTCGGTTTTGGAAACGACGATTTATGTCCCAATTCTACGACTGCAAATATGCCGACTCATTACCACCGTCAAATGTTCCATAACCCACAATCACCGACCCCGCGGCCACGGTATAGCGGTAGGGAGCCCCATTCGAACTACTGAGACCATCACTAGCCAGAGTTCCCCTTGTGTAATGCTACCATCGCTATTTCTTGACCAAAATTGCCTTAAATTCACCCCTGCGAGTTATCACCCGAAATAACCAAATCGAATGGCAATGTAACACTGTAACCATTGGCATATTGCGGTAAACTATATGCCCCCAGTCTGCCCCCGCCCAAATCGAACCAATTGCAAATGGCGATACGGGAATGACCAAATCAATCGGGTAAATATCCCCCGGATTAAGATGTTTCGGGTTATTATAACTTTCTGCCACACTGCCGCCCAGGGGGTGGCTGTTTGAATTTTGCCATGTAATGGGTGATTCATCAACATCGCCAATGGTCAGGACGAAGTTTTTGCTTATCCATGGTGTGCCCAATGTTTGTTTGTTTTCATTGGCCCAAATGGTAATGCTGTATAATTGGCCATGGCCATTTTCGGCGTCAACCGCCGAAACGAAACTTAAAACCCCCGTTTCTTTGTTGATGGTGAAATATTTTGTATCGGCACCCGCCAAGCTGTAGCTAACAAACCCCGCGCCGCTGTTCGGTGTATAACCGCCAGCCATTGACATCGGTATCCACCGCGGTGAAGGTTGCCACGGCCCTGGCGGTTGTTACCTGGGTTCCCGTTAATTCCAGCAGGGAAACCCCAGCAGGCTGGGTCCCCGACCAAGCAAATTCATCGTTGCTGTTGCCCAATGACACAATAAAATTTTGGCTGGTTGCATGACCCGTGTTGTCGGTCGCCACCACCACCACACTGTAATTGGCGGCACCCGCCGTTTCATAATCCAGCGATTGGCTTAATATCAATTTGCCATTAGCATCGATAATAAAATTGCTGGCGTCGGTGCCCGACACCGAATATTTCACGCCAGCCCCCTCGGGGTCCCATGCGGCGAATGTTGCCACGATCCCACCCGCAATATTCAACCGCCCAGGGGCATTCAATGGTGCCACAAAATCACCCGAATAAAAATTGATAATTAGTACCAGCACCAGCACCGTATTTCAAACCAATTTGGAAGGCGGTTAATTTTGTTCCCTTGGCGAATGTAACCCCGCCCTGCGCTTCATGCACCGTGTTATCGCCCAACACGCGGTAGAATATATAGGCATTGCCGTAGTTAAGACCCGCATAGCCGGTTGACACACCAACATCGAACGGCACGGTCACCACAGCACCATTGGCATAATTGGTGAAGGTGCCAGGAATAATACCAGAACTAGTGGTGCCGTGAGAGACGGGGATAACAAAGCGGTCGGTATAATTATATGTTGCCCCGTCAGCCTCCAGTCAATAATTTTCTGTCAAGCGGGGTGGTTGACCAAACTGGTGCTTCATCGACCGCGTTGATAGTTAGGATGAATAATTGGCTGATGCCCGCGCCATTGGTTGTTACCCCGTTGCCTGGCGCGCCCCACGCCCCCACCACCACCGAGAATTGGCGGTTGCTGGTTTCATAATCCACGTCATATTTCCGATACAATGTTCCATTGCTGTCAATGCTGAACATCCCACCACCTAGCCTTGTATCCTGGGTCAGCCAATAACTGACAAATTGGCCGTCGGCATCAAGTGCCTTGAACGTGCCCACAGGGGATAACGCGCCAGCAGCCACAGAACCAGTTATCCCCGCCGTTTCATCCACCACTATGCGCGTGGCGGGGGTTGAACTCCACGCCGTGGCATTGTCATCCACGTTATTTAACGACAGGACGAATAAACTGCTGACCGCCGCGCTGGCATCGGTCGACTTCGCCGTTACCACCACGCTGTAATTTTTCAATGGGTGATCGCCATCTTCATAATTCAATCTTAATTTCAAACTCAGCGCGCCATTGTTGTTGATATCAAAATACCCCGCATCCGCGCCGCTCAAACTGTAATTAACCGCCACTTGGTCGCCGTCGGTTGCTGCAAATTGCCCCACCGCCATACCCACCGCGTTGTTTTCATTAACATTGACGGTGATGGGCCCACTCGCCCCATTGCGCCATTGCTTAACCCCTATCGGCTGCTCAGCCCATGCAAAACCCGCGGTGAATTCATTCACATTGTTAATCGTCAGGATAAATAATTTACTGATACCAGCACCATCCCTGGCAATGCCCCCACTGTTTGCCGCGCCCCATGCCCATACCGTTACCGAGAATTGATGTTGGTTTGTTTCATAATCCACATTACGCGTCCGATATAATACCCCATTGCTGTCGATGCTGAACATACCCGCTGTATCGCCCGCCAACCCATATTTTACCGTTTGCCCGTCCGCATCAACCGCCCTAAAATCGGCCAGCGACTCCCGCGATGCGCGAACCACTGTCCTGGTTATATTCAATGTTTCATC
Organism: Alphaproteobacteria bacterium; assembly: GCA_965262775.1. GTDB lineage: Bacteria > Pseudomonadota > Alphaproteobacteria > JASGCL01 > JASGCL01 > JASGCL01. The sequence goes on along the minus strand of CBDHFT010000006.1, from coordinate 177,537 downwards.
AACCGCGATGCCCGGCGCGGGGGTTGCATTCCACGCCGTGGCATTGTCGTCCAAATTACCCAGGCTTATCACCATTAGGTTGCTAATCGCTGGGCTACCATCGGTCGATTTCGCCACGACCACCACGCTGTAATTTTTACCTACGTGCGCGCTTTCATAATCCAAATTCGCCGCTAAATACAAACGCCCGTTGCTGTCAATACTGAAATAGGTCGCATCCGTGCCACCCACGTCGTAGGTCACCCGCGCCCCAATATCTGGGTCGAGGCCTTTGAATTTTGCCACTTGTAATCCAGCAGAGGTTATATTTTCACCCAGGCTCAAGAATATCGTGCTGCTCGCCCCATTCCAATTATTCCATCCTGACCCTGTGCTGTTGGGCGACCAAAATGGTTGCAATTGCCATTGGAACGCCGTTGCTTCATTAACATCGGCCACCGTTAACACAAATACTTGGCTAACCGCCCCACCGCCGTCGCGCCACGCACCCACCGCCACCGAGAACTTGTGGTCAGGTCGCCATGCATGATCCGTTTCATAATCACGGGCATTCCTTAATGTTAGAACCCCCGTTTGCTGATTAATATTAAATTGCGCCACATCGCCAAATCTTTCAACCAGCCAATAGCCAGAACCTGCTCCTTCGGTAAAGGCCGAGCCAACCGTGCCACCACCGATATTGAAATCCGCCACCGCCACCCCTGCCACCGCCGCCGTTTCAGAAATAGCAATCCCGCTTGGATTGCTGGTCCACACAAATTCTTTGGTGTTGTCTTGCAAACTTACCACGAACAAACTGCTGGCCGCCACGCTGGCGTCGGTCGACTTCGCCGTTACCACCACGCTGTAATTTTTCGCCGTATGAACGCTATCTTCATAATCCAATCTTGATTTTAAGCTCAGGGTGCCATTGTTGTTGATGCTAAAATACCCCGCATCCGCGCCGCCCAAACTGTAGGTAACCGACCACTTGGTCGCCGTCGGTTGCCGCAAACTGCCCCACCGCCATCCCCACCGCGTTGTTTTCATTAACATTGACGGTGATGGGCCCGCTCGCCCCATTGCGCCATTGCTTAACCCCTATCGGCTGCTCAGCCCATGCAAAACCCGCGGTGAATTCATCGACATTGTTAATCGTCAGGATGAATAATTTGCTGATACCAGCACCATCCCTGGCAATGCCGCCACTGTTTGCCGCGCCCCACGCCCATACCGTTACCGAGAATTGATGTTGGTTTGTTTCGTAATCCACATTACGCGTCCGATATAACACCCCATTGCTATCAATGCTGAACATCCCCGCTGTATCACCTGCCAACCCATATTTTACCGTTTGCCCGTCCGCATCAACCGCCCTGAAATCGGCTAGCGACTCTATCGTCGGGCGAACCACGGTCTTCGTTATATTCAATGTTTCATTGACCGCCGCACCCGCCGCAGGGGTTACATTCCACGCCGTGGCATTATCATCCAAATTATTTAACGACAACACGAATAAACTGCTAATCGCCGCACTACCATCGATCGATGTCGCCGTTACCACCACGCTGTAATTTGTACCCACGTGGGTATTATCTTCATAATTTAAACTTGATTTTAAGGTCAGGGCGCCATTGCTGTTGATAGTAAAATTCCCCGCATCCGCGCCACTCAAACTGTAATTAACCGCCACCAAATCGCCGTCGGTGGCCGCAAACTGCCCCACCGCCATCCCCACCGCGTTGTTTTCATTAACATTGACGGTGATGGGCCCGCTCGCCCCATTGCGCCATTGATTGGCCCCAATCGGCTGTTGCGCCCATACAAAACCCGTGGTGAATTCATCGACATTGTTAATCGTCAGGATGAATAATTTGCTGATACCAGCGCCATCCTTAGCAATGCCGCCAGTGTTTGCCGCGCCCCATGCCCATACCGTTACCGAGAATTGATGTTGGTTTGTTTCATGATCCACATTACGCGTCCGATATAACACCCCATTGCTGTCGATGCTGAACATACCCGCTGTATCACCCGCCAACCCATATTTTACCGTTTGTCCGTCCGCATCAACCGCCCTAAAATCGGCCAGCGACTCCCGAGTCGAAAGAACCACGGTCCTGGTTATTCCTGTTGTTTCACTGACCGCCGCACCCGCCACGGGGGTTACATTCCACGCCGTGGCATTGTCATCCAAATTATTTAACGACAACACGAACAAACTGCTGACCGCGGGACCACCATCGGTCGATCCCGCCACCACCACCACGCTGTAATTTTTCAAGGGGTGATCAGTGTCTTCATAATTTAATGTGTGTTTCAAATACAAACGCCCGTTGGTGTCGATGCTGAAATAGGGCGCATCCGCGCCACCCAAACTATAGGCGACGACCCCTTGGTCGCCGTCGGTGGCCGCAAACTGCCCCACCGCCATCCCCACCGCGTTGTTTTCATTAACATTCGCCGTTACAATTCCATCCGCCCCATTGCGCCATTGATTAGCCCCAATCGGCTGTTGCGCCCATGTAAAACCCGTGGCGGATTCATTCACACTATTAATCGTCAGGACGAATAATTGCGTTATGGCTCCACCGCCATCGCGCCACGCCCCCACCACCACCGAGAACTTGTGGTCAGGCCGCCAAGAATGCTCCGATTCATAATCCCGCGGCTGGCTCAGCATCAGCGCCCCCGTTTGCTTATTAATACTAAACGCCCACGTGTCGCCACTCATTAAAGAATAGCTAGAGTTTAATCCTTCTATAAAAGCTGATCCATTATCCACCGCCGCGATATTAAAATCCGCCACCCTCGTCCCCACCAACGCCGCCGTTTCAGCAATAGCAATCCCGCTTGGATTGTTCGTCCAGCCAAATTCTTTTGTGTTGTCTTGTAAACTTACCACGAATAAACTGCTGACCGCTGGGCTGCCATCGGCCGATGTTGCCGTTACCACCACGCTGTAATTTTTCGCCGTATGGACGCTATCTTCATAATTTAAACTTGATTTCAAGGTCAGGGTGCCATTGCTGTTGATGCTAAAATTCCCCGCATCCGCGCCACTCAAACTGTAATTAACCGCCACTTGGTCGCCGTCAATGGCCGAATACTGCCCCACCGCCATCCCCACCGCGTTGTTTTCATTAACATTGACGGTGATGAGCCCACTCGCCCCATTGCGCCATTGCTTAACCCCTATCGGCTGCTCAGCCCATGCAAAACCCGTGGTGAATTCATCGACATTGTTAATCGTCAGGATGAATAATTTGCTGATGCCAGCGCCATCCCTGGCAATACCCCCAGTATTTGCCGCGCCCCACGCCCACACCGTTACCGAGAATTGATGTTGGTTTGTTTCATGATCCACATTACGCGTCCGATATAACACCCCATTGCTGTCGACGCTAAACATCCATGAATCAACACCCGCCAACCCATATTTTACCGTTTGCCCGTCCGCATCAACCGCCCTGAAATCGGCTAGCGACTCTATCGTCGGGCGAACCACGGTCTTCGTTATATTCAATGTTTCATTGACCGCCGCACCCGCCGCAGGGGTTACATTCCACGCCGTGGCGTTATCATCCAAATTATTTAACGACAATACGAATAAGCTGCTAATCGCCGCACTACCATCGGTCGATGTCGCCGTTACCACCACGCTGTAATTTTTCGCCGTATGGACGCTATCTTCATAATTTAAACTTGCTTTTAAGGTCAGGGCGCCATTGCTGTTGATGCTAAAATGCCCCGCATCCGCGCCGCTCAAACTGTAATTAACCGCCACCAAATCGCCGTCGGTGGCCGCAAACTGCCCCACCGCCATCCCCACCGCGTTGTTTTCATTAATATTAACCGTTACGGGCCCATCCGCCGCATTCCGCCATTGATTAACCCCTATCGGTTGTTGCGCCCATGCAAAATTGGTTGGGTTGTCATTCACATTACCCATCGTCAAAATAAATGTTGTCGCGACTTGAAACTGATTCGCGTCATTATAAGCATTCACCACCACCGTATAACGATGGTCGGGGCTGTGCCATTGTCCATCCGCCGTCCGCCACCATGAAGTGCCACCCGTGGTATCGTAATCTATTGCTTGTTTTAATGATAACCGACCATAGAGGTCAATGTTAAAAAGTGAAGAATCGCCACCAGTCAGGGTATAATAAAAGGCATCAACCACTCCGCCGTCCTGCGCCACCAGCGTCGCCAACGGCGTCCCCGCCGTAGCATTTTCGGCCACCGATACGCCACCCAATATCCCGCTTTTCCAACTATACGCCATGTTTGTCCCTATAAAAATTCTGTCCCTGTATTTCCGCTACAACAAGGAAATACGATTCGGTGTGTTACCACTCTAACCTGCAACGGTTTATAATTATTTTTACGTGTCGCGTCAAGCATTTTTTGTGTTTTTTATAAAAACATCCGTCCACGCAATTACACGGCGAGGTTCTCTCATAGGAATTTTGCAGCGGACCGCCCATAAAAACGAACCAAAATAAATAGCCCAGCAAATAGCTGACGATTATGCTATAGGTTTTTTATGAAATTCCTTGATGAGGTTAAAATTTTTATCAAAGCTGGCGACGGCGGTGATGGTGTCGCGGCGTTTCGCCGTGAAAAATTTATTGAATTCGGCGGGCCCAGCGGCGGCGACGGTGGGCGCGGGGGATCGGTTATTTTGAAGGCGGTTGAAAACCTTAACACCCTTATTGATTATCGTTATCAGCAACATTTTAAAGCCAAGAAAGGTCAAAATGGTATGGGGCGCGATAAATATGGCCGTGCCGCCGACGACATAATTTTGTTTGTTCCTATCGGGACCGAGGTTTACGCCGAAGACAAGGAAACCCTGTTATGCGATTTAAACAAAAAAGACATGGTTTTTCGCATTGCCAAGGGCGGCAAAGGGGGCTTGGGTAATTTGCATTTTAAATCATCTACCAACCGTGCCCCCCGCCAATTCACGCGCGGCACCCCTGGCGAAGAATTATGGGTGTGGTTAAAATTAAAATTAATAGCCGATGTAGGATTGGTGGGCCTACCCAACGCAGGAAAATCAACCCTGTTATCGGTGGTTTCTGCCGCTCGGCCAAAAATTGCCGATTATCCCTTCACCACCCTTATACCTGCCCTCGGCGTTGTGGCGGGAAAAAAATGGAATTTGGGCGATTTAAATTTCGTCATGGCTGACTTGCCAGGATTGATTGAAGGCGCGTCGGAAGGGGTTGGTTTGGGAACAAGGTTTCTTGCCCATGCCGAACGTTGCAAATTGTTGGTGCATTTGGTGTCTATCGATTCGGGCAACGGCACCCCCGCCGATGTGGCCGATTGCATAGCCCATTATAAAACCATCAGGCAGGAAATATCGGCCTACAGCCAGTCCATGTATAAAAAACCAGAAATCATTGTTTTATCGCGCGGCGATTTGGTCGATGAAGCCACCGCAACCAGCATTAAGAAAAAATTTGAAAAATCTATCAAACAACCAACCTTTGTTATATCATCCAAAACGCACCTGAATATCAAAGAATTAATCGCGACCATCGCGCAATCTTTATCCAACATAAACCAGCAGGCTTTGGCCCAGGAAGCGACAATGGCAACGACAGCGGCAGCAGAATCGCATGAAGCAACCACGGCAAGGCCTCAACCCAGCAAAAAATCGCCCAAGGAAGAAGCGAAAGGCAAATAATTCAGAAATGGCAGGGAAAAGGAATCTATAATGATACCTAATAACATATTTTGTCAACCAAAAGTTCGGGTGTTTTAATAAAAAAAATTACAAAAAATTGCATTTTTTCCTTGCGCTTCCTTTGGACTCGTCATAGTAATAAATTCCAAGTTTCGGTTTCTAACGGTATAACCGCTGGTCAGAAATGAAATGACACCAACCAATCAAAAAAACTTGTGGCTTACTTCAGCTAATAATAATTTATCATCAATTTAAGGAGAAAAAACATGTCGTCTGCAAAGGACATTTTAAAAAAAATTAACGACGAAAACATAAAATATGTTTCCTTTCGTTTCACCGACCCCCGTGGCAAGTGGCATCACTTCGCGCAAATGGCCAACACCGTGGCCGATGCGTTGGACGAAGGCTTGATGTTTGATGGCTCATCTATCGAAGGATGGAAAGCAATCAACGAATCAGACATGTTGCTTATGCCCGATGTGTCGCGCGCCTTCATCAACCCCTTCACGGCTGAACCCGAATTGGTTATTTTTTGCGATGTTATCGACCCTGTGTCGGGCAAAAATTATAACCGCGATCCACGTTCCATTGCCAAAAAATCGATTGAATATTTAAATTCTCTCGGCATTGCCGACACCGCCTATTTTGGCCCCGAATCAGAATTTTTTGTGTTCGATTCGGTACGTTGGAGCAACGAACCAAATTTGGTTGCCTATAGCTTCGACAGCGAAGAATGGCCTGCCAATTCTTGGAAAGAATATGAAGATGGCAACATGGGTCATCGCCCACGTAAAAAAGGTGGCTACTTTCCCGTGCCCCCCATGGACCGTGGCGTTGATTTCCGTGCGGAAATGCTCGATGCCCTGACTGGTATGGGATTACAAATGGAAAAACATCACCACGAAGTTGCCCCCGCGCAACATGAATTGGGGATGAAGTATGACACCTTGGTGGCAACTGGCGATAACATGCAAATATATAAATTTGGCGTGCAAAATGTCGCCGAATCATTTGGCAAAACCGCAACCTTCATGCCCAAGCCATTGCATGGCGATAACGGCTCGGGGATGCATGTTCATATTTCCTTATGGAAAAATGGCGAAAATACCTTTGCTAAAAAAGGTGGCTACGCCGACCTCTCGGAAACCGCACTTTACTTCATTGGTGGCGTGATAAAACATGCCAAGGCTTTGAATGCTTTTACCAACCCTTCGACAAACAGCTACAAACGTTTGATACCTGGCTTTGAAGCGCCCGTTATCATGGCCTATTCGGCGCGTAATCGTTCGGCGGCTTGTCGTATCCCCCATGTTGGCAATATGAAGGCGAAGCGGGTTGAATTCCGTTTCCCCGATCCGCTTGCCAACCCTTACCTGTGCTACACGGCATTGTTAATGGCGGGGCTTGACGGTATTGCTAACAAAATCCACCCAGGCGATCCCCATGATATGGATTTGTATCATTTGCCACCCGCGGAATTGAAAAAAATTCCCACCGTGTGCCATTCGTTACGCGAAGCATTGGAATCGTTGGAAAAAGACAATGGCTTTTTATTAAAAGGCGATGTCTTCACCAAAGACTTCATCGAAGCCTATTCGGAAATCTTATGGAACCAAGTTTATCGCTTAGAACATAACCCACACCCCGTGGAATATGACATGTATTATTCACATTAATACCAGCGCGAATCTTTTGAAAAACCGTCCCCGTTGTTTTAACGGGGGCGGTTTTTTTTATCTGATAACCATACCTCGCCATGGGCAGGCCATTTTCTAAAAATCATGACGCCATCACCCCTTCATTAACTGGCTTTTTTTTATTGCCATTTCGGGCTATGGCTTAAACCATGCACCTTATCGTTGGCGACCCACGAACCATTGATACCACCAGCAACGCCGTGGTGGTAAAACAATCACCCGCCGACATGGTTTTTTTATCCTTCGCGGATAGCGACCTAACTTTGTTATCCCTATCCGTCAAATCCTTAAAAAAAAAATTACGAAAAGATTTTGATAAAAAAATATATTCGCTACGCGCCGCCAACCTTAACGATTTAAAACATCCCTTCGCGATTGACGATTATATCGAACATGTTGCCCAGCCACGCAAAAATAATTATCATCCGTTTGCTGGGTGGAAAAAATTATTGGCATTATGGGGTGGAGCAATTTCACAAATTGGCGCGCGAAAAAAATATTCAGATTTATTTCTTAAGCGGTGACAACGCGCCCCACACCGACCCCGAATTGGTCGATTACACCACGGGCGATAAAACCACCCGCCAATTGTTAGAAAACTATTGGTCCTACAGCGGGTTAGAAAACATAACCCATAGCTTGCTCTTACTAAACGCCACCACACCAACCCCCATTCCGCCGCCGAAAGAAATTCTTCCCGCGGGGTTATATGGCGGTGCGGGTGATTATGATTTTAATCGATGGCTGGCCGAAAAACCCGCGGTGGTTATCATGTTTTATCGCGCCCATTTTCAATCAGGGCAAACAGCATTGATAGATAAAATAATCCAAGGCCTGGCGCAACAAAATATCACGGCGGTGGCCATTTACCTTAATGCAAGCAAGGACCCCACGGCAAAAAAAAATAATCAATCATTTGTTGGCGGCGCATCAACCACAACTTATTATCAGCCTGTTAAATTTTACCCAACGCGATAACAATAGCGAACAGGTCGAAGGCAATATTTACAATGCCTGGCAAACATCGGCCCCCGTGTTGCGCCCCATTGTTTGCACCACGACGCGACAAACATGGCAACAGAATCCGCAAGGCCTCTCGGTGCAGGATGCCACCCTGTCGGTTATTTTGCCCGAGCAAGACGGCGTCATCACCGAAAGTATTTTGGGTTTTAAAGAAAACCTAGCGCGCGATACCGCCCTGGAAATTGAATTAAAGGATTTTAAGCTGGCACGCGAAGCCTTGCCGCCCTTCATCGCAAAAATAAAATCTTACCTGGTTTTGCAAACCATGGAAAATAAAAACAAACGGCTGGCGGTGATGACGTCAAATTATCCCGCCAAGGATAGCCGATTGATGAATGGCGTCGGTTTGAACACCCCCGAATCGCTGGCTGTATTTTTTAAAAAACTTCATCAAAAAAAATATGACCTGGGGAAAAAATATCAAACCAATCTATCGGGCCAGGATATTGCCAATCACATGGCGGCGGGCATCACCAACGAATATGCCACGCAAAAGAAAAATAACAATCCCAAAAAATTATCAGGAAAATTATCAAGCACGAACCGCGGCGCGCAAAAAAAAATACGCCTTACCCTATCGCTCGCCGATTATAAAAATTATTTTGCTAACATGTCAAACGCTTGGCAAAAGAAAATTACCCAACGTTGGGGCGCGCCAAGCCAAGACCCATTTTTTGACAAGGACAAAAAATCTTTCCTTATCATGGGTGAGCAATTTGGCAATATTCTGTTGTTGCTTCAACCGCAACGCGGTTACGATATCGATGCCGATGAATCGCAACATGACCCCCATTTACCGCCACCCCATTACTATATCGCGCATCATGCTTACTTGGAAAAATTTGCGCCCCATGCTTTCATCCATTTTGGTAAACATGGTAATTTGGAATGGTTGTCGGGAAAATCATTGGGCGCGTTGCCTGGGGTTGGGTCCTCTTGCTTGCCACGCGCTTTGCTTCCCACCTGCCCCTATTTTTATCCCTTCATCATCAATGACCCGGGTGAAGGTGCCCAAGCCAAACGCCGCACCGCCGCAACCATCATCGCCCATTTACCCCCCATGATGATGCGCGCCGAACAATCGACCTCGCTACAAAAATTGGAATGGTTGATGGATGAATACCAACAGGCGCGACAGCTAAACGAAGGGCGACAACAAAATCTTATCCGTGACATTTGGCAAGAACTCACCAACACCGAACTTGACAAAGAATTGGGGATAGAAAAAAATGCTTGGTCCGTGAATAATTTGCAACAGCTGGCGGTTATCGATAAACATTTATGCGCCCTGCGCGATTTGCAAATTCGTGGCGGTTTGCATGTGTTGGGGGGAGGCATTGATGGAGCACAGCTTGCAGAAAATATTTTCTATTTGATGCGACTTAAAACCCATGTTGCTTCCTTGCCACAAACCCTATCCGATTTGTTGGATTTACAAAACAACGCAACCCATAAAAATATTATAGAAAATTGCTTTGGTAAAAATATCATTACCGCGGGCGATGAACATTCGGCGATACAACAATTATCCATCGCTTGGCTGGGAAGTATTTTATCATTACCGCGCAACAAAAAAATAGAAAAACAATTGCAGCCGATTTTTGCGGAGTTAAAAAAATCGACCATGATGCAGCCGCTGATAGAGCATGTCCATAACCTGCATAAAAAAATTATCCTGTCGCCGCAACAGGAATTGGATAATTTGTTGCGCGGGCTTGATGGGCAATTCATTCCGCCTGGTGGCTCGGGCGCGCCCAGCCGTGGTCGGCCTGACCTCCTGCCTACGGGGCATAATTTTTTTACGGTTGATAATCGCAAAACGCCGAGCGCGGCCGCGTTTGACATTGCTCGACGTTCGGGGCATTTGGTGTTGAGCCGTTATTTGTCAGAACATGGCGATTACCCCAAAAACATCACCCTGACCGCTTGGGGCACCGCGGAAATGCGCACCGCGGGCGAAACCATCGCCATGGCATTATGGCTGATGGGGTGCGAGCCAACATGGGAAGAAACATCGGGCCGCGTGGTTGGGTTTAACATCATGCCGCTTTCGTTGTTGCAACGGCCACGCGTCATGATTACATTACGAATCTCGGGCTTCTTTCGCGATGCTTTCCCGCATTTGATAGATTTGTTTGATTCGGCCTATCGCGCCGTTGCCCAGCTAAACGAAACGGCCGAGCAAAACCCCATAGCCGACCATTATAAAAAAACCAGCGAAGAATTGATACAGCAAGGGGCGGATAAAACAACAGCCGAAGATTTTGCGGGGGCCGCAATTTTTGGACCAGCCCCCAACAGTTATGGCACGGGCATGCAACAGATGTTGGACAATGGGTCATGGCAAAGCAAAGATGATTTGGCTCAACAATTTTTATATTGGACCAGTCATTATTATACCAAAGACCAGGCCAACAAATCGGTCACCGACAGCCAAAGCAAAAAAAATATATTTCATAATAAATTAAGCACCACCGATGTCGTGATGCAAAACCAAGACAACCGCGAACATGATATTTTGGACAGCGACGATTATTATCAATTTCAAGGCGGGTTGTTCAACGCCGCCAGTTTCTTGCAACAAAAAAATAATCGCGATAAAAAAATTGCCCATTACCACAACGACCACAGCAATCCAGCCCAACCCGTGGTAAGAACCCTGGCCGAAGAAATTGGTTTAATAGTGCGCGGGCGGGCGGTGAATAAAAAATGGCTGGCGCGTATAAGACAGCAAGGTTACAAAGGCGGGTTCGAAATGGCGGCAACGGTTGATTATCTTTTTGCTTTTGCCGCCACCACGGTGGCGGTGACGCCCGCCCATTTTGACCTTTTGTTTCAGCATTATTTGTTGGAGGAAGATTCGGTAAAGTTTTTACGCGACCATAACCTGCCTGCCCTATATGATATGGCGGCAAAATTTCAAGAAGCCATTGACCGCAAATTGTGGCAACCGCGGCAAAATCATGTTATGGATATTTTGCAAAAATTATTGGTTGAAAAAAAGCAACAAATTGATTAAAGAAAAACTATTATAAAAATATAGGGAAAAAATCCATGGCAAGCCCATTACATCAATTTCAAATCCACACCATCGTGCCCATTCATATTGGCAACACCGATGTTTCTTTCACCAATTCATCATTGTTCATGATGTTGACTTTGCTGGTTTGCAGCACTCTTTTATTTCTTGCCACCCGTCAAAAAGCAAGCGCGAACAATTTGGTGCCAACGCGATTGCAATCGGTTGTCGAACAGTCTTATCAATTTATTGCCAACATGATAGAATCCAACAGTGGCAGCGAAGGCAAAAAATACCTGCCGTTTGTTTTCTCCCTATTCTTCTTTATTTTGATAGGGAATTTGTTGGGGCTGTTACCTTACAGCTTCACCTTCACCAGCCATATTTTTGTTACCTTTGTCATGGCCGCGGTTATTTTTGTTTTTGTAACTATTTTAGGGTTTATCAAACATGGTTTGCATTTTCTAACCTTCTTTGTCCCGCCAAAGGGAACGCCAGCCTTCATGTTTCCTTTGATGATACCGATTGAATTTATTTCTTACTTATCGCGCCCCATCAGCCTTTCGGTTCGTTTGTTTGCCAACATGATGGTGGGGCACGCCATGATGAAAATTTTTGCTGGCTTCGTGTTGCCCTTGGCCGCCCTGTCCTTTGGGGTGGCGGGGTTGTTACCCATTACCGTTAATGTTGTGTTGGTCGGTTTTGAAATTATGGTGGCGTTTTTACAGGCCTATGTTTTTTGTTTTTTTAACTTGCCTTTACATTAATGATGCGCTACACCTCCACCACTAAATAAACCTTTATCCATTAATCATTTTTTTTTAGGAGATAAACACATGGATCTAGCATCAGCAAAAATGATAGGCGCGGGACTTGCAGTCATTGCGCTGTTTGGCGTCGGCATTGGTATTGGTAATATCTTTTCCGCGCTTGTTACGGCGCTTGGCAAAAACCCTGGCGCGCGCCAACACGTGTTCGGCGTATCAATGCTTGGCTTTGCCTTGGTGGAAGCAACCGCGCTCTACGCGTTGCTTATCGCTTTTCTTATCCTTTATGGATAAAGGTACAAACGGTATTATTTAATAAAATTATAATGCTGGTCAGGTTGCATAATTTTTACAATTTTATTTCCGACAGCAAAACTGGTCGGTCAAACCGCTATCTTACAAAATTAGTAATAGGTGGCGGCTTGGCTGGCCTTTCTTTTGCTCTGCTCCAGGGTTTGGCAATGGCGGCGGAAGCCGTGGCCGAAGGTGGCGCAGCCGAAGAAGAAATGAAGGGTTTGCCGCAATTTGAGGTATCCACCTTCCCCAGTCAACTTTTTTGGTTGGTGATAAGTTTCGGCGTTTTCTTTTTCCTGATGCGTAGGTTTTTTGTTCCCAGTATTGGTGGTAAGTTAGAAATGCGCGACAAAATTATTAAAAATAATTATCAAAGTGCCGAAAAAATGTTGGCGCAAAGCAAGCAAATGGAAGAAAAGTTAGAAGAAAAATTATCAATCGCCCGCGCCAATGCCCGCACCGAAATAGCCAAGGTAGCCAGCATGATAGCCGAAAGCCAAGAAAAATCATTGAAGAAATTCCAACAACATGCCGATGGGATTCTTAACGAATCGAACAACAATTTACAAAAAATAAAAAACGCCATCTATCAAGAAAAACCAAAAATGGTTGATAATTTGGGAAAAGAAATTGTTAAAAATATTTTGCTATAATCCCTGGCCAGAATTTATTACACCATGTCTATCGAACCTATTTTAAACAAATTGCCGCATGACCCAACCTTTTGGGTGGCGGTGTCATTTACTATTTTTGTGGTGTTGGCGGTGGTGAAGGGGCGGAAAGCATTGCTCGCCATGTTGGATAACAACATCGCGTCGGTTAAAAAACAATTGGCCGATGCCGAACAAATAAAAAAAGAAGCCCAAGAGCTTTATGATGCCGCAGAAAAAAAGTTAAAAGCCGCGGCTGACCTGGCCGATGAGATTTTACAATCGAGCAAAGAAGACGGCAACAAATTGTTAAAGGATGCCGATGAAAAATTACAAAAACAAATGGCACAAAAAGAAAAATATTTAGAAAGCCGCATTGCCCAAGATCAAGAAAAATTAAAGAACCAATTGATAAAAGAAATATCGAGCGAGGCCATTGCCGCGGCACGCACCACCATTGCCAACGAATTGCGTAACGACCAAGCCAGCAGCAAATTGCTCAACAACGCCGTTAAAAAACTTGGCGGGTTGCAATAGTCGCCCTACCCGCGGGGCTGCAATAAACGCATTATGCCACAGCTACCCCCCTATCCGTGGCGGGTTGTAATAACCCCCTCTATCCACAGCCGTTTAGAATAAACGCCCTATCCGCAACCTGGCTCGGTTAATTAAAGGCACCAACAATCAAGTAATTGCTACAAAAATAATATTCTTATTTTTTGTTTTGTGCTTCAGCACACCTACTTCTTAATTTTTTTTAATTCGGCTTCCAGTTCGGGCAAAACGGTAAAAAGGTCGGCGACCAAACCGTAATCTGCCACTTGGAAAATTGGTGCTTCATCATCCTTATTAATGGCGGCAATGATTTTGCTGTCTTTCATGCCCGCCAAATGTTGAATCGCCCCCGAAATACCAACCGCGATATAAAGGTCGGGTGCCACAACCTTACCCGTTTGCCCCACCTGGTAATCGTTGGGGGCATAACCCGCGTCAACCGCGGCGCGCGACGCGCCAACCGCGGCATTTAACACCGTAGCCACCTTATCCAACAAAGCAAAATTTTCTTTCGCCGCCATACCGCGCCCGCCCGATATCACTATCTTGGCGGATGTTAATTCGGGTCGCTCGCTTTTTGTTTGGTCCAATTTAACAAACGATACCAAAGCATTTTTGCCTGGCACGGTTACCGCGCTGGCCTCCGCCTTGCCGCCCGTCAAGTTATCGGGTTCGAAGGCAGTGCCACGCACCGTCATGCAAATAATTTTGTCGCTGGTTTCAACCGTCGCCAAGGCATTGCCCGCATAAATGGGGCGTTCAAAAACATTTTCTTTCACCACGCCCGTTATTTCCGATATTTGCTGAACATCCAACAATGCGGCAACGCGCGGCATGATATTTTTACCAAAACTATTGGCGGGGGCAATAACATGACGATAATTTTTTGCCATGTCCAGGACGATGGCCGTTACATCCTCCGCCACGGGGTGAGCCAAATGGTCGGCGGTGGCGGTTAAAATCTTCCTTATGCCGCTGGCGTTGGCCAAACGGTCGACGATGGGTTTTACATCTTTGCCAACCACCAAGACATCAATTTCACCTTTTGATGTGGCGGCAATTTTTTTGGCACAGGTTAAGGTGCTCAAGCTAGCGGGGGCCAGCATGTTATCGTGATGGTCGAGAATAGCTAAAATAGACATGGATTTTTTCCTTTCGTTTTTTTATATAACTTTTGCTTCGTTGTGTAATTTTTGCACCAACTCGGCGACCGTTTTTACTTTAACGCCGCCGCCGCGTACTTTGGGTTCGATAACCTTTAATGTTTTCAATCGCGGGGTCATGGCAACGCCTAAGGCTTCCGCGGTCAATGATTCTATCGGTTTTTTCTTGGCCTTCATGATATTGGGCAAGGTGGTGTAGCGAGGTTCGTTAAGCCTTAGGTCAGCCGTGATAATCGCTGGCATTTTTATATTAATAATTTCCAAACCGCCGTCAACTTCGCGGGTTACCTCGGCCATGTCGCCCTTAATATCCAATTTGGATACGTAGGCTGCCGACGACCAATTAAGCAACGCCGCCAACATTTGCCCCGTTTGGTTGGCATCGCCATCGATGGCTTGCTTGCCCAATATCACCAAACCTGGTTTTTCTTTTTCGACAACCTTGACCAATAATTTTGCGACTAACAAATTTTCGGTTTCGTGGTCGGCAAGAATATGAATACCGCGGTCGGCGCCCATGGCCAAACCTTTGCGAATGGTTTCCTGCGCCTGCGCCGTGCCCACCGAAACCAACACCACTTCGGTGGCTACTTTTGCTTCGACCAATCTTATAGCTTGTTCAACGGCGATTTCACAAAATGGATTCATGTCCATCTTGACATTATTTAACTCAACGCCTGTTTGGTCGGGTTTAACCCGAACCTTGGTGTTGGCTTCAATCACTCTTTTAACTGGTACAAGAATTTTCATTTATTTCTCCACTTTGTTTTTAAAAATTGAATGATTTTTGCTAACCAATTTTGAAAAACTTGTCAAATGATTTTTAAAAAATATTCGGCCATTCGCGACCCCTGCACCCTTAGGACAAAACGCTATTATTATGCAATGCCAGCAACATTTTGCTATCAATGGCATGTTGCGGCAATTGCATCATAAGGCGATGATTCAAACTGTGAATCAATTCCTTGTCATGTTTAACATTTTCATTGTCGCGCCCCGCATTGCGTTTTATCACGCGGTTATTTTTTTCTGATGTCATTATTTTTTTTATCATAGCCTTCATTGGTGAAGATGATGAATTTTTTTTGCTTTCGCTTTGCGTTTGTATATTGATAAGGGGTAGGCTGCGCAGGGTTTTTAAAGACAGTGTCATGCCACCATCGTTCACGCGCCACCACCAATAACAAAAACTGCTATTGAGCAAGATATAGGCATGGTCCCTGTCGCGCGCGCGATGAAAAATATAAAACGCGACAGCTGGTGCGTTGTGGTTTTTGCAACAGGGCCGAAATAAAATAACGCGGCGTGCTTGGCACAAACAAACAATAATCGGTGGCGGCGTTCGATAATATGGTTGATAATGTTTCTTGCTTGGCGGTCGATGAATAAAGGGCTTTTGTCGCCTGGCTTATCTTGGGAAATATCTTCGTGGTAACATCGTCCAGCGAAGTTAAAAAACCATCAAGCCCCGCCAACAAGGTGGCGCGTTCCGCACAACGCCAACGAAGCAACGGCGTGATAAGAAATTGTTTTTCATTGGTTGTTCGATGACCATGATGAAATATGGTGATGGCGGCGCGGGTGCTGTTGGCTTGGTTGCTGTTTTCACTGCCAAATTTTTTGCCACGAAAAATATTGTCAGGAACATTATCAAAATTATAAATGATAATCTTCTTGCCCTGCTCTAACAACCTTGTCCGCAATGGTAAAAATTTTTCGGCATGGGTAAAGGATTGCGGGGTGATGGCGACAAAACCCCCGCCGATGGCTTTTGTTTTTTCCATCACACGTTCCATGAATTGAGCATAAAGGTCGGTGGCCGCGCCTTCGTCATCCTTGCGAATTTGGCCCTTGCGAATTTGACCCTTGCGAATTTGACCATATGGCGGATTAAGAAATCATGACATCAACGGTGGGCAGTGAATCATCTTGCAAAAAATCGGCAACAATAAATTTTTTTTCTATATCGTGAAACAAATTTTCGTTTTTGTTTTGAAATGCTATAGCCAACAAAGTGCGCGCAATTAATAATGCCAAGGGATCGCGGTCGATGAAAATGATATTATGTCGCAGGAATTCTTCGGGGTTATCTTGAGCGGCTATCACATAATAAGATAAATTGCCGACGCCCGCACAGGGGTCGCACCATATTTTATTTTTATCTTTACCAAAATTGTTGATGGCCTTTTGCGCCATGATTTCTGCGACATCATCGGGCGTGAAATATTGCCCCGCGGTTTTGCGCGCCGCGCGGTCGCAATGGGCAAGGGAGAATTCGTAGAGGGCGGCAACCTGCCCCATCGAAAGCCCGTCTAATAAATTGTCATCAGCTATTTTCTTTATCGTTTGAAATTTTTTATCCCGCAATATATTTTGCAAATGGCCGCCCGTTTTCACATTTTCAGCGACTATTTTATTCATTAATAAAAAAAGCCAAGTTGTTTCTAAACCGTGGTCGGTTAACCACTGGGCTAACTGCTGATGGTTGTTCTTACTTGGCGGTCGTTTCATTCGTTTCCTTCTTTGGGGTGCGAATCGAATTCACACCATAAAAATCTCCCCAATATTTTGCCAACCAATCAACTTCTATATCGCCATTGCCAAACCACATTTTGGTTTTCAAATTCATGCTGGGCACAATAATATCCATCACGCCCTTCTCCTTTTGCGCTTTAATATCGGCTTCACGGGCGGCGTAGGCAACGCGATATTCATAAGCATGCCATGCCACCCTGTTCAATTCAAACAACATAAGGAGCAACAGAATGGCCGCAAGCACCCGCTTCGCCCTATATGACAAGGTTTTGGATGCCCATAAATAATCGATGGTTATAAGAAACCCAACCATAAAGAAGCAGGTTGCAGAAAAAAACACCCGCCCTTCTTTCACCGGGCTAAATGCTATCGCCGCGGCCCCCGCCACGCCCGCCAACATCATCAATATGGCAATGCCAAATAATTCTTGCTTCACCATTTTTTGTATCAATGTCTGCAACCATTTAACCCAACCAGAGGTCTTCGAGCCAAATAATTTTTTGTCGCTAACCTTAATATTTTTTTGCCAAATATAAATAATGGCAATGGCGATGAATGGCGTTACCCAACGCAACCTTGTCAAAAATAATCGTTCCATATGCGGAATACGCAACAATTTATCGACAAAACTTAATTGGTGAAACTTGTCAAAATAAGAATCGGAAAGGCGAATATAGTTGCCAGGGGCAGTCATTAAAACAATATAGCCCAGGATGAATCCTATCAAACCAATGTAGCACCACCGCGGCAATTTTTCGCGCACCACAAATAATTTGTAAATAAAGCCCAGCAACAACAAAGTCAGGGCAAGGATGCCGCCAATTTCATAAGACATGCCAGCCAAGAAACCAAAGAGGGCAATAAATACAATAAAGCCAATTTCTTGCCACGAATTTTTTTTGAAACGAAATATTGTTTTATCGGCCCATGCCAAACGGTAAAAAACACCAAAGGCAAAAATGGTGGCCATGGCCCAGGAATAGGTAACATAACCGCTGATATAAAAAATAGTATCCCCCTTGCGCGCCAAAATGGTCATGCTGAGTAAAAATAATATCACCCAATTAAACCTGTCCCGCGCATTTTGGAAATTGGGTCGCCGTGCAAAAGCCAACATGTAAACTGACCATAGAAAACCAACAAACACCACGGCGTTAATACCAGCCAGAATAAAATTGGCGGGATCTTGATTAAACGGCATACGGCCAAAAGACAATAATAGGAACGACCAAAAAATCATTCCCACGCGCCCCGTCATGGTAAAATAACTATTCTTAAATTCCGCCCAAATCAACGACCAGTTAAAAAAATCGCCCTGAGTATTATGGGACGCAGGGAAAAAATCATCCACCATCATGGGCACCAAGAAACTTACCAACCACATATAAAAAATAATGGGCAAGATCATGACCAGCGTCATGCCCCAATTGCTGGTAAGAAAATTTTTCTGCTTGGCCATATAGCAAACTCTAGATTTTTTCTTTTTTAAAAGCAAGGATTTTTAATCCATGATAGTTGGCGATGGCAACAAATAACATCGCCAAAAATTGCGCCAAATAAACAGGCAGGAAAAATTGGTCAACGAACAGGTGCAACAACAAAGCATTGATGGCATAACCAACCACCCACGTGGTTAATGCCCCGACATATTGACGAAGCAGATGATACAACCCAGAAGAACCATGGGCAAAAACAAATATTTTTTGAGTCGCAAAGGCAACCACCGAAAATAAAGCATATTGCAAAATCAAGGCTAATTGATAATGCGATTGCCCCATCAGGTGGATTAAAAAAAGAAAAAGTAGGTAAGCCCCAACATTATTAAAACCGCCAACCAATAAAAAACGAATTGGCCGATTCAACCTAAACCATGTTTGCCATAATTTACCGAATAATTTTTTGATTATTCCCGCCTGATGTTTTTTTTTATATTTGCCCATTATCATTGCCAACAAAAATTTTGGTGGGTGGTGAGGGGATCGAACCCCCGACCTCCTCCGTGTAAAGGAGCTGCTCTACCGCTGAGCTAACCACCCGTTATTTCGCTATATCTTGTCGGGTCATTTTTAGCAATGTTTAATATTGCGTCAACCCGCGGCCTTATCCCTTTACCCTTATCGTTTTTTTCGGTAATGGCGTCGCCGCCCGTCCCCTGATATTATTTCTAAAAATAATAAAAAAATCGCCAGCGATATAGCCATGTCGGCCAGGTTAAAACTTGGCCAATGATATTGCCCCCAATGAATATCCAAAAAATCCACAACCCCCCCCTGGGTAAGGCGGTCAAGCCCATTGCTAACCCCGCCCGCCAGGGCCAGGCTCAAAGCAATTTTTAATCTTTTGCCATCGGCCTGCCAAAACACGCTAAGCGCGAGCAAGGAAACCAACGCGGTCAGAAAAATAATAATAATCGGTGGTAAGTTATAGCCCTGCAAAAAACCAAATCCCATGCCGTCGTTTTTTAACAACACCAAATTAAAAAAACTGGTGATAGTTTTTTGCGCCCCGACAACTTGCAAATATTCTATCACCAACATTTTGCTTAATTGGTCTAGCCCCATCACCGCCACCACAATGGGCAAGATGATTAACAAATTTTTTTTACCTATGACCAATTTTTTTTTCATTATCATGCTCCTAGGCTCGTAAGCCGCCAAAATTATCTTTGATGAGGGTTTCGCCAATCTGCACCGCATTAAGCGCGGCCCCCTTGCGCAAGTTATCACTTACGCACCAAAATGCCAAACCATTTTCGACCGTGGGGTCACGGCGCAGGCGGCTGACAAAACTGGCGTCCTCGCCCGCGGCATCAATCGGCGTAACATAACCCGATGGTTCGTGTTTGTCATACACCACAACCCCTGGCGCGGCTATCAGGGCGGCCCTTATGGTTTCTAGGTCGATGGGTCGATGGCATTCAACAAAAACAGCCTCGGCATGGCCAACGAAAACTGGCACCCGCACGCATGTCGCCACCAAATGAATCGAATCATCGTCCATAATTTTTTTCGTCTCGACGGTCATTTTCCATTCTTCCTTGGTGAAGCCATCTTCCAAAAAAATATCAATATGCGGAATGCAATTAAAGGCTATTTGCTTGGGGTAGACATCGGGGCTAATTTCCTCTTGGTTAAAAATCGCGCGGGTTTGGTTAAATAATTCTTCCATCGCTTCCTTCCCCGTGCCCGACACCGATTGATAGGTCGCCACCACCACCCGTTTAATACCGTATAAATGATGAATAGGTTGCAACGCCAACACCAATTGCATGGTCGAACAATTCGGGTTGGCAATAATACGCCCGCTATTGCTTTGATAAAAATTTTTTAATATCGCGCCGTTAACCTCGGGCACAACCAACGGCACATCGGGCATCATGCGAAAGTAGGATGTGTTGTCTATCACCACCGCCCCCGCCGCCGCCGCGCGTGGTGCAAAAATTTTTGAAACACTTGCCCCAGGCGACGAAAAAACCAAATCTATTCCTTCAAAATCAAATTTTTCCAAATCATGAATTTCATATTCTTTGCTGGTGCCGTCTTCGCTCTCTATCGCTAACATACTGCCCGCCGAACGGGCGGAGGCGACAGCAAAAACCTCCGAACAGGGAAACTGGCGTTCCTGAAGTATGGCCAAGATTTCGCGGCCCACATTGCCCGTTGCGCCAACCACCGCGACCTTATATTTTTTCATCATCTTTTGCTGTTGCTATTCTGTTTGTTATTTTCTATGAATTATGAATAATGGCGGACTTATTATTTTCTTTCAATCTGCCAGCCCTAACAAAAAATTTTGTCCTGCGCAATCAAAATCCATAAAACGAATTAGGCCATCCCTATCAAAAATGATTTGTAAAAATTGCTATAAAACATAAAGAATAAGCTTTTTTCATAGCGACAACCCCTACCAAACTATCGGACCATGTTTAACAAAAATTTGGTTATTGTCGAATCGCCGTCCAAGGCAAAAACCATCAACAAATATCTTGGTAAGGATTTTCGGGTTATTGCCAGCATGGGCCATGTGCGCGACCTTTCAACAAAAACTGGCTCGGTTGACCCTGACAACAATTTTGCCATGACCTGGTTGGTCAGCCCGCGTGGCGAAAAACAAATAAGCGATATCGCCGATGCTATAACCCCCGACACCACCCTTTACCTGGCGACCGACCCCGACCGCGAGGGGGAGGCTATTTCTTGGCACCTTGCCCAGGAATTAATCCGCCGCAAAAAAATGCCGCAGGCCACGCCCAAACGTGTCGTCTTCCATGAAATAACCGAAAGCGCGATAAAACAGGCAATGAAGGAACCGCGCGATTTGGACATAAATCTTATCTCCGCCTATCTGGCACGGCGCGCCTTGGATTATTTGGTGGGCTACAGCCTCTCCCCCATCTTATGGCGCAAATTACCTGGCAGTCGTTCGGCGGGGCGGGTGCAATCAGT
This sequence comes from Alphaproteobacteria bacterium, assembly GCA_965262775.1. Classification (GTDB taxonomy): domain Bacteria; phylum Pseudomonadota; class Alphaproteobacteria; order JASGCL01; family JASGCL01; genus JASGCL01. The sequence goes on along the minus strand of CBDHFT010000006.1, from coordinate 155,709 downwards.
AGCCTTGCGTTTGTTGGTCGAGCGCGAGATGGAAATTAGAAATTTTCAAAGCACCGAATATTGGTCTTTAACCGCGTCATTATTGGCAACGGGCAAGGGCGCAACCAGCCCGCAGGTTCCCCTGACGGCTATCCTAACCCACGAGGATGGCAAAAGGCTTGACCGCCTAGCCATTAAAAATGAAGCCATGGCCGACGCCTACAAAGCGCGGATAGAAAAAGGAAATATCCTGTTGCACAAATTGGAAAGCAAGGAAGTTCGCCGTCACCCCGCCGCGCCCTTCACCACATCGACCCTGCAACAGGAAGCCAGCCGCAAATTGGGGTTTGGCGCGTCGCGCACCATGCAAATTGCCCAACAACTTTATGAAGGGGGTAGTTTGGGCGGCGGCATCGGCGGTTTGATTACCTACATGCGGACCGACAGCACAACATTAAGCGGCGAAGCCATTGGCGCGGCGCGGCGTTATATCGAAAAAAATTATGCCAAAAATTATCTGCCCCATGTGCCACGCCAATATAAAACAAAAAGCAAAAATGCTCAGGAAGCCCACGAAGCCATTCGTCCCACCAATGTTACCCGCACCCCGAATGCCGTTGCGCCCTATTTACGGTCGGATCAGCTTGCGCTTTATAAATTAATTTGGCAACGCACCGTGGCGTCGCAAATGGAATCGGCGATTTTTAATCAAACCACCGCTAGCTTCGCGGTGGATGGTAACAACCTGACCCTTACCGCCACTGGTCAAGTTGTGGTGTTTGACGGTTTTTTAAAATTATACCAAGAAGGGCGCGATGATGAAACCGACGAAGCCGAGCGCACCATTCCGCCGCTGGCCGCCGATAGCCCCGCAACGGCTAAGACCGTTCATAAAAACCAACATTTCACCGAACCACCGCCGCGTTATAGCGAAGCCAGTTTAATAAAAAAAATGGAAGAGATTGGAATTGGGCGACCATCGACCTACGCCAATATTGTCAAGATTTTGCAAACGCGCGAGTATGTTCGTTTGGATAAAAAAAGATTCTTTTGCGAAAACCGCGGCATCGTGCTTTCGGCTTTTTTAACGCGTTTTTATGATGAATATTTTAATTACAATTTTACCGCCAAGATGGAAGATGACCTGGACGAAGTAGCCAATGGCCAATATGATTGGCAAGAATTATTAAGAAAGTTTTGGGAAGCCTTCGCCAAAAAATTAGCGGGGAGTCAAGAACCCCTGCATGAAAATATTCAAGCCGAATTGCAACATGTGCTTGGCGATTTTATTTTTGGCAAGGGCGCGGAACAAGAAAAAAAACGCAAATGCCAAAAATGCGCCGATGGTCAATTAACCCTGCAACTGGGGAAATTTGGTCCCTACCTTTCCTGTTCCAATTATCCGCGTTGCGATTACAAGGCTAATTTTGAACGGTTGGCGTTGGAAGACCAGGTTGATGAATTGGTCGATGGGGTAAGTTTGCCAGCCTTGCTTGGCCAAGACGACATGGGGCGCGATATCAGCATGAAAAAAGGCCCCTATGGCTTGTATGTGGAGCGCGCGCTTGATGCGCCGCCCGCCGACCCAGCATCGATAATGAATGACGAAATGCCCGAGGCACCAGCCGAAGAAACCACCGACGGCAAAAAACCAAAAGCCAAAAAAGCCAAAGCCAAAAAAATAAAAAAAGAAAAACCAAAACGCGCTTCTATCCCCAAGGATTACAAACCCAGCGATATTACCCTGCCCATTGCTATCAAATTATTATCCTTGCCGCGCACCATTGGCATTGACCCCAATAGCAAGGAAGAAATTATTGGCGCCATTGGCCCCTACGGTCCTTATTTAAAAATGGGGCTAAGTTATTATTCGCTGAAGGGTGACGACAATGTGTTGGATATTGGTCTTAACCGCGCCATCGATATTATTGCCAACGCCCCCAAGAAAAAAAATGACGCGCGGGTTGTGGGCACCCACCCCGATGGCGGGGATGTTATTATAAAAAAGGGACGTTGGGGGTATTATTTGGAATGGCAAAAACCGGGGAAGGATGGCAAAAAACAACGCAAATTTTCCAAATTGGCGGCGGGGATTGATGCAAAAACTTTTAGCATGGATCTAGCCATGATTGCTTTTCCAGCGGGCGGCAACAGGGCCGATAAAAAAACGGCTAGACAACCCAAAGCAAAAAATGGCAAAAAGAAAAATAAAATGGTAGATATACCATTAGAAACCCTTGGCATACATTAAGATAGCATTGAGATAGATTGAATCGTAAAGCGAAATAAAAAAAGGCAAGCCCCATCATGACAAAAAAATTCCATCACCATGAAAAACGTGTGGTGCCATTTAGCGATGAAAAACTTTACAATATTGTAAAAAATGTCGAGGATTACCCAGCATTTTTACCATGGTGCCTGGCCGCGACCGTGATGGAGCATGGCAAGGATGCTGTAACAGGTAACGATTTTTTTGTCGCCGAATTGGTGGTGGGGTTTAAATCGCTTCAAGAAAAATTTACATCGCGTGTGGTTTTCGACGATAAGAAAAAAGAAATCACGACATACGGTGTTGGCGGCGGACCATTGGCCAGCATGGATAGTCATTGGAAGTTTCGTAGCCTGGGACCCGAAGGATGTGAAATTGATTTCGCCGTGGCTTTATCATTTTCGTCCTTCATTACGGAAAAATTATTTTCACCGTTTTTTAAGGAAGCGGTAAGGAAAATGAGCCAGTCTTTTTTTAACCGCGCCGATTCATTGCATCAATAATTGTTATGCAAGTAATTATTTATTGCCCACTATTTGCTTTTTTTGGCCGACGATTTCATAATTGCTTTTTTTACCGCCAAGGCCTCTTTCGGCAATTTGCTGTTGTTGGTGGCTAATAAAAATTGGTCAATACCCCCCTTACGGTCGACGGTGCGCAAAGCACGGGTTGAAATGCGTAATTTTATTTCGCGGGCGAGAATATCGGAATAAAGACGTTGGGTATGCAGGTTGGGGCGAAACACGCGGCGTGTTTTATTTTCGGCATGGCTGCGCTTATTACCGTATTGTAATGTTTTACCAGTTAATTCACAGCGGCGAGTCATAGCCTTATCCTTTATATTTTATTGTTTGAGAAAATAATTTACTCATTCCCCATAACAAAAAAGAATTAACAAAACAAGTCATTTTTTGCTTGCAATAAATATGGTTTTAGATAGAATTGGGAAGAGAGAAGAGAGAGCCATGACCAAGTTACCAAAAATACCCAACTCTATTCCGCCATCATCCGCCACATCTTTATCCACCAATTTGGGCAATGGGGCTGGGTTAAATTCTACCTCGGCCATGAATAAAAATGCAACCAGCAACGGCGGGGTTAATAAAAACAACCTTGGCAAAACGACTGGCGGGAAAAACGCGGGGCGTTATCAACCCACTGCTTTTTTTCGCAAACCATCCAGCCTGTTGCGTTATCGCCACGGCGGTTACAACGCGGTGTTCCCATTAATCAACGGGCGCGATGCCTATGACGAGGCTCTTGATGCTATCCTTAACCAGCCATCTTCTGCCGATTCGATATTCAACCGTTTGGACAAATTGATGCAGGATAGCCAGGATGCTGCAAAATCTTCTACCGCCGCCGAAGAAAAACCAATGGGCGAAGTCATTGCCTTTCCCAAAAAATAGATGCTTGATGAAAAAATTATCACGGATCTGGAATCTTTAACCGACTGGCAAGATCGCTATCAAACAATTATCGAAGCTGGGGAAGCCCTGCCCCCCTTTCCCACCGCTTACCAAAATGACCAACATAAGGTGAAGGGTTGCATGAGCAATGTTTGGTTGATAGCCGAAGAAAAAGACGGACATTTTGTATTTAACGGCACGTCAGACGCGGTGATAGTCAAGGGTTTGGTTGCTTTGTTGTTGGCCATTGCCAATCACAAAACGCGCGCCCAATTGCAACAAATTGATTTTGAAAATATTTTTTCGCGGATTAAATTATCCGAACATTTAAGCCAAACCCGCCGCAATGGTTTTGCCGCCCTGATACAAAAAATAAAAACAATCGCCGCGGGATAGGGTTGAAGCGCGAGCCTGGCGTTTTGCCTAATGGCAACCCCTAGCCTGAAGGGGGAAAGTTAATCGCACCATCCAAACAGGCCGCGGTTAATAATTGTAAGGCCTGCGAGCGATGACTTATTTTATCTTTCTCCACGGCCAACATTTCGCCAAATGTTCGCTGGGCGGTATGTATTTCTTGTTCGGGAATAAATATTGGGTCATAACCAAAACCATGTTGGCCACGCGGTGGAAATTGTAAATAACCGTGGCATGTGCCGACCACCGATAATAATTTTTTTGCGGGTTGCACCCATAAAGACAAGGCGCAAGAAAAATAGGCAGGCACGGTTGGGGCATTTATTTTTTCTTCCGCTATATTTTTTTCTAACAATTCTTTTTTAACACGCTGGATAGCAACGGAAAAATCTTTATCCCGCCCCGCCCAGCGGGCTGAAAAAATACCTGGCGCGCCGCCCAACAATGGCACCGACAAACCCGAATCATCGGCCAAAATAAAATCTGGCATGGCTTCGGGTCTATGCCCCGCAAACCAATCGCGCACCGCGATGGTTTTTAAATCAGCGTTGGCGGTAAAACTATCGCCTGTTTCTTCGGGCTCAGGGATAGAAAAATCGCCAGCGGCCATAACCTTTACCTTATCGCCCCCTAGCAAGGCCATAAATTCTTTAACCTTGCCCTGGTTATGGGTGGCAATCACCAATGTCTGTTGGGGCATTATTATTTCCATCAATTATTTTTTAACAATTAATCCAACACCAAATTATCACGGTCAATCAATTCTATTTTCATCGCCGAAGGAAAAATTTTTTTTATCTCGGCAGATTTCTTGCCCACCATTTTTACCGCATCATCGCTATCATGATTTATCAACCCGACGCCCAACCTTTGGCCATTCATGTTTTTTATCAAAATCGCCGCCCCTTTTTCAAAATCTTTTTTATGGCTTAGGCTCCTCACTCCCGCGGGCAACAAACTCTTGCCCGCCTTAATGGCTAGCAATGCTCCATCGTCTATCACCATTTCGGCTTCGTGATTCAACAAACCCTTTATCCATTTTTTGCGCGCCACCAAGGCCGATACCTGGCTAACGAATATGGTTGCCCTGCCCTGCCCTTCGGACAATCTTTTTAACGGGTGGTCGTCAATGCCCGAGGCAATCAACATATCAATCCCCGCGCCATTGGCAATTTTCCCAGCCTGCAATTTTGTTACCATACCGCCCGTGCCGCGCTGGTCGTGGGTTGTGTCGGCCAATTGTAAAATACTATCGTTAATTTCTTCCACCCGTGCAATATGTTTGGCCAATTTATTGGTTTTAGGATTTGTATCATAAAGCCCATCAACATCCGACAGCAACACCAGCAGATCCGCCGAAACCATCGACGCCACCCGCGCCGACAATCGGTCGTTATCGCCATATTTTAATTCATCGGTTGCCACCGAATCATTTTCATTAATAATCGGCACCACGCCGCGCGACAGCAAATTATCTATGGTGGCGCGGCCATTGACATGGCGATGTCGCTCTTCGGTATCTTGCGGTGTTAATAAAATTTGCGCCACCAAAATATCGTGGCTGGCAAACATTTCCCGCCATGTCGCCATCAAGGCTATTTGCCCAATGGCCGATGCCGCCTGCTTCGTTTCTAATTCCTCCCCCGTGGTTTTTTCAATATTTAACAACGCCCGCCCCAAGGCGGTTGCCCCCGACGACACCACCAAAACCTCCTGCCCTTTATTTTTTAAATCCGCAATATCCTTAACCAACGTCACCAGCCATTTTTTCCTTACCATATCTTGCTTAGGGTTTTTTGAGCTAGGGGCTTTATCCGCATTTCCTGCCCCCGCGGCGGCCTCCACCAGCAACGCCGACCCAACTTTGATAACTATTCTTTTGTATTTTTCTATCACCATGCCTCGCTATAATGGTTTTCCTTGCCTGTTTCAATCTTGCTTTTTTCCTTCAAAAGTTTTAGGTTTCGCCCCATGATGAAAACCATTTTGGTTCTTAATGGCCCCAACCTTAATATGTTGGGAACGCGCGAGCCCGATATGTATGGCACCGCCACGCTTGACGATATCATTAACGACCTTAAGGCCAAGGCTGAAAAATTATCGGTTAATCTCACGCATCAACAAAGCAATGCCGAACATGAATTGGTGACCGCCATTCAATCCGCCAGCCGCGATAAAAATATCAAAGGCATCATTATCAACGCGGCGTCGCTCACCCACAGCTCGATTGCACTGCACGACGCTATCAAATTATCGGGGTTGCCCGTGGTGGAGGTTCATCTTTCTAATATTTTTGCCCGCGAAGAATTTCGCCACCATTCTTACATTAGTTCGGTTGCGCGCGCGGTGTTTGTTGGGGCGGGGCAAGACGGATATTATTTTGCCTTGCAATTCTTAGTAAAATTGCTTAATAATCAAAATCAATAAAAAATAATGTAGCGATGGTTTTTAACCAGCAGTGAATAAAGTCACAACAAAATAAAATTTATTATATATTAAAAAAAAGGGAGATTGCTTCATGGCCAATAAAAATAACCACAAAGATACCTTGGCTGAATTAAAGGCCATTGCCGAACTGATGGAAAAAAAAGATATTTCATTAGTAAAAATACAAAATGGTAATAGTATAATTGAGGTAGCACGCGGTGGTTACGGCCTGTCGCATTCCATGTCCGCACCACAGCCCATGCCGACCGCGGCGGTTGCATCGGTTGTGCATACCACCACCGCAGCATCAGCCCCCGCCGCCGCCGCGCCAGTTGATTTGGTGGGCACGGTAAAATCGCCCGTGGTTGGCACCGTTTATTTGTCGCCCAAGCCAGGCGAACCAAATTTTATTAAGGTCGGGGATAAAGTGAAGCAAGGCGCGGTGTTGATGATTGTCGAAGCCATGAAGGTCATGAATCAAATCACCGCCCCCAAGGCTGGCGTGGTTACCGCCGTTTTGGTTGACAACGAAGATCCTGTCGAATTTGGTCAGCCGCTGGTTGCTATTTCCTAAATATTCATAGCAACGATAAAAATAGGCGACTGCGTTGCTATAAAAAAACCTATTATCCATTTTTGTAAATACACCATAACCAATTTAAAAAAATTTTAGCAACCCCAGGCAATTAATCGGTATTATCCAACATCATGTTTAAAAAAATTATGATAGCCAACCGCGGCGAAATAGCTTTAAGGTTGTTGCGTACTTTTCGCGAATTGGGAATCGAAACGGTGGTTGCCCATTCGACTGCCGACCAAGAATCCAAACCCGTTATTTTATCAGACCAATCTATCTGTATTGGCGCGCCACAACCCAAAAATTCTTACCTTAATGTTCCCAATCTTTTATCCGCCGCCCATATTGCGGGGGTGGATGCTATCCACCCTGGGATAGGCTTCCTATCAGAAAACTCTTCCTTCGCAAAAAAAGCAAAAGAACTGGGTATTGCTTTTGTTGGTCCCTCGCCCGAACATCTTGATATGATGGGCGATAAAATTACCGCCAAGACGGCGGCCATCAATTACGGTTTGCCTACCATCCCTGGTTCGGAAGGGTCGGTGGAAAATGTGGCTGAGGCAAAAAAATTAGCAAAAAAAATTGGTTATCCCATTATTTTGAAAGCGGCATCGGGCGGCGGTGGCCGCGGCATGAAGGTATGCCTTGATGATGCTGATTTGGACAAAAATTATGAATTATGCCGCCAAGAAGCCGAGGCGGCCTTCGCCGATAGTCGGGTTTATTTAGAAAAATATTTGCAGAAACCGCGGCATATCGAAGTTCAAGTGTTGGGCGATGGACATGGCGGTGCTTGGCATTTTTATGAACGCGATTGTTCTATCCAACGGCGTCATCAAAAAGTGGTTGAGGAAGCGCCAAGCCCCGCGCTTGATAAGGATTTGCGCGAATCGATATGCGAACGCGCAAGGTTAGCGATTGCAAAAATGGGATATTTGGGGCCAGGAACTTTTGAATTTTTATACGAAAATGGTGAATTCTATTTCATAGAAATGAACACGCGCTTACAGGTCGAACACACGATTAGCGAAATGATAACAGGTTATAATTTGGTCGAACTGCAATTGAAAACCTGCGCTGGCGATAAAATAAACCTGGAGCAAAAAGATATTCAAATTCGTGGCCATGCTATCGAATGCCGTATCAACGCCGAAAATGCCGAGACATTTCAGCCAAGCCCTGGCGAAATAACCCGTTGGCACACGCCTGGCGGCTTGGGTGTGCGGGTGGATAGTCACGCCTACGCTGGATATCGTATTCCCCCTTATTATGATTCCTTGATTGCCAAATTGATTGTCCATGGCGACAATCGCCCGCAAGCCATCAAAAGAACATTGCAAGCCCTGAGCGAATTTTCGGTGGAAGGGGTAGAAACCATTATCCCGCTGCACCAGCGTATTCTTTCGACGCCAGAATTTGAATCGGGCGATTACACCATCCATTGGTTAGAAAAATTATTAGCCTCGACCGCGGCTAGTTAATAAGCGTTAAAAAACCACGCCCATCATCGCCCCCAGGCCATAACCCAATTCGGGCGCGCGCTGCAACGGAATATATATGCGGCTGTAAATATTCAATGTGAAGGAGGCTAAGAAAATTTGCATCGATACTTCGGGTGTAAAAAAATACATGGTATTATTATCTTTTATGATAAGGCTGGTATATAAACTCCGCGCAAGGTTGGCACCCACGCCCAAAGCAAAAAACTTATCTTCACCTATCGGGAAGCGAAAATTGTAGGCGCCGCCAAAATGTATCAAGACATCTTTTTTGCCATAAAAATTATAAAAATAATAAGTAAAGCCGCCAGAAACTGAAAAGATTTGCCCCTGATAACCACTGACAATACCCAGCGACGGCGCTATCAACAAATCATGCTGACCATTTTTAGGAAAAAATATTATATCGGAAGAGACGGTTGAAAAAAAACCATCGTGGGTCATTTTGCTAATCGCACTTTCTTTTACCGAATTGGAACTATTGACGGGTTTTTTCTTTGCCGCCTCGATAGGTTTTTGTATTGCATTATTTTTTGCACTGCTGGCGAATAAGACGGGGTTGGTAGCGGCGTTTTCTATATTACCCACAAATGAGGCAGGATTAACGATGGTGTTTTCTGCATCGCGCGCCATGGCGGCGGCCGAACTTACAAAAAATATCATGGGCATGGCCAGCCTCATCACCCGCGACCCAACAAAATATAAAAAGTCTTTTTTCATCAATGCTTTATTTTTTTATTCAATTAAAACCCGACCCTTGCCTCTAACCCCAAAGAATAATAGGGCGTTTGGACTTCGCTGGCATTAATGATGACCTTGCTTATAATACCGATGGCGCTGTTTTTTCCCAGGTCAAAGGCAATACCAAAGCGTGGCGCGAATATAAATTGTAATTTGCAAGTGGTGCATTCGGTCACCACCTGATACCCCGCGCCCAATTCACCGCCGAACAAAAATTCAACGATGCCAGCCCTTAATTTATAATCGGTTGCGGTAGAAAATATTAAAAGATTTTTATTCCAAAGATGATTAATGCCAAGCATGATATTAAATTTTGGCGTGCTATACCCCACATAAAATCCAAATAAATAAGCCAACTGATAATTAGGATTAAGGGGCGATATTTTATAAGTCATGATTTCGAAATTTGGCTTGATAAATGGTCCCGTGTTTTTAGGAGGCTCTTTATTTACATTTTGGGCATGGGCGGTTGAGGCAAAACTTGATAAAGCCGTTGAAAAAATATTTTGCCCAAGCACCTGCCCCGCGGCATGGGACAAAAAAACCACAAGCAAGGCCGCGGTTAATAGTATTTTTGTTTTTAACCAAATTTTTTTCTTCATCATCGCATTACCCAAATTGTTGGAGGGTGTAGAGAGATTTGAACTCTCGACAAGCTGATTAAGAGTCAGCTGCTCTACCCCTGAGCTATACACCCACCAAAGTTCTTATAGTTTTTTCTGACAAAAAAAGCAAACCAAGGATTCCTTGTTTGCCCCCTTGGCGCCATCGCAAACTTGACACGAGGCTTATTATGCAATGTCATTGATAGGTAAGGTTGGAGGGGGTGCCCGATTTTTTTAACGCCTATTTCGCGCGTTCGACAAATGTTTGTTCGTAAACATTCACAACAATTTTATCACCCGCATCGATATAGGGCGGCACCATAATCCGCACCCCATTATCCAAGATAGCAGGTTTATAAGAAGAAGCGGCGGTTTGCCCCTTAATCACGGGCTCGGTTTCCTTCACACTCATCGTTACATGGTCGGGCAGCGAAACCCCAATTATCTTTCCTTCGTAGCTTTCAATCATCACCGCCATGCCATCTTGTAAAAAAACGACAAACTCATCGCCAATGTCATCTTTGTTTAAAATAATTTGTTCGAAGGTTTGCGGGTGCATGAAGTTAAAATTGTCACCATCATGAAATAAAAATTGATAATCCACCTGTTCCAAGGAAACTTTTTCAATCACATCTTCTGACCGAAAACGTTCGTTAAGCTTGGTCCCCGACATCAAATCTTTTAATTCGGCTTGGCAAAATGCCCCGCCCTTTCCTGGTTTAACATGACTGGTCTTTACCACCCGCCAAATTTTACCAAGATGCTCGACCACAAAACCAGGTTTTAATGATCCACCGTTAACTTTCATAATATTTATCCAATTTTAATGGTCGTCTAATTCACGCCATTTATTTTTTTTCATGCGATAAACCAAATAATAAATAACCGCTAACACCATGAAAAATTTTAATGCCATGTAGCGCGATTCTTCCAAATTGGGTTCGGAAACGAAAGCCAAAAATGTAACCACGTCATGAGACATTTGTTTTATATCGTTGGCTTTTCCATCGCTGTAGGCAACGGCCCCGTCGGTCAACGGTGGGGGCATGGCTATTTGCCCGCCCGCGAAGTATTTGTTAAAATGCATACCTGGATTCATCGCCATGCCTTCGGGCGCGTTATCAAAACCAACCAGCAAACTATAAACATAATCGGCACCCGAGGCTTCCCCCTGTATAAGCAGCGCGTCAAAGAAATTCAAAAATAAATTTTCACGTCCGTGATTACGCGCCTTAATAATTAAGGACATGTCAGGTGGCAAACTGCCACCATTGGCGGCACGAGCGTCCGCTTCGGTGGCAAATGGTTTCGGGAAATAATCCGATGATAAGCCCGCGCGTTTGATGGGTTTGCCATCGTCAGATAGGGTATCGACCTGATAGCTGCGGGCAAAGGCTTTGATTTCCTCTTCAGAATAACCAATTTTGGTCAATTCACGAAATGGCAAGAAATTTAAGGAATGGCAACTAGCACAAACCTGGGTGTAAACTTGCAAACCGCGTTGCGCCGCAGCCTTGTCATATTTGCCAAATGGCCCAGTCCAACTCCATGATTGTCTTTCAGGTTTAAGGGCTTCAAATTTTGTTTCTTCGGCCACGGCGAAACGCGCAACAACCATCGACAACATCAACAACAAAAAGCAAAATTTCTTTTTCATGAATTTATTTCTTTCTTTTTTTCTTCATGTCATCTTCTATCGCACGCGCCAACGACATCGGCACGGGCAATGGTTTTTCGAGTTTAACTATCAGTGGCGTTAATATTAATAGGTGGAAGAAATACCAAAAGGTTGCCAATTGCGAAAATATTAAATAAACGCCTTCGGCGGGGCGACTGCCGCAATAGCCCAACAACACCACGTTGGCCACAAACCCAATGACAAACCAACGGTAAACGGGGCGATAACGGCAACTTTTAACTGGCGATTTATCCAACCACGGCAACAGGGCTATCAAGACAATGGATGAAGCCATGGCTATCACACCGCCCAATTTGGCGGGCACTATCCATAAAAAATCAAAAGTTATAGAACGCAAGATGGCGTAAAAGGGTAAAAAATACCATTCGGGCACAATATGGGCGGGCGTCACCAATGGTTGTGCCATGATGTAATTGTCAGGATGCCCCATGTAATTGGGTGCATAAAAAACAAAGAAACCATAAACCATCATGAATACCAAAACCCCCAACGAATCCTTCAAAGTATAATAAGGATGGAAAGTCACGGTGTCATGCGTGCCCTTGGGTTCTATCCCACTGGGGTTATTGGATTTCGCGCGGTGCATAGCAACAATATGTAACGCCACCACGCCGACAATCACGAACGGCAACAAATAATGTAAGGCAAAGAAACGGTTTAATGTTGGGTTATCAACCGAAAACCCCCCCAACAACCACACAACCAATGTATCACCAACCACAGGAATGGCGGAAAACAAATTGGTAATCACGGTGGCGGCCCAAAAACTCATTTGTCCCCAGGGCAACACATAACCCATGAAGGCCGTTGCGACCATCAAGAAAAATATAATCACACCCAAAACCCAAACCAATTCGCGTGGTTCTTTGTATGAGCCATAATACATGCCGCGGAAAATATGCACATAAACCACCATAAAAAACATCGAAGCACCATTCATATGCAGGTAGCGTATCAGCCAACCATTGTTGACATCGCGCATGATACGTTCCACCGAATTAAAAGCATAATTAACATGGGGAGTATATTGCATCGCCAAAAAAATCCCCGTCAGTATCATCACCACCAACATGATGGTCGCCATGGCGCCAAAACTCCAAAAATAATTTAGATTTTTGGGCATGGGAAAGATTCCATATTCTTTATAAAAATATGAAAAAAGCGGCAAGCGCTCATCTATCCAATTGATGACTGGGTTTTTAAACTTTATATCGTTATTATTTTTCATGCTTTTACTTCTTATATTATTTTTATATTTATTTGTGAATTATTTTTTTAACCAATTTTTAACATGGTGTCGGTCACGAATTGATAAGGTGGCACCACCAAATTACTTGGCGCGGGGCCTTTCCTAATACGGCCCGATGTATCATATTGCGAACCATGGCAAGGGCAGAACCAGCCACCAAATTCGCCGCGGTTTGAACCAACCGCCTGGCCCGATGGAATACAGCCCAGGTGGGTGCAGATACCAATCAAAACCAACCATTCGGGTTTTTTCACCCTTTCGCTATCGGTCTCAGGGTCTGGCCCCTTACCGTCGTCGGTGGTGGCTTGGGAAATTTCTTGGTCGGTGCGGTGGCGAATAAATACTGGTTTGCCTTGCCATTTGATGGTGATGGCGGCGCCGACGGGAACTTGGGAAATATCAACCTCGGTGCTGGAGAGTGCCAAAACGTCTTTGGCTGGATTCATCGATGAAACCAATGGCCACACAACAACGCCGCCCGCAACCCCCGCCGATGCGACGGTCAACAAATTTAAAAAATCGCGTCTTTCTACACCGCCACTGGTTGCAACGGCTACCTTGGCCTTACCAGCCTGTTTCCCCGATTTTTTATTAGCAAGGCCTTTCAACGAATCCACCATCTGCTTCTGCAGCACCAGGAAGGCTGGGGATTGGCTAAGTGTTTTTAAAAAATCTAACTTACGTTTGGCTGGCGATTTTACTTTTTTATTTTTCATGACCCTAAATTCTCAAAGCAATTAAAAGAAGTTTTCTACGCTTTCACTTAACAATATTCACTTATTCTGTCAAATGATAAAATTAGTTTTATAGGCTTGGCCTTTTACGCGGCGAAAACCAATCGCTGTTTTTTTCAATCGCCAATCCCGCCCGCAAAACGCTTATTTCGTCATAAAATTTTCCAACCACCTGAACCCCCGTTGGTCCGCCATTGTCGCCAAACCCTGACGGCAAACATAAAACAGGACAACGGCTGAGGATATTAAATGGCACCGTCATATACCAATCGGTATTCATGCCCGTGCGTTCCTTGCCGTCAATCATCATCGACACAAAATGTGGTTTATCATCGGCCGCAACATCGGTTGTGCGATTCGTCGGGCAAATAAAAATATCATATTTTGTCATCAGGTTGCCAAAATCCTTTGCCATCTGAAAGGCTACTTCATTAGCACGCACCATGTCATGCGGGCCAAGGTGATGCTGTAGCCATTCGGCCGTTAGCAAAGTATAATCAGATAATTCTTCGGGGTGAGATTTTGCCATATCCAGCATGTAGGCACTACCCATAAGCACCACATGCGCCTCACCATAGAAATTACATGATTTGGGAAAGGCGAGTTCGACCTCGTCCACCTGCGCCCCTAGGTCTTTTAGCCCATCAACGAATTTCATTGTTTCGCGCCTTACATCGGGGGCAATATCATAAAATCCCAAATCCATGGACAGGGCAACCTTAACCCCCTTCAACGATATATTATTTTTCTGCCAGTCGGTTATCAGCCCCGCATAATCAGTGGGGCAAGGATAACTATTTTGATCTTGGTAGTGATGCCCCGCCATCACCTCCATCATCAAGACAATATCCATCACCGAACGCGCCATGGGCCCAACATGCATGTAAGGGTCATAACTTCCCGCGGCAAGCTCGGCTATGCGCCCGTGCGGCGGTTTATAACCCACAATGCCCGAGCAAGATGCTGGTATCCTTATCGAACCGCCAATGTCGCTGCCCGTGCCGACAAGCCCTGCCCCCGCGGCAAGGGCCGCCCCCGTGCCACCCGATGAACCACCAGGGGTTAGGGCCTTGTTCCAGGGGTTGGTGGTCACACCAAATAGCTTTGACAAGGTGCTACCCAAAATACAAAATTCTGGCGTCGTGGTTTTGCCGATGGGTATCGTTCCTGCATCCAACAGTTTTTGAACATGAACATCGGTTTCGTCATCAACCAAATCTTTGTAAAGCAAACAGGCGCTGGTGTTTTTGCTACCCTGCCATTTTGCCTCTTCCTTCAGGACCAAAGGCACACCCAACAAATTGGGCGGGGTATTATTATCCATATTTTTTATTTTTTCGTCAGCCTTGCTCGCCATGGCGATAGCCTTGTCAGGAAAAAATTCGGTGAAGCAATTGGTGGCGGCGTGGGCTTTTTCGCTACGCGCCAGGTGATGTTTCACCAATTCTTGCGAGCTAACCTTGCGCCCACGCAACAAATCGCTGGCTTGCCAAGCGGTTAGATAAGATAATTCATCGTTTGCCATGTCCTCCCAGCCTCCCTTCGCCTACGCTATAGGCGATTTGTTTTTTGAAAGATAGAGATACAAGCTGACCAAGGCAACCGACATCATAAGGTAAATAGTGGAAATGGCGTTAACCTCGGGCGTGATGCCTTGCCTTATCATGCTGTAAATATAAACGGGCAAAGTGCCCGCCCCCGCCGAAGCCACCATGAGGGTGATGATAAAATCATCGAGCGAAATAACGAAGGCCAAAGCAAAGGCCGAAAAAATGGCATTGCGTAATATGGGTAAGGTAATAAGGCGGAAAATTTGCCATTCGGAGGCATAGAGGTCGCGCGCCGCCATTTCCAAATTGGCATCCATACCGAGCAATGCCGAACGCAGGGGCACATAAGCAAAGGGTAAACAAAAAACAGTATGGGCAATAATAACATTGCCCAAACCCCATTGAATATGCAGGGTTGAAAAAAACATCAGGCTGGCCACCGCCGAAACCATTTCAGGAATGATAAGCGGCAACACCACCGCAACCAATATCAGGGCCTTGCCAAAGAAATCGACGCCACGCACCACAATATAGGCGGCGGTTAGGGCAAACATAACGCTTAGCGGCGCGGCGGTGAAGGCAACGATAATGCTGTTGATGGCCGAGCGCCAAATATCTTCGTTATCAAATAATTTTGTATACCATTGCAATGAAAATTTGGTCCACACCATCGCCAAGCGGTTTTCATTAAAACTATAAATCACCAAAATCACCATGGGCGCGTATAAAAATAAATAAAAAAGCATCATCCACCATTTTAGCGGACGTTTGGCAAAATACCTTGCCATGGGCTTCATTTCTTCTTGATAGGCTTGGGGTTGTGTATTGGTCATGATTTTAATGTCCTGCCGCCAATTTGTTTTTTTCTTTTTTCTGATGATAAAATTGAATCACCACCACCAACAACGCCACCACCAATAACAAATTCGAAATGGCGGCACCGAACACCCAATTGCGCGCCGTGGTAAATTGTTGTTCAACCAACGACCCCCAAAGAAAATTTTTGTTATCGCCCAAAATGGCAGGGGCAATAAACGCCCCCAAGGCAGGCACAAACACCAACACAATACCCGCAATCACGCCCGGTTTAACAATCGGCAAAATAACCTTGGTCAAAATAATCCAGCGCGAGGCATAGAGGTCGGCCGCGGCGTCCAACAATCTTTGGTCCATTCTTTCCAAATTGGTAAAGATAGGAATAACCATCAAGGGCAGGTAGCTATATAACAGCCCCAACCCCACCGCAAAATTGTTGTAGAGCAAATTGAATGAGCCGTCGGGCGGCAAGATTCCCAAGAGCAAGAATGGCGATTCCACCACGCCGCCCCGCCCCAAAATATTTGTCCAGGCGTAGGTGCGCACCAACAGGTTGGTCCAAAAAGGAATGGTAATCAAAAAAAGCATGAAGTTTTTATTTTTCTCGGAAAGTCCCGCCATGTAGAGGGCCACGGGGAACCCCGCCAGAAAACACAAAACGGTTGTCGCCGCGGCAATAAATATCGAACGTAATAATATTGAAAGATAGGCGGTGGTGAATACCCAATTGCCGTCCCAATCCTGTTCAAAAATAATTTGACGATAACCATCGAGCGAGAAGATGAATCGCACCCCACCGTCGGTGTCGGAGGTTAAGAATGATATTAATAACATGATTAACAACGGCCCGCCCAAGAAAACAAAAATGATAAACAACATGGGCGATACCCCGCCCCATAAAAACACAGGATTGGTCAGGGGCGTTAAATGAAAACGGCGGTCAGTTTTTTTTGAAAACATGGAATATATCTATGAGGTAAGCTAGTAATAATATAAAAAATCTATCACGAAAACAAAACACGCGCTTTGTTTTTATCAATAGCTAGTTTGTAATAATTGCCCGTCTTAACCTCGCTAACTTTATCGGGGGGGAGGATAGCCTGCACCTTGCCCAATTGTTTATGTTGCAATATTAATTTTGCCTTGTCGCCCAAATAATCAATGTCCATCAAACGAAAATCGTTGCTATCACGGCTGTCGCTGACAACGATGCTTTCGGGGCGGAAACATAAAAAAGATTTGCCATCTTGCCCTGCGGCTGGTTTTTTTGCCTTTTTTGTTACCGCAAAAACATGGCCCGCGGCGGTTATAAATTTTTGCTCGGCGTTGTTGCCGTCTTGCTGCAACGCGCCAGGCAGGATATTTGCCTCGCCAATAAAATCGGCAACAAACATCGATTGCGGTTCTTGATAAATTTCTTCGGGGCTGCCGATTTGTAAAATATGGCCTTTGTTCATCACCGCAATTTTATCCGACAGCGATAGGGCTTCTTCCTGGTCGTGGGTGACAAAGATAAAAGATATTTTGACTTCGCGCTGAATCCTTTTTAATTCCAACCGCATCGCATGGCGTAATTTTAAATCAAGCGCTGACAATGGTTCGTCCAACAGCAATATCTTCGGGCTGGGTGCAATGGCACGCGCCAACGCAACCCGTTGTTGTTGCCCACCCGAAAGTTGTGCGGGCAAACGGTTGATAAATTCTTCCAACCGCACCAAGGACAATACTTCCTTAACCCGCGCCCTCACCGCGTCTTTTTTCCAGGCTAATCTTTCTAAACCAAAGGCAATATTTTCACCGACCGTCAAATGGGGAAACAAAGCATAGTTTTGAAAAACAGTATTGATGGGGCGTTTGGCGGCGGGCAAACTATCCAACGATTTTCCTTCCAACGTAATCTGCCCAGCATCCACCGTGTCAAACCCCGCTATCAACCGCAACAAAGTCGTCTTGCCGCAACCCGATGGCCCCAGCAAGGTAAAAAAACTTCCCTTATCAATATGCAACATGATGTTATCCAACACCCGCGTGCTGCCAAATGATTTTTGAACAGCATGGATGCTTAAAAAATCGCCGCCTTTGCTGCTTGATGAAGAGCCGCCGTTATTTTTTGCCGAAGAATTTGTTGTGTTTTTCATTTATTTTTTCTTTCTTGTAAAAAATATGTTTGTTTATTTTTTATCCATCAAGCCTTCTAAGCAATTGACAACATTAATGCCAATTTCTTCGATGGCGTAGCCCCCTTCCATCACCACAAGGGTTGGCAGGTTGATGGCGGCGATGGCACGCCCCATGGTGATAAAATCGGCGGAGGTTAATTTGAAACTGCTAATCGGATCTTTTTCAAAAGTATCGGTGCCGAGCGATACTATCAAAACCTCCGCCCCAAATTTTTGAATATTTTTTAACCCATCAAGCAAGGCCGCGCCCCATACATCGTATTTTGTTTTGGGCGGCATGGGGTAATTAATATTGGCACCCACCCCCGCACCCGCGCCCTTTTCATTGGCGTAGCCCATAAAAAATGGGTAGGTATTCTCAGGCTCGCCGTGCAATGATACATATAATACATCGTCACGGTTATAAAAAATATCTTGGATGCCGTTGCCGTGGTGAAAATCAACATCCAAAACAGCAACTTTTTTCGCCCCCTTATCGCGCATATATTGCGCGGCAATGGCGGCATTATTTAAAAAACAATAACCGCCAAACATATCGCCCGTTGCGTGATGCCCTGGCGGACGGCATAAAGAAAAAACAATTTTATCAGGCCCTTGCAAAATCATATCGGCCCCCGTTAAGGCAACGTCCTTGCTGGCTTGGGCGGCTTCCCATGTTCCCTTATCTATCATGGTTTCGGCCGACAGGGCGTGGTAAGATAATCGCCCGTCGATTGATTTCGGCCTTATATCGCTGACCATACGGCGCGCGGGCCAGGCGGTGGCCGCCATGTCGCCTTTATACCCTTCGGCCTTCCATTCGGCATAACCGTTGCTTAAAAAATTGATGAAATCGTCGGTGTGAATTTTTTTGACAGTTTCTAGCCCAAATTCTTTGGGGGGTAGTAAATCCTTAAACCCGCGATCGCTCAAGCGGTTTAAAATATATTCTATGCGCGCAGGACGCTCAAACGGGTAAACCAACAAACCGCCCGCTACTTCATATTGTGCATCGCGTAATTTGTGTTTGTCGCTATAAACTATTTTCATGGCTTAGTAATAAAAAATAAAAAGTAACTTCTCGTTTTTAAAAATCCCTTCCCGTTTTTAAGAATATCATTCTTGCGCCTTGGGTAAACCGCAAGACAAACGGGAAGGGAGTTTTTAAAGCAAAAATATTATTTTTGAATGGCTGTCCAGACCTTGTCTTTCAACTTAATAGCCTTTTCGCTGCAAGTTGATGGCAAAATAATATTGTAGTTAGCAGGCATCTGCAAGGCTTGCGCTTTTTTCATGCTGTCAGAAAAATATTTTCTGCTGGCCGAAATAGCATTGTTATAACCTTGCGCGTTGCTTATCATGGCCATGTTTTGTGGGTCCATGATGAAGTTTAAAAACTTCTCAGCCGCCGCCTTATTGGGGGCTTTGCTGCTGATAACGACAGTATCGAAAAAGCCAACCGCCCCTTCTTTGGGGAAAGCTAACTTCGCATCGGGGATGCCTTCATCAACCTGGGCGCGTTTGGTATTACCATCCCAATTATGGGTTATGATAACTTCGCCCGATTTCATGCGTTCGTTAACATTTTCAGAAGAATAAACCTTAACAAAAGGTTTTTGCTTCATCAAGATGTCAAGCGCTTGCTTATAATCATCGGGATTTTCGGAACATAGTGGTTTACCAAGGTAGACCAGGGCCGAACCCACGGTATCGTCAGGGGATTTAAAAACCCCTATCTTGCCTTTTAGCTGTTCGCTGGGTTCGAAAAATTCCTTCCACGAATTTGCTGGCCCTTTATAAAGAGAGGAACGATAAGCAAAGGAAGTAATACCCAATTGCCAAGGAACGGTATATTCTTGATTGGGGTCCCAAGCAGGCTTCTTCCATTTGGCATCGATATATTTGTAATTGGGCATGTTTTTAATGTCCACTTTTTGCACCAATCCTGCCTTAACAAAAAGGGGAACAAAATTTTCGCTGGGCACGAAAATATCATAACCCGCGCCGCCGCCCGATTTCATTTTTGCCAACAATGTTTCATTGCTGTCATAAGTGTCAAGCACCACCTTAACCCCCGTTTCTTTTTCAAATTTTTTCAAAAGATCGGCTGGTGTATAATCCGTCCAATTATACATACGGAGCACTTCCCCCGCCTTGGCTACCCCCGCCACCGTGGTGGCATGGATGAGCAGCCCGCAAGCGAGACCAATAGCAGAAGCCTGCAACAGATTCGCCTTAAGGTTGTTAGTTTTTTTATAGTTTGATTTTCTCATGTTATCCCTCCTAATAATTTGGTTATTCATGATTTGATAATCGTCGCGATTTTCTACCTAAAAAATATATTAGTCAAGAAAAAAATAGCAGGAATTTTCATTTTAATTTGCATCGCGCGGGGCGAAGAATTGCCGCCGCCCATAATTAAAAACAAACATACTATAAAAAATCAAAAATTTTTTTCTAGTCAAGCATCGTAACTTATGCTTTAGTAGTGCAGATAAAAAAATTGCAACCTGGAGCAACATAACAATGTCCTTACGTCAAAAACTTAGCAATATTTTTAGCCCCTTTAACGGCAGCCGCTTATTATTAATCATTTTAAGCTTGCTGGTGGCGGTGTTGATTGGGCTGATGGTTCATTTTTTCTTCTTCAGCAAAATAAAGCAAAAAAACAACTTTGATACCAAAACACTGTGCCTGTATGACGGGGCAAGCAATGGCGTCATGATATTTATCGACCAAACGGCGGCGTTAACCGCGAAGCAAGCCAAGGGGATCGAACGGCGCGTCAAAAAAATTGCCAATGACCAGGTTGACCAATTTGGCCGTTTAACATTTTACATATTAACCCGCGATAACCATATAAAAAAAATTGGTTTTGTTTGTAACCCAGGCAATTTAAATAAAATTGAGGATGATTGGGTTGATATTTTGGGTATGAAGAAAAAACAAATTTTTAACTATTACAAATCCCAAGCCGAATCATTAACCCGCCAAGCCATGGACGGTATGACGACCAAACCCGCCGCCGAATCCCGAATAATGGAGGGGATGCGCGATGCTATCATGCTTTATAAAACCGCGGGCGAGACAGCAACGGCGGAGGTTGAAGCCAACCAGGAAAAAGAACTTGAAAAAAATAACGCCAGCCAAGCCTCTACCCAAGCCTCTACCCAAGCCCCTGCCCCAGCCATGATTTTACCCGAAGCCGAATCGTTGGATTGGTTGATTGTTTTTTCAGACATGAAGGAACACCGCCCCGATTTTTCATTGCGCACCGCCACCGCCAAAACCACCCCGAATATATTGGATTTTTGGGCAAAAAATGAAGTATTGAAGTCCGACCTGTCCCACACCGCCGTTGGGGTTTATTATTTTAAAGACAAGAAAGAAAAATCCAATAAGAAAAATACCAAGGATACATTAAGCGCGGACGACAACAACGACGATGAAAATTTTACATTTGCCGATGATGCCGGCAACGCCACCGCCGACAACAACAAGAAAAAAAATAAAAAAATTAATATCAAAGAAAAACGCAACAACAAATTTAGAAAATTTTGGGAAGATTATTGGCAAAGCCAAGGCGCCACGGTGGAATGGTTCCGTGGTATCGAATAACATCGCGCCCTATATTTTTGTCCCGCAACCCACCGCAACGCGCGGGTTGCAACGCCATGCGCACGGTAGGCAACATGGCAAGCGACTTAGGCAACAACATGGCCAACAACATCGCAAGCAACATCAAGCAACATGGCAAGCAATAACACTTGCCCCGCCAGGGTTGCTCTGCTAGCACCTGGGTTATTATAAAAAATTATCATGAAGACAGAAATTGAAAGTTTGGTTAGGGTTATTAAAAAATCGGCGGCGGCGGCGGGCGGGCCCATGTTGCGCGATTTGAACGAATTGGAACGATTACAATTGGGCAGCAAAAACACCGCCGATTTTGCCCGTCGCACCCAAAAACGCGCGGGCGAGTTGTTACAGGAAGAATTGTTGGCGGCGCGGCCCAAATGGGGTTATCGCGACACCGCGGGGCATAAAATCAACGGGCTGGTTGAAAATTATTTTTTGGTGAGTCCGATAGCGGGCTTTAACAATTTTGCACGCGCCCTGCCGCTGTTTGCCATTACCATTGTCGCCTTGAGCAAGCAGGTTGCAAAAGATTCAGACGACGCAACCCCCGATGAAAAACCAAATTGGCAGATTGATGCAACCGCGGTTTACCAACCCTTGCTTGACGATTTTTTTGTCGCCGATGGCAAGGAAGCATTTCATAACCAAAAATGGTTGCGGTTATCAACGGGCCACACCGCCCCCGCCAAACCCGCCGAGGCCACCGCCCACGCCAACCATACCAAAACGGGCGAGCAAAATTTTGGCGCGCCAGGGTTAGAATTATGTTATTTGGCGGGGCACCGTATTGATTCTTACCGCGCTGACAATGTGCCATTGTTCGATGTTGCGGCGGGGTTATTCATCGCCCTTAGTGCGGGCATAAAAATAATGGATAAGGCGGGCAACCCCATAACCCAAACCACCCTGGCCCAACTATGCGCCACCATCATCAACAATCCTAGTGCGGTGGTTAGTTTTAGCTCAAATTAATTTTCCCTATCGCTGACACTGCAGGGGGCACCAGCGTTGGCCGAGAACCAATCTGCTTGCCACGGGCGGCATGATGCTCTTATAAATAGTTTTTGGTATTTTTTGTTTCTTTTGTTATACAAAAAATAAACCGTTATGACTTTTTATGAACTCTTAGTTTATTTAGCAGAAAACGAACACCTGCCTGTGGTTATGAAAGACCTAGGGACTGCGCTTATAACTATTTTTATTGGCGTGCTGATTTTTATTATACCGCCATCTGAAAAAAATATTCAAGATAACGTTGATGTCGCTCTAAAAAAATATCTTATATCTAAAGAATTCATAAATGCAAAATTATTGCTAAGCGGCGTTTTGCTTATATATTTGCCATTTTTATTAACCGATTTGTGGAACAATAAACATTCTTGGGCAAAGCTATTGGATGTAAATCCTTCTAGAAAAATAGA
This sequence comes from Alphaproteobacteria bacterium, assembly GCA_965262775.1. Taxonomy (GTDB): domain Bacteria; phylum Pseudomonadota; class Alphaproteobacteria; order JASGCL01; family JASGCL01; genus JASGCL01. The sequence goes on along the minus strand of CBDHFT010000006.1, from coordinate 132,525 downwards.
AGTAGAAATATTCGCGCTGTTTTTATCAATCCTCGGCATATGTATTATATTGTATATATTATATAATTGCTACAAGTGGATAATCTCTGACATACAAGAGCTGGCTGGAAATAATAATAATTATTATAACAAGCTAGAAAAAAAATATCTAACAATCGATTCCGAACCTAGCGCAACCCACAACTTATTTTATTTAATATGGAAAAGAAAATATGAGCATGAAGATGTTAGAAAAGAAAACAAATACTTTGATTATTTTATCACTTGGTTAAATAAGCTATATGAAAATAGAGAATATGAATATTTTCAAAATGGATTAGCCGTATTTTCTCAACAAATTCAAAATAGAAATCTTAATCATCCGTATTTATTTAGTAAGTCTTTCAGCTCATGGCTTAAGTTATTTTTTAAAACACTGGATAAAAAAAATACTGAAAATGCTTCTTATACTGGTGAAGGGCTTACTATCTTCAGTTTTATGAATATACTACAGCATTATATAAAATTTTCTCTACAAGACAATAGTTTTATTCTCATAACAGGCTCATTATTTTCAACTATAAAAGCGCAATCTAAAGATAAACCAAAATCTGCAATCGAGAAATTCTTTAACGTATCTAATTTGGCCAAAATTTTATTTGAAAAAATATCTATGTGGCAAGGCCGTCATTTTCCCGATGAATGGAAATTTCATCTAGATAATAAAAAAGATAATATTTTTGGCACTATATTTTTAAACAAATTTTTTGAATCCGCTACCCGCTTCGGTAATATCGATGATAGACAACGAGATGAGATGGTGAGGCGAGCTTACGACAAACAAATCATCCTCGAAAATCTTTTCTTTGATAAAATTGACACACAAGTTTTTAGCTATTTTTTTAGAATGATTGATATGCCCATGGAACCTCGAATCGACGCTATAAAATGGCTTATAGAGGAATATGTTTATGATTTTTTTTATGGTGGCGTTGGCTACACTCAATACACTACAACCATCCCGCTCGACAAAATCCTGCATAGCCTGGAAGAGCGCGAACGGCAAATGAGAGAAGATGAAGAGAAAATGGAACAAAATACTTTTAAATTCTTTTGGCTCTGGTTTAGAAACCACAAAGTTTTACAACCCGAAAGCATAAAAAAAAATATAGGCGAATTGCGTCAAATCTTTTATAACAAACAAACCCAAGCACGTGAATTTTATCGACGAGAATATCTAATAAGAATATTCGAACAATGGTTAGCATATTATAAAAAACAATCTGATAATCAGACAACCACTACACCAACGACTTCTATTCCCGAAGCCTAGCCTGGTACGCAAAGAAATGGGTGGCGGGGCACAGCCTCCCTTGTGATACAAGGGAGGGAGAAAAATAGGGAGGCGTAGCCGACCATATTTTTCGGGTAGGTTAGACACCCATTTTTTACTTAACAAACTTATAAAAATAAAAAACGAATTAACGAACCCACCTTGGAAAAATATCTCGGCAAGCCTCGTATTTTGCCGTCCTCCCTTGCTCAAGCAAGGGAGGCTTTCACCCAATTTTTTACCAAAAAAACTCACCCGTCACCCATTTTTCAAAAACTGAACCGATGGGGCTTTAGCGGGTAAATTTGTGATACAAGGGAAGAAACTTTTTTTTGGGTAGGTTACCAAATAATTATCCGAAAAGTTGTGGTTCGGGCAAGGTTTCTAAGCCACTAATTTTCTTCCTCCCTTGATCACAAAACCCGTATTTTTCCGCTTTGCTAAGGGAGGCTTTCACCCAATTTTTTACCAAAAAAAATCTCACCCGTTAAAACAACTGAAAACTTCGGCTCTAAGCACGAACAAAAAACTATCCTCGCCCTACCTTCGCGAAGGGTTGTCACCCCCGCAAATATCGGGCAAGCTGCGGGGGCTTTTAAATTCAATAAAACTTTTCAACCACGAAGCTGAAAAGTTTGGTTCTAGGCGAAGCCTAGAAAAAACCCCGCTTGCTAAAACAACAAGCGGGGTTTTTAAATTCAATAAAACTTTTAAGCTTAAGAAGCTGAAAAGCTAAATCACTATAATGGTTAGAGACCAAAACAATAAGTCTTTTATCTCTCCACCATTCAACAGCATGGTTATAGGCGAAGCCTATTACATCATGCCGCCCATGCCACCCATACCGCCCATACCACCCATGCCTTCGGGCATGGCGGGGGTTGATTTGGGTTCGGGGCGATCGGCAATCATGGCTTCGGTGGTTATTAATAACCCCGCAACCGACGCCGCATCTTGCAATGCCGTCAACACAACCTTGGCTGGGTCAATAATACCCGCCTTGACAAGGTCCTTGTAGGTGCCTTCTTGGGCGTCAAAGCCGAAGTTGGCATCTTTGTTTTCCATTATTTTGCCTGCTATCACCGCGCCGTCATGGCCAGCGTTTTCAGCAATCTGACGCGCGGGGGCTTCCAACGCGCGGCGCACAATTTTGATACCGTGGGTTTGGTCTTCATTTTCGCCCTTCATTTTTTCTAATGCTGGCAAAGATTTTAACAAAGCCGTTCCACCGCCCGCAACAATGCCCGTTTCAACGGCCGCACGGGTTGCGTGCATGGCATCATCGACTCGGTCTTTGCGTTCTTTCACTTCAATTTCGGTCGCGCCACCAACTTTAATAACCGCAACCCCGCCCGCCAATTTGGCAAGACGTTCTTGCAATTTTTCGCGGTCGTAATCCGACGTGGTGTCTTCGACTTGTTTTCTTATTTGGTTGCAACGCCCTTCGATATCGTCTTTTTTGCCAGCACCATCGACTATCGTGGTGTTGTCTTTATCGATATGAATGTTTTTGGCGGTGCCCAACATGTCAATGGTAACCGATTCAAGTTTAATACCCAAATCTTTGCTGATAACTTGCCCGCCCGTTAAAACGGCAATGTCTTCCAGCATGGCTTTGCGACGGTCGCCAAAGCCTGGGGCCTTGACCGCCGAAACCTTTAACCCGCCGCGCAATTTGTTCACCACCAGGGTAGCAAGGGCCTCGCCCTCCACATCCTCGGCAATGATTAACAATGGGCGACCCGATTGCACCACGGCTTCCAAAACGGGAAGCAACGGTTGCAACGACGACAATTTATCTTCATAAAGTAAGATATAGGGTTTTTCCAAATCGCAAATCATTTTTTCCGCGTTGGTTACGAAATATGGCGATAAATAACCGCGGTCAAATTGCATGCCTTCGACAACATCCAATTCGGTGGTTAAGCCTTTGGCTTCTTCGACGGTTATGACACCTTCGTTGCCAACTTTTTCCATGGCTTCGGCAATAATTTTGCCAATTTCCACTTCGCCATTGGCGGAAATGGTGCCAACCTGGGCAACCTCGCCCGATGTGCTAATTTTTTGCGAACGTTTTTTAATATCGGCAACCACGGCCGCAACGGCCATGTCGATACCACGTTTTAAATCCATCGGGTTCATGCCCGCGGCAACCGCCTTGACCCCTTCGGTCACGATGGATTGCCCCAACACGGTGGCGGTGGTGGTGCCATCGCCCGCGATGTCGTTGGTTTTCGACGCCACTTCGCGCAACATTTGCGCGCCCATGTTTTCAAATTTGTCGGCCAATTCAATTTCCTTGGCCACGGTCACGCCGTCTTTTGTAATACGGGGTGCGCCGTATGATTTGTCAATGACGACATTGCGCCCCTTGGGACCCAATGTTACCTTAACGGCGTTGGCCAAAATATCAACCCCGCGCATCATTTTGGTGCGCGCGTCAATACCGAATTTTACATCTTTTGCTGCCATGATTTTTCTCCTGAATAAATTAAGTTTTTTTTGTTATTGTTTTGTTTTTTTATGTTGGGCGATTAACCAAGAATCCCCATGATGTCGCTTTCCTTCATGATAAGCAATTCCTTACCATCAAGCTTAACCTCGGTGCCCGACCATTTGCCAAATAATACTCGATCGCCAGCCTTCACATTAAGGGGGCGCACACTGCCGTCAGATTTTATTTCGCCAGTGCCCACCGCAATGATTTTGCCTTCCATTGGCTTTTCTTGCGCTGTATCGGGGATAATAATGCCCCCCGCCGTCTTGGCTTCGGATTCTAATCTTTCCACCAATACCCTGTCATGCAGGGGACGAAAGTTTTTTGCCATGGTTTTTCTCCTCTAAATTGTTATCTATTGTTATTTAATAATTTTTTTGCCTAAGACATTTTTGAAAAAACCAGAACGGCTACCAAAAATTTTATTAGGCTAGATGTCAAGGATATAGGAATAGGCGGGATAAAAGTCAAGTATTGATTATTATTTTTCACCCCAAACCATTTATAAGGTATGTAATAGACCATTCGCCAAGCAAACAATACCAGGGGAAAACCATGAAACAAACCCAGGGGGCTATTTATCAATCCTCGCGCAAAGCGGTCGACGAAATCCCATTCAGCGGGTGGGCGAAACGGTGGATTTTGATTCCTCTATCCTGACCAATGGCCCCCGCCGCCATGCTGGCGCGGGCGCGGCGGTAAAGCAAATGGGTCGGGGCACGCCCCAAAATAACAATGGGCAATAATCGCATCAACGCACGCCAGCGATACCAACGGTGAAATTCGAACCAGCAATCGCTGCCCATGATAAAAACAAAATTATCGCGCGGGTGATGTTGCATGATATTTTTCACCGCGTCGTAACTATAATAATTTTTTTTGCCCGCTAAGGTTTTTATTTTGATACGCGGGTGGCGCGCTATTGTTTTGGCGGCGGCGGCGCGTTGTTGTAATGGCGGTATTTTTTTAACTGGCTTAAGCGGGTTGCTTTCCACCACCAACCACCATATTTCATCCAATTTATATTCTTTCATCGCCAGTATTGACATGGCGCGGTGCCCCACGTGGGCGGGGTTAAAACTGCCGCCCAGCAAACCAATCAACCGCCCATTTTTTTTATATTGATTTTTATGGAACAGGCGGCGGTATGGCTTGGAATAATTTATGGCCGACATTGCCCCTGCCCCAGCACTTGGTAATAATAACTGCATAATTCATTCAAACCCACGGGGCCGCGGGCGTGGAATTTGCCAGTTGCAATGCCAACCTCCGCCCCGAAACCAAATTCGCCACCGTCGGCAAATTGGGTCGACGCATTATGCAAAATGATCGCGCTTTCAACGCCGCGCAAAAACCTGTCGGCTATTTTTTTATCGCGGGTGATAATGGCGTCGGTATGGTGCGAACCATAATGGTTGATATGGGTAATGGCTTGGTCAACACCGTCCACCACCTTGACCGACATTATTTTATCCAAATATTCTTGGCCATAATCGGCTTCGCTGGCTGTGCTTACCCGCGCCCCCAATTTTTTTAACAAGGGATAGGATTCAGGGCAAGCGCGGAATTCTACCCCGCCCTCTATCAATTTTTTTATCATCACCGCAACATCTTCTGGCTGGTTGAGCCAGGTTTTATCCAACAACCATGACTCCATGGCGCCGCATACCCCAACCCTGCGTAATTTTGAATTATAAAGAATATCGGCGGCCATGGCGACATCGGCCGTGCCGTCAACATAAACATGGCAATTACCATCTTCATGGGCAAAAACGGGCATGGTGGCATTGGCGCGAATATTTTTTATTAATTCTTGGCCACCGCGCGGCACCACCACGTCGATATATTGGTGCATTTGCAATAGCTGTTTTATGACAGCACGGTCGTTATCCATCACCATTTGGGTTTGTTCGCGGGGCAGGCCAGATTCTTGTAACGAATCCTGGATAAGCTCAACCAATTTTTTTGACGAAGCAAAACTGGCCGAGCCGCCGCGCAAGATTGCCACATTGCCCGATTTTAAAGCCAAGGCCGCAATGTCGACCGACACATTAGGCCGCGATTCATAAATGGCCAACACAACCCCCAAAGGGCAAGCAATTTTTTTTATCAACAACCCATTGGGGCGCGTCCATTGGTTGATAACCGCCCCGACAGGGTCGGGCAAGGCGGCGATTGTTTTAACCTGCTCCGCCATGGCGGTGATTCGTTTGTCATCCAGCAACAACCTGTCTTGCAGGGCGGGTGATAAATCCTTGCCATGTTCCATATCGATTTGGTTGGCGGCGATGATGGTATTTTTTTCTTTGATTAATTTTTCCGCCAACCGCAATAGCGCACTATTTTTTTGTTCGGCGCTTGCCATGGCCAGGCTTGACGCAACATCTTTAGCGCGGCGGGCAAGGTCGAGTGTGGACTGATTAACTTTCTCTGTCATTGTTTTTTTATCTTACATCTTTTGCTTTGTCTTTTGTTTTTAATTTTTCTGCCAAATTGGCAAATGGTTTGGCAAGAGGTTGGACCAGGGGTTTACCAAGGGCGGGCGCGGCGGGCTTAACCATTTTCTTAACCGCATCAGCGTCCTTATCAGGCGAAGGGGGCGCAATAAATTCGGCGCGCCAAGCCACGGGAATGGTTGCCCCAGGTTTTTTAGGAAAAGGGTCAAGGCTTAACGATAATTCTTGTATCACTTGGTCCAATGTATCAAGGTCGTCCGATTCAAGCGGTTCAACCTCCTTATGCTTTTTTTCATCGTAAAACCTTTGCTCGATGAAATCAAGATGCAGGTCGGCCCGCAAGGTTTGTTCAAAATCATCAAGGCTGACCACGCATTGTTGGGTAACCACCGCCGACCAACTGCCGCTTAGGTAATAGATCTTATTGTCCAATTTTGTGCAAACCAAATCCGCATGAAAATGATTCAAGCCGATAAGCTGTAAACGACTTTCGATAGCCTGCAACATGCTAGCTTGTTTTTTATCGGTTTTATTAAATTGCCAAGAAACCTCGATATCTTTTTTTTGCACATCGCGCAATGCCACCACCCCCTTGCGATACAGGCTAAGGGTTGGCGTTTTTTTTAAGACGCCCGATGATTTTTTTTCTTTTACAATATTTTTTTTCAATGATGTTTTGACAAATTTTTATTTGATAGGCGGCATTTTTTCTATAACGCTTCCTTTATCCTGTTGTTGCCAATTTTTTTTCCAATGTTGTTGGCAAGCAAACAAATAATCAACCAATTGCGGGTAATGTTTTTTTTGCTTTTCACCAAAATAAAAAACCAACAGCTTGAGCAATTTATCCTTGTCCTTGCTTTGCAAGGCCGCGTGATAACGGTTCAATCGCGCGTAAAGTTTCGCCACCAAGGCCTTAACCCGTTTCCCCACCGTCATGTCATGAGTGCCCTGTAGGCGATAGGCGTCGTCAATTTCAAACACCACCTGGTTCATGATGGCTTGGCGTAATTTTCTATCCTGCACCGCCTGCATCATGGTTGCCAAAAAAACCGCGAATAAATTGGTGCGGGCCTCGATATTATCGCCACGCTTATTGCTTACCAGCAACATATCAATAATTTTTTTTTGCCACGCCACTTGATGACAATCATAAAGCCATTGCCGCGCCATTGTTTTATGATGGCGGGGCTGGCGAATAGCAGAAATAATGAATCTGACAAACTTTATCATGCCAACCCTATCATGTGTGTGAAGCCTATTAAATTTCGGCAACAACCTGTTGTTTGGCGATGGCGTGGTATTCTTGCAATTTTTTATTCAAAATATCAGCGTTTATTTTTTTGTCTTGCCCTTGCTCGGCGATTATTTTCATCGCCTCGGCAATGACATCATCACTACCGGGTTTTTCAAAATCGGCATCAATAATACGGGTGCGGGCGGTGTCTTTATCCATTGCCACCTCGTCCGCTAACCAATCGGCAAACAATTTGTTGCGTCGCATCACGACTTTAAATTCCTGTTCTTTATTTAATTGATATTTTTTTTCTTCTGCCCGTTGGCGGTCTTGAAAATTGGTCATGGCAATTGTCTCCTTATTTGATGGGTATTATAATGACGGTTTAGGCAATTGTCTATAGACAACTTCTTTTCTATGGTCTTGCCATAAGGCAAAAAACCAGTTATGTCAAAAAATATCTTATTTCTTGCACGCGCCTATAGCTCAATTGGATAGAGCGTCTGACTACGGATCAGAAGGTTGTGGGTTCAACTCCTGCTAGGCGCGCCAAGATATTCCCAAAAAATATTGGCGCCAGCATAATAATGTAGGTTGGCAAGGCGGTTGTTTAACTGGCCTATTATTACCGTTTTAAAGGGGACGCAACTATCCTTGAAATGACTCCATCCTCATGTTAATATATTTTTTTAAAAAATATAACCATGGCAAAGGAAACCAAAAAACAATTTACAGGTGGTTGTTTATGTGGCGCGGTTCGTTTTGTCGCCAATATCGCCAAGGGGGCGGACGCAAAACCCCATACCTGTTCTTGCACCATGTGCCAAAAACATACTGGCGGTTTAACTGTTTCATGGGTAGAACTTGCCAAAGATGATATTTCATGGGTTGGCGACCAGCCCGCTACCTATGATTCCTCTGCCCATTCCTATCGTGCCTTTTGCAAAAAATGCGGTAGCAGTCTTGGCGCCATTGATAAAGGCCATACCCTTGCCCTGTTGTTGGGTGTGTTTGATAACCCAAAAGCAAAAGAACTACAACCACGCAGTCATTCTTATATCTCCCAACGCCCAAAATGGTGGCAAGTAACCATCGGCAAATAACAGCATCTATAATAATTGTTGGTAGTCCTTGGCGAGGTAGTCTTTTAATTTTTCCAAAGCGCGGGTTTCAATCTGGCGGATTCGTTCGCGCGATACATTATATTTGCTGGAAAGGTCTTCTAGGGTTTCGACTTCCTCCCCCAAATGGCGTTTTAAAACAATTTCCCGTTCGCGTTCGGAAAGTTTTGCCAGGGCCGCGGTGATGGTGCTGTGACGCCGTTTGTCCAAATCCATTTCTTCGAATGATACATCGGGCGTGTCGCGACCATCGGCCAACATCGATTGCCAATCGCCCTTTTCTTCGCCGTTGCTGTTGTTTTGTGAATTCATCGGCGCGCTGAGCGATTGATCGCCGCCGCCCGACATACGTTGTTCCATCTGCACCACGTCTTTTTCATCAACCAACAAATTATGGGCGATGGTTTTAACCTGGTCGGGGTTTAATGAATCGCCGATAGGACGCCCCAGCATCTGCTGTAATTTTACCTTGGCCTTATTCAAATTAAAAAATAATTTCTTTTGTGCCGCGGTGGTGCCCATTTTTACCAATGACCAACTGCGTAAAATATAATCGTGAATCGAAGCCTTTATCCACCACATGGCATAGGTTGATAGGCGAAAGCCTTTTTCTGGTTCGAATTTCCGCACCGCCTGCATCAGGCCAATGTTGCCTTCGGAAATAAGTTCTGACACGGGCAAGCCATAACCGCGATAACCGAAAGCAATTTTTGCCACCAAGCGCAAATGGCTGGTGACCAATTTATGCGCCGCGGCGCGATCGCCATGGTTAATCCATTGCATCGCCAATTCTTTTTCTTCGACCGCGGTAAGCATCGGGTATTTTTTTATTTCTTGGAGGTAGCGTGACAGCCCAGCCTCCTCAACCGAAATAATACCGCCCGCGCCCATGGTGCCAGACTGGGTGCCAGATTGGGTTCCAGACATCGTGCCAGACATGGTGCTAGACCGGGTGCCAGCGGGCAAGACAGTTATTTTTTTGATTTTGCTATTTTTTTTGCCACCGCTTGGCGCGATAACCTTGGCGGTGGTTTTTAACGGCGCGGTTTTTGTGGCCGTTTTTGCGCGCGCCGTGCCAGGCCGCGTTTCCCCTCGACCATTCTTGGCATCCATCGGTTTTGTATCAACCAACGATTCCATTTGCCGATGGGGCGTTTTAATTTCGGTAGTTTCGGCAGCCATCGCCACCACTGACGGTATTTCATTGTTTTCCTCTTTTCCATTGTTGGGGCGCGAAGCTTTTTTTTCTATCATGCTACGTTCCCCGCTTTGTAATATATAAATAATGAATTAATCAAAAAATTATTGTGGGGATATTATTCGGTATGTTATGCCGCCATGTTGATTTGGTTTAGGCTTGGGGAATTTGGGAATCTCAATGTTCGCATTCCTAAATTACCGCTGCCTAACCGCGCCAAACAAAACTTTTTTGCGTCTTACCGTCCCATTTCCTTATAGCACGGAACAACCGCAATATCAATTGCGGTTGCTTGAGATGTAGCCAATAAAAAAATAAGTCCCAGCCCCGCCAATTTTATCATGATAAAATTGGCGGGGGTTGTGTGTAGTATCTTAGAAGTTAAGACCTACGCCAGCACCGACAAACAGTGCCAGTTGCCCTGATTTTTGCGTAAAGCCCGTAACATCAGCGCCTGCGCCCGCGGGGGTTGGTGCGCCGCCCACATAGCGAACATCTTTTACGCCGTAGAAGTACTTCGCATTGATGTCAGCGTGGATGATACCATTGTTATAGTTCAACGACACTTGTGGGATGATAACAAAACCTACATTGTCTTTGGCTTTGTCGGCTGCCTTCCAAGTAAAACGCCTTAGGTCAGTGCTTGGTCCTGTGGCGAAGTCTTGCGTGTTAGCTTGACCTTGGTAGTTTGCTTCCAAACGTGAGACACTCACGCCGAGGCCAACGCCCAATTTTAAACCCCAATACCCATTTTCATCAAGCTTGATGTTATAGCTGGGGGTTAAGCTGACAATGTTATACAGCGCGCGGTAATCGGTCTTGCCTGGATAATTACCTTGTTGTGGGGTTGTGGTGGTAGACCATTTGTTGCCCCAGCCTGCGTAATCGACCGACAAACCAATTCCCGAGAGATGTTGGTAACCAACCGATGCACCATAAGCGTAGGTATGGGTGCCTGGCGCTTTTGTTAGTTGTCCATCAGAACGAACCCAGTCAGCACCGAAGTTGTAGTTATAGCCGATGGTGGCGTTGACAAAAAGTTTACCACCAATTATTGGTGCCAAAAGATTGCTATCGCGGTTATTACGTCTTTCGTTTTCCCGTTTTACATCTTTGGTTAACTTTTCTTGTTTGTCTTTTAGCTCTTTCCTTTCTTCTTCTGCTTTTTTCACATCCTGTTCGGCGGCTTTTCTCTCATCTTGCGCTTTTTCTTTCGCACGACGTTGCGAGTCCTGCTCGGCGGCTTGCTTTTCCTCCTCAACAGTTTTAGCAATGGCGGATGGGGTTTGAACGGCCAACAATGCGCTTAGCATGCTGGCCACGATAACTATGTCGTATTTTTTCACGGTTGTAGCTCCTTGGCTGTCCCGCTTTTTTCTTATTAAGCCCCTTATGTCCTTGTGTGTCTCCCCCTAGTTTTATTATTCCCTAACTAGTGTTCCCTATTCCCTACCTTTTCTATGCTTTCATTATATTCTATTTTTATAAATAAGCAACGGGGTGTTAGTAGAAAAAATATTTATTATCCATTTTGTATCACCCATAAATATTACAAAATAACAAAAAAATAAGGTGGCAGAAAAAATTCCGCCACCTTATATATTTTTCTTGAAAGAAAATATTATATTTTCTTCATTTGTTAAAAGGCAAATGTTCCGCCCAAACCAATGGTGACGTAGGACGCACTGCCGATGTTTTTATCAGGGCTTGTTCCCGTTGAACCATCAACATTGGTGTAGTTCAGGGTGACATCTTTTTTGCCGCCCACATAACCCCATTTACCATTCACATTAAGTGCGAATTTATCGGTAAAGGCATAGCCAAGCGAAAGTCCCGCACCCGCCGCCAAGGCGATGAAGCCATCGTAGCTACGTGCTTTAGCAATGCTGACAGTAGATTGTGTCGATGGTTGGTTGCTTTCCAATGTTTGGTCATATTTGGTGTAAGCAAAACCAATTTCGGCAGTGGGCATAATGGTAAAACGACCCGCAACAAATTGATAACCGAGCATGGCGGTTACGGGCACCAAATAATTTGTTCCCGTTACCGTCAAGGTTGCATCTGGAGCAAGTGCAGCAAGTGGAGTGCCTGCAGTAAAATTTGCGTCTTTCGCATATTCGGCTTTGGTATAATTAAAGGCCACATTCAGACCCGCCACCAAACCACGCGCACTGGCCGCTGGGCCATAGAGCATACCAACCGTAAAACCGCCACCAGCACCGGTGCCAGGATTCACAAACGGCGGCGCGCCGCCATCGGGGTACGCAACATTTAAAGCTTGCGACGCTGGCACAATGGTTGCTTGACCGTCAACCTTTAATTGGAAGGCCGCTTGAGCGGGCGTGGTTGCCACCAACATAGTAGCACCCAAAGCCGACAGCAGGGTTATTTTTTTTATGTTATGTTTCATGATTATTTTTCCTTTCATCATGTCATTGTTTATTATTAACTAAATTGTTTATTAGGCGTTTTATAAATAAATATCAACTATAAATTATAACAAAAAATAGCAAAAAAATAAGGTGGCAGAAAAAAAATTCCCGCCACCTTATATATTTTTCTTGAAAGAAAATATTATATTTTCTTCATTTGTTAAAAGGCAAATGTTCCGCCCAAACCAACGGTGACGTAAGATACTCCACCAATTTCTCCTTCACCTTCAGTTGTCTCACCCTGGAAAGTGTATTTATACTTAGCGTTGCTATTACCGCCTAAATAACCCCATTTGCTATTCACATTAAGTGCGAATTTATCGGTAAAGGCATAGCCAATCGAAAGTCCAGCACCCGCCGCCAAAGCGATGAAACCATCGTAGCTACTAACAGATGTCGTTTTGGTAGTATTATTATCCCATTGCAGGTCATATTTGGCATATGCCAAACCAATTTCGGCAGTGGGCGTAATGACAAAACGCCCCGCAGCAAATTGATAACCGAGCATGGCGGTTACGGGGAAAAAATAATTTTCTCCTGTTGCTTTATACGTTCCAGTTGTATCTATAGTGGTAGCATTATTATCGCTATAATAAGTTGCAGCTTCTGCATATTGGGCTTTTATGTAATTGAACCCAATATTCGCACCTGCCACCAAACCACGCGCACTGGCCGCGGGGCCATAGAGCATACCAACGGTAAAACCACCGCCTACACCCGCGCTACTTGGGGTGAAACCTGATACCAAATTACCACCACCATCGGGAAATGCTTTTAAAAGTTGCGACGCTGGCACAATGGTTGCTTGACCATCAACCTTTAATTGGAAGGCCGCTTGAGCGGGCGTGGTTGCCACCAACATAGTAGCACCCAAAGCCGACAGCAGGGTTATTTTTTTTATGTTATGTTTCATGATTATTTTTCCTTTCATCATGTCATTGTTTATTATTAACTAAATTGTTTATTAGGCGTTTTATAAATAAATATCAACTATAAATTATAACAAAAAATAGCAAAAAAATAAGGTGGCAGAAAAAAATTCCCGCCACCTTATATATTTTTCTTAAAAGAAAATATTATATTTTCTTCATTTGTTAAAAGGCAAATGTTCCGCCCAAACCAGCGGTGATATAAGACACACTGCCGAATTCGTTGTTGTTGCTGCTTCCTGTGCTGCCATCAACATTGGTATATTCCAGGATAACATTTTTTTTGCCAGCCACATATCCCCACTTACCCGTAACATTAAGGGCAAAAGTATCATTGAAGGCATAACCCAGCGAGAGTCCCGCCCCCGCCGCAAAAGTAAAATATCCATTGTAGCTGCGTTTTGCGGGGATATTATCTATGCCCTGAACCAGGGGCAGGTTGCTTTCTAATGTTTGATTATATTTATTGTAAGCCAAACCAATTTCACCAGTGGGGGTAATGGTGATAGGCCCCAGGGCAAATTGATAACCCAGCATAACGGTCATGGGAATCAAATAATTAGTTCCTATAAAGGTAAGGGTTGCATTTGGAAGACGTGGGACATAATTTACATCCTTGGCATAGGTTGTTTGAATATAATTAAAACCAATATTGAGCCCCACCAAATTCCCACTGGTTTGCGCGGTAGGGCCATAAAGCATGCCAAGGGTGAAGCCCCCGCCGAATCCTTTGCCCGCAGTAACATATGACGGCACATCGCCATTGGGATAAGTCATATTGAGGGCTTGCGAAGCGAGGACGAGGGTTGCCTGGCCGTCGATTTTCAATTGGAATGCAGCTTGGGCAGGGGTGGTTGCCATGAACATACCCGCGCCCAAGGCCGATATAAGGGTTATTTTTTGTAAATTGTGTTTCATGAATGTCCTGCTCTCTATTAACTAAATTTACTATAGCTCATTTTTAATAAAAAATCAACTAAAAGTTATGATAAATAAGCATATTCTATCAATAGTATATAGATACTAAAAACACTTTTATATTGGGGCTTGAGTAAATTTGCCCCTGCTAGCCCCCCTGCTACCTGGCTTTTCTTATATCACTATACCATAGGTTGCGCTAGCGTGGCAAAGCGGACAAAAAACCTATCTTTCGTTTTTGGCTTGGGCTAGCTGTTCGCCCGTATAAAGCGCGCTTTTTTTAGCGAGGGCGACATAATGCGGTGCCGTCCAATCCATCATTTTTTTGTCGCTGTCGTTGATATCGCGCATTTTTTTGGCGGGCGCGCCCGCCCATAATTCACCCGCGGGAATAATTTTGCGCGGGGTTAATAACCCGCCCGCCGCCAACATGGCGTGGCTTTCAATCACCGCCCCGTCCAACACCACACCCTTCATTCCCACAAACCCGTGGGGTTGAATGGTGCAGGCATGGATGAGTGCCATATGCCCTATCGAAACATCGTCGCCTATCGTCGTGGGTAATTTCAAATTAATATGAATAACCGTGCCGTCTTGGATATTGCAACGCGCCCCGATGGTAATGGCTTCGTCGTCGCCGCGCAACACGCAACCATACCAAATATTTGATTCCGCGCCGATGATCACATTACCAATAATAACCGCCCCCGCCGCAATACGCGCCGTGGGGTGAATGGTCGGCATGATACCCTGATAAGGCAGAATAATCGGTTTGGTCATGTTATTGTTCATCCCGTTTTTATTCTAAACCCTGAATTCGCCAATTGCAAGAATGTTAAAAACCGCGATTCGCGCCATAAAAAATGTTCTTATTTTGTTCTTGACAAACCATGGCTGTATTATTAATAATACATTACGCCCATCCTGTTAAAATTTTATCCCCCTGTTCCAACCATCGACCAAAGAAAAATGAGCAAACTTATCAATGATATCAAACAACTAACCCCCCTTATGCAACAATTCGAATCAACATTGCGCCGCTTCGCCATGGCGCGCAATATTAAATACGCCATCACCGAAACTTACCGATCGTTAGAAACCATCACCGAATATTACCAACGCGGTCGACGCGGCGTGGCGGGCGAAAAAACAATCACCAACATATCGCCCGACAATGCGGCGGCAAAATCGGCCCATTACAACCGCTGTGCTTTTGACTTGGTGCTTATTAACAACGCGGGGGGGCGGGTTTATGAACCAATATCCGATTTTAAAATTCTCGGCGATTATTGGGTAACGCTTGATCCGCTATGCCGTTGGGGTGGTCATTGGAAAAAATTGCAAGACCTGCCCCATTTTGAACATATTGCTTACCTGCAAAAAAATTAACAATATTGATTTATTAAATAAATTCTATGTTGTTGGTGCCGCCCAGCAATTCCAAAAATTTGTCATATGTCAGCGAACCATCATTTTGCCAAGTAAAATGTTGCGGCTGTTCGGGGGCGGCGTCATCACCACCATACAAAAATATTTTATCGTTTCTGGTGCGGGCTAGTCCGTCTTTATCAAACACCATATACCCATTGATAGATGGTTCATCGCCCGAATAGTCAAATGACCAATGGTTGCGCCCCGTGCCACCCGTGTATCCATTACCAAAACTATTTTGCAAATCGGTTAGGTTGTTAATCGTTATATCCCCCGCCCCATTATTATAAACCAAACCTTTAAGATTAACCAAATCGTGATTTCCGTTGCTGTCTTTTAAATTGGTAAACAACCCCGACGGGCTGTAAGAAATAGTGGTGCGGTCAGAAATATCAAGGGCAAAACCTTGGCCAATATTATCGCCACCACTGCTCGCCAACACCACCACCGAATAATGCGGGGCATGGCCATTGTCATAATCCAACAACGATTTAAATTGTAATACGCCGTCATGAGTGATGGAGAAATAATTGGCATCCGCCCCCAACAGGCTATAACTTATCGGTGTGCCGTCCAAATCAAACGCCGAAAAAACCGCCAGCGAAAGATTCGCCGTGTCATTTTCGCGCAAAGACAAATTGCGACCAACATTGCCCGTCCAAACCACAGGATTATCATTGATATTATTCACCGACAGAACAAATAATTGGCTAATGTTATCAATCGCATCATTCGCAATCCCCTGACCATAGGCATGGGCATGCACCACAATACTATAATTGTCGTTGGGGTGAATGGTGGATTCGGCATCCAACCTTTGCCTCACGCTCAATCTTCCCCTGGCATCAATCGCAAAAACATCCGCATCGGCCCCCGACAACGAATAACTTACCAACTGTCCATCATCGTCAATCGCGCCAAATGTTGCCACCACCAAACCCAATTTATTATTTTCATTAATTGAAAAACCTTGGGGGTTGCGTGTCCAACTGGTGGCTTCGTCATTAATATTATTCACCTGCAGAGCTAAAATTTTTGATATCACCGTGCCGTCAACCGCGGTTGCCGTTACCTCCACCACATAATTTTCGCCATGGTCAGCCATTAATTCATAATCAAGGGTCGATGCAAAACGCAACACCCCATCATGGCCAATCGAAAAATAATCCGCGTCATCGCCCGATAATCCATAAGAAACCAACCCACCGCTGGCGGTGTCGGCATCCATCACCCTAAAACTGGCAACCACTTGGTCGCTGACTGCATTATTTTCATTTATCGATACCAATGACGGTGCGTAACCATCCCTGGTGTAAAAAGCAAACGGGCTGTCATTCACATTACCAACCGACAGGGTGAATGCGTGGGTCGCAACCCGACTGCCAAGCCCAATGACAGTTTCATTGCCAACCCCCACCGCATGAATATTAACATGATATGCTTCCTTGGTTTCATAATCCAAACCCTGCTTCACATATAATTGCCCTTGGTTATTAATCGAAAAATAATCGGCATCATCCCCCGACAGGCTGTAATTAAAAGCACTGTTATCTGCATCATAAACCCTGAAACTGGTTACAAACCCCGTGGCATTTTCAGTAAAACTAGCGGTTGCTGCCACATCGCTGTAAAACAATGTTGGCATGTCATTCTTTCCTGCGTCATTAGTATTGTTTAAAAAATAACTAAAATGCATATCCCCCGTTTGCCATACGCCACTAACATAACCACCAACTGTCACTGTCACCCCAAATGCCATTGTGCCATTATTAGGGTTAAGTCCAGGATAATAATAATCATTAGGGATAACAAAACCATCATTCCTGTTTTCAAAATCATCCCCGCCCCGCAAATACAAATTACCATAGCCGTCTATTCTAAAATTATCATAATTGCTGAGAGAATATTGAATATTAGACAGATTTGCATTGGGCACAAATCTATCCATCAACACGTCTCCTCTCCCCCACCCCGGTCCCTCATTACGGTCAATACCAGTATATTTAAAGCTATTTAAATTAATAGTTGCTGTCATGGCTTTTTCCTCTATTTTTACTATTTTAAATAAAAAATACACCCATTGTCAAGTAAAAAATACAATTTTTTATATAAATTATTAAAAAAACCCTAAAATTGATAACCTATCTTAATCCCAAATTCTTTAGTAATATTAAGGGGTTCAGCGGCACCACCCTCCCCTATTATGTAAAACATCCCTTGCGTCCTATCAATCCAAAAATAATTAAAAAATGGTGCTATGGTTACCCCATAATATGCCAATTCAAACGCTGTTCTAAACCCGTAACCTTTGGTTTGGGGAACAGCCCAAAGGAAATAGTTATTAATAGTTGTAGCATTTGTGGATTCTTCTTGGGTTTGCACCCCAGCCAAAAAAACGTCATATTCACCATGCGCCAACACCGAAAAATGTTCCCCCATATATTCAAATTGTAAAACCAAGGGTATATAATCTATTTTATTGGTGCGAAGCCCGTAAGCAAGCGCTCCACCATTCGTATAGGTATTTTCGGTATATTTATAACCATAACCCGTTAGAAAATTAAACCGATAATGATTAAGGAAGGTTATGGATGGCCCCGCCAACCCCCTGACCCAAAATAAAAATATTCCTTCATCAAAGGAATGATTACCCCCCCCCGTATATATCAATTGCTTACCATCATAAACCGCCAAATCAAATGGCACCAACATAAAACCAAAACCGCTGGGGTTAATATTAATTTTCAAATTGCTTTCAAACCCATAAACCATGCCTTTAATATCCATAAATGGCTTGCCCTCCACAGATTCTTCATAAGAAAAATAAGCCAGCGACGGCAATAATGACAACCGAAAAACATCGGGCTTCCATTTTTCCCCCGCCCCACCCGCCGTTTTTCCGCCCACGCCCGCGCCAGCCGTTTTTTCCGTCCCCAATTTTTTTTCCACCCCACCCATCGTTTTTGCGCTGGTGGTGGGTGCGGTTTTTATCGCTGGCGTATTTTGCGCAAATTGCGTTTCCATGGTTTGCATGGTCGGCACGAATTGGTTTTTACCTTCTGCATTCGGCGCAAATTGCGTTGCCGTGGTTTGCATGGTCGGCGCGAATTGATTTTTGCCTTCTGTGTTCGGGGCGAATGACATGGCTTGCGCCCGCCCCGCCACGGCAAGCATGGTTGCCATCATAAAACCCACCAAAAACCTTGTCCCAATTTTTTTCATCGCTTCATCATAATGAATTTTTTCCACCAATCATAGGCAAAAAATTCGCGCTAAAAAATACACCCACTGTCAAGTAAAAAATAAACAAAAAATCTAGAATTGATAACCTATCTTAAGCCCAAATTCTTTAGTAATATTAAGGGGTTCAATAGGCGCTGTACCTAGAAGGACGGGGACTAGTTCGTCCTTAGCCAATTCCGACTTATCTATCCAAAAATAATTAAAAAATGGCACTATGGTTACGCCATAATATGCCAATTCAATTGATGTTCTAAACCCATAACCCTTGGTTTGTGATCCAGACACATCAACAGCTTTTACTTTATTGGTTAGCCACACATTTTTTTGCGTCTGAACCCCACCCCAAAAAATATCATATTCACCATGTGCCACCACCGAAAAATGTTCGGTCATATATTCAAATTGTAATATTAATGGTGTGTAACCGATTTTATTGGTGCGAAGCCCGTAAGCAAGCGTTCCACCATCGGTATAGGTATTTTCGGTATATTTATAACCATAACCAGCCAAAAAATTTAACCGATAATGATTGGCGATGGTGATGGTTGGTCCCAACAATCCCCTGAACCAAAATAAAAATATTCCTTCATCATTAAAAATTAATGAACCATATGCTGGATTTATATCGGATTGCCCCGTGTAGGTTAACCCCTTACCATTATAAACCGCCAAATCAAATGGCACCAACATAAAACCAAAACCACTGGGGTTGATATTAATTTTCAAATTACTTTCAAACCCATAAACCATCCCCTTAATATCCATAAATCGACTGCCTTCATCAATCCCACTAAGACGAGCCAATTCTCCAGTAAGGAATTCTTCATAAGAAAAATAAGCCAGCGACGGCAATAATGACAAACGAAAAACATCGGGCTTCCATTTTTCCCCCGCCCCACCCGCCGTTTTTCCGCCCACGCCCGCGCCAGCCGTTTTTTCTATCCCCAATTTTTTTTCTATCCCACCCACCGTTTTTGCACTGGTGGCGGCGACGGGCGCGATTTTTATCGCTGGCGTATTTTGCGCCAATTGCGTTTCCATTTTTTGCATGGTCGGCGCGAATTGATTTTTGCCTTCTGCATTCGGCGCGAATGACATGGCTTGCCCCCGCACCGCCACGGCAAGCATCGTTGCCATCATAAAACCCACCAAAAACCTTGTCCCCGTTTTTTTCATCGCTTCATCATAATGAATTTTTTCCACCAATCATAGGCAAAAAATTCGCGCTAAAAAATACACCCACTGTCAAGTAAAATTTTACTTTTTTTTATCAAACGCCTATCAAAACTGATACCCTAATTTTATGCCAATTTCTTGAGTTATATTAAATGGCTCTATACCACCCCTCAACTCTACTCCTTCCTGTTTCTGTATGCCTAATTCTGAATTATCAATCCAAAAATAATTAAAAAATGGCGCAATGGTTACTCCATAATATGCAAATTCAATCCCTATTCTAAATCCATAACCCCTATGTTGCTGGTAAATCGCAAACCTATAGCTATTAGTGCCTATTTTAGCTTCTGTTGTTTGCACCCCGCCCAAAAAAATATCATATTCGCCATGCGCCAACACCGAAAAATGTTCGGTCATATATTCAAATTGTAAAACCAACGGAATATAATTCATTTTATTAGTGCGTTTAACTATTAAAACTATACCATCACCATTATGTTCGGTATATTTATAACCATAACCAGCCAAAAAATTTAACCGATAATGATTGGCGATGGTAATGGTTGGCCCCGCCAACCCCTTGAACCAAAATAAAAATATTTCTTGATTATAGCCAATCGCCTCATCATAATATTCTTTAATAGCAGCAATGCCAGTTTGATAAATTAAGCGCTTGCCATCATAAACCGCCAAATCAAATGGCACCAACATAAAACCAAAACCGCTGGGGTTGATATTAATTTTCAAATTACTTTCAAACCCATAAACCATACCCTTAATATCCATAAATCGACTGCCTTCATCAATCCCACTAAGACGAGCCAATTCTCCAGTAAGGAATTCTTCATAAGAAAAATAAGCCAGCGACGGCAATAATGACAAACGAAAAACATCGGGCTTCCATTTTTCCCCCGCCCCACCCGCCGTTTTTCCGCCCACGCCCGCCGTTTTTTCTATCCCCAATTTTTTTTCCACCCCACCCACCGTTTTTTCTATCCCCAATTTTTTTTCCACCCCACCCACCGTTTTTGCGCTGGTGGCGGCGACGGGCGCGGTTTTTATCGCTGGGGTATTTTGCGCCAATTGCGTTTCCATGGTTTGCATGGTCGGCGCGAATTGCTTTTTGCCTTCTGTGTTCGGCGCGAATGACGCCGTTTGCCCCCAAGCCGCTGACGCCACGGCAACGGCCATCACCAACCAGGTCGCAAAAAATTCTGTCCTAAATTTTTTCATCGCCCCACCATAACCAAATTTTTCCCGCAATCCTAGATAATTTTTCTGCCTGCATTCGTAGCAAATTGATTTTTGTTTTCTGTGGTCGGGGCAAATTATGTTTGCGCTTTTGCATTCGCGGTGAATTTATTTTGCGTTTCTGTATTCACGGCGAATTGCTTTTGCGTAGTTTGCGCATTCGCGGCGAATTGCGCCCGCCCCTCGGCCAGCCTCCCTTGTGATACAAGGGAGGGAGAAAAATAGGAAGGCGCAAGCCGACCATATTTTTCGGGTGGGTTAGACCCCGCCGTTTGTTCGAATTCCGTTTCTGCATTCACGGCAAATTGCTGTTTGCCTTCTGCATTCGGCGCGAATGCCGCCGTTTGCGCCCGCGCCACCACGGCAAGCATCGTTGCCATCATAAAACCCACCAAAAACCTTGTCCCCGTTTTTTTCATCGCTTCATCATAATGAATTTTTTCCACCAATCATAGGCAGAAAAATCGCGACCGTTTTTACCCCCAACATGTTGTGGCATAATGGCGGCATGGGCAGTCGACCACAAAAAATACCCAGCAATGATTAATCAAACTTTACCCCCCTTACCCCGCGACCAATTCGACAATGTTGGGGTCGGCGGGGGTGGTGAGGAGCGGGAGGGTTAAATCGCCCCCTTCCAATTTTTTTATTTCATCGCGCAATTTGGTGGCCTGTTCGAATTCTAAATCGCCCGCCAATTTTAACATTTTCTTTTCGACCCTGTCCAAATAATCGCGCACCGTCCAATGTTTGATTTTGGTTTGTAATTTTTCAGAAAAATTTGTTTCAACATTGACGGTGAAGTAATCTTTTTCCGCCGCGCCGACGCCAAATTCTTGTTGAAAATTATTGATGGTTGAACGTTTGGTCGATTGCGGGGTGATGCCATGTTCGACATTATATGCTTTTTGTTTTTCGCGGCGGCGGTCGGTTTCGTCCAACGCATATTGCATGCTGCCCGTTATAACGTCGGCGTATAAAATAACCCGACCATCCACATTACGCGCCGCGCGCCCAATGGTTTGGATAAGCGACGTGCGCGAACGTAAAAAACCTTCCTTATCGGCGTCTAATATCGCCACCAAACCGCATTCGGGAATGTCCAAACCTTCGCGCAACAAATTAATCCCCACCAACACATCAAATTCGCCCGCGCGCAAATCGCGGATAATTTCTATCCTATCCAATGTTTCGACATCGCTATGCAAATATTTTACTTTGATTCCTTGTTCTTCCAAATAACTGGTTAGGTCTTCCGCCGAACGTTTGGTCAGGGTTGTCACCAACACCCGATACCCCGCCTGGGTCACGGCGCGACATTCGGTTAACAAATCATCAACCTGGTGCGCGGTGGGGCGAATGATACAGGGCGGGTCGATAAGCCCCGTGGGGCGCACCACTTGCTCTATCACTTTACCATCGACCCGACCCAATTCCCATGGCCCGGGAGTCGCCGACACGAACACGGTTTGCGGGCGGAATAAATCCCATTCTTCAAATTTTAACGGTCGATTATCGATACAGGATGGCAAGCGAAAGCCGTAGGTCGCCAGGTTGCTTTTGCGACTGAAGTCGCCTTTTTGCATTGCGCCAATTTGCGGCACGGTGACGTGCGATTCGTCAACGAACAAAATAGCCTCGGGCGGAATATATTCGAACAGGGTCGGCGGTGGTTCGCCCGCGGCGCGCCCCGTTAAATGGCGCGAATAATTTTCTATGCCATTGCACATGCCCGTGGTTAACAACATTTCCAAATCAAAATTGGTGCGTTCGCGCAACCTTTGTTCCTCCACCAATTTTTGATTCTGCATCAATTCATCCAGCCTTTCATTCAATTCGATTTGGATGGTTTTAATGGCGCGTTGCAGGGTTGGTTTGGCGGCGACATGGTGGCTGTTGGGGTAAATTTCTATTTCCTTTAAACTATTCAGCAATTCCCCCGTTAAGGGATCAAATTCCTTGATTGATTCCAAATGATTGCCAAAGAATGATAAACGCCAGGCACCGTCGTCTAAGTGCGCGGGAAAAATTTCCAACACATCGCCGCGTTTGCGAAATGTGCCACGGGTGAAGGCAACATCGTTCCTGTCATATTGCAAATCTATCAACCCGCGGACGATGGTGTTAAAATTAACATCGGCGCCCGCGGTCAAACGCATAATCATACGGCTGTATGTTTCCACTTCGCCTATGCCATATATACAACTGACCGAGGCGACAATAATAACGTCTTTTCTTTCCAACAAAGCGCGGGTGGCGGCATGGCGCAAGCGGTCTATCCTTTCGTTAATTTGCGCGTCCTTTTCGATGTAGGTATCGCTCCGCGCGACGTAAGCTTCGGGTTGATAATAATCATAATAACTGACGAAATAATGGACGGCGTTGTTGGGAAAAAACGACAACATTTCAGAATAAAGTTGCGCGGCCAGGGTTTTGTTATGGGCCAAGATAATGGCTGGCCTTTGGGTTTGTTCTATGACCTTGGCCATGGTGAATGTTTTGCCCGAACCCGTGACGCCCAGCAAAACCTGGTCGCGTTTTTTTTCTTCCAACCCCTTGACCAATGCTTTGATGGCTTGGGGTTGGTCGCCCGCGGGTTGATATTCACTGACGATTTCAAATGGGGCAACGGTTTTGCGCGCGGCAAAAATTTCCATACGATTGGCCAACCGTTCCTGAAAATTTAATTTATCAGGATTGATAATGGGGCTTGATAATGCTTTTTGTTCTGCGCTTAAGGAATCGCTCATGTTTCTTATATAGAACAAATATGGTGAGGATTCTAGGGTAGATAAAGGAAAATTATATCGTTAAATTCACCTAGCAATTCTTAGGATTTTAATTTTCTAAGCTTATATTTTTTTGCCATATAAGATTAGATTCCCAATCATCAGGAAATCCCATATCCTTAATTTTTATTAAATCAGATTTAGGGAAAGACTTTATTCTCTTTTTTAATCTATTCTTCCAGTCAGAGCTTTTATCTATTACGACTAGCAAAAAACATAAAACCGACAAGTAGCCATATAACTTGTTTGAGTCATTTATATGTTTTAAAAAATTATGATTCGTGCTTGTCAATTTATTAAATTTTCTATTCCATAATATATCATGATGAGAACATATATTACGCAAATAATTTATTTTTTTTATCCAATCTGCAAATTCATCTCCATTATCAGAGTTTAATTTATATCTCTTTGCTAATAAATACTTATATTTTGGAAGCAGATTATATACGCATGTTGATAAAGAACCAAAATCCCAAAACTCTATTAAAAACCATATCGGCAAACTATCAAAGCTATAAGATCTATAAGGACTTTCTCTAGAACTTCTTTTATAACTTGCTTTTATTTTATTTCTCCATTGCTTGAATCCTTTTTTATCTTTGAGAAAATTTTTCATAAAAATTTTCTTAGCATTTTTTTTGTCATGAACCACGCGATAATCTTCACCAATAATATAAGCAAGATTAGCCCTTATAGAAGTTTCTATTTTGCTTATAGCGTCTAAAGTTAAAATTTTTAATTTTCTATCAAAGCTATATAATTCAACTATATTCTTAAAGCTAACATTTGGCAAAAAAATCTCTGTTATTTTTTCACTTTCCTTTATTAAAAACGGTTTAAAATAACTAAAAAGCCTAGCATAACCAATATGAGAAAGCCAATCATCTACAGAATTCGACCTTTTTAAACCCAGCATATAGCATATTGCGACTAGCAAGCAAATTTCTTTGCTCTTCATAACTTGTCCAAGGTTTGTTATAAGATTGTTTTACAATCCCAAATTTAGACTTGTTTTTTATAAAAAAAGTAAAATATTTTTTTAACATTGCATAAAAAAGGACCCCCTAGCAGGTCATTAACCGATACACTAGGGGGTATTACATTCTCAGCTTAATATTTTTTCTCAATAAAGTCAAGTTCGCTAAATTGGAATTCTATCATTAATATCCTACCTACTAAACTTCCTAAATTTTGGTCGGTGGGGTTTGTCGGCGTCGGTGCCAAGGCGGCGTTTGCGGTCGGCAACATAACTTTCGTAATTGCCTGGCCAAAACATCACCGACGAATCATCTTCAAACGCCAAAATATGGCTGGCCAATTTGTCCAAAAACATTCGGTCGTGGCTGATAATAACCGCCGAACCCGCAAATTCTAAAATTGCTTCTTCCAACGCGCGTAATGTTTCAACGTCCAAATCATTGGTCGGTTCGTCAAGCAATAACAAATTCCCGCCCGATTTTAAAACCTTGGCCAAATGAATACGGTTGCGTTCGCCACCCGATAGCAAGCCAACTTTTTTCTGTTGGTCGGCGCCTTTAAAATTGAACAACCCAACATAACCGCGCGACGGGAAAACCCGCCCCCCCACTTCCAAATTATCTAACCCATTGGAAATTTCTTCCCACACGCTTTTGCTGGGGTTAAGGGAATCGCGCCGTTGGTCTTGATAACCAATTGTGACCGTTTCCCCCACCACAATATCGCCGCCATCGGGCTTTTCTTGCCCCGACAACAAACGAAACAACGTGGTTTTACCCACACCGTTGGCGCCAATAATACCCACCACCGCGCCAGGGGGAATGGCAAAAGATAAATTGTCAAACAACAATTTGTCGCCATAGGCCTTGGTGAGGTTTTTAGCCTCCACCACCACATGCCCCAATCGGGGGCCTGGCGGAATGAATAATGAATCGGTGGTTTGTTTTTTGGTCGTGCTCTGTTGTAACATTTCTTCGTAAGCATTAATCCGCGCTTGCGATTTTGCTTGGCGTGCCTTCGGGTTTGATTTTATCCATTGTTCTTCGTCTTTTAAAAATTTCATG
Source organism: Alphaproteobacteria bacterium (assembly GCA_965262775.1). Classification (GTDB taxonomy): domain Bacteria; phylum Pseudomonadota; class Alphaproteobacteria; order JASGCL01; family JASGCL01; genus JASGCL01. Next base: position 106,490 of record CBDHFT010000006.1, on the reverse strand, counting down.
CGGGCGGATTCGGCTTTGCCTTCCTGCACCAATCTTTTTTGTTTTTGGTCAAGCCATGAAGAATAATTCCCTTGATAGGGGATGCCGCTGCCGCGGTCCAATTCCAAAATCCAACCCGTTACATTGTCCAAAAAATAACGGTCGTGGGTTACCATGACAACCGTGCCTTTGTAATCTTCTAAAAATCTTTCTAACCATGCAATCGAATCAGCGTCCAAATGGTTGGTGGGTTCGTCCAACAACAACATGTCGGGGCGTTGTAATAACAATTGGCACAGGGCGACCCGACGCATTTCACCGCCCGATAAATTTTTAACATCCCAATCTTCGGGTGGGCAACGCAACGCGTCCATCGCAACCTGCATCGTGCCTTGCAAATCCCAAGCATCGGCGTGGGTGATTTGGTCGCTTAATTCGGCTTGGCGCGCCAATAATTTTTCCATTTCGTCGGGGTCGGTTACCTCCCCCAATTTTGCCGAAACCTGTTCAAACCCCACCACCAAATCTTTCAAATCGCCCAAACCCAACATAACATTTTCACCCACCGTTAAATCGGGGTTGAGTTTTGGTTCCTGGGCCAAATATCCCACGGTGATGCCATCGGCCGCCCAAGCCTCGCCCGTTATGTCTTTATCGACCCCCGCCATAATTTTTAACAGGCTAGATTTCCCCGCGCCATTTTCACCCAAAATACCAATTTTGACCCCAGGCAAAAATTGCAGGTTGATGTTGCGCAAAACTTCCTTGCCGCCAGGGTAAGCCTTACCCACGTTTTGCATAAAATAAACAAATTGCGATGCCATGATATTTGTTAAAGCAAAAATAAAATGGCTTGGCAAGGAGCAGTTAACAATATCGCCATTTTTGTTGCCCATTTACCTATTTGCCCATTGTTCATTACCCATTGCCCGATGCCCAAGCCAAGATGGGGGAATGGTTGGCTTAATAATGGGGGCTTAATAAAATGGGTGCGGGCGAAATTAAAATTGTAACCCAAGCCCGATGCCCGCAACGATTCCTTCGCCTATGCCCTGAATTTCGCCCGTGCGGGTGGTGCCGCTGGGCCGACCATTGCTGTCTCGGGCATTGGGGTCAAAAGAAAATTTGCTGGCGTTGAATGGATAATAATAGGAAGCATACAAATTAATAATAAGCGCGGACAGGGTTGGGCGCGCCGCCCCCATTTGATACAACGGAATATAAAAATCAATATTGATACGTGGCGCCACGAAATACTGCACCCCCGATATTTTTGCGGTTTGCGCCGTATTCGATAAGCCAGAATCGGTGGCACCACCCGCGGGCGTCACCACCACCCGATGTTGTGAATTATAAGTTAAAGTCGCAAGGACATAATTTATCCCCGCGTCGCCGCCAACCCCTATCGACATGGTATCACCCAAAAAAATATTATAATAAAGCCCGATGGCGGCAATGATATTATTCGATTTCAAATCCCACCCCTGTTTAAGGATGCCAGGATTGACAATGTTGCTGATATAACTGTCGGTGCTGGTATCCATTGACCACGAAGCAGTTTGCAACATATAAGCGGCGTAGCCATTCAGCGATAAACCAACCCCGCCAAAATCATAGGCAAAACCCAATCCGCCACCATAACCCAAATTCCCCTTTAATTCGGCGGAGCCACGGTTGGCAAACAGTTTTTTATTATAAGCAATTTGATCCGCGGCAGTATTGTCCGATCCATCGTCGTCGTCGGTGTAGTTGGTAATTTTTAACGGGCGAACGGGTAACAAAATACCGCCCAAGGGATAAAGGGTAAAGCCCTGACGGCCGCGGGTGTAATCATCCGCATTATTTTGTTTGGCGGGGTTGGCTGGCGTTTGATCGTTTGCAAAATTTTCGTCAAAATTGGCAACGGGCGCGACGAATGTTTTAACCTTGGGCGGGTTAGTGCGCAATGTGTTATTAGTATCATTAGACTTTTGAATTTTCTTAACAGGCTTGGGGTTAAGCTCCTGCAAATTTTGGTCAACCACCACCTGGGCCCGTGCTTGGTTGGTTAAAAACGAAGCCACAATAAAAATGATGCTCGCCAAGCGAAGGATACGCGTCAATGATATTACCAATGGCGCCAGCCATGAAAAACGAAAAGATGAAAGCGATACCATTGTCCCTGTGTCCCCCTATGTATTTTCTTGTGTATTTTCTTGTGTATTTTCCCCTGTGTTTTCTTTTGTATTTTCTTGCGTATTTTCGCGTATGTCGCCAGTTGATGAATATCAACCCTGAACCATTTTATATTATATTTATACTATATTACGTTGTTGATATATCTATATATTACAACCAAAAGCAGTTTATAACAACCCCTTTAATATCATTTTTTTGACGGCAGGTTGTGGATATAAAAACGGCAAATCGGCCTTACATCGCCATCATGCCGACTATATTATAACCGCCATCGACAAAATGAACCTCTCCCGTTACACCCGCCGATAGATCGGATAATAAATACAACGCCGACCCACCAATGTCGCCCAATGTCATGTTGCGGCGCAATGGGTTGTTGTCGCCTTGCCAATTAAATGTGGCGCGCCCCGAAGCAACCGCCGAACCCGCCAAGGTTTTCATAGGTCCCGCCGACAGGGCATTAACACGAATGCCCGCCCCGCCCAAATCATCCGCCAAATAACGCACCGATGCCTCCAACGCCGCCTTACAAACCCCCATCACATTATAATTTTTCATGACGCGGCTGGCACCTTCGTAACTTAATGTTAACAACGAACCACCGTTGTTCATAACGCTGGCGGCGGCACGCGCCGTGGCAATGAATGAATAACAAGATACCTCCATCGATTTCAAAAAATTATCCCTGCTGGTATTTACAAATCGACCGTCCAATTCATTTTTATCAGAAAAAGCCAGGCTGTGAACCACCGCATCCAACCCGCCCAATTTTTCATGGGCGGTTTTAATGGCTTGCTCGATGTCATTATTCTTTTCAACGCTGCAGGGGATGATGTTATCCTTCCCCGTTAATTCCTTCACCAACGGTGCAACCCGTGAACCATAAACATCATTTTGATAGGTGAAGAATAATTCCGCGCCCGCTTGGTGTAATTTTTGCGCTATGCCCCAGGCAATGGATCGTTCGTTGGCGACACCCATGATTAAACATTTTTTGCCCGCCATGATATTGTTAATTGCTGTCATATGCTTAAACCTGTTTTTTTATCTTTAATTTTATCAAGAATTTTTATTTGGAAGTTTTATTTGGAATTTTTATTTGGAAGTTTTATTTGGAATTTTTATTCAACCTTACCAAACACAAGGCAAGCGTTGGTGCCACCGAAACCAAAACTGTTGGACATGACGGTGTTAAGTTTGACATTGTTTTTTGTTTCCATTGCAATATCCAACCCATGGAAGGCAGGTGCCAATTCGTCAATATTTATCGATGGCGCAATAAAATCATGCTTCATCATCAATATGCTATAGATGGCTTCCTGCACCCCCGCCGCACCCAAACTATGCCCCGTCATGGATTTGGTGGAAGAAAAGGTCGGCACTTTATCCACCCCGCCAAAAAACTTGGTCAGGGCTTCGCCTTCCTTCGCGTCGCCCACAGGGGTCGATGTGCCGTGGGTGTTAACATAATCTATTTTCCGTTCTAACCCCGCGGTTGCCATTTGCATACAACGTATCGCCCCTTCGCCCGATGGCTGAACCATGTCATACCCGTCTGAATTGGCACCATAACCGATAAGTTCGGCATATATCTGCGCGCCGCGTGCCTTGGCGTGGTCATAATTTTCTAACACCAACATACCGCCGCCCGCCGCAATAACAAACCCATCACGATTTTTATCATAAGCACGCGATGCTTTGGCTGGGTCGTCATTATGCCCAACCGACAATGCCGCCATGGCATCAAACATCACCGCCAATGTCCAGTGCATTTCTTCACCGCCACCCGCAAAAACAATATCTTGCTTACCCCATTGGATAAGTTCCGCCCCATGGCCAACACAATGGGCCGATGTGGAACAGGCCGAGGTAATAGAATAATTAACGCCACGAATTTTAAATGGCGTGGCCAAGGTAGCCGAATTGGTCGACGACATGGCGCGCGGCACAATGAAGGGGCTGACGCGGCGTGAGCCCTTGGCACGGGCGGTATCCCACCCCTCCAACATATGGCTGGTTGATGGACCGCCCGAACCCGTGACCAGGCCCGTTCTTTCATGGCTGACCTCTTGCTCGGTTAGGCCTGCATCCTTGATAGCATCTTGCAGCGCAATAAAATTCCAACCCGCGCCATCGCCCATAAAACGAAAATCGCGCTTATCGATAACATCGCTGGGTTTGAGTGTCGGTTGCCCCGAAACATGGCTACGCATGCCAACTTCGGGGAAAGTGGGATTGAAGGTAATACCCGATTTGCCAGTTTTTAAAGATTGCAAAACCTCGGCCTGGTTATTGCCGATAGAGCTGACAATGCCAATGCCCGTCACGACAACGCGATTGAGTTTAAAAGAATTTTGATTAGCGGTCATTTTTTTTTAATAAAGCAATAAGAAAGTTAAATACCACACCTAAGCTACCGCCGCCATATAAAACGACTGCCACAATTTCATGCCCATTTATAGCCAACAGATAACCAACCCATAAAAACAACAGAGAAACGCCCGCGCCCAATAAATATTTTAAATATTCCAAAGTAATCGAATGATAAACCCTGCGCTCAACCATTTTCATGAATCTTATCCCTGCATTAGGAATCATTTTATTGTAATGTTCAATCTCCTGAGGCGGTGGTAAAGGGGCGGAGCGTTGCATACTCATAGCAATTATCTTGCCTTCCTTTGTTGTTCCATCATTGATGCGTGAGCGCAAAATGGTTGATGGTTTGGTAACAATAGTTGGTTTCTTTTTTAATCTTTTCATTATTTATTGTCCGCCACGTTGCCTAATTCATTATTTATTTCTTGTCTAAACATCTTGGTTGCTTCTGCCATGTCATGATAAATTTTTGCATAATCATTTTCTAATATAATATTATTATTTATCATCTGCGCAAAAAATGTTTCCTTATCATGCTTAGGAAAAAATGAAAAAGGAGCATAAAAATTTGTTACCATTTCACCAATCATTTTCATTGCCGAAGGCGAAGTCGAAACAAAAAAAGACTGATGCGCCGCAAACTTATCACGACCGCTAGCCGAACCTACGCGACTATTTTTGGAATTGCTTATTGTTTTTTTCATTCAGTTTTTTATCTATAGATTTATATTTCTTCGGCTATTTTGCCCATCATGAATTCATAGTAAGCAAAAAATAAAATTCTGTCAAGATAACCAGCCAATGGCATGCCATGATAAAGTTGTCGTCAGTCTACGCCTTCGCCGAAAACAATCCTACCTTTAAATCCTTGGCTTGATAGACCAATTTGTCATCAACCAACAATTCGCCATCGCCCACGCCCATGATAAGGCGATTCAGCACCAACCGTTTGATATGCACCTTATAGGTTACCAATTTGGCGGTCGGCAAAACCTCGCCCGTGAATTTCAATTCACCAAGGCCCAGCGCGCGCCCCTTACCCACGCCGCCCAGCCAACCCAAATAAAAACCCAACAATTGCCACAAAGCATCCAGCCCCAAGCAACCTGGCATCACGGGGTCGCCTTTAAAATGGCAATCAAAAAACCAAAGATTTTTTTTAATATCCAATTCGGCAATAATTTCACCCTTACCAAAAATACCGCCCTCATTAACCTTGGTAATGCGGTCAAACATTAACATGTTGGGCAGGGGTAGTTGCGGGTTGCCCGCGCCAAATAATTTGCCGTTGCCGCATGTTATCAAATCGTCATAACTATATTGCGATTTGCGGTGGGCGTAATGCGGGTTAAGCACGCGCGCGGTTGAGCGATTCAACACCTTATCGGTCGCATCCTTCAGCGGTTGCATGGCTTGTTCTGCTACATTGGTGGCAACGGTTTTAACTTTATCGGCCAATTGCCCCGCCAAATGGCCAGCCGAATCGACCATGGCGCCACCGCTTGTTTTGGCAACATCAAGCGCGGTGCGCGGCACGGATTTTAAGATTTCTCCCGCCTTATCCCCGATGATTTTTTTATTAATCATTGCTTATATTAAATATTATTATTCTATCTATCTGTATCTTATTTTATTCCTGAATACTATATACTGCATTTAATAAAAGGTAAAGTGCATTTGCTGTTAAAAGTTAATAAATAACATGGGTGCGAAGAATTTTATTGCGGCAAAAAAGGTTGCAAATGATCGCGCGTTATAAACCCCCCGCCCAGCACTTGCCAGTTTTTCTTTACGCCATTTTTGCCCTTATCAGACAATATTGTTTCATCCGCCACAGCATCGCCTTCACCCACCAACCCATACACCACCAATGCCTGGCCCGCCGCCACGCCCATTGCGGGTTCGTCAAATTGCACGGCGACTTTATCATCGGTTTTTATCAATCGCGCCTTAATGGGTTGCATGGTGGATCGGTATTTTACCGCCACCGAATCGGCAAATTTGGTAATATCGCCCAACCAATAACATTCTTGCAAGGTTACCCCCCTGACCAGCAAATCATTTTTGTCACCAACCACCACACGATTTTTTTGTGGGTCAACCGCCAACACGAACAATGGGTCATGTTCACCCGCCAATTGGTTATCACCCGTTTTTTTCTTTCGTCCGCCAATTTTTAAACCGCGCCGCTGCCCCACCGTGTAATCGACCACGCCGTCATGTTGTCCTATCACCTCGCCGTTTTTTAAAACAATATCGCCCACTTGGTTGGCCTGGGGTTGTTTTTCTTTTATCACCGCACGGTAATCGCCCCCTGGCACAAAGCAAATATCTTGCGAGTCAGGTTTTTGCGCCACCGCCAAACCAAAAAAATCCGCCAGGGCGCGGGTTTCCTCCTTGCTTATATTACCAAGCGGGAAACGCAAGAAATCCAATTGCGCGGGGGTGGTGGCAAACAAAAAATAAGATTGGTCCTTTTGGAAATTTTGCCCCGCCGCCAACAATTGTGGTTTGCCCTCGGCGTCGCGCACCCGCCTGACATAATGACCCGTCGCCAGGGCCGCCACCCCCAATTTTTTTGCCATGGTGTAGAGGTCGTTAAATTTTACGGTTTGATTACATCTTACGCAGGGCAACGGCGTTTCACCGCGCAGATAACTGGCGACGAAATCATCGACCACCGTTTCCGAAAACCTATCTTCATAATCCAATACATAATGGGGGATGTTGATTTTTTGCGCGACACGCCGTGCGTCTTCAATATCGGCGCCCGCGCAACACGCGCCCTTTTTTTTTGTTGCCACCCCGTGGTTGTATAATTGCAATGTTACCCCCAATACGTCATGCCCCAAATATTGCAACCCCGCCGCCACCACCGAACTATCCACCCCGCCCGACATGGCAACCAGGATACGGCTAGGGGAATCGAGGTCAATTTCCCACCTGCTCAATATATTATTAATAAAAGTCTTATCCATAGGTTACCTTATGGCATTTATATCAAAAATGGCAAGATATTTGCAAATATCATTCGCCTTCCCCCGTTAGCGGGTTGTGGAGGAATTATCAACCGAACGAAAGTTTTTTTACCAGTCTTCACTTAAGGATTATTATTATGGCTTATTATAAAAAAAATGAAAAACAACCAAGCACCATGGTAAAAAATATGGCCAGGGGGAAAAGTTTCCCCATCACCAAACGCTCACCCGTTCGCCATAACGCCCACGAAATAATGGATAAGGATATGATGGATAAGCCCGTGGTTAATCACAGCATGCGCCGCCAAGATGCTGCGCCAAGCAGCCTAAAGCACCCAAGTCTTAAAAGGGTCAACAGCAAACAAAACCCCATAGGGGTTATTGCTACTTATTTTAGCGAACAATCATGGTATTTTGAACAATTCAACGATAACGAATTGTTGCTGGATATTGCGGGCGAATGGTGCCGTTATCGCTTTTGTTTTTCTTTTATTCCCGAACGGCAATTTTTTTATGTCACCGCGCGTATCGAATTACCCTTACCCGAAAAGGCAAAAGACCATTATAGTTTTCTGTTACAAGAACTGAATGAATCGATGAAATTGGGCCATGTTGATTTGTCGCCCGAAGATTTCAAACCCGTGTGGCGTTGTTTGTTGCCGTTGCGCGGCACAAAAACACTCACCCTTGGTCAATTGGCCGATGTGTTGGAAGAAGCCTTGTGCGAATGCGATAAAATCTATCCTGCTTTTCAATTGTTTGTTTGGGGCGGCTATAACGCCGATGAAGCCGTGGCGTCGGTGCTATTTCCTGTGGTTGGCTCGGCGTAATATTTTTTTATGAGCGAAAGCCTCTCTATCCTCTCGGTTGGTTGCGGCAACATGGGGGGGGCGTTGCTTGCTGCTTTTCTTTCGGTTGCGCCGAAACCTTCCATCCTTGCCATCAGTCAAAACGAAAAAAAAATTCCAGGCATGAAGTGGCAACCCGTCGCGGCCCCATTGCGCGCCGACATGATGCCCGACATTATTTTGCTGGCGGTGAAGCCGCAAATGGCCGATGAGGTTTTAACCAGGTATCAAAAATTTTCATCAAGTATTTTTATTTCCATCATGGCAGGGAAAGATATTGATTATTTAGAAAAAATGCTGGGCCATGATAAAAAAATTATTCGTGCCATGCCCAATTTGTTGGTAAAGATAGGCAAGGGTTTTACCAGTTATTGCATGAATAAAAATTGTGCGATGGCGGATGAAGAAAAATTCACCCAATTGTTTTTACCAACTGGCGTGATAGAAAAAGTTGCCGAAGACAAATATGACGAAATGACAGCATTATTTGGTTGCGCCCCAGGATTTATTTTATACATGGCCGATGTGATGCAGCAAATGATTTATGATATAGCGGGCGTCGATATAGGCCATGAAAAATTACGAGTCATTATCAAAGATATGATTATTGGTTCGATGGACATTGTCGGCGATAAATCGTTTGAAGATTCATATAAACAAGTCGCCAGCCGCGGCGGCATGACCGAGGCGGGTTTAGAACAAATGAAAGATTTTAATAAAATATGGCGCAATGCCATGCAAGTCGCCATTGACCAAGCAAAAAAATTGTAACCTATGTGGTTATCGCTTTGCTTGCAAAGTTAAATAATATATACTACCTCATATTTTTTATATTTTATAATATATCACAATGGGGGATAATGGGGGGGGATAATGGGGACTAAGATGGGGCGAATCATTCGGCTTATTAAGCAGGCAAGCAACAATTTTTTTATGCCCATTTTTTTGGGCATTTTTATTGGGCTATTGTTTTTATTTTTTTATGACCCCGCGGTTGTCAGCCTTTGTCTTTGTTTAGCCTTTGCCTTGTGGTTGGTTGTCATCTTGCCAAACAAAAAAAATGTGACGATTTCTGGCAAAAAAATCCCTGTCGCTTTAATAAAAAAAATCTGTCTGGTGCTGGGCTTTGCCCTGATAATTTTTATGTTGGTCTATCAGCAAGCTGACCTTTATGACGGCGGGTGGAAAGATGCCATACGCTCAAGATTTTACGCCATCAAATATTTGTTTTCATTAAAAACCAACGGCTATTTTTTGCTAACCGCCTGTTATTTATTATCCTTAAAATTAATCAAGCGAAAAAAATATTTTTTTGCGGGGTGGGTATTATTGTTATGTTTTTTTATCGTCGCCACCTATCAATCGGTGTTTGATTATTTGCAAAACACGGGCGATGAAGCCTTGTTAGAATTGCAACATTTCAACCTGCATGATGCCTCTGCCCTGATGTCCAGCTTATCTGGCAATATCAATTTTTCCTTTAATATCATTGGGATTATTTTGGCGATTGGCTTCGCCCATATTTTAATAACCGCCAAAGAATATGTGAAGCAACATCACGCCGCTGGAAAATTGTATTTTAATATTTTTTATTTTTTGCTGATGGGCTTGTTGATTTATCAACCGCTTGACCGACTTTATAACCGCTCCATCATGTCATTTATCAACAACCGAAATTTTGTTAAAAATACTCAACATCAATATGGCAACAATTTGCCCCCCATGTCATTTACCCGCCAAGGATTACGCCAAGGGTTGCAGATGGTGGTTTATATCGGCGAATCCACCAGCCCGCTCCATTGGTCATTATATGGTTATTACCGCCCCACCACCGCGCAATTAGAAAAATTATCATCACGGGGCAATTTGTTGGTTTTTCATAATGTTTTTTCAACCCATTCCCACACCACCCCGTCTTTATTAAATGTTTTAAGTTTTCGCCCAACCGCACAAAATATCTTTACCCCAATTGAAGGGCAACAACGTATTCCCTTGGTATCATTATTGACGAAAAGCAATATCACCAACCATTATATCAGCGCGCAAACCGCTGGCTTGGCAATTGATGCCTTATCCCTTAGCATGTTCCAAAATATCAACCATTTTAATAACACCAATAGCAAAGATCATTTGTTTTTATTACCCGCCCTAAAAAAAATTAGCAAAGATTTTCGTGACAACAATAATAATGTGGTTTGGCTTCATTCCTACGCGGGGCATACGCCTTATTTACGCTATTTGGCTTTTGATTTTGCCAAATCGGTTGATGATACCCTTAGCGCCCAGCCCATCACCAACATTACCAAAGACAGCAAGAAAAAATCCTTGATTAATGATATTAACAATTATGATAGCGTCATGACCTATATTGATGATAACCTTGCCAAGGCCATTGACCAGCTAGCTAATAACCCCCTGCCAATTATTTTTATTTATTTTTCTGACCATGGGGAAAGTCCTACTTATGGTTTGGGGCATGATTCATCACGGTTTCGCCATGAAATGTTGCGGGTGCCATTTGTGATATATTTTAATCAAGCGGCAAAATTATCTTACCCCGACCTGTGGCAAAAATATCAGGGGTTGGCGAAAGATTCGCAAAAAAATATCAGCCTGCTTAATCAATTGCCCTATACCATGGTTGATTTATTTGGCGGCAACATGGATCGTTATGGCAATGCCATTGTTATCAAACCCGTGATGGGGCAAAAAAATAACAGCCTTGAACCCGTGTTGGTAAGGAACACGCCCCAAGGTTTGACCTATGTTAATCTTAACCTTGTGCCATTTGCCAATGCCCCCACGGCATCAATTAATCGCATCGACCCCGACACCAAAATTTATTTAGAAAATATTAATGGCGGCAAAAAATGTTATGATGTGATTGATATAAGGACGGCGGCGTTTGGTTCTTTCATCGCCCCCTGCCTTACCATTGACAAACAATTGCCTAACACCAATCCCTTGCTTTTCACCGCCATCAAAAAAATTGCCAACAAGCAAGGGGTGGAAGTGAGGTAGGGGGGCCTAGCCTTGACACCGCCCCTTTATTTTGCTTAAAATATATTAAATATGCCTAACGGCGATTCACCCCGCTCCCCTTCGTTATTATTAATGATAGGTGAGTGGGGACATTTTTTTAATCAGTAATATAATTAATAAATTTTTGTTTTATCAAGGCAAATTCTGTTTTGCTTAATCTGGTTATTTTTGATTTTAATCGTTTGGTGGAAATACTGCGAATCTCATGAAAACATAAAGCCCCGTTTTTTCCTGGCACCGTAGGGTAAAAATAATGGCGCACATGTGTTTGGGGGGTGGCGCGCCCTGCCCTCAAGTAGCGTCAGCGATAGGGCAAAAATAATGGCGCACATGTATTTGAGGGTGCGCTTATGGCGCACCCGGCGCGATTCGAACGCACGGCCTTTGCCTTCGGAGGGCAACGCTCTATCCAGCTGAGCTACGGGTGCTTATAGGCAATAAACCCTATAAAAAAATCCTTGGAAAAACAATGAAAAAACAACGAAAAAATGACACAAAAAGACTAGACAATTTTTATAACCAACGGCGCACCCGTTGACAATAATCGTTATATTTTTTACCAAATTTTTTTTGCAAAATTTTTTCTTCGGGTATAATTTGAAAAGATTGAATATAGGAGAAAAATACAAATGCCCATATCAACGAAGCCAAAGAATTAAAACGCAACCCCGCCCCCAGCAATATTAAAAAAATACCCAAATACATGGGGTTGCGACTGATGGCAAAAACACCACCCGTCACCAATTGCGTTGCCTGTTGTGGTTGGCGTGGGCTTAATGTTGTATTGGCACGGCGGAAAGCAACATTGGCCGTCATCAAACATACCGCGCCCATGAACACGCACACCAAAGCCAACCATTGAAAAATGGCAGGATAATTAAAAGTGAGCCCAGTCATCAGGTTATCAAACAACCATAAACCATGCACCTGGCCCAACCACCAAGAAAAAAACAAACAAACAATAGCCACCAAGGGCGGCGGAATTAACAATTCAAGTTTTTGTAGCTTAATCATGTGACTTAATCATTGCCTGCCTTACCATTTTATCGGCCAAGATATGTTGATAAAAAATAAAAAATATTTTATTTTTTGTCGGCCTTGGCATCGCCCGCCTTGGCGGCATCGCCCTTGGCTGCGTCGGTTCCCGCCGCTGCTTCGGTTGTGGCGTCTTCGCCCGCGGCCGCGCCATCGGTGGTGGCAACGCCCGCGCCCGAAACGGCTTGCGCTTTTTCGGCTTGAATATCGGCATCAACATCCATACCACGTGGGGTGGCAATGGTGGCAATGGTGAAATCGCGATCTTTGATAACGGGTTTAACGCCATCGGGCAATTTGAAATGGCTTATTTTAATAGCCTGCCCCATTTTAAAATTGGCGAGGTCGACCTCGATAAACCGTGGGATAGCATGCGGGCGGCACAACAATTCAACATCGTTGCGCACCACGGTCAACACCCCGCCGTTTTTTATCCCCGAGCAAATTTCGGCGTTGATAAATCGCACGGGCACCATGATACGAATAACCGAATCGCCAAGCACGCGTTGAAAATCGACGTGGGTTGGTAATTCGTTTAACAAATTCAATTGGAAATCCTTAACCACGGCTTCTTGTTTTTTGCCATCCATGTCCAACACAAAAAGCGTCGCCTTGATAACCCCCTTATGCAATTGTTTGATAATGGCCCTGGGGTCAAATGCTATCAATGCTGGCTTTTCATTGCCGCCGTATAATACGCCAGGGACCATACCCTTCGCCCGCACCGCGCGTGCGCCAGCGGAACCCGCCTTATCGCGCATTGTTATGGTAATGGTATTTTCGGTTGCCGAGTCGGCAGTTTTTGCTTTGGCCATGATTGCTCCTTCTTAAGCTTAATAAATTGGCTAACGGTGGTAAAGAATGGTTGGCAAGTTTTTACGATTTTTTTCTTATCAAATTTTTCTAAAAATTATTTTTTTTAGAAAGGTTTGAGACCTCCAGAAGTGTCACAGAAAACAACCAACCTGCTCATCTATCCTTGTTTTATATTCACCCCCGCATAACTCAAAAAGAAAGAAAAAGCAAGAATTATCAATTATGAATATTCGGGGCAACATCCCCCCCGCCCCAATCATCTACCCCGCCCGCGCCGTCATAATACCAGCCATAAAATTTGGCATAAAACCCCTTGTTTATTCTTTACGAATCGGTATATTAATGCAACGAATCAGTTTATAAAAAATATTATATAGTCAATTTTTTCTTCCAACCATCTTGCTTTATCCCAACCCATCCATTATTATTTTATTATGAAATTATCCATCGAAAAAAATATACTGCAAACCGCCCTGGGCCGTGTTGCCAATGCCATTGATAAAAAGGGCACTATTGCCATTTTAAAAAATATAAAAATGGTGGTGGAAAAATCGGGCCGCGCCATCTTCACCGCCACCGACCTTGATATTCAAATTGTTTCTGGGGTTGCGGCCACGGTTGCCACCGCGGGGGAAATAACATTGCCTGGCACAAAATTGCAAGAAATCGTCAGCAAAATGCCCGACGGGTCGGAAATCAGCATGACGCTAAAGGAAAATGGCATGTTGGATTTGGAAAGTGGCAAAACCCGTTATCATATCAAAACCATGGCGGTTTCTGAATTCCCAAAATTGCAAGACGAAAAAACTTACCCCTATGAATTTGCCATTTCTGCCAGCGATTTGCAAAAATTGTTAGACCAAACAAAATTTTCTATCTCGCAAGAAGAAACCCGTTATTACCTCAATGGTGTTTACATCCACACCACCGACGACAAAATACTCACCACCGTTTCGACTGATGGGCATCGTCTGGCTTTGGCGTCTCTCCCCGCCCCCGCGGGTGCCGAAAAATTAAAGGGGGTGATTATCCCCAAAAAGGCCGTGTTGGAAATTACCCGTTTGCTTAACGAAATTGAAAACAAAAGCGAAACCAATGTTGATATTTGCATCGCCGACACCAAATTAAAATTGGACATGGGCGGCACCGTTATTTCGACCAAACTTATCGATGGTAAGTTTCCCGATTACATGCGCGTTATACCACGCGAAAATGAAAACCATATCACTATCCATGGGCAAGATTTTAAATCGGCGGTTGACCGTGTTTCGGCCATTTCGTCCGACAAAGTGCGTTCGGTTAAATTAAAAATCACCAACGGCACCATGCAATTAACCGCCACATCGCAAGATCATGGCGATGCCGAGGAAGAATTTGCCGTCGATTACAAGGGCGAAGAATTAACATTGAATTTTAATTGCAACTATTTGCTTGAATTGTTACAGGCCGCGGCCAGCGACAATTTAACCATGGAAGCCAAGGATAGTTTTACCCCCGTGCTGTTTAAAAACAAAAACGACGCCGCGGTGTTGTATGTGTTGATGCCGCTGAGGATTTAGCTAGCTACAAAACCTCTACCCCGACCTTGATGGTTTGGCCGCTGGTTATTTTTTCTGCTTTGCGCACCTTGCTATTCAACAGCAAGAAATAATTTTCATCACGTAAAAACAGGGAAGATTGCCATGAACTATCGCCTATCGTTGCCTTGATTTTAAGCGAGCGAAACCCGCGCCGCCTATCTTGGTAAACCATAAAAAATTCATCGGATAATTTTTTTGGCAAATTGATGTAATGATAAAACCCCTTGCCATGTTGCCCCGCCATGACCATGTTTGAAAAAAATTTTTGTATCATCAGCTAAGGCGATTTATTTGCCAATACAAAAGTTTTTAAAAATAATTCCCAACATGTCGTCGGGCGCGGTATAACCCAACAACATATCCAATGGCTCGATGGCCAATTTTAATTCTTCTGCTGCAATATCCACCGCGTTGGCCAAATATGCCAATTCGGCATGGTGAATGGATTTTTGTAACGCCGCCCGTTGCCTGTCGTTGGTGATGCCGCGCATTTCGCCACCCGCCAATTTATCAAGCGACGATTTTAATTTTTTTAAAAATTTATCCAACCCCAATTCACTTTTGGTGGAAAACAAAATATCGTCCTTGTCTAAAAAACTGGTTAATTTTTTTTTCAAATGGTTGTCGTTAATAATATCGGCCTTGTTGGACAGGGTGATGTCGGTTTTCTTTTTGCTTACCTCAATCTTTTCCATGTCGCGTCCTTCTAAAAAAATATCTTTCATAAAAATTCTTATATCGGCAATTTCGGCCAGGCTAGCTGCCTTCACTATCCCCAATTTTTCAACGGCACTTTTGGCGCGGCGTAACCCCGCGGTGTCGTAAAATGAAACTTGATAACCAAACATATCGACATGCAATTCTATAACATCGCGCGTCGTGCCCGCAATGGGGGATACGATGGCGACCTCCCGCTTTGCCAACAAATTGGCGAGGGATGATTTTCCCACATTGGGCGCGCCGATGATAGCAACCGTAATGCCATGTTGGCGCAGGGCGGCGCGGTTATCCTCGCTCAATTTTTTTGCCGACACTATCCATTCTGCCAATTTTTTTAAATTCTGTTCGGTTAAGTCGGCGGGAATATCCATTTCATGAAAATCAATGAAGGTTTCAAAAAACGCCCTTAATTCTATCAATTTTTCCCGCATGGTTATAAGCCAGCTACTCAATGAATTTTTATCACCGCGCCATTGCGCCAGGGCGGTTTTGCGTTGTGCCTCGGTCTCGGCCATGGCCAATTCGTTGATGCCCTCGGCCTCGACCAAATTCATTTTACCATGGCGAAAGGCGCGCAACGAAAATTCCCCAGGTTCGGCCATACGCACCGATTTCATTTTTAACAACGATTCGACAAGCGCGGTTTTGATAGCGCGCGACCCATGGCATTGCAATTCCGCCATGTCTTCACCCGTGGATGATTTTGGCCCAGGGAAAAAAATAACCAGCGCATTGTCTATCAATTCGCCATCGGCATCGCGCAGGTCGCATAATGTTGCGTAGCGGGGTTTGGGCACCTTACCCATTAACCTTTCCAACACTGATTTTACTTGGCTTCCCGACAGGCGAAACACCATCAAGGCCGCCCGTCCCTGTCCCGTGCTTTCTGCAAAAATTGTGTCGCTTAAGCCGCTTACCATGGTTTAAGTTCTAGCAAAGCCAGAACAATATAATCAAGACTTATGAATATATTAATTATCCCCCAGGCAAGCCGTCATAACGCCGCCACCATTATTAATGATGGGATGGAACGCGCATGGCGCAAGGTTTTATAAGTTTTAATTCTTTGCTGATTTTTCTTTTCTCTCTCAATATTTCAAAATCATGATGCATGCTTAAAAAAAACCCTTCGGTCATTTTAAAATAACGGCAAAGCCGAAGGTCGGTATCCGCCGTCATGCCGCGCCGCCCACGCACAATATCATTGATGCGGTTGGCGGGCACCTTAATGGCTTGCGCCAATTGATTACCCGACAGGTTTAATGGCTTCATAAATTCAAGTAACAAAAATTCGCCAACATGAGGAATGTCTATATATTTTTTCATGCAATGGTCATCCTATTTATTGTATGTATCGCATACAATAAAGGCTATTGTCAATCAAGAAGGTTATTAATGGTAATCAACAATTTCAACATCATAAACATTATTATCATCACCCCAATGAAAACATATTCTATATTGTTGATTAATACGAGTAGAGTAATAACCTTTTCTGTCGCCTGATAATTTTTCTAAATGATTGCCTGGCGGACTATCCAGGTCTTGCAATTTTACAACGGCGTGAAGCGTTCGCAATTTCCTAAAAGCGGGTTGAAGGATTTTTTCTGGAATTTTTTTAGAAAATTCGCCATGAAAAATTGCTTCGGTATGTTTATTTTTAAAAGATTTTATGCTCATGCTCATGAATTATACATGATTGGCATGGCTGGCAAGGGCGAAAACTGCTTGCCAGCATTAGTTTTTTATTATCTTTTTTCTTCAAACCTTGCCAAGCCATAAACTCCCTTTTCTTTACCCTGCAACCTTGCCCACATTTGGTCGCCCCAACTGTAATGCCACCATTCGTTCGGGTGATTGGCAAACCCATGTTCCAACATGGTCCAATATAAAATACGGCGGTTGGCGCGCGCTTCTTCGTCCGACGTGCTGTTGTATCTTGGCGCGTTTTGTTCAAAATAATCGGTGTGAGACAAATCGCAAAAATCGTCGAACACCGATCCCATGAAGGGTGCATCGCAAAACCTATCCCCGCCATCATGAAAAACTAGGGTTAGGTCTATCGCGCCGCCGCTGGCATGGGGCGACGGCGAATATTCGCTCTCGCTGGGGGCTGCCCAATATTTTTCGGTTTCGGCCATCACCTGCTCTTGAGAAAAATGGGGATTAGCTTTTTTTACTCTGGCGGGCATCCATTCGTCATGAAAATATTGTTGCACCGCCAATGGGCGATAGGCATCATGCAGGAATAATCTTAAGCCCCAATTTTGTAATTGCTTATCAATCGTCAATAATTTTTGCGCCACGGTGTGCCGCGCATAAAGCCCCGCGATAGAACCCTTCACCGATTCATGATAGGGCGGGTTATCAACCCGATGATAATAATTTTTACCCAACAACCCCAAAGCCAGCAGGTCCACCAAAGGTTCGCCGAAATAAGCAGAAGATGGATCAAGCGCATGTTGCCGATAACCCAGGCGCAGTTCGCGGGTTTTTTCCAAATTGGCAATGGGTTTTTGCCTTAACGAAATAAAATGAGAGTCGTCAAATGGCCGCATAAAAAATCCTTTTCTTACCATGTAGCAAACAAATCATCCTCGCGCCACCATACCACCGTGGTAAGCCTGAACAAGACGCCTTCAAGTCGCACTGTCCACACGATTTTTTATCAAATCTTCCACCACCGTGGGGTCGGCAAGGGTGCTGGTATCGCCAAGGTCTTCTAATTTACCCTCCGCAATTTTACGCAATATACGGCGCATAATTTTACCCGAACGGGTTTTGGGCAAACCACCCAACCCCGTGAATTGAATAATGTCGGGGGTGGCGATGGCGCTAATTTCTTTGCGCACGCTTTCTTTTAACGATTTTAACAATTCATTTTTTTCACCATCGTTTGCAAATTTGATAGAATTTTTTAAGGTAACAAAAACATAAATGCCCGTGCCTTTTATATCGTGGGGGTAGCCCACCACCGCGGCCTCCGCCACCGCGGGGTGTTGCACCAACGCCGATTCAACCTCCGCCGTGCCAAGCCGATGACCCGAAACATTTAACACATCGTCGGTGCGCCCCGTTATCCAATAATAACCGTCCTGGTCGCGCCCCGCGCCATCGCCCGTGCAATAATAACCAGGAAATTGTTTAAAATAAGTATCGATAAACCGTTGGTGATCGCCAAACACCGTCCTCATCTGCCCTGGCCAACTGTCGGCAATGCACAAATTGCCGCGCACCATGCCATGTTCGTCGGGTTGGGTATTTTCTTTCCCTTCATCATCTAACAAGACAGGACGCACGCCAAAAAATGGTTTGCTGGCCGCACCCGGTTTCTGCGGGTGAGCAAAGGGCAGCGGCGTTATCATGGCTCCGCCCGTTTCGGTTTGCCACCAGGTGTCGACAATGGGGCAACGTTCCTCCCCCACCACTTTGTAATACCAACGCCAGGCCTCGGGGTTGATGGGTTCCCCCACCGTGCCCAAAATTTTTAATGAACCGCGCGATGTTTTTTTCACGGGGCCGTCGCCTTCGCGCATCAACGCACGTATCGCCGTGGGCGCGGTGTAAAATATATTAACTTTGTGTTTGTCGATAACTTGCCAAAATCGGCTGGCATCGGGGTAATTGGGCGTGCCTTCAAACATCAGGGTTGTCGCACCATTACATAACGGGCCATAGACAATATAACTATGCCCCGTCACCCAACCAATATCCGCGCTGCACCAATAAATATCGCCATCGTGATAATCGAACATCAATTGATGGGTGTAGCTAGCATAAACCAAATACCCGCCGCTGGTATGCAACACGCCCTTCGGCTTACCCGTTGAACCCGAAGTATAAAGGATAAACAGCGGGTCTTCGGCATTCATCGCCTTGGCAAGATGCTGGGGTTTCATAGCGGCAACTGCTTCATGATACCATCTATCGCGCGACTGATCCATGTCCACCATATTGCCCGTGCGCTTTACCACCAAAACACGCCGCACCGCGAAACCCGCCCCTTCACATTTAGCAAGGGCGGTATCGACATTTTTTTTAAGCGGCACCACGCCCGCGCCACGCAAACCTTCATCGGCCGTGATAATATAATCGGACCGACAATCCATGATGCGCCCCGCCAATGAATCGGGCGAAAACCCACCAAACACCACCGAATGGATGGCGCCAATACGCGCCACCGCCAACATGGCGAAGGCCGCTTCGGGTATCATCGGCATGTAAATAGTAACCCTATCCCCCTTCTTCACGCCATCGGCTTCTAAAAAATTGGCAAGGCGGGATACTTCATCGTAAAGTTCTTGATAGGTTATGGCGCGGCTTGCTTCGTCGGGGTTATTGGCTTCCCACAGGATGGCGCATTGCTTGGCGCGTTGCGGCAAATGCCTGTCGATACAATTTTCGGCAACATTCAAATCGCCATCGGCAAACCAATTAATATGAAAATTTTTTATATCGTAGGATGTTTGCTTAACCTTGCTATAGGCTTTTCGCCAAGTAACCCGTTGGCCAACGCCCCGCCAAAATTCATCGGGGTTGGCAACCGATTCGGCGTATAATTTTTCGTAAGCGGCTGGCGTAACATGGGGCGGGCGACCCTGCCCCGTTTTTATATCAATGATTTGATTATCATCCGCGCCCATAATTTTCTGATTATGACTCGCTATAAAATAAAATACAAGAAAAAAAGTTAAAAAAATACTGGCGATGGCGGGTTATGCTAACCCGCCAAAACCAGCCATTTTTTTATAACCTAGATTGCTTAAAAGGTAAAACCAAGGAAAGCACCCGCAGCCAAACTATGGTTGGCGCTTAGACCATAACCCTCTTTCTTGGTGGCGAAGGCATAATAATATTTGCCGAATGCCCCCACCGAAATAGAACTATCGGTCGTGTAATCCAATTGCAAGGTGCCAATGATATTATGTTGCAGGAAGGCAACCGCGCTGTCTTTATCACTATCGTGCAAAAACCTATCTACCCCTCTGCCCAATTTGGCATCGTTCGATTCGTTAGCCAGGCCACTTATCTTAATAAAATTCATGGCATAGTCGGCGCCGAAGGTAAAACCAAAATTATTACCAACCCTTGCGCCAAAACCAGCCACCGCCATATAATTGTTGATGGTGCCGCGTTGCGGATCGGTTGCGGTGCTTAGTTGCGAATTGTTGGTGGTGAAGTCTTGCCGCGCATAATCAAATCCACCGCCGATGAAGAATGTTCCAAAGTCATAACCCACCCTGAGGCCGCCACCATAACCAATCTTACGATTTAAACTATAAATATCGCCCGTTAGGTCGTTGGTTAATGATAAAGTTGAGAGCGCGCCCAATTTACCCAATTTGTCTGACGATGGCACGTTGAACAAAGCCAGGCCGTGAGCTCTTATATAGACTCCGCCCTTTTCCCTTTCTGCGGGGACAACCTTGACCATTACCAATTGTTGCTCTTTTTCCTGGGCGAAGGACTTACCCGCCGCCGTTAAGCCACCCATCAAAGCAAATAATGCTACGCTGTTTTTTAATATGGGTTTTGCTTTCATGTTTATCTACCTTTGCCTTGTTAGTTAATGATTATCATTGTTTTTTTATTATGCTTATCCCTACTACTAAATTATTTTTGTCAACCTTGTCAACTTAATACCAAAGCATCTTTCATTATTATACAATAAACCCTTTCTATATTACAAGTAAAAAAAATCTTTTTTTTGCTTGTTTTTTAGAATAAAATAATAATATTTGCCAATTAAATAGGAGTATTTATAGGCATTTTCTATAAATAGAAGAAATATCAACGAAAAACATGCGCATATCTAAAGTTGTTAGAAAATATTACCAATCATTATAGTATAATTACTTTAGCAAGCAAAAAACTTGGCCTGGTAAGTAATTCCTTAAGCATTTGATAAATAAAGATAAAAATCTTTTTTTAAAAAAGAGTTGATTTATCAAATTTTTTAAAGCAATATACTGCAATAAATAAGAAGTAATAAAAAATATAATAAAGACATAAAAAAAATTTTCTATCATAAAGAAATGAGCGAGCCCATCCCCAACCCCAATATTGCACGGCTGGGCACCGAAAGTGCCTTTTCCATTACC
Source organism: Alphaproteobacteria bacterium (assembly GCA_965262775.1). GTDB lineage: Bacteria > Pseudomonadota > Alphaproteobacteria > JASGCL01 > JASGCL01 > JASGCL01. The sequence continues at coordinate 84,837 of CBDHFT010000006.1, read as the reverse complement.
GCACGGGTTGAAGAATTAAGGAAAAAAGGGCGCACCATTTATAACCTGAGTATTGGGCAACCCGATTACAAAACCGCACCCCATATTGCCGAGGCCGCAATAAAGGCTATCAGAGATGGCCACCATGGCTATACCCACCCGCGCGGTATCATACCATTGCGCGAATCGGTCGCCCGTTATTTCCATCGGCAATATCAAGCCAATATATCACCCGATAATGTGTTGGTTGTGCCAGGGGGAAAAATGGCGATATTCATGGCCATCACCATGTTTGGCGGCGCGGGCACCGAAATTATTTACCCTGACCCTTCCTACCCCATTTATCGTTCGCTGATAGATTATGTGGGTTCGACGGCGGTTGATGTTCCATTGCTGGAAGAAAACAATTTTTCTTTTTCGGCCGAAGATATTTTACAACGGTGCAACGAACGGACGCGGTTGGTTATTGTCAACAACCCCGCCAACCCCACGGGCGGCGTGTTGGCGAAGCAAGAAATTGAAAAGTTGGTAGCGGGATTAAAAAAATTCCCCCATGTTATGTTGTTGGCGGATGAGGTTTATTCGCGTTTGATTTATGATGATGCTCACCATGTAAGTTTTTTGCAATACCCCGAAATCTATGACCAATTGATATTGTTGGACGCGGTGTCAAAAACTTACGCCATGACGGGTTGGCGTTTGGGATTCAGCGTTTGGCCCGAAAGCCTTATCAATCGCGCCACGCGTTTTGGGGTCAATATTTTTTCTTGTGTTAACGCCCCCACCCAATTTGCGGGTATTGCCGCGCTGGATGGTGACCAATCATCGGTCGAAAAAATGCGCCAGCATTTTGATATAAGGCGAAAACGCATGGTTGAACTTATTAATGACATTCCCAATTTTTCGGTGGGCTTGCCGCGTGGATCCTTTTTTGCCTTTGCCAATATAAAAAAATTAATCGCCACCAAGGGCGGCAGCAGCAGTTCTTGGCATACCAAGTTGTTGGAAGAGGCGGGAGTGGCCACCACGCCAGGCGACACCTTTGGCATCCATGGCGAAGGCTACATTCGTTTTTCCTACAGCTGTGCCGACGACGACATTGAAAAAGCCATGGCTTTGGTAAAAAAATTCGTTAGCTAAAAACGATTTTGGTCGCACGCCAAAAAAATTATTTTTATTATTTTAGTAAGCAATTAATTGCAATAGACGGCGTAATCGCGCGGCGTGTAAATACCGAGGGTTATTATTGACAAAGCCCCGCTTAGGACGCCTAAACTTGATTCCACCCTGGCAACGCGATTCGCGCCACCGCAAATACGACCAGCATCAATTTCTACATCTTGGGCAATACCGTAAATAAAGAAATTCGACATATTCTTTTCTTTTATAAATGGTCGGCTATTCCCGTTGATACTAAAGGCTTGGGTCGAACAGCCTTGCAAACTTATCATGGCAAGCATGACACCCAGCAGTAATGATTTTTTCATGGTTCCTTCGCTTCTTCTTCTTATTAGCAAAGTCCCTTAAGCCTTAGGATAGCCTCCGCCCTAACCCTTGTCAATCATGAAACGCCGCGGCGCACTACAATATCATTTCCCTCGCCTGGGAAAATCTTTCGGCAATTTTACTATACCTTGTGCCTGACTGCGCGGCCTTGCTGTCTTTTCCATTCGCGGGTTTTGATGGTTTCGCGTTTATCAATTTCGGTTTTGCCCTTCGCCAAGGCCAATTTTACCTTGGCAAAACCGCGGCCATTAAAAAAAATTTCCAGTGGTATAAGGGTTAAACCATCGCGCTTCACCGCCCCTATCAATCGTTTTTGTTCTTGCTTGGTAAGCAACAATTTGCGATGCGCCTTTTCTTCATGTTTTTGGCGTGCCTGACCAAAATCCCCGATGCTGGCATTGAACAAATAAACTTCGCCATCTTTCAACCCCGCATAACTGTCGGATAAATTGCACCGCCCCAGGCGCAGGGCTTTGACTTCCGAACCCTTCAACACCAATCCCGCAATAAGGTCGGAAATAATTTCATAATCAAATCGGCCACGCCGATTTTCGGCGACTCGCCCGTGGCTTATGTAATGTTGTTGCTTGGTTACCTTTTTACTCATGATTTTTTTACTCTATTATGCCTTATCACTCCATCATTGGGGCGGGCAATATGTTTTTGCCTGGATGTAATTCCAAGCCCAGGTTGCGGTCGTGGTTGGGGCTAAAAAAATCTGATTGAAGCTGTGAGTTTGACCGCCGCCTACCACTTCAAGCCCGCGTGGCGCATGGCTTCCTCGACCATTTTTTTACCCGCGGCGGAACATTCCACCAACGGGGCACGCACGCTGGTGCCGCATTTTCCCAACAATGATAAAGCATATTTGGTTGGGGCGGGAGAATTTTCACAAAACAATGCTTTGGTTAAAGGAAACAGCATATCACGCAAACGTGCAAAATTTTTCATGTCGGATGTTTCAAAACTATCAAACATTTCAGCGCATAATTTTGGCGCCACATTGGCGATAACCGAAATACAACCCACGCCGCCCATTGCCAAAAACCCGGCGAAGGAGGCATCCTCCCCCGATAACAAAATAAAATCATTGCCCAACGCCAAACGTTGTTCCATGGCGCGCGGCAAATTGTTGGTGGCGTCCTTGACCCCGATGACATTGGGTGCGGCGTCATGAATTTGTTTCATGGTTTCGGGCATGATGTCTATCACCGAACGACCAGGAATATTATAAAGGATGATGGGAATTTTAACCGCGCGGGCAATGGTGGTAAAATGCAAAACCTGGCCCGCGGGCGATGGTTTGTTGTAATAGGGCGCCACGACAAGCAAGGCATCGGCGCCAACCGCCTCGGCCCTTGTTGCCAATTCAATGGCTTCGCGCGTTGAATTGCTACCCGCGCCAGCAATCACGGGAATGCGCCCCGCGGTTTGTTGCACGCATAATTCAACCACCCGAATATGTTCGTCATGGCTTAGGGTGGGGCTTTCCCCCGTGGTGCCAACGGGCACCAGGGCGCGGCTGCCCTCGGCAATTTGCCATTCAACAAAATTGGTAAAGCATTTTTCATCCACCGCGCCATTGTTATCAAACGGCGTAACCAGGGCGGGCATGAAGCCACGCAACATGGATAGATAATTTTGGGGCTGCAACCTTGTCATGATAATTTTTATAGCAACAATTTTCTTAAATTACCAGCCGTTGTGCTCAAGCATGTTTTTTTGTTGCTATGCAATTTTATTATCGCCGATGGCCAAAAATTTCTTGCGTTATTTTTTGAATCGCTTTACATTAGAAACCATGACTTCAACTGGACAATCATCACCCGAACAAAAATTATCTGAACTGGGTATCACCCTGCCCACCCCCGCCAAACCCGTGGCGGCCTACGTGCCATTTGTTATGACGGGCAATTTGCTTTTTATATCGGGGCAATTAAATATGGTCGATGGCAAAATTGCGCAAACGGGTATCGTGGGGGAAGATGCCTCGGTTGAGGATGCCGTGGCGGCGGCAAAATTATGTGCGATTAATATTTTGGCGGTGGCGAAATCTGCCTTGGGTGATTTGTCACGGGTTAAACAAATTGTCAAATTGGGTGGGTTTGTTGCCTGTTGCGAAGATTTTACCGAACACCCCAAGGTTATCAACGGGGCGTCAGAATTAATGGAAAAAATATTTGGCGAGGCGGGCAAACATGCAAGGTTTGCAGTTGGCGTCGAATCTTTGCCATTAAATGCAGTGGTCGAAATTGATGCGGTTATAGAATTTACAAAATAAAAAACAATTTGCGTTGTTGATGTAAATCATTCATGGTATTTTTATAAAGGAGCAATTCAAATGGCAAAAGAAACCAAAACCAGCACTGGAAATTTATCGCCTGAAAAATCAAAAGCCTTAAGCGCGGCACTAAGCCAGATTGAGCGCAACTTTGGCAAGGGCAGCATCATGAAACTTGGTGCAAAACAACAAGAAAATATTGCGGTTATCTCAACTGGTTCGTTGAATTTGGATATTGCTTTGGGGGTTGGCGGCTTACCGAAAGGTCGCGTCATAGAAATTTACGGCCCTGAGAGTTCGGGCAAAACCACTTTGGCATTGCATGTATTGGCGGAGGCTCAGAAGCAAGGCGGCCAAGTCGCCTTCATCGACGCCGAACATGCGCTGGATCCATCCTACGCCAAAAAACTTGGGGTTAATATTGATGAAATGTTGATATCGCAACCCGACACGGGGGAGCAGGCTTTGGAAATTGCCGATACCTTGGTGCGGTCGTCGGCGGTTGATGTGTTGGTGATTGATTCGGTGGCGGCGTTGGTGCCACGCGCCGAATTGGAAGGCGAAATGGGCGATGTGCAAGTGGGTACCCAAGCACGATTGATGAGCCAGGCATTGCGCAAATTAACGGGCACGATTCATAAATCAAATTCGATGATTATTTTTATCAACCAAATTCGTATGAAAATTGGCACCATGGGTTACGGCAGCCCCGAAACCACCACGGGCGGCAACGCGTTAAAATTTTACGCTTCGGTGCGGTTGGATATTCGGCGCATTGGCGCGGTGAAACATGGCGATGTGGTGATTGGCAATCAAACCAAGGTCAAGGTGGTGAAGAACAAAGTTGCGCCACCGTTTCGTATTGTCGAATTTGATATTTTATATGGCGAAGGTATTTCGCGCGTTGGGGAGGTTATCGACCTTGGCTTGGCGGCGGGGGTTATAGAAAAATCGGGCGCGTGGTTTTCGTATGGCGAAGAACGCATTGGCCAGGGGCGCGAAGCGGTGCGGGCATTTTTGAAAAACAATCCCGATGCCTGCAAAAAAATTGAAGCACAGATAAAAGAAAAATCAGAAAAAATTTCTGAAAACATGTTGGAAGAACCCATGATGCCAGGCGAAGAAGACGGCCCACCCCCACCGTTGGAGTAATAAATCCATTATAGCCACCTATGCCACATTTGGCATGGCGTCCCAAACTTCATTAAACAGCAATCGACCATTCGCCTGCTTCGATCTTTTTTTATTGTCGGCACCCCAAGTGCCCCATTGCTTAAAGAAAAATTTTATATTTTTTTTATCGCATTGCTCTTTAATATTAATAACCCATTCTTCTTGCATCGGGCGCGCCTTTGCCCCGCTCTCCCCGCCAACAATAACCCAATCAATATTTTTTAAATTTATTTTTCCTAAGTCTTCTAATAAAGGCTCAGCAGAAACAAAACGAATAGTCGCTTTCATTTCTCTTAAATATTCCAAACGAGGCAATCCATCCTTTTTATTTTCTACGGTGGTTCCAAGCCATATATTATCAGGAATTTTTTTCTTAAAAAAATATTTGAACATAACCTCGGGTCTCTTTGTCAAAATTTGATATTTATGTTGAGGCGTTTCCTCAATGGTTTTGACAATCTTATCAATAAATTCAAAAGGAACATCCTCGTGAAATAAATCACTCATAGAATTAACAAAATAAATTGTTGGTTTCTTTTTATAGATTGGGTCAAGTAATCTGCTTGGTTGCAAGGTTAATTTGAATTTGTTTTCATATCCTGGCGTCCCCATGGCATGCAGTCGACGCGCCATAACTTCGGCATAACAATACTTGCAACCCGCGCTGATTTTCGTGCAACCAGTTATAGGATTCCAGGTTTCTTCAGTCCATTCAATCTTGCTCATTTTTTTATATCAATCTATTTTGCGGGGTAATGGTTATTTTGGGCTTTTCCTTGTAATCGCTATGGCTAATATAAAATGCTCCTTTCCTTCTTTTAAAGGGTGATATACCATCTATGACAATTTTTCTAGTATCCTCTAGTTCTTTTAATATAGCATTGACTTGCCTAGGCAGAAAGCCATTTTTTATACCTACGGAATAGATTTGGCGGTTGTTTAGTGGATTTATTGCATCAATTATTAGCTTAATAAACCCTTCCTCTTCGGGCAAAATTAATTCAAATAATTCTTGCTGAAGATTTATCTTTTCTTCTATTTTTTGCACAGATTCCAAGAATTTTTCCGCTCCCAAAATATTTTTTGTAATAAAAAACAAAGCGTATTTATTACTATTTTCTTTATTATTGATTATATAAGAATAAACAAGGTCATCATTACGATAATTTTTTATTGATGCTTTTATTCTGTCTGCAAAAACCTCTACAGAATCTATGCTCTTCACTATTTCTGTTGTGATATCAAAATTTTCTAGAAACGCTGCAATTGGTTTATAACGCTCATCTTCTTGCTTGCCTTTTAAAAATCTATAAATATGAAAAATAGGCATGAAGATAAAAATATCTAAATTTTCTTTTTTAAAAATGTTATTATAAGTATCTTTGTTTATTTGAGAATAACCAAAGGGGTCAATAAAAACCAATGAATGACTACTAGATATTTCTTTTATTTTGTCAAAAAAGCCTTTGATAAAATCATTTGCATCTTGATTAGATATCTTTACAAAATTTTTGTATTCCTCAGGTATATTATTTCTTAAATCTTCACAGTTACTTGCTTTTATATCATTCAAATAAAGCTTAATTGACTTTTTCTGTTCTCTTCCATTAAAACCGTTTATAATATTAGCAGCAATCAGTGCGCTTCCTTCATTGTCATTTTTATCTTTGCCTTGGCCTGCAAATACATCAACTATAAAAATATCTTTAAAAGGAATGTTCTGTAAAGCCATAATAGAAAGGTATGCTTCCAAATATTTTTTATAAATAGAAAGTTTAACCTTGCTATGCTCGTTAATTTCGTTGTTCTTGTCCATCGGTTTGTCCCCATCGCTAATTATATAAAATTTATATTATTGCCTTCATTCTTAAATAAATTAAAAATGCAACACTTGTCTTATTATTAATTCTCCTTTGCAAGCCCTATACCATTAATTAAAAAATAATTACGAAGCAATAAGCAAGGCCAGCACGCTATGCACAACCGTTATCCCCGCGCCATTACATAAGGTGCAATACCATCGCGGCGGCTATGCCCGCACCCAACAATATACGCCACCATGCAAAAATAGTTAGGTCGTGTTTTTGCAAATAACCAACCAGCCATTTCACCGCCGCCCAAGCGGTTATGAATGACATCACGAACCCCGCCAATAAAACGCCCCAATCATTTTGCGCCAATAATTCATTGCCATGTTGTAACAATTTAAAACCCGACGCCGCGGTAAGGGTTATCACCCCCAACAAAAATGAAAATTCTATCGCCGCCGTTAATCCCAAACCAACCAACACCCCGCCCAACATGGTGGCCAGGCTGCGGCTGACCCCAGGCCACATTGCCAAACATTGGATGAAACCTATCAACAATGCTTGCCGCCAGGTTAGTTTTTCTATCGTGCCTTTTTTCATGCGATATTGCGCGGGCAACAACAATATAACCACCCCACCCGCAATCCACGCCACCACCACGGGCCACATGCCAAACAAATATGTTTCAATTTTTTTATCAAACAACACCCCCAACACCGCGGCGGGTAAAAACGCCACCAACAAATTTCTTAACAATATAAAACCTTGGCGGTCGCGCGCCAACAGCCCGCTTAATAATTGCCAAAAACGGTGGCGGTATAATGCCAACACCGCCAAAATGGCCCCCCCCTGGATAGCGATGATGTAGGCATTGTTCACCGCATTTTCTTCGATGCCCAATAATTTTTGGGCAAGGATAAGATGCCCCGTCGAACTAACGGGAAGATATTCGGTGATACCCTCGACCAGCCCCAAAATAATAGATTGAAAATAATTCATAAAACCCTTCCCCACAATATTGAGGCGCAAAAATAAGGCAGTTCCCAAAAAATTACAAGCAGAATAGCAGGAAAGATTATAAAGGGCGCAATAAAAAAGAAAATAGCCAAGGTTGTCGGCGGCTAAGATACACCATTTCTAAAATAATAATTATAATAATCAAGTATAAGCAATGAAAATGTTGCAACCATGGATTAGTATTTGCCTTGACATAAAGACAAAGATAATGTTAAATAACGAGATAGGGACAGGCAATATAGGGACAGGTTCGTGGAGGGACATTCACCCTTTGGGTGATTTTTTTGCGGCATATTTATTGTCAAAAAATCTTATAACCTGAATAATATCAATACGGAGGATATTATGAAAAAATTGTTTCTCTTAGCATCGGTGGCTTTATTAGTCACAGGTTGCTCAAAAACCTTAAAAGAACAAGCATTGGACAAATGCAACGCCAATCCAACCTTAACTGAAGTTACCGTTGAATCAAGCAACAAAAACATGCCCCCCTTTAATTGCGCGCATTTAAAACGGCAAAGCCAACCAGCAAAGCCCAAATCGGACAATGCGCCAAAAACGCCAATTAAAGGCAGCTAATAAAAGGACCAGCCGATAATTTTTTTTTCGGCTGTGGTTGAAAATTACCATGTTGTCAAATAATAACCCGCATTTGTGCGCGTTATCATTTGGCACATGGTTTTTTTTATGGCGTTGAGTATTTGTATTTGGCGTTCCCGATTGGATTCGAACCAACGGCCCGCGATATTCTTTTGAATATCGCCAAATAAAATTACCACGCAAGTTGGTTGATGAAAAAATAAAACTGATGATGATGGCGTTCCCGATTGGATTCGAACCAACGGCCTTAGGATTAGGAATCCTACGCTCTATCCAGCTGAGCTACGGGAACAGAACCACTATATTCCTGTAGCATTATCAGCCATAAAATGTAAGTAGAGCAAACTTAAGCCCCCCACCGCCATCATTGCCAAAAATAAAAATATTGTTATAAATTTTTTATTTTTTGTGGTTTTGATAGGCATTTCAATATAGCGATAGGTCAGATAAGACAGAAAAAATGACAAGAAAATTATGATTATCAAAGCCATATCTTGACTACCATAGCCCATTATTGCAAAGAACATGATGATGGGTATATGCCATAAATAAAGCGGATAACTTATTTTACCCATCGCCACCAAATATGGGTGCGCCAACACCCGTTGGTTAAAAAATGACCGAGGACTGCTAAGAAAACAACCTGTGGCAAGCACCGCAAATGTTCGATAATATTCCAAAGTCAAATCGGTGGTTATTCTCATGCCATGTATTTTTATTAAACTTAAAGATAAAAAAATTAATCCCAGCAACGCCACGCCATTGGCAATTTTTTTATTCTGTAATAAGACTACGATATTTTTTTTATGAAGAAAAATATAAGCCAACACCCCGCCCATTGCCAATTCCCAATATCGTGATATGGCAATATAATAACCGAAATGAAATAAATAAAAATAAAATGAAACAGAAAGAATTAATAGCCATAATATCCTTGATGAAAATTTTATTTTGTAAGCAATCCATAATAACAAAGGAAAAAACAAATAAAATTGTTCTTCAACTGATAAACTCCAGAAAGGACTAACACTATTTAAAGAAATAAAACGATATTTATCTATCCAATAATTTTCTATAAAAAATGCTGACGCCATCACATGACCGATAAATTTTTTGTACATTTCTGCTTCCCCAGCCAAGTACATGATAAAATAATTACTAACAGCGGTCGCAACCAACACCAGCAAAGCGGCAGGGAATATACGCCGAATACGCCGTCCATAAAATTCACCAAAGCTAAAGGAGTTTTTTTCTAGGCTTGATAAGATAATGCTGGTGATAAGAAAGCCAGAAATAACAAAAAAAATATCCACCCCAAACCCGCCTCTTCCTGGTTTTCCTATCAAATGAACCGCCATCACCAACCCCGCCGCCAAAGCCCGCAAGCCATCAATATCGGGGCGATAGGTGGGGTGTATGCAAAGTCCCGTTTTTTATCATCGCCCCTCATCGTCCCTGGTCATTTTTTTAATCATCGCTTTTGATAAAATGACTGGGCTTCATGGCGGCGGAGAGGGCAACAACCCCCGACCTGACCAATTCAACCTTTCCCATGTCATGCGCCCATTTGACAAATTGTTCTATGTCGCTTGGTGTGCCGCAATATTGGGCAACAATACCCTGCGCCGATTTTTTGATAATGGTTGCGCCTTTTTTTTCTAATTGGCTGATATTTTTTTCTAAGTTATTCTCTGCCAATAATTTTATCAACACCACTTCAGCAGATAAAAAATTACCATCGGTGGTTAAATCATGCACTTCATGCACGGGTATCAACCGCGCCAATTGTGCTTTTATCTGGCGAATTGTTTTTTCGGTGCCCGATGTCAGCAATGTAATGCGCGACAAATGATGATGCTGGCTAACGGGCGATACGGTAAGGCTTTCAATATTATACCCACGCCCCGAAAATAAACCCACCACCCGCGCCAACACGCCTGGTTCATTATCCACCACCACGGCCAGGGTGTGAAACCGCGACCTGCTTTTTTCGTCGCTTATTTCATAGGCCGAGGCTGGCGGCGTATCGTTTTCAATAATTTTTTTTGCGCTTGCCATGTTTTTTATCCAGTTATGTAATAATTAAACCAATGTTTTTCCTGCTTTATCGATGATTTGACCGCTTAGCCCAGGTTGATTACCCTCAGGTGCCAGCAACATTTCATTATGGGGTTTGCCCGACGGTATCATGGGGTAACAATTTTCCATGGGGTCAATACAAACATCCACCATCACGGGGCCAGGGTGTGCCAACATTTTGTCTATCATCGCATCAAGTTGTTTGGGGTGTTCGATACGCAACCCCAACCAACCAAAACTTTCCGCCAATTTAACAAAATCAGGCAGGGAGTCAGAATAACTTTCGGAATAACGACCACCATGCAACAATTCTTGCCACTGCCGCACCATGCCCAAATATTCGTTGTTCAAAATAAAAACCTTCACGGGCAAACGATATTGTTTGGCGGTCGCCATTTCCTGAATATTCATCAGGATAGAACCCTCGCCCGCGACATCTATCACCAATTTGTCGGGGTTGCCCAATTGCGCACCAATGGCCGCGGGCAAACCATAACCCATGGTGCCAAGCCCGCCCGATGTTAACCAACGATTGGGTTTATCGAAACCAATATATTGCGCGGCCCACATTTGGTGCTGGCCAACCTCGGTCGTAATAATATAATCGCGCGATTTTATTTTTTGTTGCAAACGTTCCAGGGCATGTTGCGGTTTGATAACATCGTCGCTGTTTTTATAGGCCAGACATTTTTTTGCGCGCCAGGTATTTATTTCTTGCCACCATGGTGTCAGGTCGGGGGCTTTTTCTTTCTTGGCCAAGATTAACAATTCATCGCGCAACATTTGCAAGGCTGCCTCGCAATCGGCCAAGATGCTTAGGTCAACCTCGACCGTTTTGTTAAAACTGCTGCTGTCAATATCGATATGAATTTTTTTGCTGTGGGGTGAAAAAGCATCCAACTTGCCCGTTATGCGGTCGTCAAACCGCGCCCCGACGCATAACATAACATCGCAATCGTGCATCGCCCAATTGGCTTCGTAAGTGCCGTGCATCCCCAACATGCCGACAAAATTTTTATCGCTAGCAGGAAAAGCCCCCAACCCCATCAAGGTTAGGGTGATAGGAAATTGCCGCAGCGCAACAATTTCCCTTAATAAATTGGAAGAATGCCCCCCCGAATTAATCAATCCGCCACCGCCATAAATAATTGGTTTTTTTGCACGCCACAACATATCGGCCGCGGTTTTAATTTTGGCCAAGTCAGGTTGGGTTTGCGGTTGGTAACTGGGGTGCGGCTTGTCTTTAAAACTTTTATATTCGGCGGATGCAAATTGCACATCTTTGGGAATGTCTATCAACACTGGCCCTGGGCGGCCCGCGGTGGCAATATAAAATGCCTGGTGCAGCACGCGCGATAAATCCTCCACTTTTCTGACCAAATAATTATGCTTGGTGCAGGGGCGGGTGATGCCCGTGGTGTCGCATTCTTGAAAAGCATCGGAGCCAATTAAATGGGCTGGCACCTGACCCGTGATACAAATAATCGGGATGGAATCCATCAGGGCGTCGGTCAAGCCAGTTATCACATTGGTCGCCCCTGGTCCCGATGTTACCAAGAGGACGCCTGGTTTTCCTGTCGAGCGGGCATAACCCTCTGCCGCGTGGGCCGCGCCACCTTCCTGCCTTACCAAAATATGGCGTATATGATTTTGCTGAAACAATTCGTCATAGATAGGCAAAACCGCCCCGCCAGGATAACCAAAAACGGTGTCTACGCCTTGTTCTTTTAAAACTTGTAGTAAAATTTGCGCGCCATTGATATGTTTGCTAATCATGATAATGCTATTGTTGTTCCTATTTTAATTAGAAAAATAGATACTAGCAACAAACAACCATGTCAAGAATGAATGAATCATCGGGTTTGTGGTTGCTGAAGAAAAAAACCCACCATAAAAAACATAGCCCCAAGCAAATTAAAAATTGCTTACAATAAAAAAATATACTATTTATAGTGCATGATATGGTATCTTAAAATGCTCCGCCCCCATCAGTGGTTAAAAAATTCTTTAATATTGGTGCCGCTTTTTTTATCTCATCAATATAATGATATTCATAATATTGTATTGAGTCTAACAAGTTTTTTTATTTTTTGTTTGGTCGCCTCCGCCGTTTATATCAGCAACGATATTATTGATATCAAGCAAGATAGGCAACATGCTACCAAAAAATACCGCGCTATTGCCTCGGGTAAAGTGCCATGGCAACATGGGGTATTGATGATATTTATTTTATTGGGCGCGGCCGCTATTTTAACCCACATCAATCATTTTACAAACATATTTGTCAGCACCCTATGTTTTTATATATTGCTTACCTTGCTTTATTCTTATTACTTAAAAAAAATAATGGTGGTTGATGTTATAACCCTCGCCTGTTTTTATACCCTGCGGCTTCTGCTGGGAACGGTTGCCGTCCAGGCCGAGGTTTCATTTTGGCTGTTATCTTTTTCGATGTTCTTGTTTTTAAGTCTTTCACTTATTAAACGTTATAGCGAATTAAATATTTCTAGCAAACAATATGGCCGCGCCTACATGGCGAGCGATAAAACCATGTTGTCATTTTTTGGCGTGGCCGCGGGCTACACATCGGCCTTAATCTTTTTGCTTTATACCGAAAAAATTAATTTGGTTAATCAATATTACAGCAAACCATATTTCCTGTGGCCTTGTGGTTTTGTTATTTTATATTGGGTATCGCGGCTTTGGTTGTTGGCGCATCATGGTAAAATTAAACAAGACCCGATAGTGTTTGTGGCGCGCGACAAAGCAAGCTGGTTGGTGTTTTTGCTTATGGCTATTTTATTTTGCTTAGCAAACGGTTAATTTATTTATAATGGGCAACAAACTGGGTTGCGTATTTTTTCGCAATGGCCATCACCGTTGCCTGGGGGTTGCAACCAAGTGCCGTGGGTATTTGTGACGCATCAGCAATATAAAAATTGTCATAGCCCCATACCCGACCTTCAGGATTTGTCACCCCAAGGTTTTTTACCCCGCTGGGCGGGCAGGATGCCATTAAATGCACCGACATTAAATTATATTGGGCGGTGCGCGACATATCTTTTTTAAAATCTGTCATGGACCGCCAACCGTCATGATTAGCAATATCGGGCATGACAATTTTTGCCCCCGCGGCAAACATTGCGTTTGTTAAATAGGTAAGGCCTTTTTTAAAATGCTCAAAATCCCAATCGGTCAATTTGTAATCTATCAACGGACTATCCATCCATTGATTGGCAAAAGGCAGAAAACGAAAATGCCCCTTAGAGAACGGCTTTATCATGACGTAATAGGACCCTACATTTTCCATGTTGTCCAAAAATGGTTTGGTATGATGATAATTATTGGCCAGCGCCATACCAACAAAACCTTTGGTAACAACCGAACCCGCGATGCGTATGTTCGGCATAAATTCTGATATATAACTTGCCGCAACGATAGAATGCGGATCTTGTATTTTTTTATCAAACAAAGCAAAAACCTTCATGGTCGGGTGCAGTTGGAAATTATTAAAATCTATGGTCTTAACGCCCGACCTTTTTAATATCAACGGCGTGTTGGTTGCCCCCGCGCAACAAAATATATATTTGAATTCTACCTTAATACTAATATTTTTGTTTCCTTTTTTTACTTGGCAGTAGGCCTGGGTAGCTTGCTTGCCTTTGAAAATAATTTTATCAAGTTTGCAATTGGTGATAACCTTCATCCCGCGCTTCATGGCGGCGGGCAACAAAGTTTTCGACATCGATTGCTTTCCCACGACGGGGCAGCCATAAATTCTATCATCTTTTTCTTTGGTATTCATGGCGACTGATAAATATTCGCTCTTATAGCCCATCTTTTTTGCGCCATCTATCAGGGTTGTGGTGTCGGCATAGTATTTTTCATGATAACTAACATTCATTTGGGCAAAGGTATCGTCCCAATATTTGTTCATGTTTTTTAGGCTCCATGTATCGTCCAATTTATATTGGTCTTGCCAATCTTGCACAACCGCCTCGTAAGGCCGTTGGAAAATGGCCGAATTGATTTCGGTTGAGCCGCCGAAGGCTTTGCCTTCGGCATAAGCAATATTGGGTTTGCCCAAGGTTGCGGTCAAACCCGAATGCCGCCATATTTTTGTAAAAACTTCTTCGGGTTTTTTTAATTCCTTAATGGGATAACTACCGCCTTCCTCCAACATCAAAATTTCAAAACCTTGCTTGGTTAACATATCGGCGATGGTTGCACCGCCCGCCCCCGAGCCAACGATGAGAACATCGGTTTTATAAACCTTGGTCTTGTTATCGATATTAATAAAGTTATTCATTTTTTATCTTCGTAAATAATAAGAAAAGCCAGGGATCTATAAACCCTATCCAGCAATTGAAAATAATGAAAATATTTTTTTATCCATCGATTAGCACCGATATACACAAATGGTAAATACATCATGGTTAAAACCACAATTGCCCACCTGACATGAAATGGCCCATTTTTTAATGCTGCCCTCACAAAATTAATCTGCCGATGGCGAATGCTGGCTTGAAATTCTTTGGGCAGGGCTTGCCGCAACATGGTTTCTACAAATATCATTTTCTTAAACTAAAAAATTTTTGATACCTGTTTGGCAATAGATAATATGCCTTTCGCAACGGGCTTACGATGGATTGAAGCATTTTTTTTATTACCGTAAGAAAAATTCTTGATATACCATTGATAAGATTCCACCATCATTTCTACGTTACCATATTTTGGTTTCCATCCCAATGCTTTGGTAATATGGGTGGGTTCGTAATAAAAATCTTTATGATAAGATGCATAATGAAAAGGAGCCAGGGGAGACAACCGCAATTTATCAGCAATGGTCAAAGCTGCCTGCGCCAGACCAATTGGCAAGGAAATAACTTTTGATTTGGAGCCCACCGTTTTGATAAATTTTTCCAAATCATGGCGCAAACTGCCATAGGGTTCTGCCCCAACATTAAATAATCCCGATTTTTCTAATAAGGCTGCCTTTACGCTAACGCTAGCAATATCATCAATATGGACGAATTGGAATAAATTATCCCCTTTACCCAAAATAAAAATATTGGCATTGTCTTTAATCCAATTAAATAATATTTCAAATATACCAAGTCGCTCTTGACCAATGATAGTGCGGGGTCTAATGGAGCATGCTGGCATACCGTCCTTCATGGCTTGCTGCACCATTTGATCGGCCAAGGCTTTCGACCTGCCATAGATTTCTACAGGCTGCAACGGGGTATCGGCAGGAATGGGACAATTTTCTGGAATGCCATAAATGGCCGAGGATGACATATGACACAACATTTTTATTTTATGTTTCAATGCCATGTCAATGACATTTCTTGTGCCACCCACATTAACCTCCTGAAATCTTTTTCCTGCTTTCGTTAGGGGCACCAAGGCAGCATTGTGGTGAACATGGGTCACATGTTTTAACAATTTATCAACCGCAGCCCTGTCGGTAACATCAAGATATTCGAAATTTTTTGGCTTGTTATCGGGTTGCCAAACATCGGTTATAATGACAGTTTCTTTGGCGGCTATTAGCTGCTTGGCAATATTAATACCAACGAATCCTGCGCCGCCAGTTATCAAATGTATATTTTTACTCATCTTTTTATACCCCATTATCCTTTTTTTATTGTTAACAGATTTATTTATTTAAGGATAGGGTTAACAAACTTGCTATCGCTATGAAAAACATTGGTTATCCAAGTGGAAAGAACAAGAAAGTTTTGAGCTTTATTGGTTAAGCTTATTTTATTATCATTGCCAATAGTTATCATGCCGCTAGCTAGCTGTTCATCGATGCGACGACCAATAGCCTTATAATTTTTGACATAATAATTATCAAATGCTGTTTGCAAATCAATTTCGCTTACAGGTTTGTTCACGTTATTCATGTATCCCAACAAAAACACGCTTATCGAGCGGTCCAAATTCACCAGTATCAATGAATGAAACCATAGATTCAATAATCCGCTTATTAAAGTAATGGCGACAACCTGGCTCTTCAATTCCTGTGCAAATTGTAATGATGCTGTCCTTTGTGGTTTGTTTTTAATAAATTTAAATTTCATACGCGCTATCATCAAAAGACAAAGCAACACCATGGCCATGCTAACAATAATAATTTCTAGCCCGCGATAAAACAAAATATCTTTGCCAGCTGAGAAAAATAAATTCATACCCGCAACATAAAATCCAAAACCAGCCAGCGCAGCCAGCGCGTAAAAAAATATAGTAAAAATTATCTTTGTCATTCAATCTGCGGCTATTTTAAATTCTTATGATTATTTATTGCGAATTGCAAATGATATTTTTTTTTAGCAATTGAAAATGAAAGAGAAATATTCAGGTTAAAATAATGTCTTATAGCATCAATAATAATAGTAAACATGGCCGCCACAAAACCCAGCGACCATAAAATAAAACAATAATGGGTATGAATATAAGCATGGGGTTTGGCCAAAATATACCAGGCAAGAGGAATAGATAAAAAAGCAAAGAATAATCCCGTGTAAATATCTTTTCTCGACTTTAAAGGCGATAAGAAATAACTGGCGACAACCGTTAGCAATGACCAACAAAATAACCATGGGAACCATCGGCCATGAATGCCAACAATGATATCTTGCCACCAATGAAAAAAGTAAATTTTTAAAACCGATAAATAAGAAGCCTTGGCCGAAGCATCGTATTCAGCAATATTGTTGAAATGCACAACCGGGTAAACCCTTCTTGCTATCTCGTCTTGAAAAATAAATAATAAACCTTGCCACAAATTTCCATCAGCTCTTAGGTTGGCCTGCCACAACATCACACTGATAAATCCCAAAACCCCCATCAACCATATCATAAAAAATTGCTTGCATGCTTGCCGCCGCTGTATTTTGTTTTTAGCAACAAAAAATTGATAGAGGGCGGGTGCCATCGCCAATAAAATAATACTGGGCGTAAAATCATATTGCATGCCACCAAACCTGATGACAAATGCCGCGTAGGTTAATAACAGCCATGACCATTGCGCCCTGACTGATTGAGCCGTTATATAGCATAGAGCAAAAATCGCGGGCAGAAAAAATGAAAAGGGCGCGAAATACAAATTATGCGCCATCGCCGTAAACATGGGCGATAGAAACAAAGTCAAAAAAAACATGACAGCAAAACCCTTAGGAAAAATAGCACCACGGTAATATAAAAAAACCAATATTATCAGCGTGATGGCCGATAACATTGCTTCGACCTTTTGGACATGTTTTAAATTATTACCCAAATATTTATACAGGCTCGATACCGCATAGGCCTCCCACCCCACGCTGCTTTGGTAGGGCTCAAAACGAATATTTTTTTTGATATCAATCGCGGTTATGGGTTGCCCAGAAATGATAACCGAAAATCTATATTTGTTAATTTTATCAATGGCTGCTCGGGGCAGGCTTGTAACAATAACGGTTTTAGCAGGATCATTGTTATCAATATAATAAACCATGGTTTTATACTGGCCAATTGATAGGTTGCGCCCGCTATAATTGGTAATATATTTTTTAGCCACGGGCAGAGAATCGTAGCCATAGTGAAAATCATAACGATTATCACCGCTTGACATCCAATAATGGTTATCATCCACCTTAATTTTATTAACGCTTATGGCAATAATATCCAACGCTTGATTAATAATATTGATATTGTTACCGAGCAAAACAATATCATCCATTTTATTATTATTTTGTAAAATATTAAATGCCAAACCATGCCATGAATCCATCGCCCAAAAATTACCTGGGGAATCGGTGCGAACAATATCTTTTGCTGGTGGTGATTTATCGGCCGTCTGCAAGTTTGGCGTCCGCACCTGCGGCAACATCAACAATGTCATGCCAAATGTTGCCATGGGTATGTCGAATTTATCTGCCAACACCCTGCCCAGAACAAGGTTGTCTTCGTTATCACTGCCGAATTGCTGAAAAAAAACCGGTGGCGAAATATGAAAAGTATTTTTATAGAAAGAAGAAAAACTTACCAACACCATGGCGATAAAAATTATCGCGGCGGTGTATTTGCCATACCAATTTTTAGGCTTGGTCTTTTGTCGCTGTGCCATCAGGCTTAGCCTCTCTCTAAAAAACTTTCCCACCCCTAACATTCGGGTAAGGCAACCGAAACCTTGGTGGCTAGGCCGCCTTCGGATGTTTCTTTATATTTGTGCATCATGTCTTTGCCAGTTTCCATCATGGTTTCAATCACCTTATCCAAAGACACCAAATGGGTGCCATCACCATGCAATGCAAGACGAGACGCATTAATCGCCTTCACCGCCCCCATGGTGTTGCGTTCAATACATGGCACCTGCACCAAACCCTTAATTGGGTCGCACGTCAGCCCCAAATTATGCTCCATGCCAATTTCGGCGGCATTTTCCACCTGCGCCATGGTGCCGCCCATTGCCGCAGTTAAACCCGCCGCCGCCATTGAACAAGCCACCCCAACCTCCCCCTGACAGCCAACCTCAGCGGCTGAAATGGAGGCGTTTTTTTTATACAACATGCCTATCGCCGCCGCGGTTAACATAAAAATACGAAGGTTTTTTACATCCTTGCCCCCTGGGACAAAGCGATGATAATAGGCCATCACCGCGGGTATAACCCCCGCCGCCCCATTGGTGGGGGCGGTGACAACCCGCCCGCCCGCGGCATTTTCTTCATTAACTGCCAAAGCAAACACATTAACCCAATCCATCGTCTTCATCGGAATATCTTCCAAATTAATCGATCCCAATTTCATTTTTATTTCTTGATTCGACCTATCTAAATTGTCGGCTATCTGCTTGGCACGGCGCCGAATATTAAGGCCGCCAGGCAATATCCCCTCTTGGCTCATCCCACGTTGGATGCAGGCTTCCATCGCCGACCAAATTTTATCTATGCCCTTTTCAATATCCTCTTTCTTGCGCCACGTTAATTCATTTTCCATCAACACCTCGGCGATGGTCAGGTTCTTTTTTTTGGCGATGTTTAATAACTCCTCGCCATTATTAAAAATATTCGGCACGGTTAAATTGGCCGCCGCCGCCACATTGCTGGTGCCGCGTTCAAATTCTTCATCGCTTAATACAAAACCGCCGCCGACCGAATAATAGGTATCACGAAATAATTCCTGCCCCTGTTTGTCGGTGGCAATGAATTCCATGGTGTTGGAATGTTTTTCTTTAAATTCGCCATATCGAAAATCCAAATTTTTTTCATAGACAAATTCTATATCGTGTTTGCCGTCCAACAATAGATGTTTCTTTTCTTTCAAGGTTTTGATTTTTTCTTCAACCAAATTCGGGTCGGTTTCATCGGGGCGTTCGCCCATTAAACCCAGCACAATGGCGCGGTCAGTCGCGTGGCCCAAACCCGTCAGCGCCAAGGACCCATATAATTTCACCGTGACGGTAGCAAC
The DNA here is from genome assembly GCA_965262775.1 of Alphaproteobacteria bacterium. Lineage (GTDB taxonomy): Bacteria > Pseudomonadota > Alphaproteobacteria > JASGCL01 > JASGCL01 > JASGCL01. The sequence continues at coordinate 64,941 of CBDHFT010000006.1, read as the reverse complement.
ATCAAACAATTTTTTTTGCGTGCTAAGGTCGGTAACAAAACGTTTCGCGGCGACCATGGGCCCCACGGTATGAGAACTGGAAGGTCCAATCCCCACTTTAAACAAATCAAAAACCGATAAATGCATTCGCCCCGCTCTATCATATCTTATTACATTTATCAAAAGCTAATGACAAGCTCGGTTTTTTTCGCTATAAAGAACAGGAACTCAATATTTTTAAAAATATGCCTTAAGCAAGTCGATTATTTTTTAAAACCCCTCGCTACGATTTTTCCCTAACCCCAGATTAACTTTCCCTTAAAAAAATGGCCAACACCCTTACCCATCTCATCCGTATTTTCGACAGCCGCTTTGTTGGTGAAGACCAATTTGGCAACCGTTATTATCAACGCCGCCGCCCCGACCCATGGGGGCGTATTAAACGATTTGTTATTTATAAAAATCAAAATGACGCCAGCCTTATCCCGCCCGAATATCATGGCTGGATGCATTACACGGTGGATGAATTCCCCATGCCCGCCGATGTTAAGACAAGCTTTCGCGCCTTTTATCAAAAACCACATCGCCCCAATTTATCGGGCAGTCGCATGGCTTATCGCCCCACCCGCGCCCCCGCAACGGGCGATTATCAACCCTGGTCACCCACCAAAAAACCATCGCAAAATAATAAATAAAAAATAATGTTCAGCCCTCGTCAATTTTTACAATTGTTTCGTTTAAGATTCTTGGGGCTGTCTGTCATTGTTGCGGTGGTGCTGGCGGGTTATATTGGCTTGGCCAGGGTTGGCAAATGCGACATGGCGGGGCGTATGTTGTTAAAAGGAAATTTTTCATCGGTGGAGGGGGTAAAACGCGGCACAACCATTTTGCTGGCGGGCACACCCGTGGGCACGGTGTGCGACATAAAATACCTAACCGATAAGAACAGGGCGCAATTAACCATGGCGGTGAGAAACAATTTAAACCTGGCCGATGATAGCACCTTCGCCATTGTTTCTTATGGCCTGAGCCAGCCGAAGGTTATCAACATCACCCCTGGGGGCAGTTTCGCTAACCTTGCCAATGGCAATGAAATTATCTATACATCAGGTTCGGTAGCCATTGAAAAATTACTTTTGTTGGTGCTACAACGTGCCGAATCCAAAACAAATTTAACCAAAAACACACCTTAGAAATACAACATGAAAATAAAACACAGCTCGTTAGAGATTATTTTGGGCGCGGGCCTATTGATTTTGGCCCTGGCCTTTGGTTGGCAATTATGGCGTGATAAGGCCGACCTTTTTGGTAATCAATATTACATCGTCAAGGCTTCGTTGGATAGCGCGTCAGGAATTGACGCGGGTAGCCCCGTGAAAATGGCGGGCATAAAAATTGGCCAGGTGAAAAGCAAAACCCTTAATCCACAAACCTATCGCGCCGAATTAGAACTGCAAATAAAACAAAATATCAAATTACCCAAAGATAGTTTGTTGGTGGTTGGTTCGTCAGGATTATTGGGCGCGCCCGAAATAAAAATTGAGCAAGGCAACGCGACCGAACCGCTGGCCGCGGGTGCAACATTCGAAAGAACAGCCAGCCAACCATCGCTGGAAGACATGATCGGGCGCGCTATTTTCGTGCTCAATGCCGTTGGGGGACAAAATAACCCATCGCAAAATAATAATGGCCCTGTTAAGAAATAAAACAATTTTATTTTTAATTCCTGCAATGAATGCGGGCGGCGTTGAGGGATTTACAATAGATGCAGCCCAAGCCGTCATCAAAGCGGGGGGGCGGGTTTTGGTCGCGTCGTCGGGCGGTGCCATGGTGCCGTTGTTAAAAGCCATTGGCGCAAGGCACGTGTTCGTTCCATTCAAAAGAACATGGCGGCGTTATTTCCCACCCGCCATTCTTTGGTCGTTGTATAAAATATTAAAAACCCAGAAGGTAGATGTGATCTATGCGGGCAGTCGCCTTCCCGCTTGGTATGGTTTTTTATTGGCAAGGTGGTTTGGTGTGCCCTTCGTCACGGGGTTTCATGGGGTTTACAGCGGTTACAATTCTTTCTTAAAAAAAATCTATAATCGCGTGATGACGCGCGGCGATATTATTCATGCCGTCAGCTGGTTTGTCCAAAAACATATCAAAAAAATTTACAGACCAAAGAATCCTATCCTGGTTATTTATGGCGGGGTGGATGAAAAGAAAAATTCCCCCGCGGCTATCCCCCCTGCTACGCTGGCTAACGCCAAACAACAGGTGCAAAATATTTTTCCCAATTATAAAAACCCACGGGTTATTTTTATGCCTGGGCGTGTTTCATATCTTAAAGGCCAATGGTTCTTGGTGAAAACATTCATCGAATTATTTGGCAACCAAGCAACGCGCGAGCAATGTGATAATGTGGTTTTGTTATTACAATCGGTGGGTCGCCCATGGGTGATAAAAAAATTGCAACGGCTTGTTCATCAACATGGTTTGTCGCAAGCGGTTGGTTTTTTGCCTTACCAAGATTATCTTTTACCATTTTATGAATCGTCGGCCATGGTGGTCAATGCCAGTCGCCGCCCCGAAAGTTTTGGCCGCACAACGGTGGAGGCTATGGCATGCAAAAAAATAGTCATCGCCCCCAACCACGGTGCCGCGTTGGAGCAGATCCAGCATGAGGTCAATGGTTTTTTATTCGCCGCCGATTCCCACGCTTCCTTGGCGGGGGTTATCATGCGCGCCCTGCGTATGACTCGCGAACAAGAATTAATCATGGGCGAACATGCGCGACAAACCGTCGTCGAAAAATTCTCTTTGACTGATAAACAGGAACAGCTGGCGCAATTATTTGCCCTGGCAATAAAAAATAAAAAGCGCAAATATCAACGGGCGTCGTAATGCACCTTCATCAAACATAACCCTGTCGCGGGGGCGGTAACGCCCGCCACCTTTCTATCTTTTGCTAATAATATTTCCTTCACGGCTTCGGGTTGCCTCATCCCCTTGCCAATTTCGACAAGGGTTCCCACCATGTTGCGAACTTGATGATGCAAAAATGACCGCGCCGAAAAAAAGAATTCTATCTCATCGCCGCGCACCACAATATCGGCTTTTTCGATGGTTTTAATGGGCGATGGTGCCTGGCACTCGCTGGCGCGAAAGCTGGTAAAATCATGCTTGCCGAAGAAGAACTTTGCCCCCTGTTGCATCGCGGCAACATCCAACGGTTTGATAACATGCCATACCAAATCGCGCACCAACACTGGGGGCGCGGCACGATTAAAAACCCGATACAAATAATCGCGCCCCGTGGCGGTGAAGCGCGCATGGAAATCATCGCTCACCACCCTGCATTCGCTGACGCCGATGGGGTGCGGTTTCAAATAATAATTAACCGCCAATAATAATTTTTCGGGCGATATAGAACGCGCCATGTCAAAAGAAATAACCTGACCCAGGGCATGCACCCCGCTGTCGGTGCGGCCCGCGGCGTGAATCGTAACGGGTTTGCCTTCTATCTTGGCTATGGCCTGTTCGATGATTTCTTGCACCGACAAACCATTTTTTTGTCTTTGCCATCCGACGTAGGGTGCGCCGTTGTAAGCGATCGTCATTCTGAATCGGGTCATGTTGTCATGCGATTTTTTATCATGGTTAGTCCTTCGCGGTAGCTAGGGTATTGCGGTTGCCAGCCCAGTATTTTTTTGCATTTATCATTTCTAACCCGTTTGTTGTCGGCAAAAAAACTTTGCGCCATCGGCGACATGCTATGCTTTGCCTCTTCAAAATTTTCCAGCGGTGGCAGGTCGCGCCCCAACAAACCAAAACCATAATCCACCACCGTGCGCGGGTTGGCGGGCTCGTCATCGACCAAATTAAAAACCTCGCCCTTGATATTTTTTTGCAACAACTTATTAATCGCGCTGGCTATATCGGCGACATGAATCCTGCCAAACACTTGTCCATTTTTTTCGATACGCCGTGCCGTGCCATCAAGGATGGATTGCAAGGTATTTTGCCCCATACCATCAAGCAACGGGCCGTAGATTCCTCCCAACCTTAATATTGTCGCGCTGTGCCCTTGCCATGCTTGCTCGGCATTTATCCTGCGTTGCCCGCGTTGGGATTGGGCTTTTAAACTGCTGGTTTCATCCACCCATGCGCCGTCATGGTTGCCATAAACCCCCGTGGTCGAAAGATAAATAATTTTTTTGTCGCCCGCTAATTTGTCCACCATGGTGCCATAACGCGCCAATATGGGGTCGCCGTCAGTGCCAGGAGCGGCGGAGATAAGCCAAACATCGTTTTCCGCCAGGGCGGTCGTCAGGGAAGAATCGCCAAACAAATAGGGGGTTATTTTTTTTTGCTGTAACAGATGTTTTTTTTCTTCATCGCGATAGCTGGCCGCCATGGAAAATTGTATCGCGCCAGCATATTCGCGGGCATCATGCCACAGCCCGTTGGCGCAAAACCCAAAGCCCAAACATAAAATTTTTGTCGTCATAAATATTTACAAAAATTACACGATACGAAATTTGTTGCGCAAGGCAAGCCCGACCAAGAAAATAAACAGCAGGGATAGGAATTCTTGGGTATGGAGCAAGGCGTCATAAACAAAAGTAATTTCTTTGGGGTAAGTAACGGTGAGGGATTCAAAACGCGGTGCCTGGCCCATGGTGGTTGAAGCCGTGGCACCAAAAATTTTTTCTTTCAAATATTCCAAATGATTAAATCGAAACAGACTGTTGCCAGGTATCATGTTGAGGATGGAGAAATGGAAAGCTTCATCGAAAGAAACATTTTTTTCGGGTCGCCAATAACTTAAAGCAAAAACCAACGGCAACAAAATAAAACCCAGGAAGGGCCGCGCCAAACTTTGCCCATAATAAGAAAACAACCAATAAATACGCAACAAATAGAGGTAGACGATATGAGAAAACTTCTGCCCAAATATTTGTAATATATTACGCGAAGCCGTTAAGGCAGTATTGGTTTCATCCTTGCCATCATGGCGCAGGTGTTTGCGCAACCATTCTTCCGCCATAATAAAAATTGGCAAGTAGGTAAAGGTAGCAAAAAATAACGGCAAGATAACCAAGGGCCAAAAATTTTTTTCAACCATCAACAAAAACAAAAACAACCATGGCGCGCCAACCCACGCCACCCATCGCCCGATAAATTCTTTGAACAACCATTTTGATTCCAATTCATAACCATAAAATTCATGTTCATGAACATGGTCATTGGTGACCGCCGCCATTTCTTTTAAGGTGCGATATTTATCTTCGTAGCTTTTGTCGCGCCGTCTTTTATCAGCCGCCGACAGGTTTGCCAATTTTTCTTTGCGGTCGTCGTGCGCAACACTTTCGTGCGGCGCGGGGATGTAAACCGAATGAAACCTTATTTGTTTGTCGAACAAAGTATAGCGAAAGTTGGGTAAGATAGAAAAATGCGATTCGTCGATTAACAGGGCATGAAAGGACGAGCCTTTAAAACTGACATAATTTTCAAAAATGGCAAAATTAAACACCGCACGGTCGTGAAAATAAATGCCTGAAAATTCTGCCTTTTTATGAAAAACGCTAAATTCAAAATTGGCAATATTATCGAATGTTGAATCGATAAATTTAATTTTTTTATGAAAAACCGCGGCGCGGAAATTTACTTTTTTTTGAAACCGCGCCCATTGCACATAAACTGCACCAAATTCGCTATGCAAAAAAGAAATAGGCAGGTGGAAATCAAGCGACTGTTCAAAAATAATATCATGCTGTTCAAAATTTAAAAACGATAAATCCAACAAGGCATCTTTTTTTTTGCAACGTTCAATAAAATCACGCTTATCGGGCGAAAGGAAATCCACCACCAATTCCATGTCTTGTTTTATTTTGTCGGGGGTCCAACGTTCTTCTAACCTTGCCAAGCGTTTATGTTTTTCGTCAGACGGCATGCCAGGCAACAGGCGGCTGTAATAAAGCGCGTCCTCCGACGATAATTTTTCCCCGCTCTTTAATTGCGCCAACATGGCCAACAACCGATAACGCGGCGCAAAAATGGCCTGCAACGCGCGGGGCGATAAGGCCTCGGGTGTTTTTTTACGACTTTTATTAATCTCTTTATTCATCGTCAACTTTTTGGGATTGCTTTGCTTGCCTGTTAAAAAACAAAACCAATCGCTTGTCAAGCGTGGTTGCATAAGGGGCGAGCATATGACTTGCTATTTAATGTTGCGCTGATATATAGCCCTTAACAATCTTTCATTTTGTATGTTTTTATACAAAAGCAACACTTGACGCTTACCTAGAATCAATCTTATTCATTAAACTTGCATGCCCAGAAGAAACGACATCTCAGCCATTTTTATCATTGGCGCGGGGCCGATAGTTATCGGTCAGGCGACCGAATTTGATTATTCTGGAACCCAGGCTTGCAAAGCATTGAAGAAAGAGGGGTATCGTATCGCCCTGGTTAATTCCAACCCCGCGACCATCATGACCGACCCGAGCATGGCCGATGCAACATATATCGAACCTATCACGCCCGAGGTTGTGGCGGATATTTTAAAACGCGAAAGGGAATTACACCCCGATGAAAAAATGGTTCTGCTTCCCACCATGGGCGGGCAAACCGCCCTTAACACCGCCATGGCGTTGCATAAAAATGGGGTGTTGGAAAAATTGGGTATAGAAATAATTGGTGCGCGACCCGCCGCGATTGACATGGCCGAAGACCGCGAACAATTTCGCCAGGCCATGGCACGTATTGGGTTAAAAACCCCCACCGCCATGTTGGTTAAGGATCAGGATGATGCCAAGGAGGCATTACAAAAAATTGGCTTGCCCGTTATCATTCGTCCCAGTTTTACCCTGGGCGGGCGCGGCGGCGGCATTGCCCATGGGGTCCAAGAATATTTTGATAAGGTTACCTACGGCTTGCAAGAAAGCAACCTTGCCACCAATGGCCAGGGTTCGGTGTTGGTGGAACAGTCGGTGTTGGGTTGGAAGGAGTTCGAGATGGAGGTGGTGCGCGATAAAAACGACAACGCCATTATTATCTGTTCGATAGAAAACCTTGACCCCATGGGGGTGCATACGGGGGATTCCATCACCATTGCCCCCGCCCTGACCCTTACCGACAAAGAATACCAGGCCATGCGCCTTGCCAGTTTGGCGGTGTTGCGCGAAATTGGGGTGGAGACTGGCGGGTCGAATGTACAATTTGCCATCAACCCGAAGAATGGCGAGATGGTGGTGATTGAAATGAATCCGCGGGTTTCGCGGTCGTCGGCATTGGCGTCGAAGGCAACGGGGTTCCCCATTGCCAAGGTGGCGGCGTTGTTGGCGGTGGGTTATACATTGGATGAATTGCCCAACGACATCACGGGTGGAAAAATTCCCGCCAGTTTTGAACCAACATTGGATTATGTGGTGACAAAAATTCCGCGTTTTGCATTTGAAAAATTTAAAGGCGCGGATGATACATTAACCACCACCATGAAGTCGGTGGGGGAAGTGGTGGCGATTGGCAGAAATTTTAAAGAAAGTTTTATGAAGGCCTTGGCGAGTTTGGAGACGCCCGCCGCCAGCGGTTGGCAATTATACGATCCTAAAGAAAAAATAACGCCTGGAGAGATTCCCCTTGCCCCCAAAAAGCAACCATTTCATTGGCAGGAAGGGGTCGATTGGCGAGGATTATTATCGCGGCCGACACCTGACCGTATTTTTCATGTTGCCTCAGCCTTGCGCGTTGGTGAATCGATAGAAGAAATTTATGAATTAACAAAAATCGATAAATGGTTTTTGCAACAGATAAAAGAAGTTATCGATATGGAAGCGAGAGCATCACTAATAAATATCAACAGAACAGCAAGACAGCCAATAACCAGCGAAAAATTGTTGCAATTAAAAAAAGCTGGTTACAGCGATTCCACCATCAGCAAGTTAATGTATGCTTTTAGCAACTTGCTGGGTTCTTCTGTCTCTGACAATAAAGATTGGGAGGTAGAGAAAGAAATTCGCAAATTTCATAAATCCCTCGGCATCGTCCCCGTTTTTAAACGTATCGATTCCTGCGCGGGGGAATTTCCCGCGCCTACTCCTTACCTTTATTCAAGCTACGAAGGGCATTTTATCGATGGTGAATATGAACCAGGCGAAGACGAGGCCGATGTTTCCGACCGCAAAAAAATTGTCATCTTGGGCGGCGGGCCCAACCGCATTGGCCAGGGGATTGAATTTGATTATGCCTGCGTCCATGCCGCCCTGTCGTTAAAAAAACACGGCTACGAAACAATCATGATTAATTGCAACCCCGAAACTGTTTCCACCGATTACGACACCGCCGACCGATTATATTTCGAACCCCTGACCGCAGAACATGTTCTGAATATTTTGGATAAGGAATCGGAACGGGGCGAGGTGTTGGGCGTGATAGTGCAATATGGCGGGCAAACCCCATTAAAATTGGCGAAGGATATTGTGGATGCGGGTTATAAAATTTTGGGCACGCCATTTGATTCTATTCAAATAGCTGACAACCGCGAGAGTTTTAGCAATATCATTAGCAAATTAAAATTACAGCAAACCGCCAACGACCCGACAAGAAGCCCTAACGACCTCATCCAAGATGCGCGGGAAGAATTATTACAAAAGACACCGAATCCGACAGGCAACGACATTCAGAATCTTGCCTTTGATAAGTTTCAAACAGAAACATTGGAAATTGTGAAAAGAATTGGCTTCCCCATTATCATTCGCCCATCATCGGTCTTGGGTGGTCGCGCGATGGAAATTGTTCATGATGACGATGGGCTTACAACATATCTTCAAGACATGGCTTCAGGCTTTTTTTGGATAATGCAAAAACCGCTCTTAATCGACAAATACCTAAGCGACGCCATCGAAATTGATGTCGATGCCATCGCCGATGGTGATGAAGTGTTGGTGGCGGGGATTATGGAACATATAGAGGAGGCTGGCGTCCATTCGGGCGATTCGGCCTGCGCCTTGCCAAGTTTTTCCCTGTCGGAAAAAACATTGCAACAAATCGAACAACAAACCATCGCCCTTGGCAAAGAATTACAAGTAAAGGGTTTGATGAATATTCAATTTGCCATCACCAAAGATAACGCTGGCGATTACACCAATATTTTTATCCTGGAAATGAATCCCCGCGCCAGCCGCACCGCGCCATTCGTTGCCAAGGCAACGGGTTATCCCCTGGCCGAAATGGGGGCCAGGGTGATGGCGGGGGAAAAATTACAAAACCTACCCCGACCATTATCGGTGGAGAAGATGCAGGCCTTGCCATTTGTTTCGGTCAAGGAAGCGGTTTTTCCCTTTGACCGCTTTATCAATTTTTCTGATAGCAATAATATCAGGGGGGCGGAGGTCGCCCTCGGCCCTGAAATGCGTTCGACCGGCGAAGTAATGGGGATAGACAGCAACCTGTCGGCGGCCTTTGCCAAATCGCAATTGGCGGCGGGGGCGGGCATTCCCGACAAAGGCAATGTTTTCATATCGGTGAAGGACGAGGATAAACCCGCCATCCTGCCCCTTGCCAAAAAATTACAGGCCCAGGGTTTCACCATTTGCGCCACGGCGGGCACGGCGGCGGCATTGACCGCGGGTGGCGTGCATAACATCACCCTGTTGAATAAAATTAGCCAGCAAAAAGAAAAAACTTCATCGGTGTTGGCATTATTAATGAAAAAAGAAATAGCCATGATATTCAACACCATGGCGGGCCGCACCAGCCGCGGCGACGCAAAAACCATCCGCGCCCTGGCGGTGAAAAATCATATTCCTTACTTCACCACCATCCGCGCCATGGCCCAAGTGGTCGCCGCCACCGCCCGCCCAACCACCGTGAAATCAATTCAAGAATATCATCGGTTGATTAGAAAATAATTAGCAATAACTAATATAGTATTTATTGCTACATTGACAATTTACAACCAAATTGTTATATTTGTTGTATGTTAATCTCTGTTTCTTTGTAAGCAGAGCGCGCAGGGCGGGTATGATTAGATAATATCTTTTCGCACTCGCCCTTGCTTTTTTTAAAGAGACAATCAATGAGAGTGCTTGCATATGTTGATGGTTATAATTTGTATCATGGCATAAAAAAATGTGATGATGAAAAATTGAAATGGATAAATATCAAATCATTATGCGAATCCTTCTGCAAAGATGGAAAAACCCTGCAAGCAGTCAATTATTATAGTGCTTTTGCAACATGGTTGGGCGCGGATGTTTACCAAAGGCACAATGCCCTCATAAAGGCCTTAGAAGCAACGGGCGTTCATTGCGCTATATCTCATTTTAAGAAAAAACCTGCAAGATGCCCTTCATGCAAACACAAATGGAATAAACATGAAGAAAAAGAGACCGATGTAAAAATGTCTATTCAAATGGTTGCCGATGCTTATGAAAATAAATTTGATTGCGCTATGATAATAAGCAACGATACTGACTTTATACCCGCAATCCAGAAATTAAAAGAAATGAATAAATTCATATTTCTTTTAACCCCACCCAATATGACAAAAATGAGCGGCATGATAAAACTATCCCAATTTTGGGAAGAAATAACCAGTGCCAGAATACAAGCAAATCTATTGCCTGATTCAATAACTCTAGCCAACGGCAATATTATTCACAAACCTAGCAAATATTATTAAAAATAATTATTTAAGAAACGCCACCGCCCGCCCAACCACCGTGAAATCGATTCAAGAATATCATCGGTTGATTAGAAAATAATTAGCAATAAATTTTTTGCCATCGTCATTTGATAGCATAATGACAAATCCTGGTCGCTGTGCTATGAATGACACGATGAGGTTCTTGCAACAATATTTCTTTGGGATTTTGTCTTTGTTCGGCACGGCTGGCCATACCTTATTGTCTGTCGTTGATTCGGCGGGCGCGACATTGTCGTTTTTTATACGCGGCGTCATGGCGGGCATTGTTCCACCTTATTACCCGCGGCTGTGGCTAGCGCAGATGAGCGAGATTGGTTTTTACTCCCTGCCCGTTATTGGTTTAACAACTATTTTTAGCGGCATGGTGCTGGCGATACAGGCTATCGGCAGTTTAAACGCCAGCCTGGCCCCCGTTGCCGTTCCCAATTTGGTGGTGTTCGCCATGATAAAGGAATTATCGCCCGTGTTGGTGGGATTGATGGTGGCGGGGCGGATAGGTTCCGCCATATCCGCCGAAATTGGCACCATGCGCGTCAGCGAACAGATCGATGCCCTGCATACCCTCAACACCAACGTATTTTCTTATTTGGTTTTTCCGCGCTTGCTGGCGGCCATGATCATGTTGCCGCTGTTGGTGTTGGTTGGCGACCTGCTTGGTATTTTTGGTGGCTACATCATGGCGGTGCAACAATTGCAATTACCTAGCGATGTTTTCCTCAACAATGCTTGGGCCGCCATTACCTTTGACGGGGTATTTGGCGGTTTAATCAAAGCCTTCGCCTTTGGCCTGATTGTCGCCCTGATGGGTTGTTACCATGGTTACCATTGTGCTGGCGGTGCCGAAGGGGTGGGGATAGCCACCACCCGCGCCGTGGTCAGCTCATCCATCTTAATTTTAATCGCCAACTTCCTTATTACCATATGGTGGTATCAATAATAAATTTTATAAAAAAACATGTCATCTATTTCAGGCTCCCCCGACAATCTTATCACCGTTAAAAATCTATCGGTGAAGTTTGGCAACAAACAGGTTTTGCAAAACCTGTCCATCCATTTGGCGCGCGGCGAATCCTTGGCGGTGATTGGTGCCTCGGGTTCGGGGAAATCGGTTTTGTTTAAATCTATTTTGGGCTTGCTGGATGTTCCTTACCAAGGGCGGGTGTCGCTGTTTGGTATCGAACCCATCCATGCGTCGCGCAATCAATTGACCGATGTTTTTAAAAAAATTGGCATGCTGTTTCAATATTCGGCTTTGTTTGATTCCTTGCCCTTATGGCAAAATGTTGCTTTCCAAGCCTATCAAACCAAACAATTAAATAAAAATGATGCTCGTTCCCAAGCCATCGACCTGATGCAACGGGTCGGGGTTGGTGCTGAAAATGCTGACCTCTTCCCCGCGGAGATTTCGGGCGGTATGAAAAAACGGGTTGGCTTGGCCCGCGCCCTGTTTATGAAACCCCAATTATTATTTGTTGACGAACCCACCGCGGGGCTGGACCCATTAATGTGTCGCGTTATCGACAATTTGGTGTTGGAAAATATCCGTGCCTACAACGCGACCGCCATTACCATTACCCACGACCTCGACACTGTTCGCCACACCGCAAGCCGCGTGGCATTGCTGCATCAGGGTGTTATCGCCTGGCAGGGCACGCCACAGGAAATGTTTGCCTCGCAACACCCCCTCGTACGTGCCTTTGTTGAGGCTAGAAGGTAAAATTACGGCTACCTTATTTTTATTGGAATATTGTTTACTCATCATGGTACAATATTCCCTTCCCTGCTTCTTGTGTTTCAGAAGGCTGGCCTGGCAAATTGTGCCATAGAATGTGCTTACCGTGCAAAACGCACTCGCTCTTAGATCCTTGACTGGAAAAAACCAACGGCACGGGCAGATTTGTTTTTTTAATATATTTTTTGCTTATCATAAAAAATGCTCCTGTGTCCCGTGGCTAATCAAAATAATTAAGTTTAGGCGTTAAATACTGGCCCAAGGCTAACGCCTAATTTGCATTTATCCATTATTTTCTTGCTGTCGTGGCGATTCATCGCCGCGCTTATTATTTTAAAATAATTAAGGGTGCGATAATGGCTAAACTTCACGCGGCCATTAATAAGCGAACATGCCGTCGCGCTTGCCAAGTAAAAATTTGGCAACATATTAATGGCGAAAATAACGCAATGAACAATTTGCTTGCTGACTTGCTCTGCCAGGCATAAGAAAAAATTGACTACTTTTGCTGAAAAAATGAACATCAACAAGCAAAAAACCATGAATTCCAGAGATAATAATACTGAAATATGGTCTTTAAGTAGGTAATATATATTATATTTCATTGATTAGATGCAATTTTCTTCTTATTTATATTATATTATGAGAGTATAATTCTATTTTACATAGTTTAAATTTACCTGTCAATAGTATAAGGGGAAAAATTTTAGCAATAGACTGTTATTTAAAGGTTTTTATGATATAAATATATATATATACTATTTATATTAGATTATTAGTATATAAATCTCTTTATGATTGAAAAATATGGCCAATCAAGCTCTTTTATCGCATTGATAAAATAAAGCCCATTAATAAGCCTCTTCTGTTGTCTTTTTTGTCATTTATGCTATTTAAACAACGATAAAAGGAATATAAATTTTATTTGTCCCCAAAAATCAAATTTAAGGAATAAAAAAATGTCTACTGCACCCCAAACTTTGTTTGATAAAATTTGGCATGACCATCTCATCCACCAGGATAGCAATGGTGTGTCGCTTATCTATATCGATCGTCATTTGGTGCATGAGGTAACCAGCCCCCAAGCTTTCGAGGGATTACGCCTAGCGAAGCGCACCGTGCGCCACCCCGAAAAAACCTTGGCGGTTGCCGACCATAATGTTCCCACCGTGAATCGCGAAAAAATTGACAACGAAGAAAGCCGCCTGCAGATAGAAACCCTAGCAAAAAATTGCAACGACTTTGGTATAGAATTTTTTAATTTGCAAGATAAACGCCAAGGCATTGTTCATATTATCGGGCCCGAGCAAGGCCTTACCCAACCTGGCATGACCATTGTCTGCGGGGATTCTCATACCTCCACCCATGGGGCTTTTGGCGCCCTGGCCTTTGGTATTGGCACGTCGGAGGTTGAGCATGTCCTCGCCACGCAAACCCTTATCCAACGCCCCGCCAAAAATATGCGGGTGCTTATTAATGGTGAGCCATTACCAGGCGTCACGGCAAAGGATATTATTCTGTATATCATTGGGCATATCGGCACCGCGGGTGGCAATGGCCATGTTATCGAATATGCGGGCAAGGTTATTCGCGACCTATCGATGGAAGGGCGCATGACCATTTGCAACATGAGTATCGAAGGCGGGGCGCGCGCTGGTTTAATCGCCCCCGATGAAAAAACATTTGCCTATATCAAGGGTCGCCCCCGCGCGCCCAAGGGTGAAAATTGGGATAAAGCCGTGGCCTATTGGCGAACATTATACAGCGATGACAATGCCCATTATGACAAGGATGTTATATTGCAGGCCAGCGACATAACCCCGATGGTAAGTTGGGGCACCAGCCCCGAAGATGTGGTGGGGATTGACGGCAAAGTGCCCAACCCCGATTCGGCAAAAACCATTGATAAAAAAAATGGCATGCTGCGCGCCCTTGATTACATGGGGTTAAACCCGGGCACCAAGATTCAAGATATTACTTTGGATAAAATTTTCATCGGCAGTTGCACCAATGGCCGTATAGAGGACCTGCGGGTTGTTGCTAATATCGTGGATAAATATTTGGCGCAAGGTAAAAAAATCGCCGACAATATAAAATTAGCGATGATTGTGCCAGGTTCGGGGTTGGTGAAGGAGCAGGCAGAAAAAGAGGGTTTGCATAAAATTTTTCTGCAGGCGGGTTTTGAATGGCGTGATGCAGGTTGTTCGATGTGTTTGGGCATGAACCCCGATCAATTGAGCCCAGGCGAACGTTGCGCGTCAACCAGCAATAGGAATTTTGAAGGACGCCAAGGGCGCGGCGGCCGCACCCATTTGATGTCGCCTGCCCTGGCCGCGGCGTCGGCCATGACGGGGCGCATCACCGATTTTCGCATGTAAAATAGCATGTAAAATAGCCTGTAGAATATTACTTTAAAATATATATAAAAATAATAATATTTATTATCTCACTTTTTTTATAAAATTCTCATCAAAAAAATTTTCGTGAATCATATTTTCTACTTTTAAGATTAAATTGCATTTTAACAGCTTATTTATTTTCTCATTTTAATAATAAAAACTACTATTTTATTATTAAAGGTATTGTAAAAAAATTTTCTATCAATATTTTCTTTTTTAAGTAGAGTAAAAATTACTAACAGCTTTTGTTTTAATATTGGTAAAAAAAACTTCATTCTTGGCGATTTCTCCCTTGTTTATAATATATTATATCTTACAATACACACCATGAAAGACGATGACGTTCTTTATTTGCCAGCTTATCGCTTGCGCCAAATGTTTTTAAACAAAGAATTATCGCCCGTCGATGTTGTTCGCATGTCGTTGCAGCGTGCGGAATATGCACAAAAGAAAAGCAATTGCCTGACCCAAATTTTTGATAAACGCGCCCTTATTGAAGCAAAAATAGCCGAAGAAAATTATCTAAAAAACCAAGCCCGCCCGTTAGAGGGTATCCCCCTTTTGATAAAATCAGAAGGCCGCATTAAAGGGCAGCCGCCAAGATTTCGGCTCCAAACTTTATAAAAATTTATCGCGACGAATATACCGACATTCATATCCAACGTTTGTTGGATGCTGGGGCTATACCCATTGCCAAAACAACCACGCCTGAATTTTCTAGCATTTGCTTTACCTATTCCGACCTGCGCGGGGTTACCACCAATCCATGGCACGAATATTTTTCGCCTGGCGGTTCGTCGGGCGGTTCGGCCGCGGGATTGGCCTGGGGCATTGCGCCGCTGGCAACGGGTAGTGATATTGGCGGGTCGATAAGAATTCCCGCCGCCTGGTCGGGGGTGGTGGGGTTCAAAGCCCCCTATGGCCGCGTGCCACAAATGGGGCCTTGGGGCATGGATTATTATTGTCATATTGGTCCCATGGCGCGTTCCAACAAAGATATTGCGATGATGATGGAGGTTATGGCGGGGATTGATTTCCGCGATCCTGCCTCGGTCAATGAAAAGGTTGATTACACCATACCCGAAGCCATTTCGTTACAAAATATCAAGATTGCCATGGTGGTTGATTGGGGTAAAAATTACAAGATTGAAAAAGAGGTCGCCGATAACATGAGGGAGGTCGCCAAGGTTTACCAATCATTGGGCGCCACGGTCACCGAGATTGATGTTCCCTTGCCCAAGGATTTTTCTTACCTGGCCCTGGTGCATACCGCCCATGTGTCGGGGGCGGGCATTGGTGCCATGGTGCGCGATAAAAGGAAAGTAAAACTTATCAGCAAATATATTCATGAATGGGGATTATTCCACCATGCCACCACGGCCCATGAATATTTTCGGGGTGAAGCCATGACATCCATCATTGCGCAAAAATTGGCTGGCGTGTTTTCACAATACCATGCCATCTTAACCCCCATGACAACGCGTGTCGGGGTAAAGGCTGACTTTCAACAAAACAACCTGAATGTTACCGACCCGCGAATCATCAGAAAAAAATTTCAGAAGGAAGAAAAACTTTTTATCAGCAGTTTATTTAACAATCAAAGCCGTTGCCCCGTCGTCGCCATGCCGTCGGGGTTTGCCAATATTAACAGCAACAATTTAGCGGGCATTGCCGCGGGGCGCATGCCCACGGGCGTGCAATTGGTGGGACGCCCATTCCACGACGCCGAAATATTAAAAATCGCCACGGCCTATGAACAAACGCAACATTGGTATGCCGATGATGCGAATCGGCCGCTTTAAAAAAAACAACCCGCCAAAATGAAAGCAACATTAATTGTTAATATTTGCCTGCAAGCGGCAACCGCCAACCATTGCCAAAAGCCCGCGTGGTAAGTTTGGGGCCAGGGGCGGCCTGGCGCCGTTTGTATTCGGTTTGGCGTAATAATTTTTCTACCTGTTTGCTCTGCGGCGCGTCCATTTTTTTTCCAGAAACTTTGTCACCATCCTGCTCCAAACCCCTGCCAAAATTTTCGATGATATTTTCCAACAACCCATCCAATTGGGTGTAGGGTAGCAAACTATCCGAATCCTTTTGCCCGGGCGATAATTCGGCGGTGGGTTCTTTTTCTAAAATACGATTTGGAATTTTTTCGGCGCGATGTTGGTTGAACCACCTTGCTAATCGATAGACATCTTTTTTATACAGGTCCTTCATCGGGTTAAACCCGCCACAAGCATCACCATACAACGTAAAATACCCCGCGGCCAATTCTGACTTATTACCCGTGGTCAATAACAACGCGCCATGTTCGTTCGACATGGCCATCAATATCATGCCGCGCATACGGGCTTGCAAATTTTGAGCGGTGATAGAAACCTTGCCATTATTTTTTTCGGCTATTTGTAGCGTCGCCAAACCTAAACGATAGAGTGCCTCAATCTCGATAGTCTGTAGCGGCACCCCAAATTGCTGGCA
Source organism: Alphaproteobacteria bacterium (assembly GCA_965262775.1). Lineage (GTDB taxonomy): Bacteria > Pseudomonadota > Alphaproteobacteria > JASGCL01 > JASGCL01 > JASGCL01. The sequence goes on along the minus strand of CBDHFT010000006.1, from coordinate 47,657 downwards.
TAGGGCTTCGGCATCTTCCTTACTCTCGGTGCTGGAATAGGCGGTGGGTAAAAAATAAGCCATCACCCTTTCTTTGCCCAGGGCAAAAACCGCTATGGCCAAGGTCAAGGCCGAATCAACCCCGCCCGATACCCCCACCATGACTTTTTTAAAACCATGGTGCGCAACATAATCGCGCAACGCCAAATCAATCGCCGCGGCATATTGCGATTCATAACATGCCAGGGTATCATCATTATCAACCCCCTGGTAAACCGCTTGATATTTTTTATCTTGCCATGTCACATAAATGGGTTCTTGTTTAAACCACTGGTTGGCAACCATATCACCAAAACCATCAACCACGATATTATGACCATCCAAAACAACTTCATCCAAGCCCGCCAACATGTTGTTGTAAATAATTGGCAATTCATGTTGTTCAACATTGGATAAGACAAGTTCTAAACGTTGCGCGCTTTTATTTTTTTCAAAGGGCGAAGCGTTGATAACCACCATGACCTCGGCCCCATTTTTTTTCAGCAGGGCTGGTATTTCTTCGTGCCATAATTCTTCGCATACCATCACCCCCCATTTCACCCCACGCCAATTCATGGGGGTGGCAAAATTTTTATCATGCTGGTTGGCGGGGGTGAAGTAACGGGCTTCATCAAAAATATCGTTTTGCGGCAAATGGAATTTATCATGGCGGCCTATTATTTTTCCGCCGTCGATGAACAATGCACTGTTATATATTTTTCCTCCCTCGCGCATCACGGCACCCATGATGCAGGCTGGCATGTTTTTATCGCCCGACGCCTTGATAATTTTTTCTAAGGCTTCATCGTGCTTATCAAGGAATGGTATTTGATAATATAGGTCGCGCGCATAATAACCGCTAAGCGACAATTCAGGAAAAATAACCAGGTCGGTTTTTTGTTGCGATTCAGATTTAAGAATAGCCATCATTTTTTCTGCATTGCCGTCAATATCGGCAAGCATGGCGCGAAATGGGATGACGGCAATTCTTAAGGGGCTGGGGGTAGGCATTGTGATAGGCGCAGTCATATCCATGTTATTTAAATTAAAATCACCAACAATACTAGCCCAGCCATTGACTCGTCCGCCAGTTATTTTTTCCAGTTGTTTTTATTGCTGAACCTTATTTGCCACCAACCTCGCGAATAAGCGACAATTGCCCTTTGCGGTCGTGATTTTTATCCACCAGGGGAACGGGATAATCGCCCGTAAAATAATGGTCGGTGAAGCGCGGGTCGGCGGGGTCGCGCCCATTAACCTCCCCCATCGCGCGGTATAAACCGTCAAGCGATAAAAAAGCCAAATCGCTCAAGCCAATCTGTTTAGAAATTTCTTTGATGCTCATGCTGTTGGCTATCAATTCTTTTGGGTTAGGCAGGTCGATACCATAATAACAAGGGAACTTAACGGGTGGCGATGAAACGCGCATGATAACCTCGGCCGCGCCAGCGTCCTTCACCAATTGGACAATTTTTTGTGCGGTGGTGCCGCGCACCAACGAATCATCAACCAATATCACCCTTTTACCCTTTAGGACAAATTGGTTGGCGTTGTGTTTTAACTTAACCCCCAGGTGGCGAATTTTGGGCGTGGGTTCGATAAAGGTGCGACCAACATAATGGTTGCGGATAATCCCCAAATCAAATGGAATGCCCGATTCTTCGGCAAAGCCCAGGGCGGCGGGCACCCCGCTGTCGGGCACGGGCACCACCACCAAATCTTTTTTGTTGCTATGTTTGATGGGGCTTTCGCGCGCCAATTCGCGCCCCATTTCTTTGCGTGCTTGGTAAACCGAAATACCGTCAACCACGCTGTCGGGTCGCGCAAAATAAACATATTCAAACAAACAGGTGCGGGGGGATTTTCTTTTGGGAAAAATTTGTTTTTGGGTTATGCGATCCTTTTCAATAATTATCATTTCGCCCGCGCCGATATCGCGGATAAATTTTGCCCCCACCATATCAAGAGCCACCGTTTCCGACGCCAAGACATAACCATCGCCATCGCTGCCGTTAAACCGCCCAAGCACCAGCGGGCGAATGCCAAATGGGTCGCGCACCCCAATCAAGCAATCCTTGCTCAAACACAAAAGCGCGTAGGCACCGTCGATGCTTTGCAAGGATTTTTCTAATCGTTGCGCTACATTGCCCGTTTCATGTGCCATCAGGTGCAAGATAACTTCGGAATCGGTGGTGCTGTGGAACAGTGCGCCTTGCCGCGCCAATGATTTGCGCAACATGATGCCGTTGGTAAAATTGCCGTTATGAGCAATGGCAACCCCGCCGTGGTTAATATCGGCATAGAGCGGTTGAACATTTTTTATGTCGGTATCGCCCGTGGTGGAATAACGATTATGGCCAATAGCATTTTTGCCCAACAACCCCGCCAATTTTTTGGAATCAGAAAAATTATCACCCACCAGGCCTAAGGCACGTTTGCTGTAAAATTTTCCTGCCTGCTCGGCGACGATGCCCACCGATTCTTGACCACGATGTTGCAAAGCATGCAACCCCAACACCACGTGGGCGGCGGCACTTTGCATGCCCCACACACCAAACACGCCGCAATATTCCCGCGGTTTATCATCTTGACGAAGTTGCTTGGTTATCATTAGCGTTGGGTTTTATCCTGTTTTTTATCTGGTTGCGTAGGTTTTACCTTAGCATTTTTTATAACGTTGTTGTTATTTGTTTTGGATGGCGCGGGCAAGTTAGCAGTGGGCGGCACCGAGAACATTTGAATGAAACTTTTGTAACGTTGCTTGCTGGATAATTCGGGTGTGATATTGGTAATAACACGCCTGGTAACGGGGTCAAGATATTTGGTGGCCACGGCATGGGTCAAAAAATTATTTTCTTTTTTCCCAACCAAGGCAAAAGCCAAAGCATAAAAAAATATCATCATCGCCGCCCCCTGGGCCGCGCCAAAAAACAACCCTATTATTTTATCGCCAAAGCCAAGGTATTGTTGGTCGCGATGTTCCATGGATGAACCACGGACAAAACCTGCGGTCAGGATAAGGCTGACGCCAAAAATAAACAGGGTGGCGGCCCATTCTATCAACCCCGCGTAATTGGCACCCACGCCATTGCCAATATTAATATCGTTGATAAGATAATCGGTGAGGTAAGAACCCGTCATCACGGCTATCAAAAGGCTTAAGCACCAACAAACCATTTGCCCCAAAACATTAAGCCACCCCCTCATCAAACCACTAACCGCAAACAGCGATAAAACAGCAATCGCAAAAATATCAAACATGGGGCGCACTTACCTTTTAGAACATTTTTACCACATCGTCAATTTTTTTGATAGGCGTGGCGTAGAAGTCAGTTCCCGACAATTCTTTGTTTAATTTGTCAAAAAATATCTTCTCCCCTGGCAGCCATATATTGGCGAAACCCATTTTAACCGCTTCCTTGATGCGGATGGCGGGTTTTTGCGCGGGGCGAACATCGCCCGAAAGCCCCACCTCGCCAAACACCATCACGGCTTCGGGCATTTCTTTGTTCAAATGCGCGCTAATCAGGGCGGTTGCCACCGCAAGGTCGCAAGCGGGTTCGCGCGTTGCCATGCCACCCGCGACATTTAAAAAAACATCGCGCGTCGAAAGTTTTATCCCCGCCCGCGTTTCAAGCACCGCCAATATCATGGCAAGGCGGTTTGCGTCGAACCCCACCACGGTGCGCCGCGGGTAGGCAAGACTGCTCGGGGCTATCAGGGCTTCTATCTCCAGCAACAGGGGGCGGGTGCCCTCGATACTGCCAAACACCACCGCCCCTGGGCGATGGGCGCGACCCGATGATAAGAATAAATGGGATGGATTTTCAACCTCCATCAATCCTTTTTCGGTCATGTCGAAAACGCCAATTTCATCGGACGAACCAAAACGATTTTTATGACAACGCAGTAGGCGGTAATGCGAACCCCTTTCGCCTTCAAAATACAACACGGCATCGACCATATGTTCTAACAATTTTGGTCCTGCAATCGCGCCGTCTTTCGTAACATGCCCCACCAAAAAAATGGCGGTGCCCGTGGTTTTGGCGGTGCGAATAAGAATTTGCGAAGCGGCGCGCACTTGCTGGATGGTGCCAGGGGCGGCGTCCAATTCGCCAACATACAGGGTTTGGATGGAATCGATAACCATGACGCTGGGCGGGTTATCACCGACCATCAATTGCGCAATGTCGCGTGCATCGTCGCTGGCGGCAAGCAGGAGGGGGCTTTCAGAAAGCCCAAGCCGCGCGGCGCGCAACCGTATTTGTTCTATCGATTCTTCGCCCGAAATATAAGCCACCGATGTTTGTTTGGCGATGTTGGCCATGGCCTGAAGCAACAGGGTCGATTTGCCAATCCCTGGGTCGCCGCCTATCAAAATGGCCGAACCGCGCACCATGCCGCCGCCCAGCACCCTATCCAATTCATTCATGCTGGTGGAAATACGTTCGTGATGTTCCTGTTCGCCCTTTAACGGCAACAATTCAACATTGGCCGCGGTAGCGCGGCGGGGGGAGGTTGCCTTCCCCCCCAGGGGTGGCGTCGATTTGACAACATGTTCCTGCAAAGTTTCCCACGCGCCGCATTCGGCGCATTGCCCCCGCCATTTGACTGACACCGCACCGCAAGCACTGCAAACAAAATTTTTATGTTCCTTCGCCATGAATTATTTAATAAATCATTTAATAACGATTCGGCGAAGAGAACAAGCGGGAAGTTTGCTGTCGCACCCCTACCCCAAAATTTTTTGCAATAGGGAAATTATTTTTTTCTTTTCAACGTGCAATTGATGCTCGGGGCGTTCCATCGCCCGCACCAGGCTTTCTTTGATTTCTTTTTCGCTGACCACCCTGCCCCGCACCGAAATGCCCGCTTCGTGCACTTTGTTTTTATCGCCACAAACCAAATAATGCCAATCAAACAGGTCCTTGCCCTCGTCCACCAAACGATAGGCGCAGGTAGCGGGCAACCAATCGATATGTTTTACTTTGCGCGGCGTTAATTGCACGCAATCGCTCACGTATTTTTTTCTATCTTGATAATCTTTGCATTGGCAAGTTTGGCCATCAAGCATGTGACAAGAAATATTGCTGAAAATAGTTTCGCGACCATCGTCCAATTTATGCAAACAACATTGCCCGCAACCATCGCACAACGATTCCCATTCGGCCTGATTCATTTCCGCCATGGATTTTGTCCGCCAAAATTTTTCTACCATTGTTTTTTTTATGACAAGTTATAATCAAGATGTGGTCGGTAGGCAGGAATTTGCTTGCGCGCTTGGCTCATAGCATCTTCGTCAAGTTCGACCACCATCAGTTGGTTTTGAAAGAACCATTTGTTTTTGGCTTCGGCGACAATTTTACCCCACGGCGACACCACCAAACTATGGCCATATGTTTTGCGACCGTCGGGGTGGGTGCCGACTTGGGCGGGGGCGATAATCCAGCAAGCATTTTCAATCGCGCGGGCGCGCAATAAACTATGCCAATGGGCGCGCCCCGTGGGCACGGTAAAGGCCGAAGGCACAAAAATAATACCCGCACCCAAATGATTTAATTTACGATAAAGGTAAGGAAACCGCACATCATAACATATGGACAATCCTAGCTTGCCAAATTTTCTTCCAGGAAAGGGACTATCGGCCGTGGTGATAACATTGCCTGGCATCACCGATTCTGATTCGCGATAGCTTTCATCGTCGTTTAAGGCAACATCGAACAGATGAATTTTATCATAACGACCAACAATGGCGCCCTTGCTAGAAATTAATAAAGAACGATTGTAAAATTTTCTTTCGTCGGTGTCGCTTTCGGCCTTCACCAGATAGGAACCCAACAACACCCAAATGCCAAGCGATTTTGCCAATTCACGAATGGTCACCAAATAAGGGTCATCGCTTTCGTAAAACAATAATTCCCAAGCGCGGTCCTTGTCAGCCTCCATGATATTGCATACCTCGGGGAAGGCCACCAAACCCACTTTCCGTTCCTTAGCTTCTTTGGTAAATTTGATTATTTTGCGAATATTACTTTTGGGGTTGCGCCCACTGCACATTTGCACCAACCCTACACGCGCCGCCTGCCATTTTTCTTCAAATCCGCTATCCTCGGCAATCATGGTTTCTATATCACCGCCCATGCTATCCGCCACACCCACATTTTGGTGCTGCTTTTTCGCTTGGTTTGTTCGCACTTCTAGGCTAGCAATTTTCTCATCATCTGTGTTTTTATCTATCATCGCAAGATCCAATATTTTTAGATTGACTTAGTTATCATAACCCCAATAATAGGTATTATCGCATTAGCAGTATTGTTTTGCGGTATGTGCGTCATTGTTTTATAAAGGATGTTATTTTTACTTTTCTATGCGAAAGTTTAATTTATTTCAAAGCAAATGGCAATACAAACCTTCATCATTGATAATTTTGACTCCTTCACCTTTAACCTGGTTGATTTGGTGGCGGGCATAAACCATACCGCCCCGACGGTTATCAAAAATAATCAACTGTCGGTCGGCGGGCTGTTGGCCTTGCCTTACGATAACCTTATTATTTCGCCTGGCCCTGGCACGGTGGCGGCGGCGCGCGATATTGGCATTTGTTTAGACGTGATTGCGCAAAACAAAAAACCCTTGCTCGGGGTTTGTTTGGGGCATCAGGCCATTGCCTATCATTTTGGTGGGCGCGGGCCAGGCATCATCGACGTGGGGCAACCCATCCACGGCAAGGCCACCAAGATATTTCACAACGGCAAGGGGCTGTTTGCGGGTGTGCCCAATCCATTTTTGGCGGGGCGTTATCATTCCCTGGTGGTGCGGGAAGAAACCCTATCCCCCGATATAGAAATCACCGCGCGGGACGAGGCTGGCAACATCATGGGTTTGGCCCATCGCCACCGACCCATTTATGGCGTGCAATTTCACCCTGAATCCATCCTTACCCCCGACGGTAAAAAAATCTTAGAAAATTTTTTTGCCCTTGCCGAATCATTCATGGATAAAAATACGACTGCTAAAAAACATCACCACCTAGCCACCGCCCCTGCACCCTTAAAAACCAAAAAAACAAACCAAGCAAAAAAAATATGGTGCGAAGAATTACCCTATATGCTCGACAATGATAAAAGCCCCCATATTTTTACACATTGTTTCTTACCCCATGGCAATGCCATCTGGCTTGAGGGGGATGAAAAAACTGGCTGGGGTAGGCAGGGGTTTTCTTACATGGCCATGGCCGAATCCACGCCATCGGGCAAGCATATGGCGCGCCCGTCAATCCTCACCGTTGATAGGTTTTCTGGCGATGATGATTTCTTTGCCCAGCTCGCGCGGGTTGCGCAAGATTTTTCCTTTGATGATGAAGCAACCAGCGATTTACCTGAAACATTAATAAAAAATCTGGATACAATATTCCTGGGTGGTGCCATGGGTTTTTTGGCTTATGAGGGGCGAGTGCTATGCCCCGACGCTTTCCACGCCCCCTACCCGCCTCATGATTCACAAAAAACTTCCTTGCCCGACGGGTTTTTTATTATTGCGCGGCGGTTATTAGTTCAAGACAAAATCAATGGCAAAACTTACCTGCTTGCCATTGACGATGCAGGCGATGGCGATGAAGGAATGAATAACGCCAAGCAATGGTTTGCCAGCGTTAAGGCAACCATTGACACCATCCCCCAGCAAAAATTGCAAACCATGGCCGCCGCGCCAGGGCACCAATTGTCATGGGCATTCGATAAAAGCAAAGACCTTTATATAAAAAATGTGAAGGAATCTATCGCGGCTATAAAAAGGGGCGAGGTTTACCAATTATGCCTTACCAATCAATTAACGGCCACCCTGCCCATGCAATCAACCACGCCCGCGCCGTTCGATATTTATTGTCATTTGCGACAAGATAATCACACGCCCTATCGCGGGTTTTTATCCATCAACCTATCCGCCGTCAATAACCAATCACCATCAACGGGTGGGGCTTCCCAGGATAAGCCAACTTGCCAAGCGGCGTTGCTTTGTTTTAGTCCCGAAGAATTTTTGCAAATCAACCAGCATAAAAAAATAATCACCAAACCCATCAAAGGCACCATAAGGCGCGACAGCGATGCCGCGACCGACAAGGCCTTGGCGGAACAATTGTTGGCGTCCGAAAAAAATAGGGCGGAGAATGTTATGATTATCGACCTGCTACGCAATGACCTTACCCGTGTGGCGACGTTGGGTTCGATTAAGGTAGAAAAAAATTGCGCCTTGGAATCATTTGACCGCGTGCATCAATTGGTTAGCACCATCACCGCCGACCTGGCCGATGATAAAAATATTGCCGATCTGCTGATGGCAAGTTTTCCTGGCGGTTCGATGACGGGCGCGCCCAAAATTCGCGCCATGGAATTGCTGGCCAAGATGGAGGATAGGCCGCGCGGTATTTATGCGGGGGCATTTGGTTACATTGGCAATATCACCAACCTTGCCATGGTTATTCGCAGTCTGATTGTCGAAGAAATAAAAAATACTTATCATTATAGTTTAAGCGTCGGCGGTGGCATTGTCGTCGATTCCAAACCCGAAGAAGAATGGCAAGAATTATTATGGAAGTCATCGGCCATTATCGAATCCTTGAAAAAAATAATGACAGTGAATATTAAGGAATAAAAAATGACTAACGGGCTTCATCCTATCGATTCTTGCTTGGTTCATGGCAAGTTGTTGCCCATGGCGCAACCCGCCCTGTCGGTGCTGGACCGTGGTTTTTTGTTGGCGGACGGGGTTTTTGAAACCATCTTGATAAAAAATGGCGCGCCCTGTTGGCTGACCCAACATGTTAATCGTTTGGCAAGGGGTGCCAATATTTTATCCATCAACCATATTATTCCGCCTGACCTGTGGCTTGCCGATATAGAAAAACTATATCATGCCAACCATTGCCAAAAAAATTTACAATATGCGTTACGCCTTACCCTGTCGCGTGGCGTCAGCCATGAACGGGGTTTGGTCATTACCCCGCCCGCGCACCCGACGATTGTTATGACCATCCATCACCACCCCCTGGCCATCTCCCCCGCGGGCGAAGGGTTAGCGGTGATAGTTACCAATGTGCAAAAAAATCATCGCTCGCCCCTATCGGCCATCAAATGGTTGGGGGGTTATGGCGAAAACATGGTGGCAAAAAATTTGGCCCAGCAACAGGGTGCGCAAGATGGCTTGTTAATGAATGGTGATGGCAATATTATCTGTAGCACCGTGGGCAATATTTTTTTATTGTTGGACGATGTTTGGTATACCCCACCATTGAGCGATGGCATCGTTGACGGTTTGGCGCGCGCCAATATCTTATCAAGTAATATTTTGGCGGCGACCGAACGGAGCATTACCCCCGCCATGATAGATAATATTGCGGCGGGATTCATCAGCAATAGCTTGGGTTTACAACCGATAGGCAGGCTAAACGGGCGGGTATTGCCGTTGCTACCTTTGTCTTTAGAAATATATAAAAAATTACAACCTATTTATTGCGAAAATGAAATGACTGGGCTATAACAAATAACCTCACCAACAATGCAAAATATATGGTCAATAATCTTTTATCTCTTTTTTTAAAGCAAGCGAACAAATACCAAAAAAGCCCATGGTTGTTTGATAAAGCCAACGGCAGTTATTGGCAGGGTCTATCATGGCAGGAAATTGCCAAACGGGTCAATTTTTTAGCACAATATCTGGAACAGATGAATTTGGGTGTCGAGCCCCGCATCATGATATTATCAGAAAACAGGCCCGAATGGATTATCAGCCTCTATGCTATTTGGGCAATGGGCGGCATCCCCGTGCCCGTTATGCCTGGCATTGCGGCCGACAACATGAATCATATCTTGCAAGACGCGGAAATAAGCGTCGCCATTATTTCTAACAAGCAACTTTTTAAGCAGGCCGATGTGCCATACATGAAGCGCAAGGTAAAACATATCATTGGTTTTTCTGGCGACATTGCGCAAAATATACCCAGCAGTAGCAAGTTCCATTATTTTTCACAAATTACCCACGGCACCCAACGGATCCACAGCGGTGGCGGCGTGCATGGCGATAAGGTATTATTGAGCGAGCGCGCCGCGGCTATCTTACCCAACAAAATTTCGGCTATTCTTTATACCTCGGGCACCTCAGGTTTGCCAAAGGGGGTGATGCTAACCCACGCCGCCCAATTGGCGGTGATAGATGGCTTGATGCCGCTGTTCGAACGCATCCCCAAATTTCAAATGAACAAGGAATCGTTTTTGTCTTTCCTGCCCTTAAGTCATTGCTACGAATTTAATGTAGTCGCCGCCATCGCCGTCAATTTGGGGGCGCGGGTATATTTTGCAGAAAGTTTAGAAAAATTATCACAAAACATGATGGAGGTAAAACCGACCATCATCACCGCCGTGCCGCGCCTTTATGAAGTTTTGCGCGCCCGCATTATCAGCCGCATGGAAAAACAAAAACCCTTGGCAAAAAAATTATTAACACGCACCATCGCCCTGGGCATGAAAAAGGCAAAATATGAACCGCTAACCTTCAAAGAAAAATGTAATAATTTTTTCTTATCATTTATCGTGCGGCGCAAAATAAAAAAATCATTTGGCGGCCGATTGAAAGTTTTTATTTCGGGCGGCGCACCGCTTAACCCCGATGTTGGGGCCTTCATCAATTCATTGGGGTTGCGCGTGTTGCAGGGCTATGGCTTGACCGAGGCCTCGATCGCCGCCACCGTTAATTTACCATTTGACGAAAGGATGGATTCGGTTGGGGTGCCTATCAAAGGATTGGAAGTAAAAATTGCGCCCGATGGTGAAATTTTATTAAAGGGCCCGACCCTGATGAAGGGATATTGGAAAGACACCAAGGCAACCAAGGAAGCCTTTGACAGCGAGGGTTATTTGAAGACTGGCGATATTGGTAAAATAGATAACGGGCATCTTGTCATCACCGACCGTAAAAAAGATATTATTGTCAACAGCGGCGGCGAAAATATTGCGCCACAGCGGGTAGAAAATATTTTGCAATTAGAAAATTGTATCAAACAGGCCATGGTTTATGGCGAAAAAAAACCATACCTGACCGCGGTGTTGGTGGTTGATAAGGATGGGTTGAACCCCAAATACAAAAACAAATTAACCGTCGAAGAACAGGTGCAGGAAGCCGTGACCCACGCTAATAAAAATTTGGCCAATTTTGAAAAAATAAGAAAATTTATTATTGCCAGCGAAGATTTCACCATTCAAAATGAATGTCTGTCGCCTACTTTAAAATTGCGCCGTCAAAACGTGTTAAAGCAATATAAGGCGGCGTTGGATAAATTATATCGCTAATACAGTAACTGCAAATATTATTTGCGGCGATAAATATCTTCGATACGTTCAATATCGTCTTCACCCAAATAACTTCCTGTCTGCACCTCTATCAATTCCAAATCACCATCGCCGACATTTTCTAAACGGTGGATAATGCCAACGGGCAAATAAATCGATTGGTTGGCCAATAAAAATTTTTCTTGCAAGGTTTCCGCGCTGTCGCCCAGGGTTACCTTTGCCTTACCCTTGACCACCACCCAATGTTCCGAACGGTGGCGATGCTTCTGGAGTGAGATTTTGGCGCCAGGTTTTAAAAACAATTTTTTTACTTGATAACCATCATCAACCTTAAGCGATTCATAATAACCCCATGGCCGCGTAACGGCACTGTGATGGGCGGTGATGTTGCCATTGCCTGCTTGTAATTTTTTTACCAATTCTTTCATTTCCGACAAATATTGCCAATCGGCCACCAACAAGGCATCTTTGGTGGCGATGACCGCCTTATCCTCCACCCCCAACAGGGCAATGGTTTGGCCGCCGCTGTTCATCACCAAATTGTTGGTTGCATTGTGCAAAACAACGGGCGGGGTTTTGTCGTCGACTTGATGAATGGCATTGCCATCTTTATCCTGTTGATGAAGGCGTTTTATTTCATCAAAACTACCAAGGTCCGACCAGCCCCAATTGCTGTTTTTGTTCATGGTCACAACAAAGTTTTTTTTGTTTTTTTCCATGATGGCATAATCAAAAGATAAGGGTTTGATTTTTTTATAGGCTTCCTCCGCCAGCCACCAAAATGGCCATTGCGGCGATGGGTCGCGCACCATGCCCGTCACCGCCGCCAGCACTTCTTTGTAAGTATCGGGTTGCAGCCGTTGGTAAGCGGCAATAACGGTTTCGGGATAAAATAAAAATATACCGCTGTTCCACAAATAACCCTGTTCGATATAATGTTGCGCTGTTTCTTCATCTGGTTTTTCTTTGAATGTTGTAACGGGCAGGCAGGCTATGTTTTTATCCCCCTGGTTTTTTTCTGCCTTGTTTGAATCGGGCAAAATATAACCATAATTTTTTGACGCAGCATGGGGCATAATCCCAAAGGTAACAATGGCATCTCTCTCGGTGCTTAATTTTTCCATCGCCACCGCCAAGGATCGATAAAATTGTTCAGGATGAGCCATGTAATGGTCGCAAGGCAATATCAACAAGGCGCCATTTTTATCACCAACCTGTTGCTGGTGATGCAGGCAGGCCGCCAATATCGCAGGCCCCGAATCGCGCGCCACGGGTTCCAATAATATATTAGCCGTCGCCCCCATGGCTTGTAATTGTTCGTAGATAAAAAATTGGTGCGCCATGGCACCATCCACCATGCCCGCACCAATACAGGTCATTTCGCCGATGGCGAAACCGTTATAAACATTGGCTTGGTGAGAAAAATTGCTTAACCGCGCGATGGTTGATTGAAACAGGCTTTGTTCTTTATCCAGCAGCGACAAAAATTGTTTGGGCTTGGCTTGGCGGGATAATGGCCAAAGTCTGCTACCCACACCACCGCACAACAAAACAGGATAAATAGTTTCCATAATCGATAAGGTATTTATAAAATTATAGCGTGGTTGTCAATAATGAAGGATAACGATAATAATTAGTTGTCAAATAAAAGTAATTTGGCTAAAGACTTACCATGGGTAAAAAAGCAGTTATCACAGGGGTTACAGGGCAGGATGGTGCCTACCTGGCAGAACTTTTATTAAGCAAAGGTTACGAAGTGCATGGCATCAAACGTCGCACCTCGCTGTTTAATACCGCGCGTATTGACCATTTATTTCATGACGAACATGAAGGACATACCCATTTCCATCTACATCATGGCGACATGACCGATTCATCGAGCCTTATTCATATTTTATCTAAGGTCAGGCCCGATGAAGTTTATAACCTGGCGGCACAAAGCCACGTCGCCGTGTCATTCGAAGAACCAGAATACACCGCCAATTCGGACGCCATGGGGGCACTGCGTTTGTTGGAGGCTATCCGCACCTTGGGTTTAGAAAAAACCACGCGTTATTACCAAGCCTCGACCTCCGAACTTTATGGTGGTATTTATAAAGAGGCACAAAGTGAAACCACGCCATTTTATCCACGCAGCCCCTACGCCGCGGCCAAATTATATGCCTATTGGATAACTGTCAATTATCGCGAAGCCTATGGTATTTTTGCTTGCAACGGTATTTTGTTTAATCACGAATCGCCCATCAGGGGCGAAACCTTCGTCACCCGCAAAATAACCCGCGCCTTGGCCAGAATAAAATTGGGCAAACAAAAGACTCTCTACCTTGGTAATTTGGATGCGTTGCGCGATTGGGGTCATGCCAAAGATTATGTCGAAGCCATGTGGTTGATGTTGCAACAACCCAAGCCCGAAGATTTTGTTATCGCCACGGGCGAACAACATTCGGTAAGGGAATTTGTTGAATTGGTGGGCAAAGAATTGGGTATGAAAATAGATTGGCAAGGCAAGGGCGTAAACGAAGTTGGGTTGTGCGATGGCCAAGAAGTGGTTAAAGTAGACCAACGATATTTCCGCCCGACCGAGGTTGAAACATTGTTGGGCGATGCCAGCAAAGCAAAAAGCAAATTAAATTGGCAACCCAAAATTTCTTTTGCCCAATTGGTTAAGGAAATGACGGAAGTTGATTTGGCGCAAGCAAAGAAAATATAACTATCATGAAAATTTTTTTAACGGGTGGTCGCGGCATGGTGGGACGCAACAGTCGCGAACATCCGCTTGCGGGCGACCATGTCATCACCGCGCCAGCAAGGGCGGAGGTTGACCTCCTCGATTTTCGTAGTGTTAAGCAAGCCATGAAGGATGCCGCCCCCGATGCGGTTATTCATACCGCGGGGAAGGTTGGCGGGATTGTCGCCAACCTTAACGCGCAAGCCGATTTTTTAATCGAGAATTTTGAAATGGGAAAAAATGTTGTGTTGGCCGCCAAAGAATTGGGAATAAAAAAATTAATCAATTTGGGCAGCTCTTGCATTTATCCCAAAATGGCACCCAACCCGTTGAAGGAAGCATCGATGTTGAGCGGGCCCTTCGAACCCACCAACGAAGGTTATGGCTTGGCCAAAATGTCTGTCTTAAAATTATGTCAATTTTTTGCCGAACAAAATACTGGCTTGCAATATAAAACCCTTATCCCGCCCAATTTGTTTGGCCGTTATGATAATTTTGATGCCGTGACTTCCCATTTTCCTGCGGGGGTTATTAGGAAAATTCACCACGCCGTCCAAGAAAAAAATCGAGCGTTGAATTATGGGGCGACGGCACGGCGCGCCGCGAATTAATGTCGGCGTTTGATTTGGCGGGTGCCATTTGGTTTGCTTTGTTGCATATTGAAAAATTACCCGCCGTGACCAATGTTGGGGTTAACCATGATATTAGTATTTTAGATTATTACGAAGCCACCGCCAAAGTGTTGGGCTTTCAAGGCTCATGGCAATTTTTGCTGGATAAGCCAGTTGGCATGAAACAAAAAATAATGGATTCGCAATTTTTTCATGATTTGGGTTTTAAACCCACCAAATCTTTGGTCGATGGTATCAAAGATGCCTATGCTTATTTTTTAAGCCTTAAAAGCTAAAAGCATTTTTTTTTATTTTTTTTATGATGCGCCTGCTTAACAACATCAGCGGTGCCAACCCCGCCATGACAATATCTCGGCTTTCTATGGTTGATAACCCATTGCGTTGCGCCAAATAAAAATGATACTTGGCAAGTATTTTTTTATTAGATGCTTGATAAATTAAACCAATCCACCAATGATAATAAGCCGCTAGGCCGTTATCAAAAACATGATATTGTTTAAAAAAATCAAAAAAAGTTTGTTTTTCTATGCCCGTTACCATCATGATGGCTTTTCTATAATTTGCCAATAGGCTAGCTGACAACTGATGTTCGGGGAAACAACGCAATTGGGTAGCGGCCATAACCACGGGGCTGATGGTTACTTTCTTTAACAATGCCTTTGGCAACACCAACAACATGTCCCCCATCAACCATGCACCATGATGAGGAAACAATTTTTCTACCAACAACAACAATTGATAAAAACTGGGGTAGCCCGCCAGCGATGTACCTTGAGCAACAAAATTCTTTAGCCGTGGTGATTTTTGGTAATAATCATCACCCAAAAAAAGACGAATATCATCAACCAATATTATTTTTTGTCCTTTGTCATGTTGGGCAATTGCTTGTAACTCTGCTACTATTGGTGTGTTAATATTGCCACGCGCCGTGCCCTCCCCCGAATAATGCCCATCAAGCCAAAAAATAATATTGGCTTTTTTAATATTTTTTAAGACCTCTTTTATTTTCTGACCTGCGTCACCTTGCAATATTGTAATGTTCTTTTCCTTGGCAAAACGCTGTTGCGCCCTTTGATACAGATCTTTATCAAGCTCGATAGAATAAACCTTATCAAAATATTTTTTTAATGCCTCCACCGTGCCACCAAGGTAAGTACCCGATTCCAAAAACAATGTTTCTTCACCGCTGACATGAATAATATCCACCAATGACTTAATCAACTGCGGCGACAGGCAACCACTCTTATCTTTAAAATTGGCAAAATTAATTTTCATCAATGCCTTTCTAATCCCTTTCTGGCGCGGGCAATTTACCCTCGGTCGCGTAGAGCAGAGCCTCGGCGATATTTCTTAACTGGTCCCCTATCCGTTCCAGGTATTTTGCTATCATCACTGTTTTAATAACCCCCGCGATGGGCGTTTTGCCGTCGGATTGCAAACTTTCCCTATATAATTCGCCGTATATTTTATCTATCAAAAAATCTTCGGCCATTATTTTTTCGGCATTGTTGCTGGCATGATTTTTTATATCTTGCGACACCAAACTCATCAAGGCAACAATCCGCACCCCAAGGTCGCCCAAAGCTTTGATATTGATGGATTTGGGATTCAAACCATTTTCTAACGAAAAAATAATCTTGTTGGAATTGCTATGAATATAATCGCCGATGCGTTCGAATGCGGTGGCAATTTTTATCGCCGCCATCATCATGCGCAAATCGTTGGCAACGGGTTGCCAACGGCTGATAATAGCAATGACCTCTTCATTGACAATAATTTCCAATTCATCCAGGTCGCGGTCGGCGGCCATGATTTTTTTTAATCCCGCACCCTCGGGGTGTTGCAACTGGCCAAGGAAGTCCTTCACCATTTTGGTTGCAATTTTATCCATCTTTTCCAGCAAGTGAAACAAATGCTTAAAATCACGCGCTTCTTCTCTTCTTATTAAATTGCCATTGTTCATCTTTAGCCAAACCTTCCCGTAATATAATTGTATGTTTTTTTATCTTTTGGGTTGTCGAAAATATCGTCCGTCCTACCACTTTCTATTAAATCACCTAAATAAAAAAAACAAGTTATGTCGGAAACCCGCCGTGCCTGTGACATCGAATGGGTGACAATAATAATGGTATATTTTTTTGCCAATTCAGCCATCAGGTCTTCTATCCGTGCCGTGGCAATGGGGTCAAGCGCCGAACATGGTTCATCCATCAAAATAACATCGGGGTTGATGGCGATGGTGCGGGCGATGCACAAACGTTGTTGTTGCCCCCCCGACAGGGCGGTGCCCGATTTTTTTAAATCATCCTTTACTTCATCCCACAGGCCAGCTTTTTTTAAACTGGTTTCGACTATTTCATCGGTATCGGTTTTGTTTTTTACCAACCCATGTATTTTCGGGGCATAGGCAACATTGTCATAAATACTTTTGGCAAAGGGATTTGGTTTTTGAAAAACCATCCCCACCCGCGAACGCAACAACACAATGTCGGTATCCTTGGCGTAAATATCGCGACCATCCAACAATACCTGGCCCGTCATATGGCAATTATCAACCAGGTCATTCATGCGGTTGAGGGATTTTAAAAATGTTGATTTGCCACAGCCCGACGGCCCAATCAAAGCCGTGATTTTGTTTTTAGCCACGGATAAAGTAATATTTTTTAACGCCTGTTTTTCACCGTAATAAACCGACAGGTTATTACACTGGAAAATAGGTGAAGATTTTTTTACAGTCATGTTATGCCCTCGATTGTTTTGTCCATTTTTGGCGAATAATAATCACCGCCAAGTTAATCATAAAAACCAAAAAAAGCAAAACAATAATGGCGGCGGCCGTTTTATAAACAAACCCATTGTCAGCATGATTCGCCCACAAATAAACCTGCACGGGCAAGGTGGTGGTGGGCGATGTCACGCCACTCGCCGTCGACATAACAAACGACACCATGCCAATCAATATCAAGGGCGCGGTTTCACCCAACGCCCGTGATAAACCCAATATCGTCCCCGTCAAAATACTCGGCAGGGAGAGGGGCAAGAGGTGATGCAACACCAATTGCCAACGGTTAATGCCAAGCGACAAAGCGGCTTCCCTGATATTATTGGGCACGGCACGCAGCGCACTGCGGGTAACAATAATTAACAATGGCATGGTCATCAAGCCAAGGGTCAACCCCCCCGCCAGAGAGGATGAACGCGGCACGCCAAAAAAATTCACCAGCAACAACAAACCCAACAGGCCATAAATGATGGAGGGCACCGCCGCCAAGGAATTGATATTCACCTCGATGATATTAAAAAATTTTTGTAAAAATTGGCTGGCATGTTTGGCATCAAAAAATTCTTCTAAATAAATCCCCGCCATGATAGCAATGGGGAAAGACGCCAAGAAACAAATGGCAATGGTTAACAGCGACCCCACCACGCCATTCAAAATACCCGCCGATTCCGAACGCTGGCTGTCGCCGTTGCTAAAGAATCGCCAATTAAAATTCTGTTGAATAATTTTTTTATCCACCAATGTCTTTATCCATTGTTGTTGTTGTTCGCTTAAACTGGTTTCGCCATGTCCCTGCAAATAATTGTTGACTTGCCCTGACGCAAGAATTTTTTTCTTGGCACGCTGATTTAACAATTCAGGGTGCTGATACAAATAACGGCTGGTTTCAAAAACGCCATCGGGCGAAACCAATGGCGTTAATTCGGATCGCCATGTTGCGGGCGACATGTTGTTTGGCGATGGGTTGATGGTTTGCCCGCCCGCCGCCAAGGTTTGATACAACCCATCAATTATCACCCCTGTCATGTCGCCTTGCAAAATAATCATGTCGCCTTCAAGTTTTTTTTGCGGGTTAAGTATTTTTTCATCATAATGTAATGGCAAATATATTTCAGCTTGGGTTAGGCTGGGCAACGCACGCACCATCAAACTTGCCAACAGAAAAAATAAAAAACAAAAGGCAAAACCCATGGTCATCAGCCCCATCAAGCGAAATCTTTTTTCAGCACGATAACGCCTTACCAAGCCCGATTTAATAATGGCGCGGTGATTATTTTTCATAACCGACCTTTCAATTTTTGTTGCCGATTTAATTTTATTGATAAACTATTTATAAATAATGTCATGATAAAAAGAAACAAGCCAAGCCCATAGGCGGACAAGGTTTGCGGGCTGTTAAAAGAACTATCCCCCGTTAGCAAGCTGACAATTTGCACCGTGGCGGTGGTTAGGCTTTCCAACGGATTAATCGTCAGGTTGGCGGTCAAACTTGCCGCCATCACCACTATCATGGTTTCGCCCACCGCACGGCTGATGGCGATTAAAATGGCGGCAAAAATCCCGCCACTGGCATAGGGCAACACCACCTGCCTCATGGTTTCTGATCTGGTGGCACCCAGCCCAAGGCTGGCTTCCTTCAATTCTTTTGGCACGGCATTCAAGGCGTCTTGGCTAAGGGAGCTAATAATCGGCGTGATGGCGATACCCATCACCAATCCCGCCGCCAAAGCATTTTCAGACGATGCCGATATGCCAACCAACCCAAACAAATATTTTATCAAGGGGCTGACTATCAAAATGGCAAAAAAACCATAGACCACGGTTGGCACCCCCGCCAACAATTCTAATATCGGTTTTAACCAGGCTGCCAATTTTTTGTTACAATAGTCATGCAAATAAACCGCGGTCAATATGCCCAAGGGAGTCGCCACCACCATGGCTATCAGGGTAATGACCAGCGTGCCCCAAAATATTGGTAACGCGCCAAAATCAACCCCACCACTGGGATTCCAATTGGTAGAAAATAAAAATTGAAAAAGCGGGGTGATAGAAAAAAATCTTACCGATTGCCAAAGCAAGGTTAGCAAAATAGCCACCGAGATAAATAAGCTGACCAGCGTGCCCAAGAACAAAACAATTTCTATTAAGCGACTGGCTATCACATGGGCTTGCCATTGGGGGCTATACAACAAATAAAAACCACCACCCGTTATACCCACCATGACAAGCGACAAAACAACCCGATGCAGGGGCAACAAAGAAAAATAACCGCTGGCAAAAAATACCACGCTACCCGCAACCAGCAACAACACCCATAACAGAAAAATAAAATCTATCGGGCGGGTAAGTTTTTGTGACTTTGATTTTTGTAAAAAAATTTTTCGCCTAAGCAAATGATTAAAGCCAATGCCCGCCAGCACCCATAAAAAAAGACAAAGAATAAATATCATTTTTTACTTTGATTGGTATTTTTGCTTGACCGATTGGCGGTGTCCTTGCGGCATGGCATTGAGGTTACCGCCATCATTATAAACAAAATTATTATGTTCTTTCACCATGCCAAATTTTTAAACAATGATTCGCCTGCCATGGCAATTTATTTTTGTTCACATTTCCAAAAATCTGAAAGTCTTAGGTTCTAAGACTTTCGAGAGGTTTTTTTACCCTCGTTATTTTATTTTGGCGACTGACGCTGTCCGCTCCGCCGTTTTAAGCGGCACCAACCCAAGGCTTACCATTTTACCATTATCACCAATATTGCTATCGCTCATAAAAAATGTCAGAAAATTTTTTAAATCAGGATTGTTTTTTAAAGCATCAGCCTTAACATACAAAAACAACGGGCGAGACAATGGATAGGTTTTGTTTCTAATGGTGTCGACGGTGGGCAAAATCCCTTCAACCGCTACCCCAACCAAACTATCCTTGTTGGTTAAAAGATAATCATAACCAAAAATACCCAGCGCCATCTTATCAGATTTTATTTTATTAACTATCACATTGTCATTTTCACCGCTGTCAATAAAACCACCATCACGGCGCAAACTGCTCGCCATTTTTTTAATTGCATCTTTGTCAGCCTTGGGGTTTAATTTTTTTGCCCCTGGCGACAATGCCAATTCAATCAATGAATCACGGGTGCCCGAAGACGCCCCAGGCCCATAAACCTTAATCTCCCGACTTGCAAACTTGCCATTGACCTCTTGCCAATTTTTTTTGGGATTTTTTCCCTTATCATCGCCCGCCAAGGCTTGAAACAAATCAGCCCGAGACAATGTCATTGCCGCCGCGGTTTTTGCTTGGGCGACGACAATCCCGTCATAGCCTATCATTAATTCAATGATGTTATTCACCCCCGCCGCCTTACAGGCTGCTTGCTCTTCAGCAATAATTTTGCGTGATGCCATGGCAACATCGGCGCTGTTATCGCCCATGCCCATGCAAAAATTTTTAAAACCACCGCCCGTGCCAAGCGTTTCGACAATCGGCGATTTTTTGTTGGTGGATTTTGACCAATTTTCGCTAGCAGCAGAAACATAAGGGAACACCGTGCTCGACCCCGCGAAACGCAAAAAATCGCGCGCAAAAGAATTGATTGGCTGGGCGGATAACAACAACGCGCCCAATGTAGTAAAAATTATTTTTTTATTCATAACGAAATTTTCCTAACCTGTTATTCTCTCCATAGCAAAAAATATCATAATATTCGCATTACAATGCCTCATTTCAATAAACCAACTAGCCACAAAAGTCAATATAATTTAAAAAAATAACAGAGGCAACGTTAGCCATCTTTTCAACATCGCTTGAAAAAATATATACATTAATGTATGGTTCAAACCTCTATGCAACAACCTTTTGACAATAATAATTCTGCGCCGCAGCACCGCGCGGGTCCCAACCAAATGGGGCAGGGCGATGGTTATGCGCGCGCCAGCGAAACGAACCCGCTGACGCCCACCGCCGCGCAAAATACAACGCCATCTTCTCATCCTTTGCAGCCAGGGGATGATGCTTCGCGCTCAACACCGCCAGGGGATGCCCATAACCCGCAAGACGATAATTTTGACCCCGAGCAATATGAAGATTATGGCGATGATCCCTATGGTCAGCAACCGCCGCCCGCCAACCCCATGCAAAAATATATCGTTGCGGGCGCATCGATTTTATTAGCAGGCTTTGTTCTATGGTGGTTATTGGGCGCGGGCAACGGCGTGGTGGTGGCGGGTAGCGAACATGATGAAAAAAATGCCAAGACGCCCGACATTGCGGCAAACACCAATACGTCAAGCGATACCGCGGCACCCAGTGCCGACGGCAAAAAAATGGGGGATAAAAAAGACACCCAAAAAACCGTGCCCGATATTGGGGTGGTGGAGTTGACCGCGGTTGATTACAAACCACAATTGTTGGCAACGGGGGTTTCGGCACCACTTCAACAAACCACCATCAAATCGGCGATTGGTGGTCGCCTGGAACGCAAGATGCTACGCGAAAACGTGCCTGTGAAAACGGGCGGCGTTATCGCCCAATTTGAAATCGCCGCCAATGCCGCCAAATTAAATGCGGCACAAAAACAATTGCAACTATTAGAAATCGGCAAAAACAGCGAAATGCAATTGGCGGCACAAGGTTTATCATCAAACCTTAACATGGCCAAGGCCGATTCCGACCTCGCCAATGCACGCGCCCAAGTAACCGAATTGACCCGCGTTGTTAATGAATTAAAGGTCAAGGCACCCTTTAACGGCGTGGTAACCGAATATTTGGTGGAGGTTGGCGACCTTATCAGCCCTGGCCAACCGCTTGCCAATTTTGCTGCCTTGCAACAATTATATATCGATCTTTTTTTATCGCTTGATAAAACCAAAGATTTGAAAGTTGGTGCCACGGCCGAGGTAACGGTGGGCGATGTTACAAAAACCGCGACGGTTAATTACGTCGGCGTGGTCAGCGACCAAAATACCAGCACCGTCAAGATAAGGTTATTGATGAACAATGAGGATGGCAAAGTTAAAGGTCAAGCCCCCGCCAGTGTTTCCATCACCCTGCCCGCTATCAAGGCTTACGACATTCCCCCCACCGCTTTAAATTTGGGCGATAGTGGAAAAATTGGTATCAAGGTTTTGGCGGCCGATAACAAAGTCGCTTTCCAACCCATCACCATTTTGGCGCAAGATAGCGACCATGTTTGGGTAACGGGTTTGCCCGAAAAAATAATACTATTAACCGAGGGGCAGGCCTTCGTCAGCGTTGGGCAAACCATCAACCCCGTTTACAAAAAATAGTAAATGCAGGGCGAATGCCCAAAAAAAGAAAAAGCAAAAACATGAATATCGTAGCCCAGGCACAGAAAAGAGCTCGTTTGATATTGGCTAGCCTTGCCTTCTTGTTAGGGTTTGGTTTTTTCGCGCTGGTCATCATACCCAAAGAATCCACCCCCGATGTTCAAATTCCTATCATGTATGTCGTGGTTCCCTTACCTGGGATAAGCCCGTCCGACGCTGTGTCATTGTTGGTTAAGCCATTGGAACAAAAAGTGCGGGGGGTGACGGGCGTTAAGAAAATCAAATCATCGGGATTTTTGGGCGGTGCCAATGTTCAGATAGAATTTAAGGCTGGTTTCGATTCGAAAAAAGCCCTGGCCGACGTGCGCGAAGCCGTCAACACCGCCAAATCCCTCTTCCCCAGGGACGCGCTGGAACCAACCATTGCCGAGGTTAACCTCAGTCTTTTTCCCGTTATTTCAATATTCCTGTATGGGGAGGCTGACGAACGCGTGCGCTTAGCCGCGGCGCAAAAATTACAAGACGCCTTGCAATCTATCCCCGAGGTTTTATCAGCCACCATCGTTGGCGACCGCGATAAACAGGTCGAAATTTTAATGTCGCCCGAGAAGATGGAGGCGATGGGCATTCGTGCCGACGCCCTGTTAAACAATTTGGCGCAATCCAACCTGCTGGTTGCGGCGGGCACCCTGTCGGATGGTAGCGGCAGTTACGCCCTGCGCGTCCCTGGGCTTATTTCCACCGCCGAGGAGCTTTACCAATTGCCCGTTAAGAATGTCGGCAACCGCGTAACCACCCTGAAGGATATTGCCGAGGTGCGGTATAATTTTGTTCAGGCTAGCACGGCATCCTTCGTTAATGGCAAGCCATCTTTATCTATTCAGGTTGTGAAGCGTATCGGCGAAAACATGTTGAACACCATTGGCAAAGTTCACATCGTCATCGATGAAGCGCAAAAACAAATGCCAACAGGATTGAATTTGCATATGGAGATTGGGGGCGATAAGTCGACCAACATCCACGATCTGTTAAACGACTTGACCAACAATGTTATTTCCGCGGTGTTGTTGGTGGTGGCGGTGGTGATGGGTTTCCTAGGGTTTCGCAGCGGCGTGCTGGTGGGTATTTCGGTCCCTGGGTCTTTCCTCGGCGGTATTTTAGCAATCTACCTATCGGGGCTTACCATCAATGTTGTGGTGTTATTTGGTCTTATTCTGTCGGTTGGTATGTTGGTCGATGACGCCATTATTGTTTGCGAATATGCGGCGCGGCGTATCGAAGAAGGCATGTCAAAAAAATTGGCCTACCGCGAGGCATCAACCCGTATGGCCTTCCCCATTATGACGGCGACCCTGACCAAAATTGTCGTGTTCTTGCCGTTGTTATTCTGGCCAGGCATCGTGGGGCAATTCATGCGTTATTTGCCGATAACCTTGGTCGCGGTGTTAAGCGCGTCGTTAATTTTTGCCCTGTTATTTTTGCCCGTGCTGGGCACCGAATTGGAAAAGGTAAAACGTATTTTTATCTATTTCGGGTTTTTGATTATTTTGAGCGCATTGGGCTGGGTGGCGTTAAAAGTGGGCGGGGTTTTCTTAGGCCTCATTATTGGCAGTGTCGCCATTGCCTACTACACACGGCGCGAATCTTACCGTGCAAAAATTAAGGCCGAGGATGACATAGAAATAGAAAAAGAAAAAAATCAGCTGGGCGAGATGAGAGAAGAAATGCCACAAGACAAATGGCATCAATATTACGTCTCGGCCTTGACGGCTATTGTTAAAAAACCAATAACAGGAATTGTTACCTCGGTCTTTTTATTAATATTGGTGTTTGGTCTTTACAGCAAATTTAGCAAAGGCATGGATTTTTTCCCCGACACCGAGCCCGAACAGTTCAGCCTTGCGGTGTCGGCACGCGGTAACCTTTCGTTGCAAGATAAAATCAATTTGGTCAAAACGGTGGAAGATAAGGTCTTGGCTTATAAAAGCACCTATGGCGGTATAAAAGTGGTGAATAGTCTTATCGGCCAACCCAACCAAGGCAACCAAGATATTGACCAAATTGGCCAGGTGGTGGTGGAAATGAACGATTGGAAAGTTCGTCCATCGGTCAATTATGTCACCGAAAGATTGCTGCAAACCACCAACGACCTGCCTGGCGTTTTGGTGCGGCTGAAAAAAGAGCAAGGCGGCCCCAAAGCCCCCAAACCCATCAATTTGGAAATTTACGGCGATGATGATTATGCTACATTGCGCGACGCGGTGTTAAAAACCAAAGCGCAAATGATAGCTGGCGGCAACATGATAGAAATCACCGATGACTTGCCCCCGCCATCGCTTAATTGGCAATTAAAGGTCGACCGTGAAGAAGCCGCGCGTTACAACGCCAATGTGGCCTTGATAGGAACCTTCGTCAAATTGGTGACCCAAGGGGTGAAGATAGGAACCATCAACACCAGCGACAGCAAAAAGCAAGTTGACGTCATGGTGCGCTACCCCGAGGAATATCGTGGGCTTTCGGGGTTGGATAGAATCAAGGTCAATACTCAAAATGGCGCGGTGCCACTTTCTTATTTTGTTAAACGCCAAGCCATGCTTGACGATGGTAATGTTAATCGCACCGACCAAAAACGAACCTATGTTTTAAGTGCCAATGTTAAACCTGGCGTCGTGCCCGCCAACGAAATAAAAATGTTGGGCGAATGGTTAAAAACCAATTTGACCGACGGCGTGACCTTCGCCTTCACTGGCGATGACGAAAATCAAAAAGAATCGATGTCATTTTTGATGGTGGCCTTCACCGTTGCGATATTAATGATTGCTGGCATCATGTTGCTGGAATTTAATAGCTTCTCCACCTGCTTATTTATTTTGACCGCGGTTATCATGTCAACCGCGGGGGTTTTAATTGGTTTGATGATAATGCGCCAACCCTTCAGCGTCGTTATGACGGGGCTGGGGATTATTTCCTTGGCGGGGATTATCGTCAACAACAACATCGTGCTGATTGATACTTACGACCATCACCGTCGCGCGGGCATGGCGCCGATGGAATCCATTATCCTTGCGGGGGCGCAACGGTTACGCCCCGTGTTTTTAACTTCGCTTTGCACCGTGTTGGGGTTGGTGCCCGTGGTGTTTGCCATCAATATCGATTTTGTCAACCGCGCCATCGACATCGGCGGTCCGTCAGCGCAATTATGGATGGGGTTGGCGACCGCCATTGCCTTCGGCATGATATTCGCCACGCCCTTTACCCTGCTTATCACCCCTTGCATGTTGATGGCGCGCGAACGGTATTTTGGCCATATACCCACCGACATGCGAACAACGGGCATGACGGGGCATATCACACGATGGTTCGAAAAATGGAGCGGTTCGCGCAAATGATTTTTTATAAAATCACTTGACAGGATGGCTTGGCTAGGCTACCCAGTTTTACAGGTTGCGGATATTTCCTAAGCAATATTTTATCGCCGTTTGAAAAAACAGGCAAATAAAATAACTTAGAAAAAACTTCGTTACCAACAATATAACAAACAATCTCTTTGGGCTTTGGAATTATCTTGAAGCCCTTTATACCCAGAAGGAGAAAATGAGCAATGGCGTTTTACGAAACCGTAGTGCTTGTCCGTGCGGATAAAACCCCCGCGCAGATTAAAACCCTGACGACCAAATTGCTGGATTTTATTAAAACCGACAAAACGGCGGGTAAGGTTTCGCGCAACGAATATTGGGGGTTAAAGCAATTGGCTTACCCTATCAAAAAAAACAGCCATGCCCATTACCTGATGTTAAATTATTCGGCCGACAGCAAACATAAAGACGAAATGGAACGCCAATTACGCCTTAACGATGACGTACTTCGTTACATGACCATCGTCACCGAAGATTTACCAACCGAAGAATCGATTCAAATGAAACCCGTTGAGGAAGAAACAACCGACAACGCCGAAAAAACCGAAAAACACGAGAAAAAACCATGGCGCGAGAAATAAGAAAAAAATCTGCAATTCCAATGGCACCCCGTCCTATGGGGCGCGGTGGTTGCCCATTTTCACGCCCGGGCGCGTCCGTCATCGATTACAAAGACGTGCGTTTGTTATCGCGCTATATATCAGAGAAGGGCCGCATCACCCCCAGCCGCATTTCTAACGTTTCACAAAAAAAACAACGGCAGCTTTCAAACGCTATCAAGCGCGCGCGGTTTCTTGCCTTGCTTCCCTATTTGGTAAAATAAAATTATTGAAAGGATTAAGGCCATGACGGTAGAAGTTATTTTATTGGAACGCATCGAACGATTGGGAAATTTGGGCGACGTGGTGCAGGTTGCGCCTGGTTATGCTCGTAATTTTTTACTGCCCACGGGTAAGGCATTGCGTGCCAACGCCGAAAACAAAAAAACATTTGAAGCCGAAAAGAAAAAATACGAATCCGCCAACGAAGCAAAAAAGATAGAAGCCGAAAAATTGGCGAAGAAAATTGATGGCGTTACGGTGAAACTCATCCGCGCGGCGTCAGAAACTGGGCAATTATATGGTTCGGTAAGCGGTCGCGACATAGCCGAGGCTTTATCTGCCAAAGATCATATCGTGGAACGCTCGGCGGTGCTTATCGGCAAGGCTATCAAAGACATTGGCGAACACGAAGTAAAAATGCGTTTCCATGCCGACGTGCTGGCCACGGTCACGGTGCAGGTTGTTAAGAATGCGGAAGATGTTATTGTTGCCGCCCCATCGGTTGAGGACAGAAAATTGAGCAAAGCCGAAACAATCGCCCAATTAAAGGCCGAGAAAAAAGAAGCCACCGAAAAAGCAAAATTGGCGCGCGCCGCCATGCAGGCCGAAGAAAAAACAAGCAAGGCCGATGGCGAAGATGAAAAATCGACCAAAAAGCCCGCCGCAAAAAAAGACGCCACAAAAAAGCCCGCGGCAAAAAAAGCCCCCGCAAAAAAAGCCAAAAAATAATTTAACGCCTGTCGCGTATAGATAATACGCCGCCCCTGCTGTGCTTAGCGGGTATCAATAATTATCGATACAGAAAAACCTTATTGAAGCGACGCGGTTGTTCATGCAACGCGACAAGGCAACCCGCCATCCTAACTACCCATTAGCTTATTTTTTTATATAAGGCCTTGCCTGTTTTGCGTAGCGAGGCAAATCGCGCCCGCATATATTTTGCAATATAACGGGGCAGGCGGCCATCTATCACCAATAACCCCATGGTGATAAGGGCCAGCCCCAAGAATTGATGGCTGGCTAATTCTTCGCCAAAATAAAAATAAGCGTAGATGATTCCTATCGGCGGCATAATCATCGCGGTGAGGGAGGCATTCACCGCCCCCGCCTTTTTAATCATGTTAAAATAAATAATATAAGCATAACCCATCGAAAACACATTATAAACCACCGCCACCATCATCATGTTTAAACTTGGCGGGAATGGGTAATCAAACGGCTTATCAAATATAAATATCAGCGGCAGCAAGATAATGGTCGAAAAAATATTTTGCGATGCCACCATCACCACCGCAGGAATTTTTTGTATGTCGTGCCGCCGCGTAAAGGCTGATTGCACAGAAAAAGAAAAGCCAACCAGCATCAAAAGCAATTCCTTGATAAAATAATAATTATCGTGCGGCGTGGTATTATTACCGCCAGTCCCGTATCCACTATATCCCATGGCATCCAGCCCGACCAATACCGTCATACCCGCCAGCGATAACAAAATGCCAGAAAATCGCCCAACCGACAAACGGTGATGGTCATAAAACATCCTAATCAACAGGGCGGTAAATATGGGGTTGATAGAATTAATAATCGACGACACGGCCGAGCCGATATCTTTAATAAGCAACCCCGACAAGGTAAAGGGTATGATATTCCCCAGCACGCTTAAAAAAACAAGCACAGGAAAATATTTTTTATATTTTAATAATGATATTTTTTTATACCATAAATAACCCAACAAATAGACCGCGCCAATGGCGCAGCGAATGAAGGCTATCATCAGGGGATGGTAAACCGCCCCCATAATTTTGTAAATAACAAATGACCAAGCCCAAATGGCAGAAATAATAAACAACGACGACCATTGCTGGCGATTCATCGCTGGCTGATGTTTAGACATAATGAATTATTATTCCATTAACATTTTTGCCAACAATAAAAAAGATAAAAATCCAACCGTATCGGTTACCCAGGTTAAAAAAACGGTGGAGGACACCGCGGGATCTTGCTTGCAAAGTTTTAAAATAATAGGAATCAAAACACCAAATATTGCCGCCGCCAACAACGTAATAATAACCGCGCCAGCTATCGCGAAGGCCAAAAGTTTGGAACCTTGCCATTCGTAAGCCATGAAACCAATAATCACCGCAAATAAAATACCATTCAACCACCCCACCGCCGTTTCTTTCCATAATGTTTTAAATGTGTTGGTGCTGATAAGGTCGCCCGTCGCCATGGCCCGCACCACCACCGTGGTGGTTTGCGTTCCCGCATTGCCGCCCATGCTGGGGACGATGGGCATTAACACCGCCAAGGCCACCAATTGTTCAATGCTAGCCTGGAACACATTAATAACCATCGAGGCAAAAATAGCCGTCAACAAATTAACAAACAACCATGTAAAACGAAAAGCCGTGGTATGGATGATGGGTTTGTAAAAATCACCGCCATGCACCCCGCCGAGGCGTAAAATATCTTCTTCATGTTCTTCTTCCAACACATTCACGATATCGTCAACCGTGATGGTTCCCACCAAACGGTTGAGGGAGTCAACCACGGGAGCCTCCACTATCGCGTGGCGGTTAAATAACCTTGCGACATCTTCTTGATTCATATCAATGGGTATTTCTTGAAATTCCTTGTTCATAATTTTTGCCAAGGGCGTGGGGCGATTGGCACGTAACAATTTTGAAACGGGCAAGACCCCCAACGGGCGATGCGACGCCCCAACAATAATGATATTATAAAATAAATCGGGCGTTTTGATTTTTCTATCACGCAAATAATCTATCATTTGCCCGACCGTCCAAAATTTTGGCGCGGTCACCAATTCGCGGCGCATCAATTTACCCGCCGTATCATCGGGCAGGCTTAAAACAAAATTATATTCGGCGCGGTCTTCGCGCGGAATAAACGACAACAATTTTTGTTGTTGCCGTTCGTCAAACATTTCTATCAAATCCAAAGCATCATCGCTTTCCAATTTTTTTAACAAACTTTGCCACACCCGCGCGGGCAATTTGGGTAAGATTTTTTGCAAAATAGCATCGTCTATTTTGGTGAAAACTTCGGGGTCTATTTCATCAATCATTTTATCGATAAAGCGTAACCGCTGGCGATTATTTAACTGCTGTATCAATCCTGCTATATCGGGCAACGACAATGGTCTGATAAGGGCGGTCAAAACGGTCCTGTTGCCGCCGCGCCCCAATTCCTGGCGCACCGCCCTGACAAGCTCGCGCCATTCCACCGCGGTTTTATCAAGGCTGATATCGCGCGATACCGCATTATTATGTTCAATTTTTTTCATGCCCGCCAACACAACCGCCAGGGTCTGGTCAAGCAATTTTTTCTCGTTTTGCTTTTTATGCAGGGATTTTTTAAACCTTAACATCTTGATTTTTTTATAGAATATAATAGAAAAAAGCAACCACCTAATTATAACTCATTTTTGTCTTTATGATGATTTGTGGGTAGGGTTCTGCTATTTATATTTGGCTTGTTTTTTGCAAAAAGCAATGAAAATATCCCTGCATCCTGAAAAAATATGAAAAAAAATAATCACAAAGAAAAATTCTTAAACTGGCCAATATCTTTTATAGCTGGTTCTTTCCTCTTCGCCTCTTGCGCGTTGATTGCTTTGCCTATCTTGCGTTCTTTCTCTGCCCATGCCCAAGATTCCGCAACCTCTTCGGGTGATTCAGCCAACAACCAAGCGCAACCAACCCAAAACGTGGCGGCCGACGATGGCACCACCAGCAATCAATCCCTTGAAGAAAAACTCAACGAACAATTTGGTTTAGAATTTGATCCCGCGCGCCATAATTTTGTGCCGCCCTTTAATGAAAAAACGGCACCATTTTTTGGCAAACCAAAGGTAGGCAACCCCTATCAAATCGAAAGCCTGGCGTTTCGTCCATTCTTTCCCAAAAATGATTTTGTCGAAAGCGGTATGGCGTCATGGTATGGCGATGAATTCCATGGCAAGCCGACCGCCAATGGCGGGCAATTTAATATGGGGTTGGTTTCCGCGGCGCACCGCACCCTGCCCCTGCCTGCTGTTGCGGTTATCGTCAATTTGCGCACGGGGCAAAGTATAAAATTGGTCATTAATGACCGCGGTCCCTTCGCCAAAAATCGTATCCTTGATATGTCAAAACAGGCGGCTAATTTAATTGGTTATTATGGCGTTGGCACCGCCCCCGTCAAGGTTATATTTTTGCGTAATGAAACTTTGGCCCTGTGGAAACAAATGGGTTTTACGGTTAACGACAATTAATATGCCTGTTATCATACCTGGGGCTTGCCGCCGCCCGTGCTGTTGTATGATTTTTTTAGATAAATAATAAAACTAGAAACCCTGGCTTCGCATTATGTTCATAATTTTTAATAATTGAGGAATTGTCGCCTGATAATAATACTCTATAATGCCACCATGGATAATACCAATTCCGCCCCTCATTTGGCTGATGTTTCAGCCGCGCAGGTCGCCAATACTGCTGGCATCCGCGATGCCCAGGCTATTGCGGCGCAATCATCCAAAGTAATAAAATTTCTACCCATCGATAATGAAGTCATGGATGGCTTGGCCGAACAGCCCAAGGCCACCACCGCCCTGCTACCCAGTATGCTTGCCAACGACATGGTTTATTCGCCCTATCAATGGACATTAAAGGAAAAGGTAGCCATCAAATCGGGGGTCGGTTTACATAACGGTAAACTTGCCCATGTAACGATAGAACCCGCACCCCACGACCATGGCATAAAATTTTACCGCACCGATATTGCCAAAAAACACCCTGAGAAGGATCCCGTTGTGCCCGCGCTTTTTTCCAATGTTATGTCGGCAAAATACTCCACCCGTTTGGCCAACAACGACGGGGTTTGCGTTAACACGGTTGAGCATATCATGGCGGCACTGTTTGCTTTTGGCGTTGATAATGCCCGCATCCTTATCGATAATGAAGAGTTTCCTATCCTCGATGGTTCGGCACGAGATTTTATTGCGCCGCTGGAACGGGCGGGGTTGGTTATGCAAAGCAATGGCAAACCCTATCGCCGCACTTATTTGCAAGTTATAAAAAATGTTGAAGTGCAAGAAAAGGGCATGACCGCCAGCCTGGCCCCTGCCGATTTTTTGGATATTGATTGCGCCATCAGCTACAGCAACAAATTGGTGGGCAGTCACCGATTAAAAAGTTTGGTCAGCCGCGATTATTTTTTCCAGGACATTGCCTTGGCGCGGACATTTTGCATGGAAAAAGAAATACCATTCTTGCATGCCAATAATCTAGCATTGGGCGGCAGTTTGGATAATGCCATCGTGGTTGGTGAGGGTAAAATTCTTAACGAATCGCCCTTACGCTTCCCCGATGAATTTGTGCGCCATAAATTCTTGGACATTGTTGGCGATTTGGCTTTGTCGCCCTATCGCATTATCGGCAAATATCAATCAGCGCATGGCGGACATTTTTTAAACAATCAAATGTTGCGTAAATTATTTGCAGATAAAAGCAATTACCGCCTTGTAATTTTGGATTAGCATCCCCATATTATTGTTGGTGCTAAACCGCAGTTAGCTTGGCTTGACCAAACTTAGCTGCGATTCGGCTCCCCATGCTCCCTCCTCCATTTCCTCCCTCCTTTTTTGGGGGATGGGAGCATTGAGACTTTTTTATGGTAAGGCAGTCTAACCAGCAACCCCGCAACTTTTAAGTATCTTGCGGTCTTTTTTAGCCTTTTTTAGAATGCACTGCCGATTGCTTTTTTCCTTCATTCGGTGCATAAACAAATAATGATATTTGACGGCCTAGGAAAAAAATTACAAGGGCAATTTCGCCAATTAACTGGACGGGGTGTGCTGTCGGAAAAAGATATTGACGGCGCATTGAAAGAAATTAAGCTAAGCCTGCTGGAGGCCGATGTTGCCCTACCCGTTACCGACAAATTACTAGCGCAAATAAAGCAAGACGCCATTGGGCAAAAAGTGTTGGCATCCATTCGCCCAGGGGATGCGGTGGTAAAAATTGTTCATGATAATTTGGTGTCACTGCTCAGCACCAAGGAAGGAACAGGGCCAAAAGAAAAATTATTAAACCCCAAAACCACGCCCCATGTTATCATGATGGTGGGTTTGCAGGGTTCGGGCAAAACCACCAGCACCGTCAAATTGGCAACATGGCTAAGCAAAAATAAACAAGGCGGCAACAAAACATTGGTGGCATCGTTGGATATTTATCGCCCCGCCGCCCAGGAACAATTGGAAATTTTTGCCAAAAAAAATGAAGTCGATAGTTTGGAAATTATCCCTGGCGAAAAGGTTTCGGCCATCGCCGCCCGCGCGTTGCAGGCCGCTAAAAAAGGTGATTACCATTATTTATTGCTCGACACCGCGGGGCGTTTAACCCTGAACAAAGAATTGATGAGCGAACTGCTAGAATTAAAAAAAACAATCAAACCCAAAGATATTTTGTTGGTGCTTGATGGTTTAAGTGGTCAATCGGCGTTGGAAACCGCCAAGGGTTTTAACCAACCGCTCGCCTTGTCGGGCGCTATCATGACGCGGATGGATGGCGATGGGCGCGGCGGCGCGGCCTTATCGCTTGCCGCGGAAACGGGTTGCCCCCTGTGGTTTATGGGTATGGGCGAAGCCGCCACCCAGCTGGATGTTTTTGATGGTGGACGGGTTGCAGGACAAATTTTGGGTATGGGCGACGTGGTGGCATTTGTTGAGAAGGCCCAAGAAGCCGCCAGCGAAGACGAGATGGCCGAGATGGAAGCGCGATTTAAAAAAGGCATCTTCACCATGGTTGATATGCAAAAGCAAATTCGCCAAATGAAAAAAATGGGCGGCATGAAGGAAATATTAAACATGCTACCCCAGGGGATATTGCCACAAAATGTTCGCAACCTGCAGCATGTTAACCTTGACGATAAAATTTTTGCACGCCAAGACGCCATTATCAATTCCATGACACCGCGCGAACGCAACCGCCCCGATATTATTCTTGCCAGTCGGAAAAGTCGTATTGCCAAGGGGGCGGGGGTGCAATTGGCCGATGTTAACCGCCTGTTAAAACAATTCATGAGCACGCAAAAAATGATGAAGCAGGCAGGCAAAATGGACCAAGCGCAAATCATGCGTCAATTGCAATCGATGAAAGGGCAAATGCCACGGGGTTTTAATTAGGCAGCCACCATAAGAAATATAATATTGTAAGAAACAACCATGATACCGTCCTTCATTTTATAAAAATCATGACTAGTTTTTCTCCGCACCCTTTTAAAAAATTTATCAAAAAATTGTCGGTCGGCGGGCAGGAGTATGATTATTACCCCATCGCCACCATTGCCAAAGAAGTTTTTAATGTCGATGGTAATGCCCTGCCCCTATCGCTCAAGATTTTATTTGAAAATGCGGTGCGCGGCGGCGATGCTTCGTCGGCCGAGGAAATTGTCAAATGGCTGGCGAATCAAAAAAATGACAAGGAAATTGCTTTTCGTCCCGCGCGCGTGCTGTTGCAAGATTTTACGGGCGTGCCCGCGATTGCCGATTTGGCGGCGATGCGCGACGCGGTGAAGACCAAAGGGGGCAAGCCCAATTTGGTCAACCCCAATATTCCCGTTGATTTGGTTATCGACCATTCGGTCATGGTCAATGAATTTGGGCGCGATGATTCGTTGGAGCATAACATGAATATAGAATTCAAAGAAAATTTGGAACGTTATGAATTTTTAAAATGGGGACAAAAGGCATTTAAAAATTTACGTATCGTGCCGCCTGGCCTCGGGATTTGCCATCAAATTAATATTGAATATTTGGCGCAGGTTATTTTTAACAATGACAAACTTCTCTACCCCGATAGTTTGGTCGGCACCGACAGCCACACCACCATGGTCAATGGTTTGGGGGTGGTTGGTTTTGGCGTCGGCGGGATTGAGGCCGAAGCCGCCATGTTGGGCCAACCCATCCCCTTGGTCCTGCCCGAGGTTGTTGGTTTCAAATTGAAAGGGAAATTATCGGTGGGGTCGACCGCGACCGACCTGGTGCTCATGGCAACGCAAATGTTGCGCAAAAAAAATGTTGTGAACAAATTTGTTGAATTTTATGGCGATGGTTTGGCGGGGTTATCGCTTGAAACCCGCGCCACCATTGCCAACATGGCACCCGAATATGGTGCGACCATCGGGCTTTTCCCCATCGACCAATCGACCATTCATTATTTACAAACCACCAACCGCGCACCCCATGCCGTCGAACGGGTGATAGCCTACGCCAAAGCTAATTTATTGTGGCGCGATGCCGATACCCCGCAACCGCTTTTTACCAGCACCTTAGAACTCGATTTACAAGATGTTGAACCATCGCTGGCGGGGCCAAAACGCCCGCAAGACCGCGTGCCGCTCTATCAAGTAAAAGCCGTCAGTTTACAATTTGAGGAGGAGGCAAAAAAAGACAGTCAAAAAAATTCAGAAAAAAATCTTGCAACCCGCACCACCGCCCTGCCGCCCCAGCCCGTGGTTATTGCCGCCATTACTTCTTGCACCAATACTTCCAATCCGTTTGTTATGTTGGCGGCGGGTTTGTTGGCAAAAAAAGCCGTGGCCCTTGGTTTGCAAACCCAGCCCCATGTTAAAACATCGCTGGCGCCAGGGTCGCGAGTCGTCATGGATTATTTGCAAGCGGCTGGCGTGCTTTCACCGTTGGAGGCTTTGGGTTTTAACATCGTCGGGTTTGGTTGCACCACCTGCATTGGTAACAGCGGGCCGCTCAAAAATAAAGTCATCGAAGATGAAATAAAAAATGATGATTTAACCGCCGCCGCGGTTTTATCGGGCAATCGCAATTTTGAAGGGCGCATCCACCCGTTGGTGAAGGCCAATTGGTTGGCGTCGCCACCGTTGGTGGTTGCCTATGCCCTGTTGGGTTCGATGGCCAAGGACATTACGAAAGATCCTTTAGGCCAAGATAAAAATGGTAAAGATGTTTTCTTAAAAGATATTTGGCCCAGCGAAGACGAGATTCAACAAACCGTCAGTCAATT
Source organism: Alphaproteobacteria bacterium (assembly GCA_965262775.1). Taxonomy (GTDB): domain Bacteria; phylum Pseudomonadota; class Alphaproteobacteria; order JASGCL01; family JASGCL01; genus JASGCL01. The sequence goes on along the minus strand of CBDHFT010000006.1, from coordinate 11,598 downwards.
TATTATTCCCGAAATTTATCGCCAACGTTATGAAAATATTTTTCTGGGCACCAAAGAATGGCAAGCCATCACCAGCACGGCGGAGGCTGACTTTAACTGGCACCCCAATTCAACCTATATCAAACAACCACCCTTCCTCAGCCTGCCACCGCGCAAAAAATTGGAAAATATCATGGCCGCCAAACCCCTGGCCTTGCTGGGTGATTCCATCACCACCGACCATATTTCGCCTGCGGGTTCTATCAAACCTGAAAGTCCCGCTGGCGATTATTTGCTGTCTCACCAAATATCGGTGCCACATTTTAATTCCTTTGGTGCGCGGCGCGGCAACCATGAAGTCATGGTGCGCGGCACCCTGGCTAATATTAGGTTGAGAAATTTGTTGGCAAACAAGACGGGGGGCTTCACCCAATATGATGGCCAAGAAACCACCATCTTCGCCGCCGCCATGAATTACAAACAACATTCAAAACCACTTATCATTATCGCGGGCAAAGAATATGGCACGGGGTCGTCTCGCGATTGGGCGGCCAAGGGGGTAAAATTATTGGGCGTCGCCGCCGTCATCGCGGTCAGTTTTGAACGTATCCACCGTTCGAATTTGGTGGGCATGGGGGTATTGCCCCTAGAATTTATTAAGGAGGCCGACTACACAAGTTTGATAGAACGCGGCATAAAAAATGTTGAAAATGATTTTGATATTTTGGGCTTAGAAAATATTTCGCCACAAAAAATACTAACCCTGGTGGTGCGCGATAAAGACGGCGTTATCAATCGCATCGATGTTAAGGCGCGGATAGACAACGAAACGGAACTTAATTATTTTAAGCAAGGCGGTATTTTGCCATTCATGCTTGGGCAAATTGCCGCTTAAAAAAAACCACCACCACAACCCGCATATTATCTTCGCATGGTTCAATTAAGCAACGATATGTCGATGGGGGATAAGGGCGCGAAGAGCAAGCAGGTTAAGAAAAAAAACCTGTTAAGCCTGCCCGCGGTTATGAGGTTGCTAGAAAAAAATTTTCAGCCCAGCAAGAAAAATCCCTTACCAAGAATTATCAAAAAAAATATAGCAAGCGCGGTGGGTATGATATGCGCCGAAGCGGTGAAGGCAAAAAATGCCGTGCCCCATTTTACCAACAGCGCGGTCGATGGTTTTGCCTTTCGCTTTCAAGACATCAACAACAACGGCGAAGCGCAAACCGTCCTGCCCATTGCGGGGATTATACCCGCCGCGCCGCAAAAAAAATTACCAACCCTGGCGCGCCATCAGACGATGCAAATTTTTACTGGCGCGCCCCTGCCCATCAATGCCGACACCGTTATCATGCAAGAAGATGTGGTCATAAAAAATGACCATATTATCCTGCCCCCAGGGCTAGGCACAAAATTCAAAAAGGGCGATAATGTAAGGCAAAAGGGCGACGATGTTGCCAGCGGGCAACCATTGTTAAAACAAGGCGAGATAATAACCGCGCTGCATGTTGGTTTGCTGGCGGCACAAAATATTACCATGGTAAAATATTTTGCGCCGTTGCGGGTGGGCGTTTTTTCCAGCGGCAACGAAATAAAATCAAACGGCTTATTACAGGTTGGTGAAATTTTTGACAGCAACCGCCCGATGATACTTAGCCTCCTCCACCATTGGCGATACGAAGTGGTTGATGGCGGCACATTGCCCGACCAAGAAAACATCATGACAAAAAAATTATCCGCCATGGCAAAAAAAGTTGATATTATCCTTACCACGGGCGGCATGGCGGTAGGCGGGCATGACGTTGCGGCGCCGTTGATAAAAAAATCGAACATGCAATTTTATGGCGTGGCTATCAAACCTGGCCGCCCACTAGGATTTGGCCAGGTCGGCGGCAAACCATGGATAGCCATGCCTGGCAACCCCGTGGCGGTTATGATGGGATTATTTTTTATCATCAAACCATTTTTAAACTTGCGCCAGGGGCGCAAAGCATCTTCCGCCCACTCAACAACAACCCCTATCATCTTGCCATCGCCCATATCGGCCATCGCCAATTTTTCCATGAAAAAAAAACCTGGGCGTTGCGAATTGGTAAGGGTGAAGTTGCAAAATCAAAATAATACTTGGCTGGCAACAAAAATTGCCAAATCGGGGTCGGCCGTGCTATCATCATTGGTGGAGGCTGACGCCATCGCCGCAATCGACGATGATGTAAGCATCGTTAACCCTGGGGATAGTTTAACATGCTACCAGATGAAAGAATTACTCAACCCATAAAAAATATTATCTAACAAAAAAATGGTTATCACCTTACGTTATTTTGCTTGGGTGCGCGAAAAATTGCAGAAGGAGCGCGAAACCATAACCTTGCCCGAAAACACCAAGCAACCCTACGCCCTGTCCGACTTGCTGACCATGCTTTATCACCGCGGCGGGGCTTACGAATTATTGCAAAGCAATCAATCCTTATTGCGCTATGCCCTGAATCAACAATTTGCCAACCCCAATCACATTATAAAAAATGGGGATGAGGTTGCGATATTCCCACCCGTCACAGGCGGCTAAAAAAAGGTAGTCATAAAAAAATGAAAGACAAAATTATTATCCAAGCGGAAAAAATAAACCCCGCGATATTTTACAAGGAAGTTTATGATTTCTTAGATGATGAGGGCGGCGGGGTTGGCGCGGTGGTGGTTTTTACGGGGGTTATGCGCGGCCACAACCAACAAGGCGCGATAAAAAAAATGACGATAGAATATTATGACAAAATGACCGAGCAAACTATAAATAATATCATCGCCGCGGCGCGGAAGAAATTTTTATTGCATAAGGTCATGGTGGTGCACCGCGTGGGCGACATTGCCCCGCGCGATCATATTGTGGTGGTTGGCGTGGCGGCGGCGCACCGCGCCGATTCTTTCCAGGCCGCCGAAATGATAATGGATTATTTGAAAGCCGAAGCGCCATTTTGGAAAGAAGAAATCATGACGGAGAATCATCAATCCCATTGGCCCGAACAAAAACCTGCTGACATTGATGCTGCAAAAAAATGGCAATAAATAAATCATCCTCTTTTTGGGACGCTCTTCGTCTTCGTAACCATTACACCATAGAACTGGCTGACCCTGGCGATGCGGATTTGGTCGCCCTGCTTATTGATAAATTATTACGCGAATCGTTTTTTCCCGCTGACTTACCGCGCCCCGAAGAAATTCAGCAGACCACCGAATATTTACTTAGCGACGGTCGTTATCAAGCTATTTTGGCCTACAGCGAAGATAATCAAGCCGTTGGTGTTATCACCGTGGCGGAAGGCGTGTCGCTTCGTTCCAAGGGGCGGTATGGGCAAATCATGGGGGTTTATGTTTCGCCCGAGGCCAGGTCGAAAGGTATTGGTCAAGCCTTGATGAATTTTATCAAAGACCACGCCAAGAAAAATGATTGGACAAGGTTGGAAGTTATTGTGCCAACCCGCGGGGATTCGATGACGGCGGAGCAGTTTTTTCAACGCGCGGGTTTTAGCACCACGGGCAAATCGATGACCATGATGTTATAAGCCATTAGTCAATAACCAATTTATCGCCCACCCTTAGGCCATATACCACCGCCTCACCAGCCAAAATTTCTAACACCCATTCGACTGGCACACCCGAAGTGATGACCGCCTCGCTATAGGGCACGGTATTGCGAACAATTTTCTTAATCCGATTATCCCCCCCAATAAATATCATATCAAGCGACAAGATGGTATTTTTCATCCACATGGTAACGATTTGCGGTCTATCGAAAAAAAACAACATGCCGCCACGCTCGGGCAAATTTGTTCTGAACATCAATCCCTGGTCGCGGGTTGCTTCATCGATTGCATATTCCACCCACAACGATATTTTTTCAACCTGTGAATTTTTATCCAGGAATCTAATCCTTATATTCTCACCCTTATCCGCCATCTTGCTACTCCCCTGCCCTGCCCAAGCCATGGGGTTAATCGTTTGACCTGCCCAAGCCAAGATTAAAAAAACCAACCCGCTCCTCAATAATAATTTCATAAAAATACATTCTTAGGTTATTGTAAAAACAAATATTGAATAAGGAAATAGATTGGTAACAAAACAATCAACGAATAAAACATATAAGCAAAAAAATGTAATGTTTTAATTTTTTGTTGGTCGGCGATTGTCTTAATCATAAAATTGGGGGCGTTGCCGATATAACTATTCGCCCCCATAAAAACCGCACCCAGCGAAATAGCCATCAACACGGTTGGTTGGTTGGCCATTAAATCACTGGCTTGCCCATTGGCCAATTTGAAAAACACCAAATAGGTCGGGGCGTTATCAAGCAAACTGGAAAAAATTCCCGTCAACCAAAAATACAAAACGGGACTGGGCAATTCTGACGCCGCCAACAGGTCGTGCCTTACCATCTGCCCCCCCTCCCCCGATAGGAAATCCATAACGGGGATAAGTGTCATAAAAATGCCAAAGAATAAAATAGCCATTTCGCGCGGCGGCGCAAAATTAAAATTATTTTCTTGGTAATTTGTTTTTGGCGTGGTGCGATAAGCAAAGAAAGCCAACAACAAAAATATTCCATCGCGAATGAGCGATTTCATGGCAACCTCGACCCAAAAAAATTCCACCACTTCATTGTTTTGCCACACCGCGGTCAACAATAAATTTGCAATCACCAACCCCAAAAATAAAAAATTATGGATGCCCCTGACTTGCAATTTTTGCGGCTTTAATGCCACGGCCCTCTCGGCGCGCCACCAATAACTATCAAGCGCATAAAAAACCACGGAAAGAATGGAAACCGCCACCAACCACGGCGCCCATAGGTTTTGCAATGGCCAGAAAAAATCCACCCCCTGCAGGAAGCCCAAAAACAACGGCGGATCGCCCAAGGGTGTCAAGGCCCCGCCAATATTCCCCACCAAAATAATAAAAAATAGCACAAGGTGCGCTTGATGTTTGCGCTCCCTGGCTATCCTCAACAGCGGCCTTATCAACAACATCGCCGCACCCATGGTGCCCATGACGCTAGCCAACACCGTGCCCAACAACAACAATTGCAAATTTTTGGCGGGCGTGCCGTCAAAATACCCTTGAATGGTGATGCCGCCCGAAATAACAAATAAAGTCACCAACAAAATAACAAAGGGCAAGTATTCATAAAATGCCATATGCAGCACCGCCACCAAGGCTTCATCCCAGCCCAAAATAAATATCAACGGCACAAAAACCAACAAAATCCAGAACAGGGTTATTTTATCAAAATGCCTGTCCCAGACATCTTTAAAAAATAATGGCGCCAAGGCCAAACAAAGCAACAAGCCAACAAATGGCAAAAGCAAAATAGCATTGGGGTTATGAAGGAAATAATCGAGCATGAAGATTGAAGGTTATGGCCCGCGCAACTTGTTTTTTTATAGTAAAATTGTTATGTAAAAAAATCATACCACATTTATGTTATCACTTGCAAAAGATTATCAACAAAAAACATTGGTTGTGCGCGCCGACCTTAACCTGCCTATCAAGGATGGGGACATTACCGATACCACGCGCTTGGTCAGGTTTTTGCCATCCATAAAAACTTGGTTGCAGGATGGGGCGGCAAAGGTTGTTGTTCTATCGCACCTTGGTCGGCCCGATGGCGCAAGAAACATGAAATATAGTTTAGAACCCATCGCGCACAAAATGGGCGAGCTCCTCGAAGAAAAAGTTGTTTTTTTGCCTGACTGCATCGGCAACGAAATATTGCAAACGATAAAAAATACTGAAGCCAGGATTTTTCTTGCCGAAAATCTACGATTTCATAATGGCGAAGAAGACAATGATAAAGGTTTTGCCGAAGCCTTGGCGCGCTTGGGCGATGTCTATATCAACGACGCCTTTTCGGTAAGCCACCGCAAACATGCGTCGGTTGATGGTATCACCCAATTTTTGCCGTCCTTCGCGGGGCCGTCCTTGCTGGCGGAGGTTGCCGCGCTGGAACAGGTTTTGGTCTCACCCCAAAAACCCGTGCTGGGCATAGTGGGCGGGGCAAAAATTTCCAGCAAAATATCCATCTTAGAATTTTTATTACCACGCCTTCAACATTTGATTATTGGCGGCGCGATGGCAAATAGTTTTTTAAAAGCGCAAGGTTTCGCGGTGGGAAAATCGCTGGTGGAGGATGAACAAATGCCAACCGCACAAAAAATCATGAGCGAGGCCAAGAAGCATGGTTGCCAATTGCATTTGCCTGTCGATGTGGTGGTGGCCAACAAATTGGCTATCGGCGCCAACACCAAAACCAAAAATATTGGCGAGCCATTGGCCGATGACGCGATGATATTGGATGTCGGCGAAAAAACAATCGCCGCCAACATTGCAACCCTGCAACAGGTAAAAACCATATTGTGGAACGGCCCTTTGGGGGCGTTTGAAATTCCCCCATTTGACCAGGGCACGGTGCAGGTTGCACGCGCCGCGGCGGCATTAACCCGCCAAAAAAAATTAATTTCGGTCGCGGGCGGGGGCGACACCGCGGCCGCCATGCACCATGCGGGTATAGAAAACGACCTAACTTATTTATCGACCGCGGGCGGCGCGTTTTTGGAATGGCTGGAAGGGAAAAAACTTCCTGGCATTGCCGCGCTGGAACTAAGCAAATAAATATTTTTTAAGAATTCTTTTCCAAAATATTTTCAGCCAGGGTAATATCCGCCACCGTGCCCACGGTAAAAAATTGGCCATTTATTTTTAAACCATGCAACCGTTGCTGTGCCAAGGCCTTGTCATAAATTTTATTAAGCGAAAAGAAATCCTCCGCCACCCCCTTGAACAAACCAGCGGTAAGAATTTGAACGCCGCAGAATATCAGCGAGCCTTCCCCCCTATCGCGTTGTAATGGGAAAGTCGGCGCGGCGGTTGCATCATCCCGCGCCAGTGCATCGGGCGCAAAATCCCCATGGTTGATGCTGGTGGCGACCACTTGCTCGCGGCTGGCGAGCGCCAACAACCCCGCCATTTTTTTTTCATCAAACCCCTTGGCGAGGCGAGGCAAAAGTTCGTCATCTTGCCAGAAACTATCGCCATTGATGACAAAAAATGGTGCGTCGCCAAGCAGGGGTAAAATATTTTTAACCCCACCGCCCGTTTCTAAAATTTCGGGTTCGTAAACAATACGGTAATGAATATCGCCAAGGATTTTTTCTCCTTCATTTTTCATGTAAGAATTAATTTCCATGGGCAAATGGTGGCTGTTGATTATCACCTGCTGGATGCGCTCATTTTTACATGCTTGCAACAACCGCCCCAGCGTCGGTTGCCCCGCCACCCGCACCAAGGGTTTGGGCGTATGGTCGGTCAGGGGTTTTAATCTTTTGCCAAACCCCGCCGCCAAAATAATAGCGGAGGTTAAAGAGGACAAATGAGGAGGCTCCTACAATTTATATTATTTCACAAGATTCATCAAAACCATGGCGTGGGCCACGCGGGTATAATTTGCTGGCGTCGCCATAACCAAGGTTGCATAAAAAATTGGTTTTGAAACGCCCGTCGGCAAAAAATTCTTTATCCACTTTGCCATTATCAAAGCCCGACATGCCGCAGGCATCCAGCCCCAGGGCGCGCGCCGCCAAGATAAAATACCCGCCCTGAATGGAACTGTTGCGAAGGGCGGTGGTTTCGGCCGCCGCGGCGTTGTTGCTAAAAACTTCTTTCATAGCGGGGGCGGCAGGAAAATTTTTTGGCAAATGTTCAAAGAATTTTGTGTCATGCGAAAGAATGGCGGTGACGGGCGCGGCGCGGGTATGGTCGACATTGCCTGGCATCAAACATGCCAGCAATTTTTCTTTGGCGGCGTTGGTGGTAAGAAAGGCAATGTGAATGGGTTGAGAATTCAACGACGTGGGTGCCCATTTCATCAATTCATAAATTTCTTGTAATAATTTTTTATCAACGGGTTTGTTTTGCCAACCGTGATAGGTGCGAGCATCGGTAAATAATAATTTTTGGCCTTCGGTTGATAATTGTGGCATGGATGTTTTTTCCTTTTTTTTTATCGAGGTTTATATTAGGTTGAAATTTGTCAATGGCTACATTAAGGTATTTGCAAGCAATATACAATCTTTATCAAGTGCTATATAAAGACATTACACGACATGGCTGATATTCATTTTATCTTGGGCGGGCAATCTTCGGGCAAAACGGCCCACGGCTTAACCGTCGCCGAACAATATGCCCAAGCGGGGGATGGGTTGACCTACCTCGCCACGGCTATCATTGCCGATGATGGTATGAAAAAAAAATCCTTGCTTCATGTTGCCGAACGGGCGGCACGGCAAAAAAATTGGCAAACGGTCGAGGATGGGTTGCATGTGCCCGAAACCATAAAAAAAATCCACGGCGTGGTGATGGTCGACAGCCTTGCCCTGTGGTTGTTTAATATTATTTATAACAAGCAATCTGTTGAACAATCCAGCGACGAATTGTTGTCGGCGCTACAACTTAGCCCCGCCAAAAAAATTATCATCGTCAGCGATGAAATAAATTTTTCACCCGTCAGCGGCGACAAAGAAACCCGCGATTTTTGCCAAACCCTGGGGCTGTTGCATCAACAGATAGCCAAAATCGCAAACCATGTTGAATTGATGGTGGCGGGTTTGCCGTTAAAGGTTAAGTAAGGAATTATATCCTGTCTTATATCCTGTCCAGCAATTCAACAAAATTGCAGGGGCGATGACGGTTATCCAATTGGCTTAACAATAACATTTGCCAAGCATCGCGCACCGCCGATGGCGAACCAGGCAAGGCAAACAACAAAAGCCCACCCGCAACATAAGCCACCGCACGCGATTGCATGGTCGAGGTGCCAATTTTTTCATAGGATAATTGCCTAAATAATTCGCCGAAACCCACAATTTCTTTCCCGTTATATTTTTTTGAAAATGCCTGCAAGGCTTCGGGTGTTATGTCGCGCGCGGTAATGCCCGTGCCGCCCGTTAAAATAACCACGGGTGATTTTTTTTCATCGTGGATTTTTTCCAACGCCATGATGATGTCGCTTTGCGAATCTTTTAACAATTGGCGGTCATGAATATGGTGGCCCGCCGCGGTTATTAATTCCACCAATATATCGCCTGATTTATCAGTTTTGGCATCGCGCGTGTCCGACAGGGTGATGACGGTTATGCCCAAGGGCAGGAAAGGTCGGGTGTTATCAAGCGGCATGTTTCATGTTATATATTACTCCCCAATAAATTTGATAGGCCAACGGTTATTAACCACGTCGGTCAGGGTGCTGGGGGTAAGTTGTAACATGCTACTATATACCCAATAATTTGCCAAGACCCGCGCAACATAAAGCCGCGTTTCGCGAAACGGGATGGATTCGATAAACAACAGCGGATCTTTTTGATAGATTTTTTTATTCTTCACCCATTTGCGAACATTGTTGGGCCCGCCATTATAGGACGCCACGGCGAATATCAAATTACCATCGAAGTCATCCAGCTTCAGCAACGACGCCAAATAACGCGTACCCATTATCAAATTTAATTCTGGATCGAATAAATCATATCTTGAAGGGCGTTTGTTATCATTGTATCGGTGCATTAAATCTTCAAATCCATCCCAACGGCTTATCATGGTTGCGGTTTTGGGCATTATCTGCATCATGCCCACCGCGCCACTGCCGCTGATAGCATAAGGAAAAAAGTGCGATTCCTGACGCGCCACGGCAAGGGCAATGGCCGCGTCGTCTGGTTTTAAATTTTTATCACCCCCCTGTATCATAGGGAACAAAGCACGGCCATAATAACGCCCAGAAATTTTTTCTAAATGCATGGCCAACCTCATCCCCGTGTGTTGCAATTGATAATTATCCGCCACCGCAAGAAGGTTTTCGCTGTAAGACCTATTTAATTTGTCCAAAATAAATTGCCACTCCAACATCGCCAATTCTGGTTCGTCGATATTAAGCAAAGCAAAGCCGCGGGCTATAACGGGGGTTTGTGCCAAGCGCGATAAAATACGTGGGTTGGCCGTGGGGTTTTCACCAAAAACAGCCATGTCGTTTAATTTATTATTGGGCGCCAAATATTTTAAAGCTATCTGACCATAAAAAGTCGTTGGATTTTTTGCCGCATTGACAACTTCCTTCAGGGCGAGGTCTTCTTTCTCCATCGTTGCCAAGCAACGCCCTTTCCAAAAATAGGCCGCCGATTGCAAAAACAGGTCGCGGCTTTTGCTTGCCAAGTCAAACAAATTGGCGGCTTCTTGATAATTACTTTGTTGCCATTGGGCAAGCCCGCCCCACCAGGCACTTTCTATTGCCTTGTCTTTCAATACCTCCACCGCTTCCTGGGCCAGGGTGCTGGCATTATCGTAACGTTGCGCAAAATAAAAACTGGAAATGGTGATGGCAAACATTCTATCCAACAAGGCTGGATTGTTTTGTTGATTTTCTTCGGTAACATTTTTTCGCGTCAGGGCAACGGCTTCGAATAACTTATCGCGTTTAACCATGCGCCGCAAATCAACCACTTGGCGTTCCAAACTACTCAGGGCGAATTCGCCCGCATCCAACCCCTTATCATTTTGTTGCGCCAAAAAATCTTTTTGTGCTTTTTCATCCATCATGTCCAACGGCAGGCTTGGCTTTTCGGGTTCGACAATAACTATTTTTTTCTTTGACCCTCTTTTTATCAGGGCCAGTTGATAAATATAACGCGCCATGCCCTGGTCTTTGTATTTTTCTAACCACCTGGTTAATTCGGTTATGTCACTTTTGTAATCGGGGTGAACATAAATTTGCGCCAACACCGCGGGTGACAACAGGGGATTTTGCACAGTCTGGATAAGATTTTTTGCCACGCCAAATTGCTTGTTGCGCACCGCGGCAAATGCTTTTTTGTATATGGCTTGGTCGCTGGCGTTTAATACCAAGGGCGCGGCATTGGCGGGCGGGGCATTAAAGGCGGCATGAGCCATGCCACCGCCACCTAGCACCCCGCATAATAGTAACAATATTGATAACCTTGCCCAAGCCAAATGAATATGGCGATTACCCCGCATGTACATATAGACCATGCCAAAGATGATACTACGATTCGTGTTAAGAATAAATCTTTTCTCTTGATAGTTCAACGGCTTCAAGTCTTGCCTTGGCAACCAGCAATTTTTGCTCGATAATAAGCCCCTGGGATTCATTTTTTTCACCTTTTAATTGGTCGGATAATTCTTTTATTTCTTTTTCAGCATTTTTGATGTCGATTTTATCAATATCTTCGGCGGCGGTTGCCAACACCACCAGTTTTGTATCGTTGATATCGGCGAACCCGCCCGTCAAAAAAAACTTCTTTGCCAATTTACCACCCATGTATAACCACAGCAAACCTGGACGCAAGGCGGCAATGGTTGCAATATGGCCACGCAAAATACCCATATCGCCGTCGTCGCCTGGCACAATCACCATATCGCCACTGCCGCTAAATAATGTTCCCCGCGGTGCAATAATATCAATTTGTAATTGTTCGCTTGCCATGTGCCTTTATCTGCGTTTATTTGCTTTAAGCAGCTTTCGCCAATTCTTTGGCGCGGCTTACCACTTCTTCGATACTGCCGACCATA
>CBDHFT010000005.1:0-110216 GCA_965262775.1 Alphaproteobacteria bacterium | reverse complement strand
TAAGCCATGAAGAAATTGTAGAAAACACCGCCAATGGTTTGGCGGGTATTGCCAACCCAACGGTTATGACGCGCGCCGCGGATTTAAAAAAAATGGGCCCATACCGCACGCAATTAATAAATGCCGAGGATTTGGATATGTGGATGCGGTTTATCCGTGGTGGCTATCGTTTTGCAAATTTGCCTGAGGTTTTGCTTCATTACCGCCGTCATGATACCCAAATCACGCGCGAGCGTTGGCGCGACATGACGCTTATTACCGCTTTGTTAAAATTGAATCACCGCGAGGTGATGGAGGGCAAGCCCGACATATTAGAAAACCTGCAAATGGCTGACATCAATATAGAATTGATAAAAAAATTTTCGCGCAATCCCGCAGAAATTATTAACAATTATTCGGGCGTATTATTTGGTTTGTTGTCGGAATCCGCCCATAAAAAGAATAATGACCTGTTGCGCGAGGCGGCATTTGTCATCGAGACCATGATGAACAATTGTTATAATGATGAGATTACAAAACAAATCATACCATTTTTTGCCCAACTTCAGGGGGAGGCTACGCCTTTATCCCCCAACTTTCATGACCTGTTCTATCAAGTTTACATGGGCTTTGCCCCGCTAAGCCGACAAATGTCCGACACGGAAAAGCAAAAGATTTTGCAAATAATGGTAAATGTTGGTATGCAACATCAGGCAGCAAACTTGCAGCAAACATGGAATTCTTAAGCATAAAAATAATAAATTCATGAAAAAAATTCTTATAGTCGGGGCGGGGATATCGGGGGCAACGGTGGCAAGGTTGCTTACCGATGCCAACCCAGGGCAATTTGATATTACGGTGATTGACCAACGCCCCCATGTTGCGGGTAATTGCCATACCGTGATGACCCATGGCATCATGGAACATGTTTATGGCCCGCATATTTTTCATACCGACCAGCCCAAGGTATTTGAATTTGTCAAAAGATTTGCAAGTTTCTATGATTATCGCCACACGGTGAAGGCAATGCACGATGGGGTTTATTCTTTGCCCATTAACTTGTTGACTATTTGTCAAGTTTATAACAAGGAATTATCGCCCAAGGGCGCGATGGATATGATAGCCGCCGAGCGCGAGGATATAAAAGACCCCAAAAATTTTGAAGAGCAGGCTTTGAGCATGGTGGGGGTTAAGCTTTATGAAAAGTTTTTTAAATATTATACCGAACGGCAATGGGGGGTGAGGGCTACCGAAATTCCAGCCTATATTTTAAAACGTTTGCCGTTGCGATTTAATTTTGACGATAGGTATTTTAATCACCCGGTGCAGGCCCTGCCGCGCGACGGCTACACCAAGATGGTTGAGGGCATGTTCGATTCGCCCAATATAAAGATAAAATTGGAAACCGAATTTGATAAGAAAATGATAGCCCATTATGACCATATTTTTTACACGGGAAAATTGGATCAATTTTATGATTTTCAACATGGCGATTTGCCCTATCGCACTTTAGAATTTAAGAAGGAATTTTTCCTTGATACCGATTATCAAGGTTGCGCGGTGATGAACAATTGCTCGAAGCAGGGCGAGCATACGCGCGTCACCGAATACAAATATTTTTTTCCTGATAACTTGCACAAGGATACCCTTATCGCCCGTGAATATAGCAAGGATGGAAAACGTGACGATATTCCTTACTACCCCGTTAATTTGGTGTCGGATAATAAAATGTTGGAACAATACCAAGCCATGGCCAGCAAAGAAGAAAAGGTGATTTTCTTGGGTCGCCTGGGCAGTTTTCAATATTTGGATATGGATAAAGCCATTTTGGTTGCCATGCAATGTGCAGAAAAATTCTTGCAAAAATAATTAAAAGTATTTTATACACGACAATATAAAATACAATTGGGACATGAAGATAGCAGTCGAAATATCAGGGCATTTGCGTACCTTTGGCGTTTGCGCGCCACTGCTGCGCCGTTACCTGCTGGATAGGTATGATTGCGATGTTTTTATCCATACGTGGGATAAAATGGAGCATGAAAACCTTTCGTGGCATGGTAAAAAAGGCATGGGGGATGGGAAAGCGGTAGCAGCGGTGGATGAAACCATCAAACAAAGGGTTATGAATATTTATCAACCCAAAAAAATAATATTTGAGAATGAAGCCGATATAAAAAAAAATTGACGGGTTTCTTATTCCCCCACGTGCCCGAGATAACGATAGTAATTTTGGCGGCTTCGCTTTGCAGGCGGTTTATAACACGCTTTATACCGAAGCACGCGCCCACCAAGTGATGCGCGCATATGAAAAAGAAAATAATATAAAATACGATTTTGTTATTCGCACCCGCCCTGACATTGGTTTGTTGGAACCATTTGTTATTGACCCTTATTTACCATTTTTTAACATGCACGCACATAGCGCGGTTTTCTTTCCATCGTGGATTTACACGATAAACGCCTTTAGCCATTTGGAAAACAAGGATTATGAAAAATTTTTACCAGGCTCGATGGATGTTTTTTACCTCACCACGCCCGATGCGATGGATAATTTGATGAAGATTATGGAGACAAAATATTTTGAAGAATCCTTCATCCACACCCCGCAGTGCTTCCCTTCAAGAGATTGGCAAATTCGCTGGAGCATAGAATTATTATTTTTGTGGCATGCTCAAAAAATGGGCGTGGTGCATCATTTTGGTAAAATTAATCGAGTTATAAAACGCAATGATCCCCAGCATGATGTGTTGGTTGTGCATCAAGACAGGATAGAAAATTCTCCGCGAGCATTTGGCGATAAAACCCAAAGATGGGACGGGGGCGGCATCATGACAAGGGTTAATATCTTAACGGTTCATGAATTGGCTATAGCTTGCTTTTTACGCCAGGCCCCCAAAACAGTGGATGAAAAATCGAACGCCAACTGGAAAGGATTGTCATTTGTTTTTAACCAAACTGTGTTGCGCGACGATATTGTGGTGGTTTATGATTACCCCCCGCAACATATTAAGATAGAGGTTGCGTCGCGCCGCCAAGTGGTTCATTTATCGACCGAGCCGTTTGACCGTTATCCTTACGATTTTATTAAACAATTTGGCACGGTGGTTTCACAAAAACCAAAACCCGCTGATTACGACGGAACATGGATTAACAGCCATGGTTGTTTGGAATGGTGGTATGGGGTGCGCCACCAGCCAGATGGCAAGCGACAGGTCACCATGGATTGGGCGGGGCTTGCCTATGCGCCCATCAAAACCAACCAACGGGTTTCGGTGATAGCCTCCACCAAGGATATGGCCGCGGTGCAGGGCCACGCGATACGCAACAAATTTGTCGATGCCCTGAGCGTCAGTGATTTAGCGATAGATGTTTTTGGCCGCGGCCGCCAAGAAATTGCCGATAAGGTCGAAGGGTTATTTCATTACCCCTATACGATAGCCCTTGAAAACACCATGCTGGAGGATTATTGGACCGAAAAATTGGCGGACGCGTTGTTGGCGGAATGTTTTGTTTTTTATGCGGGTTGCCCCAACATCAAAAAATATTTTGATGTTCTAAGCAATGATAATAATAAAGGTTCGCTGGTTATGCTAGACATCAACGATGCGGCGGGTGCCATTGCCATAATAAAAAAAACCATGGCCGATAAGGCATGGGAAAACCAGCAGGCCGCTATCAAAAGCAACAAGCAAAAATTGATGATGGAACAAAATATTTACCCCGTGATATTAAATATTTTATTACAGCAAGGTATTTTAAACCGCGCAATCTTAGGTTCAAGAACATTGCGGCGGGCGGGGTATAGGCCACATTACGCCAAGCGGGCAATCTTGACTTTATGCTGTCAAGGGATTATCATCCACACCATGACCCCGATTATTACTCTTACCGACAGGGCGGCTTCGCGCATCAAAGATCTGATGACGCACCCCGAGAAAATTGCCACCAAAAACCCCGTTGCCCCCGAAAAAATTTCGGCGGTCAGGGTGTTGCTTGCCAACCGTGGTTGTTCGGGTAAATCTTATGAAGTTGAATATGCCGACGCCCCCAAACAACATGAAGAAGTCATCGAACAAAAGGGCGTAAAAATCTACATCGACCCCGCGGCCACCATGTTCCTGATTGGTAGCGAGATGGATTGGGTGGAAGATAAATTTTCCTCGAGTTTCCAATTCTCCAACCCCAACGAAAAGGCGCGTTGCGGTTGCGGACAAAGTTTTATGGTGTAGTGGCGGGTGTTTATACAACCTGTCGCCTGGAATTATTTCTCTCTTTTATTTAATCCAAGCTTTTTCGCGCCTTGAAGGCGGCGAACAATGTTCCCTCATCCATGTAATCTAACTCCCCCCCTGCGGGCACGCCGTGGGCAACGCGCGTAACCGTTATGCCCGTTTCCGCCACCAGGGGCGATAGGATTTCCGCAATGTAGTGGGCGGTGGTTTGCCCATCCAGCGTTATGTTGGTCGCCAAAATAACTTCATTTATTTTTTTTGCTTGGCAACGCGGCGTAAGGAAGCAAGGTTGAGGTTGTCAGGCAATATACCATCCAGCGGCGACAACACGCCGCCCAACACATGGTAAAGGCCTTTATAAATGCCACTGCGTTCGATAGCCCACAAATCGCTCATTTGTTCGACCACGCATATTTTGGTGTTATCGCGTTGCGGGTCGGCGCAGGTTAAACAGGGGCTGACAAAATCCAACGCACCACATTGTTGGCACGTAACAACCTGGTCGAATGCCATTTGCAAATTGGTTATGAGCGGCTGCAATTCTTCGTCGCGATGATTTAATAAATGCAACAAGGCGCGCCGCGCCGAACGTGGCCCAAGCCCTGGCAAACGAGATAATTGCTTTGCCAGCAATTCAAACAATTTATGTTCTTTGACAGCCATGGATGATGCAGAAAGGAAAGATAGCCAGGGTATTTCCAGGGTATTAAAATGGTAATTTAAAATTGGGCGGCAGCGGTATATTGCTGAACATGGTTTCTTTTTCCTTCTCTATCCGCTTGGTTATTTTTTCTTTGGCCTGATTGGTGGCAGCCTTGATAAGGTCTTCGACCACTGGTTTTTGCTCGGCGGTTAGCAGGCTGGGTTCAATCTCCACCGATATGACTGCTCCCTTACCGTCCAATGTTATTTTTACCCCGTCGCCACCCGCCTGGCCCGTTTCACGCCATTGCTCAATTTCCTTTTCCATATCGGCCATTTTGGTTTGGAATTCTTTGGCCTGTTGTAATAGATTTTGAAAATTCATCATGATGATTTGTTACCTTTCTTAATGACAATTTTTGGGTTGAGGATTTTTGAATTGGGGAAAAGCTCCATCGCTAGCTTGAATGTTTTATTCGATGCTATTTTTTCATACAATGCTTCATCCAATGTTGGTTGACCTGGCTCATCGCTCAATGTCACTTTCCATAGGCTGTCGGTAATTTTGCTAAGTTGTTCGCGCAGGCGGTTGGCTAATTTTTCCGATTCCTCATCAATTTTTTGAAACACCAATAATCCGCCATGCTCATCGGTTGGAAAATCGCATTGTAATTAATCGAATACCCGTGCGCATATCGGTTGATAACCTCATGTCTTTTTGCGCCACCACAGCGGTAAGGTCGGCAAAGGATAGGAGAGGCGGTTGAACCTTAGGGCTTGGCTTGGCTGCTTGTGGGATTGGTTGGCCCGCATTTTCAACATCATGCCCCGAAGCATCCGTCAAATTTGGTTGCGAAGTTTGGCTATCATCTTTATCTGAATATTGCGCCGCAGGGGCACCAGTTTTTTTCATTTGGCTTTGCTGAACATGCCCTTCATTATTTTTTGTATTAACCCCGCTGTTGGTGGGTGCGTTAAGTGGCGCATTAGCAGGGGCATTAACTGGTGCATTAACTGACGGCTTATCCAATTCTTCCCTTATGATAGACGCCAATTCGCCAGGGGTCGGGGTATTGCTTATCATCATCAACCTTATCAACAACATTTCGCCCGCGGTGATGGCGTCGGGCGCGGTGCGTAATTCGGTCAGGCCCTTTAACAACATTTGCCAGGCGCGGGTTAAAATGGGCAGGGATAATTTTTTATAAAGGTCGCTGCTCAAATTTTTTTCTGTCTCGCTCAAGGCCGATGTGCGATGATAATTCTCATCCAACCCCATTTTTGTCATGGTGTGAACAGCCTCCATCAATTGCTCCATCACCATGTCGGGTGCCGCGCCAAGGCTGACCAGGTCATTATATTGAGTCATCGCCGCAGGGGCATCGCCCGCCATGATATGTTGGAGGAGGTGATAAATCTTGGTAATATCCGAAAGGCCAAGCATGGCAAGGACATCATCTTCGCCAACCCCCTCGGGATTAAGGGCAATAGCCTGGTCAAGCATCGACAACCCATCGCGCACCGAACCCTCGGCCGCACGGGCGATGAGCGTCACCGCCGAATCGCTCATGGTTACTTTTTCTTTTTGCAGGATAGATTGAAAATGGCTGGTCAATTGTTCGGTGGGCACGCGGCGCAAATCAAACCTTATGCAACGCGATAAAATGGTGGCGGGAATTTTTTGAACCTCGGTGGTGGCAAGGATGAAAATCAAATGCGGCGGTGGCTCTTCCAATGTTTTTAATAAGGCATTGAAGGCTTGGGTGGTTATCATATGGGCTTCGTCCAAAATATACACCCGATATTGCCCCAACACGGGCGATAACCGACGCTGTCAATAATGGCACGCACGTCGTCAACCCGGTTGTTGGATGCCGCATCCATTTCCTGAACATCGACATGGCGGTATTCGGCAATGGCGATACATTGGTCGCATTGCCCGCATGGGTCTTCTATCGGTGTGCCAGCGGCTTTGTTTTTGTTTTTTTCACAATTGAGGGTTTTGGCAATGATGCGCGCCGTGGTGGTTTTACCAACCCCGCGCACCCCCGTTAGAATATAACCATGGGCGACCTTATTCATTTTGAAACTGTTGCGTAACACGCGCACCAATTGTTCCTGACCAATAAGTTCGGAAAAAACATTGGGGCGGTATTTGCGCGCTAAGACTAGGTGAGAGGTATCCGACATGTTTTGTTAGGCTTTACTTTAAGGTTCCCTTGCAGTGAAGGATCGCCCGTGACCCGACAATAATTGTTACGACTGCTTCTTTTCAGACCTGATCGGGTTATGCAACACCATCGCCCACAGACGACCCTTCGTATTTTATCTAAGACGGGATGGGGGTGATGTCAATAGGCAGCCATACCCTCAATTCCATGGCATAGGCTTATCAGCATGGCTTGCTGATAAAAAAAACAGCTCAAAATCATACCAAGTAATCAATGACACTATTAAGTTTTAAGAATCCTTGCTCGGTGAGGCGATAATGAAACCCATCCACGGCATCATCCGCGGCATAGGCTAAGCCTTCATCAACCAAATCTTGCCAATTGGTCATAAAATTTGTTGGTAATTCATGGGTTTGCAATACTGCACCCTTGGTCAAGCGCAACCCCATCATTATTTTTTCTGTCATGATCTCTTTGGCGGGGATGATATTGTTTGATTCGATACCGCTGTTTTTTTCATGCACGGCGGTTGCCCATTTATCGGGCAGGCGAAAATTTTTTATAGCCCAACGTTGTGAATGTTGCGACGGTTGCTGGGTTGTTATCCGCCCCTCCGCCCCCGCGCCAATGCCCAACCAATCGCCATATTGCCAATAATTCAGGTTATGGCGCGATTCTTGGGTGGGGGCGGCGAAGTTAGAAACCTCGTAGGCGGGCAAACCATGTTGCGCCATGGTTTCGCGGGTTGCCAAGAACATATCGGCGGCGGCATCGTCTGGCAACATGATTAATTTTTTTTCCTGTTGCTGGCGATAATAATCGGTGCCAGGCTCGATGGTTAATTGGTAAAGCGACATATGCTGGGGGCCGAAACTTAGGGCTTTTTTTAATTCATCCAACCATGCGTCCATGGTTTGCGATGGCTGGCTATAGATCAAATCAAAAGACCAACGTTCAAAAATAGTTGGCAGGGTTTTGATAATATGGAGGGCTTGCTTAGCATCATGGATTCGCCCTAATTTTTTTAATAAAACATCATTCAAAGATTGCACCCCCATCGATAAGCGGTTGACCCCCGCCGCTTTAAAATCGCGTAATATATCGCCCCCTTCCAAGGTGCCTGGGTTCGCTTCCAATGTTATTTCTATGTCTTGGCTAAAGCCATAGGTATTTTGGGCGGTTTGTAATATTTTTTCTACAATACTTGGCAGCATGAGAGACGGCGTGCCGCCACCAAAAAATATACTGCTTATTTTTTTACCGCGAAAATAATTGCCAAGAAATGGTTGCCGCGGCAGGTTGACTAATTCCGCTATCAATGCGCTGGCAACCGTTTCGGCGTCGCTAGGTTTTTTTGCCAGGTGGGCGTTAAAATCACAATAGGGGCAACGTTGCAAGCAATAGGGCCAATGGATGTAAAGAGCAAAATACTGCGACTCAGGATGAGGTTGAGCGGGAGGAAAAGGTTGCATGATGTCACCCTTATATCATAAAAAATGATATTTTTTAGTTAATGTTGAGGATGCAGGCTTAAGCATGATTCATAAATTCTTAACAAACAACAAGATAGAATAAGTAAGACTAGGCAAGTAAAAAAGCATTTTAGTAGCAATTTATAGTTGTTTTATTATCACAATACATCTAATATAAACATAGGAAGTTAGAAAATATTATTTTTTTAGATACATATTTTCTAACCCCCAAGATAACATTAACTTTAACCTTTGGAGAGGAGCAAGGAAATGACAAATGGTCAACTATTGTTGGAACATACATTGCCAACCCAATTACAAAATGGATTGCAAGGAAGATTGCAGGATGGATTCATGGCCGCTAGCGAGCGAACATCCTTCACCCTTTCACAAGTTTATGGGCAAGTTATTTATCAGCAACTATCTAACACAAGCCAAGCAAAGAAAGCTTTAAAAATGGCACTGCGCCAGGTTGAGATTAGCCAACCAACATGGAGCCGCATGATGGCGGGCAAGGTTGCTCTTTCATTTGATAAAATGAAAATATTGTGTGACGCATTGGGGTTAGATTTTATGGACCTGTTGACCCAGGTTTTGCAACTAGCTCAAAAATTGCAAGCCGATGGTTCGATGCAGATGGTTGCCGCGCCTTACAAAACCCAGCTAGCTGGTAAAGATATTTTGCGTTTTTTTATCGAGCGTCTAAACGGAAAAACCTTGGTTAAGCAAAAATATTAATATATATTTTGTCATTTATAGTTTAGAAAATATGCTTGCCAACCATGGCAAACAGGTTTAATTAATAATAAATGGCCGAGTTATTACGACTAGAACAGATTAGCAAACTTTTTGGGCACCAGCGAATATTGGCATCGGTTAATATGACGGTGCACGCTGGTGAATGCCATGCGCTGTTGGGCGATGTCGGCGCAGGTAAAAGCGCCTTGGTTAATATCATTGCAGGATATAGCCACCCCGATGAAGGGGCGATATATTGGCAGGGCAAAAACATCACCGCTGAAGCAACAACTGATTTGAGGGATAAGATAAAAAACAAAAACTTGCTTTCTTGGTGGAAAAACAAGCAAAGCAAAAAAGATAAGATACGCAACCTGGCATTGCTTGATAATGGGCCAGGCCTGCTACCCCAGGCTAATTTTATTGAAAACATGGCTATTTTATATGGTTGGGGGATACATAAACATGCGCAAGATATCATGCTGCGGGTTAACAGCATTATGGCTATCAATGGTTTTCACTTTTTAACTGACATTCCTATCAAGGAATTAACCAGCAATGAAAAATTGGAAGCCAATATCGTCCGTTGTTTATTTAATAATCCGCGGTTGCTATTGATAGATAACCTCAGTGATAAAATCATTAATTATGGTAAAACAAAATTTTATCATTTGCTAAAGCAATGGCAAAAGCAAGGCATGACAATTATTTACAGCACCGACCTTATAGACGATGCGTTAAAAATTGCCGATGATATAACATTGTTAAAACAGGGCAGGCGCGTCATGGATTTTGACCCAAAGAAAAAAAATAAGAAACAAATTATCGACATGTTGAACGATGGTAAAAAAGAAATAAGGGAAATAAGCCATATTGACCATAAAACCAATTTGTTGGCGGTGGATAACCTTAGTTACGAGGCCGAACAAGGGGTGAGTCTATCCAACATCAATTTTTCTTTACGCGCGGGCGAAGTGTTGGGCATTGTGAGTTTGCCTGATAACGGTGATGACGAGTTATTTGCTGCGTTGCGTGGCGATATCCTGTTGCCCCCTGGTATGATAAAATGGCACGGCAAGGAACCGATTGCTAACAAAGACGTGGTGGCGAGGCGTAAGAAGAATATTGGCTTTATCCCTAAGCATTGGCAGCAAAAATCTATATTGGATAACCTTGATGTTTTTGATAACCTGCTGAATCTTTTGGTGGCACGTCCGCAAGGTCAAAAATTTGGTATCATCAATGGCAATTATGTTAACAGCATTGCCGATAGTATTATAAAAAAATACGATTTGCCTATTCAAAATCATCGCCGCTTGTTCAAAGAATTGCCAGAGAGCGATAAGTATAAATTTGTTGTCGGGCGCGAATTAGCTTTGATGCCTGAAATTTTTATTTTACACGAACCCTATGTGGGCGTTGATAAAAAAATAATATTGCTGACGCACCAAGTCATCAATGACTTGGTAGAAAAAGGCGCGGGCGTTATCATCATATCGTCGGATGTGGAAGAAATTTTTTCTATCTGCGATACAGTCTATGTCTTTGCTAACGGTTTGCTTTCGCCGCCTTACGAAGTTAAAGATCAGAGTAAGGATTTTATAGAATCCTTGATGGTTGGCCATGCCGTGCAACGCGTGGGCAAAAAAAGCAAAATGGAGAAAGTCGCATGATAGCCTTAACCAAAAAACATACCGTGTCGAAAGACCATCAATGGTGGCCCGTGGTCATTGCAGGGCTGTTCTCGCTGTTGGTTTTTTTTATTTTGCTGGCTTTTTATCATGTTTCCTTCCGTGAAACCTTTCATTCAATGGGCATGATATTTTTGGATAAAAATATTTTTCTAAGCTTCCTTACCCGTGCGACGCCGTTTATTTTATGCGGCTTGGTATCGGCCATGTCATTCCGCGGCGGTATATATAATTTATCGGCCGAGGGGCAATTTTTGGCAGGCATGATATTATCTGCTTGGATTATTGAAAAGTTTTCTGAACATGTGGGGCAATGGTTGTTGATAATCATACTCATTGGGGCTGGAACGATTGGTATGGCGATGAGCTTGGTGGTGGGTATGTTGCGACGGCAAATGGGAACGCATGAAATTTTAAGCTCTATATTTTTGGTTTTTGTCGCCCATTATTCTTTTGCTGGGTTTGAAAATAGTATCGATTGGACGAAGTCCTTGACCGCCATAGATAATTTTCTACCTGATATCTTTTTTAATATCTTTCATTATGGTATTTTTTATGCTCTGTTCTCGGCGCTTTGCTTTTCACTCTTGTATCGCTACCATGTTATCTCATTCCAAATTAAATTAATGGGTCATGGCCGACAAGGGATAGGGGAAACAGGGCAAAAAGAATCGAACATATATTGGTTTATTATTCTTACGGGGGGCACCATTGCGGGTTTAGCGGGCGCAGCAGCCTTGGTCGATAATTGGGTGGGGATGCGGGCTGGCGATGGTTCCTTGGCGGTGCCCCTTTGGTCATTGACGATGGTTGTTGTGGTTGCCATCGCCATGGGGCGTATGACGCCGTGGGGCACAATGATTATCAGCCTGTTATTAGCCTTCGTCGCTACGTCGTTAAAGAACCTTGAACAAAAAAACTATTCCAATTGACGGGCTGTTCGAAATCTTTTGTGTTGTATCTTTAGTTTCTTTGTTGACCATTGATTTTATGAATAGATATCAATTGGATTTTGATACCCTCTTATCTCGCTTTCGCGTTAATGCCATGGCGAGCGAGGCCGCGAATCAAAAACAAGAAAAAAACACAAAAGCAAAACCTAAGACGAAATAAAAAATGTTAGAAAATATATTTTCCATTTGGACCAGTATTATTTCTTTATCCACGCCGCTATGGTTGATGGGTTTGGGGTTGCTGTTATGTCAACGCGCTGGGTTATTGCAATGGGGCATAGAGGGGATAGTGTTGAGCGTTGTCACCGTAACAGAATATGCAATGCACGCAGGATTGTATCAGGGCAATGATGGCGGCCATGGATTTTTACTTAGCCTGTTCGCCGCCATGGTTCTCGCGGTTGCTTTGGGTATGTTATATTTTTTATTATCCGAAATAATGAAGGTCAATCAAATTTGGGCGGGCATTCTTATTTTCTTTTTGGGCGTGGCCATAAGAACCACGGTGGCTCCTCAAAACAGCGAATTAAAATTGCAAAGCACTGATTTGCCCTTTGCCTTAGAATATGTCCTTCCTTACTTGGTTATATTATTCTTGTTGGCAGCAAGTTTTTTCCTTTATAAAACAAAATTGGGCATGGTATTGCGTGGTATCGGCGACGAACCAGCGGTCTTGGTGCAACTTTACCATATTCGGCGTTGGCAATTTCTTATTAATTTTTTGGGCATGGTTTTGATAGGCTGCGCAAGCCTCTTGCTGACTATCATCGTTAATAGCACCGCGATGCAACCGCTGTTGGCGCATGATATTATCAGCGAAAATAGTTTAAAATTAGAAGGTTTCGGTTGGCTGGTTTTGTTGTTGGTGGCGGTATCGGCTTGGTCGCCCCATCGGTTGTTGTTATCGGGCTTTGTTTTGGTCGCGGCTTTCCTCTACGCGGGGCTTTCTGTCGGCATGCTCTATGGTTTGTTTTTGCTGCTGTTTATTTTCTTGTTGGCGCGCCGCGATTTTTTCGAAAATCACGCGCCGATAAATTGGCAAAAGTTTTTTATGCCAAAATAATTGGTGAGTTGCTGGGGGATAGTTATCGTAAGCCTCGGGCAGGACTTGTGCAAATGTTGGACAAAACTTGTGCCGCCTTTACTGCGCCATAAATTTTTGTAAGGCTGCATAATAATTTTCGGGGCCAATGGCGAAGGCATTTTGGGTTAATTGCATCTCCGCCAGGAAACTATTGACGCCCGCCAAAAACCACTGATTGTTTTTTTGGTAAAAGATAGGGCCGCCGCTATCGCCAAAGGTTATCAAACAATTATGTTGAATAATCAATTCGCCCGTTACGGCGATGGTGGTGCAATTATCGCCATATAGTTTTTCTTTGTTGGCGCCATAGCCAGCCTGCGTCAATGGTTGTTTGATGGTGGGGCTGATGCTGGCGATGGCGGGGAAGGTAACCTTAAATTTTTTTATGTCGACGGGATCGCTAAGTAGGGCAAAAGCAAAATCATTTTTTATGTTTTTGGTTTGGGAGGTAAGAAAACCAACGTCAGGATAAAATATTTTCTTAAGGTTGGAAATATTCTCTAATTTTCCGTTGCGTTCTAATTGGAATGTAATTTTATCCGCTGGAATAATTTTATTAGCCTTGCCAAAGCAATGACGCGCCGAAACAATTACATTGGGCGCAACCAAGGTTGCGGTGCAGATAGCGTTGGGCAATTGTAATCGCCCAACCGCATTCCATGGGGCGGTGGTGGTGTCGACCGCTTGCCGCACATCACCCTGGCCACGGCGATAAAGCAAATTTGATAACTTGAGGGAAAGAGTTTGCGGGAAAAGCCAAACTATCCCACCGATAATAACCAGCCAAATAATTAATGTTTTTGAGAAATTCATTTTGTTGATTTTTTTATTTTTTTATTTTATAGTTCTTCACAAGGATAGGTAGCACAAGCCACACAAAATGACAAAAATTATATTCGAGCAATTTTCTTTACCCTCTTTGGGTTATGGGTTCGCGGCCTGGGCTTTGGCCTTTCTTTCGGGCATTATTTACATGAAATTGATGGGCATCACCGATAAGGAAGTGGCCTTGGCGGATAATCTGTTGCATACCATTGCCTTTGTTGTGCTTATTGCCGCGACCGTCATTTTTTATCTGCGCCTACGGGCTGGGGATATGGGTGATAGTTTGGGGCTGTTTACCGCCCATAGTTTTTTCTTGGTTAATATCGTCATGGATTTGATAATCCTAATTGGTTTTATGAAATTTGATTTTGTTAAATGGGCGTTGGTCGGCATTCCAGCCTACGGCATTATTTTTTATGGTTTGTATTTCCTGTTAAAAAAATAACTTCATGGCAAAAAATATTAGTTTTTACTACGCGCCGCAAACGCGCGCCGAAACGGTTTTATGGGCGTTGGAAGAAATTGGCGAGGCTTACGAATTAAAAACATTGGCTTATAGTAAGCAAGAACATAAATCGCCAGCATTTTTGAAAATCAATCCCTTTGGCAAATTACCCGCCATCGTGGTCGATGGTGTGGTTATAACCGAAACCGCGGCAATTTTGGCCTATTTGGGCGATGAATATGGGCAAAAAAAACTTGCGCCAAAAATGGGGGATGCGCAGCGTGGTGCTTATTTGCGTTGGTTGTTTTTGATTCCTGGCGTCATGGAACCCGCCATGATGGATGCTCACCGTAAAAATTGAGGTTAAAGATGCGGATAGAACAACGGCTGGTTGGCCACCCTTGGCCGAATTTGTCAATTTATTAAAAAGCACCCTGGAAAAAAACGATTATATTACTGGCAATGATTTTTATTTGGTGGATATTTTAATTGCTAGCACCCTGCATTGGACCATGATGTGGGGCATGGTGGAAAAAAATGACATTTTTGATAGTTATGTTCAACGTTGTTTTGACCGCGATGGTAAAAGACGCGCTGTCAAAATAAGCCAAGATATATTGGAAAAGCAAAAATAATTGCCACGAACTATTTCACGGCTGGCTTTAACAATTATTTATTGTTAAGCAGCGCAGTTGACAGCCGCCCATAAAAAATTTACAACCTATATAAAGTGGAGAATAAAACAGCAGGGGTATGAAAAAAGTATTTTTAGCCGTTGATAAAGGAAACCTTGCCGAAGCGGAATCAATCATTGAGCCTTTAAAAGATCATTTGGCTGGTATAAAACTTGGTTTGCAATTTTTTTATGCCAATGGTTTGGCTGGCATAAAAAAAATTGACCAGCAATTTTCTTCTTTACCTATTTTCCTTGATATCAAGTTGCACGATGTTCCCAACACGGTTGCGGGTGCTTTGTCCTCTATTTTCGATGCTGGGCTAGAACCTGATTACATCACATTACATGCCACGGGTGGGGCCGAAATGATGCAGCGTGCCGCGGAAGTTATCAAAAAAAGAAACAAACATAGCAAATTGCTGGGGGTTACGTTGCTGACCAGCCTGGATAAATCTGACATGGCGGTCATGGGTATGGGAAATATGGCGCAAGTCGAGGTTGTTTGCAATTTGGCCAAGAATGCCGCCGATTGTGGTATGGCGGGCATTATCTGCTCGCCCTTGGAAATAAAAAATATCAGGGCGGCTAACATCGGGGGCGATGGTTTTGTCATTATCACCCCTGGCATATCTTTGGACGGTAATAAGCGCGATGACCAAAAGCGGGTGGCAACGCCACAGCAAGCCATAGCCGACGGCGCGGATTTCATAGTCATGGGGCGCGGTATATTGCAAGCCCATGACCCCGTCGCGGAATTACAAAAAATAAATCAATTCCATAACATGACAAAAGAATAATATGATGTTGAGGTTATCAAACTAATGAAAATAAAAATATGCGGCATCAATGATGAGGCGGGCTTGCAAGCCGCTCAGCAGGCTGGGGCAGATTTTTTTGGTCTGGTGGTCGCGCCCGAATCGCCGCGCTTTGTTGATTTGGCAACCGCGAAACATCTGTTATCCATTGCTGATAAAAAAATAAAACCTGTTTTGTTGTTGGTTAATCCCGCCCTTGATGAAGCGACCTATTTGATTAAAGAATGCAATCCCTATGCGGTGCAATTGCACGGCGAGGAATCGCCCGACCTCTGCCTGGCAATTAAAAATCAAACCCAAAAAAAAATTATCAAGGCTATTCCCATTGCCGACAAAGACGATTTAAAGGCAACCAAAGATTATGAAGATGCCATCGATTATTTTTTATTCGACACCAAGTTAAATAAAACCATCGATAAAAATATTAATCGCCGCGGCGGTTTGGGGCGGGTTTTTGATTGGTTAATCCTTGGTGATTATCATGGTGCCACGCCGTTTTTTTTGGCGGGTGGGTTGACGCCCGACAATGTTGGCACGGCTATCAAACAAACCAATAGCCTCAATAATAATTTATATGGGGTCGATGTTTCCAGCGGCGTGGAGGAATCGGTTGGTAAAAAATCGCCCGCCAAAATAAAAAAATTTTGTAGGGCGGCTAGGGTTTGACAATATATAAATAGGGTGAATTTATAAAATTTACCCATGTAAAAAGAAATAACATTTGCCAAACCAGCAATAATTTGTTAATGACAAAGACTATTAAAAATCATGAACGATTATAAAGTAAAAGATATCAGCCTTGCCGAATGGGGCATGAAGGAAATTGACATTGCCCATGGCGAGATGCCTGGACTGATGGCTTTACGCGCCGAATATGGCAAATCCAAACCCTTGAAGGGGGCAAAAATTGCGGGCTGTTTGCATATGACAATTCAAACCGCGGTGTTGATTGAAACATTAATCGATTTGGGTGCCACGGTTCGCTGGTCATCTTGTAATATTTTCTCAACCCAGGATCATGCGGCGGCGGCCATTGCCAAAATGGGCGTGCCAGTCTTCGCATGGAAGGGGATGAATGAAGAAGAATTCTGGTGGGCTATCAAACAAACCATCACGGGCCCCGATGGTTGGCAATGCAACATGATATTGGACGATGGCGGCGATTTAACCCAAATCATGCACAGCGATGAAAATTATCACGCGATATTAAAAGATGTCAAAGGCATCACCGAGGAAACCACGACGGGTGTTTTGCGATTATATGACATGGCAAAAACTGGCTCATTGATGACGCCCGCCATCAATGTTAACGATTCGGTGACCAAATCAAAATTTGATAATTTATATGGCTGTCGCGAAAGTTTGGTGGATGCTATCCGCCGTGCGACCGATGTCATGATGGCGGGAAAAGTCGCCATGGTGTGCGGTTATGGCGACGTGGGGAAGGGTTCGGCGGCTTCGCTACGCCAAGCGGGTTGCCGCGTTTTGGTGGCGGAGGTTGACCCGATATGCGCCCTGCAAGCATCGATGGAAGGATACGAAGTGGTAACCATGGATAATGCCGCGCCCCGCGCCGATATTTTTGTTACAGCGACTGGCAATGTTGATGTTATTACGCTAGAGCATATTCGCCAGATGAAGCACCGCGCCATTGTTTGCAACATTGGCCATTTTGATAGCGAAATTCAAATCAATCAATTGCGTAATTTTAAATGGCATAATATCAAACCCCAGGTTGATGAAGTTGAAATGGCCGATGGCAAGAAAATTATCATCTTGGCCGAGGGTCGCTTGGTCAACCTTGGTTGTGCCATGGGTCACCCAAGCTTTGTTATGTCGGCCAGTTTTTGCAACCAAGTTTTGGGTCAAATGGAATTGTGGAATAACCATAAAAATTATGAAAAAAAGGTTTATGTTTTACCCAAAGAGTTGGACGAAAAAGTTGCTATGCTGCATTTGGATAAATTGGGCGCGCAACTTACCAAATTGACCAAGAAGCAAGCCGATTATATTGGCGTGGGCGACCAGGGACCATTTAAAAAGGACCATTATCGTTATTAATTACTTTGCCATTGTTTTCTTTTATTGATTACGATTCAACAATGGTGTTTGCCAAAAAATTGGCAAATAATTTGTGGCAAGAACAAAAGTCTGATTCTTCTTCATATCCGCTTGCTTTATTGTTTCATGGCGACCTCGGCGCGGGCAAAACCCATTTTATCAAAACCATTATCAAAACTTGGTTGAGGGATGATGATTTATCGGTGGTCAGCCCGACCTTCTCCCTCGTTAATACTTACGAAAAAAATAATATAAAAATTTTGCACGGCGATTTTTATCGTATCAAACATCCTGCCGAAGCCGAAGAATTAAACCTCCCAGATTATTACCTCAACCATCATGTATTGTTGGAATGGCCAGAAAAGATTGAAGGTTGGTTGCCAAAAAATTACTTGGGCATTCATATCGATATCGATATTGATAAACCAGAGGCGCGCAAAATTAGCCTGAACCCCCATGGCATGTGGTATGAATCCTGGTATAAAAAATTCTTAATTACGTGATATTATTTTTTTGCACCATCACCAGCCCAACAAATCGCACCGCCGCGGTCAATAAACAAATGGCGGTTACCAGCATCGCCAGCCAGGGGTAATAAAGCGGCGCCAAACAAGCGATAATAAAAAAAGCAATCGTCTCGACCCCTTCCATGATGCCAAAACTATAAAAAAATCCTTTGGTTTTTTGGAATTGATTTTTTTGACTTTGCCATTTTTCGTGCAAGATGGCGGCACCAAGGAAAGAAACCGCCGTCATCAAAAAACCAAATAATAAAAATACCGAAGCCAAAGAATTGCGCGGCGGGTCATAAATAGCAAACCCCAATGGCACGATGCCGTAAAAAACATAATCATTGCTTATGTCAATGAAACCACCCAAAAAACCATTGGCCTTGGTCTTTTTATTCATGGTGGTTGCCGCGCCTTTATGGGCGGCTTTATGGCGCGGCGCATTGGCCAGGCGTGCTATAGAACCATCGAGCCCATCGCAAGCGCGATTGAATAGGATAAAACCAACCGCCGCCAAAAATTTCCCATGGCAAAGGCAATAGAGCAGGGGAGCGTTGGATAAAAAACCTAGGAATGATAATTGGTTGGCCGTGATGGAAAATCGGCTGAGCACCGCCGCAACGCTTATTAGGCCAGGATCAAGTATTTTTTTTGCAAAAGCATCAATCATAATAATCGTGAGCAGGTTATGCCTTGCGATTATTTTTTAGAAAATGTAATGGCGAAACAAACAACGACGTGATGTAGAGAGCCGCAATGCCTAACATGGCCCCCCATTTAAATGTGTAGATGGCAAAGGCGACCCCAGCCACCACCAGAACCAAGATAACGCGGTCTAGCGTCTTTTTTATTTTTATGCCCTTTGTTGAATAGGTCGGAATGGAGCTAACCATCGTCAGCGCAACAATAACCGTCCATACCGCAATGATGTTAGAAGACAAAGAAAGAGTTTCAGAATTGGTGAGGTATAATATTAACGGCGTTAAGCACAGGCCCGCGGCGGCGGGGGTGGGAACACCCTGAAAGAAATTTTTCCATATTTTGGAATGGTCGTCGCCCATGGTGTTAAACCTTGCCAGGCGAAATGCCCCAGCGACAATAAACAATAAAGTCGTGGCCCAACCCCACAATTGCAATTCATACAGGCTAAATTGATACATGATGAAGGCGGGCGATACGGCAAAATTGAGAAAATCAGCCAAGGAATCCAATTGCGCACCAATGGGCGATACCGCATGTAATTTGCGCGCCACCCAACCATCAAAATTATCAAGCACCGCGGCCG
Organism: Alphaproteobacteria bacterium; assembly: GCA_965262775.1. GTDB lineage: Bacteria > Pseudomonadota > Alphaproteobacteria > JASGCL01 > JASGCL01 > JASGCL01. The sequence continues at coordinate 90,635 of CBDHFT010000005.1, read as the reverse complement.
CCGCGATAAAAATAATCGCCATGGCGTAATCGCTGTCTATCGACACGGCACGAATCGCCGACAAACCCAAACAAATGGCGGACAGGGTTATCAAACTGGGAATGATAATAGGCCAGTAGAAATGTTGAAAAAATGTTTGATATTTTTTCTTGTTAACCTTAGCCATTTTAGGGCTTTTTTTCATTTTTTTTGCCATGGTTGCACTCCCTCTTGTTATTTTTATCCCTTGTTATTCTTATATTGTAGTTATGGTCTTTACCCTATTTTTTTAATTCTGCCAAGCGGGTTTCGCCACCAACCGCCAATTGTCCGACCTTAACCAAAATTTTATAATCAGCGGGCAGGAAGACATCAACCCGCGAACCAAACCTTATCATGCCGAAACGCTCGCCCATTTTCCATTTGGTTTTGACATCGGCCTTGCACAGGATGCGCCGCGCAATAAGGCCCGCGATTTGCACCATACCCACCGTGGTTTGGTGGTTGGTTTTTAACCACAGCGATTGCCGCTCATTCAATTCGCTTGCCTTGTCGAGCGAAGCGTTGAAAAACCTTCCCGCATGGTAATGATTCAGCACCACGGTCGCGGCGCATGGCATGCGATTGACGTGAACATTGAAAACATTCATGAAGATGCTGACCCGCGTGTATTTTTTATTGCCCGCTATTTTTTGCAATTCGCGGGGCAGGGGCTTGCTAGCCACCGTTTGAATAACCCCATCGGCGGGGCTTATAATAGCGCGCAAATCGTTGGGCGGAACACGGTCAGGATTGCGAAAAAAATAAATGCACCACAGTGTCAAAGGCACGGTGCCTATCAACAGCCACGGGGTAAGAAACACCGCCGACAAAACGGTGGCGCAAGCAAATAAGAATACAAAAGGATACCCAGCAGGATGGATGGGAACAAGAATATCGCGAATATTGCCAGATTTTTTTGCCATAATTTCTCTATTGATAGTTGCCTTTGCTATAGTTTTTTTATTGCTTAGTCAATAGGTTATATCGTGAAATGGCTTATATTTTATAAAAGAACCTGCAAGCTATCGCCACCCTTGATAACCCCAGGATGAATTATTTCGGCGTAAACCCCCATATCCAAATGCTGGTAATTATTTTTTAAATGTTTCAGGGTGGGGAAGTCGCGTTGGCCAGTTGTTGGGTTGACCTCGGTAATGGCGCAACGGGCGGTGCGTTCGATAACTTGTAATATCGCACTACCGCATTGTATTTTTTTTCCTAACAAAGTCAATTCTTCAAATGGCGGCATGTTATCAATATAAATATTGGCCCTAAAACGCTTTTCATCAACCGTGGCTTCTTGCGCCCGCGTTGCCAGGGCGCGCACCGAATGAAGGTTAATCAGCGAAATGGCGGTTTTTTTATAGGCCCCCACTATGGCGGGGCCCTTTTTTATATCTTCACCAAACAGGCTATCATCGTTTTTATAAGCCAAGGATAGAGGGTGCACAGAACCATCATAGCCTAATAATTTTGCAACATAATCAGCGACAAGATGGTCTTCGTTGGGTAGGGTAGCCCGCACCCGAAGCTGGTTATCGTGATAAACTTCCAGCATTTTTGCTTCCTCGTCATAATGACAGCGCAGGGTAAGGATAGCGCGGTCGGTCCGTAATTTGTATATTGCCTGTTGTTGGTTGTCAGGCAAAATATTGATAATTTTTTCAACGATGCCCATGACGCGGTCAAACGGCGGGGGCGAGTAGGCCTTCAAATCCAGCCTATCTATAGCTTGCCCCTGCGCTCCCTGGAGGGGGTAACGATAAAGCGCAACAACGCAGCAGGATGACTCGCCCATGGTAAGGTTTTTTTAATTTAAATATTTGGTTGCGCCTGGTATTTCAAGCGGGAAGGCTGGAATGGTGATGGTAAGCATTTCGCCCTGCTGGTTTATCATTTGGTAATGGCCATACATCATACCGCTGTTGGTGGCCAGGGGACAACCCGAAGAATATTGATAGGAATCGTTGGGTGGGATGACGGGTTGTTCGCCCACCACGCCAAATCCCGAGACTTCGGATTGATTGCCGTTGGCGTCGACTATCTTCCAATGGCGTTTTATAAGCTGAATATCCTCATCGCGATGATTGGTGATGGTAACATGATAGGCCCAACTGTAACGTTGCTGTTCAGTATCAGATTGCTCGGGTAGGAATTCGACTCTGACGCTGACGGTTATATTATGCGTGGTTTGTGACCATTTGTTTGGCATAGCGATGGTTTTGCTTATTTTTTTTAAGGGATTCTTGCCAAAACCTCAGCCGCATGATTTGGCACTTTTACCTTATGCCATTCCTTCACCAACTTGCCATGATGATATAAAAAAGTCGCGCGTTCTATACCCATGTATTTTTTGCCATACATCGACTTTTCAACCCATACATCCATTGCTTCGCATAACGCACCTTCTTCATCGGCGAGTAATATAAAATGCAAAGATTGTTTTTGGCAGAATCCTTGGTGCGATTTAACCGAATCTTTAGAAACGCCGATTATTTGGCAGTGTTTTTTTGTAAAATCTTTGGATAATCTTTGAAAATCGCCAGCCTCCACCGTGCAACCTGGCGTGTTGTCTTTGGGATAAAAATATAGCACCAGCCAGTCTTTGTTAAACTCCTCGCTGCTGCGTATTTTTCCGAATTGGTCGGGCAAAGAAAAGGTAGGTAAGGCTTGACTCATGGCATGGACTCTCATTGGCACTATAATTGGTTTTTTTATTTTTTACAAGGCGAAGGAGCGGGGGGAGACCTCTTTTGAAGGGTGGGCTGAATGGTAGCAATCCGTTTGCAATATTACAGTAATAGCGATATTACAAGTATATGGCACTAAAGGAAAAAATATTTGGTTGGTTAAAGAAAATTATTCGATTTAATCGCATCATGACGGTGGTTATGCTGTGGTTAATTTTCGTCTACGGCCTGCCGCTTTTCCCCGCGCCCTTGGTGCTGAATCTGTTGTTACCCTTACGTAGCACAGAAAATATTTCGGTCGATGATATAAGATTACGCTATAATATTTTAACCGCCACGCCTGAAATCATTGTTGATAATTTGCAGGTCGGCGACGAAAATTTTAACAAAATTGTGATAGGATTGAACAGCCGTTGGTCGCTCAATAACTCCCAACAAAAACAAATATATAATGGATGGCAACATCAGAAAGCGCCCAAAGTTGATTTTACCATGCCCAGCGCGCCGCCGCTCCTGGGCATCCCCAATTATTGGGAAGAAACAAAAACTTTTAATGTCTTGGCCAGCAATGCCATATTTTCTTATGTCATTGTTCGTTACGCGCCGCTGGATATTCCTATAGAAATTCACGATTTGTTGATAAGCCCCGACCAAAATAGCCCTGTCGGTTTTAGGTTGGATGGGTTGTGGCGCATAGCGGGATACCGTGGCAAGTTATCGTTCAGTAAAAAAGAGGGAGAAAATTTAATATTAAATATAACCAGCAAAAGATTTAACTTGCTGGACGTGTTGTCTAATATTTGGGGCGACGAACAAAAGATATTGGATAATGTCGCATTCCTGAATTTGGATATGCTTGCTGGAAAAAAACGCCGCAATGCCTTGGAAGAATTTTTGGTCGATGGCAAGGTGATGTTTGATGATAATGTGAGTTTTCAATCGGCCGATATTAAAATTACCTCCCAAAATCATTATGTTGAAGCCATGGTGGTGCCGAGCACCGAGCGGACACATATATTTTTACGCTGGAACCTAAAAAATTTACAAACATTATTATCCAATAAAATAAAATTGAACACCAAGCTGCAGCAGCTGGATACCCAAGGCAGTTTATCGTTATATAAAATTTTGCCCCAGCGCGGTGGTTTAAGCGGGTGGGGGGTGGATGAAACGGATGCCAGCAAAAAAGTTGATAATAAGCTTGCGCTTTCAGCCGCTTTCAATCAACCCAGCATAAAGACACTTAACCTTCAAGCCAATTTGTTACCTAACCAGGTTGAAGAGGTGGCGACCGATTATGCTTTCCATGGTAAATTACAAGCCAGCAAAGACCAACAAAAGATGGATGCCAATTTTAAAATAGCCAAGGTTGGTAGCGATAACAACTTTCATGTCCAAGTTTATGAATCGCTGCAGTCGGTTTGCACCATGTTTGATTTTTGCAATGCCTTGCCAGCCAATTTAATATGGGGACATGACGTAAGCAAATTAAAAGGCAATTACAATATTCATATAACCATCGCCGAACAGAATGCTTATGAAAAAATAAGAGGGTGGCGAAAAATATTTTTTGCCGCCAATATTGCCTTCAAGAATACGCCGTCTTTTGATATTCCTTTTATCAATTTTACATCGCGTGCCAACAGCACCACCCAAATATTTGCCAATGGTTACAGTTATGGCAACACCGTGCTTGTCAACAAAGTTAATGTTTCGAATGAAAAAGGCTTATCGGTCAATGCCAGCAATTTACAATTCCAAAATGGAACTTTCTTAAAGGGCACGATAGAATCCACGATTGGACAAAAAGAAAAATCAGCCTTTACGATATCATACCTGCCCGATGGCACAAGGAAGATGGATGTGGTGGGGGATAGGGTTTCTTTCGCGCCTTACCTAGGGTTTGAGAAAGATAGAGTCCCTACCTCGCCAAACGATATTGATTTTTTGGATAGGCATATAGATCGCAAAAAACTGCCCGATGTTTACCTTACGGGGCAAATAAAAAAATTGCGCCTTCATGGCGACTACGAATGGAACAATGCCAAATTATTGTTGGTTGTTCGTGATGAGAGGTTAGAACAGGTTGATTTCAAAAGCGACCAGCTAACTTTATTCTATAAGGTAGGGGCCATTGGTGATGCGGTATTAAAAATCAATGGCACGCACGCTGGCGAAATGCTCAATGGTTTGGGCGTGTTAAGCGGGATAGAGGGCGGAAAAATTACATTCAACGCACAGGCCGAAAACGCCGATGAACCATTGATAGGTAGTGGCGAAATCATAGATAGCAATGTGCTGCGTTTGGGCGGGGTGGCCAAAATGTTTGACCTATTATCAATCTCAGGTTTGCTTAGCGAGAACGAAGGGGTGCCGTTTGATAAGATAATTGTGAATGCCAAAATGCGCGAGAGACAAATTATTTTTGAAGAAGGCATCATAAGCGGACCATCGATGGAGATGACCTTTGCGGGGCGTCTGGATCTTTTCGGGCCTGGCACCTATATTGAAGGAACCTATGTGCCCAAGAATATCATCACGCGCATTTTGGATATTATTCCGTTATTAAACCTTATCTTGCCCATGACGGGCGATAATGCGGTGATAGGCACGCGTTATACTATAAAAGGTTCGCTTGAAGACCTGAAGGTTAGGTTTAATGTTGGCACCATCCTGACGCCTGGCATTTTGCGCGGTATTTTTGGCAAACCGACTGGCGCACAAGAATTTATTGAGCGTGGTAATAAAAATAACGCCTTGCCTTTTCCATCAAAGCAAGATAAAAGCAACCCGTAACGATAATCCAAGTTGGCTTGTTAAAATTTCTTTTAATTAATGGAGGAGTGGCCGAGTGGTCGAAGGCGCACGATTGGAAATCGTGTAGGGTGTTAAAGCCCTCACGGGTTCGAATCCCGTCTCCTCCGCCATGCTTGGCTTTTATTTTTGGGCTTTATCTCCCTGGTCCTTTATTTTTAATAAATTGATATATCTTGTTATGACCGAAGCATTATTGCCTGCTAAAATTTTTATAACTTCTGACCACGCGGGTTATGATTTAAAAATGACCTTGCGCGATGCCTTGCGCGCCAGCGGCTATCAAGATGTTGCATTGTTGGGGGCAACATCAACCGCGGCAAGCGATTACCCTGATGATGCAAAACAATTAAGCGACGTCATGTTAGAAAACAAAGAATCATGGGGGATAGCAATCTGCGGCTCGGGCATTGGTATAGCTATCGCCCTTAATCGCCACCCCCACATTCGTGCGGCATTGTGCCACGATGCGGGCGACGCGGCGACAGCCCGCGAACATAACAATGCCAATATATTGGTGTTGGCGGCAAGAAAAACCAGCGAACAAACGGCTAAAAATATCCTGGATGTTTTTCGCAAAACTTTGTTTGATAACAAAAGCGAACGCCATGTCAGGCGCGTTAAGAAATTATCTTAATTTTTTTTGCTTTGTTGATAAAAACGCCAACTATCGACACACATTTGGGTTAAATCTTTTTCGGCGTGCCAATCAAGTTCTTGGTTGGCGCGGGTGGCATCGGCCCAAACGGCGGGGCTATCGCCTGGGCGGCGGCTGGTTATGGTTAGGGGCAATGGTTTATTGCGCCCCGTTGCCTGCTCAAAAGTTTTTATCATTTCTAGCACGCTGTAACCATGGCCACGACCCAAATTAAAAACATTAAAACCTGGGTGGTTGTCTAAATAGGCGAGGGCTTTGATATGGGCAGCAACAAGGTCAACCACATGAATGTAATCCCTAATCCCTGTGCCGTCGGGCGTGTCATAATCATCGCCAAAAACTTGTAATTTTTCTATTTCGCCGCCCGCAACTTTAAGAATGATAGGCATCAAGTTGTTGGGGGTGCCAAGCGGATCTTCGCCGATAAGTCCCGTGTTATCGGCGCCGCATGGGTTAAAATAGCGCAAACTTGCGACGCGCCATTGCTTATCGCTACGGCATAAATCGGCCAGAATATTCTCGACCATCAATTTGCTTTCGCCATAGGGGTTGATGGGGGCAAGGGGGGAGGCCTCGGTCAAGGGTAATGATTGGGGAACACCGTAAACCGTGGCTGAAGATGAAAAAATAAATTTTTTAACATCATGTTGTTTCATGACCTGTAGTAAATGTAATGACCCCGCCACATTGTTGGCGTAATAAGCCAAGGGCTCGCGCATCGATTCGCCCACCGCTTTTAATCCCGCAAAATGCATGACGGCATGTATGGGTTGTTGCGAAAAAATATTCTCAAGCAACGATTTATCCCTGATGTCGCCCTTGAATAGCATGGGGGCGCGTCCCGTGATTATCTTTATATTATCAATAACCGTGGGTTGGGCGTTGCTAAAATTATCCAGCACCGTGACATTATAACCTTGCTGCATCAGGGCCAAGACGGCATGGCTGCCGATAAAGCCAGCACCGCCCGTTACCAAAATATTGCTGTCTTTTGCGCTCATGTTTTTTTAAATCCCTATCATGGCTTATGCCACGGGCGCGATATTTTTTCAATCTATAGAATTTGTATTTTTCCCGTAAGTAATCTATAGATAATTTGATGAAAAAATATATTCAGTTATTAATCGAAAGTCAGGCCTGCTTTCGATTTTCAAGCAAAAAACAAATTTTTAAATTGTTGGCGGGGAATATCCTGGTGGGGTTGTGTGAAACCCTGGGGTTCGTTCCCTTGTTTTGGCTTGTGGTGGTTATGTCGGATCCTGTGGCAATATTGAACTATCGCTGGATAGGTCCTGCGTTTCAGCATTTCTCGGTGGTTAATCCGTTGGAGATATTGTTGACATTAAGCGCGATGGTAGCGGTGTTATTTGTCGCCAAAACCGGTTTGCAGATATTATATCATCAACGTATTTCAAAGGTCACGGCTTTGTGGGGCAATAAAATAAGCCAAGAGGTGTTTTTTAATTATTTTAAGGCTAACTACGCTGTTTTATTAAAACGCAACCTGCCTTACATGCGCACCATGATAAATTATGCTCATCATGTTCCCAATGAGTTTTTCCTTCATCTGGTTTTTTTGCTTTCTTATAGTTTGCAAATATTCTTTTTATTGCTGGTTATACTTGTTACCTTGCGGTCGGTCATATTGTTGGTGTTGGTGGTTGCTGTGGTGGCCTTTGTGGTGGATAGATTTTACATTCGGCAAAAGTTGATTAAAATACAGGAAGCCTTGCTGAGACGAACCATAGCAAGGTCATTGGTAGAAGAAAATTCGATTAATAATATTAAGGAAGCAAAATTGTCAGGGCAAGAGGAAACTTACATCAAGCAATATAATAAAATAATTTTACCCGATTCGGTAGATAAGGCGCGGGCTGGCTTTCTTGGCTTCTTGCCTAGTCAAATAACCGAGGTTTTGGCAATTATAGGTCTGATAGTTATATTTAACGCTCTTGCTGGGCTTTCAACAAATAATAATTTGTTGACCGCACAAATTGGTATCATGGTTGGGGTGGTTTTTCGACTTTTGCCTTACTTAAATCGCATTATGCACAGCTGGAATCACCTAAAATCTTTTTCGACCATTTTGCGCACATTGTTAGATGAATATAAAGAAGTGCGGGCCGCGCGGGGCGTCGAGATTGAGAATAGTTTGCCCATAGATTTTAAGCAATCTATCAATTTTCATCAAGTTGCTTATCGCTATAATGAAAAGGAAAAAAATGTGCTTGATAATGTAAACATGATTATTAAGAAGGGGGAATTCATTGGCTTAACGGGTCCATCGGGTAGTGGCAAAACAACCCTGGCAAATTTGTTGATGGGGTTCATTGCGCCCAGCAAAGGACATATTAAGGTTGATGACACAATATTGCGCCCCGAACATATCCATCATTGGTATAAAAAAATTGGTATGGTTGACCAAGATATTTATATTGCCGTTGGCACCGTGGCAGAAAATGTTGCCTATGGCGAATCCTTGGCGGAAATCAAATCATCCAAACAGAAACAAAATCAAATTGTTGAAGCATTGAAAAAAGCTCAGATTTGGGATTTTGTTAAATCCTTACCCCATGGTATTTTTACAAAAATTGGCGAGGGCGAAAAATTATTATCGGGCGGGCAGGGGCAACGGATTGCTATCGCCCGGGCATTTTATCGCCATATCGAAATATTAGTGCTTGATGAGGCCTCGGCCAAACTAGACATGGCCACCGAAAAATCGTTTTTTGATTATTTGCAAACCTTAAAAGGGCAATTAACCGTGGTGATGATAGCCCACCGCCTTTCGACGTTAAAAAGCTGTGATAAGATACTTTTTATAAAAGAGGGCGAAATAAAAAGCAGCGGCAATTTTTCAGAATTAGAAAAAAGCAACGAAGATTTTCGCAGTTACCTACTGCAGGCCAAGGTGTAACAAGCTGGTCAAGGGCCTAGACGACGCTAGGGTTTTTACAAACTACATTTGGGTGTAGTTTGGACCGCCACCGCCCATCGGGGCCACCCAATTGATATTTTGGGTTGGGTCCTTGATATCGCAGGTTTTGCAATGAACGCAATTTTGAGCATTTATCTGCAAGGCAGCTTTTTTACCCTCCCCAATGATTTCATAAACGCCAGCGGGGCAATAACGTTGTTCGGGCGCGTCATAATTGGCCAAATTGATGGTAATGGGAATTTTGTTATTTTTTAAGGTCAGGTGGCAAGGTTGGTTTTCCTCGTGATTGGTGCCCGAAAATGCAAGATTTGTCAGACGGTCGAAACTAATGATATTATCAGGTTTGGGATAATTTATTTTTTTGGCGGCGGATTTTTTCTTTAATGACAGGTTGTCGGCGCCATGATGCGACAATGTCCACGGTGCGCGGCCACGAAAAATATAGGTATCCAGCGCGCTGTAAACCAAGCCAAACAAATAACCCCATTTAAAGGAAGGGCGAATATTGCGCGCCAATTTTAATTCTTGCCAGACCCACGATTTCTTAACCGCAACCTCGTAATCAAATAATTCCACCGCGGGGTTATCGGTCGAAAGGGCAGCGGCGATTGATTCCGCCGCCAGCATGCCAGTTTTTATTGCGGTGTGAGAACCCTTAATTTTTGGCACGTTCAAAAACCCCGCGGTGCAACCCACCAACAAACCGCCAGGCATGGTGAGTTTGGGGATAGATTGGAAGCCCCCTTCGTTAATGGCGCGCGCACCGTAAGAGATTCGCTTGCCGCCCGTTAATATTTTTTTAACAAAGGGGTGATGTTTAAAACGTTGAAATTCCATATAGGGCGACAGGTGAGGATTCGGATAATCAAGACCAATAACAAAACCAATTGCCAGCACGCCCCTTTCGGCGGTTTTTTCCAAATGATAAATAAATGACCCGCCATAGGTATCAAAAGAAAGGGGCCAACCCGTGGTGTGAATGATGTTACCAGGTTTGGAATTCTTAACTGGAATTTCCCACAATTCTTTAATGCCAATGCCGTAGGTTTGCGGTTGCGCATTTTTGCGTAATTGGAATTTTTCCATCATCATTTTGGTCAGGTGGCCGCGGCAACCCTCGGCAAAAATGGTGTAGCGCGCCCGCAATTCCATGCCAGGTTGGTAGTCGGCTGTTTTTTTCCCTTGTTTATCCACGCCCACGTCGTTGGTGGCAACGCCCGCCACCGCGCCATTTTTATTGAATAAAACTTCGGTGGCGGAGAAGCCAGGATAAATTTCTACCCCTAGCGATTCAGCCTGTTGGCCAAGCCAGCGCACTACTTGGCCCAAGGATACAATATAATTGCCGTGGTTATTCATTTGTGGCGGGGTGGGTAAGCGAAAGGCATTGTTTTTAGTTAAGAACATAAAATGGTCATCCTTCGCCGCGGTTTTGACAGGGCTATCCATTTTTTGCCAATCAGGCAGCAATTCGTTTAAACCGCGTGGTTCCATCACCGCGCCCGACAAAATATGGGCACCGACTTCCGAACCTTTTTCTATAACGCATACCGATATATCGCGCCCGCCGTTGTTGCCCGCCGCCAATTGTTTTAATTTGATAGCCGCCGCCAAGCCCGCAGGGCCCGCCCCAACTATCACCACATCAAATTCCATTGCTTCGCGTGTCATGGTTTTGTTTTTTGTATTCTTGTTATTGTCAATAAGTTGCTTTACAAAATTGGCAGAATCGCCGAATGATTACTTGAAGATACAAAAATATAACTAGTATAGTCAAAAAAAAATTGCAACTTATTTTTCAATTCCATGTCTACCATCCATTCTATGTTTTCTTTGCATTCGCCTAGTATAGCCAGGGAGACCAGGGCAGGGCATGACGCCATGGATAAAAACATGGATGAAAACATGGATAAAAATACCCTAAGAAATTTATTATCGGCACTTGATTGGCAATTATCAATGGGGGCCGATGAAGACCACGCCATCAAGCCCCTATCGCGATTTGGCGAGGCTGCGATATCGCTCAACCGCGCTGTTAAAAAAGTAAATATGGTGCAGGATAGTCATTCCGCTGCGGCCACGGCATTATCTTCATCGCGCAAGCCAAATCAGAACAGCAATCATCAAGGCAACAACCCGCCGCCCGTTACCACCACCACCGTGCCACTCGGCAGTTTCGCCGCCAGCGAGCAGGCAAAATTATTGGCCAGCGGATGCAAAACCCTTGATGAATTGCTTGCGGCGCTTGAGGGTTACGAGGGTTGCCCACTGAAAAACCTAGCCCGTCATTTGGTGTTTGGCGCGGGGGTTAGCCAGAACCCCGATATCATGGTGATTGGCGATGCGCCCGACGCCACCGAGGATAGAGAAGGTCAAGTTTTTACGGGCGCGCCAGGCATCCTTATCAAAAAAGCCTTGCTGGCGGGCGGGTTTAGCATGGATAAAAATATATATATTACCAATAGTCTTTATTGGAAAAGGCCAGGCAACCGCTCGCCTAACCTTGGCGAACAATTATCTTGTTTGCCATTTTTGCTCAAGCAGATAGAAATTATCAACCCCAAACAATTATGGATAATGGGTATCGGCGGCGTCATGGGATTTTTCAACAGCACCCTCGCCAAATACCAAGGCAAAAACAATGTAACCTTATCAATTGCTGGCGACAAATCTAGCCAGGAAATTCCCGTGCTGGTTAGCCAGTCGCCCGATTACTATTGGCAAAACCCCGTGGAAAAAAGGTCGCTGTGGCAAGATATATTGCGCATTAGGCAGGCCACACAACCAACATGAATGGTGTCGTCATGTTGTGGGAAAAAAAATATCTGAGATTAGAAAGGAAGGAAGATTTCCTTGATAGCGAGAATTTTTTAGACAATGTATTTGGCTTGGGGCGGCACCTGCGGACTTTAAATTTTTTACGGCGTAATATTGCCCCCGATTACAAGCATAGTTTTCATTACCGCAACCAAGACGACAAATTATTGGGGCTCATTCGTTTCTATAAGTTAATATTAGAAGATAACACCGAGGCTAGCCTCATGGGTCCCGTGGCTATTCACCGTGATTACCAACGGCAAGGCTTGGGGAATTTCCTTATTCAGCAAGGTTTGGCGTCGGTTGATGCAGAACATAGCTTCAATCACCTTATATTTTTAGTTGGCGGTTATGATTACTACCAGCGGCACGGGTTTTGCAATATAGAAAATTATGAAAATACAGAACAATACAGTTTTGACGGTCCTATCGCGCCTTTGTCGTTATTGGTTCGTTGCCATGATAAGCAAGAAATACTAAAACATCGCGGTAGATTAAATTTTATCAATCGGTTATAAAAAATAATGGTGGCTGACTATATTTTAAGTTTTTTACGCGACAACCCGCATATTATTGGTTTGCTGTTGGGGTTGGCGGTTATTTTTGCAGAGGATGCTACTATCATTACCGCGGCGGTTTTGGCTGTGGGCGGTAAAATTTCTACTTTTATGGCTCTTACTTCTTTGTTTGGTGGCATTTTTTTGGGGGAATCGGTTTGTTATCTCCTTGGTCATTTGGCGCACCGCAATAGTTGGATTAGAAAAATAATGGCAAGGGAAGGCATGTACAAAGTCATGCAATGGTTACAAAATCATTTGATATTGGCGATATTGGCGGCGCGTTATGTGCCTGGCATGCGTATAGCCATCTATGGCGCGCTTGGTTTTTATAAATTCAACATCAGGCAGGTGTTGTTAATGAGTTTGTTAGTGATAGTTATTTGGACGGGTGGATTATTTTTCGTTATCCGTGAATTTGGCACCCAATATTGGGACGATTTGGGGCATAGCCGTTGGCTGGCGGTGGGGTTATTCAGCCTCGTGATGCTTGGTATATATTATACCATTCAACGCCGCATCAAACGGGTTATGGACGAAGCATCCTCAACCAAAAAAAATCCAGCCCTAGCAAAGTTAAAAAATTCCTCCAAAAAAAATAATAAAAAATAGGCTGGGAAGGGGCGTTGGCCGCCGCCGCTATTTATATTGCCTAATAAGGCCGCGCAATATGCCCTGGATAATAACGCGATGGCGCGCCAAATCATAAACTTTATAATGTTTGTTGGCGGGTTGTAATAAAACCTTGTCGCCGCTGTATTTTATTTTTTTTAATGTTGCTTCCTCTTTATCCACCAACGCCACCACAATTTGCCCATCATCGGCGTGGTCTTGTTTTTTGATAACAACCACATCGCCGTCAAAAATGCCAGCGTCCTTCATCGAATCCCCCTCAATTTTTAATGCATAAAAATCACCGAAACCCAACATGGAACTGGGGGCCTCGATAAATTCGTTGGGATCTTGCAACGCCGTAATCGGCGTGCCCGCTGCAATTTTTCCATATAGCGGCAGAATAGTAACCTCGCTATTTTTTTCGCTTAATCCTCTTGCCTGGCCTTCTTTGCTAACAAAATTTTTATTGAGGATATCGCGCGTCTTCACCCCGAATTTCGCTTCGGGGGTGCGCAACACCTCCACCGCGCGGGCGCGATTGGGAAGACGATTAACATAACCGCGCTCCTCCAGCGAAAAAACCAACCGATGCACACCCGATTTTGATTTCAACCCCAGCGCATTTTTCATTTCTTCGTAAGATGGGGCATAGCCACGCTCCATAATACATTTTTGAAGATACATAAGGAGGCGATGTTGTTGTTGGGTTAACATATTTTTGTTGAGAGCGATGCCATAAGGCAAGTTGATGAATAATGTGTAAAATAACCCATTATTTGGGCAATTCGCTTGAACTATAGCAGATGTTTTTACTTTGTTCTACATAATTATAGAAAATAACAAATTATCCTGTGCATAACTATCATTTAGTAAGTTTTTAGATTAAAGCGGGTATTTTAAACCTGCAACGCTGGCAGGTTTTTGAAATATAGTAATGCTTCGGGGTTGAGTAGTGCTTCTTTGTTTTTAACTTCTTTGCCCATCACAACATCGCGCACCGCCAATTCGGTTATTTTGCCCGATTTGGTCCGTGGAATGTCGGCCACCGCCAATATTTTAGCGGGAACATGGCGCGGCGAACAATTATCACGAATTTTTTTCTTGATGGCATTGATTAAGGCTTCGTCCAACCCTACGCCATCTTGCAATTTAACGAATAGCACGACGCGGGTATCCCCCTGCCAATCTTGGCCTATAACGATGGATTCGACAATAGTGGGCAACTGCTCAACTTGGCGATAAATTTCTGCCGTCCCTATGCGCACGCCGCCAGGATTCAATGTTGCGTCCGACCGACCATGGATGACATAACCCGTTGGTGTTATTTCTAAAAAATCGCCATGATACCAAACATTGGGGTAGCGATCAAAATAAGCCTGTTTGTATTTTTGGCCATCGGCATCGTTCCAAAAATATATCGGCATCGAGGGGAAGGGCTTGGTGCAGGCTAGCTCGCCGCGCCCTTCTTTTATTTGCTGGCCAGCGTCATCAAATGCCGCAACCGCCATACCCAACACGGCGCATTGCAATTCACCCCGCACCACGGGTTGGGTGGGGTTGCCCGCCAAAAAACATCCTAAAATATCGGTCCCGCCAGAGATGGAGGCAACCTGGATATTTGGTTTCACGGCTTCATAAATAAAATCAAAACTTTCGGGCAGCAAGGGCGAGCCAGTGGTCAGCACCATACGCAAATGTGGAAAGGAGTGTTTTTCCATCGGCCGATAACCCGATTTTTTTATGCTGTCGATATATTTGGCGGATGTGCCAAAATGGCTGAAGCCATATTCCTCGGCATAATCCCATAAAACGCTGGGGGTGGGATAAAGTGGCGAACCATCAAACAAGGCGAGCGACGCCCCAGTGTGCAAACAACCCAGCAACCAATTCCACATCATCCAGCCACAGGTGCTAAAAAAGAATATTTTATCCCGCGGTTTTAAATCACAATGGATGGTTTGCTCGACCATAAATTTTAACAATGTTCCGCCCGCGCCATGGACGATACATTTGGGAACGCCCGTCGTGCCCGACGAATACATAATAAATAATGGGTGGTCAAACGGCAATGGGGTAAAACGCGGCGTGGCATCCTGCCCCGCCAAACCATCGCCCCACAATATAACCTGCGGCTTATTTTTTGCCAACATACTTAGGTTAGGTTCGGCATGAAGGAACGGCACCACCACCACCGCGAGCAAGGACGGTAATTGAGAAACAATATCGGCAATTTTTGGCAAACTATCGATTTCTTTGCCGCCATAATAATAACCGTCGCAAGCAATAAGCACCTTGGGCGCGGTTTGACCAAACCTGTCCAACACGCCCGCCACGCCAAAATCGGGCGAGCAGGAGGTAAAAACCGCGCCGATAGAAGAGGTTGCCAACATGGCAACCACGGTTTCAGGAATGTTAGGCATGAAGGCCGCCACACGGTCGCCAGGTTTGACCCCCAATGTTTCTAATTTACGCGCCAACTGCATGGCTTCCTTTAATAAAATGGCGTGTGATTTTTTATAAGATTTTCCCGTTTCGCCTTTAAAAAAAACTTCGGTTTTGTCGCGGTCAATTTTTTTGGAACATAGAATATTTTCGGCAAAATTTAAGGTGGCTTGGGGGAAGAAGCCTGCATGGGGCATTTTGTTGGGGTGGGTTACCGCAACCGCGCCCTTGCTTCCTATAACCCCTGCATAATCCCAAAAATGAAACCAAAATTGTTCTAGATTTTCACAAGAAAATTGATGCAGGCTTGCATAGTCGGAAAATTTCTTGCCCACTTGCTGCGACAGCCAATGGCTGAAATGATGTAAGTTGCTAGCGGCAATTTGCGATTCGCTCGGTTGCCACAAAATTTTTTCAACCATGGGGTAGGGGCGTCATTTTATGATTGTTAAGAAAAAGAAAATAACGGTTGCTAAACAGCCCCGAAATAATCAACCATGAGTTCATAATATATTTTGGCGAGGTCATCAAGGTCTTTCGTCGCCACCCGTTCGTCAACTTGGTGGATGGTTTTATAAACATGACCAAAGTCCAACACGGGGCAATAATTTTTTATAAAACGCGAATCCGACGTACCGCCAAGGGTGGTTAATTGAACATCCAACCCCGTGATTTTTTTTATAGCGGCTTGCAATTTGTTAGACAGGGTGCCCTCGGGGGTTAAAAAACTTTCGCAATTGGCGCGCCAAGCAATGCTCCATTTTTTTTTATCAAAATCTGAAAACATCGATTCAATTTTTTTCATCAAACCTTCGCTGGTTTGGTCGTTGTTAAAACGAATATTAAATTGCGCGCTGGCTTGGCTGGGAATGATGTTATCGGCCTTGTTACCGACATCGATGGTGGTGATGACCAATTGGCTGGGTTCGAATTTTTCATTGCCTTTATCTATTTGCCAATTTTTTAATATCTGCAACATATCGAGCAGGCGGGGGATAGGGTTATCAGCAAGTTGCGGATAGCCCGTATGCCCCATGGTGCCGTTTACCTTAATCACGCCCGTCAAAGAACCGCGGCGACCAATTTTTGCCATGTCGCCCAATCGCTCGGGGCAGGTTGGCTCCCCCGTTATGCAGGCCGATAGTTTTTCTCCCTTGCTGGCGATGGCTTCTAACAATTTTTTTGTGCCAAATTGGGCATGGCCTTCTTCATCGCCCGTTATGAGCATGGACAAGGAGCCTTTTATCGATTTGTTTTTATGTTGCTGCAAAAAATTTTCTATGGCGGCGCACCATGAAGCAATGCCACCCTTCATGTCGCACGCGCCGCGGCCATATAAAAAATTATCTTTGATGTTGGCGGAAAACGGCGGGGCCGACCATTTTGTTTCATCGCCCGTCGGCACAACATCCACATGGCCAGCAAAACATAGGTTGGGTTCGCCGCTGCCCCATTTTGCATAGAGGTTTTTTGTGCGGTGGATGCCGTCACCAAATTCATAAATATTACAAACGAAACCCAATGGTTCTAGGAAATCGGTTAGAACCTTCATCGCGCCTTTATCGCGCGGCGTGACCGACGGGCAAGCAATAAGTTGCTTGGCAATATTAACGGCGACCGAGGTTTCCATGCGGCGATTATAATGAATTATTATTAATCGCGCAATAATTCATTGATGGATGTTTTGGCGCGGGTTTTTTCATCCACCTGTTTCACAATCACCGCGCAATATAAATGGGGGCTTGGTGTGCCGTCGGCCATTGTTTTGTTCGATGGCAACGACCCCGACACCACCACGGAATAGGGCGGCACCATGCCCGTGTAAATTTTGCCCGTGGCGCGGTCGATAATTTTTGTGCTGGCGGATAAAAAAACACCCATGGCAAGGACCGAACCCCTGCCGACCACCACACCTTCGGCAACCTCGGCCCTGGCGCCGATGAAGCAATCATCTTCGATAATGGTGGGGTTGGCTTGCAATGGTTCCAATACCCCGCCGATGCCCACCCCGCCCGACAGGTGAACATTTTTACCAATTTGGGCGCAGGAGCCAACCGTGCTCCAAGTATCGACCATGGTGCCCGAATCAACATAGGCCCCGACATTAACGAACGACGGCATCAACACCACCGAAGGGGCAATGTAAGCCGAATGGCGCACCACGGCGTTGGGCACGGCACGAAACCCATGTTTCTGCCAAGAAGATTCATCCCACCCCAGCCATTTGGAATCGACCTTGTCGAACCAACCGCCGCCGCTGCCGCCCTTGATAACCTTGTTAGGGGATAATTTGAAAGACAACAGCACCGCCATTTTTAACCATTGGTGGGTATGCCATTTGTCGCCCGTTTTTTCGGCGACGCGCAATGTGCCAGCATCAAGGAGGTTGAGAACTTCATCAACCGCCGATTTTACCGCCGCGTCATGTTTGTCGGGGGTTATAGCGTCGCGTTGTTGCCAAGCGGTTTCAATGATTTTTTGTAATTTTTCGTGGGGCATTTTTTTTCTATAGGGGATTTTTTTACAATTTGCAAACTAGGCGTAGGCTTAGAACCAATTTTGCTATCGCTAGAAATTAAAATTTTAAATTTTATAAAAACCATTTGCGCCTTCCTGTTGAATTGTATATTGTCAGGCGATGGCAGAATATACAATAAAAATTCGTTGTTTAGATGGCGACCCGCAGGGTGCCCGCATCATTGTCAACGACGACTGGGTGTGGTCAGCTATAGCGTTCCCAAAAGACAAATGGGATTTAGTTAAAGACCAAGAGAATTTTAAACATAATGGTGTTTATATTTTGGTTGGTTATTCTGGGCATAATGATGATGTTGAGCGTATTTATATTGGCGAGGGTGATGCCACGGTGAGGGGAAGGATTGAATCTCATATTAAAAATAAAGATTTTTGGGAATGGGGCGTGGCCATTCTTTCAGAAAAATTTGATAAGGCGCGGATTCAATGGCTAGAATATGCTTTATGCAAGTTGGCTGGCGAGTTGGGTGTATGTGTATTAGAAAATGGAAATTTTCCTAGCGAACCGACTCTTGATGATTCTAGCAAATCGTCTTTAAGAAACAGGTTAAAAGAAATATTACATGTTGCAGAATTAATTGGGCTAGAGGCCTTTGATGAATCGGCAAAGAAAATTAAAAAATCTAATGATAGAAACGCAGAAGATGCAGAAGAAGAAATAGCAGAAATTAAAAATGATTTATTGCAAGGTAATAAGCAGATTGATGCCATTGTTGTGCCTAGTGGTGAAGAAACTTTTAATAAAATATTTATGGAAGAAAATTGTTGGTATGCAATAAGAATAAGCGAGAATTTAAAAGACAAAATTAAGTATTTGGCTATTTATCGCAAATCGCCTATTTCTGCGATCACTCACTACGCAGCAGTCGAAAACATAGTTGTTCACGAAACCAAAAATAATAAAAAAACGGGAAAGATGATTAATTATTATAGATTAAATTTTAAGGATAAGCCTAAGGTTTTTGAAGAACGCATTAAAAGGCGGCGCAATGGCGACCAGTTACAAGGGCCAAGATATACAAATTTGGAAACGTTGCGTAAGGCAAAGGTCATCTCTGACGTTTGGCCATAAAATAGATGTCATCTCCCCAAAGCTGAAAAGTCTGGTTCTAGGCCTACGGCCTAGCCCAGATATAAAAAATTGTTTTTCATCTTGCGGCGCATGACCGATGATGGAATGGAAAGGGATTCGCGATATTTTGCCACGGTGCGACGCGCGACCTGGAAACCAATTTCTTTTAAATTTTCAACAATAACATCGTCTGACAAAATTTTGTCGGGGGTTTCGCCCGCGATGATATTTTTTATATAATGGCGAACAACCTCCGCCGATACGGGGTTGTCTTTGTCGCTGCCTTCCAATGCTTGGGTAAAGAAAAATTTCATTTCGAACATGCCGCGCGGCGTTGCCATGTATTTGTTGGTGGTAACGCGGCTAACCGTGCTTTCGTGCATTTCAATCGCCGAAGCAATGTCGCGCAAAATAAGCGGTTTTAGGTTTTCGATACCGTAATCAAAAAAGTTTTTCTGCTTTTCAATAATTTTGCTGGCAACTTTTAAAATTGTTTCTTGCCGCTGTTCCAAACTTTTTATCAGCCATTTTGCTGCATAAAATTTTTCGGCTATAAATTGCCTGTCTTTTTTTAATAAAGAACGTGATTGGGTATAATGTTGATAGTTTTTTTCATGAAGGATAGCCCGCGGGCTGGCGCGGCTGTTTAATTCGGCTTGCCATTCGCCCAAAGAATTTTTAAACACCACGACATCGGGTTCGATGGCGATGGGGGCTTGAAATTGATAGGCCAGCCCAGGCTTGGGGTCTTGCGCCCTGATGATAGTAATCAAGGGTTTGATATCGTCAGATGTTAGCCCAGTTCTTTCCAATAATTTTTTTTCATCGCCCGATATAAAACAATCAAGGTTATCAAGCAGGCACTGCATGTTGTCGCTAAGCAGATCTTTGTCGCGCAATTGAATCATCAAACATTCGCGCAAATTACGACAAAATATCCCCGCGGGTTCAAGGGTTTGCAATTTGTGTAAAACTTCTTCGACCTTCGCGCTGGTTACGCCGAGGGAGGTCAGGTCCTGCTGCCAATTGCTGGCCAACCAACCCGTTTCTTCCAACAACCCCAAAAACACCAGGGCAATTTTATAATCGGGGCTATTTTTAGAAAATAAAATATCAATTTGATTCATCAAATGCCCCTGCAAGGATTCTTGCCCCGCAACCCGCGCTATGGCGTCGTTATCACCATCGTTGTTAAATGACCCCGAACCTTTCAAGCTATGATCATTTTGATAAAAATTTTGTTCGGCATCTTGTTCTTGGTGAGAGGGGGCGGGGGTATTCGCGCCATCGGTTACCCCATGGACATCTTTGCTACCTTCCAAAACATGGGGGTTATTATGTTCGGTAGATTGACTTGCCGCCGCGTTGCCTGCCCCCGCATGCTCCGCCTGGCTGTCGGTGCTTAGTTCCAGCAAAGGATTTTTTTCTATTTCTTTTAATAAAAATTCGGTCAACTGGTCGCCGCTATATTGTAATAATTTTATCGCCTGTTGCAACTGCGGCGTCATCACCAAATTGTTGCTGGTGACCAGGTCTAGTTTTACTTTTTGATTCATAAAGAAATGTTCCCCGTTAATCTTTAATTAATTGATGGTGCCCGCGGTTAACTCTTGGGTAACCTCCTCGCCCAAATATAATTCGCGGGCCAAAGGATTGTTGATAATATCTTTGGGCGAACCCTCGGCAATAATTTTTCCGTCATGAATAATATAGGCGCGTTCGACAATACGTAATGTTTCGCGCACATTATGGTCGGTGATAAGCACGCCAATGCCGCGTTTGGCCAAATTCTTCACCAGCAACCTGACATCGCGAATGGCCAGGGGGTCGACGCCCGCAAAGGGCTCATCCAACAACAAAAAGGTGGGGAAGGCGCATAGGGCGCGGGCAATTTCCAAACGGCGACGCTCCCCGCCCGATAAGGTAACAGCCTCGGCGTTCCTGCGTTCTACCAAATTAAAATCTTTCAGCAATTGTTCGCTATAAGATTCGATATCGTCTTGCCGTTTCATTTTTATTTCCAACACCGCCTGCAAATTCTCCTTAACCGTTAAACCGCGAAAGATAGAGGGTTCTTGGGGCAAATAAGACAAACCAAGCCGCGCACGGCGATAAACGGGCAGGCGCGATACATCAACATCGCCAATAAAAATATGGCCACTGTTGATGGGCAACAAACCCAAAATACCATAAAACAGGGTGGTTTTGCCCGCGCCATTGGGGCCAAGCAAGCCAACAACCTCACCCGCTTGCAGTGAAAGCGAAACATCGTTCACCACGGCGCGCTTGCCAATGGTTTTTTTTATATGTTCGATGCGCAATATTTCCGTCATGATTATTAATTATTTATCAGTCGCGATTCTTGCGCCGATTCGCCGCTTGATGCAACCCATCCTGCGACAGAAAATACCTGATGATAAAAAAATGTTATTAAAACTTGACATCGTTTTATGGGCGGTTTATGGGTGAGCATAAGTGGCATAGGATACAATGTTGCCATCGGGTGGGGCAAAACCCCATTTTTAAAACCGATGACAAGAAATATAAATGATGGTGGAGTAGTTCAGTTGGTTAGAACATCGGCCTGTCACGCCGAAGGTCGCGGGTTCGAGCCCCGTCTCCATCGCCACTTCTTTGACGATAGTCCCCTATAATAATATAGATAGTGAAATATAAGCCATGCTTGCCGCCGACAACCTTCCTGCCAAAATCAACCTGTTGGGTATGAACCTGGCGCAGGTGGAAAAAATTATGTCGGACATGGGGCAGGGGAAGTTTCGTGCCAAGCAACTCTATCAATGGCTTTATCAACGCTCCGCCGATTCAATCGATGCCATGACCGATTTGTCAAAGGATCTACGCGAGGAATTAAAAAAAACCTATTGCCTTATCTATCCCCATATTAATAATCACCAGGTATCCAGCGACGGCACCGAAAAATGGTTATTCTCCTTTGGCACCAACCAAGAAATAGAAACGGTGTTTATTAAAAAAAGCGGGCCATATGAAGAATCGGGAACATTATGTATTTCATCGCAAATCGGTTGCACCCTCAATTGCCATTTTTGCCACACGGGGACTCAAAATTTGGTGCGCAATTTAACCGCGGGGGAAATTTTATCGCAAATATTGATGGCAAAAAGGCAGGTTGGCGATACCGACCCGCAAAATCGCAAAATTACCAATATTGTTTTTATGGGTATGGGCGAACCGCTTTATAATACCGACGAAGTTATCAAGGCGATTAAAATAATGCTCGATACCCAAGCCCTGGGGTTTTCGCGGCGCAAGGTGACGGTTTCGACATCGGGCATTGCAACCGACATAGTGCGGGTTGGCGAAGAAACGATGGTCAATTTGGCTATATCGCTTCATGCCGCGACCGATGAATTACGCAGTCTTATCATGCCCATCAATAAGAAATACCCGTTGCAGCAGTTAATTTCCGCGGTTCGGCAATATCCCGCCATCTATCATGCCGATATAAAATATTACGACAAGCGCGGCGCGGGGCGCGGGCGGGGAGAATTGATAGGCGATTACCAGGGCCGCCGCGTAACATGGCAATATGTCATGATAAAGGATGTGAATGATAAGCCGAGCGACGCACATGCCCTGATAAATTTAATCAAAGATATTCCTTCGAAAATAAATATCATACCATTTAACCCATGGCAGGGGTGCGATTATGAATGTTCGAGCGAAGAAACCATCGATATTTTTTCCGCCATCGTGCGCGGTGCGGGTTATGCGGTGCCAACACGGCGACCCCGCGGGCGCGATATTTCGGCGGCCTGCGGGCAATTAAAGTCTGAAAGTTTGAAGATAAGGGCGTCGCAACGCCAATAATTGATTGCTTAAATCGTGGTTGAAGGACTTAGCTACGAACCCGAAAGTTTTTAAATTGCCAGGGGTCTTCGTCGTCTCTATCCTCGGGGAACAATTTGCGACGATCTTTCAGTGGCGTCCAGTCGCTATATTCGCCAACCATGTCGCCCAAATAGGGCAAGCAAACCGCAAGTATTTCATCAAACGGCAATTCGTCAGAATCCAAAATACCTTTGTTGGGGTTGTTGATGGCCCAAATGATTCCCGCCAAAACGGGGGAGGTTACTTGCAAACTGGTGGCGCTGTTATGGGGTGCCAAATCGCGCGCTTGATGAATGGATAGATGCGACCCATACCAATAGGAAGTTTTTTTATGCCCCATCAGCAACACGCCCAATTCATCCACGCCGTCAACAATTTCATCGCCAATCAGCCGTTGCGTCGGTTGCAATTCAAAATTACGCCCCGCCAATTCATGAAGCGACAGCACAGCAGCGTCGCAAGGGTGATAAGCATAATGCACGGTGGGGCGATAGAGTTTACCATCCACCTTGCCCGAAAAATAATCGGCGATGGAGATAGATTCGTTGTGGGTGATAATCCAGCCTTGGTAGGGACCTTCATCGGGAGTCCAAGAGCGGCATTGCGTTATTGCCCCTGGCTGGTTAAGGTAGATGGCGGCCCCGCCACCAAATGTATGTTGTTCGGCATCGGCTGGTATTTCTTTTTCATGACTGCCCCAACCCAATTCGGCTGGTTGGCAACCTTCCGAATGGAATCCATCGATGCTCCAGGTATTAACAAATTCGTCGCGCATTTTGGGTTTCGCGCTATATTGTGTGTCGCGTTCGGCAATATGGATAACCTTAACCCCCAAGTTGCTGGCTAGTTCGACCCATTCTTGTTTGGTTTGCGGCACGGCGGTGTTGTGGCCAGTATCCTTGGCAACATTGATAAGGGCTTGTTTAACAAAATGGCTTACCACCCCAGGATTCGCGCCATGGGCAATGATGGCGGTTGGGTTCTTGGCTTGGCTACCATGTTCTTTTTTTTGCCATTCGGTCCGCTTGGCGAGGGCCGATTCGCGCAAAGCATAATTGCTACGTTGCGACGCCGAGAGTTTGGTGTCGGTATAAAACCCAACCCATGGCTCGATGCAGGTATCGATATACAAGACATTATGTTCGTGACACCATTCGATGAGCGCGACCGAGCTAACATCAACGCTAAGGTTGATGAGAAAATCGCCCGCCGAGAGATTTTCTTCTAATACAGATTTATAATTATCGCGGGTTAGGGGATTGACGATATGAGGAACTTTATAATGCTGGGCGATGGTTGCGTTGCGTGAATCGGCGGTTATAACCTTGATATGCGGGCTATGGAAATGTTTAAACAACAGCGGCAGCAAGCCACTAGCGATGGAGCCAAAGCCCAAAATAACAAATTTGCCACTGTAATTTATATTTTCCATTGTTTATCCTCCATCATTTATATTTTTTTATAATAAAACCTTAACAATAAAAATTTTTTTTGACAAGTTTTTTTTATAGCGCAGTTTGATTTTTGGCATGATTTTTGCTATTTTTATAATCATGAATAAAATTTCTCAAAAACAAAAATTTCTTTCAGGCTTTGCAACTTTTGCGTGGTTGCGGAGGGCAGGGGTCGCCGCGGGCGTGCTTGCCCTGGCTTATACTGCCAATGTCAGCCATGCTCAAACCGCCGAGGATTTTGGTTATGGCAGTAAAGTTTTCGCCAAAAAAAATCCTATCTGGTATCACTTTCGCCTGGATGGTGGGGTTATTATTCCTAGCGAAGCCAAGATAGTTCGTGGCGGCGCCGCCGATACATTGATTCCTGATAAGGCTGGTTGGAATGCGGGTTTTTCGTTTGGCGGATCTTTTAACCATGGTTCTATAGCGCAAATTGATTTAACGGGGGTGGTTAGCTACGCCCGTTGGTATGGAACCATCGCGCCAGGGGCTAACGCCGCGGGTATCCTCCCAGGTAACAAAATTTTGTTGGAGGGCACCCAAGCCCTTGTCGAGGCTAATTGGCGGCCACTGGTATCGACCAAGGGGTTTATATCTCCATTTTTGGGGGTTGGGTTGGGTTTAAATATCATTTCATGGTTAAATCAAAATATTGAACAAACGGCGGGTTATAAAAGATCGTCGGTTGGGGCAACGGGTTTGTTCCAAATTGGCACGGGGTTTGATTGGTTTTTCGCCACCAATTGGGCGATTGGTGTTAAATATAATTACTGGATACCCTTTGGCAATTCTCTCGAGGTGGGGAATTTGGTAAATGGGGGTGATGCTAATCCTATCCTTTATACCCCAAGCAACACCCATGTCATTAATTTTGTTATGAGCACATCCTTCTAAAATGCCTTTAAAAAAACCATGATAATACTCGTCTTTGTTATTATTTTTGCCTTAGTATTTTTGTCTTACCTTGCATAAATTTTATGCTAGGCATCGCGTCAAGCTTGGCGGTGGCGCGTTATATGTTATCTTATTTATTTGCGTGGGTGGGAATTATTGTAAAGCCGTTGCAGGCTAGCAATATCCATTTTGGTATAGCGCGCGGTTGATGTCAGCGATTGATGACCTAGCAATTCTTGTATCGTCCGCAGGTCGCCACCAGCCTGCAACAGGTGGGTTGCGAAACTATGTCGCAAAGCATGGGGTGTCGCGCCAGGCGGTAAATGCAATTGGCTTTGCAAATTTTTCATCAGCAATTGGATAATCCTGGGGGATAATGCCCCGCCCTGCGTCCCCCTAAAAAAAATATCCTCGGCGGCTAATTGAAAGGGCAGGCGCGATTGATAATTTTCTAAATATTCCATCACCAGCGGCAACACCACCACCACCCTATCCTTACTACCCTTACCCCTTATGGTAAGGGTTTGATTGTTGCTTTTTAGGTGGGTGTAATCAGCGAGGGTTAGGTTAAGAGCCTCCATCAAGCGTAACCCCGTCCCATAGAGCAGGCCAATGATAGCCAAGTTGCGCCAATCGACCCATGATAATGATTTGGTCACAGGGGCAGTATCGCCAGGGGCGGTGGTTTTGGTGGGATGGCTTAGGTAATCAAGGATATTGCCACAATTGGCAATATCAAGCGCGCGCGGCAAGGCGGTGGGAAGTTTGGGGGTGCGAACATGTTGGATAGCTTGGTTATCCAGGCTGTTATTCTTTTTTAAATAACCCAAAAAACCGCGCAGGGCAGACAGGGCGCGTGCGGTTGAGGTTTTTTTTAATTCCAAGTCATTGTGGCGATAATAAAGCCAGGAGCGAAAATCTTGCAAAGATAGTTTTTCTACATCTGCAAAACTTGGCTGGTCGCCCAGGTGCTTGGTTAAAAAAACAATGAAGCCATCGATATCATGTTTGTAGGATTGCAAGGTATTGTCGCCATAGCCTTTTTCTACCCGCAAAGAATCGAGCCAATCTTGACATGCCTGTTGCAGCACGCTGTTAGATTCTATAGCCATTTTACCTACCATGATATATTTTATCATGATTCTGTTTTGCATAATAGCGATTGATTTTATGGGGCAGTTGGGGTAGTTTTTCCCAGTGGTTTTTTTACCAGGGGCGTGATGGCCCATTTGGTCAATTTAGGAAAACAAGAATTTTATATTATAAACAATAGTAAATGAAAAAAAGAAACAAAATTGCATTGATTGGCGCTGGCAATATTGGCGGCACCCTTGCCCTGTTGTTGGGGTTAAAAAATTTGGGCGATATTGTTTTGTTCGATGTGATGGAAGGCATCCCCCAAGGCAAGGCCTTAGACCTGGCCCAGGCCGCGCCCTTGCTTGGCATGACTCAACAATTTTCGGGAACCAATAATTATAATGACCTTGCCGATAGCGACGTGGTTATTGTGACCGCGGGGTCGCCGCGCAAGCCAGGGATGAGTCGCGATGATTTGATAGGTGTCAACGCCGCGGTGATGGCGGCGGTGGGCAAGGGGTTAAAAAATATTTGCCCCGATGCTTTTGTTATTTGTATCACCAACCCGCTTGATGTCATGGTGGGGAAATTACAACGGTCTTTGGGCTTTCCCACCCACAAAGTGGTGGGTATGGCGGGCATGTTGGATTCGGCGCGCTTTCGTTATTTTTTATCGGAAGCAACCGAGATAGCGGTGGCCGATATCGACGCCATGGTGCTGGGTGGCCATGGCGATTTGATGGTGCCCATGGCGTCTTGCGTTGCTATCAATGGCATGGACCTGCCTAGCGCGGTGGGGCAGGGGTTGATTAAAAAAGATAAGGTCGATGCCATCATCACCCGCACCCGCAACGGCGGTGCCGAAATTGTTAATTTGTTAAAAACGGGTTCGGCTTTTTACGCGCCCGCGGCATCGGCGGTGGCCATGGCCGAAAGTTATTTGCTTGATAAAAAATCCTTGATGCCCTGCGCCGCTTATTGCAAAGGGCAATATGGGTTGGAAGGTATCTACGTCGGCGTGCCCGTTATCATAGGCAAAAATGGTGTAGAAAAAATTATTGAGGTCGCGATGAATGACGAAGAAAAGAAAAATTTTGATAAATCGGTGCAGGCAGTGCGCGATTTAGAAAAAGCATTGGCGAATTTAGAAAACCAAGCCTAACCCCTTTCATTCTCTATTGCGCTCATTTATAAATTTATGAATATTCATGAATATCAGGGCAAAGAAATATTAAAAGCTTACGGCTTGCCCGCGCCACATGGCGTAGCGATAAGAAGCCTGGATGAGGTAGAAAAAGCCACCGCGGCATTGCAAAAAATTGCAGGAAATAAAATATTCGTTGTGAAGGCGCAAATTCACGCAGGGGGCAGGGGCGCGGGGCATTTTAAAGGACAAGAGAATGAAAAAGGCGGGGTGCGCGTGGTCAAGACAAGCGCGGAGGTGATGAAAAACGCCGAAGCCATGTTGCACCATACCCTGATGACCAAGCAAACTGGCGCGTTGGGCAAAGAAGTCCAGTGTTTGTATATCGAGGAGGGAGCCGACATTAAGGCGGAATTTTACCTAAGCCTGCTGATTGACCGTGCTTCGGCAACGCCGATTTTTGTGCTGTCGCCAGCGGGCGGCATGAATATAGAGGAGGTTGCAGAAAAACACACCCGACAAAATTTCAAAATTCCTTTGGACATCAATAAACCAATCGATAGCACCATGGCGGCGCAGGCGGCGCAGAACTTAGGTTTGCCATCCTCGGTCGTGGGCGGTCTGGGAAAAAATTATGAGCGTTTGTTCAAAGTATTTTTAGAAAAAGATTGTTCCTTGATAGAAATTAATCCCATGATTTTAACCCAAGATAATCGGTTGGTATTGCTTGATGCAAAAATAAGTTTCGATGACAATGGATTATTCAGACACCCCGATATAGAAAAATTGCGCGACGCCGCCGAAAGAAGAACCGATGGAACGCGAAGCCGCCAAGCATGACCTAAGTTATATCAAGCTGGATGGTAACATAGGCTGCATGGTGAATGGCGCGGGGCTTGCCATGGCGACATTGGATATTATTAAGCAGGAAGGGCGTCGCCCGCCAATTTTTTAGATGTCGGCGGCGGCGCAACCGAGGAACGAGTCAAGAAAGCCTTCGAAATTATTTTGTCGGATAAAAATGTAAAAGGAATATTGGTTAATATCTTCGGCGGGATTATGCGGTGCGATATTATTGCCAAAGGAATTATCAACGCGTTGCACGGCATGAAGGATTTGCATTTGCCGTTGGTGGTAAGGTTGGAAGGAACCAATGTCGAGTTAGGCAAAAAACTATTACAAGATTCTGGTTTACCGATTATTACCGCAAGCGACCTGGGCGATGCCGCAAAAAAAATGTGAAGGCAAATAAAATAAAAAAAAGAAATGTCTATATTGGTTGATAAAAACACTAAAGTAATATGCCAGGGCCTAACGGGGTTGCAGGGCTCGTTCCATACCGAGCAAGCCATGCAATATGGCACCAAGATGGTTGGCGGCGTGGTGCCGAAGAAAGGCGGGCAAAGTCATTTGGGTTTACCCGTTTTTAATACCGTGGCGGAGGCAAAAAGAGAAAACTGGTTGCGAGGCAACTCGGTCATTTATGTGCCACCCGCTTTTGCCGCCGCCGCCATTATTGAAGCCATCGATGCCGATGTAAGGTTGGTGGTTTGTATCACCGAAGGCATCCCGACACTGGATATGGTTAGGGTGAAAGAAAAACTGAAGGCCAGCAAAACAATTTTGTTGGGACCCAATTGCCCGGGTGTCATTACGCCAGGCCAATGCAAAATTGGCATCATGCCTGGCTTTATTCATCAACCGGGCAAGGTTGGGGTTGTTTCGCGTTCGGGCACTTTAACCTACGAAGCGGTGTGGCAAACCACCCAAGCGGGATTGGGGCAATCCAGCTGCGTGGGGATTGGCGGCGACCCTGTGCATGTTTAAGTTTCATTGATTGTTTAGAAATGTTTTTGGCTGATAAAGATACCGATGCCATTGTTATGATAGGCGAAATAGGCGGCGGGGAAGAAGAGGAGGCTGCCGCATTTTATAAAAGATCCAAGATTAAAAAGCCCATGGTCGGATTCATCGCGGGGTTATCGGCCCCTGCGGGTAAGCGCATGGGGCATGCTGGGGCTATTGTCGCGGGGGGCATGGGCACCGCCGCGTCAAAATCGAAGCCCTGCGTTCGGCGGGTATTGCCGTGGCGCCCGCCCCAGCATTTGATGGGGCAAACCATGGTTTCCCTTTTGAATAAATAAATGGTATAATGTTTCCTATCGCAAAACCTGCGCGCAATCGTGCCTCTTTGGTGCAATTTATCGAAAAATACACAATATAAAAAGAAGATTGCATGAAGAATGGTTGCAACGCAAGAATGCCGTATCTTATTGAATAATATAAATATATGACCCAGAATAATGATATTTTAGATGGTGGCGATGCTTCCCCTAAACCTGGTTTGCCCGCTAACGGCGCGATGCAAGCAAAGGCAGTAGGAAGTTTGGACGCTAACCCAGGGGGCACGGCGCAGGCGAATAGGAATGGAAACTTGCAAGATATTTTACAAGCGGGTTTGCAGGCTGGCCTGCAGGGCGGGGAGGCCTATATTTTTGATATTTATAGACGCTATTTACAAGATCCGTCCTCGGTAGCGTCGGATTGGCAACAGGTGTTTGCCGCCATGGATGGGGTGGATGACGCAAACCCAGTTTCAGCGCAATCCGACCCCAGCAATGGCAATGAACAATATTTTACCAACGCCAGCAGTTATCAACCATCGTGGGCGCGGAAACCAAGCAACGGCGCGGCGCAAAAAGATGCGGTTATCGGCGTGCATAAAAAATTTGGCAAGAGCCTTTCCGATTTTTTGTTATCGGGCATGGTGCGCGGCGAAAATTTACAAGATAGTTTGAGCCGTTACCTCAGCGATCAAAAGGTGATAGAAGGGGTGATGGGCGAGCGCGAAGTGGCGGAGCGACTTAATTCTATACGCGCCATCATGCTCATTCGTGCCTTCAGAACCCGTGGCCATTTGGAGGCTGACCTTGACCCGTTGCAACTATCGCCAAAAATAAATTTTCCAGAATTGGATTATCGCTCGCACGGCTTCACCGAAGAGGATTTGGAAAAAACAAT
The DNA here is from genome assembly GCA_965262775.1 of Alphaproteobacteria bacterium. Lineage (GTDB taxonomy): Bacteria > Pseudomonadota > Alphaproteobacteria > JASGCL01 > JASGCL01 > JASGCL01. Next base: position 60,016 of record CBDHFT010000005.1, on the reverse strand, counting down.
CTATATCAATTATTATTTGGGGTTAGAAAGCGCAAGGTTAAAAGATATTATTGCTATTTGTCGCAAGGCCTATTGCGGTCGTTTTGCTATCGAATTCATGCATGTGCAGGACCCCGATGAAAAACTCTGGCTGCAAGAAAAGGTCGAGGCGGATTATGCGGGCAAAAGCCTAACCGCCAACAAGCAGAAATCGATTTATCAGCAGATAGTTCATGCAGAAATGTTTGAAAGTTTTTTGGATAAAAAATACCAGGGCGCAAAGAGGTTTGGTTTAGACGGCGGCGAAAGCACCATCCCCGTGTTGATGGAAATCATCACCCGCGGTGCCGAGTTGGGGATAGAAGAGGTTGATATTGGTATGGCACATCGCGGCCGATTGAATGTGCTGGCCAATATTTTGGGTAAACCCTATCGGCAAATATTTTATGAATTTTATGGCGGCAGTGTCACCCCCGATAACCTGCCACAGATGGGCGATGTAAAATATCACATCGGGGCTAGCCATGACATGGTGGTTAATACCCCCAATGGCGAACAACGCACGGTTCACCTTTCCCTGGCGCCAAACCCCAGCCACCTTGAAGCGGTTAACACCGTGGTGTTGGGCAAGGTGCGGGCCAAGCAAAAACAAAAAAACGACGATAAAAAGAGAAGGTGATGGCGGTGTTGTTGCATGGCGATGCGGCCTTCATTGGTCAGGGGGTGGTGGCAGAAACTTTTTTATTATCGCAGCTAAAGGGTTACCGCACGGGCGGCACCATCCATATCGCCATCAACAACCAGATAGGTTTCACCACGGTGCCGAAAGACGGTCGGTCATCGCCCTACTGCACCGACATGGCCAAAATGATAGATGCCCCCGTGTTGCATGTTAATGGCGACGACCCTGAGGTATGCGTGCGCGCCGCGCAATTGGCTGTCGAATATAGGCAAAAATTTAAAAAGGACATTGTTATCGATATTTATTGTTATCGCCGCCATGGCCATAACGAAGCCGACGAGCCATTTTTTACCCAACCTTTGATGTATCAAAAATTTTGGAACATCCGCGCCTAAGTAATATTTACGCCAAGAAATTGGTGGCCGAACATATTTTTAGCGATTCAGAAGTGCAAGAGATAAGCAAGAGTTTTAACGAGCGTTTAGAAAATGCCTTAGCCCTTGCCAAGGATTTTAAACCAAATAAGGTTGATTGGTTGGAAGGGCGCTGGCACGGTTTGACCATGGCCGAAGGGGGCAAGAGGAAAGGCACCACCGCGGTCGAAAGCGATGTTATACAAGAAATAACCAGCAAGATTACCCAAGCCCCCGCCAACTTTGCTTTGCATCCCAAAAATTGCTACGTCGCTACAAATAAAAAGATTGAGCGTGGAAAAAGGTAAAAAAATTGACTGGGGCATGGCCGAGGGTTTGGCGTTTGGTAGCCTACTGCTCGAGGGGATACCGATTAGATTGTCGGGCGAAGATTCGGAGCGCGGCACTTTTTCTCATCGCCATGCGGTGTGGTCGGACCAAAAAACGGGCGCGTCCTACGTGCCGCTTAACCACCTGCGCGCGGGGCAAAGCAAGATAGAGGTTATTAATAGCCCGCTTAAGCGAATTTGGGTTGTTGGGTTTTGAATATGGTTATTCCTGCGCCGAGCCCCATGCTTTAATATTGTGGGAAGCGCAATTTGGCGATTTTGCCAATGGCGCGCAAGTGATTATTGACCAATTTATTGCGGCGGGCGAAACCAAATGGTTTAAAATGTGTGGCTTGGTCATGTTGTTGCCCCATGGTTATGAGGGGCAAGGGCCAGAGCATTCCTCCGCCAGGTTGGAACGTTATTTGAATCTTTCCGCCGATGATAATTGGCAAGTATGTAATATCACCACGCCCGCCAATTATTTTCATGCCTTGCGCCGCCAAATCAAAAGGAACTTTCGCAAACCACTTATTGTGATGAGCCCCAAGTCGCTGCTGCGTCATCCGCTTTGTGTTTCTAACCTAGATGATTTTGCTACGGGGTCGTCCTTTCGGCGTATCCTGCCCGACGATGCCTTCACCGCGGGGCAATTGGTTGCGCCCGATAAATTTGCCAAAGTTATCTTATGTTCGGGAAAAATTTATTATGACCTTTATCAAGGGCGCGAAAACAGCGGGCGCAAGGATATTGCTATCGTGAGGTTGGAGCAATTATACCCGTTCCCCGATGAAAGCCTGAAAGCCATTATGGAAAAATGTCGGCAGGCGCAATTTATTTGGTGCCAAGAAGAACCCGAAAATAACGGCGCGTGGTCATTCGTGCGCCCGCTTATAGAAAAATTACTGCGCCAATTAAACGCGCCGCAACAAGATCTATTGTATATCGGTCGGCGCGAGGCCGCCAGCCCCGCCGTCGGTTCGGCGAAGGCCCATAACCTTGAACAACAAACTATCATTGCCGAGGCACTAAAATAGTGATAGAAAAAGAATTATGATAGAAGTGAAGGTTCCCGCGTTGGGTGAGTCGATTATGTCGGCACGCGTTGCGAAGTTGTTGGTGGCGCCAGGCGACAGCGTGAAAAAAGATGACAACCTCTGCCTGTTAGATACAGAAAAAATAAGTTTAGAAGTGATAGCCCCCGAAAACGGGGTGTTGACCCAATGGCAAGTTAAAGAGGGCGACGATGTTCAAGTTGGTGGCTTATTGGGAATCATCGACGAACATGCGATAGCCACCGCCGATAATAAACCAAAAAAAGCAATGGAAGCCCCCGTGGCAACTTCGCCAGCAAAATTGGATGAATCGGCTCATAATAAAAAAATGAAAGAAGCATCAGAAGATAGTTTGCCATCCGCTGCGCCAACCTCGCTGCAATCGCCAGCTCAATTGACGCCCATGCCACAGGTGCAAACCTATCACATGCCCCCCCACGTGACCGATGAACGGGGGGAGGAAAGAGTTAAGATGAGCAAACTGCGCGAAGCCATCGCCAGGCGGTTGAAATATTCACAAAACAACGCGGCAACCTTAAGCACCTTTAACGAGGTTGATATGTCGTCATTGATAGAAATGCGCCAATTGCATCGCGAACGTTTTCAAAAAGAATATGGCACAAAATTGGGCTTCATGAGTTTTTTTGTGAAGGCGGTATGTGCGGCCCTCAAATCTTTTCCGATAGTCAACGCTGAAATTTCGGGGAATGAGGTTATCTATAAAAATTATTACGATATTGGTATCGCGGTTGGCTCACCCACGGGTTTGGTGGTGCCAGTATTAAAAGATGCCGATAAAAAATCATTCGCTGTTATCGAAAAGGCAATTTCGGAGTTTGGCATCAAGGCCGAGGGCGGACAATTAACCCTGGCCGACCTTGCGGGCGGCACCTTCACCATTACCAACGGCGGTATTTTTGGTTCGATGTTATCAACCCCCATTCTTAACCCGCCACAATCGGCTATATTGGGCATGCACAAGATACAAGAACGCGCCGTGGTTAAAAACGGCATGATAGCCATCGCCCCCGTGATGTACCTTGCTTTATCTTACGACCATCGCATCATCGATGGCAGGGAAGCCGTCAGCTTCCTGACCGAGGTTTAAAAATTTGCTCGAACGTCCCGAAAGATTAATGTTAGAAATTTAAGCAATAACTTTTTTTAAATTTTGCTTGACAGGGGTGTTGGTTTGCGGTATTTGCTTGTTATAGATATTTTTTGGGCTAACCAATGGTTGTATCATAACTTGCTTATGTTATAACTAAAAAAAAATTGTATTATAGATTGTTGATAATCTGTTAGGCACAGCTAAATATTAAAATATCTTCATTGTTAATCATTGGTTTAATATTTTTTTAGAATTTATATTATTCTAGAAAAAGTTGGTTAAGAAAACCAACCATGAAAAACTAAAACTCAATAATAATCGGACTAAATAGAAAAAATAATGCAAAGACAGAATAATTGGCGCCGTCATGGCAGTCGCGGCGGTGGTAACCGTGGTGGTGGAAATCGTGGTCGCGGTGGCGGCAGCAGACAAAGCAGCGCCGTGGTAAGAAATCCCTTACGACAACAAATGGATTCAAATGGCCCATTGGGCAGGGTGCGTGGTAACGCGATGCAGATCATGGACAAATATCTTGTGGTTGGCTAAAGAAGCCATGTCAGATGGTGATAGAGTATTGGCGGAGGCTTGTTTGCAATATGCCGAACATTATCAACGGCTGATAACCGAGCATCAGGGACAATTTAAACCGAGCGACGATGACGGTATGTCATCTGATAATTATGGCGATAACGATTCGCAACAACCTTTGCCACGTTCTGGCGGCATGCGCGGCGGTAATGGCGGCGATGTAAGGATGATGAGTCGCGGCGTTGTGCGTTATGTTGATGATAACGATAACGAAGAATCGTCGGGCAATGAAAATGCCAATGGTGAAGACCTGCCTAGTTTTTTGACTGGCAACCAACGCGCCGTGAATAAAAGAAAATCAAATAGGGATGATGACATGGAATAAGATACATGGTGGAGGATTGATAACAATAGATTATTATTTTATCTCTTTCCCATCTAATCATTAGTGCTGGTATTATCATGTTAAGAAAAAACTTCCTTTATATATTTTTTTATTTTGCACTTGTCTTATTGCTAGGACTAAGCTTTTATTTTTATTCTCAGTTAGATTTATATAACATCGTTATTTATTGTGGCCTGACATGGCTTGGCTTATCCTTTTTGCATTTGCTGTTGGCGAGTCGGGGAAAGGGCAGAAGGTCGGTTGCCGAACTTCATGCTACGCCGCATGCCCGCGCTGGTGCAACCGATAGGTCGTCCTCGGCTAGTTCAAACCGCATGGCTTCTAATCTTGGCGCCACGCAACATAAAGCAAGCCCCAGTGCCGTGATGCCAGAATTCAGTGAACCCAAAAAAGTTCCAAGCAAAAAAGTTAATGCCATGCAGGATATTTTTAAAAATGCTTACCAGAACGAATTGTTAACGGGGGGGTTGGCCCTGGTCATGATAGGGCATGACGTGGTGGATACAAAAACCCGCCAATTGAAAGGTTATTATTGCCAAGGATTTATCGAATACCCCAATGGTCAGGGTATTGACACCGCCAGTATTATTAATGCCAGTCCCAAAGATGCCGTGGCGGGTGATATCGAAATTTTATTATTGGAAACCTTGCGCTTTTATTGGCAAAAAGTATTTCAAGATGGCTTCCAAGTCGAAGAAGGCAGCCACGAAAAATCTTCGCACGTCAATAATTTGCCCTATTGCTTTTTCCCCCTGTCCGAACGCGCCCTGAACGAGAAGGGCTTCATGAATGACCTCAAAAGTTTTTTAAAATCACAGAAAATTTCAAACCCAGGGTTGGCAAGGGCCTTTAGCCGTATGGTTTTCATTTTGCCATTTACCGCGGGGCTTTACCGTCATGCTGAAAATTGCCAATTTTTAAATTCGGAAGGAATCAAATTGGCGATGCTTTATACCAACGACAACACAACTTTGCTCAACCCGATATTGGATGATGATCCGTCGCTATTATTACGCACGGGGATAGATTTTTATTTATCTTCTTTTGATAACTTGCAATTCCTGCAGGAAAAAATGGGCTACGAACTCATGGCGGAGAAAGTCCTGTCTTTAGAAAAATTGAGGTTAAAGATGATGGTATTTAATGTTGATAATGAACAGATTTATAATAATTTACCGCATGGCGTATCATTGGTCATGGGAAAAATGTTTGATAAGCAAACGCGCTTGGCGCGCTTGCCCTTGCCATCGATTTGATTAAGGAAAACAACAAGACAAACAACAGCATGACAAGAATTTTAAGCGGCATAAAAGATATTCTAGGCCATTACGATTTGGCGATTATTGACCAATGGGGCGTGCTGCATAATGGGGTGGTGCCATTTCGTGGCGCGGTGGATGCCGTGGCCGCGCTGTATGAAGCAGGCACAAAAATTATTGTCCTTTCTAATTCGGGTAAGTTAGCCAGCCATTCCCATAAATTGATAGGCAGAATGGGTTTCAACATGGACGCTATCCATAAGGTTATCAGTTCGGGCCAGGCGGCGCGCGAATGGTTGATAGATAAAAAACACCCCTTGGCAAAAAATATTGCAACGGGCGATAAGAAAAAATTACTGTTTTGGGGATTTGACGATGACCATCGTGCCATAGATGACTTGGGCTTTATCATCACCGAATCGGTTGAAGAAGCCGATATTATCTTGGCGGCGGGTGCGGGGCGTGGCACATTGGAAGCCTATCAAGAGGAGATGGACATTGGGATAAAAAAAAATATCACCATGTTATGCACCAACCCCGATATGGTGGCCAACATGCCCGACGGGTCATTAAAAATTTGCCCAGGCAGTTTAGCAAAATATTATGAAGAACAGGGTGGCCATGTTGTAAGGTTTGGCAAACCAGCCAAAGAAGTTTACGATATGTGCAAGCAGGAATTTCCCCGCCGCAAAAAAAATAATTGGGATAGGTGATAGCCTTGAGCATGATATTGCGGGGGCGAGGTTGGCCGAGATTGATTCTTTGTTTATTTTGGGTGGCATTCATGCGGCGGATTTTTATCATGGCATAGACAAACAACGGATGGAAAATTTATTTAAGACTTATGATGCGACGCCGCATTTTGTCCTTGATAGCTTCCATTTGTAACTGCTATTTTTGACTCGTCAAATTCTTAGAAAGAATATATACATAACCTATGACCCAGCGTTTTTTTTCTTTGCTTTTGTTGTTGTGCTTGCTTGTGGGGTTGTCGGCTTGCGCCGAAACATTGCGCCGCGGTCAGGTGGTGAAGGATTATCAATTAGAAATGTTAGAAGTTGGAAAAAGCACCTACAACGATGTGCTTGCCAACCTTGGCACGCCAACCAGTTTTTCCAATTACGACAAACGTATATGGTATTATTTCAGCCAGACCAGAAATCAATGGGGCTTCTTATCGCCAAGCTTCGCCGACCAAGAGGTTTATCAAATAAAGTTAAGCGACCAAGGGGTTTACTTAGGCTACAAACGCTTCACGGGGGAGGATGCAGTTAAATTATCGGTGTCGAAAGATACCACGCCAACCGTTGCGCGTGATAAATCATTCCTACAAGAATTGGTTACCAATTTTGGACGTTACGGCAAAGATAAAAATAAGGTTAACCCCATCAATCCCGTGCAACAAAATCCGCTACAAAATACCTTCCAACCTTGATACAAATAGACTATAGAAAATTATTAAAACCAACCCAGGGTATAAAAATGACAATTATAAAAAGACAAAAAATGATAGAAGGGCAATTGATGCCAGCGGGCGTGATTGATTCCGCGCTGCTGGATGGTTTTTTGCATGTTAATCGCGAAGAATTTATGGATGATACGATAGACCAAAAAAAACGCGCCTATAGCGATAAATGCGTAATGTGTGAAGGGGGTAGAATATCATTGTCGCCCACCGCCGCTGGTTTATTACTGCAACATGCTAATTTGCAACCTGGCCATAAAACCTTGGTCATTGGCGGCGGGCATGGTTATGAATGTAATATTTTAGCCATGATGGGGGTGAATGTTTTTGCATTGCAAAGTTCTTGCGACAAAATAAAAAAAATGATTCTTAAAAGCAATTTTACAATTGTCGATGCGGAAGGAAGCATTGCCGAAGGTTGCAAAAAATTTGCTCCTTACCAATCTATCATTGTGCTGGGGTCGCTGCCTGCTATTCCTGAAAAATTATTGGCACAATTGGATGAACATGGCGCGTTGTTGACCAGCCTGCAGGATAAAAAATCCCCGCAAGAAAAAAATCAATTGGCTAATTTGGTGCGGATTGAAAAAAATGGCAAAATTAATTATTTTGGACAGGTGGCGGGGTTGCCCATCATGGCGGAATTTGCCAATCCTCAACATTATTCCAGCGGCAACATGGACCGCATGGCTTCTTAAAAACTATTGCTAAGATGAACGATACGGCTGTCAATATTCCCACTGTCTCGGTAGCCGAGCTAGCCAAAATAATGGCGGCGCAAGATGTATTTTTGCTGGATGTGCGCGAAGCAAACGAAGTAGCCATGGCCAGCATAAAAGGTGCCAAACATATTTCCATGAATGAAATAACCGACAGACTTGACGAATTGCCCAAGGATGAAACCCTGTATGTTTTTTGTCATCACGGTGGCCGTTCGGCCATGGTATGCCAATATTTGCAAAAGCAGGGCTACGATTGCAAAAACATAAGCGGGGGCATTCATCAATATGCTTTGCAGGTAGATAATAGCATCGCCACTTATTAACGCCATGCAACATGATAAGACCCTGATTCGACCATGACAGCCGATATTTTTAATTTTTTTGACGATGTTATCAAATTGGCAAAAGCCAAGGGTGCCGATGCCGCCGAAGTGGTGTTGAGCAAGTCGCTTAACCAAAGCCAACAGGTGAGGATGGGCAAGGTTGAAGAAAGCGAACGCGCCGAACAAGAAGTGTTGGGAATAAAAATTAGAGTGGGGCAGAAAGAATCGGCGGTTACCAGCAATGGCAAAACGATGGATGTTATCGAACCGCTGTTAGACAAATTGTTGGCGATGGCGAAGGTTTTACCCGACAACCCATTTGCGGGGGAGGCAAGCCCCGAACAACTTTACCACGCCGCCAAAAATGGCGCGGTGCAAGACCTTGAAACATTTGATAAAACCGAATTATTACCCGAAGCAATGCAAGCGGTTGCGAAACAGATAGAGGATGCGGCGCGCGGTGAAAAAAACATAGTTAATTCCGAAGGGTCGAGCGTTTCCTTTGGTCATCAACAAGATTGGTTTGCCTTTTCCAATGGTTTTAGGGGTGAAGAAAAACATTCGCATTATTCCTTGGGCATTTCGGTGATTGCCAGCGATGGCACAAATATGGAAGCCGATTATGATTATTCCAGCAAGGTTTTTTTTGGCGATTTGACCCCGCCAGAAAAAGTTGGCGTCAGCGCGGCCAAACGGGCCGCGGCACAATTGGGGGCCAGGCAAGAAAAATCGGGGCAATACCCCATTATATTGGACCCACGAGTTGCGACCAGCATGATAGGCAACCTGGCCTCAGCCATCAATGGCCAAAAGTTAGCCAAAGGCACAAGCTTCTTGCAAGGCAAGTTAGGGCAACAGGTTATGGCGACGGGCATAACCATGGTTGATGACCCTTTACAAAAAAGGGGATTTGCTTCGCAATTTTATGATGGCGAGGGCTTGCCCGCCGCCAAGAGAAATATCATCGATAAGGGGGTTTTAACTTGCTACGTGCTTGATTTGGCTTCGGCAAGGCAACTGCAATTACCACCGACGGGTCATGCGCACCGCGGCTTAACGGGGGTTTATCCCGCCCTTAGCAATGTTCATATTGCTGCGGGAAAAATATCGCCCACCGCATTGATGGCCGATATCAAGGCGGGCTTTTATATAACCAGCCTGATGGGGTTTGGTGTCAATGGCGTCACGGGTGATTATTCGCAAGGGGCCAGCGGTTTTTGGATTATTAATGGGCAAATATCGCACGCCGTTAATGAAATGACTGTCGCGGGCAATTTGAACCAAATGTTTATGAATATGACGCCCGCCAACGATTTAGAATTTATTCATCATCACAATTCCCCAACCCTACGCATCGACGGTATGACGGTCGCGGGCAAGTAGCCTCCTTTATATTTGAAGCAATAGCCTAGCTATTTTTTTTCTAGGAAATATCAGTTGGCTTATATTTGAATCCGCGAACCCAAGATGACCACTTGGCTGGGGGGAATATCAAAATATTCGAATATCGAATTGGAATTGCGATACATCCAAGAAAATATTTGTTCGCGCCAACGCGCCATACCATAAATATGGGTGGAAACAATTGTTTGATGGCTCATGAAATAGGATGTTTTTTGCATATCCAACGCTAGGCCACGTTGTTTAAGCAAAGCAATGATGGAGGTAATATCGGGGTGTTCCATAAAACCATAACGAACCTTCACTTGCCAAAAACCCGTCATCATTTCTTTTACTTCCAAACGGTGAGCAGTGGGCACGATGGAGGCGGTGGTGAATTCCACGGTAAGAAAAATATTGCGGTTGTGCAACACCATGTTATGCTTCAAATTATCAACCAACGCCGAAGGCACCGAATCCGTATTTTCAACCAAATAAATGGCGGTGCGTTCGACCGATGGGAATTTTTTTCGGCTCATCAAACTTTTGATATAAGGCTCCAGGTAAAAAGCCTCGCTACGCATAACGCGCATTAAAATGGCTTTGCCCTGGCGCCAGGTTATCACCAACACCATAACCAGGGCGGCTAGCAAAATCGTAAACCACCCGCCGTGCCATAATTTTCCTAAACAGGAAATGGCAAAGGACAAATCAAACAATAAAAAGAATCCGATGACAGGAATGGCGATCCATTTTTTCCAATGCCAACGTTTGGTTACAACTTGGTAGAGCAAGATGGAAGAAATGGTCATGGTAAGGGTAACGGAAATACCATAGGCCGAGGCAAGGTTATGGGTGCTTTGAAATATAATAGTTGTTAGCAACACGAAGAAAAATAACAGCCAATTAATTAAAGGAATATAAATTTGGCCAATGACATTGGGTGATTTATGGATAATGTTGAGGCGTGGCAAAAGCCCAAGTTGGATAGCCTGACGCGTCATGGAAAAAGTGCCAGAGATGACAGCTTGCGAGGCAATGATTGTTGCAAAAGTGGCAAGAATAACCGCAGGGAGAACATAATGCTGAGGAAAAAGATGGTAGAAAGGATTGACAATCGAGCCTTCTGGGTCAAGCAACAGCTCGGCCCCTTGACCAAGGTAGTTAAGGGCTAGAGATGGCAAGACAAACAATGTCCAAGCAAAGCGAATTGGGTTGCGCCCCAAATGGCCCATGTCGGCATATAATGCTTCCACCCCAGTGACAGCAAGCACAATACCGCTTAGAGCAACAAATAGAATTTTGCCCTCACCGTATAAAAAATGGACAGCAACAAGCGGGTTAATGGCCGATAATATCGTTGGATTTTTCATAATACTCAAAAAACCAAAAAAACCTAAAGTAAGGAACCACAGCACCATGATGTAGCTAAAATAATTGCCAATTTTTGCGGTGCCACTGCGTTGTGCATAAAAAAGCCCAAGTAAAATCAGAACGGCAATACCAACGATATTAAAATTTATATTTTGCAAGGCGGGGGCATAATTTAATCCTTCCAACGCGCCTAGCACTGAAATGGATGGCGTGATAACACTCTCGGCCAAAAATAAGGCCGCGCCCAACATACCCAAAAAAATAAATATAGTGTAGGGCATGGTATCTTTGCGTACGACCGAAGAAACCAGCGTCAGCAGGGCTAAAATGCCACCTTCCCCCCGATTATCGGCGCGCAACACGAACATAACATATTTCAACGAAACGGTAATTATTAAGGCCCAAAGGATGGAAGAAATGGCGCCCACGATATTATCGGGGGTTAAGCCAATGCCTGTTGTTTGATTAAATATGCCTTGCAAGGCATAAAGCGGGCTGGTGCCAATGTCGCCATAAACAATCCCCAAAGAAAGAAAACTGAGGCCTAAGAATCCCTGAGATTTGTGCGAAGAGGTAGACATGGGCGTTGTGGCAAGACATGTTGGCGACGAATAATAAAAAATATTTCGTCCGAAATAAAATAACTATGTCTTTAATTTTTTTTAAAAAATAAAAATAAATAAATTCTCCTAGTTGCAAATAGCAAATCTTACGCAAGAAGTCAAATCTTGCGCAAGCAACGGCGAACAAAGATACGCAGCTTACTCAACAAAAAAATCTTTTTTATTGGCTAAGCAATAAATAAAACTTACAATGTTGCGCGGCAAGGCGTAAAAACCATGAATGATGGATAGCCATGGTTGATAACGCCATAATAAAAAATAGATAGAAAATAAAATCTGGCTGTGACGAAAAAGCAAGATAGGATTTTTGATGATGGCATAGAGTTGCCCGATGACAAAACGCCGAATAAAAATTTTATGGATGTTGCTCAATTTTTTTTGTTTTATAAATGGGGCGAAGGCGCGTGGTAAATCCTTACTCGTTAACAGCTGGTCATCAGAAATAGGCAGCAAGTCGCTACCCAACAGACGCCTGCTATAGGCCGAATAACGCACCAATTCGCCGTATAATAAGGATAGAAGATGGAAGGCAGTGGTTTGCTCGCTGCTGCGGCGATAATGATAGAGCGGCTGGGGGATGCTCCCCGCCGCCCAATTTTTTTCCATAACACGGTAAAGAAAATCAATGTCGGTGCCAATGGGCAGGGGGCGAAAAAACGGCATGGGCAAGGCGGTAAGTATTTTTTTATCAAACATCATGGTTGGGCAGAATAACCGTTGGCGATGCAACGCGGCATTGGCGGCGGTGTTGCTTACCGTTTTTATTTTTTGTTCATGGTCATCGATAATTATCATGTCGGTTGCGACCAGGTTAATTTTCTTATGTTGTTGCAAAAATGATAACTGCTTTTCAATCCTGGTGGGGGCGGCCATATCGTCAGCATCTTGCCAGGCGATATAATCAACCTTATTGTTGTTGAGGGCTTGTTGGAGGCCCACCTGCCGCGAGAACCATTCTTTAGAATTTTTTTTATTTTTGTAATATTGTATTCTTGGGTCTTTGTATGATTGGATAATGTTTGCCGTGTTGTCTTGGGAACCATCGTCAATAATAATCAGTTCTAAATTTTGATAGGTTTGGTGGAGGATAGAATCGATGGACTTCCTAATATATTTTTCGGCGTTGTAGGCAGGCATGATAACCGCAACAAAAGGCGAGCGAGTTACGGGGGAGGTTGAGCGGGGGGTCGAGCGTGGCATAAAAATTCTTGTAATCTTGTTTAAAATCTATAAAAGATAAAGCATGAAAAAACAACCGAGAGAACGGGGCAGGGGCGCAAGCAAGGGGTTCATCAGAGTCAATGTCCTTACCCAGCATGTGGCGAGTGCCTATGTTCTAAGTCGCCAGTCACCCGCGCGAAAGCAATCGGCGGTTATATGGAAAAACCTGCGGGTTGTTTTTAATCAAAAAATTTTGCCCGATGATAGGGTGGTGGTGTGGCATTACCCTCCCTATAAAAAAACTTTTTGGCATAGCCTTGCCAAAAAATTATCGATACCCTTTCCAACCAAATTGATTGACCATCCGCGGGCGCAAAAAATCCATATTCAAACCGAACCCATGACATTGCCCTTTGCGCGCGTCATTTACAGCAAAAAATTTTTATCGCAATTTGGCACCGTGGTCGCACAATACCCAAGGCCAAGATGGTATCAGGGTGGTGATTGGTTGCAAACCCATGGCGGATTAGAATGGTGGTATGGTTTTGCGCAATCGAAACAAAAATCGGCCAAACGGGTTATTAACAAAACATGGCAAGGTTTGTTGGCGTCACCCAAGAAAACCAAGGTTTTATCGGTGATAGCTTCGCGTCAACATATGACGGCGCAACAAAAAAAACGCATCAAGTTTGTTGATGCTTTGGCGGCGGACGCGGAATTAATCAACAGCATGGATGTTTTTGGCAGCAAAAGAAATTTTATCGTCGATAAGGCCATGGGGTTAGAAAAATACAAATATCATGTTGCTTTGGAAAATTCCCTGATTGCCGATTATTGGACCGAAAAATTGGCCGACCCATTGTTGGCCGAATGTTTTGTTTTTTACGCGGGCGCGCCGAATATCGGTGATTATTTTGATACGGGTTCGATTATGGCACTGGATATTTCTAAACCCGCCGCGGCAATCAAAATTATCAAACAAACCATCGCATCGGGGGCCTATGAAAAAAATAGCAAAGCCATTGCAGAAAACAAACGCCGTGTGATGATGGAAGAAAATTTTTTTAATTTGCTATGGCGCGTCGTCAATAGGACTGCATTGCGTAAATAAAAATCAAACCCGCCAAGAATTTGCAATTTTGCTGTAAAAATGGCATATAAAAGGGGGTATCTTATGCAGAATCACCGCCCTTTTCGAACTATTATCAGACGCAAATGTCGCACCATTAAGGTTGGCAATGTCATGGTTGGCGGCACCGCACCCATCGCCGTGCAAACCATGACCAACAGCCTTACCACCGACATCAAGGGAACATTACAGCAGATTGAAAGGGCCAGCGAAGCGGGGGCAGATATTGTTAGGGTTTCTTGCCCTGATGAAGCATCAAGCGCGGCCCTAAAAGAAATCACCAAATATTCACCCGTGCCCATTGTTGCGGATATTCATTTTCATTACCGCCGCGGTATTGAGGCCGCAAAAAATGGCGCGGCTTGCCTACGCATAAACCCAGGCAATATTGGTTCTTTGGATAGGGTTCAAGAAGTGGTGAAGGCCGCCAAGGATTATGGTTGTTCGATGAGGATAGGGGTTAATGGCGGGTCGTTGGAAAAAAACCTCCTAGAAAAATATGGGGAGCCGTGCCCCGAGGCTTTGGTGGAATCGGCATTGCATCATGCCAAAATTTTACAAGATTTGGATTTCCATGAATTCAAAATATCGGTCAAGGCATCGGATATTTTTTTGGCGGTGGCGGCCTATCAACAATTGGCGGATAGGATAGATTGCCCGTTGCATTTGGGCATTACCGAAGCGGGCGGTTTGCTAAGCGGTTCGGTGCGCTCGGCGATTGGCATCGGGTCGTTGCTTTGGGCGGGGATTGGCGACACCATTCGCGTGTCCTTGTCAGCCGATATAACCGAGGAAGTGAAGGTAGGATTCGAAATGTTAAAATCGCTTGGGATAAGAAGCCGTGGCGTAAAAATAATTTCCTGCCCCAGTTGCGCCAGGCAGCAATTTGATGTCATCAAAATCGTTACCGAATTGGAAAAAAGATTATCGCATATCAAAGAGGAAATCACCCTATCGGTGATAGGATGCGTGGTGAATGGCCCAGGCGAAGCCCGCGAAACCGATATAGGATTCACAGGCGGCGGCAAGGGGGCATCGGGCTTGGCGACCCATCAAATTTATTTGGGGGGTATTCCCGCCCATCGTTTTCAACAAGATAACATCGTTGATTATTTGGTTGGCTTGGTGGAAGAAAAATTGGCGGCGCGCCATAATAGCTCAGTAAATAGCTCAGTAGATAAATCGCCCGCCCCGCAGTCGGGCAAAACCAATGCCACAACCCATTTGCCGCGCCACTAACATACAACGATGATACGTCACCATGGTTAAGATACAATCCGTTCGCGGCACAAAAGATTTTATAGGCGATGAAGCTAAAAAAATTTTTTATTTGCAGAGCCAAGCGCGCAATATGGCAATGCGTTATAATTATCAAGAAATAATCACCCCCGTTATCGAATCGGCGGGGGTATTTACAGAAGCCCTGGGCCAGGCTTCTGATATTATTCATAAAGAAATGTTTGTCTTTGAAGACCGCGGCGGCGATAAAATATGCCTGCGCCCCGAAAATACCGCGGGGGTGATGAGGGCATTTGTCGAGAATGGTTTGCAACAGCAACTACCCAGCAAATTTTTTTATTATGGCCCCATGTTTCGTTATGAACGCCCGCAAAAAGGTCGCTACCGCCAATTTCATCAATTTGGCGTAGAATACCTGCATGCCGCCGATGAAGAAACGGCGCGGATCGATGCCGAGGTAATATCCTTGGCCTATCAATTTTTATTAAGCCTCAATATCGGCGAGATAAGATTAGAAATTAATTCGTTGGGCAATACGACGTCGCGCAACAATTACCGCAAGGCCTTGGTTGATTATTTTACCCCCTATAAAAACGACCTATCGGCCGATTCACAAATGCGCTTGACAGAAAACCCCCTGCGTATTTTGGATTCAAAAGATGAGGGCGATAAAAAACTATTGCTGTCTGCTCCAGCCATGGTTGATTATTATGATACAGAATCAAAAGAAAAATTCGTTGCCTTGCAAACCATTTTAACCGATTTAAAAATTCCCTTTGTTCATAACCCGAAACTTGTGCGGGGGTTGGATTATTATTGCCACACGGCTTTTGAATTCATTACCGAAAACCTTGGGGCCCAGGGAACCATATTGGCGGGTGGGCGTTATGACGATTTGCCCGCCATGTTTGGCGCGAAGGGGGTTGTCGGGGTAGGGTTCGCAGCAGGGCTGGAACGATTGATGGCGTTGCTGCCCGCCGATAGGACGCGCGACTTACCGTTATTTTTTCTTTGCCCTGTCGGCGCAACCGCGCAGCAAGGCATTTTAGGCCTGGCGGAAAAATTACGCGCGGCGGGCATACGCATCGACATGGGGTTGAGCGATAATTTGAAAAAGTCGCTATCGCGTGCCAACAAATTGGGTGCGCAGGTGGCTATTATTGTTGGCGAGGAAGAACTAGCCAATAAGCAATATCAATGGAAAGATTTACAAACTGGCGAGCAAACTTTATTATCATACGATGCTATGGTAGATAGGGCGCTTGCAATTAAAAATACTTAATGAAAGAAAGCAGTGATGACAAAAGAAAATAATGCACTTGATAATTACATCCGACAACGATTAGCTTATTATCAAGAATTGCAAGATAAAATGGTGAAGGGGGATACCACGGGCTTCAAGGGCATGGGCGGCCTCGCCAAGGAATTATCATCCTTGTCCAAAATAGTTCCCGATATGGAGAAATATCTTAAGATGGTAAAATCCCTCCACGATTGTGATGACATGTTGGCGGATAAAACCCTGGATAGCGAGATGAAAGCCGAGGTCGAGCAAGAAAAAAGCACGCTGTTAGAACAATTGCCCATTTTACGCCATGAATTGGAATTGGAAATCATGCCCAGCGATGGTGATGACAAAATTGATTCGCTGATTGTCGAGGTAAGGGCAGGAACGGGCGGGTTGGAGGCAGCCTTGTTCGCTGGTCATTTGCTTGCCATGTATCGTCGCTACGCAGAAAAAAAAGGTTGGCGATTTGAAACAATCGATATTAGCGAAAATGATTTGGGCGGTATAGCGACTGGTTCGGCATCCATAAAGGGGGAGGGGATTTATGAACGTATGAAATTTGAAGGCGGGGTGCATCGCGTGCAACGGGTGCCCGTGACCGAAAATGCGGGGCGGGTTCATACCTCAACCGCGACGGTGGCTATCCTTCCCGAACCAGAAGAGGTTGAGATTGTCATTAGCCCCGAAGATTTGCGGGTTGATACCTACAGGTCGCAGGGGGCGGGCGGACAACATGTCAACACCACCGATTCCGCGGTCAGGATTACCCATTTGCCATCGGGCGTGGCGGTCGCTTGCCAGACTGAAAAATCCCAGCATAAAAATCGCGCCCAAGCCATGAGGTTGCTGCGGGCAAGGTTGTTCGAACACCAGCGCGAAGAAGAGATGAAAAAGCGCACCGCGGCACGCCGTTTGATGGTTGGGTCGGGCGAAAGAGCAGAAAAAATAAGGACTTACAACTTTCCAGAAGGGCGTGTATCAGACCATAGAATAAAATTAACACTTTACAAATTGATGGAAATCATGGATGGTTCGGCGCTTGATGAAGTCATAGACCCGCTAATAAAAACTGATAAAGAAGAGCGACTAGCAAGTTTTTTAACCCAGTTAGAAGAGCAATAAAGCCAAAAAATAAGAAACCTGCCACAACTTCATCAGACTTATAAAAAAGAATATAAAAAAAAATGCGTTGGTCAATAATAATTTATCTTTTGTTGGTGTTGGTTGCGATAGATTACGCGCTTCGTCGTTTTCGGGGACACGGTTTTTTCTCAAAAAAAGCAGAAGAGGACTACGACCTGGCTTTTTTCTTTGCTGAAATTTTTGTATTGGTAATGGCTTTTCGCGCTCTTTTTTTGGAACCATTTATTATTCCTTCTTCGTCGATGGTTCCCAATTTGCTGGTTGGCGATTATATTTTGGTCAATAAAATGAGTTACGGTTATGGTAAATATAGCTTCCCCCTGCAACCGCTTGATTTTCGTGGTCGCATATTGGGGGCAGAGATTCAACGTGGCGATATTGTGGTTTTTCGTTACCCGCCCAACCCCAGTGAAAGTTACGTAAAACGCATCGTCGGTTTGCCAGGCGATACACTCCAAGTAAAAAATGGTATGCTTTATATCAATGGTAAAATGTTAGGCAAAAAACAAACGAAAGATTATATCATGGATGATAACAACAACATGCCCGTTGCCATGTTTAACGAAACTGTCGCGCGACAACCGCATCATGAGGATAGAACAAAAACCTATAAAATTCTTGAATTGAATGGCAACCAAGGCGATTTGGATAACACGGCATCCTATGTCGTGCCCGCTGGTCATTATTTTGGCATGGGGGATAACCGCGATAATTCGATGGATAGTCGGGTTGCGGCGCCATTTGGCGTTGGTTTTATTCCACGCGAAAATATCATAGGTCGCGTTGCTTTGGTTCTTTTTTCCACCAACAAGAGCGACAAGCAAAGCAAGCTTGGTTGGTCGTTGCGTTGGGATCGATTCTTTTTCTATCCTTGATGAATTAGTCCGCCGCGAAACCAGGACGTCATGAAACCACCAACCCATCCATCCAATGCAAGATAAAGATTTTTTAGAGCGTATTAACTATTTAACCGAAGTAGCATTTGATAAAAGTGAAGAGCTGCTTTTGCGGGAAGCCTTTACGCACCCTAGCTTAAAAGGACAAAAAAATTATGAAAGACTGGAATTTTTGGGTGATAGGGTGTTAGCTATAACCATGGCTCATTGGCTTCATGAATATTATCCCCATTACCAGGAAGGTGATCTGTCGGTCGCCTCGGCGCGGTTGGTTTCAAAACCCACCCTCTTGCTGGTGGCAAAAAAATTACAATTTGAACATCTTTTAATAACGGGCATTGGGAAGGATGGAACAAAACGGTTGGATACCCGCGCCATGGATTCGGCCATGGCGAATAGTTTGGAATCGTTTTTGGCGGTGTTGTTTTTGACGAAAGGGTTAGAAGCGGTGCAAGCCTTCGTTAAAAAACATTGGCAAGATTTCTTTAGCCAACCAGACGATGGATTAGACAACCCGCGTGGCCAATTGCAAGAATGGTTGCAGGCGCGCAAATTGCCAGCACCAATTTATGAAGTGGTGGGCACCGACGGTCACGACCACGAACCAATATTCACCGTTGAATTAAACATGGGGATGGAAGCCGTTGGTTTGGTTCGGGCATCGGCCACCAGCAAAAAATTAGCCATGAGCAAAGCGGCGGCCGAAGCCATTGCCAAAATAAAGAAAATGCGATTGTGATGACTATAACGCCCGAAGCCAAAAAATTTGGGGTCGTCGCGCTGTTGGGCGCGCCGAACGCTGGCAAATCAACGCTGGTTAATGTGTTGACGGGGCAAAAAGTTTCGATTGTCAGCAAAAAAGCGCAAACCACGCGATTCCGCCTAACCGCCATTATCGAACGCGATAATTCGCAAATGGCCATGATAGATACCCCTGGGGTTTTTAACACCAGCGGTAGCCAAGATAATTTTGATAAGCAGATGGTGAAGGCGGCGTGGCAAGCGTTGGATAAGGTTGATGGCGCGGTGTTTTTGGTGGCGGCCGATAGCGGCATCACCCCCAATGTTGAATATATTTTAAAAAACTTTGCAAAATTGAACCAGCAGGTCATAGCCGTTATCAATAAAATTGATAAAGTTAAAAAAGAAAAATTGCTTACATTGGCAAATTACCTTACAGAACAGCCAGCGGTGCAAAAGGTGATGATGATATCGGCATTAAAAAAAGATGGCACCGAGGATCTACTGCAATTGTTGTTAACCATGTTGCCGCAAGGCGAATGGGGATATGATAGCGAAACCGCCAGCGATTTGCCCGACCGTTTGTTTGCGGCAGAAATTTTACGCGAGCAATTGTTTCACTACCTGCATCAAGAATTACCCTATCGTTTGGGGGTTGAAACCGAAAAATGGACGTTACAAAAAAATGACAAAACCAAGAAAGAAACTTTGCATATTTATCAAACCATCCACATTGAAAAAGAAAATCATCGTCCGATGATATTGGGGCGCGGTGGGCAGAATCTTAAAGCCATCGCCAGCCGCGCCAGGTTAGAAATGGAAGAAGTGTTTGAGCAGAAAGTTTTCTTAAAAATATTTATCCGCTTAACGCCCGATTGGCGCAACAAAAAAGAAATGGCACCGTTTGGATTTGATGTAGGAAATTAGATGGTATAAATGGCGATGGGTTGAAAGCCATTAAAATTTAGCGATGCCATGCTACCGCTGTAAGAGCCTGTATTAAGCAAAACCAATCTATCCCCCGCCTTGGTGTCCTGGGGCAGGTCGTATGTTTTTTTGGCATATAGGGTGTCCCAGCTATCGCAAGTGGGCCCTGCCAATATCATGGGTTGGGTGGGGCCACTGGTTGGTTGAAGGGGGATAATAGTATGTTGGATAGTGGGGTCAATGGCTTCAAACAATCCGTTATAAACGCCAAGGTCGATATACAACCATTCGCCACTTTCTTTCTTATGACTTTTTAAAATAACTTCGGTAACCGATATCGCGGCTTCGGACACCAAACCGCGTCCTGGCTCGATAAGGTAATCGATTTTTTGGCCAGCAAATAATTTTTTGATTGCTTCGCCAATATCAGAACCAATTTTTTCTAACGATTCCACATCTTCGCTGTTGCGATAGGTGGCAGGAAAACCGCCACCCAAATTGATAAGGTTCAACGTAATTCCCTTTTCTGCCAGGGCATCAAATATATTTTTAACTTCTTGCAGGGCGGCAAGCCAGGGCGCGGATTTTTTGGCCTGGGAGCCAACATGGAACGAAACACCGCGTGGCGTTAAGCCCAAGGATTTTGCCTTGAGCAAAATATCAACTGCTTCGCTTGGCGTGGTGCCAAATTTATGATTTAAGGGATAACCCGAATCGCGCCCATCATGCAAAATACGACAATAAACCCCTGCATCGGTTATTTTCAAGGATTTTGCTTCGTCGGCAATTTTTTTTAATTCCATGTCGCAATCGACCGCAAATAATCGCACGCCTTTTTCAAGTGCAGAATGGATGGCCGATGATTTTTTGATGGTCGAACCGTAAGATAATTTTGTAACATCGGCCCCCAAAGACAACACTTGTTCTATTTCCTCTATCGAGGCGGTATCAAAAAAACTTCCCAGGCCGATAAGATTTTTGATAACAGCGTCGGTCGGATTGGCTTTCACCGCATAATAAACCTTGGCGAAGGGTAAATAATCACAAAATTTTTGATACTGACTGGCGACTTGCTCAAGGTCTATGACCTGAAACGGGGTAGGTAATTTTTCATTTCTTAATAAGAACTTTTTTTGCTTTTCACTAATCATTTTTTTCTGCTAACATTTTTTTTTAAGAAAAACAATGTTTAAATATTTTATTTTTCATGAAAGATTTTGCTTGCATAATATTAGTATAATGTTAGATTCCGCTCAACCTGATATATAACAATCTATTCATCAATTTATTGAAACCTACAAATTAAAAAATCGATCTATGAATAAAAACGATAATCAAACAAAGTTAGGCTACGCCAACAATCAACCCCAACCCCCCATTATGGCGGGCAAACCCATTCCTCAAGAATGGCAAGTTAATTTACAAAATTGGGATTCGCCCCCTTATAATCGGTGGGCATTTAATCATTGCAATGAATTCATACCGTCGGCGATTATTGCGCGCGATGAAAAAAATG
Organism: Alphaproteobacteria bacterium; assembly: GCA_965262775.1. Lineage (GTDB taxonomy): Bacteria > Pseudomonadota > Alphaproteobacteria > JASGCL01 > JASGCL01 > JASGCL01. The sequence continues at coordinate 38,327 of CBDHFT010000005.1, read as the reverse complement.
CTTTATTTTTTGATAACAATTATCAATCATTGGACCATGTTTCTTTTACCAATAGTCAAAATAAAAATATTTCCGTTAAGGAATATATGGAAGCAAGTCACACCGATGCCTTGGTCATGTATCACAAGGGTAAAATTGTTTATGAAAAATATTTTGCCTTTACCAAACCAACCAGTTGCCACCTGATGCAATCGATGACGAAATCGGTGGTTGGGGCGGTGGCACAAAAATTAAAACATGAGAAAATACTAAAACCCGATACGCTTATAGAAAATATTTTACCCGAATTAAAAAACACGGGTTACGCGGGGGCCACGGTGCAACAGGCGATGGATATGCGCACGGGCATAGATTTTAAAGAAACATATTTCGATACCCCTTTAGAAGGCGACTGCTATTTATTGGATGTTGCCAATGGCTGGAAACCCATGCCCAACAAACCCAATATTTGTCCAGATAGTTTTTCCTTCGCTCAGACATTTAAAAATACAGTTTTCCCCCATGGAGAAAGGATGGTGTATCGTTGCCTGGAGACTGATGTAGTTGGCCATTGCATAGAAAAATTAACGGGGGCCAAGCTGGCCGATTTGATTTCTAGCTTTTTTTGGCGACCGATGGGGGCCGAGGCCGATGCCTATATCACCGTCGACCCCGTGGGTTATGCCCTTGCCTCAGGCGGGATGTGCGCCCGCGCTCGCGATATGTTAAAATTTGGCGTTATGATGGCGGAAGATGGCTTCATCAACGGCAAACAATTACTGCCCGCCAACTTGGTGGCAGAATGTTACGATACCGCGCCTTATAAATTTGATAACAAAGACCCCGAGCTCAGCCCACATGGTGGCTACAAAAATTATTTTTGGATTAGGAGTCTGGAACCCAAGGTCATTGCCTGCTCGGGGGTATTTGGCCAACAAACAATGATAGATAAAACAAATAATGTCGTGATTGTCCAATTTTCAAGTTGGTTAGACCACGGCAAGGATGAGTCGTCTTGGCGGGATATGCTGCTGCTGCATCAAGCCCTGACCAAGGCCGTATTATAAAAATTGTTATCTTGTATTTTTGAAGGCAATTTGATAACTGTGCGATTATGGCAGAATCAGGGATAAATAATTTACCTTATTTTTTTTGGAAAATTATTTACATTTTTAAAAATTCCTTCATGGGGTTTAAACTTTATAGCGGTCGCACCAGCCGTTTAGAATTTTGGTGCTTCCAAATAATTTATGGATTATTAATATGTTTGGTGGTGACGGCCGACGGCTGGGGTTTGATGCTTAGCCTAACGGCGATGGGGCTTTTTTTGCCATCTTTGGTGCCATGCCATGTGCGGCGTTTGCACGATGTGGAATATTCGGGGTGGTTTTTATTGCCGAAATTTTTTTATGTGCCGTGGTTTTTGTTTGCTGCCCGCGCCACCTTGCATGGCGAATCGATGAATGATTTTTTCTTTCAAAACGCCTCGTTGGTGGAGCAATTTAAAATAACCAGTTTGCTATATTGTGGTTTAATCTATGAAATTATTTTGGTGAGTATTTACTTGCAACGCGGCACGGCGGGACTTAACAGTTACGGCAAAGATTCGGTCGAAGAATTGCAAAGGGGCATAAAAACTTTTACCATGGAGAGGCTCAAAAATAAAAAATAACATGAGGTTATGTATTTATTAGAATCCCTGCAAACTTGTTTTGCAAAATCTATTGTCTTTTCGGGTCGGGCTGGGCGTTCAGAATTTTGGTGGTTTCATCTTTTTTGTGTGGCATGTTGGTTTGTGCCCGTCGTTGGTTGGATTTTTTATTTCCTGACTATCTTGCCAGCCCTGTCGGTGACCGTGCGGCGTTTGCATGATGTTAATCGCTCGGGGTTTTATCTTTTGCCAATTTTTGGCACGCCCTTTTTGGCACTCTACCCACGGTTTACCGCCGAGTTAAGCCGCAAGGCCTAACTTCTTAATGCTTACATGGCTTGGCGCACTTCGGTGACTTCGGGAATGAAATGCTTGAGCATATTCTCTATCCCCGATTGCAATGTAGCGGTGGAGGAGGGGCAACCCGAGCAGGCCCCTTGCATACTTAGGTAAACCACGCCCTTGTCGTAGGCTTGCAACACTATATTCCCGCCATCGCGCGCCACGGCGGGGCGAATACGGGTTTCGATTAATTCTTCGATTTTCTCAACCGTTGGGGCATCTTTCGGGTCATAGGCAACTTTCTTCTCTTCTTGGCTTTGTTGCAATGCCCCCTCCGAAATAATTTTACCACCGCCCGCAATATAATCGGTGATGTTGCTGATGATAAGGGGGCGTAGGCTAGCCCACGATATATCTTTTCCCTTCATGACCGAAATAAAATCCCTGCCCAAAAAAACCTCTTGCACGCCATCCAACGAAAATAATTGATAGGCGAGGGGAGAGGCGGTTTTTGCCGCTTCCTTGTTGGTGAAGGCTATTTCGCGTGGTAATTCCATACGGCCACTATCCAATTGTGGGCGAAAGGTTAAAACCTCAGGATTGGGGGTTGTTTCGGTTTCGATGAACATTACAGTAGTAATATAGTCCTTATTTAATAAAAAATCAATTGACAATGATATATAGGTGGTTTAGGGTCAGGAATAATTTTTAAAGGTATCGTTCTGACGCCTTGTTTTTTTTCAAAAACACAAGACCACAAATTGTTATAGGAAATATCATGCATCTTAAAGAACTCTCTTCTAAGAATACGGGCGATTTATTAACGCTCGCCGAAAAAAATGGGGTAGAAAACCCAGCCGCGATGCGTCGCCAGGAAATGATGTTTGCCATTTTAAAATCCATCGCCGAAAAGGGCGAAGCCATATCGGCCCATGGCGTGTTGGAAGTTATGCAAGATGGGTTTGGTTTTTTACGTTCCACCGAATCAAATTATTTGGCGGGGCCAGATGATATTTATGTTTCGCCCAACACCATCAAATCTTTATCATTGCGCACGGGCGACACCATCAGTGGTGGCATCGTCGCGCCAAAGGAAGGCGAAAAATACTTTTCACTTGATGAAGTGGCCGAGGTTAATTTTGGCGATCCTGCTTTGTGCAAGAATCGGGTTAATTTTGATAATTTGACGCCGCTTTATCCCACACAAAAATTGAAATTAGAAATAGAATTGGACAAAGATGGCAAACGCGATTTTACAACGCGGGTTATTGAATTGGTCGCACCATTGGGGAAGGGGCAACGTGCATTGATAGTCGCGCCACCGCGCACGGGTAAAACTGTTATCATGCAAAATATCGCCCATGCTTTAGAAAAAAATCACCCCGAGATTTATTTGATGGTGCTGTTGATTGACGAACGCCCCGAAGAAGTAACCGACATGCAACGTAGCGTCCGTGGCGATGTTATATCATCGACTTTCGACGAACCCGCGACACGCCATGTCCAGGTAGCCGATATGGTGATAGCCAAGGCCAAAAGATTGGTTGAACATAAAAAAGACGTCGTTATCTTGCTTGATTCCATCACGCGATTGGGTCGGGCTTATAACACCGTGGTGCCCTCCTCGGGCAAGGTTTTGACGGGCGGCGTTGACGCCAATGCCTTACAACGCCCCAAACGTTTTTTTGGTGCGGCAAGAAATATTGAAGAGGGCGGCTCCTTGACCATTATTTCAACCGCCTTGATAGATACTGGTTCGCGGATGGACGAGGTTATATTCGAAGAATTCAAAGGCACGGGCAATGCCGAGATAGTGTTGGATAGAAAAATTTCTGATAAACGTATTTTCCCCGCCATCGACGTGGTGAAATCGGGCACGCGTAAGGAAGAAATGTTGGTTGACAAAAATACCCTATCAAAAATGTGGGTGTTGCGCCGCGTGCTGAACCCCATGGGGACCATCGAAGCCATGGAATTTTTGAATGAAAAATTAAAATCAACCAAGAGCAACACCGATTTCTTTGAGACGATGAATCAGTAGCTTGATGAGGGCAGGATGTCTTTCATAAGACAATATAGCTATTATCTTTTTGCTGCCATCTGGACGTTGGTGTTGGGGATTATTTTTTCCCCGCTTTATATTATCAAAAACCAACATGCAGTTTATTTGCTTTCCAAGTTGTGGGAGGAAGGACTCCTCTGGGGTCTTCGCCACATTGTGGGTTTATCTTATCAAATAACGGGCGCAGAAAACCTGACCAAGCCACCATTTGTGTTGGCGATGAAACATCAATCGATGTTCGAAACATTGTTGCTGTCGGTTCATTTTTATAATCCGTGCGTCATATTAAAAAAGGAATTGTTGTCCATTCCCCTGGTTGGTGGATTTTTAAAATCGGTTGAAAATATTGCCATCGACCGTAAGGCGGGGGCAGGGGCGATGTTGGCAGTTATCAAAGGCATGAAAAAACAAATCGCTAAAAAACGGGTGTTGGTAATATTTCCTGAGGGCACCCGCACCGCGGTGGGCAAAACACGTCCCTATCAGCCTGGGGTTTACATGACCAGCCGCCTGGGTATTCCCATATACCCCGTGGCATTAAATACCGGGTGTTTTTGGAACAAAGCAATGATGCGCCAGGGTAAGGCCGAGATTGCTATTTTGCCCGCCATGCCGACGGGGTTGAATAAAGATGATTTTTTAAAAGAGTTGCAAAAACGGATAGAGGAAAAAACACGTCACTTAGAAAAATTGGCTTTGTAGAAATTGCAATAGGTCGTCAAAAAACATTGGTTGCATTGCGGGTTTTGCGCTTTGCATATGTAACGACCATGCAAAATCAGCCAATGGTGTGCATGTTGTAAAAAATCTTGGGGGATGATGGCTAGCAAAGCGGCTTCGGTTTTTTCGGGGTTGCTCGTGTTGCACAAACCCAAACGGTTGCTAACCCGAAACACATGGGTATCAACCGCGATGGTTGGTTTGCCAAAGGCTATATTCAATACCACATTGGCGGTTTTCCTGCCCACCCCTGGCAAGGAACGCAATTCATCCATGGTTTGCGGCACCTGGCCCGCGTGTTTTTCTATTAATAACTGGCATGTTTTCATGATATTGGCGGCCTTGGTGCGATATAGCCCAATTGATTTAACCCCCGCGGTTAAGTTTTCTAACCCCATGCTGATAACATCTTGCGGTGTTTTAATTTTTTCAAATAATATTTTGGTTGCCTTGTTGACGCCCGAATCGGTCGCCTGGGCCGATAAAATAACCGCCAGCAATAATGTAAATTCGTTGATGTAATATAATTCACCCTTGGGTTCGGGGTTATGCTGGCGAAAGGCTGAAAATATAGCCTCAACTTTTTTGCTTAAATTTTTATCCACAGCCGCGGTTAAATTCTTCACCGCCCTTGCGCCTGACTTTCGCGACATATCAGCCATTGGTTTGCTTATCATTTTATAATATTTGCTATGATGATAAACTTCTATCACCGCGGCTACCGTATCCTGCTTACATCATGTCGTTTAAACCATGTTGGCGTGCGGTGGCTATCAAGGTATTGCGCAACAAACAGGCAATGGTCATGGGGCCAACCCCGCCAGGCACTGGCGTGATGGCCGCGGCAATATTCATGGCCGAGGCAGTATCAACATCGCCGACAATAATTTTCTTGCCATTGCGTTCTATGCGATTAATACCAACATCGATAACCACGGCATCTTTTTTTAACCATTCGCCCTTAACCATTTCGGGCACGCCCACCGCCGCCACCACAATATCATATTGCGATAATTCGCTTTCTATATTTTTTGTTTTGCTGTGCAAAATGGTTGGCGTCGCGTTGGCACCCAACAAAAGTTGGAACATCGGTTTGCCAACAATGTTGGATCGCCCGATGATGGCGGCCTTCTTGCCCGATAAATCTTTTGTTTGATAGATGTCTTGCAATAATAGCAAACAGCCATAGGGGGTGCAGGGCACCAAAGCCGATTTATTTCCCGTGCTGAGCAACCCAACATTGGTTAAATGAAAACCATCCACATCTTTTTCCACGGCAATTTTTTGTATAACCTTATGTTCATCCAACCCCTTGGGCAACGGCAATTGAACCAAAATACCATTAACGCTCTTATCTTTATTTAATTGGTCAATAAGGTCGAGCAATTCCTTTTCAGAAGTGGTGGCGGGTAAGCGATGTTCGCGACTTTCCATCCCCGCCGCCATGGTGGTTTTTACTTTATTTTTAACATAAACCTCCGACGCGGGATTATCCCCCACCAAAACCACCACCAGGCAAGGTTTGATGCCCTTGGCAATTATTTTAGCGGTTTCGCTGGCAATGTTTTTTACAAGGTTATCGGCAAATGCTTTGCCATCAATAATTTTTGTCATGCTAATAAATGCCCAGACTAGTTGATGATAATTGTTAATTAATAGTTGTTAAAAAATAAATAAGTTTATAAACCATAGCATGAACCATCGGTTGAAAAAAGTAAAGAAACAAGATGAATAGCATGGGCCTGAAATCAAACATGGCGATAATGCCACCGCCAATCGGCTTTAAAAAATTATAAATCCAATCATATACTGGCATGACAATTCTATTGATGACATCAACCACCCTGCCGATAACACGATGATGAACATCGATGATATTAAAACTAATCAACCATGATAACAGGATATGCAAGATAGCCACCCAATAATAAAACTGGGCGACGCCATCAAATATCAATAAAAATATTTTTACCGCTAGGTCTAATGGTTGGCTCATGGATTTTTTTTATTATTTACGCCGCAGGATAGGTTTTAAGAATTCGCCCGTCAAGGATTTGCTCGCCATGGCAATATCTTCGGGGGTGCCCACCGCGACCACTTCGCCGCCTTTATCGCCGCCCTCTGGTCCCATGTCAATAACCCAATCGGCACATTTGATAACTTCCAAATTATGTTCGATAACCAACACGGTGTTACCTTGGTCGACCAGGGCTTGCAACACATCCAACAATTTGCGAACATCTTCGATATGCAAACCCGTGGTGGGTTCATCCAAAATATAAATAGTTTTACCCGTTGCTTTGCGCGATAATTCTTTGGCTAATTTTATACGCTGAGCTTCCCCACCTGACAATGTTGTCGCCGATTGACCAATTTTTATATAACCAAGCCCGACCCGTTCCAAGGTTTCTAATTTTTCTTTGATAAAGGGAACGGCGGCAAAGAATTTATGGCCTTCCTCAACCGTCATATCTAAAATATCAAAAATATTTTTATCACGCCAGGTAATATCCAATGTTTCACGGTTGTAACGCTTACCCCTACATTGGTCGCAGGTTACATAAACATCGGGTAAAAAATGCATCTCAATTTTTAACACGCCATCACCCTGGCAAGATTCGCAACGGCCGCCCTTAACATTAAAACTAAAACGTCCCGCGTCATAACCGCGTGCTTTTGATTCAGGTAAATTGGTGTACCAATCCCTTATCGGGGTAAAAAGCCCGGTGTAGGTCGCGGGGTTAGAGCGCGGCGTCCTGCCAATAGGGGATTGGTCAATGTCGATGACCTTATCCAAATAAACTGAATTTTCCAATTTGTCGTAGGGTAAACCAGGGAAGGTGCTGCCCATCAAGGCTTTGGACAGGGCGGGGTAAAGGGTTTCCAATATCAAAGTTGATTTGCCCGAACCAGAAACGCCAGTAACGCAAGTAAGGCAACCAAGCGGAATTTCAATCGCAACATCTTTAAGGTTGTTTGATTTTGCGCCGCTGATTCCCAATTTCTTGCCATTGCCTTTGCGCCGTTGTTTGGGGAGGGCGATAGACTTCCTGCCCGAAAGATATTGCGCGGTGATGCTGTCTTTCGATTTTAAAACTTGCGCGGGTGTGCCAATCGCCACCAAATGCCCGCCGTGCACCCCAGCCCCAGGGCCAATGTCGATTAAGAAATCAGCATGGCGCATGGCATCTTCGTCATGCTCCACCACAATAACAGTATTGCCGAGGTCGCGTAATTTTTCCAAAGTCGTCAAAAGCCGCGCGTTGTCGCGTTGGTGCAAACCAATCGACGGTTCGTCTAGCACATACAGCACGCCCGTTAGGCCCGAACCAATTTGTGATGCCAGGCGAATACGTTGCGATTCCCCGCCCGATAAACTACCCGCCGCGCGCGACAGGCTTAAATAATCCAACCCGACATTATCCAAAAATTGCAAACGTTCATTAATTTCACGCAAGATACGCTCGGCGATGGTTTGGCGTTTTTTGTCAAGATGGCTGGATAATTCTTTAAACCATTTTTGCGCCTGACTAATCGATAACCCCGTTACATCCGATATATTTTTCTGGTTAATTTTTACCGCCAGGGCTTCGGGTTTCAAACGTTGTCCTTGGCAAACATCGCAAGCCACCACCGACATGTAGCGTTCTATCTCTTCGCGCGCCCAATTTGATTCGGTTTCGCGATAACGCCGTTCCAAATTATGGATGACGCCTTCGAATGGTTTTAACGTTTTTACTTTCCTTACGCCGTCATCAAATTGAAAATTAAGGGCTTCTTTTGTGCCATGGATGATGGCTTTCTTGGTTTTAGCGGGCAGGTCGCGGTAAGGGGTGTGCATATCGCCGCCGAAGGCTTTGCAAACCGTTTCCAATGTTTGGCGATACCAAGGGGCGGGGTTTTGTCCGCCCCAACCTTGCAAGGCTCCTTCCTCCAACGATAATTTATCGTTGGGCACCAACAGCAATTCATCGATGGTGCGTTTTTCACCAATCCCGCCACAGGCCGCGCAAGCACCATGGGGATTATTAAAAGAAAAAAGCCTTGGCTCGATTTCTTCGATAGTAAAGCCCGAAACGGGGCAAGAAAATTGTTCAGAAAAAATATGTTGTTTGCCGCCCTCGGCTTCTTCTATGGTCATCAACCCTTCGCTTAGTTTTAACGCCTGCTCGATGCTATCGGCCAAGCGACGGGTAAATTCTTTTTCGGCATCATTGTCTTTTTTATTGACCACCAGTCGGTCAACCACGACAGAAATATCATGCTTAAGGTTTTTATCAAGGCTGGGAATATCATCAAGTTCATAAAAACTGCCATCGATTTTGATACGTTGGAATCCTTTTTTGCGGTAATCCAGCATTTCCTTGCGGTATTCGCCTTTGCGCCCACGCACCACGGGGGCCATGACGAATATTTTGGTGCCTTCGCTCATTTTAAGCACGCTGTCAACCATTTGACTCACGGTTTGGCTTTCTATCGGCAAGCCCGTAGCGGGGGAGTAGGGAATGCCAACCCGCGCCCACAAGAGACGCATGTAGTCATAGATTTCGGTTACCGTGCCGACGGTGGAACGGGGATTGCGCGAAGTCGTTTTTTGCTCAATCGAAATAGCGGGCGACAGACCGTCGATGGAATCGACATCGGGCTTTTGCATCATTTCCAGAAACTGTCTGGCGTAGGATGAAAGGCTTTCGACATAACGTCTTTGCCCTTCTGCAAAAATAGTATCAAAAGCGAGGGAAGATTTCCCCGAACCTGAAAGCCCCGTTATAACCACCAATTGATCGCGGGGTAGTTCCAACGATATATTTTTTAAATTATTTTGTCTTGCGCCTTTTATAATGATTTTGCTTTGCTGCATGATAATCTCCTCGATGATAATCTGTTATTCTTATTGGCGCAATTGTCCGTTGGTGGCACGAAGCACCTCGGCAACAATTTTGTCGCTGATAGTTTTTATTTCGATATCGGATAAGGTTTTGCCATCGGGGATGATGGTGACCCGTAATGCTATCGAGGTTTGCGATGGATGTTTGATATCTTGATAAATATCAAATATCCTGACATTGTCAATGAATTTCTTATCTGCCTTTTTTATCGCATTGACTATCTGTGCCGCGGTTATATTTTTATCAACCAAAAAAGCAAAATCACGATGCACGCGCGGCAAATCATTTACTATAAGCGGCGGCTTGGCGCGCGATTTCGCTTCATGCGCCACGGGAATCTTATCCATAAAAATTTCGAAGCCAAATAATTTGCCCGTTACGCCATGGCGCGCCAACACGGCGGGGTGAAGTTCGCCAAAATACCCGACAATATCTTTCCCAAGGTTCAGGCTGGCCGCCGCATGGGGGTGATAATGCGGTGGTATATTATCTTGCTTTATTTGCAGGTTATGGGGATTAAACCCAACCGATTCTATAGCGGCAAACATGTCCGATTTGATAACGAAGGCATCAAGCGGCGGCAATTTTTGCCAATGTTGTTCGTCCGCGCTCAATTTTATGCCTGCTATCATCGGCACCTGTTGCTCGGGCTCAACCCCATGAAATGCCAAACCCGATTCAAACAGGTAAATGGGCGACAGGTTACGCGCTTGATTATAACCCGCGGCCAAAATAAGATTACATAGGACGGAAGGGCGCATGCAATCCATGTCGCTATGGATAGGGTTTTGCAATTTGATAATCTCCAAGGCAGGCGAACCCCCAAAGTCGGTAGCCAAAGATTCTTTTGTAAATGACCAGGTGATGGTTTCATAAAATCCACATTGCGCCAGGGCGCGGCGCATGGTCATCAATCGCCGTCCTTGCTCATTGATGGCTTGGTGAGGCATGAGGCGGGGCAGGGCAACATCGGGGATTTTATCAAAACCGTGCAACCGCAATACTTCTTCTACCAAACAATTATCATTTTCAATATCGCGGCGCCAACTGGGTGCGATGACTTGCCAGGTTGGGTTGCCTTTGTTGATGACAAAACCCAGGGCGGTTAATTTTTTTTCGATAACATCATCGCCCAGCGTCAAACCGCCGTAGGTTTTAACTTTGGCTGGCGAAAAATCGATAGGTTTTTGTGGCGGTAGTTTTTTGCCCGCCGTGGTGATGGTGGATGCTTCGCCGCCGCATATTTCTAATATCAATTGGGTAGCTCTATCCAATCCTAACTGCAAACCTTCGGGGTCTATACCGCGTTCAAACCGATAACGCGCATCGGATAGCAAATTTAACAACCGCCCAGTTCGTGCAATGCCCGTTGGTTCAAAATAAGCAACTTCTAAAAAAATATCGGTATCGTCCAATTGGCAACCACTGGCAAGCCCGCCCATGATACCGCCAACCGATGCAACCGCCCCCGCATTATCTATCACCAACATTTTATCATCCAGGCTATATTCTTTTTCATCAAGTGCCAATATTTTTTCGCCTTGTTTCGCATAACGCATGGTTATATCGCCAGGTTTTAATTTTTTGGCCGAAAATACATGGAGGGGGCGCGCCAAATCCTGCGACAAATAATTTGTAATATCCACCAGGGCGGAGATTGACTTCATGCCCACCGATGCTAATTTTGCTTTTAACCAAGCGGGGGAGGGGCAGTTCTTTACCCCTTTAAAATATCGCCCCATAACCAGGGGGCAGGCTTCGGCCGCGGCGGATTCAATTTTCCATAGGAGTGGGGAGGGAAAGCCTCCCGCGATTGATTTGACATTAAGCGGTTTCAATGTTCCCAACCCCGCGGCCGCCAGGTCGCGTGCTATGCCCCGCACCCCCAAACAATCACCGCGATTAGGGGTTAGTTTGATGTCGAACATCACATCGTTCAAACTTGCCCAGGCGGCATAATTTTTACCCATGGGGGCATCCTTGGGTAATTCGATGATGCCATCGTGGTCATCGCCCAAACATAATTCATAGTTTGAACATAACATGGCTTGCGACGCCATGCCGCGAATGACCCCTTCGTTTAATATCACGCCCGAGCGCGGGATAGTGTCGCCGACATGGGCCATAACCACCTTTAACCCTTGGCGCACATTGGGGGCACCGCATACGACTTGGAAAGTTTGCTTGCCATCAGAAACCTTGCACAAAGATAATTTATCAGCGTTGGGGTGTTTGCCGCATTCCATGACTTCGCCAATCACAAATGGCTTTAACATCGCGCCCTTGTCTTCCATTGTTTCAACCTCCAACCCTATATGGGTTAGGGTGTTGGCAATGGTTTGGGTATCGGCCGTGGTATCCAAATGGTCAGCAAGCCATGATAAGGTAAATTTCATTTTTAAGGCACCAACGAAGTTAGAAGGGAAGGTTGCAAATAGGGTTTGAATCCATAATGGTCTAACCAACGCAGGTCGGAATCAAAAAAAGTTCGCAGATCGGGGATGCCATATTTTAACATCGCCATCCGTTCAATCCCCAGGCCGAAGGCAAAACCTTGCCATTCATTGGGGTCAAGCCCCATGTTGGTAATGACGTTTTTATGCACCATGCCCGCCCCCAATATTTCAAGCCAGCTATCGCCCGTGCCGATGAGCAACTTTCCGTCTTTGCGTGTTGCGGCAATATCAACCTCTGCCGAAGGTTCGGTGAAGGGGAAGTAGCTGGGGCGGAAGCGCAACAAGGATTCTGACCAATCGGTTACTTCAAAAAAAATACGGCAAAATTCAAACAAACACCCTTTCAGATGACCAAAGTGAATATTTTTATCTATCACCAAGCCTTCTATTTGGTGAAACATCGGGGTGTGGGTGATGTCGCTATCGGCGCGGTAAACGCGCCCTGGCGCCATAATGCGTAACGGCGCGCCCCATTTTTTGCTGGCGCGTATTTGCACGGGCGATGTATGGGTACGTAGCACCAACGGCCTGCCCGTTGAATCAAGGCGATTAACATAAAAAGTATCCTGCATTTGCCGCGCGGGGTGCGATTCGGGAATATTCAGGGCGGTAAAATTGTAAAAATCTGTTTCGATTTCTGGCCCCGTTGCCAATGTAAAATTCATTTCACCCAAAATGGCGAAGGCTTCTTCGATGGTTTGACCTATGGGATGCAATTTGCCAATATGTTGCGGGCGCGGGGGCAAAGTCATATCGACTTTGTCGGCGGCTAACTTTTCGGTTAGGGCCGCCATGTTAAGGGTGGCGGTTTTTTCTTCCCAGGCGGCGGTTAATTTGTTTTTAACTTGGTTAAGGGCTTGCCCCCATTTTTTTTTATCATCCGTCGAATAATCGGCGAGGGCGGCACCCGCGTTGGCCAGCAAGCTTTTTTTACCCAAAAATTTACTTTTCCATTGGTCAAGTGCAACGAGGTCGGTTACCGACGATAATTCGGTTACAGCAATATTTTCAATGGATAAAATATCTTGAATAGTGGAAGACATTATTAATATTTATATGTTTTGATGATAATAAATTTATGTCGCCAATGACCAGCACCAAATTATACCGTGCGGTGCTATCGCCCAAGACAAGTTCAAAGACCAGTTCAAAGACAAGTTAAAAAATCTTAAGATTTTTTAAGCTTTGGTTTTGCCGACAGACGCTTTAGCTTTTTCTGTCAACTGCTTAAAACCGTTCATATCATGGATGGCAATTTCTGATAAAACTTTTCTGTCCAAATCGATATTTGATTTTTTTAAACCATCAATCAAGCGGTTGTATGTTAAGCCATGCAAGCGTGCCGCGGCATTGATACGTTGAATCCATAAACCGCGCATAACGCGTTTTTTATTACGCCGATCGCGATAAGCATATTGACCCGCCTTTTCGACGGCTTGCTTGGCGACGCGAATGGTGTTTTTGCGACGGCCAAAATAGCCTTTGGCTTTTTTTAATACTTTTTTATGTCTGCTGTGTGCGGTGACGCCGCGTTTTACTCTTGCCATGATTTTTTTCCTTTCGTGCTTTTACTTTTTATGACTGCTTGAACTATGATAATGATTACCTATTGAACGCGCAAATAATTTTTAAGAATTTTACGCCCATCACAATCTTTTAAAATTTGCGAACCGCGATTTTGCCGCTTCATCTGGGTTGGGCGTTTCGAGGTGCCGTGGCGCAAATAAGCGCTATAAAATCTAACTTTGCCCGTTGCAGTTATTTTGAAACGTTTTTTGGCGGATGATTTGTTTTTTAATTTGGGCATGGGATTTTTGTTGGGGTTTTTACGATTTTTTCTATGCTCCTGGTTGGCTAGCAAATATTAAATGAAAAGGCAAGCAGGAAAATTATTTTTTTATTATCTATAGGATTTGCATCGAATGCAGGCGCGACAATTTAACCGTGATGTGCCGTTGATGGGGCGGCTCATCCATAACCTCGTCCTTTAGCACGCGCCCAACTTCGTAAAGTTTTTGCGGTAAATGTTGGTCGCTTATAGCGAATTCATAGGTTTTGGTTACCACATCTTCTTGCTTATCCAATTCTTCGTCGATTAATTTTAACAGGGCGGGAAAATTTTCGCCATCGATGCCCGCGATGTTAACATCGGTTATTAAATGGCTGGCCTGGCCATTTTTTTTAAACAGATCGTATTTATTACCCACCAAGAATTTTTTTTGGCCTGCGGGTAGGGGAAGTTGCGATAAAATTTTTTCGACCTGGTTGACCTTAAATGTAAAATCATTGGCAGAAATATCGGCGAGGTGAATGATAATGCTGGCCTGTTCTAATTCTTCTAAGGTTGCCCGAAAGGCGGCTATCAAATGCGTGGGCAGGTTGCTGATAAACCCCACCGTGTCAGAAAAAATAACCTGCCTTTTGGATGGCAAGGTAACGCGCCTGACATGGGTATCAAGCGTCGCAAACAACAAATCGGTTGCCAATTCCTTCGCCCCCGTTAAACGATTGAAAACCGTTGACTTGCCAGCGTTGGTATAACCAACCAAGGCTATGAGGGGGTAGGGAACTTTTTGCCGCGTTTTGCGATGCAAACTGCGGGTTTGCAGAACCTTCGCCAATTTTCGTTCTATTTTTTTTATTTCATCGGCCAGTTTTCGTTTATCCAATTCTATCTGCCGTTCCCCTGGCCCGCCGATGTTGCCCGTGCTGCCGCGTTGCCTTTCAAGGTGGGTCCAGCTTCTTACCAGCCGTGATTGGTCATATTGTAGCCGCGCCATTTTGACCTGCAAACGGCCTTCTTCGCTTTGCGCTCTTTTAGAAAAAATATTGAGGATGATGCCTTCGCGGTCTTCGACATAACATTGTAAATTTTTTTCGATGTTGCGTTGTTGCACCGCGGTCAGGGCGCCATCAACATAGACAAAGCCCAATTGCGGCGCGGTTTGCCAATCCTCCATCGGTGGGGCGGCGGCCAATAATTTTTGTTTGATTATTTCTAAGGAACCCTTACCGATTAAGGTTGCAGGGCTGATGGCGCGCAGCGGCACAACATGAAACCCGATGACATATTCACCCAGGGCGCGCACCAATTCGCTAGCCTCCAACAATTTTTCTTCTTCATAAACCCGTTGATGGGGGTGCAACGGCAAGATAATAAAAACGCCCTTGGCCGCGTTGCCCCTTATTTTATCAATAACCTGAGGGGTTGTAGCCGTCAGGGATGTTGGGGAGTCGTGAGCCATAGCAGGCATTATAGATTTTTTTTAACTTTATGTATAGGAAAGAATCGGTGTAAGAATATATTATGAAAATACTTATCACGGGGGGCACGGGATTCGTTGGCACCTATCTTATCCAGGCTCTACAAAATGGGCAACATGGCTTTCCCGTTGGGCCGCATCATATAACCATTCTTACCCGTCGCCTACATGGGGATGAAACCTATGCACCGCAAGGTATCAACCTTATAACCAGCCTTGAAGAATTGTCTCCGAATGAAGCATTTGATGTTGTGATTAATTTGGCTGGCGAGCCTATCGCTGCAAAAAAATGGAGTGCCAAACAAAAATCATTGATTTTGGAATCGCGTTTGGTGGGGACAAGGCGATTGGTGGCATGGATAGAAAAAAACCAAAAAAAGCCAAAGGTTTTTATATCTTGCTCGGCCGTTGGATATTATGGCGCGATGGGGGAAGAAATTATTGACGAACGGGTTAAGGTTGGCCACGAATTCACCAGCAAGGTTTGCGCCGCGTGGGAATATGAGGCGCGCCGCGCCGAACCATCTTGCCGCACCGTTATCATGCGCTTGGGCGTGGTGCTGGGCAAGCCCCTCTATCAATCGCCGCATCATAAGGGGGGAGATTTCTTGTCGCGCCTTATGTTGCCCGCGCGCTTGGGGTGCTCGCCACGCATGGGGCAGGGGGAGCATTACCTATCCTGGATACATATCACCGATTTGTTGCGGGCCATGGCTTATTTTTTACAAAACACCCGTTCCCAGGGCGTTTATAACCTAACCGCGCCGCAACCAATCAAACAGAAGGATTTTGCCAAAGTTTTTATGAAGGCCGCAAGAAAAAATACTTTGTTCTTCATGCCAAAATTTGTTATCAAATTGATGTTTGGTGAAATGGGCGATAGGTTATTATTACATGGGCAACGGGTTGTGCCAAAAAAACTTTTATCGGAGAATTTTTCCTTTATCTTTGCATCAAGTGAAAATGCTCTAAGCGATGTTTTTCAATAAAAAATAAGGCAGGATAAAAACATGGATAAAAAAATACGCAAAATTATTTTGCTGGTTGCTGTATTAAATTTTTTATATTTCGGTATTGAATTTTTTTACGCATTAAAAATATCATCGGTATCGTTGGTCGCCGATTCGATTGATTTTTTGGAAGACGCCTCGCTTAATTTTTTGATATTTTTTGCTACGACCTGGTCGTTGCTGTGGCGTCGGCGCATCGGAATATTGTTGGCGAGCAGTATGGCCGTGCCCGCCCTGGTTACCTTTTGGGCGGTGTGGCGACAACTTGCCTTGCAAACCCCACCCCATGGTTTGACCATGTCTTGGGTTAGTTTTGGCGCGCTTATTATCAATGTTTTTTGTTCTTTGATTTTGATTAAATACCAAAAGAATAAGGATAACCTTATTCGCGCTACCTATCTCTCGTCGCGTAATGATGCCATCACCAACATAGCCGTCATAGCAACGGGCGTGGCAACAATCTATTACCCCTCTATTTGGCCAGACTTAATTGTTGGTGTTTTTATTGCCCTGTTGCATGGTGCAGGGGCATTTGAAGTTTACCAAAAATCAATAAAAATGTAATCGGCAAAGGGCGGGGTTATTAACGCGGTCGCCAAAATTAAAAAAAATTATTTTAAGGAATGGGGTGGCTGACCGGATTTGAACCGGCGACCCCCTGAACCACAATCAGGTGCTCTAACCAACTGAGCTACAGCCACCATATTAAAATGATATATAAAACTTCTTATAAAGTTTTATAAGACTTTGGTAGCACTTACCATAGGCTTTTAAAAACCGCAAACATTATCTTAAATAATAGCTTGCGCCGCTGATAAATATAAAAATTCGTTAATTCGAACGAATGACATTTCGTGATTTATTTTTGAGGGCTTTTTTTAACGACTTGGCTGCGCGCTTGGTTATGGACTGCGCGATGGGTTTGGTAATAATGGGGTCTGAATTTGCTTTAACCACCGTCGGTGCCATGGGAATATCCGCGAGGAATTTAATATGGACCAGGTTGCTTTTTTCGGGCCGACGAATGCGCAAGCGATTAAGCAAGAACAGCAACATCAAGGCACCTTCAATAATCAATACAATGGCAAAACCACGGTAGCTAAAATGACTCATGAAATAGGATGTTGTCATGGGACCAATGGTTTGCCCAATCGAGGACACCAACAAAAGCTGCATGGTAATTGCTGCGCGATGTTGTTCATGAAGCAGGTCATTGATATGCGCCATGGCCAAGGGGTAGAAGTTATAAATACTGCCGCCTATCATAATAATCGCCACCCAAAAAGAGACACTGCCGACGGGCGCGGTTAGCAGCAACCAATTACCCGCCATCATAAAAAATATCACCCACAGAATAATCAATCGCCTATCGGTTTTGTTTGATAAATACCCCAAGGGGAACTGTATCAAAATAGCCGACAAGAATATCAAAGTCATGAGGTGAGAAATATACCAAGAGTTAAACCCCATTAATTTTCCTAAAAGAGCGCCAAGACTGTTGGCGGCCGAAGCCCCAATCTGGCTTAAAAACAAAACAACAAAGGCGGCGGGCGATATTTTATACACCGTGCGAAAAGACAAAAATTCGCCACTCACGGGATTAGGTTGTTGCAGCATGGTTGTTAGTAGGGGCAGCATTGATGCCAAAATAAACATGGTGATATAGCTATAGTGGCTAAAACTAAAACTACTGATATAATTGAAGGAGTAGTTGCCAACTATCTTGCCTAGCGTAGCCATGATGATATAAGCCGCCATGAGTTGACCGCGACCTTTGTTATCGGTTGCAAAATTTAACCATGATTCAAAAACCACATACATGCCGCCAATGGCCATGCCACAGATGCAATAAAGCAATGACCAAGTCACGACCCCAGGATGGATAGGAAATAATAAGGCCGCCAAAGCATAGATGGTGGTCATCAAAGCATGTCCCCGAATATAACCCAAAGCGGCAATAAATTGCTTGGTTATTAAGCAGGAAATAAAATACCCCACATAGAAAAAGCTGGTGACAATCCCAATTCCCAAGGTATTGATGCCATAATCGTTGGCTTGAATTTGAATGATAACGCCGTGGTAAGTCTGCGCCGCCACGATTAATAAAACGCTTAGTTGAATAGCAAATGTACGCGCCAAGGAACGGTGTATCATGGGCGTCTACACACTTTCAGTTCTATTGTTTAACCATTATTTGGGCATTTTGAATGCGCAGCAAGGCGTCTTTTTTCGCCACCTGAAAGCGGTTGAGGTCATTGCCTGCTAAGGCGCGTAAAGCCGGTAATTTGACGGTCGTGGGATTGACTTGATCATTATTTACCAAAATTTCGTAATGCAAATGCGATCCAGTGCTAAGGCCAGTGTTGCCGACATAGGCAATAATTTGTCCTTGTTTGACTTTGCTTCCCACCGTGACGCCTTTTTCATAACGCGATAGGTGAGCGTAGGCGGTGGAATAACCATCGCGATGGCGAATTTTTAAGTAATTGCCGTAGCCATTTTCCCAGCGTAATACCTCCACCACGCCATCACCCGATGCTTTAACTTTCGTGCCCGTCGGGGCGGCGAAATCGATACCCTTATGGGCGCGGGTAAACCCCAGGACGGGGTGAAGGCGCATACCAAAATTGGAAACCAACCGCGCCCCGTCGACGGGGGTTGCAAGCAACATTTTTCGTTGGCTTTTGCCTTCATTGTTATAATAACCAATGCTGCCCGCATCATCAGCATAATAGAAGAAGGCGTTGTCCTTACCCGTTTTGGCCGAGGAGATTAAAACCACGCGCAAGTTTCCCCCCAGTTCGTTGGATTGGGTGGCACCGCTGTCATCAAACAACAATTGGATCAGGTCATTTTCATTGATGTCGGTTTGCAGGTTGATGTCTAACCCTAAAAGATTAACCATGTTATTGATGTTTTCTGCTGAAAGCCCTGCCGCTTCGGCGCTGCTGTTCAAGCCGCCGCTTTTATCAATTTTAAATCGATATAACTTTACAGCATTATTCACCGCCAATTGGTTGAGGGAAGCCTCAAAACTGCCATTTTCCAAACGCTTAACAAATAGTTCCGACGTATCGCCAACCCTGACCGAAAATTGTTTTAGAAATGGTTGATTAGCTAATGTCCTGCCAAAATCAAGTTTGACCACTTGGTTTTCACCCAAACTTGAAAGGGGGAATACTTTGCGTGCCTGCTCGGTGGCTAGGTAAGCTTCGGTTGGTGAAACCCCACCACGAATAAGAGCCTTACCAAAGGTATCTTTTTGTGTAAAATTAGCTAGGTCGGCTTTGTTAATATTAGATGTTCCCGAACTAAGGTTGGCAATTTGGCTAGCGGGCAAGGCGTTATTGGCATCGGTTTTGGCCACGGCTTTGTTGCTGGTGGTTTGAATTTTGCTAAGGGCTGCCTTATCCGCGGGGGTTGTGGCGCTATCGCCTGTATTGTCGGCAACGGTTGCGTCTGGATAGTCGGTGGTTTCTATTGTGGGAATATCGGCCCCAGAAATAGCTTGTCGAAAAGAATCCCTAAACCCATAACCCAAAAATAGTGAGCCGACGCCCAAAAGAGCAAAAACAATGGCTACTGGTTGTGAAAAACGATTAGCACGCTTACCCAATTCATCAAAAGCAGTATTATTTTTCATGGTTTTACTATATTAAAAAATCTTCTCTAAAGCAAAGAAATCTTCGTATGTCTGGCGCGGGCGCATTATTATGTGGGTTGATTTTGTTATTAAAATTTCGGTGGGCATCATGCGGGTGTTATAATTGGACGACATCATAGCCCCATAAGCGCCAACGTGAAACAAGGCAAGGATTTCATCATTCTTAAATGATGGCAATTTCCGTGCCAGGGCAAAAAAATCACCTGTTTCGCATATCCCACCTACCACATTTTGTAATTTTATGTCAATACTATCGCCCTTGCCGTTGCTTAGGGGTTTGGAGGCAAAAAACGGGTCTTGGATAGGTAAAATAGCATGGTAGGCATGGTATAGCGTAGGGCGGATGAGGTCATTCATGGCGGCATCCACCACCACCACATGCTTATCACCACTTTGTTTTTGTAAGATAACCCGCGAAACGAGCAAGCCCGACCGCCCAACAATCGACCGGCCAGGCTCGATAGCGATTTTTTCCAGACCTATAGAGCGTAGCGGCGCAAATACATCGCTGACCATGGCGGTGTAATCCTTCATATCGACAGGGGTTTCGTCTTGATATTTTATAGCCATGCCGCCGCCAATATCGGCAACTTTAATAACAATTTTTTGGCTGTGTAAATCAATTATCAACTTTGCCAGTTGGCGATAGGCATGCTCCCACTGTTTAGCATCGGTCAATTGCGAACCAATGTGCATGGCGATTGCATGGGGGGCGATAGTAGGGCAGGTGGATAAAAGTTGGTAAGCCGCCAAAGCGTCGGCAAAAGCAATGCCAAATTTATCGCCCGCCTTACCCGTAGAAATTTTTTCGTGCCCACCCGCCGAAACATTGGGGTTAACCCGCACCGCAACGGCCAGGTTTTTTGACGGTTTGATTTCGGCCATGACATCGAGCAATATTTTTATTTCGTCAAACGATTCGACATTCAATTGCCCAAGCCCCTGTTGGATGGCATATTTTATATCGTCTTTTGTTTTGCCCACCCCCGAATAAATAATATCTTGGGCGGCGAATCCAGCCTTCAAGCCCGCCATCATTTCACCGATGGAGACAATATCAAGCCCGACCTCATTATCTTTTATTACCTTTAAGATACCCAGGCGGCTGTTGGCCTTCGCCGCATAGTGAATAGCAACGGGCAGGGCGCATGAAGCCAAGGCGGTTTTATATTGGGTGATAGCATCGACTATCGAGGCGCTGGAATAACAATAAAATGGTGTGCCATATTGTTGGGCTAGGTCGGCGACCGCCACCCCTTCCACCATCAAGCCATGATGTTGGGGGTGATAATAGATAAAATTATCCAGGCAGCCAACATCCAAAGGTGAGTCGTGATTCATATAATATCCCTTTAGTTAGGAAGAATGAGGGGGGCCTTGCCGTCGGGGTAACGCGGCGAGCCATAGATACCACAGGACGCAAGCACAAACGCCGAGAGCAATAATAAAACAACAATGTTACAAAATTTTATCATGCTAATTCTTTCTCCACCCTTGCTAATTGTTCTGCGATTTGTTTTTTACCCGTCGAACCAAAGGATGTTTTAAAAGCCAAAGAATTTTCGGGTGTTAAATCACTCACCAAATCAGAGGATAAGTTTTTATCAATGGTTTGCAATTCATGGTTAGACATTTCGTGCAATGGACGTCCCAATTGGGTGGCATGTTTAACAACCTGCGCCGTGAGGCGGTAGGCGGTGCGAAAATCCATTTTTTTGTCGCGCACCAACCTGTCGGCCAGGTCGGTTGCCGTGGCAAAACCCTGGTAAGCCATTTTTTTCATGATGTCGCGGTTGATGGTCATGGTTTCTATCATACCAATAATCGCCATCTGCATCAAATGCAATGACTTAACCGCGCTAAATAAACATTCTTTGTCTTCCTGCATGTCTTTGGCGTAGGATAAGGGCAGGGCCTTCATTATCATTGCCAATTGCGTGAAGCCCGCCACCAAACGTGCCGCCTTGCCCCGCACCAATTCGGCGGCGTCGGGATTCTTTTTTTGCGGCATGATAGACGATGTCGAAGACCATTCGTCGGCCATGGTAATATAATGAAAATGGGGCGAGGCCCACAAAACCAATTCTTCGGCAAGGCGCGATAGATGCACCGCGTGGATGGCGGCATCGGACAGAAAATTCATAAAAAAATCGCGCGATGACACGGCATCGAGCGAATTGTTGCTGGGGCGGTCAAAACCCAATTCCCTCGCCACCATATGCCTGTCGATATTAAAACTGGTGCCCGCCAATGCCGCCGACCCCAGCGGGCAGTCGTTATGCAATGTTAGGGTATGGTGCAGGCGTTTTTGGTCGCGCGCAAACATTTCGTCATAGGCCAAAAAATAATGGGCGAGGGAGACGACCTGGGCAATT
Organism: Alphaproteobacteria bacterium; assembly: GCA_965262775.1. Lineage (GTDB taxonomy): Bacteria > Pseudomonadota > Alphaproteobacteria > JASGCL01 > JASGCL01 > JASGCL01. The sequence continues at coordinate 15,976 of CBDHFT010000005.1, read as the reverse complement.
TGTAAATGGGTGTAGCCAGGCATGATGGTATCGACATTGGCTTTGGCTTTGGCCAGCAAAACACGCCTTAAATCAACAATCGCATCCATCGCGACATGTATTTTTTTTCTTAGCCACAATTTGCTATCGGTCATGACCTGGTCGTTGCGGCTGCGCGCGGTGTGTAATTTGCCCGCCACATCGCCGATTAATTCATGGAGGCGATTTTCGATATTCATATGAATATCTTCCAAATCTTCGCGCCAGTTAAAAACGCCGTCAGCAATTTCTTTTTCTATTTTTTTTAGGCCAGCGATAATTTGCTCGGCTTCGTTTGGTTCTATAATTTTTTGTTGCGCCAGCATGGTGGCATGAACGATGGAACCCGCGATGTCTTCGGCATATAATTCTTTATCCACCGATAATGATGAATTGATGGCGAGCATGGCTTCGTTCATTTCTTGCGCAAAGGCAGCGCGCAACATTCCATCCTTGCCTTGCTTTTTATTCATAAATTTTTATACCAAACATTGTTGTCAAAAGAAAGATATTTTGAGAAGTTGTTTTATCCTTAAAATTGGTTTAAAAAACAAGACTACCAATGTTTGTTTATACCCATCATTTTTATCAGCGGTTTGGTTCGGCCGTGGTTTCGATGCACGACAGGGGGCATACCCTGGGGGATGGGGTTTATGAATATATTTTGGCTTGGCATGGGCGGCTTATTGATATTGACCCCCATTTGGACAGGTTGTATCGTTCGTTGCAGGAAGTTAAGATGAGCCACGCCATCAGCCGCGCCGCTTTAAAGTTAAAGATTATTGATTTTTGTAGGCAGAATAATTTGCGTCATGGCGGGTTATATTTGCAATTAACCCGCGGCACCGCGCCGCGCGATCATTATTATGGGCAAGACCTTAAACCCAATTTGACCATGATGGTGAAGCATTATCGGTTGGATGATAAACATGACATCATGACCACGGGGGTTGCCGTTAAATCGCACCAAGATTTTCGTTGGCAAAGGCGGGATATCAAGGTGATATCGCTTATTGCCAATTGCATGGCAAAGCAATGGTCCAAAGACAACGGCGGCAAAGAAGTGGCATTTTATGATGATAGCGATGTTATAAGCGAAGGTGGTTCGTCGAACCTGTGGCTGGTGGATAAAAACGGCATATTGCGCACCCATGTTGCCGACCATCATATTTTAAATGGCATTACCAAGTTGATGGTGGAGAAGGTCGCGGCGCAGGAGGGGATAAAATTAGAATGGCGGGCCTTTACCCGCGAAGAAGCATATCAGGGGAAAGAAATGTTTTTAACCAGCACGTCGCAACCCGCGGTGCCGATAGTGATGCTTGACGATAAAAAAATTGGCGAAGGTCAACGCGGTATGGTGACCGAAAAAATTCAACGCGCCATCATGGACGAAATGGAAAAACAGCCCATTATATTGTAATAAAATCCCATGAATCTTATGCGACCCAACATGATCATTTTTGATTGGGATAATACTTTGGTTGATAGCTGGGATATTATTCATGATTCGATGATGGCAACCTTCGACAGGTTAAAAATAAAACGAGCATGGCAGACCAAGGCCGAAACGCAAAAAAATGGTCAACATTCATTGCGCGATAGTTTTCCAAAATTATTTGGTTGCCAATTCATGCGGGCGCGCGATATTTATTATGAAGAATATGTTGCACGCCATTTGCAGGAGGTAAAACCGATGGCAGAGGCGGGGGAGGCGTTGGCAAAAATCGCCAGCCAGCAAATTCCCATGGCCATTATTAGCAACAAGAATCATCCCATATTGCTGGCCGAGGTTAAGCATTTGGGTTGGCAAGATTTTTTTGTTGATGTGATGGGGGCGGGGCACGCCACGGCCGACAAACCCAACCCCGCGCCATTTTTGTTGATGATGGAAAAAATTTATGGCGATAAGCAAAATCACCCCGCACCCGATGATATTTGGTATGTGGGCGACATGACGGTGGATGTAACATTTGCCCGCAACATCGGCGTTAAATCGGTGATGATTCCCAGCGAACCATTGCAACAACAACCCGACAGGTTGCTTAAGGGTTTGGGGGAGATGGTGGGGTTAATATAATACTTATTGATAAACTATCAACCGCAGTTTTGGTAGCTGCTGGGCAACCAGCCTGGTTCTAGGCGAAGCCTAGTCGCGTTTGAGGACTTCCAAAAAAGCACTGTGGGGGATTTCGACCTTGCCAAATTGGCGGCGGCGTTTTTTGCCTTCCTTTTGCTTTTCTAACAATTTCTTTTTACGGCTAACGTCGCCGCCGTAACATTTGGCCAACACGTCTTTTCGCACCGCGGCTATGGTTTCGCGGGCAATAACCCGCCCGCCAATCGCGGCCTGTAAGGGGACTTGGAATAATTGACGGGGGATGACTTCCTTCAACTTCACGCATATATCGCGGCCGCGGGTTTCGGCCGATGACCGATGCAATACCATGGCCAGGGCATCGACGGGTTCGGCGTTGATTAATATCATAACCTTGACCAAATCGCCTTCCTTATAATCTATTATTTCATAATCGAATGAAGCATAACCGCGCGAGATAGATTTTAACCTATCGTGAAAATCAAACACCGTTTCATTCAATGGCAATTCATACACCAACATGGCGCGGGTGCCGACATAGTTTAATTGTTTTTGCACGCCGCGCCGTTCGGTGCATAATGACAAAACGCTGCCCAAATATTCTTCGGGCACCAAAATGGTTGCTTTAATCCATGGTTCCTTGATAGCATTGATAAGGTGAGGTTCGGGCATGTCGGCGGGGTTGTGCAAATCCCTCTCCGTGCCGTCGTTCAATTCCAATTTGTAAATAACCGACGGGGCGGTGGAAATAATATCCATGTTAAATTCGCGGCGTAAACGCTCTTGGATAATTTCCAAATGCAGGAGGCCCAAAAACCCCGAGCGAAAACCAAAACCAAGGGCGGTAGAATTCTCGGGTTCGAATTGAAAACTGGCGTCATTCAATGATAATTTTTCTATCGAATCGCGCAATTCATTGTAATCGGATGGGTCGGAAGGAAAAATACCGCAAAACACCACGGGTTCAGACGGTTTAAACCCAGGCAATGGCTTGGTGGTTGGTTTATGGTCGTCGGTCAGGGTATCGCCAACTTTACAATCGGATATTTGTTTAATACCGCTGATAATCACACCCACTTCACCCGCCGATAATTTTTTTACATCCACCATTTTGGGGCTCATGACTCCCAAACGTTCGATTTCATAACTGGCGCCCGTGCCCATCAAACGAAATTTTTGACCAATTTTAAGTTCGCCATCAAAAACCCTCACCAACAACATGACGCCAAGGTAGCTATTATACCAACTATCTATCAACAGGGCGCGCAATTCGGGGGATTTGCTTTCGGGGGGCGGGGGGAGTTTTTCAACAATAACCTCCAACACTTTTTCAACATTTAACCCGCTCTTGGCTGAAATTTCTATGGCATCGTCGCAAGACAAACCAATGGTGTTTTCAATTTGCTCCTTAACCCGTGCTACATTGGCGGCGGGCAAATCAACCTTATTCAAAACGGGAATAATTTCTAAATTATTTTCCAAGGCAAGATAAACATTGGCGAGGGTTTGAGCCTCCACCCCTTGGCTAGCGTCAACCACCAACAAACACCCTTCGCATGCCGCCAGGGCACGGGAAACTTCGTAAGAAAAATCCACATGCCCTGGGGTGTCGATTAAATTAAGAATATAATCTTTGCCATCTTTTGCCTTATAATGCAGACGCACGGTTTGGGCCTTGATGGTGATGCCGCGTTCGCGTTCCAACTCCATCGAATCCAGCACCTGGTCCTTCATCTCTCGGCTAGAGAGCGCGCCCGTCATTTCTATCAATCGGTCGGCAAGGGTTGACTTGCCGTGATCAATATGGGCGATAATCGCAAAATTTCTGATAAGCTTGTCCATAAAATGCGTATATCAGATTTTTTGATAAAAGATAAAATTTATTTATCGATTATCGTAACAATTACTTAACGGGGACCGTTTTTGCGCGTTCGCGTAAGCGGGCGACCAATTGGTCAATATCGCCGTTGGCCTGCGCCAGGATAGATGTAGTCTCGGTCCGCATCACGGCTATCATGGAAATATCGTTAACCATAATATCCATCACGCGAAATTCGCCATTGTACCACCATAACCGCCAGTCGGTTACCAACGTTGGGTCGTTGCTGCCCGTGGGCGGACTAAAATTAACCCGCACGGTATAAACATCGTTATTGCCGATAGCGACATTTTCAACATTGGTTTGTTGTCCTTTATAGTTTTTAAATTGGCGTGCAAAGAAAACATGGAAATAATCTATCAAAGCATTTTTGACTTTTATACGGTCGGCGTTGCTGATTTGTCGATTATATTGCCCCAAAACAAAAGCAGTCAGCTGGTCATAAGCCCCATGTTTATCAACCATGGTTGCCATTTTCTTGCTATATTCTTCATAAGAAATGGGGGCGCGCACCAATTTGATGACGTCGTCACTTATTTGTAACATGAATTTTTTTACATCTTCCTCATTTTTGGTTTGTGCTTGCGCAGGAACCGAAAAAATGGCCAAGATAAAAATAGCCACGATTAAAATATATTTTTTCATTTTTATTTATTCTCCTTATATCGTTTTTCACGCTCTTGATAATTTTGCCAATAGGCTGATTTAGCCACCGAGTAAGGATCAGCAAAATCAGCCAAAGAATCAAGGGATGGCGGTCGGTTTAGAACACCCTTTGTTCCCATAATGCTCCCAGCTACCTTAGTCTCTTGGCTAGGTAAAAACAAGCTTAACAAAATATTGGCGGGGTCCAAAATCAAATTGGCATAACCCGCTACGCCTGACCGTTGATTGCTAGGGCCAGCAAAAAATGCAACATTGTAATCGCCTATCGGCACACCCCAACTGGCCAGCATGAAATCAGCGCTGGTATCCTTGGTGCGGAGGGCAGGACTAAAGGAGCTGGCGGGATCAAAAGCACCGCCCACCCCCAGCGTGCTGTTGATGGTAAAGCGCGACAAGGTTAAAAGCCCGTCGGTGAAATGCCCACTCATGGTTAGGAAAATAAATTTACTGGGTTCTTGCAGGTTTTTTAAAATATTACGCACAATTTGTTCAACGGGGTCGGGTAAAATTAAACCCACGACGGTTGAGAGGGGTTTCAAAAATGCCCTGTCGAGGAATATATTAAAATCCAAAATTTGGCGATTAACCGCCTCTTTGGGGTCGGGAATATTGGCGGCGGCTTTGTCTTCAAACAAATTATTAAGGCCTTCACCCATTTCCACAGGCGCGGTCGTAACCTCATTGTCTTTATTTAACATTTTTTTCTCCACGGTTTTTTGACTTGCGTCTGGCGCGGCGGGCGGGGTAGCAACGTTGGCAGGCAAGACGTCGCTTACGGGTAATGGTAAAATGGTGGGGGCGGTAAAGCCGCTGCGCTGGTCGTTGCTTGGCAAAGCCTGGGCAACCGCCTTGAGAGGGTGGATGGCACCGATAGAAATAATAAAGATAATGGAAAAAAAAGCCAGGGCTTTCATTTGTTCTTGGTAGCATATATTTTATCTATTTTCAAGGAAGCCACATTGTGATAGATTGCGGTTTATGACAGCAGGCAGCAAAAACCATGAGCAAAAGGCGTCCGACCATGACACCAATTTTTTATTACATAACCAAGAATTTATAAAATTGGCTTGCGATAAGTTAATAAAAAAAGATAAAAGAATAAAAAAATTATTAGCGGCGACTGGCTTGCCCGAGGTTACGCCAAGGGAAATTATCGGCTTTGCTAGTTTTGTTAATATTCTCATCAGCCAACAAATCAGCAACGCCGCGGCGGCAAGCATCACCAAAAAATTTTTGGCGCTGGTTATTGAATCAACCCCGCAAAATATTTTAAAATACTCAAGCGAGGATTTGCGGGCCGCGGGCTTATCGCGGCAAAAAATAGAGCGCATACAATTGTTGGCGGCGGCTGCCTTGGCTGGCGATTTTCAACCCGATAATCTTATCAACCTTTCCACAAGCGAAGTAATAAGCCATATTGTTAAACAAAAAGGATTTGGCGATTGGTCGGGGGAGGTATTCGCCCTGTTTTCATTAGGCAGAAGCGATGTTTTCCCTAAGGGCGATTTGGCGTTGCAACTTGCGCATCAGCATCTGTATGAATTGCCAAAACGACCATCGGCCAAGGAATTGGAAGAAATGGCGCAAGCTTGGCAACCCTACCGTTCGGTTGTCGCGCTTTTATTATGGGATTATTATGGCAAAGTGGTCAAAAAAACACCAAAAGAACAGCTTGCTAAAAACTTGTCGAATAAGCTAAGAGGGAAGATGAAAAGAAACAAGCAGGAGAGCACCCAAGACAATGCGGCTTAATAATAGGGCTATTAGCAAAAACGCCATTTTATTTTTGGCGGCTGGCTTGTTGGCATTTTTCTTAGCCGACAAATTCCTTGCCGATACCGTCAGGGGTGTCGAGTGGTTGGTCAAGCATCGCCAGATGTTTGCCTTTCGGATGCTTGATGAATTGGGCAGGACAAAAAATTGGGTGAGCGGAGCAGGGATGGTGCTTATTACATCATCCTTTGTCCTCTATTTAAAAAAAGGCGACAAATACCGCCAAAAATGGGTTCGCTATTCGGGCTATATCTTCTTATCGGTTTTCTTTGCCAGCCTGGTGACCGGTGTTTTAAAAACCGTCGCGGGCCGCTATCGCCCCTATAACGTAACGCCCGATAGTCCTATTACTTTTTACAGCTTTCATCCTTTTCAGGGCGATTACAATAAATTAGCATCCTTCCCATCTTCGCACGCCGCTATTGTGATAGCCGTATGCTTTGCGTTGTATTTTCTTTCGCCAAAAGAAAAAATGAATAAATATTTTTTCCTGTTGGCTTTTTTGATTATTGCCCAACGGTTGTTAACCTTAAATCATTATTTGTCGGACGTCATTATTGGCGCGGGGATTGGGGTTTTGATGGCCTATTTAGCTCGTTGGTTTTGGAAGAATTTCATTAAAATAGGCGAATAAAAAAATAAGGGAAATGACCGATATTTTTCCTAACTTATCCTTGATGATATTTTTTGTTAGCGGTTTATTATGTGGCGGGGTGATAGGCTGGTGGTTGCATAAAAAAACATCGCCCAAAAACATGAATGATAATTTTGCCGATGAATTAAAAAATCAGTTCAAATCCATCGCCTATGATATTTTGGATGACCAGCGTAAAAAGAATCAAGACGATATCGGCAGTATTCTGCACCCCTTCAAAGAAAACATGAACGATTTTGGCAAGCGGATAGAAGATTTAAGCCGAAGCGCCAGCCAAGAACGCAGTATTTTGCAAGACCAAATAAAACAAATTTCTCAAGATGCCAACAACCTAACCCGCGCCCTAACCAGTGGCGGGAAAACTTCGGGCAATTGGGGTGAATTGGTATTGAAGCGATTGTTAGAATCATCGGGCCTGCAACCAGGGGTCGGCTACATGGACCAGCCGAGTTACAATGTCGCGGGCAAACAATTGCGCCCCGATGTCGTGTTATTATTGCCCGATAAAAAACATTTGGTTATCGATGCCAAATTGTCCCTGACCGATTATGAACGTTATGTGAATGGCGAAGAACATGAAAAGGATGCCGCCCTGCAACGTCATGTTATATCGGTGAAACGCCATATCAAAGAATTATCAGAAAAGAATTATCACCAAATTCCCGATATCAACAGCCTTGATTTTGTCGTTATGTTTGTGCCTATCGAGCCTGCCTACAACGCTGTTATCCAAAGCGATATTAATCTGTGGGAGGAGGCATGGCGTAAAAACATCCTGATAACCAGCCCCAGCAGTTTTATTTTCGTGTTGCGCACCGTGGCGACGCTATGGCAACAGGAAGCACAAAATAAAAATGCGAAAGAAATTGCGCGCCAGGCTGGCAGCCTCTATGACAAATTTGTTGGCTTTGTTGAAGACATGCAAGCCATCGGCAGCAACCTTGACCGTGCCAAAGATTCTTACGATTCGTCATTAAAAAAACTTTCAACGGGGAAGGGGAGCCTTACCAGCCAGACCGAGAAATTAAAAAAAATGGGCGCGAACGCTAGCAAGAGCCTGTCCGACGATTTGCTATCAAGCGATTAATCCGTTGGGCTTATACAAGCCTATTTGCTAACCACAAAACTCATGATGCTTGCCGCCATGGCTAGGTTTAACGATTCGACATCGCCCACCATGGGTATCGTCACCTGGCTATCAGCGATTTTTACCAATTTGTCGGTGAGGCCTTGTTGTTCATTCCCTAACAATAATATTTGCGGCCGGGGGTAGGATGCCGTTGTGCAATCGATGCCGCCCGTCACCACGGTGGCGGTAACATGGGGCCGAATATTTTGCGGCACCGTGGCCAGTCGCCATTTATTACATTGGTCCAAAAATTCATCTTCGGATACGTTATAGACCGCGCAATGGCTTAATGCCCCCATCGATGCTCGCGCAACTTCGGGCGAAAAAAAATCAACCGATTCGCCTATCAAAATAATGGCGGTGCCGCCGAAGGCTGCCAAACTACGTATAATGGTTCCCAAATTACCTGGGTCGCGCACGCGGTCTAGTGCCAAATATAGGCCATCGGGTTTTATAGTCAAATCAGCAAGCGGGGCCTGCCAAGATTCCACAATGGCGAAGGCAGTTAGCGGGTTGTCACGCGCCGACACCCTTAAGGCTACTTTTTCGTCAATAAGGAAGCATGGAACTTGACGCGCCTGCTGCTGCTGAATGACTTCGTAAAAGGCTGGGCTTGCCATTGCCGCTTCGGTAAAAAATATTTTTTTGATGGCGCGTCCAGCCTGCGCCGCGGTGATAATAGCCTGCATCCCCTCTAACAAAAAGCAACCGTGCAATTGCCGATTCTTTTTTAATCGCAGTGCTGATAAAAATTTTATTTGCTCATTCTGAGGGCTGGCAATAGTCAATAGTTTCATTGTTTTTTCGTCCATTTTTGCTTATAGGTTTTTATCATAAATTGCCGCATCCCGCTATCATATCTTGTCCGCAACCGTTAAAAAAAATCAGAGAATCTCATGCAAAACCTCGATACTATTTTTCATCAATCATTTCCAGCCACGCCGATAAGCGATGGTTTTTTTTATCAACCCCGCGCCCTGGCCAACAGCCCATCCTTCACTTTGCTGGACAGTGGTTATGGCGAAAAATTTGAAATGGTCGGCAATAAAAAATTCATTCGCCCCGAACCCCAAGCCATGTGGCAGCCCGCCGCAGAAAACAATTGGCAAGTCGCCGATGCGCGTTTTAAAACCAGCGCCGAGAAAAACATGAAAAGCGAGACGGCAAGAAATGAATTGGGAAAAAATGAATTGGGCAGTTATGCAGGCGGCGAAGAAGAGCGGAATGCGAATTGGGGCAGGTGGCAACTTGGCGCGACCGCCCCCGCCAACCTCTTGCATGACAAATGGCATATCAACCATTTTGGGGTTGATTTAATCGCGCGTTTAACAGCATTCCGCCATTATGGTTTTTTCCCCGAGCAAGCCTTGTTCTGGAAAGACATGCAGGCTATTATCGATAAATTATCCCCCAGCAAGCCAACCGCACTTAATCTTTTTGCCTATTCGGGCATGGCATCCTTGTTCCTTGCTAACCAAGGGGTCAATGTGGTGCATGTTGATGCGTCAAAAAAAGCCGTAGCCTACGCCGAAGAAAATATCGCGCGGGATAAGGGCGTAAAATTGTTGATAGACGATGCCATAACATTTGTAAGGCGAGAGGTAAGGCGTGGTAATCGCTACAATATCATTTTGCTAGATCCACCAAAATTTGGTCGCGGGCCAAAGGGCGAGCCATGGGAAATTTGGCAAGACCTCCCCGAATTATTAGCATTGTTGCCCAGCCTGTTGGTTAAAGACCAACCCGCGGCTATTTTTTTAACTGTTTACGCCATCCGCGCCAGTTGTTTTGCCATAGGGCGTAGCCTGCAGGAAGCCTTTAACCTAGCCTCGGGTGAATCAGCTGGTGAATCTTCTGGCGCAGGCAATGTTTACCAAACAACCTTTGGCGAGCTATGCCTGACCGAACAGGCGCGCGGTTTTTTGATTCCCCAGGCTATTTACGCCGTTCACCAAACCAAATAATAATTTTAACTAATAATTCACACCATGCCACTTTATATTGTTGCAACGCCGATAGGAAATTTACACGACATGACGCCGCGGGCGGTGGAAACATTGCAACGCGCCGAGGTTATATTATGTGAAAACCCGCGCCATTCTCAAAAATTATTTTTTCATTATGGGGTAGGGCAACAGGTGCAAGGGAAGGGGCTTGAAAAAACATCTGGGCAGTCAACCGCCAGGAAGATTATTCAATTGAACGAGCATAATGAAAAAAAATTGACACCTGGCATTATCAAACAATTACAAAACAATCAGCATGTAGCCTTGATAAGCGACGCGGGCACACCATTGATATCGGACCCTGGATTTTTTCTGATACGCCAAGCGAGGGAGGCGGGGATAAAAATTATCCCTATTCCTGGCGCGTCATCTATTTTAACCGCCCTATGTGCCAGCGGTTTACCCGCCAATCATTTTACTTTCTTTGGCTTCCCACCCATTAAGCAACAGGCGCGTCATGACATGTGGGAAAAAAGCAACCAGGCCGAGGTTGGCACCGCGGTGTTTTTTTTACCCCCTCATAAGGCAAAATCTTATTTGGATGAATTGGCAAGTTTGCACCCCGAACGGTTGGCTTGCTTGGCAAGGGAAATGACAAAAATCCACGAAGAATATATCACCCTGCCTCTAGCACAATTATTTGCCCATTGTATGGCGGCCAACAATTGGCGGGGAGAGATGGTTTTGGTGCTTGCCCCCACGTTGCTTAGCGTCAGCACAACCAATGAAACGGCGGTGGCCAGCGAATTATTAACCCTTTATTACAAAAATAATTGGCCAATGAAAAAAGCCATAGACAAAACCATTGCCTTAACGGGGTTAGGAAAAAAAATACTTTACAACATGGCACTTAATATTTGGGAAAAAAAATAAATAATGAAAAAAATATTACGTCGACCGGCAAAAGCCTCAGCCAATCGCTCGGCAAAACCTTCAAGACCAAGGATAAAAAATGACATGAAGGGCGCCATTGGTGAATGGTTTGCCATGCTGTATTTGCTTAGCAAGGGGTATGTTCCAAAAAAATGGCGTTATGGAACGCCGTTTGCAGAAATTGATTGGCTATGCCGAAAAAAACGACGTTTTGGTGGTGGTGGAGGTTAAATTTAGAAACAAGTGGGACCTTGAGCCAGCCATTACCCCAAAGCAGCAGGCGCGTTTGCGCCGCGCGTTGCAATTTTGCATGAGAAAATTTGGCTATAACCTGGGGCAATTGGATGCCGTGGTGTTGTCTTTTAATTATCGCCCCGTTCATTATAAAAATATGTGGTAAAAAAATGAAAAAGAAAATCAATGGTTCTTTGATGGTGCAGGGCACGGCATCCTCGGTCGGGAAATCGCTGGTCGTTATGGGGTTATGCAGGATACTTGCAAAAGAAAAAATATCGGTCGCACCATTCAAACCGCAAAATATGTCCAACAACGCCATGGTGGCGGTCGATGGGGGAGAGATTGGCCGCGCCCAAGCATTCCAAGCCATGGCTTGCGGGTTGCCGCCCAGCCATCATTTTAATCCTATTTTATTAAAACCGCTTGGTAACAACATGTCGCAATTGGTGGTTCAGGGTGTGGCGCAAGAAAACATCACCGCCAAACAATATTATGCCCGCAAAAAAATCCTGCTAAAAAAAATACGCGAAAGTTATGAATTATTACAAAAAAAATATGATGTCATTGTGGTGGAGGGGGCTGGTAGCCCCGCCGAGGTTAACCTAAGAAAAAATGATATGGCAAACATGGGGTTTGCCAGCGCGGTGCAATGCCCCGTGCTGTTGGTGGGGGATATTGACAGGGGTGGGGTTATTGCCTCGCTGGTGGGTACCCATGCGGTGTTATCAGCGTCTGACCGTAATCTTATAAAGGGTTTTCTTATCAACAAATTTCGGGGCGATGTTTCGTTGTTAACCTCGGCCATAAAATTCATCGAACGAAAAACAAATTGGAAAAATTTTGGCATTTTGCCTTTTTTTAATCGGGCGCATCTCTTTCCTGATGAGGACTCCCTTAGTTTTCAATCGCGCCAGGCCGATAATTTGCCGCCGCGCGTTATGGTTTTTCAAACATTGCATGCTTCACAAACCGATGACTTGGCACCGTTGCAATATGTATTAAATAATAACGGTTACGGTTTATCGATAATACAATCTAAGAATCAATTAAATCAAGCATCGTTGGATGATGTTAAGTTGATTGTTTTATTGGGTAGCAAGAACACGGTCGCCGACTTAGAATTTTTGCGCAGCCAAGGATTTGACAAGATAATCATGAATCATCATAAAAAAGGTGGCACCATATTGGGTTTATGCGGCGGCTACCAAATATTGGGCGAAGCCATCCTTGACCCGCATGATATAGAAAATACCAAGGCCAGTTCATCAATAACAAACCAAGCTACCCAGGGGTTGGGATTATTACCCATGACCACGCGCTTAGAAAAAAATAAAACCTTGATATATACTCGTGGACAAGAAAATCTTTTTGGCACCACAATCGATGGCTACGAAATTCATGCGGGGGTTAGCAACATGACCAATGCAACCGAGAGCAAACAAACTAATCAGAACGGTGCTTACCAACCATTCATGCAAACCGCCCAGGGGGCAAGCGATGGTATGGTAAGCCCCGATAAAAAAATCATCGGCACCTACCTTCATGGTTTATTGCATAACCATGGCTTCCTTATAAAATTATTGTCATCGCTGGATATAAATCTATCAGATACCAGGAGTTATCAAGCGGAATTAAACAACGCGATGGATGATTGGGCGGATTTCCTAAAACAGCAGATTGATATAAAAAAAATCCATCGCTTGCTGCAATCATGAAGGGGTTAAACGGCTATCGGTGCCTTGATATTGGGGTAGGGGTCGTAACCGATAATGGCCAAATCATCAAAATCAAAAGCAAAAATATCGCGAACCTCAGGGTTGAGCATCAAACGTGGTAATGGTTTGGGTTGGCGTGATAATTGTTCCCGCGCCTGAGCCAAGTGATTTTTATAAAGATGAACATCGCCAAAACTGATAACCAATTCATCGGGCGATAGGCCGCAAACCTGCGCCAGCATAAATGTCAAAAGACTATAAGAAGCAATGTTAAAAGGCACGCCCAAAAAATAATCGGCACTGCGTTGATACAAATGACAGGATAATTTGTTATCGACAACATAAAATTGGCATAACAAATGGCACGGCGGTAATTTCATTTTTTCGATATCTGCCACATTCCAGGCCGATAATATAATACGCCGCGATTCGGGCGTTTCCTTTAATTGCTTAACGATGGTGGCTATTTGGTCATGTTCTTTGCCATCCTTATCGCGCCACGCGCGCCATTGTTTGCCATAAACAGGGCCAAGGTTGCCATCGCTATCGGCCCATTCATCCCAAATGGTGACGCCATGTTGTTTGAGAAAGGCAATATTATCGTCGCCCCGTAAAAACCATAGTAATTCGTAGGCTATCGACGGCCAGTGCAATTTTTTGGTCGTGAGCAATGGAAAGCCATTTTTTAAATCAATCCGTAATTGTTCGGCAAACAGCGACAATGTGCCGACGCCCGTGCGGTCATTTTTTTCATGACCGCGTTCTAAAATTTGCGATAACAAAGATAAATATTGTTTCATGGCAGTAAGTTTTTTGGAGGTTTTTTGGAGGTTATTTGGCGGAGGTTGACCAGCAGTTCGTTAAATTAAAACCTTGGTCCGATATTTTATTGGGGCATATAATTTTATTCCAATAGACAATACGGTCATAATTTAAATAATACATGGGGATGAAATAATATTGCCACATAATAACACGATCCATGGCATGGGCAATAGTCACCAATTCGCTGTAGCTTTGAGCCTTGTTTAACCTTTCGATTAAAAAATCAAGGGCAGGGGATTGCGCCCCCGCAATATTGCCACTACCCATTTGTTTGGCTGCTTGACTGCCCCAAATAAGACGTTGTTCGCTGCCTGGCGAGATTGAATTATTATATCGGTTGATGATGACATCGTAATCAAAATTTAATAATCGGCGCGTCAGCACGGAACTATCCAATATGCGCAAATTCACCTTGCCCCCCACTCGTTTGACAGATTGGGCAAAGGGCGTAAGCAGAGGAATAAAAATAGCATCTTGAAGGAAAATGGTAAATTCTACTGGAATTTTTTTTGGGGAATATAGTTTTTGGCCTTTATAATAAAATCCATTATCTTCTAACAATTTTACCGCGGCCAACATGTTGGCGCGATTGCCATCTTTGTTGCTTTGCGGGGGAAGGTAAGCGGGGCCAAATACCTCTTTGGGTAATTCTTGCTGAAATGGCTTAAGCAAGGCAACCTCCGCCGCCGATGGCATGCCGCGGGCGCGCAGCACGCTGTTATCAAACATGGAGGCAGTTCGGGTGTAAGCATGATACATCAGGTTATCGTTGGCCCATTCAAAATCCCACAATAATTGCAACGCGCGGCGCAGCGTGCGACCATCCTCACCCGCAAATAATGGACGGCGTAGATTAAATTGAATAGCTTGGGTTGGGGCAATTCGTTTATGATAAAATTCGCGTTTCATCATTTTGCCATTTTTGATGGCGGGTATGTCATTATACCCCGTTGCCCACATGCGCGCGCTGGGCTCAACGCGCAGGTCAATCTGCCCCGCTTTGAAGGCTTCAAATTCTATCAGGTTATCACGGTAAAATTTGTATTTGATGGTGGTAAAATTATTCTTACCGCGCTGGGTGTTTAAGTTTCTTCCCCAATAATTTGGCACCAATTCATAGGTAATAAATTTGCCAGCAGCAAAATCTTTAACCCGATAGGGTCCGCTACCCAAGGGAACCTCCATGCTAGGCTTGTTAAAATCTTTCCCTTGCCAAAAATGTTTGGGCAACACGGGTATGCCACCCAACACGGCGGGCAAATCATGATTATCGGGGTTGTTGATATCAAACACCACCACCGACTTGCCTGCGGTTCTTACCCCCGCAACATCGCGATAATAAGAGCGAAAAGCGGGGTTGCCAGAATTGAGCAATGCCTGAAATGTCCAGGCTACATCCTCGGCGGTGATGGGTTTGTTGTCTTGAAATGTGGCGCGGGGGTTAATATGGAAAGCAATAATTTTTTTACCGGGGTTAATGTAAATACCATCGGCAATTAAGCCATATTGTGCAATATCGTCGTCATCTGACCCCGTCATCAAACTATTATAAATCAGGCCGATGGAGGCAGGGGCAATGCCCTGAATCAAGAAGGGGTTAAAACTGTCAAAGGTTCCCAATTCGGAAAGTGTAAGGGTGCCACCCTTGGGGGCGTTGGGGTTTGCATAATAAAAATGAGTAAAGTTTTTATTATAGGATAATTCTTTCCAAATAGAAAACCCATGTTGAAAAGGATAAGATTCCTCGGGGGCAGGGGTGCCAGCCTGCAACGGAAAAAAAACGACCAAATTTAACAGCAGCATGAGGCTCGCTACCCTAGCCCCAACCAATAATTTCTTCATTAAGCATGCCAGGCAAGCAGCATGTGTTTTTTTATATCTCCATCTCATAAGTTATCCAATCGGTGCGCTTGGCAAGGCTGTCGTATAAAGGGCGGGCGCGATAATTGTTATCGGCGGTTAGCCAGCTGACCCGCGACCACCCATTTTTTTTTGCTTCCTCCCTTACCGCCGTTATCAAACGGCGGCCAACCTTTTTGCTACGCGCCTTGGCGTCAACAAACAAATCGTCAAAAAAACAAGCCGTGGTGCCATCAAGACTA
>CBDHFT010000004.1:0-40891 GCA_965262775.1 Alphaproteobacteria bacterium | reverse complement strand
AATTGTTAATCCATGGTCAGCAACAAGAATTTTGGCAAAAATTGATGGCGCAACGCCAGCAACATCATTTGCCGCCATTTGCTCACATTGCCTTGCTGACATTGTCTCATAAAAATGAAAATTTTGTCCAAGGGGTGGCGCAGGCCATGAAAAAGGAAGCCCTGAAATTGCTTGCCGACCAACCATCGTCGTTCAAATTATACGGTCCCGCACCCGCGCCCATGGCAAAAATTCGTGGCCTGTATCGTTATCGGTTTTTGTTAACCGCGGCGCGCACCCGCAACTTGCTTGATTTTTCCCACGCCTGGTTAGGCATCTGCAACAAAGAAATATCTCATTACAAAAAAATCCGCGCCGAGTTAGACATTGACCCGCAAGATTTTATGTAGCGGGCAAAACTTTTTTAAAAGGATAAACCTCAACCCTATCGAACAACCCCGCTTGGTTATAGGGATCCTTCGCCAGAAAATCTTTGATAATATTTATATCCTGCGCCATAAGCACCAGGTGAGACCCCGCCATGGTTTCACAATCAACATTTTCAAATAACGGCCCCGCCAACAAAATGGTGACGCCCATTTTTTGTGCATCGGCGATGTAGGCTAAATGAGCGGCGCGGTTGGCGGCGCGCACCGCGGTGCTGTTTTTTTTGTCATGCGCTGTAACCACAAATTGTTTCATGGTTTGCGCTTAAAAGAATTTTTGCCAAAGCGCAAGCATTTGTTTTTCAATTTTTTTCAAAGCAAAGGTTTCTTCAATCAAACGCCGCCCGCCACGCCCTAATCGGTGGCGCAACTTGTCATCGGTCAATATTTTTTCCATGGCCTTCGCCAAGGATTGGGGGTTTTTATCCTTCACCAACAACCCCGAAATATTATCGCGGCAAATTTCACGCGAACCTGGCGCATTGAGGGCGATGAGGGGTTTGGCCATTGATGCGGCTTCCAACAAAACTTGCGGCATGCCCTCGCGGTAAGAAAATAAAACCACCGCGGTCGCGGGGGTAATGGCTTTTTTAATATCTTTGGTGTGACCCATAAAACGCACGCCCGATTTTTCCATGTCTTTTATTTCTTGGGCCGACAAAGAACTTGGGTTTTCCTTATCACGCGCACCATAGACATAAAAATTATCGCGATAATTTTTATCGCGCAATATTTTTATCGCCTGACAAAATTCGGTGATGCCTTTATCGCGCAACAACCGCGCTATGGTAATGATCATTTTTTTGGGTTGGGTTGGGTTATCCGATGGCGCGGGCGCGAATTTATCGCTGTCGACCCCGACACCGAATATTTTAACTATATTTTTTTTGGGCACCCTGAAACGTGTCGCCATCAATTGATAATCATCGCTGTTCATCACCAATAATTTTTTATTGATGGCCGAAAAAATATGCGGCAAAATAATTCGCAAACCCAGCCTTACCGTTTTGGCAAATAATCCTTGGCTAATAAAAATAAAACCAAGCCCCGTCAGGTTGCCCAAAAATTTTATAGCGAACGGCGGCGCAACCTTGCCACCGCCAACCCGACCAATCATGTCCATGACGCGCGCCACGGCGGGCACCCACCTTGCCACCATGCCCCCATATAAAACCATTTTGAGCGCAAGCGCGTTAATCATGTCAGGGCGTAACTTTAGCACCAACCTGGCTATCATCACCATGGTTTTCAATTCCGCCACAATATTTTTTCCACCGCGTTTGATAGGCAAATGATGCACCGCCACCCCCAGCTTGCTCAATATTTTTTTTTCGGCAGTGGCGGATTCAACATTGCTCGCCACCATCACCACCGCCCCCGCCTGGACCAAATTTTTTATATGCGGTAAATAAAATTGCATGATGACGCTGGGGCTGGCGGCCAACCACAATATTTTTTTGCCCTGCAATTTGTTATATGCTACTTTCGCCATGTTTTATATTTTGTTTTTATTTGCGAATCACCTTATCAAAATATCATGAGCCCCGCCACGATTATTACACGCGCCCTAATTTCGGTCAGCGATAAGACCAACCTTTTACCGCTGGCCACCGCTTTACAAAACCTGGGGGTTGCGATAGTAGCATCGGGCGGCACCGCAACATTCTTACAAAAAAATAACATCGCAACCTCCACCGTCGAATCCCTTACCAACTTTCCTGAAATTTTGGGTGGGCGGGTGAAAACCTTGCACCCCCATATTCACGGTGCTATTTTGGCACGCCCCGACAATGGGGGCGACGTGGCCGACCTTGCCACCCATCAGATAAAAAAAATTGATTTGGTGGTGGTGAACCTCTACCCATTTGCCGATGCGTTAAAAAAATCTCTGCCCGATGATGCCATGATAGAAGAAATAGACATTGGCGGGGTCGCGCTTATCCGTGCGGCCGCCAAAAATTTTTCTTCGGTGGGGGTTATCACCAACCCCGATGATTACAACATGGTGATAGAAGAATTAAATAAGCAACAGGGCGGCAAGCCAAGCCTGTCATCCGCAACATGCAAAAACTTGGCGCAAATCGCCTTTCGCCATGTTGCCCATTATGACCAATTGATAGCCGATTGGTTTGACGGTGATTCATCCGAATCCAAACGGGGCAAGGCAACTGCGGTCAACGCCGCCCCCCTCTATGTTCCCACCGCCGCCGTGGGTTTGCGCTATGGCGAAAACCCGCATCAATCGGCTGCCTTTCTTACCGACCAACAATTTGGCTTGGGCAAGATGAAGCAATGGCAAGGCAAAGAATTAAGCTACAACAATTATCTGGATCTTGATGCGGCGTTGCGTTTGCTGATAACCACCGCCCATTTGCAAAAACCCAGCGCGGTTATTATCAAACACACCGACCCTTGCGGCGTTGCGATGGCCGACGATATTGTTACCGCCTTTCACCATGCTTTTTACGCCGATGCCGTTTCGGCCTTTGGCGGGATTATTGGCGTCAACCGCACGCTGGATAAAAAATTGGCGGAGGCTATTTTGCATTTAAAAATATTCTTCGAAATTATCATTGCGCCCGAAGTAACCGATGAGGCTAAAAATTTATTGGCCAGCCGCAAAGATTTGCGGGTTTTATCCATTGAACCATTTCCCACCGCCGAGCAATATAAAAAAGAATATCGTTCGGTGATGGGCGGTATATTACAACAGGACCACGATAACAAACCTATCTTGCAAAAAAATTGCGAAGTCATGACCGACGAACAACCCACCGCCCAAGAATGGCAAGACATGTTGTTGGCCATGATGGTGGCCAAGGAAATGCGTTCTAATTCTATCGCCATTGTCGCCAGTGGCACGACATTGGGCCTGGGCGGTGGCGCGACCAGCCGCGTTATGGCTTCTGAAAAAGCAGTCGGCGATATGTTGAAAAAAAATCTTACGGGCGGCGACGCGGCGCGTCCTGCCTCGCCCCTGCTCAATCTTTTATCCCAACCGATTAACCCCGTGGTGGCGTCGGATGGTTTTTTACCCTTCACCGACAATGTTGATATATTTGCCAACGGCGGTATCACGGCCATTATCCAACCTGGCGGTTCGATAAAAGATAAAGAAGTCATTGCCGCTTGCAAGGCGCGTCATATCAAATTGGTATTTTGCCATAGCCGTCATTTCCACCATTAAAATGGTTGATAGGGGTTGGCTTATCATTCTTCCTATACCCCTATTTGATAAATTTGTTTTTTTGTGATAACAAATAACCATGTTACATTTTCAACTTGAAAACAGTCTCAACAGTCCAGAAAATCAATCGGGGATTTTAATTTTACCGCTGACGGGGGCATTAACCCGCGACTTGGATGGTTTTACTTCGGGCCAGTTAAGCCGTGCGATGCTGGTTGCCAATTTTAAAGACAAGGCAGGAACTTTTTTAGAAATCATGGCCCCCGTTGGCACCAAATGGCACGCGGTATTGCTTTACGGCACCGCAAACCCGCAACCCGCCAACAAAAAAGATGACGATGCCTTCGCGCAAAAAAAATCCGCCGAACAATTGGCAACCGAATTGGGCGGGCAAATTTTTTCACATGCCAGTGCTTTGGCAAAAAAACTATTGGCTAGCAATTCTTCCGCCGATGATAACAAAAAAGATTCTGAAAAAAAACCTGCGCCCACCCTGCCGCTTTATTGGGTGGTTGATAAAAACACCCAACCGCCGACGCATTTGGCGGGCATGTTGTTGGGGTTTCGCCTGAAGCAATGGCAATTTCACCATTATTTAACCGATGAAAAAAAATTATCGCCACAACCATTTAATAAGGAAACAGTGATTTATGAAGGTGGTTTGGGTGATAAAGAAACTTTAGCAAGCCTGACCCAAAAACAAACGGCGATTTATGACGGGGTGATTACAACCCGCGAATTGGTTTCTGAACCCGCCAATGTTTTGACGCCGCCTGTCTTTGCCAAACGCGTGGCGGAACTTTCGGCTGACGGATTAAAAATAACCATCTTAGGCGAAAAGGAAATGGAAAAATTGAACATGCACTCACTGCTGGCGGTGGGGCAAGGGTCAGCGCAGGAATCGCAATTGGCGGTTATCGAATGGCATGGTGGCGATAAACAACAAGCACCCATTTGTTTCGTGGGTAAGGGTGTGTGTTTCGACACGGGCGGTATTTCGTTAAAACCGTCGGGCGGTATGGAAGAAATGATTTGGGATATGGGCGGCGCGGGCACCGTGACGGGATTGATGAAATTGTTGGCAAAAAGAAAAGCCCCCGTCAACGCCATCGGCGTGTTAGCAATTGTGGAGAATATGCCAGGGGGCAAGGCGCAACGCCCAGGCGACATTGTTAAATCCATGTCGGGGCAAACCATCGAAGTCCTCAACACCGATGCCGAAGGCCGCATGATATTGGCCGACGCCTTGTGGTATGCTCAGAAAAATTTTAAACCCACCACGATTATCGACTTGGCTACTTTAACAGGGGCGATGATTGTTGCATTGGGCCACGACCGCGCGGGGTTATTCACCAACAACAAAAACTTGGCCCAGGAATTATTTACGTCGGGCGAAGCGGTTGATGAAAAATTATGGCAAATGCCTTTATCGGCGATTGGCGGTTATTATGATAAATTGATAGATTGTTTTGAAAAACGCGCCGATGTAAAAAATATTGGTGCCGCGGGTCAGGCGGGTTCCATCACCGCCGCGCAATTCCTGCAACGATTTATCATGAATGATAAAGATTACGCCCCCGCATGGGCGCATTTGGACATTGCGGGCACGGTGTGGCAAAAAACCGCGGGCGCGCTGTATCATCCTGGCGCATCGGGTTATGGGGTGCGCCTCCTCAACGATTGGGTCGAAAAAAAATTCGGGTAATAGGCCACCGCCTATAACCAGTCTGGTTGAGGTTTTTTATTTTTATCGTAGGTTCTTTTTAATATTTTGGCGAATATATTGCCCTCAAGCAGCGTCAGCGATAGGGCAAATATAATGCGCCCCTCAAGTAGCGTCAGCGATAGGGCGAATATAGTGCGCCCTCAAGCAGCGTCAGCGATAGGGCAAATATAATGCGCCCCTCAAGCAGCGTCAGCGATAGGGCGAATATATTGCCCTCAAGTAGCGTCAGCGATAGGGCGAATATAATGCGCCCTCAAGTAGCGTCAGCGATAGGGCAAATATAATGCGCCCCTCAAGTAGCGTCAGCGATAGGGCAACCTAAAAAAATAAATCGCGATTTTGCGGCAAGTTTTTATAAATATCCGCCACCCATTCGCCATAACCATTGAATTTTAACGTGGGCACGCGTTCGCCATCCCTGCCCAATACTCGTTCGGTGGCTTGCGACCAACGGGGGTGCGGCACATCGGGGTTTACATTGGCATAAAAACCATATTCGTTGCTGGCAATTTGCGACCAGAAAGTTTTTGGTTTTTTATCGGTCAGGGTGATACGCACAATCGATTTGGTCGATTTAAAACCATATTTCCATGGCAGGGCCAAACGCAACGGCGCGCCATTTTGATTTGCCAAAGGTTTTTCATAAGCCCCCACCACCATAAAGGGCAGGTCATTCATTGCTTCGGCTATCGTCACCCCCTCTTGATATGGCCATGGGTACCAAACCTGGCTTAGCCCAGGCATTGTTTTTTTATCGGCCTTGGTTTCAAACGCAACAAATTTCGCATCCGATTTGACGCCCACCGACAATAATAATTTACGCAAAGAAAAACCCGACCACGGCACGGTCATGCTCCATGCCTCGACGCATCGGTGGCGATAAACGCGGGTTTCCAACCCCATTTTTTTTATCAAATCCATCATATCCACCCTTTGCGGTTTATCCACCATACCATCTATCACCACGGTCCAAGGATAGGGGGTAAAATTTTCCACGCTACGCCATACATCTTTATCGCTGCCGAATTCGTAAAAATTATTATAATGGGTAACATCATGCTCGCTGGTTATCGCGAAACGTTTGGCCTTGTCATAGGTGGCGTTTTTTTGCGCGGGATAAAAACGTTTTGCCCCCGCCATCCACGCGCCATTGCCCGCCACGTCATCGCCCGTTGCCGCAATCGATTTGTTGTTCAACCCCGCAATGGTGTAGGCCGCCGCGCCGCCAATCATGCCCGCCGAAAGGCTTAAAAATTTACGCCGATTTTGATGATAATCATGCCACAGGGCTTCATCGGTTGCCGCCGTTTCGGGCAATTGCCAGCCAGGTTTTTGATGAAAAGCAACCTTCGATATTTTTTTTACCATGATTTTTAATCCGCGCCCTGATGTGGTTTGCCAAAATAATGCTTGATAGAAAAACCAACTATTACAAATTTGATGATTCTATCAACAGCAATTCTAACGGACGATTTTACCAATCACAAGGTATTTTTCTCGCCGTTTATCGATTAAGTCTTTGGCACTCAATTTCTTTAATTCCCCCAACATCTCGGCAATGGCCGATTTTGTATTGCTGAAGGCTATGGCGGGTTCGCGATGCGCACCGCCAACGGGTTCCGCAATAATTTTATCTATCACTTTAAATTGCAACATGTCGCTGGCGGTAATTTTTTGCGCGGTCGCGGCCATCTCCGCCTTTTTGGCGTCGCGCCACAAAATCGACGCACAGCCCTCGGGCGAAATAACCGAATAAACTGCATGTTCCAACATCAACACACGGTCGGCCGATGCTATGGCCATGGCACCGCCCGATCCCCCCTCACCAATGATAATCGAAATGAATGGCACGGTCAGTGCCAAACCCGCGTCAATATTGCGGGCAATGGCTTCGGCCTGGCCACGCTCCTCGGCCTCGACCCCAGGGAAAGCACCAGGGGTATCAACCAACGAAATAACTGGCAAAGAAAATTGGTCGGCCAATTTCATAAGCCTGATGGCCTTGCGGTAGGCCTCGGGCTTGGGCATGCCAAAATTATGTTTGATACGGCTGATGGTATCGTTGCCGCGTTCTTGCCCCACCAAAATGCAAGGTTGGTTATCAAAAAATGCCATGCCGCCAACAATGGCGCAATCTTCGCCATAATATCTATCACCCGCCAACGGGGTAAAATCTTGAAAAATATTATGGGCAAAATCCAAAAACCTTGGGCGTTGCGCGTGGCGTGCCACCTGAACCTTTTGCCACGGGGTTAATTGTTCGTAAAGTATTTTTAAATTCTGCGAAATTTTTTCTTTCAGCAATTTTATTTCTGCTTCCAACGCAACCGATTGCTTGCCCTTTTTTTCTTGTAATTCTTCTAATTCATTCAACTCTTTTTGTAATGGGGCAACCAGGGGCTGTTCGAAATCCAGCAAGGATGCTTGAAAACCATAGGGCGCGGGGATAGCCCCCCGTTCCCCCCGTTTAAGAATATTTAAAGACATGTTCGGTGTTTCTGCATCATCAATGGTGAATAAAAAAATGGCGGTTCATGAATGTTATCACGAACCGCCATAATATTTTTATAATCTAATCGCGTCTTGAAAGGCCGATGATTTGCAATATGTTAATAAACATATTGATAAAGGACCCATAGAGCATCAAGGCACCCAAGATACCAAGTCGCGACACCATGGCGGGACCCGCGGCGTAGAAACTGTCGTATTGTTGTTTCAACATCTGGGTTTGGAAGGCAGTTGCCAAGGCCGAGATAACCACAATGGCCACCGATAACAGCAGGCCAAAAGCAGTGCTTTTCAAAAACATGTTAACCACCAGGGCTATCAAAATGCCGATAGACACCAGGGCTAAAAATCCGCCCATGCCTTGCAAATTTTTGCGGGTAACATAACCATAAAGGCTTGCCCCAGCAAACATACCCGAGGTGATGAAGAAAGCACGCGCCAAATCGGCAACGCCCCCTTCAACGCTCAAAAATGAATAAATCAACGGGCTAATCAATATTGAAACCATGGCGGCATAGCCCCAATAGGCCAAATGCGCGCTGGCGATGCTACGGCTTTGCAAAATGATGCGGGGCGCAAACACACCCAACAAAAGAGTCGCACCAAAGATGACCAGCGACATGATTCCCAAAGATAAACTGCGCATGATCTCAGTGTTGACCGATAACCACAAGGTAACCAAACCCGTGAAGGCCACACCCAGCGCCATGTAATTAAAAGTGGATAGCATAAAACGGCGCAAGCCAACATCGTAAGTAACCTTCGATTTGCTGGCGACCGATGAAAATGAAAAATT
This sequence comes from Alphaproteobacteria bacterium, assembly GCA_965262775.1. Lineage (GTDB taxonomy): Bacteria > Pseudomonadota > Alphaproteobacteria > JASGCL01 > JASGCL01 > JASGCL01. Next base: position 32,249 of record CBDHFT010000004.1, on the reverse strand, counting down.
ATCACTCATTGTTTTTGTGACTCCTTATCAGGTTGATATTATTGTTGATGGGGGGTTTCTTTAAGATATTTTTTGAATAGTTAGGCAAATGATTGTCCGTTGTTATAGCCAACATACCCTCAAAGCCAACTAGTAAATTACAGGCTTTTCTCTCATTCTTAAGCTTAATATAATTATTTTTACCCCATTTGTCAAGAACATAGCATAAGCCCATTACTCCGCCAAAAAGGGGAAGGGCAACCAGGCCTGGCCCCGCAGTATTTTTTCTGCGCCTGGGGTATATTGCATGGCCTGTTGCGTGGCGTCAGGCGTTTTCTCCTGCAATATAAAATCTTTGGCCATTATTATTGTCGCTTCCTTTTCTGTTAAGTTTATTTTTGTTGCCTTGACCAACAGCCTGATACAACGTTCGTTCGCCATCACCCGTTGGATAATAATGGGCATGGCGAGGCCGCCGAAAAAATCCTCGATTGTTTTTTGCAAATGGGGCCGCGCAATAAAAACCAAAGATCCCGCTGGCTTTAACAAATCCAACGCCGTGCGCCACCACCGCGTTATGTCGTCATGGCGCGCAAAAACGAAAGCCGCACGTTTTAATTCATCGGGCGGGGCGGTGCTATCATCAACATTATCAAACGGCGGGTTCATCAAAACCTGGCAAAATGTTTCATTCGTCATGGCGTGATTATTGTTAATGTCATCATGATGCAGTCGCATTCTTGCCGCCCCGCCCAAGAATATATTTTCTTGCCACAGGTTTTTTTTCAACAAAGCAAAATAGTCATCGTTCTTTTCCACCGCGTGGATTTCGGCTTGGCGATTCCAAAAGGCGGCGGTCAGGGCAACCGCCCCCACCCCCGCCCCCATGTCGAGCAATCGCTTAGCGTTTTTATCAACCATGGCCCCAACCAATATTGAATCAACCGACACCCGATAACCATGGCGGTATTGGTGCAAAACAATTTGCCTGTTCAAAATAAAATCGCGGCTGGTTGCGGCGGGTGGCGATGGCAACGGCGTGGGTGTGGGCGCATTCTTAAGATTCATAAAATTGTTTTTGTCGTTATAGTATGATAATAAGTACTTTGCATTAGCAAAATTTTATCTCCTGCTTCGTTTTTTTTTATCCCATGCCTCTTTCTTCGCACAACCCGTCTACATCCACCAATAATGCCAACACCCATTTAAACGATGTTGTCAAGGCGATGCAGGCCGAGGTTGCCGAGGATTGGCACAAGGTAGAAGAAGTGATGACGAGCCAGCTAACGGGCGAAGAATTTGACAAATTGCCGCTGTTGCCAGAAATTGCCAACCATCTTTTAACCGCGGGCGGTAAGAGAATTCGCCCCCTGCTATGCTTAACCGCCGAAAAATTGTTGGGGCGCAGCACCAAGCCCGTCATGAATGACCCCGTCAAACCCATTGTTTATTTGGCGGCGGCGGTTGAATTTATTCATGGCGCAACATTGTTCCATGACGATGTGATAGACAAGGCAACAAAGCGGCGCGGCAAAAAAACCGCCAACCATGTTTGGGGTAATCACTTGCCCGTGCTGGTGGGGGATTTTTTATTCGCCCGCGCTTTTCAATTGATGGTCAAAACCCAGAACCAGGCGGTGCTGACCCAATTGGCGGGCACCGCCGCCACCCTGTCCATGGGGGAGGTATGGCAGCTAAGCCATCAATTGCATTACCAAGAAAATTTTTTAACCATGGCCGATTACGAAAAAATTATTTTTGCCAAAACGGGGGCGTTGTTTTCCGCCAGTTTTATTGTGGCGGGTTTGTTACAAAACCAAGATCCCGCCGAGCCGTCTAACCGTGCGTTGCATGATTTGGGCGAAGCCTTGGGGATGATATTTCAATTGGTCGATGACGGGTTGGATTATTTTGGTAACCCAGATATTATTAAAAAAGAAATTGGCAGCGATTTTTATGAAGGGAAAATAACCCTGCCTATCCTATTATTATATACTGCCGCCAAAAATGACCGTGCCATCATAGAAAAATTGAATGATTATTTCGTGGTTGATACTTCGCCAGACACCCCCTTAAGCGAGCGCACCCCCGCCAAAACCAGCGGCGATTTAAGTTGGCTATTGCAACAATTGCAGGGCTACAACATTGCTGACATGGCGCAACATCATATCGAACAATTTGTCGCGCGCGCCATGAAGGCCTTGGATTATTTTTCCGACTCCCCTGTTAAAAACCTACTCAAAAAATTTACCCTTGCGTCGCATCAACGTCAGTGGTAGTATATGATTGATAATTATTGATAATAGCAGGGACGGCATTCTCAGTAGGGTTAAGGCTATGACCGCGACGGGACACAAATCACGCCAGCTTCATAAATCTTTACAAAAATCGGTGACATGACTATTGATTTATCATTGTCAAGTCATTATAAATAAGGTTCTAGGCGTCTTAGCAAATTATGAAAATTGCTACAAAGCAACTATCAATAACGTAAGATGCAATAAGAGCCAACGGGCAAAAAATCTATCAACATCTTTATCAACATTGGGGAATATCATGACTAACAAACCTGCAACTTATCAAACCACAAAAAAAATTAACACGAGCGTGAAGGCCGCCTTGGCGGGTTTATTATTAACCACCATCCTTACCACCGCCCCCGTGGCGAAGGCCGAAAAAGGCTGGTTCGTAAGGCCCGAAGCCGAATTAACCTTCACCCCCGCGGATTTTACGCGCGGCCTGGGTAAGGTCGGCATTGGCGGCGGTTTATCATTTGGTTTCGGTTATCAATTTGACGCTTGGCAATGGGAAACCAATGTTGGCTGGCATTATGCGGGCGGCAAAAACGTCGTGCAAAAAATTGGCAAATCGTCACAAACCGCCAATATTAGCGAAAATTTCATTCCCATCTACACGGGCATTAATTACACCTTTCCTTTCTTGCAAAGTATCGATACCACCATCGGCGTGGGTGGCGGTGTTATGATTTATAAGGTTGATAAAACCTTTAGCCCCAATGGTGCATTTAACGATTCGGCCACGGTTGCGAAAGCATTGTTGGTGCCAAAGGTTGAATTGGATTACGCCCTGACCGATAATTTAACCCTGACGGTTGCTGGGAAGTTTTATTTAATCTTCAATGGCTTTAGCGATCTTTACAGCACCAATGCCATTGCCGCCGCCAACACTGCGGGGCAAACCCTCAATAGCAATAAATTGTTATGGTATGGAAGTTTGGCGGTTGGTACATCTTACCGATTCTAAAACATCTTAATTAGAAAAATAAAAGACGACGGTTATATTTTTTAACCGTCGTTTTTTTTTATTCGCGTTCGACCACCATGGCGACGCCCATGCCGCCACCCACGCATAATGTTGCCAAACCATAACGCCCGCCCCGCGCCGCCAGGGCATGGATAAGCGTTACCAATATCCGCGCGCCCGACGCCCCAACGGGGTGGCCAAGGGCTATGGCCCCGCCGTTCACATTAACGCGCTGCTTGGCAAAATCTTGGGTCATTCCCAATTCTTTGATAACCGCCAAACTTTGCGCGGCGAAGGCTTCGTTCGATTCTATCAAATCCATATCGGTTATTTTTAAACCCGCCCGTTCCAGCGCTTGACGCGAAGCCTCAATGGGCCCCACCCCCATAATGGCGGGGTCGACCCCGACCGTGGCGTGGGATAAAATTTTGAACACCGATTGCAACGGCATCGCCAAATTGTTTTTTTCGGCGGCATCGCGCCGCGCCACCAGCACCGCCGCCGCCCCGTCATTCAAGCCCGAGGCATTGCCCGCCGTCACCGTGCCATGTTCTTTCATGAAGGCTGGCCTAAGCCCCGCCAGTTTTTCCGCGCTGGTTTGGCGGGGATATTCATCGGTTTCGAATGTCACATCGCCATTTTTTGTTTTGTTGGTAATGGGGATAATTTCATTTTTGAACGCGCCCGATTTTATCGCCGCGGCGGCTTTGGTTTGGCTGGCCAGCGCAAAATCATCCTGGGCAGTGCGGTCGATGGAAAAAATCTTGGCAATATTTTCGGCGGTTTGCCCCATGTGATAGTTATGAAAGGCGCAGGTCAAGGCGTCGGTCAACATGGTGTCGACCAATTTGCCATTGCCCATTTTTACCGAATCTTGCAACCCCGCGCGCATTAAAATACTGTGTGGGGCGCGGCTCATCGATTCCATGCCGCCCGCCACCACCATGTTGTAGGTTCCCGATTTTATATAATCATGGGCCAGGGCCACCGCCTTTAACCCCGAACCGCAAAGCAAATTGATCCCCATGGCGGGGACCGATTGCGGTATGCCCGCCGCCATGGCGGCTTGGCGCGCGGGGCCTTGGCCCAATCCCGCGGCCAAAATTTGCCCCAACACCACTTCGCCAATATTGGCAAATTTTTCACGCGGTAACCCCGCGGCATGCAACAACCCGCCTATAACGGGGGCTGCAATTTGCGGCGCGGGCAAGGCCGACAACCCGCCAAGAAACGAGCCAATGGCGCTACGCTTCCCCGCCACAATAACAACATCGTCTTTATTTTTATTGGTCATTTATCAATAATATTTTTTGTTATAATATCGTCTATCGTTTTTAAAGTTTCTTCCTTATTACGCGCTTCAGAACTTGCTACACCCACAGAAAAATTATACAGGTCGTCCGTGCTTATTCTAAGCCATTTACCATTTTTAAATAAGAAAAATAATAATGAATAGATAGCAATTCGTTTGTTACCATTAAGAAAACAATGGCCTTTGGTCAAGGTATAAAATAAAATGGCGGCTTTTTCTATCAGCCCTTCGTAGGGACTAAAACCAGCAAATTCTTGGAAAGGAACTGCTAAACAACTTTCCAACCTTCCTTCATACCGCGTGTTAAACGGCGGCACGGGTTCCCAATTCTTGTCCTTTGATACCTCTTCGATAGATGCAAAAACACTGTTTTCAACATCTGCTAGCGTTATTTCTAAAATTTGGCTGGTCATGTAAAAAACAAATACAATTCATAGCCAAAAAATAAGCTATAGCATCCCTGTGCTCTCCGCTGGGTTAGCCTTGCTATTCTTTTGAAAGCCGTTCAAAAACTGGGCCAAAATCTTTATGGGCGCGACGCACCACTTCCAATGCCATTTTATCAGCCACCTGCCGTTGCCTATCAACAGGGCGGTTTCCTTTGGCAAAAGGCTGCTTATTATTAGGTTTTATAACGATGCTGGTCATGTTTTTGCTCTTCATTGGTTTTATACTATGCACCCATCCTATGTTTTTTTATAAAAAATGTCAAGATTTTATAAATATCGACGTTTTCCTTGACATGAATGCAATTTTAAGTTAATTTCGAATCAAGTCGGGTGCCACATATATTGTGGCTCAATAGTATGTAATATTTTTTATGATTGCAGGGTTTTAAAACCTTGGTGATAAAATTCTATTCATACGCCCGCCTCTAACTATCCTATTATTTTAAAAAACCGCTACGCCCAGCCTAACCAAGTTGGATGCCAGTAAGGCATGATTGCATTGACATTTTAGGAGTGTTATAATGGAACAAAAGGATAAAACAAATGACCGATTTTTTTAGCGCTCTAGGAAATCAAGCGATGGAAAGCAACTTCAAAAATGTTAAGCCCGTCGCCGATTTTTTGATTTCTCTGCTAGAAACGCAAAAGGGCGATATGATGTCCAACCTAAAATTACAAAAATTGTGTTATTTGGCGCAAGGGTGGAGCTTGGCTAGATTTGATAAGCCAGTGTTTGACAATTCTATACAAGCGTGGGCGTTGGGGCCTGTGGTGGTTGATTTATATCACGAGCTAAAGCATAAGAGCGAAATGCCTATCACCAGCGCGGATATCACCACCGATGCAGAAAAAATATTATCAAAAGAAGAAAAAGATTTTTTAAAATCTATCTGGAAACATTATGGCTTTGCGAGTTCTTCACAGCTTGTTGATTTAACCCACACCCACACCCCATGGATTGAGGCTTACCAGCCTGACAAAGGGGCAAGACACAAACGATGTGATGTGGTCATTAGTATCGAATCCATGAAAAAATTTTTCAAAAAATTAGATAATAAAGAGTAGCAATATCAAAGAAGGAAGATGGGACAGCATTCTTTATGGACTTTCCTGAAACCCTTCCCACGCCGTTAAATGATAGTACATTTGGCTTTGATTTTACTTTATTAAGAGCGAGCGGAGATTATAGCAAAGAAGATTATAAATTAGAATACAGATCATTTGCTTTTATAGAAAAAAAAACTTACTTATTATTCGCATCATACATTGCAGCAAATGCAAGCAAAGCAAGATTTAAAGAAAGTCTTTAATCCAAAAGAGAAAGTTAAAAAACTCTTTAAAAACGACAGAAACTTAATATCGCAAGATATTTTTGACAATGGCATTTGGGAAGTGAAGCTTAATAAAAAAGCCAGATTATTTGGTTATTTAGGCAACAATATATTTTATCCTGTCTTGATAGATATGAAGCATCAGATTTTAAAATAAAATCGTATATTATAAAAAAAACCGCATGGGCGGGGGGCGCCAAGCGGGGTGAAAAAAAACCCCGCCTGGGGGTTGCCCAAGCGGGGTTTTGTTAAACAGAAAACCTGTGTTCTAAAAAAATTTTAAGAAATTTTAGAATGTGTATTGCGCACCAACATTGATGGCACCATACCAAAAGGTGGTGTCAACTGCATTGTATGATGGGCTTAAAAACGCGGCACCAGCATTAGCAGCGGTGCGGTTTAAGTCGGCGTAATTATCACTGTAGCCAGCTGGCACAATGTAGAATTTACCACCAAAACGCACGGTCCAATTGGCCGATGGAGCATAGTCCAAAGCCAAGCTGGGGACGATAACGCCCTTCACTTCGGTCGCTTCGTCAGTTTTTGGGGCTAGTGCTAAGCCAGCTAATCGAGCGTCAGCGGCAGCGGCAGCGGCACCAGTTACAACTGCGTTTGGAGCGACAGCAATGGTGCGGTTCACGCTATGAATCCACACACCGCCCGCGATACCTGGGGTCAAGGCCAGGGAACCGCTTGCATTAACGGGAATGACATAGTTCAAACCCAAGGTAATGGGAATGAAATGTTCTGTGCTGTCCACCGTGGTGGATATTTTTCCTGCACCGCCAGGAATTGCGCTAACAGTTTGTTCAACAGTGCCGTTACCGCCATAATATTGGTAATTGGCTGCCAATTCGATTTGGAATTTTTTGATTTGATAACCAAACGCCAAACCCGCGCCACCGCCGACGCCGACCGAAGTCACGCCCTTGGTGAAAGCTGAGTTAACAAAGATAACTTCGGCATTGGGGGTCAAATAAAGACCGTCTTTCGTGCCTGCTTGCGCAAACGACACACCGGCAAGGCCGATAACCGCGGAGGCGAGCAGAGCTTTTTTAAATGATTGTTTCATTATATCTCCTTAAAAATATTTGATATAAATTGCTAATGTAAATTACCACCACGGCGTGCGGTTGCCCACGCACCACGGCAACAATTTGTTCTGTAATATGATAATTGGCAATGTCCCGAATGATATAATTTACGATGTAAATTATGAAAGCATTTTTATAAAAAAAGTCCCATCCCAAACGCCACCTTCTATCCATCGCTACCTAGCCCAATTTGCAACCAATAGCAAACAAAAAATAATATATGTTTTCTGGGTATTTTTCTTATATTGCGTCGTTAATCATTATAAATTAATGATAATAATACCATGCGGCGTGGGCATGGGCGGTGGCGTGGGGGCAACATGGGCGACGGGTGGGGGGGCTAAAGATGCCCTCCCCTTGTGTTACAAATGGGTTTGGCTAAGTGCGTTCCTGGTTTTCTTCTTTTCGCGGGCGGGGGGGTGGGGAAGAAGGCTAAGAATACCTCCCTTGTGTTACAAGGGAGGAAGAAAATTAACGAAGCGCTAGCGCAGTATAATTTTCAGGTGGGTTAGTGGGGGGTGACGATGTTAAGTATGGCAGGTAAATTTATTCCAGTTTTTTCTTTTCGCGGGCGGGTTGGTGGGGAAGAAAGATAAGAATGCCTCCCCTTGTGTTACAAGTGGGTTTTGCTAAACGCGCTCCTGGTTTTTTCTTTTCGTGAACGGGTTGGTGGGGAAGAAGGCTAAAGATGCCTCCCTTGTGTTACAAGGGAGGAAGAAAATTAACGAAGCGTTAGCGCAGTATAATTTTCAGGTGGGTTAGTGGGGGGTGGCGATGTTAAATATGGCAGGTAAATTTATCAAACGGGGTCTAACCTACCCGAAAAATATGGTCGGCTACGCCTTCCTATTTTTCTCCCTCCCTTGTATCACAAGGGAGGTTAGCTAACTCGCCTCCCTATTTTTCTCCCTCCCTTGTATCACAAGGGATGCTAGCTAACTCGCCTCCCTATTTTTCTCCCCTTGTGTTGCAAGCGGGGTTGGCTAAGATCCACGCCTGGTTTTTTCTTTTCGCGGGCGGGTTGGTGGGGAAGAAGGCTAAAGATGCCTCCCTTGTGTTACAAGGGAGGAAGAAAATTAACGAAGCGTTAGCGCAGTATAATTTTCAGGTGGGTTAGTGGGGGGTGACGATTTTAAATATGGTCAGGTAAATTTATCAAGCTGGGAATAGCATGTTAAAACAAAAATCATTCACCAAGCGGGGTCTAACCTACCCGAAAAATATGGTCGGCTCCGCCTCCCTATTTTTCTCCCTCCCTTGTATCACAAGGGAGGTTAGCTAACTCGCCTCCCTATTTTTCTGCTTCCTTCTGTCGCAAGGGAGGCTAGCTAAACCCCTGCCCTATTTCTCCCCCTCTCTTATGTCCAAGCGGGGTGAAAAAAAACGCATATTATAAAAAAAACCCCGCCTGGGAGGCTACCCAAGGCAGGGGTTTGTTAAACAGAAAACTTGTCGTGGATAGTTCGTTCTAAACTATACTGCCCCACCAATTGGCAAAAAAACCAATGGCAATTAAAATTTATATTGCATGCCAATATTAATGCTGCTGTACCAAAACATGGCATCGGTCGTGTTGTATGCTGGTTCTAAATTAAACGTGCTAATATCGGCGAAGGCGGCGCGGGTGGTGGCGGCGTAATTATCGCTGTAGCCACCTGGCACAATATAAACTTTGCCCGTAACATGAAAACTCAAATTGTCGAATGGTTGAACCTCCAACGCCAAACTTGGCGCTATCACTAACCTAACTTCGGTGTTGCTGTCGCTTGTTGGTAAATCGCCAAGGCCCACGGTGCCAAGATTGGTTGGTAGGCCTGTGGCAATATTATAACCATCCTGGCGTATAACGCGGTTTATCCTGTGAACCCACAAACCGCCCGCCAAACCCGGGGTCACGGCAAATAAACCCGACGAAGTAAGCGGAATGACGTAATTGAACCCCACGGTAATGGGAATGAAATGTTCCCCGCTATCCACCGTGGTTGTTATATTTACTTTGCTTGCGGCGGCCTGCGCACTTTGGTAAAAACTGCCTTTGCTGCCGTAATATTGATAATTAATTGCCAGCTCGATTTGGAATTTACTAACTTCATAACCCAATGTAAAACCACCACCCGCGCCAAGGCCTATCGATCCCACGTTTTTGGTGAAGGCTGATTTCGAAGGAACAAGCAGAAGTTCGGCATTGGGCCTTACATAGAATCCATCCCTTGCGAGGCGTTGGTTTGCCGACTGCACTGCTGGGGCTGGGGTGGCGACCACAGGCAAAGCATCTTGCCTGACGGGTGTTTGATTAATTATCAAATTGGCTGGGGGGGCAACCGTTCTTTGCACATTGTTTCTAACGGGCGATCCTGATTGATTTACCCTGGGGGCATTTCCAGCGGGTAAGTTCGGGGAGTTTACCCTGGGGGCGGGCGCAACGACTGCGCCTGAGTTTGTGGGGGTATTGATAGTTGTTTGCGCCAACGCCATGTCGGCAACATCCATCATAACCGCGGCCAGTAAAAATATCCTAAATAATTGTTTCATTATATTACCTTTATAGCACATTTTTTTATCAATAGCAACTATTCATAGTAAATCTAACTATACTAACTTTTTTATTGTATTTTATAATAAAATAAGATGTATAGTATAATTTAGCAATTTTAGGTCGATTTTGTGGGTATTGGCCACGGCGCGGGAAATGGCTTATAACCCATATGGTCATGGCGGGTTAATGGCGGGTTAATGGCGCGTAAACAACGGGTCGGTAAAGGATTAAAAACTATAACCGACGCCCAGGTTTATGGCACCATACCAAAATATTTTATCAACCGCGTTATAAACGGGTGATAAAAACCGCGCTGTTTTATTGGCAATGGCTTGGCTGTCCGCGGTGTAATTATCGCTGTAACCAAATGGTACAATGTAAAATTTTCCTGCCAAACTTAATGTCCAATTGGCGGCGGGCCCGTAATTGATTCCCAAACTGGGCACGACGACGCCCCTTACTTGGGTGGTTTTTTGCACGATGGAATCATTGGTCAATGGTCCGCCCGCGGGCGCGCCCGCCGCGGGTGGGATTGCCCCCGACACCGCGGTTAGGGGCGATGTATCGATGGTGGTGGTGCGATTAACATAATGAATCCATGCCCCGCCCGCCATACCAACTATCATAGCCCACGAATCGCTGGGGGTAAGGGGAATGACATAATTCAAACCAAGCGTGATGGGCAAAAAATATTCGCTGTTATCGGTGCTGGTTTTTATTTTTTCACTGCTGGGGTATTTGGCGAAGGCTTTTAAGCCTTGTTGCAAATTTGCTTGGCTGCCATAATATTCATAATTGGTTGCCAATTCGATTTGAAATTTTTTAATTTCATAACCCATGGCCAAACCACCGCCGCCGCCAATACCAATTTTATTTGTATGTTGGGTAAATGTTGGGCTGACCATGATAACCTCCGCATTGGGGTTTAAATAAAAACCGTCCCTGGCATGGGCCTGGTTGCTTGCTTGGCACCAAAACAACAACGCAATCCAAAATAAAATCACTGGAATTTTTTTAGCTAGATGTTGCATGACGCGCCGTGCTTTTAAAAAATGGATGCCGAATGTAAGTATAAATTATTAAAGCAAGGCGCGACTCGGTTCTGCATTTATAGCTAGGGCTTATAGTTTAATATAGCCCTTGGGGCATGGGGGTATCGCGCGCTCGCGCTTCGCGCCGCTTATGGGCGCGGGCTTTGTGCTTTGCTATCTGTCCTTAACGGTTTGGGGAATGATGGGTGGAATTGGGTGGATATACCTGGGCGCACGGGCCTCCGCACGCCCAGGTGATAATTTTTTTCTCCAATTTTGTGATTGATCTGTCCCCCTTGATAAATTTTGTTAACCAAACTTATCAAAGAATTTACCAGAAAATGTCCCACTATCAGCGCGCTTGCTACGCCAAATTTATAAAAATAGCAAATAAAAAATAACTCTTAAAATGTGTATTGCGCACCAACATGAAGGGCGCCATACCAAAATAATTTATTCACCGCGCTGTAGGCAGGTAAATTTATTTTATCAGCCGCGGCGATGACCGCCTGGGTCGTCGCGCTGTAATTATCGCTGTAGCCCGCGGGAACAATGTAGAGTTTGCCCGCAACGCGCAATGTAAAATTACTGCTGGGTGAATAATCCAAACTTAAGCTGGGAACAATGACTGCTTTTATTTCGCTGCCCTGGTCATTGGCGGGGAATGAATACCAAACGGGGTTCAACTTCGTATCCAATTGATTGGTAAAAAACTGGTTGAGTTTCTGGCTAACATCGGGGTCGGACGAACTGTAGCTTAAGCTGCGTTTGACTTCATGAAACCACACGCCCCCCGCAATACCAGGGGTAATGGCCAACGAACCGCTGGCGTTAACGGGAATGACATAATTCAAACCCAAGGTTACGGGCAAAAAATATTCATAATTGTCAACCGTGGTGTTAAGCGACCGCTGATAAAGACTATATTGGCTAAAGGCGTTGGTCAATTGATTGACGATCGACTTCCCACCATAATATTGATAATTGGCCGCCAATTCAATTTGAAAATTTTTCTTTTGATAACCCACCACCAAACCACCGCCGCCGCCAATGCCAATCAATGCCGTGCCCTTGGTGAAGGCTTTGTCGACCAAAATAACCTCGGCATTGGGGGTTAGATATAACCCATCTGCCTCGCTGGCCCTGGCCGATGTTGCGCAAAATATCGCCGTGGAAAGAGCGGTCATTACATGCAATACCGCCCAGGTGGATAAATTTCTTACTTTTGGTTGTATCATAGTATATATACTACTATATTGTTACTATAAATGCAACTAAAAAAAATCCCCGTTTGAAAGATTCAAACGAGGATTTTTTCAATTCTTTTAAGACAAGACGAAAATAGCAAACCTACCTGCATCTATGACTTATTTGTTGATGAAAATATAACTTCAAATATTAGAAACTATATTGACCCCCAACGCTTAACCCGCCATACCAAAAATTTTGGTTAACAATGGTGTGGGCGGGGGTAAAGGACGCCACCGATAAGGCTGTCGCCGCCACCGAGCGATTCAAACTGGCATAATTTTCACTGTAGCCAGCAGGCACAATATAAAATTTACCCGCGAAACGTAAGCTGAAGTTTTCGTTAATCGCATAATCCAACGATAAGCTGGGGACGATAACACCTTTCACTTCGAAGCCTTTATCGGTGGTTGGTTTGGTGCCGCCAAAGATAGAAGCAAAAGTGTCGCCCAAGCCGACCAACTGACCGTCGGCGTCATCGCGATAGCTAATTTTGCGATCGATGGTATGTAACCAAACACCGCCCGCAATACCTGGCGTTAAGATTAACGAACCACGCGCATTCAGGGGCACCATATAATTTAAACCCAAGGTAATGGGAATAAATCCTTCGTTGCTTTTCGCGGTGGAAATAAGATGTTTACCATTAAGCGATGAGCTAAGCCCCGCGATAGCAAAACCTTTTTGAATGGCCTCCATCCTTTGCTCCAGCGGCAAGGCAGCAATGGCAGCGAACCCTGCCGAACTTGCGCCAACCGAATTATAGGTTTGCGTGGTAGAGCCCGTTCCACCGTAATAGTGATAACTGGCCGCCAGTTCGAGCTGAAAGCGATTTATTTGATAACCAATCGCCAAGCCAGCACCGCCGCCCACGCCGAGGGCAGACGCACCACTGGTGTAGCGACCATTAACAAAAATAACTTCTGCATTGGGGGTTATGTAAAGACCCTTGCGATTAGCAAGAAGCGATTTTGAAGACGAGCCCAATTGCGTGTCCGCCGCCTTATTTGTTATTTCGACTGGGGCTGCTGTGATTTGGGTGGCGGCCTGAGCAATAGACATGCTCGTTAAGCCAACAACCGTGGACGCCAAAAAGGCGCGTGTAAAGTTTTTGTTCATTATATCTCCTTTATAAAAATATGATATAATTAGCTGAGGGGGAATAATGGAGGAAACTACTTCGCCCATTATAATAACTGGTATTATCCCACGGTGTTGACAGTGTCCCAGTTATGTATCAGCCCAAACCTTACCGCTTATTAACCGCGAGCATAGATTTTTATATTTCTTATATCAAGCAAGGCAAGGTGGTAAAAAAGCAAAGCAGTCAAACAATTGTTAGGCTAGCAACAATTTTTTTCGGGGTGGTTAGAAAAAAAATCCGCACAACCGCGCCATGATAAAAAAACGGCGCAGGGCGCGGCCGCGTTCTTACATTTCAGCCAATATAAAATTTTATACCGCCATTAATCGGCGCAATATTTTTTGATGTAAAAATATTGTTGTAAAAAATCATGACAAGTTTTTTGCCCCACCATAAGTGTCGCGCAACAACCAGCAGGATAATGTAACAATAAGCTTGAAGCCCTTAAGCTAATTTTGGGTCAAGTTTTCCCGCGGCATAATTTTTTGCCATATCGCTTAACGGTATGACTTTAATTTTTTCGGCGCGGCCCGCGGTGCCAAATTCTTCGAAACGGCTTATACATAAATTTTTCATGGCTTCGATGGCGGGTTTATTAAAATTGCGCGGGTCTATTTCATCTTTTTTCTCCATGGCAATTTTTCTATATTGACCAATAATCGCCATGCGACAATCGGTGTCGATATTTATTTTGCGCACCCCATGTTTTATGCCAACCTTAATCTCTTCCACGGGCACGCCATAGGTTTGCGGCATCACCCCACCATATTTGTTGATAATATCTTGCAATTCTTGGGGAACCGACGACGAACCGTGCATCACCAAATGGGTGGTGGGTAATTTTTTATTTATTTCTTTGATAACATCCATCGCCAAAACCTTACCGTCGGGTTTTTTGGTAAATTTGTAGGCACCGTGCGAAGTGCCAATCGCCACCGCCAAGGCGTCGACCTTGGTTTTTTTGACAAAATCCAACGCTTGGTCGGGGTCGGTCAACAACATATCATGCGACAATGTTCCTTCGAATCCGTGACCATCTTCTTTATCGCCCTTGCCCGTTTCAAGCGAGCCCAGGCAACCCAATTCCCCCTCCACCGAAACGCCAATATCATGGGCCAGCTCGGCAACTTTTTTTGTCACCGCAACATTATATTCATAATCGCTAGGGGTTTTGCCATCCTCGGTCAGGGATCCATCCATCATCACCGATGTAAAACCATATTGCATGGCCGACAGGCAAGTGCGCGGGCTGTTGCCATGGTCTTGATGAACGCAGATAGGAATATGGGGATACATAAATTCGGCGGCTTCCATCATTTTTTTTATCATCATGTCGCCCGCGTAACTACGCGCGCCGCGGCTGGCCTGCAAAATAACGGGGGCGTTGGTTTTGTCGGCGGCCTGCATAATCGCCAATAATTGTTCCATGTTGTTGATGTTAAAGGCGGGCACGCCGTATGTATATTCGGCGGCATGGTCAAGCAATTGGCGTAATGAAATAGCGGTCATGATTTTTATTCATAATTAACTTCGTGGCACGGGTCAAGAATAAAAAAAATTATCGCTTGTTTTTATTTTTTCTTTTTTTAAGAAATTCAAATGGTAGGCCTCTCGACATACTCACCACGATATTAATCACCCCTAATGCACCGATGACTATCATGTCATGGGGCAAACTAATTTTTTCTTTTGATGAAATAGAATATATTAAATATACCAAAACGGTAAGAAAATAAATCATATTTACTATCGTATAGGCGACTTCAATATTAAAATTTATCTTATGCTTGCTTTTTTTTTCTGGAGCTAAAAATCCACCAATCACAGCAACGATAATAACAACATAACTTACCCATTCAAAAATATGTTCCATATAATTGCCCCAATAAAACCTTATATGTTAATATTAACTAAAGAGGCAAGCTTTGCTATCACCAACGAACCCCCAGCGCTTACTGCGGTGGCGGTATTAGCGTCTATCCCTAAATGGCGAGACACAGCGTAACCGATAAAAGCAAATGCAACAGCCCTGTAAAGAATTTTGGTAATCCCAGTTAATGAGGTTTTATTTTTTTTCATGTTTTTATGATTATTTAATAATGCAAGTATAAGTGTAATATACTAAAAATAAAGTGGTATAGCAAGTAGAACTTTCTTTAAAAAAAATAATCGGTCGTGGTGGCCGCGCCGTTGGCGACGATAAGGCTTTGGGCTTTTTTTGCCGAAATGCCCTGCACCACCATGCCGTTCGTGATGCCTGTTAAAATAACCGCCATGTTTTGTTTGTTGTCGCCCGTTATAAAATCATCAACCCCAAACCATTTTTCAAAATTGTAATTTTCTTTTGCCAATATTTTTTTTTCATTGTCTGATTGCGGCGCAAATCGCCCCAAAAATTCCGCACCCACAATTTTTGCTATCACCGCGGCGATGATTCCTTCGGGCGAGCCCCCCACCCCCAACAAAGCATCGACCAATAGACTGCCATGGTTTGATTGTTCGGCATGGGTAGGGGTTTGCGTCATGGCCAGCACCGCCCCCGCAATATCCCCCGCGGGAATGGCTATCATACGGGCGTCGTGCCTTATGATGGCTTTTTTTATGTTGCTATGGCGGTCTTTATCCAACATGTAAATCACCAAATCTTTGGTTTTTTTTCCTAATACATCGGCCAGGTGCGGCAAAAATCTTTCATAATCCACCGCGCCCTGTAAAAAACTTTTATCAATTTTATTTTTAGCCGAAGGTGGCAGGGCGATTTTATCCATGTAATAACTTTGCCCGCAATCCATCATGCTGCCCTTTGGCGTTACCGCCAGCACCACCAAACTATTGCCCAAACCATTGGCAAAAAAACTGGTGCATTCCAACGGGTCAACCGCCAAATCATAAATATACGGCGCGGTTTTTGTTCCAAGCACTTCGCCACGATACAGGGCGGGGGCGTTGTCTTTTTCCCCTTCGCCAATTACTACCCCAACCTGGAATGGCGCGGTGTTAAACCCATTACGCAAATAATGAACGCAAACCCCGTCGGCTTTTTCTTTGTCGCCACTGCCCCACCATGGCAAAACGCTGCGCGCGGTGTTAGCGGTGAGAGAATGCAAAAATTCTAAATGCGATATTTCCATAATAATATCGTCAATCAGAAATTATTTCTTTGCGCCCGATTCGGGTAAGCCGCGACTATCCAGTCTAAAATCGCTGGCCATGTTGGCGGCGGGTTGCGGATTTTGAGGATTTTGCGGCATTTGGGCGGGTTGTTGTGTGCGGCCCAACACGCCATTTTGTTCTAATTTTTGCACCATGCCGTTTAAATCGCCAAACATTTTTAAAAAACCATTGAGCGGCATAATCAAGCGATGGCAAGGCAAAAGTTCGGGGTCGGCTTGCGGATTGGTGGGGTCGGTTTGAACCGAACCAAAATCAATACGCACCATACCGCTGGTCAAGGACAGGTTGATGGTGGTATCGGCAAAATATTCAGGAATTATTTTTTGGGGCATGTTTTCTCCTTATTTCTCTTTGTTTTGATGGTATAAAAATTATACACTTTTTAAGTTTAATAGGCAATTGCGCATTATTGATAGATGAAATCAAATAAGCCGTGTGAAATTAAAAGCCCAATTTAAAATCAACCAGGAACGAACCAATGCCGCCCGAACCAAAATCCTTGGCCAACAGCAATTCCGAACCCGAGCCGATATTGGTGTTGCGCCTGTCGCCAAACACAAAATAATAGTCGAATCTTGTTTCAACATCCATCGTGCTGAATATTGAAAAATTACGTAGGATGTTAAATTTTACCCCCGCCCCAACCTTTAAAACAAAATTGGTGCCGCTTTTGCTTATATCAGGATTGGTGGGGATGAATGTCTTGCCAGCGTAGGTATGGATCCCCTCGGTGCGCCAGGCCAGCACCCCGACGCCCAACCGCAACGGAAATGCAAATTGCCAAATATTGATACCATGGTAAGATTGGTCAACCGTCACCAAATAATTGGCCAACGTTACCTTGCTAACCTGGCCCACACTGGTGAGGGACATGGTTGCATTGTTGCCATAATAAAGAAAATTAACTTCGGCAGAATAATTTTTATTAAAATCATAACCCAATGAAATCGTGGGGGCATAGCCAAGTTCAAAACTGTTGGTGACGCGGTTGCTTGGCGCGCCAGCCGTATCGTTGACGCCGCGCAAATAACCCGTTTCATCGAAGGGCATAATAATCGCAAGACCGCCCTTTAAAAATAAACCCAATTTGTCGGACGGTGGGGGTAAAGGAACATCCTTCGATGTCATGCTAATCGGTGCGGGGCTGGCGGGTGGATTGGGCTTATCGCTTTTCATAACTTCCTGCGCCTGGGCACTGGGGGCAAGCCACGCATCAAAGCGCGAAGTTTGAAAATCGCCGCGGCCTGGCGAAAAAAAAGAAAGCACCAAAGCGATAACCAGCGCGCGTGGCGCGGGTTTTTTAATCATGCGGCGCGATAGGCAGAAGAAATGATGAAGCCCCATATAGATTTATCCAAATATTAAAATGATTGGTAGGAATGATTGCTGTAATTTTATAACCCACCATTATTAAAATGATTTGCGCAATAATGCAACTTGTTATTTGCCGTTGTTCGCTTTTTAATTGGCATCGGGCGTGCTTGGCTCGGGTGTGCTGGGCTCGGGCGCGCTTGGTTTGGCGGGGGCAAGTTTTTTTATTTTTTTCACTTCGGGGGCAAGGGCGGGAGCCAACATCGGTTGCATATATTGCTTCCTGGCGTCATCGGGCAAAGCCCAAAGTCGTAGGTAAAAGGGCGAAACATATAATGACTTGACCACAATCTGGCGTTGCTGGGCGATGGTTGGTACATTGGGAATATCTTGAAACAACGAATAACCAAAACCCAAACGCCCGCCCCCAACCTTGAACCCCATCAGGTCGAGCAGGCTGGGAAAAATATCGTAGTGGGTTATTTCTTGGCGCGCGGCGCGGGTTGATTTGTGATTATAGAAGAAACCGTAAACTTCGCGGCGCGGATAATCTTTGTTCCATTTATTAATATCAACATGGGCCATCGCCGCCATGCGGTGGTCGCCCATGAACAAAACTTCGGTATCCTTCAACAAACCATTTTTTTCGGCTTTGTTAAAAAATTCGTTGGCATATTGCGCGGTGCATTCCACCACTTTATCAAGGTTATCAACCTTGTGGGACAGGTTGGCGGTGCAAGAACTGTTGGCGGGGAGGTGCATGTCGATGGTGGTGATAATAAGAAAAAATGGCGAACCATCCGTTTTTCTTTTGTTTTGTAAGGTTGCTAATTTTTGATAACCTTCTTCAAAAATATATTTATCGTGCAATCCCCACTGCCCCTGTTTTTCAGAAATTTCTTTGCCATAACCGTTTCGTTGGAAGTCTTCCATATGATAGGCTTCATCAAAACCGTGGTCGGCGGTGTAAAAATCGCCCAACCCCGCCGAATTGCGATAGGCGGCTTGCATGAAGACATTATGATAACCGTGTTTTTTCAAAATATCGCTTAAGCAAACAGCATTTTGCAACAAACTAACCTCCCCCTGGGCATTGTTAATATTGGTAAAGAAAACCGATTTGATAGGAATGCCACATTGCGTGGCAATATGACCAGCCTGGGTATGGACGGCGGTGCCCACAGTATTAAAATGTGGGACGAGCGATTTATCCTCCACCCCTTGGAGTCCAGCTAACAAATTGCGACCATAATAGGCGGGGTCTTTAAAACTATCTTCCAAACTTTCGACATATATTATCACCAAGTTTTTTTTCTGTTTCGGCACGGTCAGTGAAACATTTTTGGGGTCAACATAATTTTGTTGAAAATAATCGGGATGCTTCTTAAGAACAAAATGATTGCGCATGTAGGCCGTTCCCGCCGCCCCCGACCAAAATATGGCAACGCTCACCGCCGCTAACACCGTGACCAATAAAAACTTTATCCACCAACCCGCGCGGTCAATTTTTTTTACTGCCCTGTCGCTGGTCGCGCGGTTTTTTAACCATAGGCGCAGCCATTGGTCAAACAACGAAAGAATAAAAGATACAATCAACGGCACCAACACCATGTAAACCAAGCCCGTGCGGGTGTAATAGGCAGGGGCTTCCAAACCCTTGGAGCCGAACATCAAAAGCATGGAAATAGTTTCCATGGTCGGGCCGCTAAAATTAAGCCAAAGCCAACTGTGAAAGCCGTAGAGGGCAAATGGCAAGTAATAGGGCAACAACCCCAGCAACAAATGTAAGGGTTTTATACGGAATCTAGGGCCTGCGCCAGCACCGCCCCCTTCGAAAACATCACCAAAATCTTCAGGGTTTGTGGTTTTGAATGGCCTGTTATTATCTGCCTGCATTTTTTGGTTGTAAGTTATAAAGATATTTTTGTCAAATTACTTTATAATTTAAGATTATTGCTTATTTAAGGTGCGCGTTGAGGTTTAAGCGGCGTGGGATTGGGTGGCGTTATGCTCGGCATAGGCGAATAGGGCGCGGCGGGCGTAGCGGTAGGGGCAGGCGAAGCGGGAGAATTATTAGGCGAATTATTGGGTGTATTATTGGGAAGCGGCGTTGGGGAATTGGTTGGCGCAACATTGCTTGGGCCAATGCTAGGGGCGGGCGGGGTTGCCATGTTGCCGTCATTACCAGGTTGGTCGTTATTTTGCTGGTCGTCTTTGTTTCGGACGGGGAACATCTTATCAATTCTATCATGGGCAAAGGGTAACATGCGTTTTAATAACCCGCGCCCCCTGTCGGTCATGCCGTCTTGAACATTGTTGATAATGGCGGTTTTTTGCGGACCATCCAAAAATTCTTTTAATTTTATATCGCGCGTCAAACGCACGCCGTTGATGGCGATAAAAATAATTATCAGCAACCATTTGATTAAAAAAATAACATGGTTAACCAGTTTTGATAAAACATTATTAACCAAGGGTGTGGCGGGCGCAATAACATGGGGCGGCAAAATCTTTTTCAAAATGGCGTAAAAGAAACTTTGTTCGTTGGTGAGGAAGGCAGGCATCATCATACCAAAAGCAATTTGCGCCCCCGCGTAAATAATAAGCCGCACCACCACCATCGCCAGGGCGCAACCAAAAGCCGCCGCCCCAGGAATAATAAACACCCATAGAATAAAGGTCGCATATATATCACGCGGCGCCGCGCCCCAACCAGTGTTTAAAAAATATTCGGCCATATCATTCAGGCTTGGTTGGTTAAAATATTTTTTGAGCCATAGATCAAAACAATAAATAACCAACGGCAGGTAATAGGGCACGCTCGCCATCAGCAATTTAAAAAAAACTTGCCAACGCGATATTTTTTTTATCGGCGTTTGCCCCGTTTGGCCATGGGCCGCATGGGCACCATGTTGCGCGCTTAGGTTTTTTTTTCGTTTGAACATGTTTATAATTTGTTTTCCGTTGTTTGTTGAACCGTTCGGGCTGCTTGCAGTTTTTTAAAATCATCCCCCGCATGATAAGACGACCGCGTGAAGGGGCTGGCCGCCACCATCAAAAAACCCTTGGCACGGGCAAGGCTTGCCAAGTCGTCAAATTCTTGTTGCGACCAAAATTTTTTAACCGCGGCATGTTTTTTGGTTGGTTGCAAATATTGCCCCAGGGTTAAAAAATCCACCCCCGCGGCCCGCGCATCATCCATCACTTGAATGACTTCGTTGCGTTCTTCGCCCAAACCCAACATCAAGCCCGTTTTGGTAAAAATATTTGGCACCATTTCTTTTATTTTTTCTAACAGGGCCAGCGATGTATAATAACGCGCGCCAGGGCGAAAACTGGCGTAAAAACGTGGCACGGTTTCCAAATTGTGATTAAAAACATCGGGCGGATATTGCGCTATGATTTGTGCCGCGCCGCGTTTTTGTTTAAAATCGGGCGTCAGGATTTCTATCGTCGTGTTGGGGTTTTCTTGGCGCACCGCGACAATGACTTTTTTAAAATGCTCGGCCCCGCCGTCATCCAAATCATCCCTGTCGACCGATGTTATCACAACATGCGACAAATTCATCAACTTAACCGCGGTGGCAATATTGGCGGGCTCCTTCGCGTCTAAAAATTTGGGGCGGCCAGTTTTGACGTAGCAAAAACTGCAAGCACGGGTGCAGGTGTCGCCCATTATCATGAATGTCGCGTGTTTTTTTTGCCAACATTCGTGAATATTGGGGCAGGCCGCCTCGGCACAAACGGTGTGCAAATTGTAATCCTTGACAATTTTTTCGGTGGCGCGCCAGGCCTCGCTCGGGGTTGCCATCACCCGCACCCGCAACCAATCGGGTTTATCAACGCTTACTTGGTCAGGCCGATGATTTTTTTCGGGATGCCGCGGGGATTGCTGAACCATGTTCTTGTTAGACATTTTTTTATACTATTGTTATGTGATAAAAATGGATGGCTGATGGTATCATGCTATAGCAGAAATCACCGAGAAAATACACCCAGCCTCCGTTTTCTTCCTGTTCCTTTTTTTGTTCTCCGCCTAAGCCCCCTGTTAATGATAGGCTCGCTCGAATGCCGCTTGCAAATCTTGCCACAAATCCTCTTTATCCTCCAACCCAATTTGCAGGCGTAGCAGAATCCCTTCGCCCCCGCCGCCGTCAGCCAAAATATTGGCTAGGGTGGATGACATGGTCCATGGCGTGACACTGCGCACGGGGCATTGCGGCAAAATCAAACTTTCCATCCCACCCCAGGAAAATCCCATTTTAAAAAGTTGCATGTTATCCAAAAAATCAGCCAGCTTATTTTTTGGCAAGCCGTCAACCACCACGGCAAACAAACCCGCCGAACCCGAAAAATCGCGTTGCCAAAACCTATGCCCTGGGCTGTCGGGCATGGCGGGGTGCAAAATACGGCGCACCTGTTTTACTGTTTTTAATTTTTCCAACAGCCACAGGGTTGATGATTCATGGTGGCGTAGGCGAATGGTCAAACTATGCAGGCCGCGCAACATCATATAACAATCGTCAGCCGAAACCGAAATACCCAGGGCACGCCGCGCCCTGTCGAGCAGGGCATAATTTTCTGCATTATCGGCGGTGACCGAACCCATCAAGCTGTCGGCGTGGCCCCCAACATATTTGGTTAAGGATTGCATGACAAAATTCACCCCGTATTTTATGGGATTGAAGAAAACCCCCGCGCCCCAGGTGTTGTCAGACGCCACCAAAATATTTTTTGCCCGCGCCAGGGCGACAATCGCGGGAACATCGCATATTTCGAAACTTTGTGAGCCTGGGCTTTCTAACCATACCAGCACCAAATTTTTTTCATGCTCGGCAATTTTTTTTTCTAAAGTTGGCAAATCCATCGGGTCAAAATATATTACCTGCACCCCCATGGGCGTCAACATGTCGCGCGCAAAATTCCTGACGGGTTCGTAAGTATTATCGGTAATCAAAACGGCGGGATTTTTTTTCAACGGCAAGACAGAAAAAAACAAAGTCGTGATGGCATTCAACCCGCACGGGGTAAGCACCGTGCCATGCCCCTGTTCCAATTGGGTGATGGCTTGGCACAAATTAGCCGCGGGCACCGTGCCGTGTCGCCCATAGGTGAATTCTTGTTTTTTATGCCCCAAGATATGGTCAAGGGTTTTGTATAAAATAGTGCTGGCGCGATATATCGGCGGGTTGACTATCCCCACGCCGTCATATTTATTGTCGTCATGGTCGCGCCCCGCCAACACCAATTTGGTATCTAATCGAAAATTATTATCCCTAGCACTCTTACCCATAACAAGCCGAACTATACACCAATTCGGTTGTCATGGGCAACAGGTAAAAAATAAAATTTAATAACTAATCCAAACGGTTTTTAACGCCGTGTATTTATCAAAACTATGCAATGATAAATCGCGACCAAAACCCGATTGTTTGAATCCGCCAAACGGCATGGTATAACCACCCGCATCGACATTGTTGATGGAAACCGTGCCAACCTGCAACGAATCGGCCAAGCGGTGGGCGCGCGACAAATTATTTGTCCAAACACTGCCCGCCAAGCCATAGATGGAATCGTTGGCCATTTTCACGGCTTCTTCGTCACTGCCAAATTCAATCACCGACAAGACGGGACCAAAAATTTCTTCTTGGGCTATCTTCATGTCGTTTTTCACATTGCCAAAAATGGTGGGTTCGATAAAAAATCCCTTGCCATCAATTTTGGCGGCGTTGCCACCCGCGATAAGTTTCGCCGATTGCTTGCCGCTGTCGATGTAGCTTAAAATACGCTTATGTTGCGTGCCGTCAAGCACCGCCCCCATCATCGATGTTGGGTCCAGCGGATCCTTGGGCGCGTAGTTTTTGGCACGCGCCACCATCAATGCCATGAATTCGTCCTTTATCTTTTTTTCGACAAACAGGCGCGAATTGGCGGAGCATACTTCCCCTTGGTTATACCAAATACCGCGGGCGGCGTTATCGGCCGCGGCTTCCAAATCGGCATCGGCAAATATCAAATTGGGGCTTTTGCCACCGCATTCCAACCACACGGCTTTCATGTTCGATTGCCCCGCATATTCTAGGAAATATTTGCCAACCTCGGTCGAGCCAGTGAAGGCAACAACATTAATATCGTTATGCAAACCAATGGCCTTGCCACAGGTATGACCAAAACCATTGACGACATTGAGGACACCATCGGGCAGGCCAGCCTCCGACGCCAATTTGGCGGCGAGCAAGGCCGATAAGGGCGATTGTTCGGCGGGTTTCAACACCACCGAATTACCACCCGCCAAGGCGGGGCCCAATTTCCAAATAGCCATCTGCAACGGGAAATTCCACGGCACCACGGCACCAATCACGCCCAATGCTTCGCGGCGAATCATGGCGATGGCGTTGGGCGCGGGGGTTGGGGTTATTTCGTCATAAATTTTATCCACGGCCTCGGCATACCAACGTATGGTGCCGATGGAAAAAGGAATATCGTCGTTGTAGGCGTAGCTGATAGCCTTGCCCATATCCAATGTTTCTATCAAGGCAAATTCTTCGTGATGTTTTTCCATCAGATCGGCCCATTTTAACAAAATATTTTTGCGGTCGGCGGGCAACATTTTTGACCAAACACCGCTGTCAAAGGCTTTCCGAGCCGCCTTCACCGCTACATCAATATCTTCTTTATCGCATTCCGTGACTTCCGTAATGACTTCTTCGGTTGCGGGGTTGATGGTTTTGAATTTCTTGCCACTTAAGGAATCAACAAATTTGCCATTGATGAAGGCTTTGGTTTCCAATTTGAGTGATGCGGCTTTTTTTTGCCAATCGGCTTTGCTTAACATGGTCATGATATATTGCGCCCCCTTTAAAAAAATAAAATAATAATATAAGTTAATAAAAAATGGTTCTTAATAATTGCATATTATGGCAAAAAAACAAAAATCGCAAGTGGATAATAATAATATAATTTGCGGGTTTGGGCGATGATACCCACCAGAAACAGGGTGGATTTAGGGATGATGAGTCGATTTTTTTATTTAAAAAACTTAGCTTGAATTACAGCTATTCCAAAAAGAATTATTGGGAACAAAAGAACGGCGATGGCGGGTATAATGACCCTGTGTAATATAAAGCGTTTTATCTTTCTTTTATATATATTTTCCATCACTTCGTCGGTATCATCTTGTTTGCTACGAACTGGTTTTATTGTTGCCAAAAGAAATACAATCCATCCAGAAATCAATGTAATGACAAAAAAAATAATTGTCATGGTATAAGATGGGCTAGTTCTACCAGGTAATAATATATAAATGAAATTCATCATTATCATCACCGCCACAATCAGCATGAAGATAGCCAGATTAAACATGCCTTTGCTTTTTATGATATTTTCCCTGTGCCATTGTCTAATTTTTATAATGCCAACCGCCAAGAGGAAGGTAGCAAAAATTGTCCCTGCCCCCCAAAGGCCTCTGGTTAAAAAATAGGGCAAAGCTAAATCTTGCATGTTATTATAAACCAATTATGTCCTGCACGCGAATCACCAAATTTTCATGCAGACCATATACGCCCATAGGGCCACAGGTTGCAAGAACCGAAATAGAATAAAATGCCCCATGTTCGGATTCATAATCGGGCGGGCTGATGAATGATAATTGTCCATTGCCGTCAATCGCAAAATAATCCTTATCATGGTTTCCTAGCCCAGAATCAATAGAATATTGAATACCCCAATTAAAATAAATACTGCTTGGCGTTGCCTGAAACTGGGCGAGCGAAACATTGGCGTCGGTGCTTTCATCCACGGTCAAGGTTGCGGTTGGGGTCATTGCCCAAGTGGGGAAGAAGTCAGTCCAATTATCCACCATTGATAAAATAAACAATTGGGTGATTTCTGCCGCGGGGGCATTAAGCGGGGTGGTGCCACCGTAACTATGGGCATGCACCAAAATGGTATAATGGTTGTCGTGGTTGTCAGCCGCGGGGTCAATAACACCGCGGATGGAGAGAAGGCCAGTATCGCTATCAATGCTGAAATAATGCGAATCATCGCCATCAATATTATAACTGATCAATTGGTTATCGCTGTCGTCGGCTTGGAACCAGGCTATGGCAATATCTGGCTGGTTAATATTTTTTAACATAAAATCCCCTGGGCGACTTTCTGTCCAAATGGCTGGGTGGTCGGGAATCACCACCAATTCTGAAAATTGTTGTGTGATAAAATCGGTATTGATATCCTCTATGGTAAAATTGAGAAGGTCTTCCTTATTATGGTCAACAAAGGACGCAGCTTGCTGGGTAGATTTTTGTAAATATAATAATGTTAAGTCATCTTCAACATTGGCAAATTGAGGAAGGTAGGTGCGTAATTTGGCCATGGCGGCGGCATCCATCCCTTCCTGTTGCTCTTTGGTTAATTTGTCAGAATCAGCAAGCAAGCCATGGCTTTGTAGCAATTGTATATAAATGCTTGCATAACCCCGCGTCAAAGCGGTGTTGGCTTGGTCGTCATACAAATTGCTGGTAAAAAAATTGGTGTCCCTATCAAAATCGGTCAAAGTTGTATTTTGGACGTCTGTACAGACCGCATTGGTTACATCAACCGCTATGCCGAGAAAACCTAGTGGACCCGCAAGTTTTATAAGAGGTTTTAATATGGGAAATTTCTCTTCTAGAGGTTTTAAATCTTTTAAGTAATCTCTTGCTGTATCTAATATATCTCCCAGAAGCCCTAGATTTATATGGCTATTATCTATTGTTTGACAACCCCGCTGTGCTTTGCCAACTAGATTTACATAGTCATCATAATAATTAGGATGATATTTAAAAATATAATCACCGACATAGCTGGTAGCCGATTTGTTCCCCGAAAATACGTTATCAATAATATTGTAGTAGCGTGTAATGGTTCCCCAACCAGTATAGATTGTTTCACCATTTAGCCCACTGCCATAAGTCAAACCGCGATGATTTTTCAAATTATCTGACGGTGGTAATGGAATCAGCAATGGTATTTGGGTTGGGAATGGCCAACTGTTGATGCTATCAAGCGGGCGTTCCACGGGTGGTAAATTGGCGGGATTCGTTGATGGTTGCCAGCTGGGAAAGGATGGTAATGACCAGGTGGATGGTGATGGCAATTGCCAATCGGACCAATCGGGTATTTGCCAATAAGGGTTAATACTATCCAGTGGTCGTTCGCGCGGTGGCAAATCGGCGGGGTTGGGCGTGGGGCTGTTCCGCTGGTCAGGATAAAGAAGGGGATTAAAAACCATGGGTCGATGTTTTTTTGCCTAATATTTTATTTACCAGATTCATCAAGAACTATGAGTATCCACACAATTATGCCTAGGGTTACTGTAAGGATGGTCGCTAATAATGGGATAATCCCCCACCACATATAAGATTGCATTTGCGTTTTTAATATATTCGTTATGGCTTCTTTTCTACGGTTATTTTTATTAGTAACCGCTTCATCAACATTAGCATCGCTATTATCGTTGGGTGATTGTATAGCGGCCAAAAACAAAACCAAACCAATAACCGCTGCTGTTATTATCACGCCATGAGAGGAATAGGTTCTATTGAATAATAATATAAACAAGCTAGCTGTTGGTCCAACCACCGCGATAATCAGCATGAGGGTGATTAAATTAAAAATACCTTTGCTTTTTATAATGCCATTCCTGCACCATTGTCTCGTTTTTGCCATCCCAAATCGCAACACAAGGGAAGGAATTACTATAAGCAGCAAGTCCCAAATGGGTTGGTCAATTAGAAAATAATTCATATCTTTACTCAATGCTATTTTAATACGAAAAAATAATAATAACAACTAAATAATATAATTAATTGACATAACGCCCCCCATATCGCGGTGCGACGGTTGGGGTTAAAAACTATAGCCAACCTTTAACCCAGCCTCGATAGTATAATTGGCGGGTTCCGCATATCGGACCATCAATTTTCCCAACCCCGTGTCGTCAGCAACCACCTGACCGCCAGTGCATGCCACCCGCATTGACATGTCGGCGGGGTTATAGCAGGCTAGCTGGTAGACGGCTTCATCGCTCCTGCCGATATTCCAATAGTTAAAAAATGGTTCCAACCGCCAATTATTATAACCAAGGGTTATACTGCCCCTGGCGCCATAACCAACCGTTTGTCGGGTTTGAAAAGCCTTCGTGCTGTTGGTATTGCCAAATGTATTAATTTGTAACCCCGAACGCACCACGCCAACAGGTTGGAAATAGGTTGATTGTAGCCCACCCAAAACAAGGTCATATTCCGCACTCAAGCCAAACAAAAATTTACCATTGTCATATATATACGCACCGCCAAACGGCATGTAGCCCAAATGATTTTCACGGTTATAGGCCGATGCCCCCGTGCTGCTTAATTTGCCAGCGTCGTAATTGCCAGCAAAGCGATAGGAAAAACCACCGAGCAAATTGACGCGATGATAATCGGCAAGTTTAAAACCATAGGCGAGGAGGATGCGGGCGTCGACCAAGATATGGCTGGAGCCAGTAAATTCGCCCGTGGCGTTAGAACGGTAATGCAACGAACCGCCATATACTGTTATGTCAGGCCCAATATAACCCGCGCCCGATGTGCTGGGGCCGAAACTATACCGCCCGACATAATTAACCCCGAATATAGGGCCCGTGTCCGAAATGAAAAATGATCCGTCGTTGCCAACCTCGGTATATTTATAATAACCGCCCAGCGGCGAAATGGTTTGTTGATAATTGTTGGCGCGGGATATTAATGGTGCCGCCGCCCAAATCAAACAACCCACCAACAAACCGCGCCCCATCCTTTGCCAAAAACCTTGCGCAATGACTTGGTTGTTATTTGCCACAAATTTATCCGCGGGGGTTTCTCTATTCATTGTAATCATGGGGGCGTTATTTTTTTCACAACGTAGCACCGCCGCCGCTAACATTGCAATCAACAATCGCCCTGCGGGTTAATAAAAAATATTTTAGATATGAATGGCGCGACCAAAAGCCGACATAACCGATTCATGAATCATTTCTGACAATGTCGGGTGTGGGAAAACGGTATGGATGAATTCGGCCTCGGTGGTTTCCAAAACGCGCGACAGGGTGAAACTGTGAATCAATTCGGTGACCTCGGTTCCTATCAAATGCGCCCCCAACAATTCGCCCGTTTTGGCGTCAAAAATTGTTTTAACCATGCCTTGTGCCTCGCCCAGGGCAATGGCCTTACCGTTGGCTTGAAATGGGAAACGACCAATTTTTACCGCCAAGCCTTTTTCTTTGGCTTTTTCTTCGGTCAAACCAACCGAAGCCACCTGGGGGTGGCAATAGGTGCAACTGGGGATATTGCCTTTGTTAAGGGGATGAACATCTTTCACCTTGGCCATATGTTCCACGGCTATCACCCCTTCATGTTCGGCCTTATGCGCCAACCACGGGGGTGAACCCAAATCGCCGATAGCGTAAATTCCCGCCTCCGCCGTTTCGGCCCATTCGTTGGTGACAACGAATCCGCGGTCGGTTTTTTATCGCCGTTTTTTCTAAACCAATATTTTCGCTGTTGGGGGTTATGCCCACCGCCGACAACAACACTTCGGCTTCCAATTTTTCGACCCCCGTTTTGGTTTTTACATGCAATGTAACGCCATTGGCATCTTTGGTCAATTTTTCGGCGGTGCAATTTGTTTTGAAAGTAATGCCCTGGGCGGCCAACATTTTTTCTGCCATGGCGGAAATCTCTGCATCCTCTTGCGGTAAAATTCTTGGCAACAATTCTACCACGGTTACCTTCACGCCAATTTCGTTGTAAAAACTTGCGAACTCGATACCAATGGCGCCACTGCCCAATATAATCATGGTTTTTGGTTTTTTGGGTGGCTTAAGCGCATGTTTGTAATGCCACACCATTATCCCGTCGGTTTCAAAACCTGTTATTTCCTTTGGCCTGGCACCCGTGGCAAGGATAACATTCTTCGCGCTAATATTTTTTACACCGCTAGCCATCTTAACCGATACTTGCCGATTACCCGCGGTGCCGCCCGCCAAACTCGCGTAGCCATTGATAACCTCCACCCCATTTTTTTTGAGCAAATAGGCAACGCCTTGCGATAATTTATCGGCCACGCCGCGCGAACGGGTTATCATCGCCTGCATATCGGGTTTGACATTATCGGCGATGACGCCAAAATCTTTACCATGTTTGGTAAGGCGTAAAACCTCGCTCGAACGTAACAACGCCTTGGTGGGGATGCAACCCCAATTAAGGCATATACCACCCAAATGGTTGGCCTCAACCACCGCCACCTTTAATTTTAATTGCGCGGCGCGAATGGCGGCAACGTAGCCCCCAGGCCCCGCGCCAATAATTATCAAATCAAAATCACTCATGTTATTTTTTTTAATCCTCTCTTATAATTTTCATATTCTTTACACCATTTTGTTTCTATCAACCATACCAAACCCTCAAATGTTTTTGTATTTTTTTTCTTTCTGCCAAATAGCCTTGATGAAGCCTTGAGCTGTATGATACATGTCTATGATGTTATCACCTTGTAACTCTTTGTAAAGCCTTTCATCAAATGCTTTCCTTTTAATACACAGGGCAATAAATTCATAATGATTAAGAACATAACTTACGTCACGTCTTTTTTCTTTATAATCTTTGATATTCAATAAATTCGTAAAATCAAAATTTGCATTCACCATATCACGGTAAGCATAGTAAGAGGCAATAAACCTCTCGTTAGATTTTTGCCCCGTTATTTGATTGATAGTAGAAGTATAACGGGTATGTTTTTGCGCGTCCTTGAATGTTAGAAAAGCAACCAACGCCGATATAAGAATGATACCTGTTTGCAAGGCTAATAATGTTTCTGATATATCCATTGGTGCTTGCTGTCCCCCACCCATCCATTAGCCGTTGGGAGATTCTTTATCACCACTTATAAAATATTTATTCATTATCATTATTTCTTTGTTATTTCTTGTTAAGTTTATCCTAGCATATCCTTTAGCAAAAACAAATAGGCTTAAGAAAAAAACATCAAGGCTGGATCTTCAACATACAATTTGAAATATTTTAACAATTGCGCGCCTATCGCCCCGTCAACCACGCGATGATCGCAAGACAGGGTTGCGGTCATGATGGTGGCAACCGTCACACGCCCATCGCGCACCACGGGGGTTTCAATGCCCGCCCCCACCGCCAATATCGCCCCTTGCGGCGGGTTGATAACCGCGTCAAATTGTTTGATGCCAAACATTCCCAAATTGGAAAGCGAAATGGTGCCGCCCTGGTATTCTTCGGGTTTTAGTTTTCCTTCGCGCGCCTTGCCCGCCAACGACTTCATTTCGGCGGAAATAGCCTGCAAAGATTTTCTTTCGGCTTGGCGCACGATGGGGGTTATCAAACCGCCCTCTATCGCCACCGCCACCGCAATATCAACCGATTGAAAAACCTTCATGCCGTCTTTGGTGAAGCTAGCGTTGGCGTTGGGAACCTTGTGGCATGCCATGGCAAGTGCCTTGATAATAATATCGTTGATGGAAACCTTGATATTATCCATCTCTTGCCATTTTTGGCGCAGGCTGGTGATACGGCTTAGGTCGCAATCGACCGTCAAATAAAAATGCGGCACCGTGGTTTTGGACAAAGTCAAACGTTCGGCTATGACGCGGCGCATCGCCGTCAGGGGTTGTAATTGAAATGGTGGTTCAAAATTACTATCCAATTTCATGGGGGCCAGGTTGTTATTAACCGCCGCGCTGCGCGTGCCGCCCGTTCCTGCCTTTTCAATATCAACCTTAATAATACGACCGTGCGGACCCGACCCCGTCAAACCCGCAATATCCACCCCGCGTTCTTGCGCCAATTTTTTGGCCAGGGGGCTGATAAAAATACGGGGTTGGTTATTGGTCATGATGGATATTTTTTATTTTGCAAAATTTATGGTTGATGATTTATTTTCCCGTAACGGCACGCCCCGCCGCGATTATATCACCAATTTGCGGTAATGCCAATTTTTCTAAATTTTGAGCATAGGGCAAGGGAACATCTTTGCCACAAACCCTGATGGGCGCGGCATCCAACCAATCAAAACATTGTTCGTTGACGATGGCCATGATTTCGGCACCAATGCCCGATTGTGGCCAGCCTTCCTCCACCGTGATGACGCGGTTTGTTTTCTTAACCGATTTGACTATCGCGGGAACATCCAACGGGCGCAGGGTTCGTAAATCTATCACTTCGGCTTCAATCCCCAATTTTTTTAATTCATCGGCGGCCTGCAATGCCTTACCAACCATGATGGAAAATGTCACGATAGTCACATCGCTGCCCCGCCGCACCACCTTGGCTTTGCCTATCGGCACTTGCC
>CBDHFT010000003.1:0-42984 GCA_965262775.1 Alphaproteobacteria bacterium | reverse complement strand
TTTCATTTGATGCCAAATTTTTTCTTTGACCGCCAAAATTATTTATTTCAAAAATTGTTTATAAAATAGCAAGACGCGTGTCAAGCGATTTTTTTCTAAAAAATAGAATTTTTTTCTATTTTTTAGAAAAAAACAGATATATAAATAATTATATTCTCTTTTTTTCAAAATATATAGAATGTAATTCTTTTTTTTATAACAATCAATTGTTTAGTTATTTCTAAAATATAGTTAACACATGTTGTTTATTTTTTAATGCACGTCATTATGGCAATGACTGAGGATAAAAGCAAATAATCATAAAAACAAATAGGCGGCTTGTGATAGGTTTTTTTTAATAACGGCAAGGGTTGGAAACAGCAATTGACAAATGGGTGGGGATAATTTATCGCCTAATTTACCGCAATATTGTGACGGATTATATTAGATTGTTTGCCAACCGATATTATCAGGAAATATTGTAAATTATGGTGGGGTGCCCGAGTGGTTAAAGGGGACGGACTGTAAATCCGTTAGCTTCTGCTTACGCTGGTTCAAATCCAGCCCCCACCACCATTTGCTTATTATTGTAATAATTATTATTGTGGTTGAAGGCAATTAATACATAATACATCTTCCTTCGCTGTCTGGTCTTTGCTACAATGCTTGTCTCATGGCCGACAAAATTCAACTTTATTCTTTGGCAACCCCCAACGGGGTGAAGGTGGCGATTGCTTTGGAAGAAATGGCCATTCCCTACGATGCTCACACCATCAACATTGGTAAGGGCGAACAATTTACCGACGATTATATAAAAATTAATCCCAATTCAAAAATCCCCGCCATCGTTGACCCCGTGGGGGATAATGGCAAGCCACTGGCGATTATGGAATCGGGGGCGATACTTATCTACCTTGCCGAAAAAACTGGGCAATTTTTACCAAAGGATCCAACAAAACGTTCGCAAACATTACAATGGCTGTTTTGGCAAGTCAGTGGGTTGGGCCCCATGTTTGGCCAATTTGGTCATTTTACTTTTTACGCAACCGAGAAGGTTCCCTACGCCATTGACCGTTATACCAAAGAAACAAAAAGGTTGCTGGCGGTGCTTGAAAAACAATTGGCGCAACATGGTTATATCGCGGGGAGCGAATTCACCATCGCCGACATGGCAACCATGCCGTGGGTGCGGGCGTTGGAAACGGGTTATAAGGCTGGGGATGTGTTGGGTTTGAATAATTACCCCAACATCATCCGTTGGCGCGATAATTTGTTGGCGCGCCCCGCGGTGCAAAAGGCCCTGACCGTTTGCAAACTATCTTAAAATTTTTGCTGCCATAACAGCATAAAAATTATGCTGCGCTTGCCAATAATTCTTGCAAATCAAGGTGTTTGGTATACATAGCCAATTTGCCGTCCTGGTCTTTGGGCCAATCCTTGGGGTCGCGGTCGCGGTATAATTCCACGCCATTGTTATCGGGGTCGCGTAAATATAATGCCTCGGAAACGCCATGGTCGGCGGCACCATCCAACGGCCAGCCGCACTCCATCAATCGTTTTAATGCCAAGCCCAGCGATTTCCTGTCAGGATAAAGCAAAGCAACATGGTAAAGCCCCGTTGTGCCATCGGCGGGGGGACCGCCATTTTTGCTTTCCCAGGTATTAAGGGCGATATGATGGTGATACCCACCCGCCGATAAAAAAGCGGCACTATCGCCAGCTTGTTGCTGAACCTCCAACCCTACAATATCCCGCCAAAAGGCCAAGGCGCGTTCCAAATTGGCAACCTTCAAATGGGTGTGGCCAATACGGGTTGCGGCGTTAAGTTTGTAAGGCGGCAGGGGTTGCGCCATGGTTTTTTTGTCCACCGTTTCAATAGGTTGTTTTGTCATAAGATATATAAAAGATTGTTACATGCAATAACTGCAAGGTTCAGGTTAGGATATAGCCATCGATAGCCAAGAATACAAGGACGCGTGAGATGTATTAAGGACGCGCCCCAGTTGCCTTTTATATAAATTATGTTATAGTTCTAAATGAGAATTTTTCTCACTTAGAATTATCATGATGGATTACATCAAAAATATAAATAATCAGGGTTGGCGATTGCGTTCGGACGATCCATCAATGGTGGAGGTTTTTCGCACCATTCCCCTATCGTGGCAGCGTCGGGGGCGTCCGCCACAAAAGGCACATTTTTTAAAAAAACTCATGGCATTCATGGGGCCCGGTTATTTGGTGGCGGTGGGTTATATGGACCCTGGCAATTGGGCAACCGCCCTAAGCGGTGGCGCAAAATTTGGCTACGCGCTTTTGGTGGTGGCGTTGTTGTCAAATATCATGGCGATTATTTTGCAGGCATTGACGATTCGTTTGGGGGTGGCTTCGGGGCGTGACCTCGCCCGTGCTTGCCGTGATGGGTTTCCAAAAATTCTTAGTTTCCCCCTTTGGATAATGGCGGAAATTGCGATTATCTCCACCGACTTGGCGGAGGTTATTGGCACCGCCATCGCCCTTAACCTGCTGTTTCATATTCCCTTATCATTGGGGGTGGTGATAACCGCGCTTGATGTTTTCTTAATCCTGTGGTTGCAGAACAAAGGATTCAGGCGGGTTGAATCCATTATTGTTGGTTTTTTGATAGTTATTGCCGTGTGTTTTGGCTTGCAATTAATTTTGGCACAACCCGAATGGGGCGGGGTGATAAGGGGTTTTACCCCCGATATTGATATTATCACCAACCCCGATATGTTGTATTTGGCAATGGGTATTATGGGGGCGACGGTGATGCCGCATAATTTGTATCTTCATTCATCGATTGTGCAAACCCGTGCTTTTTCTTTGACCGACAAAGGCAAAAGACAGGCCATAAAATATGCGACAATAGATTCCACCTTGGCGCTTAGCATGGCGTTGCTTATCAATGCCTCTATCATTGTGTTGGCGGCGTCAATATTTTTTCGCGGTGGTCATACCGAATTGGTGGGGATAGAACAGGCGCATCAATTGTTGCAACCCATGCTGGGGTCGCAACTTGCGCCTGTGTTGTTTGGTGTTGCCTTGTTGGCTTGCGGGTTTTCATCAACCATCACCGCCACCATGGCGGGGCAAGTGGTGATGGAAGGGTTCCTCGGCTTGCGTTTAAAACCATGGGTGCGGCGGTTGCTAACCCGTGGCGTTGCGATTATTCCAGCCTCGATTGTCACCATTTTGTTTGGCGCGGCGGGCACGGGTAAATTGCTTATCTTAAGTCAGGTGATATTAAGTATTCAATTGCCTTTTGCCATTATTCCCTGGTGTTATTTACCAGCAATCGAAAAAAAATGGGGCGGTTTGCTTCCCCTTGGTGGTTGGTGATGATAGCAAGTCTTATCGCCATGTTGGTGGTGGCGTTGAATATCAAGGTGATATTTGACTTTTTGCTGGCGAGTTAATATTTTTTTGTTACGATTTTTGCGCCATAAATTTTTT
The DNA here is from genome assembly GCA_965262775.1 of Alphaproteobacteria bacterium. Lineage (GTDB taxonomy): Bacteria > Pseudomonadota > Alphaproteobacteria > JASGCL01 > JASGCL01 > JASGCL01. The sequence continues at coordinate 39,534 of CBDHFT010000003.1, read as the reverse complement.
GATAATTTTGATGGTGGTGGCAATACCATCTTCCTTATTAATGGCTTTACCAATTTTTTTGGCATTGGCAATAATAATGGGGTCGGTTGTAATTTTGGTAACGGCGGTTGATAAATTATCATGGTTTATTTTTTTTAAGGGTAGGGGGCCAACGCCACTTTTGGTTGCCTTAATCCGTTTTGCCCAAAAATGTTGGTCGGCAAAAAATGGACAGATGATAGAGGGTTTCAAAGCACGAAATGCCGCCGCCGTGGTGCCCGCGCCGCCATGATGGATGATGCCCGCCATTTGCGGGAAAAGCCAATCATGCGGCGCCTCATCCAGATAATAAATTTTCTTCGCAATATTTTTATCGGCAAGGATGCTTTGCCAATCTTCCTTGCTCCACCCTGCGGCTATCACCGCGCGATGCTGGGTTTGGGCTAATAATTTGCCCATGGCGTCTATCACCCGCTTCAAGGTTTGGCGGCTAGCCGTCATGGAACCAAAGCCAATATATAATGGTGGCGCGCCAGCGTTGATAAAATCTATCAATGCCGTGGGGGGCGTCCATGTTTTGTGTGATTCCTTGCGGAACCAATAACCCGTGATATGGATATTATTACCCCAATCGCTGGCGTGGGGCGAAAGCGATGGACTATAATGATACAATATGGGCATGGGACGCCGTTGCCAAGGGGCCGAGCGATAAAATTCTATTTTATTAGAATAACGCGCCAGGCGATTATCATCTTGCCATTCGCGCACCACATATTTTGTCACCAGCTCAACGATACGAAAAAAAATATGATAGGTCAGGCGATTGTAAGCCCGCCCCAACCGTCCGCGCCCTAATTTCCATTGCGGGAAAAGCAGGTGCGCCACATCGCCCGTGGGGATAAGCAACGGCGATGAAACAGCAACCATGGCGGGCACGCGCAATTCGCGTGCAATATGGTGACCATAAATACTGACATGATTAAAAATAATAAGGTCGGGCTTCACCTGCTTCGCGGCGCGAAAAGTTTCGTCAAGCTGGCGACGATAACTGGGGCGTAGCACGGCTTTGCTTTTTAAACCCGAACGAATATAACGCTCAACCGACGCGGAACTTTCCATGATGTGCCGACCAATTTCGGACAGCACAATTTTGGGCAAGCCGTTGTTCATATAAGCATAAGCAATACCATGAGCAGTGATAAAATTTTTAAAACTAATGGGGGCGCAGATGGTAACTTCGTGGCCGTTTTGTATCAACCCTTGTGCCAAACCAACGAAGGGCTCAACATCGCCGCGCGTGCCGTTGGTGATGATAAGAATTTTTTGTGTGTGCATGGTTTGCCCCTATCCTGCAATTATAAATTGTTCATTGCCGAGGGGGATGGAATGAATAAATGCGATAACATTTTTATGTTATATCTCACTCAAGCCTAACTTGCAATTGGTGATGACGTATAATGCGGATGATGGTTATTTGGGTTAATAGTTAAGTTGAAGGATATTGCCTTTTAGCTTCATTTAAAATAAATTAAATTAAATAGACATCGTCCTATCTAAACTGCTATATTCTTTTTTCAATAATTAGATAATAGTATTTACTTTATCTAGCAAAGATAGGAATTATAATCAAAAAAGCCTTAAAAAAAACTTAGGACAAACATGACAGTAAAAACCATAAAAAAATCGTCACAGCCAGCGGCTGCAAAACATTCTCACCCCATGGTGGACGACAAACCATCGGCGCACCCTGAAAAACACCTTAGCCATCGGGTTGGGTGGATTAGGGCGGCGGTGTTGGGGGCGAATGACGGTATAGTTTCGGTTGCCAGTTTGATTGTTGGGGTTGCGGCCGCATCGATTGACAGGTCGGGCATATTGGTGGCGGGGGTTGCTGGCTTGTTTGCGGGGGCATTATCCATGGCGGCGGGCGAATATGTTTCGGTCAGTTCGCAGGCCGATGTAGAAAAATCAGACTTAGAAAAAGAAGCAAAAGAATTACAGCGCGTGCCAGACCTGGAATTAAAAGAACTGGCGGATATTTATGAATGGCGCGGCTTGCCAAAAAAATTGGCGAGGGAAGTCGCCATTGCCCTGACCAAACATAACGCGCTGGAGGCTCATGCCAGGGACGAATTAGGCATTTCTGATTTCAACACCGCGCGCCCGCTTCAGGCGGCTATTACCTCCGCCATTAGTTTCGCCCTGGGGGCCGCCATGCCGTTGTTAATGGTGCTGGTTATACCAACCCAAAACACGGTGCAGGCGGTTATTATTTCGACCGTGGTGGCCTTGGTGGGGCTGGGGCTGATAGGGGCAAAGTTGGGCGGGGCGACGGGCATATTATTATGGCGCGCGGTGGCACGCGTGGTTTTTTGGGGGGTGATTGCCATGGCGGTTACCCTGTTGGTGGGTAAATTATTTGGCGCGGTAATCTAGTGGTAATCTGGGGTTAATCTAGGGGTAATCTGGGGTTAATCTAGGGGTAATCTAGGCTCCACTGCAAACGGCAAAAAATGCCAAGTTTAAGGAGCAAATTTCTTTAATATTTTCTTAAGGATATAAGATAGCCAATTATAGAAATCCTCCGCCTCTGGCACATGGCGCACAATGGTTGGGTGGAATATAATCAACAACACCAACAATAAAAAAACTGCTACCGCCACACCAAGCAATAACCCAAGAATGGTAAACCAGTCGATGGAGCGTGGTTGCCCACGATTTCTGTTATCAACCGCGTATCCACCCTGTCCTTTAACTTTGCGTTTGAATTTTTTCAAACGTTCTTGGTTTGCCTGATATTCCTGATAATCACCATCGTTCATGCGCGATACATCAATCGCCAACAGCTCGCTATCATCCACATCGCTGGTTGATGGGGCGGGGCTTGCCGCGCCCGTGTTTTTTGGTTGGGTTACGTTCGTCGGGCTGGCGGCTTGAAAATTCTCTGAATTATTATTGTTGAAGGTCGCGCCAAGGTTGGGTTTATCAAAACGCGAAGCCGATTCGCCAGTGGCTTGCGCATCAGGTTGGCTAGGGTTCCTGTTAGGACTATCGCCAATTATCAGCATAAATTTGTTGGCTTGCCATTCATAAAAGCAATAGGGACAGCGAACGCGTTGGAAACGGGTGGTCAAAAGCCCAGGGGCAACCGTCGCATTTTTTTTACAGGCAGGGCAGGGTAATTTGTAACTATGCGCCATGATTGTGTTTTTATCCTCTAGCTATCGTATCAAACAGAATATGTCTAATGGTTTCGCCTTCATCCATAGCCCAAAGTAATTGGATTTCATAATTATTTTTTCTCTCTTGTGCAAGATTATTATATAATTCTTGCAATTTTTTTGCCATTATTTTTCTTTTTTTCCGCTTGCTTTTGCCATCATAAAAAGATTAAAGACTTTGGGGCAGATCCTTTATAAAAATCATTGATGATAGAAAAAATCCCTCAATTGGCTGGTGCGGTGCGCGCCCTAAGCGTTGCCATGGTGGAACGGGCGCAATCGGGGCACCTCGGGCTACCGCTTGGCGCGGCCGATGTGGCGACCGTTTTGTTCACGCGGCATTTGCATTGTTCCCCGCTCCAGGCCGATAATATATCGCGCGACAGGTTTGTTCTCTCGGCGGGTCATGGTTCGGCCTTGCTTTATAGTTTGCTCCATTTGTTGCAATACAAATCTTTTGATTTGCCTGTTTTGCAAAAATTTCGTTCGTTGCATTCGGCGGCGGCGGGGCACCCCGAATATCACATGGTTGATGGCAAGGCCTTGGCGGGCATCGAAACCACCACGGGCCCCCTGGGTCAGGGGTTGGCCAACGCGGTTGGTATGGCGATTGGTTTAAAAAAAATCTTCGCCGCCACACCCGCCGCGACGCCGCGGGTTTATGTTATGTTGGGGGACGGTTGCTTGATGGAAGGAATCTCCGAAGAGGCACTTTCCTTGGCGGGGCATTTGCAACTTGAAAATTTAATATTGTTGTTTGACGATAATCATATTTCTATCGACGGCGATATTAACCTTACCACCAGGACCGACCACGAAGCCCGCTGTCGCGCCCATGGTTTTCATACCTTATCGGTTGATGGTCATGACCCTGTTGCGATAGACAAGGCCATAGCCGAAGCCCGCGGCAGCGACCGACCAAGTTTCATCGCCTGTCGCACCATCATTGGGAAGGGCGCGCCCACCAGCGCGGGCACGGCCGCCGCCCATGGTATGGCCCTGGGAAAGGGTGAAGCGGTTGGCTTGCTTGCTAACCTTGGCATAGCCGACCCCGAAAAATTCCTTAAGGATTTTATATTGCCCAGCGCGTGGTTGGATTTGTGGAACGATGTCGCCAAGCAGAAGATAAATAATTATCAAGATAAGGCAAAGAATTTGGCGGCGGGGGTGGTGCCGCAACATGATATTGATGTGATGAAGGATAGCCCAAACAATAAAGAATTATTGACCGAGATTCAAAATTATAAAACCAACATTGTCAAAGAAAACAAACCATTGGCAACCAGGGTCGCCAGCCAACAGTCCTTAGAAATTTTTACCAAATATGTGCCAGGTTTGGTTGGCGGTTCGGCCGATCTTGGGGGTTCTAACGGCACCAAAATAAAGGGCCAGCAAATTATTAACAAAGACAACCCCGCGGGCAGTTACCTTCATTACGGGGTGCGCGAACATGGCATGGCGGCGGTGATGAATGGTTTGGCGTTGGTTGGTTTCATTCCCTATGGCGGAACATTTTTGGTATTCAGCGATTATTGCCGCGCGGCCTTGCGCTTGTCGGCCTTGATGAAGCAAAAGGTAATATATGTCTTTACCCATGATTCGATAGGCGTGGGGGAGGATGGACCCACCCACCAACCCGTTGAACATTTGGCGGCGTTGCGCGCCATGCCGCACCTGTTGGTGTTGCGCCCATGCGATGCCATTGAAACGGTGGAGGCTTGGCAAATAGCCCTCAGCCGTCAACAACCAACCGTGCTGGCCCTGTCGCGGCAAAATTTGCCGTTGCTACGCCATGGCCTAAACCTAGGGGCGCAAAACAAAACCGCGGCTGGTGGTTATGTTATTTATGGCCAAGAAACGGGGCGCGATATAACCCTGTTGGCCTCGGGTTCCGAAGTTTCTTTGGCGGTGGCCGCGGCCCAAGATTTAGAAAAAATGGGCAAGCAGGTCGCGGTGGTTTCTTTGCCATGTTTTGAATTGTTCCGTCAATTACCGCTGGCGGAGCGGCAACGTATATTGGGCGACGCGCCGCGTGTGGGGATAGAAGCCGCGGTGCGCCAACCGTGGCATGAATGGTTGCGCGCCGCGACCATGGACAATAAAGGCGATGAATTTATTGGCTTGGATGATTTTGGCGCGTCGGCCCCTTACCAAGATATTTATAACGAGCGAGGTATTTGCAAAGAAAATATCTTGAAGGTTGCGCTTAAGCTGTTATAATAAATAATATGGCAAAACATAATATTACCGCCGAACAGCAAAAAATAGCGGACAAGTTGGCGCAGGCCTTCCTTGACGAGCAAACCTTTGACCCCATGGTCAATTCGTTTTCAGAGGATGATGCTTTTTCTATCAAACGCGCCATGTTTCGGACATTGCGTGGTAAGTTGGCGCAGGGGGCATCGCAAGCCAAAATAATCGGTCGCAAAATTGGTCGCAATGATAAGGTGGGATTAATCGCCACCCCCGTCTATCGCCAGGGGGATGCTACGCAACACCCCCTGCCCAATAATTTGATAGGGCTGGAACCCGAATTGGCGGTCATTTGGGGGGATGACCTGCCCGAGCGTATTAAAAATGAAAAAGATTTTTATTGCGCCCTGCGCGATGCGGGTAGCAAATTGGTGCTGGGGGTAGAAATTTTGGCAAACCGATTTACCGTACCCAACATGCCATGGAACGAACAAACCCGTCCTGATTTTTCTATTATCTTGGCGGATCACCTGCATCAATGGGGTTATGTGGTGGGGGATGATTTGCAAACCATCGACCCCGATAATGCTTATCATCAAAAACCTTTTAGCTTTTCCTATGGCGATAAAACGCTAAAGGCCGAGGGTTCAAAATTAGCATTCGGCAACCCATTAAATATGTTGTGGCAATTTTATCAAACGCGCCCCTTCAACCCCTTAACCGCCACCGAACATTTTTATCGTGGCGAAGTTATTACCTTGGGCTGTTTATTTGGCACCGCGGTGCCGTTGTTAAAAACCGCGGTGAAGCCAGGGGATAAGGTTAAGTTTGAATTTGCAGGATTCAAGACATTAGAAATTACGTGGCAGAAATAATTGCCTGGCGCAAATCATAAGCAAAATAGGCTTTATAATTTTGCTTTTATAGACTCTTTTTAGTATCGGCGGTGCTATGCCTCGCTTGGTTGATTGACGTAATTTTTTATATATAGTAAGCAGATGGAAACCAATTCCATTTATTTTTTTTATTGCTGTCATGAATATTATCAATAGTTCTCGCTTGTCAAAATCTCAACCCCAAGGTTATCGCTTGTCGGAAAAGGAAACGCAGGATTTGTGGCCTGCCTTATTTAATTTTTTAAATACTGCCTTAGGTGCTGTGAACTTCGTGCTGTTCTTTTTTGGTTTTTATTTGGTATTTGCTGGGCAAATAAGCAAATGGTATTTGTTGGTGGGCTTTGTTTGCTATTTTTGGTTTGGCATACTTGGGCTGACGATTGGTTTGCACCGTTACCTCTGCCATCGCAGTTTTAAAACATCGGCATTTTGGCATGGATTTTTTGCTATCACGGGAACGCTTTGCTCGGTTGGCACGGTGATAGCCTGGGTTGGGTTGCACCGCCACCATCATTTATATACTGACAAGCCCGAAGATGCCCACGACCCACGCCGCAACGGTATTTTAAAAACTTGGTTTTATATTTATAAACGCGTGGTTATTTCTGAAAAATATGTGCGCCCCGAATTAAACAGTCCGCTGTTGGTTTTCTTACATCGTTATTATTTCTTGGTGATATTTGCTTATATTATTTTGTTGGCGGCGATAGACCCCATGTTGATTATTTGGGCCTACAGCGTGCCTGCCTGCGGCGTGTATGTTGGGCTGTCGGCGGTGACGACCATTGCTCACATCCATGGTTACAAAACATACGAAAGCGATGATGAAGCCCGCAACAGTTGGCTTGCCAGTTTGTTGAGCGGCGGCGAAGGTTGGCATAACAACCACCATGTTTTTCCTGCCCACCATCGCCAAGGTCATCAACCATGGGAACTTGACCCTTCGGCTTGGTTGATAGAAAACATCATTGGCAAGAATGTGCGTAAGATAGATTTTTCGACCAAGAGAAAAATAGTCGACAAAAAAAGCTACAAGCAAATTTAAAAAATAATTTTGCGGGTGATGATATAGGGGAAAATATTAAGTGGCAAACGCGTTATCAACAACCACGCGGTTAGCAAAAAATGTTGCCTGCCCGCTAAGCCAACAAAGCGGGCGATAGCATAAATATTTTTATAAGCAAACCACGGGCGGGTGAGAGCCTGCCTTATATTTTCCAGCAAGAACCAATTTATTTCTTGGCTGATAGGTTTTTTTAAAAACGGGTAATATTCTTTATCATACAATCGCGCAAAATCATGAACGGTGATGGCCTTGGCTTGGCGCAATGGATCCTTGAGGGGGTCGATTAGGTTGTTGCGGCGCGCCGTGGCGGCTAGTCTTACCATCATGCCAAAAACAAATTTTTCGAACTGCTGGCGGGTTAAGCCAGTGCGATGTTTGTAATAATAATAAAGCGGCTGGGCAAGATTTTTTATCACACCATTTTTTTCTAATAACCTATAACACCAATCGGCATCTTCCGCTTGGCGCAGGGGGCGATAAGGTGCCGTAAGGTAAACCTCCTTCCTCACCAACAGGGTGGGAAAATGGATCAGGAAATGGGGTGTGTTTTTGTTTACCGTCGGGGTGGTGGGCTTGCCCATTTTTGGGCGCGGGTTATTTGTGGTTGGCGAATGATGCGAATCGCGCATCATATAAAAATTGCTACCCGCCGCCGCTATATTTTTTTCCTTTTCCAGGTATCGTAATAATATTTCCAAACGTTGGGGCGGCGAATAATCATCGGCGTCTTGCCATAAAATATAATCACCTTTGGCATTGGCTACCCCGCTTTGTCGGCTGGCCCCGACCCCCAAATTTTTGGCGTGATTTATTATTCTTATTTGCTTTTTATTTTTTTGATAGGATGCAATAATATCGAGCGTGTTGTCGGTCGATTTGTCATTAACAATAATTATTTCAACAGGCTGATAAGTTTGTGCCAAGATGGATTCTATCGCCCGCCCAATAGTCGGGGCCGCATTAAAAGCAGGTATGATAACCGATACCAGGGCTTTATTTTGGGCTTTATTTTGGGGTTTAGTTTTTGGTTTAGTTTTGTTCATCAATCTTTGCCTTGCTTTATTTACCCCGAATGATTCTTTTTTGCTAGATTTTTGTTGTTTTTTGGGTTAGTAATTTGCTTCATCAAAATAATAATAAATGGCTAAAAAAACCACCCCCATAAGAAAAGGATTAAAAAAATGACCCAAACAAATAATAAAAATTTCCTGCGCACATTTTCAACCGTATCATTGCTGACCCTTTCGGTTGGTGGTGGTTTCGCGGGGGTTGCCGCGGCGCAAACCCCAACGGGTGGCGTGCCTGGCGCCATGTTGCAATTGTTGCCCTTGGTGCTTATTTTTGGTGTCTTTTGGTTTTTGTTAATTCGCCCACAGATGAAAAAACAAAAAGAACACCAAGCCTTGGTCGCGGCAGTAAAAAAGGGCGATGACGTTATTTTGTCGTCGGGCGTCTATGGCAAGGTATCGCAAATTGTTGACGAAACAAGGGTTGAGGTCGAAATAGCCTCGGGCGTGAAGGTGAAGGTTGCCAAAAACATGTTGGCCGATGTGCTTAACAAACCCGTTGCCGCCGCCAAATCGACAAAAAAATAAATACTGCCTGTTTTTCTTTTAAAATATAAAAAACTTTGGAAGAAAAAAATATAATAAAATAGTTGGTTTGTTTTCATGGTGCTTGATTACCCGCTTTGGAAAAGAATAATGGTGTTTGTCACCCTGGCCATTGCCTTGCTTTACACCCTGCCCAATTTTGTTCCCAGCTTACAAAATAAAAACGCCAAAGAATTTTTTGCCTTGGGCTCGACCATGAATCTTGGCCTTGACCTAAAGGGTGGTGCTTATTTGTTATTGGAAATAGATAGCGATCAATTTATTAAAGAAAAAATCGCCCGCCTTGAAGACGATGTAAGAAACAATATTCAGCAAAATGGTTTGGGTTATTTAACCCTAAGCCATGATGATAAGGCGGTTCGTTTGACGGTGCGCCCCAACGACAATGATGCTGTTTATAAATTATTGCAAAAACAATTTGCTCCCGCCGCCTTGCCCGCGCTTGGTGGGGCCAGCAAATCGCTTATCACCATTACCAAAAATGGCGATGTTTTCTTATTATCCTATGGGGAGGCAGGCCGCGCCCAGTTGGTGAAGCAATTGCAGGATCAAGCCGCAAACATTGTCCGTCGGCGGGTCGACGCCCTCGGCAATAAGGAAGCCGCAGTATCGCCCCAGGGCAACAACCGCCTGATGGTGCAGGTGCCAGGCGAAGCCAACCCAGAAAATTTGAAAGTGGCGATTGGTAAAACCGCCAAGTTATCTTTTTACCTTCCCAATAAACCAGGGCAACCCAGCATTACTTTTTATGATGCGACGGGGGTTGGTTATGCCCTGGCCGTTACCCCCGTGGTGGGCGGCGATGATTTGGAAGATGCCGCGGCGTCATTTTCTGAAGGGCAACCCGTGGTGAGTTTTCGTTTTTCGGGGGCAGGGGCAAGGGCATTTGGCCAGGCCACCACCGACAATGTTGGCAAGCCGCTTTTTATTGTTTTGGATGGCAAGATTATTAGCGCGCCCAATATCCGCCAACCCATCACGGGCGGCAGCGGTATTATCACCGGCAATTTCACCACCGCGGAAACCAATCAATTGGCTTTGTTGCTTAAGGCGGGGGCATTGCCCGCACCATTGAAGATATTGGAAGAACGCAGCGTGGGTGCGGGGTTGGGCGCCGATAGTATTCGCGCGGGGCAATTGGCGTCGTTGATAGGGTTCATTGCCGTTTTGTCGGTGATGGTGGTTATTTATCGTTTGCCTGGCTTGTTTGCGGGCATTGCCTTGGTCGGGAATTTGTTATTGTTGGTGGGTATCATGACGGCGTTTCATTCCACCCTTACTCTGCCTGGTATTGCGGGCATTGTGTTAACCATGGGCATAGCCGTGGATGCCAATGTTTTGATATATGAACGCGCCAAAGAAGAATTCTTGCGCGGCAAGTCGGTGGTGACCAGTTGGCACGATGGTTTCAACATGGCCTTCGCTACCATTTGGGACAGCCATTTGACCAATTTATTTAGCACCCTGTTGTTGTTTGTTTTTGGTTCAGGCCCTATCAAGGGTTTTGCTTTGTCTTTAACCTTGGGAATTATTACCTCGCTTTTTTCAGCCATCATGGTGACGCGTATGTTGGTGGTGTGGTGGATAAGAAAATTTAACCCAAAAACCTTAGGATTTTAAGAAAGAAAAATAACCATGTGGAACAAATTACGCGCCCATCATCGTTTTGATTTTATTAAATACCGCCCGTTGCATGTTGGCTTGGCGGTGAGTATTATTGTTATTTCGGTTATTTTATTTTTTGCGAAGGGATTAAATTATGGCATCGATTTCAAAGGAGGGGTGTTGCTTGAAATCAAAACCGCGCCTGGGGTAACCATTGCCGACATTCGGGCAAAAACGGCGCAATTGCCTGTGAAATCCTATTCGCTTCAAGAATTTGGCGCGGCCGATGTTTTGTTGGTGCATATGGATAAGGACGAGGTTGCCTCGCCCGAGGCTTTGCTGCAACAGGCAAAAAATATCTATGGCGCATCGGTCAGTGAATATCGCCGTGTTGAAACCGTGGGACCCGTGGTGGGGGAAGAATTAAAACGTTCGGCGGTGTGGGCGGTGCTGGCGGGTTTGATGATGATATTTGTTTATGTTTGGTTGCGGTTTGAATGGCAATTTGCGCTGGGGGGTATGCTTTCGTTGTTTCACGATGTCGTGGCGACGGTGGGGTTATTTTCCCTGTGGGGGTTAGAATTTAATTTGGTTTCGGTGGCGGCATTGCTGACCATTGCTGGTTATTCTATCAATGACACGGTGGTTATTTATGACAGGCTGCGTGAAAATATTCGCCTTACCCCCAACAAGCCGCTTAATGAATTGATGAATCTTTCTATCAACGCTACGTTATCGCGCACCGTCTTAACTTCTTTGACTACCCTGGCGTCGATGTTGGCCCTGGCCCTGTTTGGTGGTGCAGCCATCCAGGGTTTTGGTATTGTCATGGTGTTTGGTATTATTTTTGGCACCTATTCTTCGATAGCCCTATCCCTGCCCGTGGTGGCTTACTTCCGCCCCAAAAATGCCAAGGATAAAGACGGCTATGGTGATTTCTTTGTGAAGAAATAGACGCGCCAAATTCGCCGTCAAAAAACCATTGCTTTTGACTTGGGTTGGTTTTAAACATTGACCTATGGATATTTTACCGCTTTCAAGTGAGGGGAAGTTTGCCATCAGTTCTTACGGCGGTGGCGGTTTTGTTATTAAGGATAACAAGGGGCAGGAGCAACCATGGCGCGGCGGTATTTTTATTAAACCCGACGGTGTGGTGCCGATTACGTACAAAGAATTTTTGGATATCAAATTGGTCGATATTATCCCACTCTTGCCATTGAAATGTGAATTGTTGTTGATGGGCACAGGACAAAAAATGATGAGGCCAGGAAAATTAGAACGCGACAAATGGCAAAGCTTGGTCAATGGTGTTGAATGGATGGCGACCCCCGCCGCGGCGCGAACCTATCAAATTGCTATTGCGGAAGGGCGGCTTGCCGCGGCCCTGTTGTTGGCGGCATGAAGAAAACATCTTTACAATATAAATAAGAAATGCTAGAATGATAACAATTCACCATTAATGGTGAAGGGGGGTGTGTCTTTGACCACTGCAAACTAGCCAGCAATTTGCTGGCTTTTTTGTTTGTTATAACATTTTTATGCCATAACCTTTTATGCTTCCATCGGCATCCGCTTTTATTTTGCTTTTAATTTTATTTATTACTTTTAAAGTAAAGTTGTCGTTTAACGAAGGAATTATTGCATATTCAGCAAGTGTATAATGTTTGATGGCAGTCGCCAACATATCCGAAATTTCTAAACCAACAATTCTGTCCTCTTTACGCCTTATCTTAAGCTCTTTTGAAGAAATATGTGATTTCAGCGACGCGTGTTTTGTTCCTGAAGCATAGAGGCTAGCATAATGAGATTGCAAGGCTCTGTCTTCTTTCCGCCCCCTTTGTTCTATCATAATATCGCCCGTAGCATTGTGCTCTTGTAAAAAACGTACATATCTTTCTAATAAAACTTCTAAACAATAGCCATAGGCTGGGAAGCCAATATCTTTGTAGGTATTAAAATGCCGATTTTTGTCTAGCGTCACAGATATTAACGATATATCCGCGCTATAACAAAAGTCCAAATATAATTCATTGAATTGTTCTTTTATCTTTATATCCGTTTTTAATTTTGCAAAATATTTTTTAGCAGCAACGACATCAGTATAATGAAAAATGGGTTTATCATCTACATCCTCTAAGAATAACCCCCTCATCTCTTCCCACTTTTCAGACAAATATTTATAATTATCATTCTTAATAATTATTCCTAATAAACAAAGATATTTGTGAGCTATCGCAGAACTTTGGTTTGTATTAAGATTAGGAGAACCACTTTCATCAATATAGAGGCGATATTTTTTCATGTTTCTAACTATCAAAACGCGAGATAACAAGTCAATATATTATAAATAAACATTAACAATGGCGATATAACCGCAGGGTAAGAAATTATTGTAAAAAAAAATGAATCGTAGGATAATAGAAAATATTATATTTATGGATAAAGTAGTGCCAACATCTTCACTTCCAATCAACGGCCAGAAAAATAAGTTCCTAATTCCTGGCTCTCATGGCGGGGATTATTTTAGGCAAGAATGCCCCCCCACCGAAGGAATAAAATACACGGGGTCTAAGAAAAAATTGTTGCCCCAGATATTATCGTTGGTTAATGGTTTAAAACCCAAAACGGTGTTGGATGGTTTTTCGGGCACGACCCGCGTTGCGCAAGCCCTTGCCAAACAGGGTTATCAAGTTATCGCCAATGACATTTCGGCCTGGTCAGAAAATTTTGCCACCTGTTATTTGTTAAATAAAAAAAGCAGTAATTATTACCAAGCCATGCTGGACGAATTGAACAACCTGAAACCCATCGCGGGTTGGTTTTCACAACATTATGGCGGTGATATTCATGAAATAAAAAAACCATGGCAAAAACACAACACCATGAAATTAGACGCCATAAGGGAAGAAATTGATAAATGGCAATTGGACAAAGTTGAAAGGGCGGTGTTGTTGACCAGTTTGATTTACGCGATGGACGCCGTTGATAGCACGCTGGGGCATCAGGTTTCTTACCTTCATCAATGGTCGGCGCGGTCTTATAAAACGATGCAGATGAAATTGCCGCAATTATTAGCATGCGAAGAAAATGGCGATAAAAACCACGAAGTAAAAAGAAAAGATATTTTTGATGTTATCCAAGAAAAGGAAGTTGACCTTGCCTATTTCGACCCGCCCTATGGTTCGAACAATGAAAAAATGCCGCCGTCGCGCGTGCGCTACGCCGCCTATTATCACCTATGGACCACTATTATTTTGAACGACCGTCCCAAAGTTTTTGGCAAGGCGGGGCGGCGCCACGATTCGTCAGACAAAATGACAGGTTCGGTGTTTGAAGAATTTAGAAAAGATGAGATGGGCAATTTTATTGCGGTGGAAGCCATTAAAAAATTGTTATTGAAAACCCGCGCCAAATATATTTTGTTGTCTTACAGTTCGGGCGGGCGTGCCACCGCCGAAGAATTACACGCGGCCATAGGCCAGGCAGGAAAATTAAAAAAAATTATAGCAATCGATTATCGCAAAAATATCATGGCGGGGATGACATGGACAAACGAATGGACAAAAAATATAACTAAGGATATAACAAACAATAGGCCATGGCAGCCCGCCGAAGAACCACACAAAGAATTTTTGTTTTTAATAGAAAAATAATAATGGGAAAGGTAGATACATGAAGGTTAATGTTTTTGCTGAATTGCATCACAAAATAAAAAATATCATCAGCCAGATTTTTGAGGTTGATGAAAAAACAATTCCTGGGTTCCAAGTTGAAAGGCCGAAAGAAGAAAATTTTGGCGATGTGTCTTGCAACGCGGCCATGGGCTTGAGTAAATTTTTGCGCCTGCCGCCACAAAAAATTGCCCAAGCCATCATCGATGAATTGCAAAAAGACCCGACCGTGGAAAAAATTAAGCTGGCGGGGCAGGGGTTTATCAACATCACCCTGCGGGTTGATTATTGGCAAAAATTGCTACAGGCTATTAATCAATCGGGCCAAGATTACGGAAAAAATATCCTTGGTGGCGAGGAAAAGGTTAATGTCGAATTTGTTTCCGCCAACCCAACGGGGCCGTTGCATGTTGGTCATGCACGGGGCGCGGTGGTGGGCGATGTGTTGGCGCGGTTATTGCGCACCGTGGGTTTCGATGTCACCGCCGAATATTATATCAACGATGCGGGTTCACAAATTGATACCCTGGCACGGTCGCTGTATTTTCGTTATCAACAGCAGGCAGGACGCATAAGCGAAACAGCCGAAGTGCCAGCAGGCTGTTACCCAGGGGATTATTTGATTCCTGTAGCGCAGGAATTATATGACAAAATAAAAGACCAATATATTGATAAGGAAGAAAAACAATGGTTGGATTTTTTTAAAAATTACGCGGTCGATGCGATGATGGTCGAGATTAAAAAAGACCTGGCCGATATGCACATCAAGCATGATGTATTTTCTTCCGAAAAAAAATTGGTAGCCGCAGGCACGGTGCAGCAAGTCTTAACCGAATTAGAAAAAGAAGGAAAAATTTATGAAGGCGTTTTAGAAAAACCCAAAGGCAAAACCATCGAAGATTGGGAACCACGCCCACAAAAATTATTCCGCAGCAGCCAAGACGGCGATGAAACCGATAGGCCCATTCAAAAATCGGACGGGTCATTTACTTATTTTGCCAACGACATAGCCTATCATTTGGAAAAACATCAACGCGGCGCAACCCGATTGATAGATGTGTTGGGCGCGGACCACGGCGGGTATGTTAAACGTATTTCATCGGCGGTGCGGGCGGTTTCGCACGGGCGGGCGCGGTTGGACTGCCTGTTGATGCAGGTGGTTCGATTCATGGAAAATGGCGTGCCATTAAAAATGTCAAAACGCGCGGGCAATTTTATCATGTTGCGCGACGTGGTGGCGGCGGTCGGTGCCGATTCGTTGCGCATATATTTGTTGTCGCGTCGCCCCGATACGCAAATGGATTTCGATTACGAAGAAGTAAAAGCAACCAAACGCGAAAATCCCGTTTTTTATTTGCATTACGGTTATGCCCGCGCCCATTCGCTGATGGGTATGATAGAAAAAGAATTCCCAGGCTTGCAACCCGATATATCGGCCGAAGCCGGTAAATTAATTACCCATCCTTTGGAATTATCGATGATAAAAAAAATGGCGGAGTTTCCCCATATGTTGGAAAGGGCGGCACGCCTTGCCGAGGCTCATCGTTTGGTATTTTATCTCACCGAACTGGCGGCATGTTTTCACCAACTGTGGACCGCGGGGCGCGATGACAGCGACTTGAAATTTCTGCAAAATAATAATAAACTGCTAACCGCGGCGCGCCTTGCCCTGGTTAAAACATTTTGCCAAGTGATGGAAAACGCGGGCGAAATAATGGCTATTGAATGGAAAAAAGAATTACGCTAAAGGATAAGGATAATGAGTGGCGATATTTTAGATAAGGGATCCTCGATGCGGCGCATTATCACGCTTTTAACTTTGTTGTTGTTGTTAATAAGCGCTTTAATATTTTTATTTAATCGCGGCAGTCTTTTTGCGAATAAAGATAGCAGCAAAACCCCCGTGGTGGTAAGCCCCAACGGCGATGTTAAAACCTTTCCCAGTGAGGAAGGCAAAAATGGCAACATGCCAACGGCGAAGGTTTACGATATGTTAGAAAAAACACCGCCCCCCGCCAAAAAACCCAGTTCGGTAAAGGATATTATTGCCAGCGACGAGAAAAAAGCAGCGGCCCCCACGCCGCAAACTGGCGCGGAAAAATCAACCAGCAAGGTTGCCGATAAACCCGCCGATAAACCCAGCGATAAAAAACCCGAGAAGCAAACAGAAAAAAAATCCAGCAACGAAGCAAGCAATCAATCGGCGCAAAAGAAAATTAATAGCACCGCTCAGAAACCTTCTTCGGTGGCTGACCTGGTTGCCAAGAGCGAAAGCAAACCAACATCCAGCGTGGATAAAAAGACATCTACCGCGGATAAAAAGACCGCCACCGTGGATAAAAAGCCCGCCACCGCGGATAAAAAAACCACCACCGTGGATAAAAAAACCGCGACCAATGTTGCGCCCCCCGCCAAAACAACGGGTAATTATAATTTGCAAATGGCATCCTTCACCGATGAGGCAACCGCGCAAAAATTCTTAGAAAGTTTAAAACCAAAAACAAAGAAAATTTTTAGCACCAAGCCCATCGGCTATCGCGTTGCCACGGGAACCCTGGCCAATGGGCAAAAGGTTTTTCGCCCGCAACTGACGGGCTTCACCGATAAGGAAGACGCGACCGCGGCTTGCCAAAAAATAAAATCGCAATTGCCCAAGGCCGATTGCTTGGTGCTGAAAAATTCTTAATTTTTTTTAGCCTTTGCATTTTCACCACCATTTTTTATGCAACATTCTTTGCCTGTGATATTTGGTTTGGCGGGGACTTCGCTTTCACCCGCCGAACAATCTTTTTTTAAACAACATCCGCCATTTGGTTTTATTCTCTTTGCTCGCAATATTGAAAATCGCCAGCAATTGATAGCCCTGACCGAATCGATTTATCAATTGCACCCCGAAAAAAAAACATGGATATTTATCGACCAAGAGGGGGGCAGGGTCCGAAGGTTAATTCCGCCCCTGGTCCATGTCGCGCCGCCCATGGCGGCATTTGTTGCATGCCACCGCGATGACGCAACCAAGGGACAGCGCGCGCTAGAAATTTATGGAACATTGCAAGGGGCGGAATTGAATGGCCTCGGCATTAACGCCAATTGCGTTCCCGTGTTGGATATTCGTTTTCCGTGGGCGCATGATATTATTGGCGACCGTGCCTTTGGTGAAGATTCAGAAGAAATTATCAAACTGGCCGATTATTATTTGGACGCTTTGATGAATCAAAATATCCTGCCCGTCATGAAGCATATCCCTGGCCATGGGCGCGCGTTGGTCGACAGCCATGAAGCATTGCCCTTGGTGCCAGCTTCGTTGCAGGAATTGCAAGCCAGCGATTTTTTACCCTTTCGGCATTTTGCAAAAAAAATTCCCCTCGCCATGACGGCCCATGTTGTTTACCAAGCCATCGACGATAAACCCGCCACCTTATCAAAAAAAATTATCGACGATGTTATAAGGGGATGGATGGGGTTTGATGGTTTGTTGATGACCGATGATTTGTCGATGCAGGCCCTGCAAGGTGATATGGTGGAACGGAGTTATCAATCCTTCGCCGCGGGGTGCGACCTATTGCTGCATTGCAATGGGAAGTTGGAGGAGATGGAAATGGTGATGCAAGCCGCGACAGAATTTTGTCAAACGCCGCACGGTAAAAAAAACGGCGAGTCATTTAAAAAATCCTGTCAATATCTTGCGAATCTTTCTATAGCGTGGCAAAGGAAAACAAAGGACTTAAGTTTGGACGAACAGACAACATACCATGAAGAAATGATAGGATTATTGTCGCCCCATTGGCAGCCATAGAAAATAATAACAACCACCTTACAATAAAAATGATGAATGATATAACAGCAGATTCCAGCAAATTACCCGAACATAAAGTGATGACGGGCGAGGAGGCCTTCCTCACCAATCCTGGCGTCAGCACGTTGGACCCCGAGCGCGACTCGGCGGAGGTATTAAGCCTAAGCCTTAATAATTATGAAGGGCCCTTGGAACTATTGCTTGATTTGGCGCGCAATCAAAAAGTTGATTTAAAAGAAATATCCTTGTCATTGTTGGTTGACCAATATATTGCCTTCGTCGAAAAAATAAAAAAAAGTCATATCGATATTGCCGCCGAATATTTGGTCATGGCATCATGGCTTGCTTTTTTAAAAGCAAAATTGTTGTTGCCCCAAGTCGAAGCCATTGGCGACGAACCCCCCGAAGCCATGATGGCGCGGCGCGCCCTGTTGATGTTGGATACCATGCGCCAAAAATCTATCGAATTATTTTCGCGCCACCGCCAAGGAGTCGATTTTTTCTTAAAAGGAATGGCCGAACAATTGCCGCAACAGATAGAAACAAGATGGGAATCCGATGTTAACAAATTGATAGCGGCCTACGCCGAAACGCGTAATTCAAAACCCACCAAGCAATTGGATATTCTGCCCACCAAATTAACCTCGCCCGAAATGGCGATTGAAAAATTGCGGCGGGCATTACCATTTTTAACCGATTGGGTGGGGTTAGAAAGTTTTTTAACAAAAATATTTAATGAAAAATTTACCAACGAATTGCAATGGCGCGCGGCCTTTGCTTCCAGTTTTTTTGCCAGCCTTGAATTGGCGCGGCAAGGGCTGATAGAAATAAGACAAAGCGGTATTTTTAAAGATTTAGAAATTCGGCAAAAGGATAAAGCCGCGACCGAATTACCCAGCGATAATAACAACCCTGCTACTGCTGATAATAAACCCGCGGAATAATGAATATGGCAAAAGAAAAAAAAATTCCTGATAGCTCAAACGATATCGGTGGCGCGCCGCACCGCATTGTCGAGGCGGCTATTTTCGCGGCCAGCGAACCCATCGGCATGACCGCCCTGGCAGAGATGTTGCCCAAAAAAGACCAAGGTGCGATTGAAAAAATTTTAAGCGACCTAAAAAATATTTATACCCCGCGCGGCATTCAATTGTTGGAAAGCAAAGATGGTTTTTATTTTCGCACCGCGCCTGACCTTGCGCCTTACCTCACCCAATTTCGTGTCGAATTAAAAAAACTATCGCGCGCCGCCATGGAATCATTGGCGGTTATTGCCTATCATCAACCTATCACCCGCGCCGAAATGGAAACCATCCGCGGCGTAGCAATTTCGAAAGGCACGTTGGATATTTTGTTCGACACGGGTTGGATAAAATTTAAGGGACGCCGCAAAACCATTGGCAACCCCATAACGCTGGGCACCACCGATAAGTTTTTGGTTGATTTCGATTTGGCGTCGCTACGCGATTTGCCCGGGGTCGAGGAATTAAAAGAAATGGGATTATTACATTTGGGACACGACATGTCGGCGATTGGCATGGGTGAGGATGAAGAAGAAGAATTGTCCCAGGGGGAGCAGCTGGATCTTTTGCAATCATCGCTTGATGATATTTTGTATCAAGAACAAAATGACAGCGACGAGGGCAACGAATTGTTGATGGATGAGCCAATCGATGACAATCTAGGAACAGATAAAAAAAAGAAAAAGAAGTAATTTTTTTCTTTGCCAAGTTCTGTTATAGACAAAAAATGGTTGCCCTGAGTGTGAATATTAACAAAGTGGCGTGGTTACGCAATAGTCGCGATGGCGACATTCCTTCGCCCGTTGCGGCCATGAAAGAAATCATTGCCGCGGGCGCGAACGGCATTACCATTCACCCGCGCCCCGACGAACGTCATATTACCCACGCCGACAGT
This sequence comes from Alphaproteobacteria bacterium, assembly GCA_965262775.1. Classification (GTDB taxonomy): domain Bacteria; phylum Pseudomonadota; class Alphaproteobacteria; order JASGCL01; family JASGCL01; genus JASGCL01. The sequence continues at coordinate 19,577 of CBDHFT010000003.1, read as the reverse complement.
TTAGCCATAGCCCAAGAATGGCAAGCCCATAAAAATATTGAATTGAATATCGAAGGCTTCCCCGATGAACGTTACATAAAATTGCTAGAACATATCAAACCTAGCCAGGCGACATTGGTGCCCGATAGCCCCAGTCAAAAAACATCCGACCATGGTTATCGCCTGGCGGATAAGATAAGCATGATGACCGATATTGTCAGCAAGATAAAATCGCTGGGCAATATTCGCGTGTCGATTTTTGTCGATGCCGCCGCGCCCGCCGACCAAGATGAAATAAAAAGAGCGCGCGATGTCGGCGCCGATAGGGTGGAACTCTACACGGGTCCTTACGCCGCGGCCTTTGCCGCGAGTAATGATACGCCCGCAGCCGCGGGGATATTAAAAAATTATGCGGCGGCATGCCAAGCCGCTATCGATTGCCATTTGGGGGTCAATGCGGGGCATGATTTGAATCTGCACAACTTGCCTTGCTTTGTGAAAAACCTACCGCGCCTGGATGAGGTTTCCATCGGCCACGCCCTGATAGCCGATGCCCTATGGTTTGGTTTCAAAAAAACCGTAGAAAAATACCAAGGGGCTTTGCGGTAATTTTCTTAATATTTTTTTATGTATAAAATACATGACAGACTTTCCCTTCACCACGTCGCTGTTTGATGCTTCTTTTTATTTTTGCGCCGATGTAAATTCTGATAAACAATTTGTTGCGCCATTATTATTTTTTGACACGGCGGGCGACCAATTGTCGGTTGCCGTGGTAACCGACAAAGAAATTATGACCAGCACGCAACCCATGGCCCATGGCCAGGCGGAAGAATTATTACCCGCCATCAAAAAACTTTTAGCCGCCGCCAAGCTGGATATAAACAGGCTCAAGACAATTTTGGTAACCCTGGGGCCAGGGTCATTCACGGGGGTGCGGGTGGGGTTGACCGCGGCCTTGGGTTTGCAATTTGCCGCTAATTTTCAAATCAGCAGTGAAAATAAAAAAACTAGCCTGCAAGCTTACGGCGTAAGCAGCATGGTTGCCATGTTGCTAACATATTTGGCAAGTGCGCCGCATGATGATAAAAAAAATAGTGATAGGAATTTTTTGGTGATAGCCGAAAGTCGCCGTGCCGAAATTTTTTATCAAACATTTTCTTGGTCGGCAAGCGAACAAAAAATATTGGCGGTGATGCCGCAACCCCAGATGGCGGAAAAAAATATATTGTTACAGAATCACCCGCGTCATGAAATCATAACCAACGCCATCGATATTAAAAAATTCTTGATGGCATGCAAAGATTATCATGCGATGGATATGTTGACCACGCAACTATCGCCGCTTTACGCGCGCGAACCCGATGCCAAGCAACTGAAATCTTAACCCATGTTTATTTTCCTTCAAGCGCAAGATGCAAAAGAATTGGCCGCCATCCATCATTCATCTTTTGTTGGCAATGATATTTGGACGGAAGATTTTTTTGCTAAACAATTGCAATCGTCAGCCATGGGGTTGGCTTACTGCGTCGATAAAAAAATAATATCCTTTATTTTATTTCAACAGGCCGCCGACATTGTTGATATTTTAACTTTTGCTACGGCACAAATTTACCGCCGTCAGGGCCATGCAAAAAATCTGTTACAAACCCTGGTAAATATATTGCCCAAGGATGATAAATTATTTTTGGAGGTTAATGAAAACAATGCCCCCGCCATCAAACTTTACCAAGATTTAGGTTTTATCAAGGCATCGATAAGAAAAAATTATTATGCAAAAAACCAAGACGCCGAAATTTGGCGGTTAGAAAAAAAATAATGACATGTTGATTTAGGTTAGAAAAGCCGCAACGATGGATAGACTGCGCTTGGCCTCATCAATTTTTTTTACCGCGAAGCTTTGAAAGGGCAGAAGTTTTTCTTCGCCCTGTTCAGACTTAATAACCAAAATATCGCCCGCGCCATAATTGCTAAAGCCCGCCACGGTGCCAATGGTTTGTCCGTCTTCGCCTACGACATTAAAACCAATCATATCATGTTGGTAATAATGACCCGCGGGGGCGGGGGGTAAAAATTGGCGGTCAATAAAAACCGCGCCATGCAGAATTTTTTCCACCGCGGTTCGGTCATCATAACCTTCCCACATTACCAAAAATCCTTTATCAACTTTACGCCACGATTTTATGGTCAGTGTTTTGCCCGACGAATCTTGCAATGGCGCCATGGTCAACACGGAATCGGGCGGGTGGGTATAACTATGCAAATAACATTCGCCCTTTACCCCATGGGGCTTACCAATCGACGCCACCAAAATTAAATTCTTGGGCATCATTATTTTTTTGGGCATGTGGTGTAGGAATTATTTATAATAACGTCTTTTCCATTCTTGTTCCAAAAATGTTGTCCACACGGGGTGCGGTTCGGCCAAAATACTGCCCGCCATGGTGGGCAACGGCACCGACCCCGCCTTGTCCATGAATATTTTTTTATCAGCCGATTTTAAACGCGCTAGGTCAAGCACCGATGGCTCGCCCCAAAAATCGGGATTTGCTTTGCGCCCTTGGGCCGCGGGTGATAACAAGAAATTAATGAAGGCCTGCGCCCCTTCCTTATGCGGCGCATTGAAGGGAATGGCCAAATAATGTTGGTTGCTTAAAATACCACTCGACCAGACATAAGTCCTCACCGACGGCGGCACAATACGTTGTTTGATGGCAACATTTGCGACGCCCGCGTTATAAGAAAAGCTTAGCAACAATCTCCCGCTCGCAAATAATTTGAGCATGTCGGATTCGTTTTTAGGAAAATTTTTTCCTTGCTGCCAAAGATAAGGATGCAATTGGTCAAGGTAGCTCCAAAGAATTTTTGTTTTTTCTAATGCCTCGGCTTCATTTTTGAAAGGTTTTTGAAAATCAGCCGCCTGACCCGCCTGACCAGGTTGCGAGCTAAGGTCTAGTAATAATTCTTTTAAAAATGCTGTGCCTGTAAAATCGGGCGGTGCGGGGTAAGATATTTTGCCAAGGTTATCTTTGGCAAAGGCTAACAATTCGGCGGCCGATTTGGGCGGCGAAGATATTTTGGCGCGATCATAGATAAAAACAAAATAGGCGCGACCCCACGGCATTTCCAACCCATCAACGGGTATAGTAAAATCTTTCAAGAGGGCAGGGTTATTGTTCACGGCAAGCAATTGGTAATTGGGCAGGGTAGCGATAAAGGGACCATAGAGAAGTCCATTTTCTTTCATGATTTTAAAATTATTGCCATTTATCCAAACCACATCGGCCGTGCCACCCGTGTTGTTGCCAGATTTTTTATCGGCCAATAGTTGATTAACGATAATGCTGGTATCGCTCAAGCGGACATGCTTTACGCGAACGCCGTAGGTAGCAAATGTTTGGTCGGCGGCCCAAGCGATATAATTGTTGTAAAGTTCAGACCCGCCCCAGGCATAAAAATAAATAACCTGACCGCGTGCGGTTTCAAGCGTTGAATTAAAATTGCCAGCAAAGCCCACGGCGTGCGATAGGAAACCATATAAAATGGCAAGGCAAGAAATTATTTTTTTCATTATATTTTTTGTAGCAAATAAAATTATATCTCGCAACCAGATATGAATTTATGGAATGGTTATTGCATTTTTACTGCTACCCCTTCATGACCACCATTGCCAATCCAGAATCGATAAAAAAATGGGCAGATATTTTTTCTGCCATGAGCCAAGAAACGCGCTTGCAATTGTTGATAACCTTGGCGGGGCAGGGGGAGGATGGTCTTAACCCCACCGCCCTGGCCGAGGATTTGGCAATACCCGCCAATAGTTTGTCATTTCATTTAAGGGCGTTGGAGCAGGCGGGGTTGATAAAAATAAAAAAGAATGGGCGTTTTAAAACATGCAGCGTCGAATTTTATTTGATGGAAGAAGCCATAAGGTTTTTGATGAAGGAATTCTTTGGCGCCACCGATATTAGGTTTCGCGTCACCCGCCGCCAGAAATAATGAAGCATGTTGTGTTGTGCGCCGTTACGCCATGATGCAGGTTTTTAGATATATTTTCTTATTTTTATTCGCCTTTTGTTCTTTTTGCTTGACTGGCAAATAATTATTATGTTATATAAATAATGTTCCTGCTTTGGTTGCGTGGCATGTATTATGTAAGGCAATATGTTGCGGGAAAAAATCCACGGTAAGATTGTTTTGAAAAAGGCTTCGTGTCGTGGTGCTTGCTGGCAATAAAATAACTGGAGGTTATGTTGTTGCAATAAGTTTTTTATAAAAAATCTTTATTGTTTTTTTATTTCTTTTTTGTGGTGTGTAGTTCCTCCTTCTTATCCCTTCCCTGGTGTTTGTTACACCCCGCCACAAATTGAAAGGATAAAAAGCCAGCAAGTTATTTTATCAAATCATGCCGATAAAAACTCCCTTTGATTATCAAACCACGCGGGTCGCCGTTTGTTTCCATGGCGCGGTGCATCACCCATGGCAAAGGTTATTAAAGAAAAATTTTTGCCATTGTTTTTTGTTGATAGAGCAAGCCCAAGGCATATGTTTGGTCGACGCCTTGGCGCCGCATTTTAAATTGGTATTATTTCCCAAACAACTTTCTTTCATGCAACTTATTAATCATTACCAGGAGCAGGGTTGTATTATTCTATACCAAGACGCCATGCCAAAAAATACGCCCCGCCAACCCAATCAAGCCAGGGTGCGGCGGGTCGTGCCAAGCCTTGCTATCTATTCCTGCGTTTCATTGATAAAATCATTTTTGAACTTGCAGGTTTTTTTCCTTATCACCCCTTGGCAATTATACAAAACAATAACGGCGGGCAGGTTGGGCAAGTGGCGTCAAGCAACCAAGCATAATTATATTGGATTATAAATAACAAAAACCATTAAGAAAAAAAATTGACAAATTTTTTTAAGGGTTATATGTTAAAAAAAACATATAGAAAAAATGACCAATAATAAAGATTACCGTTTTCCACGCAAGCCATTAAGCCCAAGCAACACGCCCGCCGAATTGCCCATGGACGGGGCGGTGGGTGGTGGCGGCGACCAGGCCTTTCGTGCATCTGAAAACCTTGGGCGCAATTTTGAACAAACCTGGGCGGGGGCATTGTCATTTTGTCGCCGCCGTTATAGTCGCGATTTGAATGGGGTCGATGTTGCGGTGTCGGGCATCCCGCTTGACCTGTCGGTTACTTATCGTCCTGGCACGCGGCTGGGGCCGCGCGGTGTGCGGGCGGCGTCGGTGCAACTTTCAGAACTTGATGCCCACCCTTTTCGCTTTGACCCATTTTCGCACCTGAATGTTATTGATTACGGTGATTGCGAATTGGTGTTTGACCACCCCGAAACCATTCCCGATTCTATCGAAGACCATATTTTTAGAATTATTAGCAAGGGCGTGAAGTCGGCGACCATCGGCGGCGACCATTTTATTACCTACCCTATTTTACGCGCCCATCATCGGGTGCATGGCGCGGTGGCTTTGTTGCATTTTGACGCCCACCCCGATACTTGGCCAGACGACGGTACGCAAATGAACCACGGCACCATGTTTGCCCGTGCGGTGAAGGATAAATTGATAATCCCCGAAAAATCGTTGCAGGTTGGCATTCGCACCGTGGCCCCCATGCTCGGCATCAATGTTATCACCGCTGACGATGTTCATGACATCGGCGTTAAGGGGGTGTTGGCCGCCATTGCGAAAACGATAGGCAACACCCCTTGCTACCTTACCTTTGACATCGATTGTTTGGACCCCAGCCACGCGCCAGGCACGGGAACCCCCGTGGCGGGCGGTTTAACATCGCGCGAGGCATTAAAAATTATCCGCGGGTTAAATGATATTGAGGGTTTAAACATCGTCGGTTGCGATTTGGTGGAGGTTTCCCCGCCATTTGATGTATCAGAAATCACCGCCCTGGCGGGGGCGCATGTGTTGCATGATATTTTATGCCATTGGGCTTTGAAGAAAACCAAGGGTTAGAGAAGGGTTAGAGATATATTTTTTGCGCTGGCGAGGGAGCTAGGGCGAGCATTATCCATACTGTAGGCTAAGCCCCCCAGACTTCCCTTAGATTTTTCTGTGCCGTAGCCGTAGGCTAAGCCCCCCAGATTTCCTTTAGATTTTTCTGTGCCGTAGCCGTAGGCTAATCCACTGGCGAGCAAATTTCTACCAAGAAACCATTGTTGTCGAGAACATAACCTACCACTTGCCCCCATGGTTTGGCGGCGGGCTTCTTTACCGCCCGCGCACCCTGTTTAATTGCTTCCTCATATTGCTTAGCAACATCGTGGGTGACGAAGGCTATCTCCGCCCCAGCGGGTTTATGACTTGCGCCCGCGGTTGGCAAACGATTGTTTAAGGTGCTGACGCCATTGTTGTCGCGCAATTGTTCGCTGGCAAAGGCGAGCACGGTGTCGCCAGTTTCTAATTCGCCATAATCGCCACTGTCGTGCAAAAATTTTTGCTGCAGGCCGAATGCCTTTTTATAAAAAGCCAAGGTCGCGGCTACATCGGGAACATAGATGATAACATATCCCAGTTTCATCCAGTGAAAAACCCTTAACGAATTTTTGGCAAATCTTCGAAACTATGGAACGGCGGGGGTGAAGACAATGTCCATTCCAAGGTGGTGCCACCGTCGCCCCATGGATTTTTAGGAGCAATGGCGCCGTATTTCAAACTGCGCCAGGCCATGATGATGAAGAATATAGTCGAAACAGCGGTGATGTAAGAACCGATGGAAACCACATAATTCCAGCCTTGGTAAACCGCGGCGTAATCGATATAACGGCGGGGCATACCAGCCAAACCAAGGAAGTGCATGGGGAAGAATGTTGCGTTAACCCCAATGAAGGTTGTCCAAAAATGAACCTTGCCAGCCCATTCGGGGAACATGCGGCCCGACATTTTTGGGAACCAATAATAGAAACCAGCGAAAATACTGAATATGGCGCCCAGCGACAAAACATAATGGAAGTGGGCAACCACGTAGTAGGTGCCGTGCAACGCGCCGTCAACCGACGCGTTGGAAAGCACCACACCCGTGACACCGCCGACGGTGAAGAGGAAGATAAAGCCCAAGGCCCATATCATCGGCACGCGAAAGCGAATCGAACCGCCCCACATGGTTGCTATCCAAGAAAATATTTTGATACCCGTTGGCACCGCAATAATCATGGTGGCCGCGGTGAAGTAAGCCTTTGTATTGACGCTTAAGCCCACGACATACATATGGTGCGCCCAAACGATAAAACCAATCAACCCGATGGTTACCATGGCGTAGGCCATGCCCAAATAACCAAAAATGGGTTTGCGTGAAAAGGTCGAAACAATTTGCGAAATAATACCAAAGCCAGGCAAAATCATGATGTAAACTTCGGGGTGGCCAAAAAACCAGAAAAGATGTTGGAACAACAATGGGTCGCCGCCGCCTTCTGGTTTGAAGAAATTGGTGCCAAAGTTACGATCGGTCAATAGCATGGTGATGGCGCCAGCCAAAACAGGCAAAGATAACACCAGCAAAAAGGCAGTAACCAACATAGCCCACACGAACAGCGGCATTTTATGCAATGTCATGCCCGGGGCACGCATGTTAAAAATAGTGGTGATGAAATTAATCGCGCCCAATATAGAAGCGGCACCCGCCAAATGGAGGGCAAGAATAGCAAAATCAACCGAAGCCCCAGGATGACCAAGGTTGGACGACAAGGGTGGATAGATAGTCCAACCCGTGCCCGCGCCACCGCCGATAACCGACGATAATAACAACAAAATAAAAGCAGGCACCAGCAACCAGAAACTGACATTGTTCATGCGGGGAAAGGCCATGTCGGGCGCGCCAATCATCAAGGGAACAAACCAATTGCCAAAACCACCAATCATGGCGGGCATGACGACAAAAAACACCATGATAAGACCATGGGCGCTGATAACAACATTCCACATTTGGCCATTGGGTGTGCCGTCGGCATTAACAAGATATTGTACGTCGGGGGCTTGCAATTCCATGCGCATGATGATGGAAAATATTGCCCCCACCACGCCAGCGATGATAGAAAAAATAAGATACATCGAACCAATGTCTTTGTGGTTGGTCGAAAATAACCAGCGTTGCCAGCCAGTTGGGGTGCCGTGTTTATCGTATGCCATGGTGAATGATACTCTGCTTTATAAGTAGGGGGTTAATAAGGGTTAACTGGTTTTTTTGGTTGTGGGGTCCGCCGCGGGGGCAACATCTTTGTTTTGATTGGTAAACCAATCTTGGAATTCGCCGTCGCTCACCACACGAATTTCGACAGGCATGAAGGCATGGTTGGCGCCGCATAATTCGGTGCAAAACCCGTAATAGGTTCCAGTCTTGGTCGCGCTGACCCATGTTTCATTGTTGCGGCCAGGGATAGCATCCATCTTTAAACCCAAGGGCAAAACAGAATAACTGTGAATGACATCTTGCGAGGTTAAAATAAGTTTAACACGTTTGTTAACGGGGATATAAAGTGGTTTGTCGACTTTTAAACGATAGAGGCTTTTTTGATCATCGGGCAATGATTCGCGTGGTGTGAGGATGGAGTCATATTTGATAGGGTTGTTGGCATCGCCACCGTAACTTTTCGCATCAAGATATTCATAGGACCAATACCATTGATGACCAATGACTTTTATTGTCACATCGGATGGGCCCGATGATTCCATGAAATAAAGAATTTTGATGGAGGGGATAAACATCAAACCCAATATTAATAAGGGAATAGCGGTCCAAACAACTTCCAATGGGGTATTATGAGAAATTTTTGAGGGAACGGGGTTTTTCTTTTCCGAAAAGCGGACGATAACAATGAACAACAATGCCAAAACAAATAAACAAATAAAAACAATGACGGGCATCAAAACATAATTGTGAAAAGCCCAAACCTGGTTCGCGGTTTCAGAAGCCCCAGGCGTCATCATCATTTGCCATGGTTTGGCATTGGATTCGATGTTGCCAGTTGTATCTTGGGCTAACAATTTGATGGGTGCGGCGAGACTGGCGGTGATGGCAATCCCTGATAAAAGTAAAGAAAATATTTTACGCATGACGAATAAATAATGCTCGGTGATTGGGCTTTTAGCTTATTTTTCTTGCGCGTGCAAGCTTCGTTTTTTTTATTTTCGGGGAAAGGTTTTTGCCGTGCCGCCGCCGTGCCCCCGCCGTGCCGCCGCGGGGAACTTCGCTAAAAAAATTTCTTATCATGATGACTGGCAAAAGGATAATCTTTTCGGATAAGATTTTCATATTCTTTAAGTTTGGTCATTGATTCTTTTTTATTTGTCGGTTATATTTATATTGTAATGATGATGGCGGTTAGGGGCAATAATTTGCCACCATATTTATAAACCCGTCTCTTAACAATAAAAAAAAATAATACACACACATGATTACTGAATTGGTTACCATTATCGCCCTGTTGCAATTTTTAACATTTGGTTTGTTGGTGGGCCGCGCCCGCGGTAAAACGGGGGTGAATGCCCCCGCCGTCACAGGCAACCCCGTATTCGAACGCGCCTATCGGGTCCAGGTGAATACCATGGAAAACCTTATCCTATTCCTGCCCGCGTTGTTTTTGGCGGCAAAATATTGGCCTGATAGTTGGGTTGGCGGCTTGGGCGCGGTTTATGTAATTGGGCGACATATGTATTGGCGGGCTTACACCAACAACCCATCCACCCGCCATGTTGGGTTTGCGGTGGCGATGTTGCCGACCCTGTTGTTGATTGTGTTGGCGGTTATTGGCATTATCATGGCGTGGACGGGCCATGGGTTTGTCAAAATCCCGATGTAGGTTTTGACCACCGTTAATGCGGGGGCGCGTAACAAACTTCGCCCCCGTCATTTTTCATTTGCTTTTTGCGTTGTTTTTGCCTAATAGGGTTTTAATAGAAATAAAAAAAATCAGATTTAAAAACAAAATTAAAAAACAGGTTCTACCACCATGCGCTCAGGAATTCACCCCGAATATCATGAAATAGATATCGAAACCACCAGTGGTGCCGTTTATAAAACACGGTCAACATGGGGGAAGGCTGGGGAAAAAATGAAATTGGAAATCGACCCCGACACGCACCCCGCCTGGACGGGTGGCATACAAAAAGTGTTGGAAGGGGGGCAGGTTGCCCGCTTTGGTCGCCGTTTCCAAGGGAAAAGTTTCAGCGCAAGCAAGGCGGCTGGCCCAGCGGCCCAACCCGCCAGCAAGCCCGCAAATAAACCCGCAAGTAAGCCCGTTGCCAAGCCCGCGGTGAAGGCGGCGGATAAACCCGCGGTGCAAGCAGCGGCTAAACCCGCGGTGCAAGCGGACGTTAAGCAAGAAGAAAAAAAAGACTAACACCCCCCATCCATTTTAATGGGTGATGGGTTTTACGGGCGGCGGCGTTAAATTTGGCGACCGATTTAATCGCGCCTTTATATTATCATTATATTTTTATTATTTATTTTACGGCCTGTGCTGGCCGTTATTTTTTTGGCGCGGCGTGGCGCGCATGCGGGGCGTATGAATGGTTGGGGTATAAAATATTAGCTTGGTGATGGTTTTTTTGCTATTGTTGCGTCATGATTTTACCCGACAAAGATTGCGACCGTTGCCCCGAACTTTGTGCCCACCGCCATATATTACGCCACGAACATACCGATTGGTATAACGCGCCCGTTCACGGGTTTGGCGATTCCCATGCGGCAATATTTATTATTGGCCTGGCCCCTGGCCAACGGGGTGCAAACCGCACGGGGCGACCATTCACGGGGGACAGGGCGGGGGATTACCTTTACCACGCCCTTGCCCAACATGGTTTCACCCAGGGGCAATATGGCGGCCACGCCGATGACGGTTTAATATTAAAAAATGTCTTTATCAGCAACGGCGTAAAATGCGCCCCACCCAAACACCGCGACGTAACGCCCCAGGAAAAGAAAAATTGCCGTTTATTTTTACGCAGTGAATTGGAATCATTGCGCGATGTAAAAGTTATTTTAACCTTGGGGCAAACGGCCCATGTGGCCTTGTTCGAAACCCTGGCCGAGGTTGACAGCGATATTAAACCGCGCCAGTATAAATTTGGCCATAAAAATATTCATGAAATCGCCACCGCCAAAACCCGTTTGCGCGTGGTCAACAGTTATCATTGTTCGCAACGCAATATAAATACAAAAATATTACGCTTAGAAGATTTCTTTTCTGTTTTCGCGTTGATTTGTGCTATGGTTGCCGATAAAAATCAACAACAATATAATTGATACAGGATGATAGATAATGACCGATAAAATTTGCGCCCTGCAGATGGATCCCCTAGAAGGAATCAAAATACAATATGATAGCAGTTTTGCCATCGGGTTGGGGGCGCAACGGCATGGGTTTACAATATTTCATTATTTGCCAAAGGATTTAAGCTACCATGGGGATAAAACCGTGGGGGGCAAAAAAATGGCCAACATCACCGCCAGCGGGCGTTTTGTCACCCTGCAACAAAAGGAAAATGGCGAACATTTTTCGGTGGTGAAGGAGGTGGCGGATTTCCCACTTGATGAGTGCGATGTCATTTGGTTGCGCCAAGACCCGCCGTTCGACATGACCTACATCACCAATTGCCATTTGTTGGAATTGTTGCAAGCGACCAGCAACACCCTGGTGGTGAATGACCCGCGGGCGGTGCGGTCGTCGCCCGAAAAATTGGCGGTGTTATATTTTGCTGACCTTATGCCGCGCACTATTATTTCCGCCGATTTGGCGCAATTGCAACGGTTTCATGATGACGTGGGCGACATGGTTATCAAACCATTGCATGGTAATGGCGGGGCGGGGGTGGCGTTTTTGGCCAAGGGCGACCCCAATTTGGCAGTGTATGTAGAATTGCAACAGGCGGTTAATAAAAATTTACCCTTGATGGGCCAGGCCTTTGTTAAAAATGTGACCAAGGGTGATAAGCGCATTATTTTGCTTGATGGCGAGGCGGCGGGTTGGTTTAATCGCCTACCCCAGGCGGGGCAAATTCGCGCCAACACGCGGGCGGGTGGCGGGTTGATGGCTTGCGACCTCTCGCCCCAGGATAAAGAAATCGTGGAAAGGCTACGCCCATGGTTGGTGAAGGAGAAATTATTTTTTGTCGGGATTGATGTTATCGATGGCTATCTGACAGAAATTAATGTGACTTCACCCACGGGCATTCCCGTCAGCGACCGTTTGTTGGGAACAAATTTGGCCGATGATATTTGGAAAAGATTAGAAAAAAAGCTACATGGGCAAAAAAAATGATATTCAAGAATCATTACTTTTCACAAAATATTGCGGGATTTTTAACGACGGACTCAAGTGATAAAAATTTGTTGCCCGAAGAATTTTTGGCGAAAAATTTTTCCACCATTGAGGATGTGATTGTTGCCATAGAAAATATTTTGGCGCAGAAACCAAGCAGTTCGCCCTTAATCAACGCCAGCGTAGCGCAAAAATTAAGCGCGTTGTTAACCCTGCCCGATAAGCAAGATGACATTGTGGTTTTTGAAAAAATCACGGCGCAATTAATGAAGCAGGAAATCACCAAGGTCATTATTTTGGGCACGGGTGGTTCGAGCCTTGGCTCTCAGGCACTTTATGAAATGGCCAGCCAAATCGCCAACAGCAAACCGCACCCACGATTAGAAATTTTGATTAATTTTGACCCGATAGATTTTCATAACAAAACCAAAGACATCAATTGGCACGAAACCGCCCTGGTGTCGATTAGCAAATCGGGCGATACGTTGGAAACAATTTTGCAAACCCTTTATCTATTGCCGCTTATGGAAAAATCATTGGGCAGGGATAAGGTGAAGAATCATTTTTGGGTGGTGTCGGAGGATAAAGAATCGCCGCTGAATAACCTGGCCGATTATTACGGCGCGCAAAAATTGATGCATGATAAAAATTTGTCGGGGCGTTATTCGGTGTTGTCGGTGGTGGGTATGTTGCCCGCGGCGATGGCGGGCCTGTCGGTATTGCATATCAGGAAGGGTGCCGCAGAAATGTTGCAACATTGTTTGTCGCACGACCTAAGAAAAAATCCTTCCGCCCAATCGGCCTTGGCCATTTATGGGTTAGAGGAGACCAAGCAAAAATCGGTGATGGTGATGTTATCCTACGCCGATAGGTTAAGCACCCTATGCCGTTGGTTTCGCCAATTGTGGGCCGAAAGCCTGGGAAAAAATGGCAAGGGCTCGACCCCGTTGTTTGCGACGGGCCCCGTTGACCAACATAGCCAGTTGGAATTGTGGTTGGGCGGGCCGCAAGATAAAATTTACACCGTGTTGACCACCGCCGAAAAAATAAACCTTGCCACGCCCGATAAAAAATTATTGGCCTTGCACGAAAAAATGGCGCGGTATGAAGGTATTAATTTGGAAGACATGATGGATGCTTGCGCCCATGGTATTACTGATGTATTCTTAAAATATCGCCTGCCCGTGCGGACCATTGCCTTGCCCCATTTGAATGAAGAATCGATTGGCGCCCTGTTGATGCATTTCATGATGGAAACATTGTTTGTGGCATTTTTGCGCGGTGGGTTTGATCCATTTGACCAGCCACGGGTGGAAGACGGCAAACAAAAAATTCGTCATCAGCTGGAGGAAATTAAGTTAAGGAAAAAATAAAATAACCGAAAAAAAAATGCCCATTAGAAAATTATCATCGGTGATGATAAGCCGCATTGCCGCGGGCGAAGTTATTGAACGGCCAGCCGCGGCGGTGAAAGAATTATTAGAAAACGCCATCGACGCGGGGGCCACCAAGATAGAAGTTCACACCAGCGGCGGCGGTATTAATAATATTACCCTGGCCGATAATGGCATGGGCATCGCGCGCGACGAATTGCCCCTGGCGGTGGCGCGGCATGCAACATCGAAATTAACCGACGACAATATTTTGGACTTGGCTTTTTTGGGCTTTCGCGGCGAGGCATTAAGCTCCATCGGTTCGGTGGCGCGTTTAAAAATTATCAGCAAAACAAAAACCGAGGAAAATTTTTTTTCCTTGCTGGTCGAAGGCGGCACGGTGGGGCAAATAATGAAGGACAAGGGTTTTTCTTTAGGATTTGGAATGAAGGCTGGTGACAAATTGGCATCGGGCACAAAAATTATTGTTGATGATTTGTTTTATAAAACGCCCGCCCGTTTAAAATTCCTTGGCAGTCCGCGTGTCGAACAAACCCGCATTAGGGAGGTTATTGAAAAAATCGCCCTGTCGCATCCCTTGGTGGGGATAACCTATTGGGAAGATGGTGTGGAAAAATACAATTTCCCCGCCGACCAAACATTGCAACAACGGTTGAGAATATTATGGGGCGAGGAAGTGGTGCGCGACCTCATCCCCCTTTCCGATAAGCCCGCGGGCAAGGACAGCGCGGATAGAAACAGCAACGATATTTGGTTATCAGGCTTCTGTTCTTTGCCGACCATCTTTCGCAAGAATCGCTCGGGCATATATTTTTTTGTGAATGGCCGCGCCATAAGCGATAAAAATTTTTATGGCGTGGTGCGCGCCGCTTACCAAGATGTCTTGGCGGCCGACCGCCAGCCATTTGTGGTTATTAATTTGTTTTGCCCGCGCAAAATGGTCGATGTCAATGTGCACCCAACCAAGGCCGAGGTTAGGTTTCAATTTCCCAAAGAAATGCACGGTCTGATTATAAAAAGAATACGCGACGCCCTGCATCAACATGGCAAACAAACCGCCCATGCGGCGGGGGCTATTCAATCTTTAAGAGGTTCTTTAACGGAAAATCTTGAGCGCATCGCACCCTTACCTGCATCCTTTTTTCGGACTGAGGAAATTGATAAAGGTGGAGCGACAGCGGGCGATGGTTTGCGCGAATCAAATATGAATAATGAATATGCTGACCAATCATGGCAACATCAAACCCCGCCCAACCCCGCCGTCATCAACCAGTCAACCGCGCAAGCCCATTTGTTGGATGACCGAAGCATAAAAATTGTCGAAGACAATGCAGAATATATAAAAAAATATTTTGAAGCAGCGCAACAAGGCGATGGAACAACGGCGCAGCAAGCGGAAAAAAACAATAAGGAATATTTGGGGTTGGCGGTGTTTCAATTTGCAAAAACCTATATCATTGCTATCAAGGGCGACGCGGTGATTTTGGTTGACCAGCATGCGGCGCATGAACGTTTGGTTTATGAAAAATTGAAACGCGAATTTTATGGCAATGCTCCCCATGCGCAAAATTTGTTATTGCCTATCGAAAAAAAAATATCGCCCGAATTGGGGGAGGGGTTTATTGAAAACCAAAGCAATTTTCGCAACCTAGGAATATTTTATGATGTGGTAGCGGATGAGAAAATAATCTTCACCGCCTTACCCGCCCTGTTGGCAAAAAACCATTCAGAAAAGATAGTCAATGACATCATCGATTCTTGTCATGATTGGTTTCAACTTTATGACACGGGTAAGAAGATTGACGCTATCCTATCGCGGTTATCTTGCCATGGTTCCATTCGTGCGGGCCGTGAATTAAGTATTGATGAAATGAATGCTTTGCTTCGCGAGATGGAGGTAACCGATAATTCGGGGCAATGTAATCATGGGCGGCCAACTTACTTAGAAATTAATCTCGCCGACATGGAAAAATTATTTGGTCGCACGCGTTAAATAAAATACCTATTGGTTAAAAATATATTAGCGCGGCCAACGCCGTGTGCATGCAAAAAATAAAAATTAATAAATAAAAACAAATAATAATAATATCGGTTTATTTACAACCTACGTTAATATTAAACGTGACAAATGAAGACATAAATAACAAAATGGATAAATAAATAGTTCATCATGCAAAATATGTGTTAAAAAATATGAAGAAGTAGGGGGGCAATATTTTTTAAAAGGGACTGTTCTTAATTTTAAATAGAATATTTTTCACAGAAATATTCTGTCGTGGAGCAGTGATGAAAAAAATTTTGTTGAGTGCCGTCTGCACGGCGTGTTTAATAGGGTATCCAGGTGGCAGCGTTAAAGCGGTCAATAATTCAGATAACCCAGCACAATCAACCAAGCAGGCAAAGAAAAACAAGCAATTGAATTTGCAGAAGCAAAATCTTCAAGCCAATTCTCAAGCAGCGACGCGCCCGCAGTTAGCCTCGCCCGTGGCAACATTGAACCATAATTTGTTGGCCAACAAAATTGATGGCCAGCTCACGCTGAAGGTAGACCTGGGTTATGTTTTGCAGTTTTCTAGGAAGTTGGATAAATCTTATCAAGATGGCAACGCGGATTCCACGTCGCTTGGCACGGCTTCGGGGTTTGGTTATGGCGCCAGTTTTGGTTATACCAGCAATAAAAAATGGGGATTATCATTTGATTATTTGGGGTTTAATCGCAAATGGCAAGATGTTGGCCATAATTATAATGCCAGTTATAATATCATTACCCTCACACCATCCTATCGCTTTAGCCTTGATAAGAAAAATGAATGGGGTATTAGGTTGGGCCTTGGTTTGGGTGTGGCTGTATCCGATGTTAGATATAGTGGTTTTAGCCAAGCAACCAGCGGAACGGCGATTAGGACGGATATCAAGAATCCAGATCTTACTGGTGCTTGCCCCTTTTACACCGATGCAAATGGGCTGAAGCCAGGGGATACGGTAGCCAATGCCCCCGTCAGCGTTAGGCCAGAACTTATGACGACCGTTAATGTTAGCGCGGCCAACCTTCCCAGTGGCAATATTGGGCCAAATCGTTGCGTGCTATATAACCCCATGTGGTATTTATTTCGTGATGGCGGACCATACAAAGCGGCGGCCACCCCACCAGCCAGCGGACAGCCAGCATCGCCAGTAACCCCATCATCGCCGCCACCGCCAGCTTCAACGCCGCCCTCAACGCCACTTCCCCCGTCGGTGTCAACGCCACCATCACCCGCGTCGCCACCAGCATCACCAGCGACAACATCAGACTCGTCATTAGCCGCGCCTTGGATTCCCAACGATAATACCGCGGGTACTTTGGGTGGCACCGCCATGGTTTTGGCACCACAAATTTCGGTGGAATATGACAATGGTTATTTCCATGCCGATATCAATGCGCGCTACATCGCGGCTTTGCAAAAATTTAATTATGCCAACAAAGATGAAAAGAATAATATAAAATACAATACAAACCCTGGTAGCCTCGCCTTCTTCGTCGGTGCAGGCCTGGGTATTAATTTTTAATATTCTTTGTCATAAAAAGACAAAAATAAAAAGCGGGCGGAATAAATATATCCTTTATTATAAGTTATGATAGATTATGACGGGATGGAGATTGGGTGTAAGTCTTGATTGTAACGTGGGGGCGCATTGCGCGTTGCATGGGTTATCAAACGGGGCATCGGGGGCATAGAGGGATTGTCAGGGATCTTGCCAGGGCGATGTTAAAGAGTAGGGACTGCTAAAAATTTACAATATTCTTTTTACAAGGTTTGTGGGGGATATTTTTTTGGAGGCAGTTATGAAAAAGATAGTATATGGGGCGGTGTTAGGGATGGTTTTAAGTGGGCATAATGTGGCGATAGCTGATTCGGCTAGAAATAAAGATAGCAATCATGAATCATTATTTAGCAAAAACCTTAACAACAATTTGTTAGCAGATAAAATAAATGGTCAGTTTACCTTGAAGGTAGACCTTGGCTATCTTGTAAATCTTCCTGGTAAATTGAATAAATCTTATCAAGATGGCACAACCGATTCCACCGCGCTCGGTGCATATTCCAGCTTCGGTTATGGCGCCAGCTTTGGTTATACCAGCAATAAAAAATGGGGATTAGCTTTTGATTATTTGGGCTTTAATCGCAAATGGAATAATGACAGTTATAATTACCAAGCCAATTATCATATCATCGGCCTCACGCCATCCTACCGCTTCAGCCTTGATAAAAAAAATCAATGGGGGATTCGACTGGGCTTGGGCGTTGGCGTTGCCTTGTCAGATATAACATACACAAGGCTAGCCGTGCCCACGGGCGGGACAGCGATTATCGTTGACGTAAAAAGTCCTGAACATTCTCAAAATTGTACTTTTCGTACCGATGGCGACGGATTGAAGCCAGGCGATAGGGTAGCGTTTGGTAAATACTCATCCACCGTGGTGACAGAGAAAACATTACCTGGTGGCAATATTGGTCCCAACCGTTGTGTTCATTTTCAATATGGCAAAGGTTTTACTGATAAAGGCGAATATAAGGTTGAGGCCGATGCGATTCTTACGCCCCGTCCTAAGCCTTTTGATGCTAATGAATATATACCCTTACCCGATAAGAAAAATACATCCTTACTCGATGAGGGTATTGATGCTTCGGCCGCGGGTTCAACCACAACAGCCAGGGGCGGCGCGTCCATGGTTTTGGCACCACAGATTGCGGCCGAGTATGACAATGGTTATTTTCATGCTGACATCAACGCCCGTTACATCGTGGCCCTGCAAAAATTTCATTACACAGGAAGGGAAGATAATGATGCGGTAAAACATACATCAAATCCTGGCAGCCTTGCCTTCTTCGTTGGTGCGGGCATGGGGGTTAACTTTTAATACTGGCTGACAAGTCATGATTGCCGTCCATAAAAATGGTAAGAATGGTTTTGACAAGAATAGGTATAATCTCTTATGATGGTAATCACCATGAGAGATTATACCTTGTTTATTAATAAAATTTTTGGGCATGATACCTATGCTCGCTGGCTTTGCTCGCTTTTTATTTTAACCTTGGTGATGCTGGTGGTGGGGGGGCTGACGCGCTTGACCGAATCGGGGCTATCCATCGTGGAATGGAAAGTCGTGGTTGATATTTTGCCGCCCCTTAATCAGCAAGATTGGAATAAATTATTTGGTTTGTATCAACAGACCGAACAATATAAAGAATTGGGTTCGATATTTTCTATCGACGATTTCAAACGAATTTTTTGGTGGGAATATAGCCACCGCTTGCTGGCGCGCCTGTTGGGGGCGGTGTTGGGCGGGGGTGTTATTGTCCTTGCCCTGACGGGTGGTTGGCGTAATATTTCTAAGCAACAAAAATGGGGATTGCTCGCTTTGTTTTTGCTGGGCGCGATGCAGGCGGTGGTGGGTAAGTGGATGGTGGAATCGGGATTATTTGTAAGCAATTCTGTGGCGCCATTAAATTTGGTAGCGCATTTTTTTATGGCCGTTATTATTTTGTTTGTTTTATACGCCATGATGGCAACCTACCGCGGGCAAGTTCTTTCTTATCATCCGTTTCGCTTGGCACTTACCCTGGTGTTGTTGATGACCTTATGTCTGGGCAGCCTGACCGCGGGGGCGAAGGCGGGCTATGCCTACGGCACCTGGCCCTTGATGGGGGATAATTTTGTGCCCACCGATTATTGGTGGCAAGGCAACCAAGAAAGCGATGTCATTATTTTGGATGGCGATGCTGACAAAGAAGTAGGACAAAACCTGCAGACGAAGCAACACAAGCCAGCAGGCAGCAAAAGGCCAACATCATGAATAAAAAATTACATTTTTGGCAAAATGCAGTGTTGAATCCTTCGGCGATACATTTTCATCATCGCCTGTTTGCT
>CBDHFT010000002.1:0-16887 GCA_965262775.1 Alphaproteobacteria bacterium | reverse complement strand
TAGGCAACATGGCAAGCGACTTAGGCAACAACATGGCCAACAACATCGCAAGCAACATCAAGCAACATGGCAAGCAATAACACTTGCCCCGCCAGGGTTGCTCTGCTAGCACCTGGGTTATTATAAAAAAATTATCATGAAGACAGAAATTGAAAGTTTGGTTAGGGTTATTAAAAAATCGGCGGCGGCGGCGGGTGGGCCCATGTTGCGCGATTTGAACGAATTGGAACGATTACAATTGGGCAGCAAAAACACCGCCGATTTTGCCCGTCGCACCCAAAAACGCGCGGGCGAGTTGTTACAGGAAGAATTGTTGGCGGCGCGGCCCAAATGGGGTTATCGCGACACCGCGGGGCATAAAATCAACGGGCTGGTTGAAAATTATTTTTTGGTGAGTCGATAGCGGGCTTTAACAATTTTGCACGCGCCCTGCCGCTGTTTGCCATCACCATTGTCGCCTTGAGCAAGCAGGTTGCAAAAGATTCAGACGACACAACCCCCGATGAAAAACCAAATTGGCAGATTGATGCAACCGCGGTTTACCAACCCTTGCTTGACGATTTTTTTGTCGCCGATGGCAAGGAAGCATTTCATAACCAAAAATGGTTGCGGTTATCAACGGGCCACACCGCCCCCGCCAAACCCGCCGAGGCCACCGCCCACGCCAACCATACCAAAATGGGCGAGCAAAATTTTGGCGCGCCAGGGTTGGAATTATGTTATTTGGCGGGGCACCGTATTGATTCTTACCGCGCTGACAATGTGCCATTGTTCGATGTTGCGGCGGGGTTATTCATCGCCCTTAGTGCGGGCATAAAAATAAAGGATAAGGCGGGCAACCCCATAACCCAAACCACCCTGGCCCAACTATGCGCCACCATCATCAACAATCCTAGTGCGGTAGTTAGTTTTAGCTCAAATTAATTTTCCCTATCGCTGACACTGCATGGGGGCACCAGCGTTGGCCGAGAACCAATCTGCTTGCCACGGGCGGCATGATGCTCTTATAAATAGTTTTTGGTATTTTTTGTTTCTTTTGTTATACAAAAAATAAACCGTTATGACTTTTTATGAACTCTTAGTTTATTTAGCAGAAAACGAACACCTGCCTGTGGTTATGAAAGACCTAGGGATTGCGCTTATAACTATTTTTATTGGCGTGCTGATTTTTATTATACCGCCATCTGAAAAAAATATTCAAGATAACGTTGATGCCGCTCTAAAAAAATATCTTATATCTAAAGAAGTCATAAATGCAAAATTATTGCTAAGCGGCGTTTTGCTTATATATTTACCATTTTTATTAACCGATTTGTGGAACAATAAACATTCTTGGGCAAAGCTATTGGATGCAAATCCTTCTAGAAAAATAGAGGTAGAAATATTTGCGCTGTTTTTATCAATCCTCGGCATATGTATTATATTGTATATATTATATAATTGCTACAAGTGGATAATCTCTGACATAGAAGAGCTGGCTGGAAATAATAATAATTATTATAATAAGCTAGAAAAAAAATATCTAACAATCGATTCCGAACCTAGCGCAACCCTCAAATTATTTTATTTAATATGGAAAAGAAAATATGAGGATGAAGATGCTAGAAAAGAAAAAGAATACTTTGATTATTTTATTACTTGGTTAAATAAGCTATGTGAAAATAAAGAATATCAATATTCTCAAAATGGATTAGCCGTATTTTCTTACCAAATTCAAAATAGGAATCTTAATAATTCGTATTTATTTAGTGAGTCTTTCAGCGCATGGCTTAAGTTATTTTTTAAAACACTGGATAAAAATAATAATACTAAAAATCTTTCTTCTGTTGATGAGGGGCTTGCTATGCTCAGTCTTGGGAATATACTAAGCCATTATATAAAATTTTCCCTACAAGACAATAGTTTTATTCTCACCACAGTATCATTATTTTCAACTATAGAAAAACAAGCTACAGATAAACCAGAATGGGCAGTCAAAGAATTCTTTAACTTATCTGCTTTCACTGACATCTTATTTGAAAACAAATCTATATGGAAAGGAAATCAATTTCCCCAGAAATGGAAATTTCATTTAGATAATAATAAAGATAATATTTTTGGCACTATATTTTTAGACAAATTCCTGGATAATCATATAAATATCCCCTTCTACCCCCTTGACGATAACACAAAAAAGGAAATCGCAGCGCGCGCTAACCATAACGGGTACATCCTCGAAAATCTTTTCTTTGATAAAATTGACCCAGAAGTTTTTAGCTATTTTTTTAAAATGATTTATATGCCAATAGAACTTCTGCCCAATCCTATGCAATGGCTTGCAGAAGAATATGTTCATAATTTTTATGGTGGCGGAAAAACCTATCCTATAAGAGGATGGAGCGGAGCAACCGTGCCTAGTCAAGAAGAGCGCGAGCGGCAAAGGAGAGAAGATGCAAAGAAAATGGAAAAAAATACTTTTAAATTCTTTTGGCTCGACTACAGAGATTATAAAGTTTTACAACCCGAAAGCATAAAAAAAAATATAGGCGAATTGCGTCAAATCATTTATAGCAAAGAAACCCAAGCACGTGAATTTTATCGACGAGAATATCTAATAAGAATATTCAAAAAATGGTTATTATATTATAAAAAACAATCTGATAATCAGCCAACCACTACACCAACGACTTCTATTCCCGAAGCCTAGCCTGATGCGCAAAGAAATGGGTGGCGGGGCACAGCCTCCCTTGTGATGCAAGGGAGGGAGAAAAATAGGAAGGCCTAGCCGACCATATTTTTCGGGTAGGTTAGACACTCATATTTTTTTTACTTAACAAACTTATAGAAATAAAAAACGAATTAACGAACCCACCTTGGAAAAATATCTCGGCAAGCCTCGTATTTTTCCGTCCTCCCTTGCTCAAGCAAGGGAGGCTTTCACCCAATTTTTTACCAAAAAAAATCTCACCCGTTAAAACAACGATGGGGCTTTTAAATTCAATAAAACTTTTCAACCAAGAAGCTGAAAAGTTTGGTTCTAGGCGAAACCTAGGCGGTTCTTAAGCGCAAGCCTAGCGGGTGAAGCGCAGCCCGCCTCCCTTGTGATACAAGGGAGGGAGAAAAATAGGGAGGCGTAGCCGACCATATTTTTTGGGTAGGTTAGACACCATTTAATAAATTATCCTCGCCCTAAGAATCCTTCCCCAAGGGTTGTCGTACCCCCGCAAATATCGGGCAAGCGTTTCTAACCCACCTGAAAATTATACTTCACTTCGTTCGTTAATTTTCTTCCTCCCTTGTATCACAAGGGAGGTTGCCCGCGCGCAAGCCTCGTATTTTTCCGTCCTCCCTTGCTCAAGCAAGGGAGGCTTTCACCCAATTTTTACCAAAAAAAACTCTCACCCGTTAAAACAACGATGGGGCTTTTAAATTCAATAAAACTTTTCAACCAAGAATCCGAAAAGTTTGGTTCTAGGCGAAGCCTAGAAAAAACCCCGCTTGCTAAAACAACAAGCGGGGTTTTTTAATTCAATAAAACTTTTAAGCTTAAGAAGCTGAAAAGCTAAATCACTATAATGGTTAGAGACCAAAACAATAAGTCTTTTATCTCTCCACCATTCAACAGCATGGTTATAGGCGAAGCCTATTACATCATGCCGCCCATGCCACCCATACCGCCCATACCACCCATGCCTTCGGGCATGGCGGGGGTTGATTTGGGTTCGGGGCGATCGGCAATCATGGCTTCGGTGGTTATTAATAACCCCGCAACCGACGCCGCATCTTGCAATGCCGTCAACACAACCTTGGCTGGGTCAATAATACCCGCCTTGACAAGGTCCTTGTAGGTGCCTTCTTGGGCGTCAAAGCCGAAGTTAGCATCTTTGTTTTCCATTATTTTGCCTGCTATCACCGCGCCGTCATGGCCAGCGTTTTCAGCAATCTGACGCGCGGGGGCTTCCAACGCGCGGCGAACAATTTTGATACCGTGGGTTTGGTCTTCATTTTCGCCCTTCATTTTTTCTAATGCTGGCAAAGATTTTAACAAAGCCGTTCCACCGCCCGCAACAATGCCCGTTTCAACGGCCGCACGGGTTGCGTGCATGGCATCATCAACGCGGTCTTTGCGTTCTTTGACTTCAATTTCGGTCGCGCCACCAACTTTAATAACCGCAACCCCGCCCGCCAATTTGGCAAGACGTTCTTGCAATTTTTCGCGGTCGTAATCCGACGTGGTGTCTTCGACTTGTTTTCTTATTTGGTTGCAACGCCCTTCGATATCGTCTTTTTTGCCAGCACCATCGACTATCGTGGTGTTGTCTTTGTCGATATGAATGTTTTTGGCGGTGCCCAACATGTCAATGGTAACCGATTCAAGTTTAATACCCAAATCTTTGCTGATAACTTGCCCGCCCGTTAAAACGGCAATGTCTTCCAGCATGGCTTTGCGACGGTCGCCAAAGCCTGGGGCCTTGACCGCCGAAACCTTTAACCCGCCGCGCAATTTGTTCACCACCAGGGTAGCAAGGGCCTCGCCCTCCACATCCTCGGCAATGATTAACAATGGGCGACCCGATTGCACCACGGCTTCCAAAACGGGAAGCAACGGTTGCAACGACGACAATTTATCTTCATAAAGTAAGATGTAGGGTTTTTCCAAATCGCAAATCATTTTTTCCGCGTTGGTTACGAAATATGGCGATAAATAACCGCGGTCAAATTGCATGCCTTCGACAACATCCAATTCGGTGGTTAAGCCTTTGGCTTCTTCGACGGTTATGACACCTTCGTTGCCAACTTTTTCCATGGCTTCGGCAATAATTTTGCCAATTTCCACTTCGCCATTGGCGGAAATGGTGCCAACCTGGGCAACCTCGCCCGATGTGCTAATTTTTTGCGAACGTTTTTTAATATCGGCAACCACGGCCGCAACGGCCATGTCGATACCACGTTTTAAATCCATCGGGTTCATGCCCGCGGCAACCGCCTTGACCCCTTCGGTCACGATGGATTGCCCCAACACGGTGGCGGTGGTGGTGCCATCGCCCGCGATGTCGTTGGTTTTTGACGCCACTTCGCGCAACATTTGCGCGCCCATGTTTTCAAATTTGTCGGCCAATTCAATTTCCTTGGCCACGGTCACGCCGTCTTTTGTAATACGGGGTGCGCCGTATGATTTGTCAATGACGACATTGCGCCCCTTGGGACCCAATGTTACCTTAACGGCGTTGGCCAAAATATCCACCCCGCGCATCATTTTGGTGCGCGCGTCAATACCGAATTTTACATCTTTTGCTGCCATGATTTTTCTCCTGAATAAATTAAGTTTTTTTTTGTTATTGTTTTGTTTTTTTATGTTGGGCGATTAACCAAGAATCCCCATGATGTCGCTTTCCTTCATGATAAGCAATTCCTTACCATCAAGCTTAACCTCGGTGCCCGACCATTTGCCAAATAATACTCGGTCGCCCGCCTTAACATTTAAGGGGCGAACCTTGCCATCGTCATTGACATAGCCATCACCCACCGCAATGATTTTGCCTTCCATTGGCTTTTCTTGCGCTGTATCGGGGATAATAATGCCCCCCGCCGTCTTGGCTTCAGATTCTAATCTTTCCACCAATACCCTGTCATGCAGGGGACGAAATTTTGTTGCCATGTTATGCTCCTCTAAATTGTTATCTATTGTTATTTAATAATTTTTTTGCCTAAGACATTTTTGAAAAAACCAGAACGGCTACCAAAAATTTTATTAGGCTAGATGTCAAGGATATAGGAACAGACGGGGTAAAAGTCAAGTATTGATTATTATTTTTCACCCCAAACCATTTATAAGGTATGTAATAGACCATTCGCCAAGCAAACAATACCAGGGGAAAACCATGAAACAAACCCAGGGGGCTATTTATCAATCCTCGCGCAAAGCCGTCGATGAAATCCCATTCAGCGGGTGGGCGAAGCGATGGATTTTGATTCCTCTATCCTGACCAATGCCCCCCGTCGCCATGCTGGCGCGGGCGCGGCGGTAAAGCAAATGGGTCGGGGCACGCCCCAAAACAACAATGGGCAATAATCGCATCAACGCACGCCAGCGATACCAACGGTGAAATTCGAACCAGCAATCGCTACCCATGATAAAAACAAAATTATCGCGCGGGTGATGTTGCATGATATTTTTCACCGCGTCGTAACTATAATAATTTTTTTTGCCCGCTAAGGTTTTTATTTTGACACGCGGGTGGCACGCTATTGCTTTGGCGGCGGCGGCGCGTTGTTGTAATGGCGGTATTTTTTTAACTGGCTTAAGCGGGTTGCTTTCCACCACCAACCACCATATTTCATCCAATTTGTATTCTTTCATCGCCAGTATTGACATGGCGCGGTGCCCCGCGTGGGCGGGGTTAAAACTGCCGCCCAGCAAACCAATCAACCGCCCATTTTTTTTATATTGATTTTTATGGAACAGGCGGCGGTATGGCTTGGAATAATTTATGGCCGACATTGCCCCTGCCCCAGCACTTGGTAATAATAACTGCATAATTCATTCAAACCCACGGGGCCGCGGGCGTGGAATTTGCCAGTTGCAATGCCAACCTCCGCCCCGAAACCAAATTCGCCACCGTCGGCAAATTGGGTCGACGCATTATGCAAAATGATCGCGCTTTCAACGCCGCGCAAAAACCTGTCGGCTATTTTTTTATCGCGGGTGATAATGGCGTCGGTATGGTGCGAACCATAATGGTTGATATGGGCAATGGCCTGGTCAACGCCGTCCACCACCTTGACCGACATTATTTTATCCAAATATTCTTGGCTATAATCGGCTTCGCTGGCCGTGCTTACCCGCGCCCCCAATTTTTTTAACAAGGGATAGGATCCAGGGCAAGCGCGGAATTCTACCCCGCCCTCTATCAATTTTTTTATCATCACCGCAACATCTTCTGGCTGGTTAAGCCAGGTTTTATCCAACAACCATGACTCCATGGCGCCGCATACCCCAACCCTGCGTAATTTTGAATTATAAAGAATATCGGCGGCCATGGCGACATCGGCCGTGGCGTCAACATAAACATGGCAATTACCATCTTCATGGGCAAAAACGGGCATGGTGGCATTGGCGCGAATATTTTTTATCAATTCTTGGCCACCGCGCGGCACCACTACGTCGATATATTGGTGCATTTGCAATAGCTGTTTTATGACAGCACGGTCGTTATCCATCACCATTTGGGTTTGTTCGCGGGGCAGGCCAGATTCTTGTAACGAATCCTGGATAAGATCCACCAATTTTTTTGACGAAGCAAAACTGGCCGAGCCGCTGCGCAAGATTGCCACATTGCCCGATTTTAAAGCCAAGGCCGCAATGTCGACCGACACATTAGGCCGCGATTCATAAATGGCCAACACAACCCCCAAAGGGCAAGCAATTTTTTTTATCAACAACCCGTTGGGGCGGGTCCATTGGTTGATAACCGCCCCGACAGGGTCGGGCAAGGCGGCGATTGTTTTAACCTGCTCCGCCATGGCGGTGATTCGTTTGTCATCCAGCAACAACCTGTCTTGCAGGGCGGGTGATAAATCCTTGCCATGTTCCATATCGATTTGGTTGGCGGCGATGATGGTTTTTTTTTCTTTGATTAATTTTTCCGCCAACCGCAATAGCGCACTATTTTTTTGTTCGGTACTTGCCATGGCTAGGCTTGACGCAACATCTTTAGCGCGCTGGGCGAGGTCGAGTATGGATTGATGAGATTTCTCTGTCATTGTTTTTATCTTACATCTTTTGCTTTATCTTTTGTTTTTAATTTTTCTGCCAAATTGGCAAATGGTTTGGCCAGGGGTTGAGTCATGGGTTGATTCAGGGGTTTAACCAGGGGTTTACCAAGGGCGGGCGCAGCGGGCTTAACCATTTTCTTAACCGCATCAGCGTCCTTATCAGGCGAAGGGGGCGCAATAAATTCGGCGCGCCAAGCCACGGGAATGGTTGCCCCAGGTTTTTTAGGAAAAGGGTCAAGGCTTAACGATAATTCTTGTATCACTTGGTCCAATGTATCAAGGTCGTCCGATTCCAGCGGTTCAACCTCCTTATGCTTTTTTTCATCGTAAAACCTTTGCTCGATGAAATCAAGATGCAGGTCGGCACGCAAGGTTTGTTCAAAATCATCAAGGCTGACCACGCATTGTTGGGTAACCACCGCCGACCAACTGCCGCTTAGGTAATAGATCTTATTGTCCAATTTTGTGCAAACCAAATCCGCATGAAAATGATTCAAGCCGATAAGGCTCAAGCGTTTTTCGATAGCCTGCAACATGCTAGCTTGTTTTTTATCGGTTTTATTAAATTGCCAAGAAACCTCGATATCTTTTTTTTGCACATCGCGCAATGCCACCACCCCCTTGCGATACAGGCTAAGGGTTGGCGTTTTTTTTAAGACGCCCGATGATTTTTTTTCTTTTACAATATTTTTTTTCAATGATGTTTTGACAAATTTTTATTTGATAGGCGGCATTTTTTCTATAACGCTTCCTTTATCCTGTTGTTGCCAATTTTTTTTCCAATGTTGTTGGCAAGCAAACAAATAATCAACCAATTGCGGGTAATGTTTTTTTTGCTTTTCACCAAAATAAAAAACCAACAGCTTGAGCAATTTATCCTTGTCCTTGCTTTGCAAGGCCGCGTGATAACGGTTCAATCGCGCGTAAAGTTTCGCCACCAAGGCCTTAACCCGTTTCCCCACCGTCATGTCATGAGTGCCCTGTAGGCGATAGGCATCGTCAATTTCAAACACCACCTGGTTCATGATGGCTTGGCGTAATTTTCTATCCTGCACCGCCTGCATCATCGTTGCCAAAAAAACCGCGAACAAATTGGTGCGGGCTTCGACGTTATCATCACGCTTGTTGCTTACCAGCAACATATCAATAATTTTTTTTTGCCACGCCACTTGATGACAATCATAAAGCCATTGCCGCGCCATTGTTTTATGATGGCGGGGCTGGCGAATAACAGAAATAATGAATCTGACAAACTTTATCATGCCAACCCTATCATGTGTGTGAAGCCTATTAAATTTCGGCAACAACCTGTTGTTTGGCGATGGCGTGGTATTCTTGCAATTTTTTATTTAAAATATCGGCGTTTATTTTTTTGTCTTGCCCTTGCTCGGCGATTATTTTCATCGCCTCGGCGATGACATCATCACTACCGGGTTTTTCAAAATCGGCATCAATAATACGGGTGCGGGCGGTGTCTTTATCCATTGCCACCTCGTCCGCTAACCAATCGGCAAACAATTT
This sequence comes from Alphaproteobacteria bacterium, assembly GCA_965262775.1. Taxonomy (GTDB): domain Bacteria; phylum Pseudomonadota; class Alphaproteobacteria; order JASGCL01; family JASGCL01; genus JASGCL01. The sequence goes on along the minus strand of CBDHFT010000002.1, from coordinate 7,611 downwards.
GTTGCGTCGCATCACGACTTTAAATTCCTGTTCTTTATTTAATTGATATTTTTTTTCTTCTGCCCGTTGGCGGTCTTGAAAATTGGTCATGGCAATTGTCTCCTTATTTGATGGGTATTATAATGACGGTTTAGGCAATTGTCTATAGACAACTTCTTTTCTATGGTCTTGCCATAAGGCAAAAAACCAGTTATGTCAAAAAATATCTTATTTCTTGCACGCGCCTATAGCTCAATTGGATAGAGCGTCTGACTACGGATCAGAAGGTTGTGGGTTCAACTCCTGCTAGGCGCGCCAAGATATTCCCAAAAAATATTGGCGCCAGCATAATAATGTAGGTTGGCAAGGCGGTTGTTTAACTGGCCTATTATCCCCATTTTAAAACGCGGTGCGATAACCCTTGAACTTGACTCCATCCTCATGTTAATATATTTTTTTAAAAAATATAACCATGGCAAAGGAAACCAAAAAACAATTTACAGGTGGTTGTTTATGTGGCGCGGTTCGTTTTGTCGCCAATATCGCCAAGGGGGCGGACGCAAAACCCCATACCTGTTCTTGCACCATGTGCCAAAAACATACTGGCGGTTTAACTGTTTCATGGGTAGAATTTGCCAAAGATGATATTTCATGGGTTGGCGACCAGCCCGCTACCTATGATTCCTCTGCCCATTCCTATCGCGCCTTTTGCAAAAAATGCGGTAGCAGTCTTGGCGCCATTGATAAAGGCCCTACCCTTGCCCTGTTGTTGGGTGTGTTTGATAACCCAAAAGCAAAAGAACTACAACCACGCAGTCATTCTTATATCTCCCAACGCCCAAAATGGTGGCAAGTAACCATCGGCAAATAACAGCATCTATAATAATTGTTGGTAGTCCTTGGCGAGGTAGTCTTTTAATTTTTCCAAAGCGCGGGTTTCAATCTGGCGGATTCGTTCGCGCGATACATTATATTTGCTGGAAAGGTCTTCTAGGGTTTCGACTTCCTCCCCCAAATGGCGTTTTAAAACAATTTCCCGTTCGCGTTCGGAAAGTTTTGCCAGGGCCGCGGTGATGGTGCTGTGACGCCGTTTGTCCAAATCCATTTCTTCGAATGATACATCGGGCGTGTCGCGACCATCGGCCAACATCGATTGCCAATCGCCCTTTTCTTCGCCGTTGCTGTTGTTTTGTGAATTCATCGGCGCGCTGAGCGATTGATCGCCGCCGCCCGACATACGTTGTTCCATCTGCACCACGTCTTTTTCATCAACCAACAAATTATGGGCGATGGTTTTAACCTGGTCGGGGTTTAATGAATCGCCGATAGGACGACCCAGCATCTGCTGTAATTTTACCTTAGCCTTATTCAAATTAAAAAATAATTTCTTTTGCGCCGCGGTGGTGCCCATTTTTACCAATGACCAACTGCGTAAAATATAATCGTGAATCGAAGCCTTTATCCACCACATGGCATAGGTTGATAAGCGAAAGCCTTTTTCTGGTTCGAATTTCCGCACCGCCTGCATCAGGCCAATGTTGCCTTCGGAAATAAGTTCTGACACGGGCAAGCCATAACCGCGATAACCGAAAGCAATTTTTGCCACCAAGCGCAAATGGCTGGTGACCAATTTATGCGCCGCGGCGCGATCGCCATGGCTAATCCATTGCATCGCCAATTCTTTTTCTTCGACCGCGGTAAGCATCGGGTATTTTTTTATTTCTTGGAGGTAGCGTGACAGCCCAGCCTCCTCAACCGAAATAATACCGCCCGCGCCCATGGTGCCAGACTGGGTGCCAGATTGGGTGCCAGCGGGCAAGACAGTTATTTTTTTAATTTTGCTATTTTTTTTGCCACCGCTTGGCGCGATAACCTTGGCGGTGGTTTTTAACGGCGCGGTTTTTGTGGCCGTTTTTGCGCGCGCCGTGCCAGGCCGCGTTTCCCCTCGACCATTCTTGGCATCCATCGGTTTTGTATCAACCAACGATTCCATTTGCCGATGGGGCGTTTTAATTTCGGTAGTTTCGGTAGCCATCGCCACCACTGACGGCATTTCATTGTTTTCCTCTTTTCCATTGTTGGGGCGCGAATCTTTTTTTTCTATCATGCTACGTTCCCCGCTTTGTAATATATAAATAATGAATTAATCAAAAAATTATTGTGGGGATATTATTCGGTATGTTATGCCGCCATGTTGATTTGGTTTAGGCTTGGGGAATTTGGGAATCTCAATGTTCGCATTCCTAAATTACCGCTACCTAACCGCGCCAAGCAAAACTTTTTTGCGTCTTACCGTCCCATTTCCTTATAGCACGGAACAACCGCAATATCAATTGCGGTTGCTTGAGATGTAGCCAATAAAAAAATAAGTCCCAGCCCCGCCAATTTTATCATGATAAAATTGGCGGGGGTTGTGTGTAGTATCTTAGAAGTTAAGACCTACGCCAGCACCGACAAACAGTGCCAGTTGCCCTGATTTTTGCGTAAAGCCCGTAACATCAGCGCCTGCGCCCGCGGGGGTTGGTGCGCCGCCCACATAGCGAACATCTTTTACGCCGTAGAAGTACTTCGCATTGATGTCAGCGTGGATGATACCATTGTTATAGTTCAACGACACTTGTGGGATGATAACAAAACCTACATTGTCTTTGGCTTTGTCGGCTGCCTTCCAAGTAAAACGCCTTAGGTCAGTGCTTGGTCCTGTGGCGAAGTCTTGCGTGTTAGCTTGACCTTGGTAGTTTGCTTCCAAACGTGAGACACTCACGCCGAGGCCAACGCCCAATTTTAAACCCCAATACCCATTTTCATCAAGCTTGATGTTATAGCTGGGGGTTAAGCTGACAATGTTATACAGCGCGCGGTAATCGGTCTTGCCTGGATAATTACCTTGTTGTGGGGTTGTGGTGGTAGACCATTTGTTGCCCCAGCCTGCGTAATCGACCGACAAACCAATTCCCGAGAGATGTTGGTAACCAACCGATGCACCATAAGCGTAGGTATGGGTGCCTGGCGCTTTTGTTAGTTGTCCATCAGAACGAACCCAGTCAGCACCGAAGTTGTAGTTATAGCCGATGGTGGCGTTGACAAAAAGTTTACCACCAATTATTGGTGCCAAAAGATTGCTATCGCGGTTATTACGTCTTTCGTTTTCCCGTTTTACATCTTTGGTTAACTTTTCTTGTTTGTCTTTTAGCTCTTTCCTTTCTTCTTCTGCTTTTTTCACATCCTGTTCGGCGGCTTTTCTCTCATCTTGCGCTTTTTCTTTCGCACGACGTTGCGAGTCCTGCTCGGCGGCTTGCTTTTCCTCCTCAACAGTTTTAGCAATGGCGGATGGGGTTTGAACGGCCAACAATGCGCTTAGCATGCTGGCCACGATAACTATGTCGTATTTTTTCACGGTTGTAGCTCCTTGGCTGTCCCGCTTTTTTCTTATTAAGCCCCTTATGTCCTTGTGTGTCTCCCCCTAGTTTTATTATTCCCTAACTAGTGTTCCCTATTCCCTACCTTTTCTATGCTTTCATTATATTCTATTTTTATAAATAAGCAACGGGGTGTTAGTAGAAAAAATATTTATTATCCATTTTGTATCACCCATAAATATTACAAAATAACAAAAAAATAAGGTGGCAGAAAAAATTCCGCCACCTTATATATTTTTCTTGAAAGAAAATATTATATTTTCTTCATTTATTAAAAGGCAAATGTTCCTCCCAAGCCAATGGTGACGTAGGACGCACTGCCGATGTTTTTATCAGGGCTTGTTCCCGTTGAACCATCAACATTGGTGTAGTTCAGGGTGACATCTTTTTTGCCGCCCACATAACCCCATTTACCATTCACATTAAGTGCGAATTTATCGGTAAAGGCATAGCCAAGCGAAAGTCCCGCACCCGCCGCCAAGGCGATGAAGCCATCGTAGCTACGTGCTTTAGCAATGCTGGCAGTAGATTGTGTCGATGGTTGGTTGCTTTCCAATGTTTGGTCATATTTGGTGTAAGCAAAACCAATTTCGGCAGTGGGCATAATGGTAAAACGACCCGCAACAAATTGATAACCGAGCATGGCGGTTACGGGCACCAAATAATTTGTTCCCGTTACCGTCAAGGTTGCATCTGGAGCAAGTGCAGCAAGTGGAGTGCCTGCAGTAAAATTTGCGTCTTTCGCATATTCGGCTTGGGTATAATTAAAGGCCACATTCAGACCCGCCACCAAACCACGCGCACTGGCCGCGGGGCCATAGAGCATGCCAACTGTAAAACCGCCACCAGCACCGGTGCCAGGATTCACAAACGGCGGCGCGCCGCCATCGGGGTACGCAACATTTAAAGCTTGCGACGCTGGCACAATGGTTGCTTGACCATCAACCTTTAATTGGAAAGCCGCTTGAGCGGGCGTGGTTGCCACCAACATAGCAGCACCCAAAGCCGACAGCAGGGTTATTTTTTTTATGTTATGTTTCATGATTATTTTTCCTTTCATCATGTCATTGTTTATTATTAACTAAATTGTTTATTAGGCGTTTTATAAATAAATATCAACTATAAATTATAACAAAAAATAGCAAAAAAATAAGGTGGCAGAAAAAAAATTCCCGCCACCTTATATATTTTTCTTAAAAGAAAATATTATATTTTCTTCATTTGTTAAAAGGCAAATGTTCCGCCCAAACCAGCGGTGATATAAGACACACTGCCGAATTCGTTGTTGTTGCTGCTTCCTGTGCTGCCATCAACATTGGTATATTCCAGGATAACATTTTTTTTGCCAGCCACATATCCCCACTTACCCGTAACATTAAGGGCAAAAGTATCATTGAAGGCATAACCCAGCGCGAGTCCCGCCCCCGCCGCAAAAGTAAAATATCCATTGTAGCTGCGTTTTGCGGGGATATTATCTATGCCCTGAACCAGGGGCAGGTTGCTTTCTAATGTTTGATTATATTTATTGTAAGCCAAACCAATTTCACCAGTGGGGGTAATGGTGATAGGCCCCAGGGCAAATTGATAACCCAGCATAACGGTCATGGGAATCAAATAATTAGTTCCTATAAAGGTAAGGGTTGCATTTGGAAGACGTGGGACATAATTTACATCCTTGGCATAGGTTGTTTGAATATAATTAAAACCAATATTGAGCCCCACCAAATTCCCACTGGTTTGCGCGGTAGGGCCATAAAGCATGCCAAGGGTGAAGCCCCCGCCGAATCCTTTGCCCGCAGTAACATATGACGGCACATCGCCATTGGGATAAGTCATATTGAGGGCTTGCGAAGCGAGGACGAGGGTTGCCTGGCCGTCGATTTTCAATTGGAATGCAGCTTGGGCAGGGGTGGTTGCCATGAACATACCCGCGCCCAAGGCCGATATAAGGGTTATTTTTTGTAAATTGTGTTTCATGAATGTCCTGCTCTCTATTAACTAAATTTACTATAGCTCATTTTTAATAAAAAATCAACTAAAAGTTATGACAAATAATCATATTCTATCAATAGTATATAGATACTAAAAACATCTTTTATATTGGGGCTTGAGTAAATTTACCCCCAGCTAGCCCCCCTGCTACCTGGCTTTTCTTATATCACTATACTATAGGTTGCGCTAGTGTGGCAAAGCGGACAAAAAACCTATCTTTCGTTTTTGGCTTGGGCTAGCTGTTCGCCCGTATAAAGCGCGCTTTTTTTAGCGAGGGCGACATAATGCGGTGCCGTCCAATCCATCATTTTTTTGTCGCTGTCGTTGATATCGCGCATTTTTTTGGCGGGCGCGCCCGCCCATAATTCACCCGCGGGAATAATTTTGCGCGGGGTTAATAACCCGCCCGCCGCCAACATGGCGTGGCTTTCAATCACCGCCCCGTCCAACACCACACCCTTCATTCCCACAAACCCGTGGGGTTGAATGGTGCAGGCATGGATGAGTGCCATATGCCCTATCGAAACATCGTCGCCTATCGTCGTGGGTAATTTCAAATTAATATGAATAACCGTGCCGTCTTGGATATTGCAACGCGCCCCGATGGTAATGGCTTCGTCGTCGCCGCGCAACACGCAACCATACCAAATATTTGATTCCGCGCCGATGATCACATTACCAATAATAACCGCCCCCGCCGCAATACGCGCCGTGGGGTGAATGGTCGGCATGATACCCTGATAAGGCAGAATAATCGGCTTGGTCATGTTATTGTTCATCCCGTTTTTATTCTAAACCCTGAATTCGCCAATTGCAAGAATGTTAAAAACCGCGATTCGCGCCATAAAAAAATATTCTTATTTTGTTCTTGACAAACCATGGCTGTATTATTATTAATAGATTACGCCCATCCTGTTAAAATTTTATCCCCCTGTTCCAACCGTCGACCAAAGAAAAATGAGCAAACTTATCAATGATATCAAACAACTAACCCCACTTATGCAACAATTCGAATCAACATTGCGCGGCTTCGCCATGGCGCGCAATATTAAATACGCCATCACCGAAACTTACCGATCGTTAGAAACCATCACCGAATATTACCAACGCGGTCGACGCGGCGTGGCGGGCGAAAAAACAATCACCAACATATCGCCCGACAATGCGGCGGCAAAATCGGCCCATTACAACCGCTGTGCTTTTGACTTGGTGCTTATTAACAACGCGGGGGGGCGGGTTTATGAACCAATATCCGATTTTAAAATTCTCGGCGATTATTGGGTAACGCTTGATCCGCTATGCCGTTGGGGTGGTCATTGGAAAAAATTGCAAGACCTGCCCCATTTTGAACATATTGCTTACCTGCAAAAAAAATAACAATATTGATTTATTAAATAAATTCTATGTTGTTGGTGCCGCCCAGCAATTCCAAAAATTTGTCATATGTCAGCGGACCATCATCTTGCCAAGTAAAATGTTGCGGCTGTTCGGGGGTGGCGTCATCACCACCATACAAAAATATTTTATCGGTTCTGGTGCGGGCTAGTCCGTCTTTATCAAACACCATATACCCATTGATAGATGGTTCGTCGCCCGAATAGTCAAACGACCAATGGTTGCGCCCCGTGCCACCCGTGTATCCATTACCAAAACTATTTTGCAAATCGGTTAGGTTGTTAATCGTTATATCGCCATTCCCATTATTATAAACCAAACCTTTAAGATTAACCAAATCGTGATTTCCGTTGCTGTCTTTTAAATTGGTAAACAACCCCGACGGGCTGTAAGAAATAGTGGTGCGGTCAGAAATATCAAGGGCAAAACCTTGGCCAATATTATCGCCGCCACTGCTCGCCAACACCACCACCGAATAATGGGGGGCATGGCCATTGTCATAATCCAACAACGATTTAAATTGTAATACCCCGTCATGGGTGATGGAGAAATAATTGGCATCCGCCCCCAACAGGCTATAACTTATCGGTGTGCCGTCCAAATCAAACGCCGAAAAAACCGCCAGCGAAACATTCGCCGTGTCATTTTCGCGCAAAGACAAATTGCGACCAACATTGCCCGTCCAAACCACAGGATTATCATTGATATTATTCACCGACAGAACAAATAATTGGCTAATGTTATCAATCGCATCATTCGCAATCCCCTGACCATAGGCATGGGCATGCACCACAATACTATAATTGTCGTTGGGGTGAATGGTGGA
>CBDHFT010000001.1:137500-525336 GCA_965262775.1 Alphaproteobacteria bacterium | reverse complement strand
CAACATACAATTTGAAATATTTTAACAATTGCGCGCCTATCGCCCCGTCAACCACGCGATGATCGCAAGACAGGGTTGCGGTCATGATGGTGGCAACCGTCACACGCCCATCGCGCACCACGGGGGTTTCAATGCCCGCCCCCACCGCCAATATCGCCCCTTGCGGCGGGTTGATAACCGCGTCAAATTGTTTGATGCCAAACATTCCCAAATTGGAAAGCGAAATGGTGCCGCCCTGGTATTCTTCGGGTTTTAGTTTTCCTTCGCGCGCCTTGCCCGCCAACGACTTCATTTCGGCGGAAATAGCCTGCAAAGATTTTCTTTCGGCTTGGCGCACGATGGGGGTTATCAAACCGCCCTCTATCGCCACCGCCACCGCAATATCAACCGATTGAAAAACCTTCATGCCGTCTTTGGTGAAGCTAGCGTTGGCGTTGGGAACCTTGTGGCATGCCATGGCAAGTGCCTTGATAATAATATCGTTGATGGAAACCTTGATATTATCCATCTCTTGCCATTTTTGGCGCAGGCTGGTGATACGGCTTAGGTCGCAATCGACCGTCAAATAAAAATGCGGCACCGTGGTTTTGGACAAAGTCAAACGTTCGGCTATGACGCGGCGCATCGCCGTCAGGGGTTGTAATTGAAATGGTGGTTCAAAATTACTATCCAATTTCATGGGGGCCAGGTTGTTATTAACCGCCGCACCGCGCGTGCCGCCCGTTCCTGCCTTCTCAATATCGACCTTAATAATACGACCGTGCGGACCCGACCCCGTCAAACCCGCAATATCCACCCCGCGTTCTTGCGCCAATTTTTTGGCCAGGGGGCTGATAAAAATACGGGGTTGGTTATTGGTCATGATGGATATTTTTTATTTTGCAAAATTTATGGTTGATGATTTATTTTCCCGTAACGGCACGCCCCGCCGCGATTATATCACCAATTTGCGGTAATGCCAATTTTTCTAAATTTTGAGCATAGGGCAAGGGAACATCTTTGCCACAAACCCTGATGGGCGCGGCATCCAACCAATCAAAACATTGTTCATTGACGATGGCCATGATTTCGGCACCAATGCCCGATTGTGGCCAGCCTTCCTCCACCGTGATGACGCGGTTTGTTTTCTTAACCGATTTGACTATCGCGGGAACATCCAACGGGCGCAGGGTTCGTAAATCTATCACCTCGGCTTCAATCCCCAATTTTTTTAATTCATCGGCGGCCTGCAATGCCTTACCAACCATGATTGAAAATGTCACGATAGTCACATCGCTGCCCCGCCGCACCACCTTGGCTTTGCCTATCGGCACTTGCCAATCTTTATCATCGGGCACGGGAAATGATTGGCCGTAGAGTATTTCGTTTTCTAAGAAAATGACGGGGTTGTTATCCAAAATGGCCGATTTCAATAATCCCTTGGCGTCGGCCGCGCTGTAGGGGGCAACAACTTTTAACCCTGGCACATGGCTATACCAACTGGCAAAACATTGCGAATGTTGCGCCGCAACCCGTGCCGCCGCACCGTTGGGGCCACGAAAAACTATTGGACAATTTATTTGCCCACCCGACATGTAGAGGGTTTTGGCCGCGCTGTTAATAATTTGGTCCATGGCCTGCATCGAAAAATTGATGGTCATGAATTCCACAATGGGGCGCAAACCATGAAATGCCGCGCCAACCCCAATACCAGCAAAACCCATTTCGGTTATCGGTGTGTCGATAATGCGTTTCTTACCAAATTGGTCAAGCAGTCCTTGCGATACTTTATAAGCCCCTTGATATTCTCCGACTTCCTCGCCCAACAAAATAACCTTGTCATCGCGTTCCATCTCTTCCTTCATGGCGTCGCGCAATGCTTCGCGCACGGTTTGCATGTTGGTGGTGCCCGTCCATTCGCTTTCTTCGGCGTCGGATTCGTTGCTGGCAACCTGTGCTGGCGCCATGGCGGGGGTTGATTCTTGCGCGGGGGGTTGCTCTTGTGATGCAGGGGTGGCTTCGGGCGTTTTGTCTTTGCTTGCGGAGTCCTTCACCGCAGGCCCTGCCGCTTCCACCGATTCCAATGTTTCGCCCTCTTCCAAAATAATGGCTATGGGGCTACCGACCTGAACTTTTTGACTGCCACCTGGCACAATAATTTTGGCAAGTGTGCCGCTGTCAACCGCTTCAACTTCCATCGTCGCCTTATCGGTTTCTATCTCGGCTATGATTTGGCCTGGGGATACTTTGTCGCCTTCCTTAACCACCCATTTTGCCAAATTACCCTCGGTCATGGTGGGGGACAGGGCGGGCATTAAAATATGTGGCATGGTTGAGAGTCTCCTTATTATATTTGTTTAGCTTTTTTTATTGCAGAATATCGGTCCATAATTCGGATTCGTTGGGCTCGGGCGATGTTTCGGCAATTTTCACTGCCTCGGCCACGATGGTTTTGATTTCCTGTTCGATTTCTTTTTCGGTTTTATCATCGAGGTAATCATTATCCTTTAACAATTTTTTAGCATTTTCTATCGGGTCATGCTGGGCGCGCATTTTGTCAACTTCCTCACGCGTGCGATATTTGGCGGGGTCAGACATGGAATGGCCACGATAACGATAGGTTTGTGCCTCGATAATAAATGGGCCATGGCCATCCTCGGCATGTTGGATGGCTTCTTCGCCCACGGCGCGCATCGCCTCGACATCCATGCCATTAACTTGGGTACCCTTAATGCCGTAGGCAATACCGCGGTCGCACAAACGCGTGTCGTTGGCCGACGAACGGTTAACCGCCGTGCCCATGGCGTAGCGATTATTTTCTATCACAAATATGGCGGGCAATTTCCACAAGGCCGCCATGTTGAATGTTTCGTAAACTTGCCCTTGGTTCAATGCGCCGTCGCCCAAATAAATAAAGGCCGCGCCCATTTTTTCTTTTTTGTTATTGGCCTCGGCATGTTGATATTGCAAGGCAAGGGCTAGGCCCGCGCCAATTGGAACCTGTGCCCCGACGATACCATGGCCGCCATAAAAATTCTTTTCGCGCGAAAACATATGCATCGACCCGCCTTTTCCCTTGCTATAACCCGCGCTGCGCCCCGTTAATTCGGCCATCACCCCCGCGGGCGCCATGCCAGCCGCCAACATATGGCCATGGTCGCGATAACTGGTGATGATGCAATCTTGCTTTTTCATCACCGATTGCAAACCCACCACCACGGCTTCCTGCCCAATATACAAATGGCAAAAACCGCCGATAAGCCCCAGGCCATATAACTGCCCCGCCCGTTCTTCAAAACGGCGAATAAGCAACATTTGACGGTAATCGTCTTTCAACTGCTCGAAACGTTTGGTGTTGGTTGGGTTTTTTGCCATGGTATAATTATGAGAGGCTTATGAGAGAATGATGGGATTATATTAGTTCAATTATTCTGGAACTATTGAAGTGTTTATTTCTGTTATTTTTATAGGACTTTGCTTGGGGCTTGGCAAGACAAAATCTATCGCCTTTACTATTCATTAATAAGTATTTAAAGGACGCCCATTTCTTTGCCGCCCTGTCTCGCTTTAAAATCCCTTCCAAATCCCCAAAAAATCGCCAAAAAAACTTTGCACCTTTATCCCCAACTTATCCCCACTCCGCCCCACCCTGTCAAAAAAAGAAACCTGTTAATAACCTTGTAATAGCATACATAACGCCGAATCGTTATATATAGAATATACATCATGACCGACTATCCCTCCTCCCCTGGCAACGATAACTTGCCGCATCATAACGACAATTTGCCATCTTCTAGCATCGGCGGCCCCGCCACCAACCCCCTAAACCCCCAGTCCAACCCCCTGTCCAACCCCCAGTCCAACCCCCTGTCGCAGGAACAAACCACCGCCCCATTACCGAGCGAGGTCCCCTATAACATCGAATTAGAAGCCGCCTTGCTCGGCGCGTTGTTGCGCAACAATGACCTGTATGGTTTGGTGGCGGAAACCATTGCGAGCTCTGATTATTTTTATCACCCATTGCATCGGCGGATATTCCATTATTTTATCGAATTGCAAAATCGCGGGCAACTTGCCACCCCCGCCACCATGCGCCATTTGTTCCAGGGGGAGGAGGCTGGCGGCGGCGAAATAAGCCGTTACCTAGCTGGCTTAGTCAGCCACGTCCCCAGCCTTATCAATGTGCGCGATTACGCCGCGGTGGTCAGCGACCTGTATCGTAAACGGCAATTGATAACCATTGGCGAAGACATGATAGCCCGCGCTTGCGATTTAGCCGACAACAACGCCACATCGACCAAACAAATCGAACATGCCGAACAACAATTGTTTCAATTGGCGGAATATGGCGTGGCCGAAAAATCATTTAATCGCCTGTCGGTGTTTGGTAACAGCCTGATAGAGGAAATAGAAAAACGGCGCCAAGACAAATCAAAATACGCGGGCGTGCCAACGGGCTTTCCCCAGATGGATGATTTTTTCGGCGGGCTTAATCCTTCCGATTTATTTATTTTGGCGGCGCGCCCGGGCATGGGCAAAACCGCCTTCGCCGTTTCGCTGGCGTCCCAGGTGGCGGGCATCCCGCTGGTGATGGATGTCATCCCCGAGGATGAAATGGCGTCGCGCCAAACCAGCAAACGGCGCGTGTTATTTTTCTCGCTTGAAATGTCGGCCGAACAATTGACGAATCGTATTTTGTGTCAAATGACGGGCGTTTCGTCCATCAGCGTGCGGCGCGAAATGACCGACGATGATTTTGAAAAATTCTGCAAGGCCCTCAACGACCTGAAGGATTCCAACCTTTATATCGACGACAGTCCGTCGCTTTCCATCACCGCCCTGCGCCAACGGGCGCGGCGCGCCAAACGCATGATGGGCGGGCTCGACCTTATTTTGGTGGATTATTTGCAATTGTTGCAACCGTCGGGCCTGACCCGTCATGACAATCGCGTGGCGGAGGTTACCGAAATATCCCGCGGGTTAAAAGTCATCGCCAAGGAACTTCATGTTCCCGTTATCGCCCTGTCGCAATTGTCGCGCGATGTGGAAAAACGTTCCAACAAACCAACGGGTAAAATGCCGCAATTGTCTGACCTGCGCGATTCGGGTTCTATCGAGCAAGACGCGGATATCGTCGCCTTTCTTTACCGCGAAGCATATTATTTAAAAAATGAAAAGCCCGAGAACGAGGAGGAAGAACAACGTATTCAAAGACGATTGAAGGAAGTGGAGCATTTGGCGGAACTTGTTATTGCCAAACACCGTCACGGCCCAACCGACAAAATTCCGTTTCATTTCAATTCTGTCACCAGCCAATTTTCGGCGATGCAAAAATAACAAGCCTGTTGCGCATTTAAAATTGATACCCCACCTTCACCCCCGTTTCGATGGTGATGTTGCGGGGTTCAAAACCATCTAGCTTAACGTTCATTAGGGTTATTTCATCCGTTCTTGATATCGGACGACTATCATCTAGCCAAAAATAATTAAAAAACGGCGCGATGGTAACACCATAAAATGAAATTTCGGCCAGGGCGCGTGCATCCCAACCCACCTTCTAGTTCGTCTAGGGCAACAGTTATGGTCTTAATATATAGACCATCAGTAAGCCTTGTTTCCTGCTCCCCACGCAACAAAATATCATATTCGGCATGGAGGAGGGCGGTGACATCGCCCCTATATTGAAATTGCAATACCAAGGGAACGTAATTAAACCGATTTATGCGAGAAGCATAACCAGCCTGCTCATCAGATATACTCAGTGTGTATTTGTAACCATAGCCCGATAGGAAATTGAAACGATAATGGTCAAGAAAGGTCCAGGATGGGCCCGCCAAAAACCGATACCAAAATAAAAAAATTTGTTCGTTATAGACAATGGCTGAGCCATAGGCAGTTTTCTTCCCAGTTATAAAATTTATATATAGCCCCGTATAGGTCAATTTAGCACCCTCATACAATGCTATATCAAACGGCACCACCATGAACCCCAAACCCGTGGGGTTCAAATTAATTTTTAAATTGCTTTCAAATCCATAAAGCGGCCCCTTAATATCCATAAAAATATTATAGTTGTCATATTTGTCATATTCCCGATAAAAGAAATAGGCAACCGAAGGGGTAAGGCTAATATCAAACGCTATCCATGGTTTTTTATTTGGCGAATCACTTGCTAAGTTTTTTGCTAAAGCTGGTTGGCAAAAAAAAAAGCCAATAGTAATAATATTTTATTTATCATTACACGAATGACAAATAATTTTGCCCGCCGATAAGGTTAAGGAATTCGTCAAAAGTCAGAGCGTGGGTGTTTGCCCATGATTCAGGAACATGGAATTGATAAGCAGAACTTTGCAAATCGCCACCGCCGCCCATTAAATTAATTTGTTGGTCGGTGCCCGTGTTGACATTGTGGTCGCCGTCAGCATTGGGGTCAAATACAATATGGCCCCAATGGTTTTGCGGACTGCCACCACCCGAATCCTTCACGAAGTACCAATTGCTGCTTTCAAAACTGGTTCTTAGGCTGTTGATGTTATTAATCGTAACATCGCCCTGGTCAGTATGATAAGCAAGGTTGGTGAAAACAAGGTAGTCATGGTCATTGGCATTATTGTTTATTAAATTGTCGTAGGTTCGAACATCAGCGTCCGCCCCGTCGATGGTGGTTTGATCCTTGATATGCAAGACAAAATTGCGGGTTATGCTGTTGATACCCTGGCCATCGCCCGACCATGCCCCGACCACAATACTGTAATTGGGTGAGTGAAGTTCGTCATAAGACAGGGTGTATTTGAATGATAATTTCCCAGTCCGACTATTGATGGAGAAATAAGCAAAATCGCCCCCCCTGGTATCAAGCCAATAGCTAACGCCCGTGCCGTCAAGGTCATAGGCCGAAAATTGAGCGATGGATTGGTTGGATTTGAAATTTTCAACCCTGTCGACCGATGTTGGGTTGTTTGCCCAAACGGTTGGTTCATTAACATTGTTGATGCTAAGCACGAAATGAGTGGTGATGGAACTGCCATCGCCCGATATTGCCTGCACCACCAACGAATAGACTGGACCATGACTAGTTTCATAATCCAACGCCGAACCATACCAATATAATTGTCCATTTTGGTTGATGGAAAAATAATTGCTGTCGTGCGTAGTGCTTGAGGCATCATCATATATACTGAGGGATATAGGTGTCAGGGAATCAGGATCCGACACGTCAAAGCTGGTCAATAATAAGGAAGAAACATTGTTATTTTCATTCACCGCCATGCTGTAGACTGGGTCTTGGGTGAAGTATGGACCCCAACGCCCTTGCCTCCACTGCCCCAAACCCAATGGATTGTCATTAACATTATTCAGGGTTAAGATGAATAGTTGGGTTATATTGCCCGAATGGTGATTGGCGTCGCCATTGGCAATCACGCCATTGCCAACGTTACTCGACGCATTAACCAACACGGTAAACAAACCACGGTGCGCCGTGGTATTAGGATGTTCATATTCCATGCCCCAGACCAATTGCAAAACGCCCGTTCTGTCATTGATGGAAAATAACGGTGCATCGCCCCTGCCATAAACGCCATTTTGATCGCTTACCCAATAACAGATGGATTGGCCATCGGCGTCCACCGCGTTAAACGTGGCCACGGCCGTCCCACCCAGCCCACCAGTCCACACACCATTAACCATATGGGCTTCGTCAATCGCTATGCCAAGTGATGGGCTTACCCAAGCCGCTTGGTTATCGTCAATATTACCAACCGTTAAAATAAACAATTGGCTGATGCCTTGTTCATTCCCGTTAACGGTTTGGCTGGCCTTCACCACCACCGAATAACGTAAATCATGACCATTGGTTTGGTTGCGCACTTCGGCGTCAAGCACGCTGACCAATACCAGGGTTCGTGCATTGTCATCGCCGTCCAATCTGAAATAATCGGCGTCGCTTCCCGATACAGAATAATCAATTAAAAAATTGCCGTCGGGGTCGGTGGCGCCAAATTGCGCCACCGATATATTGGCCAAATTATTTTCATTCATCAACCGCCCCGCCGATGGTGTGTTTGACCACACGGGGGCGGTATCATTTTCATTGCGAATCGTCAATATAAAATTGGTTGCAATACTGTCGGCGGTGGCGAATCCATCCGCGCTGACTTGGCTGTTAGCCTTCACCGTGACCGAAAAAATGGTGCGGCGGGTCGTTTCCACGTCCATATTCGAACGCAACGACAACACGCCACTGGTGCTGTCAATGTTGAAATAATTACTATCGGTGCCAGTCAGGCTGTAGCTTATAACTTGCCTATCGGCGTCAACCGCTGAAAAATTGGCAAGCGATGCGCCAGGCAAAGCCGACGTTTCCAACAATCGGCGTGATGCGGGGGCGTTGGCAAATTGCGCCACATTGTCATTCAGGTTATTAATTTTTAAAACGAAATTGCGGCTGATGGTATCCATTGTGCCATCGTCATTCGCGCCGTGGGCGCGCACCACCAATGTCAGGGCTTGCTGAGTTTCATAATCGAATAAATGGTTGGGCAATAATGACAACCGACCATTTTGTTGGTTAAGGGAAAAATAACCATTGGCGTCGTCCATTAAGCTATAGGAAAGGGCATTGGTGCCCAAGTTATTATCGATAGCGTTAAAAGTTATCAATGACGCGCCAGCAATATTATTTTCATTGATGGATGCCGTAAAACGGCTTGAATTCCATATGTAAGACATTTTTTTTCCCCTTTTTTAAATTTTTTTAAATTGCTTGTTGCCTGCTGATTGCTTGTTTTTTAACTTATTTTCTTCTTCTAATAGTTATTATAAAAAAAATTTAAAATGCTTGTCAACTAAAAAAACAACTTTTTTTACTATTTTTTTAAAAAAAATTGTTGCCTAGGCATTTATTTCTACCTTAAATATATGCTAAATAATTACTCTACCATCTAAAATTGATACCCCAATTTTACCCCCGTTTCGATGGTGATGTTGGCGGGGGCATTGGGGTAAAGAGGCCCATCTTGATACCACTCCCCAAGCCTTGATGCTTGCGCAAGCACATGTATATTAACGGGCGTGCTGTCGTCGATTGAAAAATAATTGAAGAATGGCACCAGGGTAATGCCCTGGTATGTTATTTCAATCAATGTTCGCCAGCCATGTCCCTTGGCTTGGGTATCTTTGGAGATTATAGTATTTTTTGGATTTGTAGAAGCATAAAATGATGCATGGTCAGTCAATAATTGCTCGCCAACAAGAAAAATGTCATATTCCCCCTGGACCAGGGCGGTGAAATTGTCACCCCGATATTGAAATTGCAACACCATGGGCACGTAATTTATTTCATTTTGCCGCGAATAATGAACCGACAATGGGGTAAATGTTTGGGTGGTGTATTTATAACCATAACCCAACAGGAAATTAAACCGATAATGGTTGAGGAAGGTGAAGGACGGCCCCACCAAAAACCGATACCAAAATAACAACATGTTCGTTGATTAAAATAGGGATACGTTGGCAGGTATCTCGTTATAAACACGGCTTTGCGACCCGTGTAAACCGCGGCGTCAAACGGCACCACCACAAAACCAATGCCGCTGCGGGTTAAAATAAATTTTCAAATTACTTTCAAAACCATAGATGGGGGTGCGTATAAAAATACCCCCCGCGTCGCGGGTAAAGGATGAAATGCCTCCTATCAGAAAGGCACTGCGTTTAACGGCTTTGTTTTCTTGGTAATAAAAATAAGCAATGGAGGGGGTTAATGAAAAATCAATTCCCCACCATGTGGCCCACCATGATTTTTTTCCCGCGTCAATATTCGCGGGCTTGCCCGTGGCCGATTTTACATTTTTACCGTCAATCGCGGCGGTCGCCACGCCCGCCCATGCCCCGCCGTTTAACGGCACGGCCATTGGTGGGGCCGCCATGGCCATTTTTATCGCGGTTGTTTGGCAAAAAACAACCAACATCAACCCCATTAATATTTTGCTTATCCCTGTCATGATGTGCCCCTTCATATTATACAATATTTATAACAATATTTATTTAAAATTGATACCCCACCTTCACCCCCGTTTCGATGGTGATGTTGCGGGGTTCGAAACCCACGCTATCGATATTGGTATTCAGGTTGTTTGTTATGATGGCTATTTGGCTATCATCCACCCAAAAATAATTAAAAAATGGGGCAATGGTCACACCATAAAATGAAAATTCCGCCAAACCCCTGATGCCGTAGCCCTTATCTTGGTTGTTTTTTAGATAATCAATTTCATTGGCGGCATCGCCATGGAATTGCGATTCTTGGGTGCCCCGTAAAAAAATATCATATTCAAGATGAAGCAACGAACGAAGCGCGCCGTTGCTATATTGAAATTGCAAAACAAGGGGGATGTAACTTATTCGATTTTTACGGCTGATATAACCAACGATTCCTTCTTGCTTGGTATATTTATAACCATAGCCTAACAAAAAATTAAGGCGGTAATAGTCAAGAAATGTCCATGATGGTCCCGCCAACCCGCGATACCAGAATAAAAAAATCCCCTGGTTATGGGTAACCAACGAGCCATAGGGTTCGCCAACTTTGCCCGATGTGCCAGTGTAAAGTAAATTTTTGGAACCATAGACCGCCACGTCAAACGGCACCACCATGAACCCCATGCCGCCTGGGTTAATATTAATTTTGAACGCGCTTTCCCCGCCATAGATAACACCCGCAATATCGTCGTAAACACCATATTTGGTAAGGCGTGAATATTCTTGATAGAAAAAATAAGCAACGGACGGGGATAATGAAAAATCGAACGCGACCCATGATTTTTCAGGTTTTGTATTGGGTGCGGTGTTGGGCGCGGGGCTTACGGATTCATTTTTCGCGAATGCTGGTTGGCAAAAAATATTTAACCCCCAAATAATCAATATGATAATTAATAATTTTTTTACGCGCGCCATGGTTCCCTCCCCCTTATTATGCAAACTGGCAATGCCATTGCCGTGATTGTTGATGAAGAAATTACTTTGCGAGCAAAATAATTACTTATCAATTGTGGGTGAGTTTTTTATAGTTGTCAATTATTTATTATATATTGTCATTATAACCCTGTTGGCGCGCGTGCAGTATATTGAATTATATCGAAATATAATTGATTGGAATGCTGCGGGCTTTGCTTAAAAATTCTTCATAAAACTAAACTGGCAATCTAATTGCAAAGCCCATATAACCAAAATATATCATGGGCAAAAAATCAATATTTGTTGTTATTATGGCGGGCGGGCGCGGCACGCGGATGAGATCCGCCCTGCCCAAAATATTGCACCCGCTGGGCGGCCTGCCGATTGGTGGCCATGTCATCAATTTGGCGGAAAGCCTTCACCCCGCCGATATTTTATGCCTTATCCCGCCATTTGCAGGCAATCAGGAGGATGATGGTTTAAAAAACCTGTTCTACCCCCATCGCCCCTTGGTCCAGGATAAAGCACTCGGCACGGGGCACGCCGCCAAATTGGCCGCCGAAGAATTCAGCAAAAAAAATATTAAGCAGGGCGCGGTGGTGGTTTTTTTATACGGCGATAGCCCGCTGTTTCAACTTAACACCATCGAACAATTAATCGCCAAGCTGGACGACAGCGATTTAGCCTTGTTGGCGTTTGAATCGGCGCAGGATTACAATTACGGTCGCTTACAAATAAAAAATAACCAAGTGGTCGATATTGTGGAGGCGAAGGACGCCACCGCCGAAGATAAAAAAAGTAATATTTTCAATTCGGGAATCATGGCGGTCAAATGGCAATTGGGTGATAAAAATTTGCTCGATATGTTATCGACCATCGAACCCAATAACATGGCGGGGGAATATTACCTCACCGACTTGGCAAAAATATTAAACAAGGCTGGGCTTAAAGTAACCCACCAATTAACCACCGAACAAGAATGTTTGGGGGTAAATAGCCAGGCCGATCTTGCCGTTGCTAATGGTATTTTGCAAAATACCTGGCGCCAACATTTCATGGCCCAGGGCGTTCATTTGCCCGACCCATCATCGGTTTTTTTCAGCTACGACACCCATATCGAATCCGATGTCACCATCGAACCATTTGTTATTATTAAGCCAGGCGTCACGATAGAAAAAGGCGCGGTGATTAAATCCTTCAGCCATTTGGAAGGGGCGACGGTCGGCAAAAATGCGGTTGTCGGCCCCCACGCCCGTTTGCGACCAGGGGCAAAAATTTTGAGCGAAGCCCATGTTGGCAATTTTGTCGAGATCAAAAATGCAACATTGGGACATGGCGCCAAGGCCAACCATTTAAGTTATTTGGGCGACAGTATTATCGGCGACGGCGCCAACATTGGCGCGGGCACCATCACTTGCAATTATGATGGCCAAAAAAAATCACAAACCATCATTGGCAAAAATGCCTTCATCGGCAGTAACACCGCCCTGGTCGCGCCTGTGAATGTTGGTGAAGGGGCGGTGGTCGGCGCGGGCAGCACCATCACCACCGATGTTCCGAAAGATGCGCTTGCCATTGCGCGTGGCCAGCAGGTTGTTATCAACGGCTATCGCCAAAAAAAATGGAAAAATAAAAAATAAAAGGCAGTTAACATGTGTGGTATTATTGGTATTGTAGGCGGGGACAAACAAGCGGTAGCGCAAGATATTTTACAAGGCTTAAGGCGATTAGAATATCGCGGTTATGATTCGGCGGGGATTGCGACGCTTGATAATAAAAAATTTTATCGCCTACGTGCCAAGGGGAAGTTGGATAACCTCATCCATCAATTTGAAAAAAATCCTATCGTCGGGTCGTTGGGCATTGGCCATACCCGCTGGGCCACCCACGGCGGCGCCAACGAAGAAAACGCCCACCCCCATGTCAGCGATTCGGTGGCGTTGGTGCATAATGGCATTATTGAAAATTACCAAGCTTTAAAAAATTCACTGGACAAAAAATACCAGGCGCAATTTGCATCCGAAACGGATACCGAGGTTTTGGTCTACCTCCTCACCAGTTTTTTAGACAGCGGCCTGTCGCCCGTGCAAGCCATAGAAAAAATGTTGCCGATGTTGCAAGGCGCGTTCGCCTTCGTTGCGCTGTTCCGCGATTACCCCGACATGTTAATCGGCGCGCGCCGCGGCAGCCCGCTTGCCATTGGTTATGGCAAAAATAACAACGAAATGTTCTTGGGGTCGGACGCCCTTAGCCTGTCGCACCTTACCGATCGCGTCAGTTTTCTGGAAGAAGGCGATTGGGTGATATTAACCAAACAGGAAGCAACATTGTTCGACAAAAATAACAACACAATAACGCGCGCCATTCATCAATCACTGGCCGAGGCAACGCTGGTCAGCAAGGGTAATTATGAACATTTTATGTTAAAAGAAATTCATGAACAGCCCACGGTCATCGGCATTTTGTTGCAAGAAATGATTCACCGCGAAACCCTCCGCATCACCTTGCCGCCGTTGGACGTCAGTTTAAAAAATATCGAGCAAGTTCAAATGGCGGCCTGCGGCACGGCATTTTACGCGGGGTTAACCGCGCGTTATTGGGCGGAACAATTGGCTGAAATTCCATTTCAATGCGACCTGGCATCGGAAATGCGCTATCGCAAACCGCCGTTTTTAAAAAATAATGTCGGGCTGATTATTAGCCAATCGGGCGAAACGATGGATAGTTTGGAAGCCCTAAGGTTTTTTCACGAACGGCAATTGCCGACCCTTGCCATTGTTAATGTTTTGCAAAGCACCATCGCGCGTGAAGCCACCAGCACATTATTTACCCACGCTGGCCCCGAAATTGGCGTCGCCAGCACCAAGGCATTCACCACCCAATTATTAACATTGTTATTTTTAATTATCGAATTGGCCAAGGTAAAAAATAAAAAATTTGATAAAAAAGCCGAACAAACCATGGTGGAAAATCTATTGCACTTGCCCTTTATCATGACCAAAACATTGCAAGATGACGCGGCGGCCAAAAAAATTGCCAGCCAATTGTTGACCGCGCGGTCGGTGCTTTATTTGGGGCGCGGCCGTTGCTACCCCCTGGCGTTGGAAGGGGCATTAAAATTAAAAGAAATTTCTTACATCCATGCCGAAGGTTATGCGGCGGGCGAAATGAAACATGGGCCCATTGCGTTGATAGAGGAAGGCATGCCGATTATCGCCATCATCCCCAGCGATGAATTGTTTGAAAAAAACATCAGCAATGTACAGGAAGTTATTGCGCGCGGCGGTATGATATTCGCCCTAACCGATGAACAGGGCGAACAAGAATTGCGCAAAAGAAACCTAGCAGTCAAAGGATTCTTCACCGTGCCAAACCACGATATGTTTTTGTCGCCGTTGGTTTTTTCCATTCCCATTCAACTTATTGCTTATCATACCGCGGTGTTAAAGGGGCAAGATGTCGATAAGCCAAGAAACCTTGCCAAATCGGTCACGGTGGAGTAAGGCAATAACATGAGCCTTATCAATTATTTTTTACAAAAAATATTTTCTTTCTTGCCAATAAAATTTGTGGCGGGCAAACTTTCTCGGGCTTTTATGCTGGCTATATTGTTGGCGGGGATTTTTTCTGGACCACGGCCGTCGCATGCCGCATGGTTGGTCCAGGGGGGGGCCGAACTTTTTATTCCATTCAAAACAACCATCACCCAAAATAACGAACAAACCATTATCAACAATCATAAGGCTGGCGGGTTTTTTGGTTTGGTTGGTTATCGGTTTTTGGATGGGTTGGATGTAACCGCCGAATATGTTTTCTTACAATACCGTGCCGATGTGCCATCGGGTGTGGCGCTGGGCGTCAACCCCGCACGCAATTTTTATGTCACCAACCATTTGGCTTTGGCCAATATTGGTTATCGTTTTGGTCGCGAATGGGGGTTAAAAAATTTTGGTTTGTATATTGGCAGTGGCGTTGGGGCGTGGATAACCAACGGTCGCGTGGGTGGTTACAATTACGGCAGTGCGCAATTTGTCATGCCATTTAAATTCGGGGTTGATTATCAAATCAACGAAATTTTTGCCTTGGGGCTTTATGCTCGTTATTATTTGCCCATTGGGAAAACCGGTCAAATCAACGATATGACGGTCAGCATGTCTTCGCCTGGCGGGGTGTCGGCGGGGCTATCCTTGGGTTTAAATTTTTGATGCTATTTTTTAGCAACCAATATTTCAATATTTTTGCTTTATGACTGCTGGCGCACCGCAATATAGTTGGTGGTAGAAAAGAATTCATCTTTTTCCCGATATTTGGTAATTGCCTCGGCCCCAAACGGGGTAACGCGATAGATGGCAAAATGATGCTCTTTAAAAAAATACCAAAAATCTTGAAAATAAGTGCGGGTATCAATGTTGCAACCACCAAATTCAAATTGCAAAACCTTAACGGCATGAATCGCCTTGCCGAATCCTTGCAAAGCCGTCAGCTCATGCCCTTCTATATCCAGCTTAACAATATCTAAGGGGCGAGACGCCAAGCTGTCTCGCCAATAATCTTCAAATCTTACGGTCTGCACCTTTTCATTATTATCAAAATGAATATTCAAATGGTCAAGCCGCCGCTTGGTCAAACTAGCCATACCAGACCCCGCTTGGTCAGCAAATAATGTCGCCTTGCCCGCCTTGTCTGATAAAGCCATGGGGCAAATATGAATAAGTTTATCGTTAGCAAATCTTTTGGTTATTTTTTTAACATTAACCGCTGATGGTTCGAACAGATGAACCTCTAACTGCGGATAATATTGCTGCAAGGTGGCGGTGTAATCCCCGATATTGGCCCCAACATCAATCGCAAGACGGGGTGGGGTTTTTAATAATTGAGACAACAAACGAACCTCCTGCTTAATGGTCGCCGTGCCATAACCCTTGCCCCGCCCCAAGGCGCAACGATACTCCAACAGGCGGAGCCACTTCATCACCATGTAAATATAAAATTGTTTTGGAGACATTAAAAAACAATCCCTTGCATTATATAACAAGAATAAATCTTTGCGTTGTATAACAAGAATAACATTGACTAGCAATATATTTTTATATCATGAGCCATTGCTGATTTTTTAAAACCCTTCCTTTTATCGCGTTTTTTTGATAGAGCAGGTTCGATTTACCGCGGGTATGGTTCAGTGGTAGAATGTCAGCTTCCCATGCTGAAGATGAGGGTTCGATTCCCTCTACCCGCTCCACGATAAAAAGTTGGTTAGTATAGACCTGGTTAATATAGACTTGTTAATATATTACCTGAATATTAATTGCATATTAACTAACTTGGGATGCGAAATAAAAAAACCCATGCCCAAACCAAAAAAATATTCTTCGTTGCATCCATCATCGCCCGACAAACCTTTCGTCAGCGATGGTTGTTCTGGATTCTTAAGCCTCGGCGCAAGGTGGCTTGGCGTAGCCTTGCCGTGGGAGGGGGACTGTGTCAAGCATGATAAAATCTACTGGCGCGGTGGGTCTTGGCGGGCGCGGCTTGACGCCGATAAAATTTTGCGCCGTGCGATTACCCAGCGGGGTTATCCACGGTTTGCCGCTGTTGCCTATTGCATGGTGCGTTTGTTTGGCGCGCCTTACCTGCCCTTGCCATGGCGTTGGGGTTATGGTTATAACCTGCGCCATTTTTGTTGGGTGATGCAAAACTATGGCGGCCGCGCAAACAGAAAATGATTTACCTTGTTATAAAAAAGCTTTAGATAACCACCATGCATGATATAAAATTTATTCGTGATAACCCCGCCGCCTTTGACGCGGGGTTGGTGCGCCGCGGCCTGGCGGCGCAAAGCCAAACCATTTTAACATTGGATGAAGCATGGCGCAAAGCACAACGCAGTTTGGAAGAAGCCTTGGCGCAGCGCAACCAGGGTTCGGTCGTCATTGCCCAATTAAAAAAAAATAAACAGCCTGCTGACAAGGAAATGGCGGCACTGCAAACATTAAAAACCACCATCCCCCAATTGGAAGAATTGGCGCAAGCCAACCAAGAAAAATTAGAAAAAATTTTGGCGACCCTGCCCAACCTTCCCGAAGGCTCGGTGCCCGAGGGCAAGGATGAAAAAGACAATATCGAGGTTCGCAAACATGGCACGCCGCGCACCTTTGATTTCAAACCCAAGGCCCACGATGAATTGGGCGAGGCATTGGGCATGATGGATTTTGCCACCGCCGCCCAAATATCGGGGGCGCGATTTGTATTTTTGCGCCAAGACCTGGCGCGGTTGGAACGCGCCTTGGCGCAATTCATGCTCGACACCCAAACCAGCGAATTCGGTTACGAAGAAACATCACCCCCATTGTTGGTTAGGTCGCCCACCGTTTACGGCACGGGGCAATTGCCCAAATTTGCCGACGATCTTTTCCATACCAGCGACGACAGGTGGTTGATACCCACGGCGGAGGTCCCCCTCACCGCGCAGATGATGGGCAAGGTTTATCAAACCAGCGAATTGCCAAAAAGATTTGTCGCCCTTACCCCGTGTTTCCGTTCGGAGGCTGGCGCCGCGGGCAAAGACACCAAAGGCATGATACGCCAGCACCAATTTTTAAAAGTGGAATTGGTCAGCATGACCACGGCAGAAAATTCCGCCGCCGAGTTAGAACGCATGACACAATGCGCCGAAACCATTTTGCAAAAATTGGAATTACCCTATCGCACCATTGTGCTATGCGCGGGCGACATGGGGTTTGCCGCCAAAAAAACCTATGATATCGAAGTTTTTATGCCCGCGCAAAATTGTTACCGCGAAATTTCATCCTGTTCCAATGTTGGCGATTTTCAGGCGCGCCGCTTGCAAGGACGTTATAAGGATAAGGATGGCATGATACATTTTCTACACAGCTTAAATGGGTCGGGCTTGGCGGTGGGTCGCACTTTGGTAGCGGTGATGGAAAATTATCAGGACGAAGATGGCAATATTATGGTGCCCACCCTGTTGCAATCTTACATGAATGGGTCTAAAAAAATAATGAAGCGATAACATCATGTCAAAAAAATATTCGACTATAAAATATCTTCTGTTGTGTGCGGCGCCATTGTTGCTGTATGGTTGTCAATCTTGGCCATTTCGTTTGGGCGAGTCGTTGAGCACCGAAGACCTTATTGAAAAACAAACCAGCAAAGAAAAAAAAGTCGAAGCAGCGAACGCCAAGTCAGATGCCGCAAAACCAGCCGAAAAACAAATTGTCACCCGCACCGTTGAAAAGAAAATAGATTACAAGGTTCAAGACGGCGATACTCTCTATTCCTTAGCACGTAAAAATAATATCAAGGTTGCCGATTTGGCGGCAAGCAATGATTTAAAAATCACCGACCAGTTAAAGGTTGGGCAAAATATCGTCATACCCAAAAAAGTAACCGTCACGGGCCCAACCGAAGGGGATGATTCTATAACCCCCGTCAAAAAACCCGACGCCGTTACCCAAACCGAACTTCCCAATAACGATGATGACAGCGCCAAGCCAGGCACATTTGTTTGGCCCGCCAACCCCACGACCGTGTTACAAAAATTTGGTGATGGCGACAGCCCCGATGGTTTGTTGTTGAGCGGGGTGGAGGGGCAAAATATCTTGGCGGCAAATGGCGGCACGGTTATTTATGTCGGCACCGATATAAAACCATTGGGGTTGTTGGTGTTGGTTAAACATGCTGGCGGGTTTGTTTCGACCTATGGTCATTTGCAACGCGCCTTGATAAAAAAAGGTGATACAATAAAAAAAGGCCAAGCCATCGCCACCCTTGGGCGGTCGGGCACTGCATCGCGCCCGCAACTTTATTTCGAGATTAGAAAAAACAATCACCCCGTCAACCCGTCGAATTTTTTATCGCAAAAAAAATAAATTCCAACAAGCCCAACAAATCTTTTTATTCAAAAGATAACAACACAAGGCGTCATGATGCAGGAAGCAATGTATAAAAATTATGGGGCATTGGTGGAATCGCTGCAGCCTTTTTATGTTTTTGGTTTTGGCTCGCTTATTTGGAAACCCGAATTTGATTTTGAAAAAAAATACCACGCACGCGTTTTGGGTTTTCATCGGCGGTTTGGCATGTGGTCGGTGCATTACCGCGGCACCCAAGAACAGCCAGGATTGGTTTTGGGCCTTGATAAGGGCGGCAGTTCTGTCGGCGTCTGTTTTAAAGTAGCCGACAATGACCGCGCCATCGTGGCAAAAAACTTATGGGACAGGGAAATGATTGCCTATGCCTACAGCCCTGTTGCGGTCACCGCCATCATCAGGGAAGATGAACCTATCGCGCCCGCGCCCATTTTTCTGCGTGGCGATGAATCCGCTAACTTGTCGCCCGCGCCCCCCACGCCGATTGTTTCCAACGTTTCGGTGGCGAAGTTTCGCCCCGTGCGCGCCCTGGCCTTTGCCCTCAACCCTGATAACGACCAATATGTAGATCTTGGCTTTTCTTTGGCTGATAAGGCAAAAATAATCGCCACCGCCAAGGGCACGGGTGGCACCAACCGCGATTATTTTTTGAACATGCTTCATTGTTTGAAAAAGATGAATGTTAAAGATAGCTACCTGGAGGCCTTGGCACGCGAATTTAACAAACTGAAATAACGTAATTATTTCTTATGGCTTATCAACAAATGGCAGGGCAATTTTTTTATCAATGATAGCCATTGTGGTCGGAGTGGCAGGATTTGAACCTACGGCCCCTGCCTCCCGAAGGCAGTGCTCTACCAGTCTGAGCTACACTCCGTTTTAAAAACCAGCGTTATCATGAAACGAAAGGTTTTTCATTAACAAAATTTCTTAGCTGTTTTTTTACAAAAACCATGATAAAGTGCCAACATGACTCCGTTATATATTTTGGGAATTCTCGCCGTGTTTTTGGTGTTTGCTTTTATCAAACGTCGCTTTGTTCCCATCGCCATTGGGCTGGCTTTAACTTCGTTGGTTATTTTTTTATCCATCATGATATTTGGGTTTTTGCCTGATTATAGCAACGGCGTCAGGGCGGGGCTTGTGCAAAAATATTCGGTCAAAGGGGTTATTTTTAAATCAAACGAATTTATTTTGATTTTGCCAATTGAAGGCATGATTATGAACGAGGGGCAATTAAATGTTATCGAGATTTCTTGTGTGCCACGCCATTCGCCCGAGGCTTGCGCCGAATTACAAAAAGCCGTCGGCACCCGTGAAAAAATGTTGGTCGAATACCGCGAATGGTTGGTAAAACCCGTCAGCCAGGATAGTGTTTACACCGTCCGTTCGGCCATACCCATAAGAGCCAAATAATATTTTTTATCACAAGGATAAGGTGGCAACACACAGCCGTTGTTTGTATCACAAAAAATAATGTTTTATTTATTAACCAATAATAATATCAATATAAGACGATGACCCAACCAATCGTCGTTCGTTTCGCGCCTTCGCCAACTGGCTATTTGCATTTGGGTGGGGCGCGCACCGCGCTGTTTAATTATTTGTTTGCGCGTCATCACGGTGGACAATATAAATTGAGGGTAGAAGACACCGACCGTGCCCGTTCCACGCCCGAAGCAATCCAAATTATTTTGCAAGGCCTAGCATGGCTTGGCATCAACCATGATGGCGATTTTATTTTGCAATCAGGCAATATTAACCGTCATATTGCGGTGGTCGAAGAATTGGTAAAAAAAGATTTGGCCTATGAATGTTACATGACGCAAGAGGAATTAGAAATATTACGCCAAGAGCAGGTGGTAAAAAAATTACCGTTAAAATATGACGGTCGATGGCGCGACCGCGATGAAGCCGATAGAAAAAAAATGGCGGCGGGGGGGGTAGAGCCAACCATTCGCATTCGCATGCCGCAACAGGGGCAAACAAAAATTCATGACATGGTCCAGGGGGAGATTACGGTGCAACATAACGAACTTGACGATTTTATTTTGCTACGTTCGGACCGCACCCCAACCTACATGTTGTCGGCGGTGGTGGACGATGTTGATATGGGCATCAGCCATATCATCCGCGGCAGTGACCACCTCACCAATAGTTTTCGCCAATATCATTTGTTTCGCGCTATTTTGGGCGATGATAAAAAAATTCCAGCCTTTGCCCATATTCCCTTAATCAACAACGAAAAGGGCGAAAAATTATCCAAGCGCCATGGCGCGGCGGCCATCACCGATTATCAAGACATGGGTATTTTACCCGAAGCCATGGTGAATTATTTACTGCGCCTGGGGTGGGCGCATGGCGACGATGAAATTATTTCCATGGACCAGGCGGTTGCATGGTTTGATATCGCCGCGATTGGTAAAAGCCCCGCCCGCACCGATGCAAAAAAACTGGAATATCTTAACCAACATTATTTGTCGCGCTGTGACAATCAACGCCTTATGCAATTGGCAACCTTCGCCCCAGGCAATGACAAGATTCTTGATTTGGTTAAAACCCGCGCCAAAAATGTAAAAGAATTGGCAACCATGATGGCGGATTTAACAACCCCGCCAAAATATGAAGCCATGGAAGAAAAATTAAAAGTCGAATTGCAAAATAAAAAAGAAATATTAATCCTTGCTCAAGCATTTTTGGCAAGCCAAAAAGATTGGATGAAAGAGTCATTGCATGACGCGGTGAAGCAGTGGGGCGAAGCCCAACAATTAAAAATAAAAGATATAGCCCCGACCATTCGTTTGGCTATCACGGGGTTGGAACATTCGCCTGGCTGTTTCGATCTGCTTGCCGCCTATGGCCAGGTTGAAACCATGGCGCGGCTGGCGGCAAGTATCTCTAGCTTGAAATAGCAAGCTACGGACGCCATGTCATATTTAATCAGCGGGTGGGCCGCCTTCGGTTTCGATATTGCTTTGCCTCAGCTTGATGCCCCATGATTTCGATAAAACCCGCGACATGATATGAACCGATTGCTTGATGGCCGCGGGCGATGCGGCATTGCGGCCATAGCGGAACGGGTCGGTAAAATCGTCTTGGCTATACCTGTCTTCAAAAACATGCAACGCGCCAGGCAAAACATGAAAATACAAATTATCTTGTTTATCTTCATCGGCTTTCTTTTTACAAATGGAAAAGGTCGTCTCGCCGCGGCTATTAACGACCTTGCCAAAATCGTCTTCATCGCCATATAATATATGAATTTCGGTCGGGCTTCTTAATGGGTAATTAATCGGGCACCACTCTTTAACCTTGAGGTCTTTCTTGGGTTCAAAATTGACGCAAGCGTTATAAAATGAAAAAATGGCGGTTGGTTTTTTGTCTTTAAAAAATGGATAACTATTAAGGGCTTGCCTTCCCCCCATCGAAAAACCCATCAGGGCAAATTTATCGGGGTCTAATTTTTCTATTTTTTTGGTAACAATATCATAAACCATGGCTGGGTCTTGGCGATAACCATCGCAACCTGCCTGACCCGATTTTTCCCAATTCTCTAAGCCCCGCGCCATGGCACTATGCACCTGGACCACGGCGACACCATTATTTAAAAACCATCTTGTCCATGGATAAAAAACATCCTCGCTATCATCATATTTCCCATCCTCGCCCGTTGTTTTGTCGCTGGCGCCACTGTTTTCCAACAAAATAACAAAAGGAATTTTTTTTGTGAATTTTTTATTTTTTTCTCCGTCAGGAAACAGCATGCTATTTAATTTCTGGAAGTCGCTTTCCGCAGTGGGTTTGGGTAAAAAAATATCAATATTTTGTTCCAACTGCACCACTGTTACGGGCCATGCGCGCCCCAACCCTTCCGCCACTGCACCACGCGGCGCAACCAGCATCAACCCGACCATCATCATAAAAATAATTCTTTTATACTGCATGCACCACCTAAAAAATGTTGTTAAATATACCATAAACTGCACTACCTGCCTAACTCTTAGATTTGAAAAAAATATTCTTACCCTACGCTTAGCTGTCATGGTAGCTATCATGGCTGCCATGGCACCCCATGGTCCAAATCTATATTATCCCTTCTTATATTAACGCGCCATAGCTTCGAAAGACTTTTTGCTATGACATTGGCCGACTTCTTAATGGCGGCGTGCGAAGATTTGTTATGGCCATAGGGAATGGGTGGCGTGACACCGTCCTCATCTTCAATCTCGCCAGATTCAGCTTCAAAAGCATGAAGCGCGCCCTGCAAGCTATGAAAATGAATATTGCCATCTGGATTTTCATCGGCTTTCCTTTTGCAAGTTAGAAAAGTTGTTTCGCCGCGCCCATTGGGAACCTTGCCAAATACGTCTTCTTCGCCATAGAACATATGAATTTGCATTGCGCTCCGCGGCGGATAGGTTATCGGGCACCAATCCCCTATCTTTTGGTCTTCCTCGGGTTGGAAACGCACGCAGGCATTATAAAAAGAAAAAATCGCGCTTGGCTTTTTGTCTTTAAAAAATGGATAGCTATTAAGCACCTGCCTTCCGCCCATTGAAAAACCAACCAGCGCAAATCTATCGGGATCTAATTTTTTTTCTTTCTTGATAGCAAATTGATAAGCCATGGCAGCATCTTGCCGATAGGCATCGCATCCCGCGTCCTCATCCCCTTCCCAATTTTCAAAACCACGCGCCCTGGCGCTATGCACCTGAATCACCGCAACCCCATTTTCTAAAAACCATTCGGACCAGGGGGTGTATCCATCCGTATTCCTGTCATACTTGCCCTTCTTATCCAACGCATTGTCGCTGCCGCCGCTGCTTTCCAGAATAATAACGAAAGGAATCTTGCGATTTTTTTTATCGGGGCCATACATAGCCTCTTTTGCTTTTTCGAAACTATTCTTGGCAATTTTCTTCGGCAAAATAATTTCGGTGTATTTTTCTATGCGCGTCGGCGATACAGGGTAGATTTTTTGTAAAGGCGATGCCCCCGTCACGCCATCGCCCGCCAAAGGAAAATCGGGCACCAATTGCTGCGCCACCCCCGCGCCAGGCAGTAACCACCAACCCATCATAAAAAATAAAAATATTTTTGGCATGCGGGCTGTTAAGCAAAATTATTTATTTCATCCAACAATCCCTGTAATAAAAAACTCGCCGCCATCTGGTCGCGAACTTTATTTTTTTGGCGCGTTGATATTTTTATATCATCTTTTCTTTTTTCATCGGCCAACAATTTATCCACCGCTTGGCTGGTCAAACGCTCGTCCATCATCAACAACGGTATGGCCACGCCATGTTTCACCAAATTTTGAGCATATTGCCGCGCGCGTTGGGTTTGTTTATTTTCGCCGCCATCCATGTTTAATGGCAGGCCGACCACCAACCCTACCACCCCTTCTTTTTTGATTAAGGCCAAAATAATATCGGCCTGGTGAGAGAAATTATTTTTTTGATTGGCGGGGATAAATTTTTGCAAAATACCAAATTGGCTGGCAATTTTGCACGATGGGTCAGACAAGGCAACGCCCGTGCGCTTAAGCCCAAGGTCAAGCGCCATGACGCGCCCCGCGGCGCGGCGCGCGCCCAAACCTGGCGCGGCGGGTAAACGGCCAATAAAATCTTTGCGGTTGCTGGTGATGTTGGTAAAAAAACTAGAAGACATAGCCAATCCTAACCCCTGTCTCGATAGTTTTGTTAGCAGGTTCTGTTTCAGCAATATTTTGTTTTTGCTCGCGGCTGCCATCATCGACCAATGAATTGCCGATGCAGGGCGTCCGTTCAAGCGCGTTGGGGGTGTAGCAAGCCACAGCGTCTTCAACCGCGCCGCTGGCCGCAACATTCCAATAATTGAAAAACGGTTCCACCAACCAATTTTTATAAACCGCCGTCATGCGCGTTCTGAACCCATAACCTTTTTCCTGATTATATTTTTTTGGGTCGTTGGGGGCGTAACGGCTGAGGTAAGTGGAGCGGCCATCACCACCATACACCACCCCCGTGGTGCGGCGATATTGCAACTGCAACGCGCGTAAAAAAATATCATATTCACCAAACAATCCAAACATAACTTCTCCATTATTATATGTATAGCCAATCCCCAATGGAATATAGCCCAAATGATTAGCATAATTCAAACCACGATGTCCCGTGTTGGTTATTTTGTCTGCGCTGCTGTGGCTTGCAAAACGATAAGCACCACCAGTCATTATATCAAGACGATGCCCTTCGGCAAGCTTAAAACCATACCCCGCCAAAATTCTTGTGTCCGCCACGAAGACGCCGCCATCGTTCCCATCCCCGACCTTTGTGCTATAGCGCAACGCGCCACCATAAATACTAATATCTGGCCCTATAAAAAAAGATCCGACATTGCTCAAACCAAAATGATATTGCCCCGTGTAATTGACGCCTGGCGTGACGGCGCCCATCGACGTAAAATAATCGTTATCCCTTCCAACCTCGCTATAATTATAATAACCCAATATGAATGAAATATTTTGTTTATAATAGCTGGTGGGAACACCATTCGGCACGGTTGATATAAGGAAAGAAAAGAGCAAGCCCAAAGTATTTTGCATGCTAAACCCCCGCAAAAAAATCTCAGATATTTTATTTTTTCTCTGAGTGTTATCTAAAAGTTATACAACATCATAACACGGGCGGGCAATGATGCACAACAACCAAGCCAAAAAATGTCAGCCGCAAGCTTAAAAAAAATCGATGGCGATAGAAAAAATTTAGAATATATAGCCAATTCTCATTCCCGCCTTGCTAGTCATGTTATCAGGCTGCTATTCAATATATAAATTTCTTAAAGCTGTCTTCCATTGCCAACCCATGCAAACAATGGCAACCATGGCTACCGCCGTTTTCCTGCACGATAGATTATCTAATTTTTTTTAACATCAGCAACCAGGTGCCAAGGAAGCCAAATAACAAACCGCCCAAGTGCCCCGCGTTGGAAATAAGCCGATTGCCAAAATTATTTTCAAGCAACGCGCCCAAAAAATTGACAACAATAAAAAATATAATAAAAAATAAAGCATAACGCCGTTCTTCAAATGGCGACGGCAATGGTTTGTTATATAACACCAAGCAAAGGGCCGCGCCCAACCACGCCGCCACCCCGCCCGAAGCCCCCATCAGCCCGACCTCCCCCCCTGCACCAATGGTCATGATATGAAACGCCGCCCCACCCAACAGGCCAATAATAAAAATGACAAACCACCGTGCGCCGCCCAATTGCGCATATATCATTTTTGAAAATACCAAACCTATCACCACATTAAATACCAAATGATTTACATCATGATGCAAAAAACCATAGGTGATAAGTTGATAGGGCAAGGCCTGCGCCAAACTATCCCAAGATAATGGCCACGACAAGCTTAGGGGCACGCCATATAAAAACCCCATGTCGCGCAAGGGCACAAAAATAAATTGCTGGATTATTTCTTCTTGATAAACGGGGTGCAAAAAATATAAGACAATGAAAATAAGCACCTGCACCATGGCCCACGCCGTCACCCATGCTGGCAAATTAATAAATTTGCGGCGCGGCGAAGAAGTAAAACCCATGTTTATTATTCGCACCCTTAGGCTTTATTCAAGCCCATGCTCAAGCCCCATGGCATAACGCACGGTTTGTTTTTTTAAAAAATCCAATTGGTCAAAACCAAATAACCCCAAACGCCGCACCGCGGTCACCATGTCATGGCTGGTGGCAAATAATTTGTTCAGGGTGTCGGTCGCCATCAACATTTTTTGGTTGTCATAAAATCTTGCCCGTTCGTAATTTTTGATAATGCTATCGCTGCCCCAATCTTGTCCCGCGCGTTTGGCCTGTGCCAATATTTCGGTTAATGCCATGATGTCCTTTATTCCCAAATTAAAACCCTGGCCCGCGATGGGGTGAATGGTGTGGGCCGAATCGGCCACCAACAATTGGCGATCCTTGCCATACTGGCGGGCGTGCCGCACAGTAAGGGGATAGGAAAAAATCTCGCTCACTATTTCTATCTTACCCAACCAATCGGTAAAACGCTGTTGCAGTTGGGAATGAAAATCTTGGGGTGATAATTTTAATAATTTTTCTGCCATCCGCGGGTGTTCGGTCCACACCACATTCATTTTGTTGTCTTGCAATGGCAACATGGCAAATGGCCCCGCGGGGTAAAAAAATTCTACCGCCACCCCGTGATGATGACGTTCGGCCTTGACCGACAAGACCACGGCGGTTTGCATATATTGATTTTCATAAAAAGTGGTTATGTTTTTTGCCTCCGCCGAAAATTTTCCTTCGGCTATCACCAACAATTTGGCGGTCAATATCTCGCCCGATGCTAATTCAACCTCGGCCTTATCGGGGCTGATTGTTTTACGCACCATGGAATCCTCTTCATACAGGGCGATGTTATGTTGCTGTTGCTTGATGCCAGCTATCAGCGCGTGGCGCAAAAAACGATTTTCCACCAACGCGCCAAATGGTTGCTGGGCGGCATCGGGGTAAAGATTCAAGCTAGGGGCGCGATTGCCCCCCGCCCCCGCCCCAATGTCGCGGTGGTTAAAATGGGCGGTCAGCGACGACGCGCCGCGCAACACATCGCCGTCGACAATGCGAATATCATGGATGGGCGTGGCGTGATTTTTTAATTCTTGCCACAAACCCAATTGCGCCAAAAATTGTAATGGCGCCAAGGACAGGGCCGATGCCCGCCCGTCGAAATTTGGTTGCAAGGTTTTTTCTATCTTGCCCCGTTCTATCAACGCAACCGACAAATTATTTTGTGCCAAAGCCAAAGCCAGGGTTTGCCCCGCCAAGCCGCCGCCCGAAATAATAACATCAATATTTTTTACCATGGTTTTTTTATCAAGATATTGCCTGAAGAATAAAATGCTGTAGGCCCGTTCCTATGTGGCTATTGTCTTATCGCGCCAACACCAACCTACATTATCACATTGGGGTGTTTATGCCAAGCGTGGCAATTGAAAATCTTGCCATTCTTTGTCCAAGGCAACAACCAATTCATCTATCAATGAATCGTTATGCAACGGACTGGCGGTCAGGCGTAAACGTTCGGACCCGCGCGGCACGGTGGGAAAATTAATGGGTTGAATATAAATATCGTGGCGTGCCAACATTCTGTCGGTCATGACCTTGCATTGATTTGCCGAACCTATCACCACGGGCACAATGTGGCATTGCGACGACATGCTGGGGATTTTAAATTTTTCTAAAGTATTTTGTAAATATTTGGCTTGGGTTGCTAATTGTTGGCGCAACAATGGTGTGGTGCGAATAATATCAAGTGCCGCCATCGCCCCCGCCACAACATGCGGCGGCAAGGACGTGGTAAAAATAAACCCATGACCTATTGACCGAATATAATCTATCACTTCTTTCTTACCCGCAACATAACCACCAATTTGCCCCAGGGCTTTGCCCAGCGTGCCTTGGATAATATCTATTTCATCCATCACGCCCAATTGTTCGGCCAAACCGCCACCCGTTTCACCATACAAGCCAACGGCATGAACCTCATCAAGATACGTTATCGCCGAATATTTTTTTGCCAGGGCAACGATTTCTTTTATCTTGCCAAAGGTTGCCTCCATCGAATAAACCGATTCAAAGGCGATGATTTTGGGGCGGTCGGGGTTGGCCTTATGGTCGGCCGCCAAAAATTTTTCCAACGCCACCATGTCGTTATGGGGAAATATTTTTTTGGTGGCCTTGCCATAGCGCATGCCAGCTATCATCGAATTATGGTTCAAGGCGTCCGAATAAATAATGGGGTTCAAGGCGGATAAGGCCGACAGGGCGGTTAAGTTGGCAACATAGCCCGAGGTAAAAAGCAAGGCCTGTTGCTTGTGATGATGTTGCGCCAATTTTTCTTCCAAAGCCTGATGCAATTGGTGCGACCCCGCGATGTTGCGCGTGCCGCCCGCCCCCGTGCCATATTTTTCTAATGCCTCTTTCATGGTTTCGATAACCCGTGGGTCCTGCCCCAAGCCCAAATAATCGTTGGAACACCATATGGTTATTTCGCGTTCCGCGCACTGTTTGTTATGGTAAAGGGCCTTCGGGAATTTGCTTGGGATGCGTTGCAAATCGGCGAACACACGATAACGCCCCTCGTTCTTTATTTTAACGAGGGTTTCTTTTATTGAATTCTCGAAGAAATCAATGCTCATGTTGGTTTAAGGTTTAAGAACAGAAACGGCTTCGTCCAACGCCGCGGTGAAACGTTTAAATAATTCGTCCAGGTCTTTTTCAGAAATAATTAACGGCGGGCAGAAAGCCACCGAATCAAAAACCAAGGGGCGCAATATCACCCCATGTTTTTCGCCCAAGGCGGCAACTTTCGCCGCGGCCGCCAGCTCGGGGGCAAAAAATTTCCTGGATTTTTTATCTTGCCATAATTCCACCGCGCCGATTAAACCAACGCCGCGCGTGTTACCAACCAACGGGTGGTCGCGCAAGGTTGCCAAATGTTGTTGCACCCGTGGTGCTAGCTTCCTTACATGGTCCAGCACTTTTTCTTCTTCATAAATTTTTAAGGTTTCCAAGGCCACGGCGCAAGACACGGGGTGCCCGCCATAAGTAAAGCCCGTGCCAAAGGTTGCCAATTCGCCCGCCAATTTAATAATCGGTGCCGCCAATTTTTCATTTATCATCACCGCCGAAATGGGCAGGTAAGCCGCCGACAAAGCCTTGGCCATGGTCATGATGTCAGGGTTGATGCCGTAGGTTTCCGACCCCCAAAAATTACCCGTGCGACAAAAACCCGTGATGACTTCATCGGCTATCAACAAAATATCATTTTCTTGCAAGATAGGTTGCAGTTTTTTGAAATAATCTTTGGGTGGCAATATCACGCCCCCCGCCCCTTGCAATGGTTCGGCTATCATCGCGCCGATATTTTCCGCGCCAACTTCTTTAATCACCGCCTTAACTTCATCCATCAATCGGTCGGTAAATTGTTCTTCGGTTTCGCCGTCTTTGCCCAAACGTGGAAAATGCGGCACGGTGAGGTGCTTCACGGGAATAATCGGCAGGTCAAAACCCTTATGCAGGGCGGGCAAACCCGTCAGCGAAGCCCCCGCCACCGTCACCCCATGGTAACCATGGTGGCGCGACAGAATAAGCTTCTTCTTTGGTTTGCCAATGGCATTGTGATAATACCAAACTATTTTGATGGCGCTGTCGACGGCTTCCGAACCCGAGGATGCAAAAAATACCTTGGCCATGCGGTTGGGTGTTTTGGGGGCAAGGTTGACCAATTTTTCCGCCAAATCGATAGCGGGGTCGTGACTTTTGTGGGCAAACAAATGGCCATAGGGCAAAACGCGCAATTGTTTTTCGGCGGCCTTTATCAATCGTTCTTGGCCATAGCCGAGCGAGGCGCACCATAGGCCCGATAATCCTTCGATATATTCTTTGCCTTCGCTATCCTTGACATAAACGCCCTTACCCTGTTCGATGATGGTTGGGCCCCGCGTTTCATGCGCCGCAAGGTTGGTGTAGGGATGCAAAATATTAGCAATATCCCGTTCTTTGGCTGAATTACTTTGAGACATTTTTTTATTTATAATATTTATAAAATAATTGTGTTTGTCTATCCCAAAATAAACAAAAAAGCAACTAGGACGCAGTCCTAGAACCTGACTTTTTCAGCTTTTTGATAAAAATCTTTTTGCTACTAGCTACAAGAGTTATTGCAGATTTTTTATTTCAATTCCTTATCAAATTTTTTTATAAGATTAAAAACTTCTTCAATATTTCCTGTCGCTACCCATTCGTTAGGGGATTCATAATGTTCGTGTATCATTTTCTCGATAACCGCGTTAAATTTTGTCTGATGGGTTTTTTCTAACTTATAACCTCTTTTTGGGTCAGATGTTTGATAATTGTTTAACCGCGCTTGCGGGTCTTTTGCAATCCCTACCTTTAATTGTTTACGAAAAGCCTTGTTAGATATGATGTAGATATAACCATCATTAAGTGATACGCCGATACCGTCGTCGGTTCTTTTGGGTGGGGTGGTGCTGTAATGAATTTCTTTATCCCAACTTATAATATCATGTTTTGCTTTTCCCAATCTTTCTTTCACCAATTCATACGCTTTGACACTAACATCAATCCCGACCCATTTGCGACCTAAACTTTCAGCCGCCACGCATGCGGTGGCGCAACCGCAAAATGGGTCAAGCACCATGTCGCCCTCTTTGCTACTGGCCTTTATTAATCTTTCTAATAAGGCCAGTGGTTTTTGCGTGGGGTAGCCTGTATGTTCCTTTGCCATGGAATTAAATTTTACATCCCACACGTCAGATGGCACTTTGCCTAATGGCATTTCTTTGCCTTTTTGCCCGCCTTTTGTATAACGCCATTCAGTCATTTTAGACTTAAATGGTTCTAAAATCTTTTCTATATTAAAAAAATAATTTTCAGTTTTGCTATACCAAAAGATAATATCATGTTTCTTGCCAAAATTATTTTTCCCCCTCGCGCCCTGGTCATAATGCCATACGATTTCATTCCTAAAATTCTTTTCACCAAAAATGCAATCCATCACCAATTTTAAATAATGGCTCATGGTCGGGTCGCAATGCAAATAAACACTGCCAGTATTTTTTAATATTCGCCCTATTTCTATCAGCCTAATGGCCATATAGACGCAGTAACAATAATTATATTGGTTGCTAAAATCTTTTATGCCTTTTAACAATGAATGAAGTTCGTAATTATCGGCTTCAATTTCTTTTACCCATTCGTCTTTAATATCCTCTTCCCTAAATATATCGCTGAATTCTGCGCCCTCGGCACTGCTGCCAATCGGCGCGGTAAAAACTTTCTTTTTATTAAATGGTGGGTCTAGATAAATTAAATCTATCGAATTGGAATTGATACCCCGCAAAACATCTATATTATCGCGACAATAGATGGTGCGATTTTGAATGTTTAACATTCTACATTTTTAATGCTTTTTCAATCATTAGACAACTATTTTCTATAGTATTCAAAAATAATAAATGCCCCCAAATTAAAAACCTGAAAAGTCTTGGGTGCTACGCACCGCAACTTAAGATTCCTTTGGGGGTTTATTCTCAAAGCTGAAAATCTCGATTCTAGGGCGAAGCCTAGCAAACGGCGTTTGTTAGATTTTGCAAATGGTGTCTAACCTACCCGAAAAATATGGTTGGCTGATGCCTCCCTATTTTTCTCCCTCTCTTGTATCACAAGGGAGGTCAGCGATGGGGCAAAGCCTACCGCCCTCAAGTAGCGTAGCGGTAGGGCTTACCTAGTTGCCCTCAGGTAGCGTAGCGGTAGGGCTTACCTAATTGCCCTCAAGTAGCGTAGCGGTAGGGCTTACCTAATTGCCCTCAAGTAGCGTAGCGGTAGGGCTTACCTAATTGCCCTCAAGTAGCGTAGCGGTAGGGCTTGCCTAGTTGCCTGAAAATTCGTGAGCACGGTCGAAGGCTTTGAATAAAGCACGCGCCTTGTTCAAACATTCTTCCTGTTCGTTTTCGGGCACCGAATCGTAAACAATGCCCGCCCCCGTTTGAATGGTGACTTTGTCGGCTTTGAGCAGGGCGCAGCGCAATGCAATACAATGGTCCATGTCGGCTTGGTTAACAAAATCTTCTTTTGTTTTGTCGCTGTTTAGTTTGCTGGAAAAATATCCCACCGCCCCCGCGTATAATCCGCGGCGGGTTTTTTCCAATTCGGCAATAATTTCCATGGCGCGAATTTTTGGCGCGCCCGACACGGTGCCCGCGGGCATGCCCGCGCATAATGCTTGCAAACTGCTTTTATCCTTTGCCAATTGCCCCACCACTTCCGACACCAAATGCATAACAAACGCATAACGCTCGACTTGAAATTCTTGCACAACCTTGACCGTTCCTATTTCGGCTACCCTGCCGACATCGTTCCGCCCCAGGTCGAGCAACATCAAATGCTCGGCGCGTTCTTTCGGGTCGGCCAATAATTCTTCTGCCAATTTTTTATCTTCCTGGTCGGTGGCGCCGCGGCGGCGCGTGCCCGCAATGGGGTAGACTGACATTTTTTTATCTTCAACCTTGACCAGGGTTTCGGGGCTTGCCCCCGCGAAGGCAAAATCTTCCCATTGAAAGAAAAACATATAGGGCGCGGGGTTGGTGGCGCGCAAGGCACGATAAAAATTAAGGGGTGAACCATGGGGGTTGTCATATTCAAAAACTTGGCTGATGACCGCTTGGAAAATATCCCCCGCCTTGATATAGTCGATGGCTTTTTTCACGGCGGTTAAGTAATCACCCTCAGGCGTTAGGTGTTTTGGTTGTTGTGGGGCGGCAACCGCCGTGTGGGCGCGGGCGGTGTTGGCGGGCAATGATTGACGCAAAATATCAAGCGTGTCATTGACGGTTTTTTGGGTGGCGAGCAAGGCATCCCGCGCCGTGATGTCTTTTTTATATTGACAACGCACGACCAACGATGCCTTGTCCGTGGCATTATCAAATATCAATATTTGTTTGGGCAAAAAATATCGACCATCGGGCAAATGATGCGGGTCTTCGCGATGCGGCGGAATTTTTTCAATCATCTGCACCGCGTCGTAACTTAAAAAACCAAAAAACCCCGAGGCCGCCGCGGGCAAGCCCGCAGGAAAATGGATAGCATGGCGATTAAGAATATCATGCAAGTCATCCAGCGGGTTGGTTTTTTCTTTGCTTGCTATTTTTTGCCATGGGGCTTCGTCGCCCGCGCGATGAAAAACTTCGCCGCCCCTAGCCTCCCACAGCAATATCGGTTGCCACCCCAAAAAAGAATAACGGGCGCGGGTTTTGCCCTGTTCGACCGATTCCAACAAAAATAAATGGCGCGAGGCATGTTGCAATTTCATCACCGCCGCCACGGGGGTGATGGTGTCGATAGATAATTGACAACACAACAAGGCATCTTGCCCATTGTTGTAATGGTTCAAAAATTCTTCCTGATTGGTAATGGTATGTAACATTATTTTTTTTATAGCAAAAAACTGGCGCAAGTCATGCCATTTTTTATGCTTCGTCCCCTATAAAAAATTCCCTGTAAAAAATTTCCTGTAAAAAATTCCCTGTAAAAAATTTCCTGTAAAAAATTATTGGCTAAAGATAGCATCCAATTGCGACCAATTGATGTTGACGCGATTGGTTCGATAAAGGTCTAATAACCACCCTTCGCCGATGGCCGTTTGAAATTGCTTGGTAAAATCGGCGGCGTCCTTGGCTGATAATTTTGTTTGCTTGCTGCTGGGTGGCGCGCTGTGCTTTATCACCAACAATTTTTTCTCGCCCGCTTCGTTGCTTAACACCGCGACGGCGGGGGTAAATAAAACTTGCAACAGGCTGTTGTTATCAACTTGCTTAAATATGGGCTGTTCGTCCAAGATTTGTTTTTGTAAAAACGCACTGCGGGCAACGGGCAATTGCTTGCTTGCTTGATAGGCTGCAAAATCAAATTTGCCATTGGTAATTTGTTCGTCTATTTTTTGTTTTTCCGCCGACAATATTTTTTCTTCTTCGCCTTGTCGCCAATCTTGGGCTACTTTATTTTTTATCTTATCAAATGGTGGTAACACCGTGGCTTCTTCGGCTATCATGCCAATCGCGACAATATCGGCCTTGCCATTGTTGTTATCGGTCAACAATAGGGGGCTATGTTTAATATTTTCGGCAAACCCTTGGTCCAACATTTTATCCAAATATAATTGGCCTTTTATTTTTTGGCCATTTTTATCGCGCCCCTGATTATCCATAAAATTGGTGGTAACAACCGCGCCGTTTAAATTATTTTCTTTCAGCACGGTGTTAAAATTTTTGCCACTTGCCAATTGGTCGCTGACCGCACGATAGGTATCGTTAAAAATTTGGTTGGTTTTTTGCCCCAACAATTGCGCGCGCAGGGTTGGGGCAACATCGGCCAACGGCCTGACCCCGCCACCCATTTTTTTTACCAACCGCACCATGGCAAAACCAAACGGCGTTTCAACCACGTTTGATTGCTTGCCGACCGCATCATTGCCTGCAAAACCATAGGCCGCCAAATCGCTTTGATTCAAATAAATAAGGCTATATTTTGCCCCCGCTGTTTTTTGTTTGTCCCACGCGGCGGTTGGTAAGCTAGCTTGGCGGGTATAAAAATCATCGGCCGATTTTTTGTCGGCAAATAACAATTGTTCAAATTGATAACCTGGCTGGGTTTGAAATTCATCGCGGCGCGCTTCGTAGGCTTCCTTTATTTCCTTGTCGCTGACGCTGGCTTTTTTGCTGGCCATGGTTTTTAACATATCGCCCGATAAAGTCAGCACCTGGAATCGCCGATAA
The DNA here is from genome assembly GCA_965262775.1 of Alphaproteobacteria bacterium. Taxonomy (GTDB): domain Bacteria; phylum Pseudomonadota; class Alphaproteobacteria; order JASGCL01; family JASGCL01; genus JASGCL01. The sequence goes on along the minus strand of CBDHFT010000001.1, from coordinate 490,157 downwards.
TTGGGTAATTGATATTGCGCCACATGCGCGCCATAATATTTTTTAAGGTCGTCCTCGCTCGGCGCGGCAACCTTACCCCCGATATGAGCAACATCGAGGGTTAGGTAATCCAGCAGCACCTGGGCCTTGTCGCCCTGCCACATGGGTTGCAGGGCGGGAACCTCGAACGATAAGCCTGCAAAATAATTTTTTAACCAAGCCAGGGTTAGGTTTTTTTTCACCTGCTCAATAATGACTCCTTCGCTGATACCATTTTGTTTGATGGTCGCCAGGTAACGATCTTTTGAAAATTGCCCCGTGGCGGGATCTTTGAATGTTGGGTTATCCTTGATGGCGCGCGCCACCACCGAATCAGCGATTTGCAAATTCATATCTTGCGCCATTTTTAATAATAATGTTTCCAAGACCAAGCTTTGCAAAAATTTTTGGGGTAGTTGCAAATTTTTTTGGTCGGCGGGGCTAAGATTTTGTAAATTATTTTCAGCCAATTTGTTTTGGTAATAAACTTGGAATTGCCTTGCCGATATATCCTGGCCCGCCATTTTAACCAATGGTTTGCCGCCTGGCGAAAAATCGCTGGCACCAAAGGAAATAAAACCAACGCTTAACAATATGCCCAGCACAATTTGAAAGGGGCGATTGCGGGCAAGGGCGCGAACGGCGTGCAACATGGTTTTTTTTCTTGAAATTATTCCTTGGGGGTGAGGCGTTTGGGCATGATGTCATCTATCAAGCCAAATTTTTTTGCTTCCGTTGCCGACATAAAATTATCGCGGTCGACGGCTTTTTCAATCGTCGCCAGGTCATTACCCGTATGCTTGACCATCAACTGATTCAAAATTTCACGAATGCGCAAAATTTCTTGGGCGTGAATGGCAATATCGGCCGCCACCCCGCGCGTGCCGCCCGATGGTTGATGCACCATGATACGCGCATTGGGCAGGGCGAAACGTTTCCCCTTCGCCCCCGCGGTTAACAACATCGCCCCCATCGAAGCCGCCTGGCCCACGCAAATGGTCGAAACCTCGGGCTGAATAAATTGCATGGTGTCGTAGATGGAAAGCCCCGCCGTCACCGAACCGCCTGGCGAATTGATATAAAGGAAAATATCTTTTTTGGGATTTTCCGCTTCCAAAAACAACAATTGAGCTATCACCACCGACGCCATGTTATCTTCCACCCCGCCCGTGATAAAAATAACCCGTTCACGCAGCAAACGCGAATAAATATCATAAGCCCGTTCACCGCGCCCCGATTGTTCTATCACCATCGGGATAAGGTTGTTGTAAATAGCTTCGGCTCTATCTGTCATGTTGCCAATCATTGTATCTTTCTTAGCGCGTTTTATTAAAAACTTGCCGCATTATGGATTGATTCTGATTTTTTAACAAATTCTTCGGGCGACAAATCTTTATCCTTGATGGTCACTTGGGTGAGCAAATGCTCCACCACCTTTTGTTCAAAAATCGGCAGGGATAATTGCACCTGCAAATTTTGATTTTGCCCCACAGCTTTCAAAAACTGTTCGCGTTCTTTGGGTGGGTATTGCATGGCGCGATTCATAATCACCTGGCGCATTTCATTTTCTGAAACCTTGACGGCGGCTTTTTCGCCCACATCATTCAGTATTAAGCCCAATTTCACACGGCGCGCGGCAATGGCACGATATTCCTTTTCCAAGGTTTTTAAATCCTTGCCCTTGTCTTCTTCGTCCAAATGTTCATGTTCGAAGGCATGTTTGACGTCGTGGAACACCGATTGAAAATCATTTTCCACCATTTGTTCGGGCAATTCAAATTCCATCAATTGATGCAATTGGTCGAGCAATTGACGTTTTAACAGGTCGTTGCTTTGTTGGTCGGAAGAATTATCAAGCTGTTTGCCCATCATCTCTTCCAATTCTTGCAGGCTTTTTAAACCAAGTTTTTTTGCAAAATCATCATCGATTGTCACGGGCACATATTCTTTGATGGCCTTCATGGTTGTTTTAAACACCGCTGGTTTTTCTGACAGCGATTCTTCATGATAATGTTTGGGGAATGTCACCTTGACCGACAATTCTTCGTTCAGGTTTTTGCCTATCAATTGGTCTTCGAACCCAGCAATAAATTGCCCCGAACCCAATTCCAATTCAAAATCCTCGCCCTTGCCACCGCTGAAGGCTTTGTCGTCGACGAATCCTTCAAAATCCATCACAACCACATCACCTTTTTTGGTTTGGTTGCGGCCTTCGACCTTTTTGGTTTCGCGATGCCCCTTGGCAATTTCTTCCAAGTTGGTTTTAATTTTTTCTTGCTTTTGTTTGTCGTCCATCACCAAGCGATAACGGGTGACGGAAATTTTATCGATGGGCAAATTGGGGATAGGCGGCAACAAATTAAGCGCGACCACGGCTTGCAAATCTTGGGTCAATTTGATGGCTTCCTCGTGATTAATTTTGACAATATCGGGCCTGTCGGCAATTTTGATTGAAAAATCCGCTTGGATTTTTTCTAAGGCCTCTTGCAATAATTTTTGGATAACATCGGCCATAATCTTATCGCTATAATTTTTTTTCAAAATATCAAGCGGCACCTTACCCGCGCGAAAGCCAGGCATTTGCGCGGTGGGTTGCACCGTGGCCAATTCGGCATCCAACTTTTTTGCCATGTCAGATTTTTTGACATGAATTTCATATTGGCGCGCCAATTTTTCTTTGCTGATTTCTTTGATATTAATCATGATATTTTTTTCCTTAAGATATTATAAAAATGAAATGTTGTAAAAAACTTGAAGTAATTCATTGTTACTGTTTTATTTCTTGTTTCTTAATTTATGCTTGGTGCGGGCGGAGGGACTTGAACCCCCACGAGTTACCTCACCAGAACCTAAATCTGGCGCGTCTGCCATTTCGCCACGCCCGCCATTATTTTTGTTATTATTCTATATTGATAAATGGTTATTTTCCCTTTTGTCATTTTTTTTTACAAAAGGCAAGATTTTTCTCATGATACGCCCTGCCCCTGTTACCATCGTCCGCGCCCTTAATTATAAAAAAAACCAAACTATAGCGTCAAAATATAGGCTTGTGCGGGCTTGCTAGTTTTGCTTAAACATCATAAAAAACATCATACAAAACTATATGAATTCAAGGCTTACCCCACCCGACCTTTTGTCTGAGCTTGATGGTGCGAACGTGCCTTCTGACAACCAAGCCCCTGGCTCAAATGATGCCGAGGTTCCTGGTAAAGGTGGCAACTTGAGCGATGCAACCCTTACCCCGCTGATGGCGCAATATCGGTCATTAAAGGACCAACATCCTGACAGTCTATTGTTTTTTCGCCTCGGCGATTTTTATGAATTGTTTTTTGAAGATGCGGTGGAGGCGGCGCAATTATTAAACCTGACCCTGACGCGGCGCGGCAAACAGGGGGATAAAGATATTCCGATGTGCGGCGTGCCGCACCATGCCGCCGATAATTACATTGCCAAACTTATCACCATGGGCAAAAAAATTGCCCTGGCCGAGCAGGTGAGCGAACAAGCAAGCGACCAAGCGGGCGAACAAGTAAGCAATATACAGCAAGCCACCCCCGCCAAAGCACCAGGCAAGAATTTGATGACGCGCCAGGTGGTGCGTGTTATCACCCGCGGCACGGTGGTGGAACAAAATCTGTTGCCCGAAAAACAACATAATTTTTTATTAGCCCTCTCGCCCATCCTCTCGCCCAATTCGGCAGGGGCTGGTTCAAACAACCCCGCCATAAAAAACAACAATGAGAAAAAATTGGCGGTTGCCATCGCCGATGTGTCGACGGGATTCTTGGCGGTGGAGGTTATGGCCCTAAGCTCGCTAAGCAATTTTATCGGCAGAATATCACCCGCCGAAATTCTAACCCCCGATGTTTTATTAAAGGATGAAACGGTCGCCAGCGAATTGCGCGATTTTTACGAAAAAATTACCCCCGAATCCATCACGGTATTTAACAAACAACGCGGCGTGCAAATATTGCAAGAGCAATTCCAGGTAAAAAGTTTGGAAGGCTTCGGCGATTTTTCGTCTGACGAATTATCGGCCTTGGGCGGGCTTTTATCTTACCTCAAGCGCACGCAAATAAATGCCTTGCCCAAATTATTACCGCCCAAAAAAATAGACCAATCCGACAACATGAGCATCGATAGGGCCAGTTTCCAATCGCTGGATATTTTAAGCAACAGCCACCGTGGCGGGCGCGAGGGGTGCCTGCTCACCCTGTTGGACCAAGCCGAAACGGCGGCGGGAGCGCGATTATTGCGCAGTCGTTTGCAACAACCGTTAAAAAATATTACCAAAATCAATGCGCGGCTTGATGGGTTGCAATTTTTTGTCGATAACAAAAATATAAGCGAAGAATTACGCGGCTTGCTTACCGCCATGCCCGACCTGTCGCGGGCTTTGTCACGCCTGTCGGCAAAGAAGGGCGGGCCACGCGATTTGGCGGCCATTGCCCAGGTTTTGGAAAAAATCCCTGCCATCAAAAAAACATTGCGAAAATTTTTGCCCGACGGGTCAGCAACCAACCCGCAACATCCTATCGTCATGTTGGTTGACAAATTTCCCGATGTTGCCCCTTTAGGCCAGTTGCTTGGCAATGCTTTGCTTCATGACAACCTGCCCCTTTTGGCGCGGCATGGCGGGTTTATCCGCCCTGGGTTTCGGGCTGACCTTGATGATATTACCACGGGGCAAAAAGAAAAATGGCGGCAATTAAATTTGCTGGAACATACATATCGGCAATTGACCAATATTGATAATTTGAAAATAAAACAAAATAATATTTGGGGTTTTTATATCGAGGTTGCGGCGCGCCATGCCGATAAAATGACCGCCCATAGTATTTTTCAACATCGCCAAACCTTATCAGCCTTGGTGCGTTATAACAGCGCGGAATTAATCACCCTGGGCGGTGATATTGAACGGGGCGCGAACCATGCCGTAGCGGTGGAGGTGCAAATTTTTGACGAATTGGTCGCCACCGTCATGGCGCAACATGCACCATTGTTGTTGTTGTCTGATTTGTTGGCGGCGATTGACCTTAACCAAGCCATGGGGCGCATTGCGCGCGAACAACATTTTGTCAGGCCAAGCATCACCGCGGCGGGCGACAAAAAATTATTATTGCGGCGCGCCCGCCACCCCGTGGTGGAACAGTCTTTGTCGGCATCGGCCGAGCATTTTACCGCCAATGATGTTTCTTTGGGTAGTGACAAATTTTTTATGTTATTAACCGCCCCCAACATGGCGGGTAAGAGTACTTTTTTACGTATGGTGGCGATTATTGTTATCATGGCGCAATCGGGTTTTTATGTTCCCGCCGATGAGGCCGTTATATCGGTGGTGGACAAAATTTTTTCACGGGTTGGCGCGGCCGATGATTTGGCGCGGGGGCAATCGACATTCATGATTGAGATGTTGGAAACCGCCAATATTTTACAAAATGCCACCGCGGGATCGTTAATCATTATGGATGAAATTGGTCGTGGCACCGCCACTTTTGACGGGTTGTCTTTGGCCATTGCCATCACCGAATATTTGCATAATCAGATTGCGGCCCGCACCCTGTTTGCAACCCATTATCATGAATTGACCAAATTGGCGGCGAGCCTATCCGCGATGGATTGCTTCACCATGAAGGTTGAAGAATGGGATAAAAAATTGGTATTTTTTCATGAATTGATAGCAGGCCAAGCCAACCATTCTTATGGTATTCAAGTTGCCGCCATGGCGGGCGTGCCCGCAACGGTGGTGGCGCGGGCGCAACATGTGCTAAAGGAATTAGAAAAGAAAACATGAGCAACAGCCTAACCCCCAATCGTATCAACCATCAAACCATCGACAATTGGGTTTTTGATTTGGACAATACATTGTATCATCATTCATTCAATTTGTTTTCGCAGGTTGATAAGTTGATGACAAAATTTGTTATGGAAAAATTATCTTTACCGTTCGATGACGCTCGAACCTTACAAAAAAATTATTTTTTTCATTACGGCACAACATTGCGCGGGCTGATGGAAAACCATGATATTGACCCCACCGAATTTTTGCGCAATGTGCATGACATTGATTATACTGTTTTGCCGCGTAATGAAATATTGGCGCAGCATTTACAAAAATTGCCGGGCGACAAATATATTTTTACCAACGGCGATACCGACCATGCCCACCAAACGCTGAACCAACTTGGTATTGCCAGCAATATTTTTACCAAAATAGTTTCTATCAAGGATACCAATTACATACCCAAGCCGCAGCATGTGGCCTACGAAAGTTTTTTTGCGCAATGCCCCAAAATAGTCAAGGAAAGATCGGTTTTGATAGACGATATTGCCGATAATTTAAAAACCGCCAAATCCTTCGCCATGCAAACAATTTGGTTGCGGGTTGACAGCCACCCCAACAACCCGCCATCCTTGCCCCACCTGGCCACGGCGACGCCCCATTATATCGATGCTGTTATCGACGACATTACCCCTTTCCTCGCCAGTATTGTTAATATGTAGCCATAAAAAAAAACAGTAACGCCATCACACCATGGTTATTGATTACATCGATTTGATGCGCCAATTGTTGCCCCACGCGCAATCCGCGGCGGAGCGGGGCGAGGTGCCCGTGGCCGCCATGGTGATTGATAAAAATGGCGCGGTGGTGGCGGTGGACCATAACCGTGTTGAGGAAACAAGCAATGCCCTGGCCCATGCCGAAATGTTGGTTATTGATAAAGCAATCAAGCAATGTGGTGAGAAGTTTTTATCGGACCATACATTGTTGGTGACACTTGAACCTTGCGCCCTATGCGCGGCGGCGATATCGGCCGTGCGGATAAAAACATTGGTGTTCGGCGGTTATGACGAAAAATCGGGCGGGGTATTATCGGGCGCGCGGGTTTTTGCCAATCCCCATTGCCACCACAGGCCCGACATCATTGATGGCATTTTACGCCACGATTGCGAACAATTGATGAAGGATTTTTTTCTAGGTCTAAGACCTAGAACCTAACTAACTTACATCTCAATAGCGATAAAAAATTAATTTGCTTATTTATTGCCAAATTTTTTCTTTATGCCAATCTTGAGGAAAGCCAGCTCGCTGAATATTAATGTTAGGATTATTAGGAAATTGATTCATATGCTCTTTTAATCTTTCATGCCATTTTGTGGTTGGGTTAATTATTCTTAATAAAAATTGTATGATGATTAATACAGCGTATATTTTGACTTTTACCGCTTGATTGCTTCTAATATTATCCATATCAGGTAAATTTTTTGGTGTTTTTACTACGTTGTTTAGTGAAAAATTCCATAATCGTTGATGATGGGCGCATATATTTCTTATCTCGTTGATACTTGCTAACCAATTTTTTAATACAGTAGGATTCACAGCATAATTGCTAGTTATAATATCTTTATATTTAGAATTTAAACCCGAAAAGAAATAAGATAACAATCCAAAATCCCAGGTTTCTATCACCATCCAAATTGGCAATTCTTTATATTTTTTATTTGCGGTAATAAACCATGGTTGTTTAGAAGATTCATATTTTTTATCAAAATATTTTCTCCATTCTTTGTAATTATTTTCATTAAAAAATATATTACTACTTAAATGTATAAAAGGATTATCTTTGCCTAAAGACAAAGCCATAGCTACCCTAACAGCAACCTCTATTCTTTCAATCGCATCTAAAACAATCAGCCTTAATTTTTTATCAAAGGCATATAATTCAACAACATCAGAAAATTTTGTGCCATTTATAAAATATTCGCTAGCTTCTTTACGGAAAGGATGCCAATAACCGCTTAAACGATAATAACCTATAGTTTTAAGATAATGCTTCGCATCATTATCATCGCCTACCGCAAGCCCTCTTGATTTTATAAGCGCGAGCTGTTCATCAACTGATAAAAAAGGTTTGGTGTAATCTAGTTTTAAAGAGTTGTTATAACCTTGTCCCATGATAAAATACAGCCGCCATGTAAAAAAAACCCCACCCCTCGTTTAGATTGCTCTAAACCGCAGGGATGGGTATATCCTCTTAACCCTATCCAATTCTTACTTATTTGTCAATTCTTTTATTCGATTCTTTTATTTAAATCTCTAAAATAGACTCTAAAATTGCCATGCCTATTTTTTATAAAAAAGGCACAAGCCTAGCCTCCTAAAATAGCCATCATCTCCTCGGCCTTTAAACTGGCGGCGCCGATTAATAATCCATCAACTTCTTTCAACGACAAAATTGCCGCTGCGTTGCTGGCATTAACCGACCCGCCATACAAAACCTTCACCTCGCCCCCCAATCGCCCTTTTAAATATTGGTGCACCCGAATCATATGGTCGGTGGTCGCCACCGCCCCCGTGCCAATTGCCCACACGGGTTCATAAGCAATGATAATTTCTTTTCCTTTAAAATTGCTTAGCGCGCTTAATTGCGCCGATAAAACTTCGTTGGTTTTTTTGTCTTCATAATCGGCGCGTTGTTCGCCCACACAAAAAATAGGAATAATGTGATGATTAAGCAATTGAATTATTTTTTTTGCCAACAATTCATGGTCTTCATGATAATATTGTCGCCGTTCCGAATGACCCACTATGCAATGTTGAACGCCAACTTGCATCAACATGTCGGCGGCAACTTCCCCCGTGAATGCCCCCTTGCCATTTTTGTTATCGTTGGCCGAAACATCTTGGGCGGCGATTTGAAAACCCTGGCCACGAACGTGCGATAAAAATGGGTAGGGCGGCGCAATAATAAGGTTGCTGGGTCGCGGCTTGGTTATTTTTTCTGCAAACGCCGCTATGCCGCCGACTGGCAAATTCATTTTCCAATTGGCAATGATTAATTTCTGCGTCATGATTATTTCTCCCCGCTCCCTCAACATAATGAATGCTGGCCTTTACTATACCGCAAATCGGAAATGAAAAACATCACCATCTTGAACCAAATAATTTTTTCCTTCCAACCTTATTTTTCCTTGTTCCTTGGCTAGGGCTTCGGACCCCAAATCAAGCAAGTCACGATAATTGATGGTTTCGGCGGCAATGAAACCACGGGCAAAATCGGTATGGATGGTCCCCGCCGCTTCTTGCGCCGTGGAACCTTTTTGAATGCTCCACCCGCGGGCTTCCTTTGGCCCAACGGTGAAGAAAGACAAGCGGTCCAACAATTGATAACCAAGGCGGATAATTTGGCTAAGGCCTGTTTCTTCTAAACCCAGGGTTTGCAAAAATTCTATACGGTCGGCGGTGGGCAACATGGCAATTTCCGATTCAATTTTGGCCGATATGATAGCAACGGGTATGTTATGTTGCTTGCCGTAATCTTGCACTTGCTTGCTTAATGCGTTGCCTTGCGTCACTTCATCCTCCGCCACGTTGCATATCAACATGGTGGGTTTTAACGACAGCAATTGCCAGGTTTGCAACACCGCCATCTGTTCGGGGGAAAGATTCATGGCCTTGACCCCCTTCAACATATCATCCCCCGCCTCGGCCAGGGCCAACAATTTATGCAGCAAAGGCATTTGCGCCAGGGTATCCTTATCCTGCGCCCTGGCTTTTTTTTCCATGTTGTCTTTGCGCTTGAGCAAGGCTTCCAAATCCGACAAAAGCAATTCGATGCGAATGGTTTCAAAATCGCTGAGGGGATCTATCTTACCCGCGACATGGGTTATGTTACCATCGGTGAAGCACCGCACCACCTGGGCTATGGCATCGACCGCGCGAATATGACCCAAAAATTGATTGCCAAGCCCTTCGCCTTTCGAAGCACCCTTCACCAACCCCGCAATATCGACAAATTCCATCTGGGCGGGGATGATTTTTTGCGATGGGTAAAGTTGCGCCAGGGCGGTCAGCCTGTCATCGGGCACCGCCACCCGCCCAACATTGGGTTCGATGGTGCAGAATGGGTAATTGGCAGCCTCCGCCGATTGGGTTTGGGTAAGGGCATTAAAAAGGGTGGATTTGCCCACGTTGGGCAACCCGACTATACCGCAATGAAAACTCATAAAAATAGATAGAAGATAGAATCTTTCGCTTGTCAAGCCCGCTGTTTACTTGTTATAGAAGAATGAAGGAAAAAAAATTATGTCCAAAGAAGAATTGATAGAATTTAAAGGCACGGTAACCGAAAAATTACCCAACGCGATGTTTCGCGTTACCTTGGAAAATGGCCATTTAATCATTGGCCACACCGCGGGCAAAATGCGCAAACACCGTATTCGTATTTTGGTGGGGGATAAGGTTACGGTGGAAATGACCCCCTATGACTTGACCAAGGGGCGGATTGTATTTCGCGAAAAGCCAGGTTTTGTTCACACCCCGCGCTAAGCCGTCCCTTACACGGGTTTTGTATTTATCAAAAATTCTATACTTTATTGCTTGCTATTTTATAACAATGGTTTAAGACAGAATAAGCCTATTGGTTATATTTACTGATTTTATATAAAATTATTATTATAGGAGAAATAGCAATGACGACCGCATTAAATAAAGTATTTTTATTGGGTAATTTGGGTGCCGACCCCGTTATCCGCAACACGCAAAAGGGTGAAAAAGTTGCCAGTTTCCGTATCGCCACGTCCGACCGATGGAAAGACCAAGAAGGCAATGTGCAAGAACGCACCGAATGGCACAATATTGTTATATTTGGCAAGGCCGCCAACATCGCCGAACGATTTTTAAACAAAGGTAGCCGCGTCATGATAGAAGGCCAATTGCGCCACCGCAAATGGCAAGACGCCACATCGGGGCAAGATAAATTCATTACCGAGGTTGTGGTAAGTGCATTCAACGGGCAATTACATTTGCTTGACGGCCGTGGCAGTGCGGGCGGCATGGCCGAGGGTGGCCGCGACAGCGGCGGCGGCGGCGGATCATCAGGTGGTGGCATGGGCGGCGGCATGGACAGCGGCGGCGCCAAGGGCAAACCCGATATGGATGACGATATTCCATTCTAGAAAAAAAATCATCGCGCCATTCGTGGCGCGCGCCAAAAAATAATTGCCAAAACCCTGATTGCAAATGACGTAGCTTGGGGCTTCATGCTGCCTTCATCATCTTGCCTTCATATCGCGATGATATTAAGATAGAATTCATAGAAAAAATATTAGGGCTGGTCGCGCACCATCCATTACCACAACCACCCCCAGGCGTCAGATTTTTTTTAAGCCATAGAAAACGTGATAGAAGAAAACATAGCCCAAATAAAAAAAAACATAGCCCAGGCCGCAACAGCGTCGGGGCGCACCGCGCAGGATATAACCTTCATCGCGGTCAGCAAAAACCATGGGTTGGATAAAGTACGCATCGCCCATCAACAGGGCTTGGTGCATTTTGGTGAAAACAAATTGCAAGAAGCGATGGATAAATTTACCGACGCCGATTTGCGCCAAAAAATAACTTTGCATTTTATCGGTCATCTGCAAAGCAACAAGGTCAAAAAAATTGTCAGGTTTTTTGATGTCATCCACAGTGTCGACCGACCATCGGTTGCCGAAGCCCTTGCCAAGGAAAAAGAAAATTGGCAAGAAGCCAAACCCTTTCCCCAATTGCTTATCGAAGTTAACGTGGGCAAGGAACCACAAAAAAGCGGCGTCATGCCCGAAGACCTTGAAAATTTTTTTTATTATTGCCGCGACCAACTTGCGCTGCCCATTGTTGGCTTGATGGCGATTTTACCGCTCGACTTACCGCCCAGCCCCTTTTTCGTTTTGTTAAAACAATTGACAGAAAAATATCAATTGCCCCAAGCATCGATGGGCATGACCCACGATTACCCCCAAGCCATCGAACTTGGCGCCACCATGGTGCGCATCGGCACGGGCGTTTTTGGCACACGCTAGCTAGGGCAAGCCCTAGGTGCTTGCGCACCGCAACTTTTCAGATTCTTGACTAAAGGATTTTTCCCTCTATCGCCTGTTTCTTTTTTTATAAAGATTATGAATTTTTCTATAAAAATGATGCTTTGTTTTTTCTTTATCAAGAAATTCAAACAATGTCCAAATGATAAGAAAAATACTGGTTGATACTATAGGCAATATAATATGCGTAGCAAAATATACAACAATCACCACCGCGCCATATATATAGGAATATGATACAAAGCTATCAACTGCTACTGTTTTATTAAACCATTTCTTGCTTCTTTTATCTTTTATAAAACCAGACAAGGTAGAAAGAACAAAAAGTGACAAAGGAACTAACGCCTCCTTCTCAAAGATGTCAAAAAAGGCTTTTATCCCGTCCATAACAAAATAGAAAAGTTTATACTAAACTAGAAATGGCGAGCTTAACAATCGAATAAAGAAAGCCCGAACCAAGAGCCATCTTAATGACATCAAATATTGGTTCTTTAATCAGCCCCACTATTATTAAAATAGCCAAAGCAAATGCCACAGATTTTACCAAATCTATAAAAAATGATTTTGCTTTTAATTTATTTCTTTTAGTCATTTTGCTGTATTCCTTTGCATCATAATAATATAAATTACCATCTATTACAACCAGAGAAATCAAAATCTTTTACTTGATTCTAAGCCTTGCCCTTGGAGGCCGCTTCGGCGGCGGTGAAGGCCGTCATGTTGATGATGCCGCGGGTGGTGGCGGCGGGCGTCATGATATGCGCCACATGGTTACAACCCATCAAAATTGGTCCCGTCGAAATCCCTTCGGCGGCCACCATCTTCACCATGTTATAACAAATATTGGCAGCATCCAGGTTGGGGAAAACCATCAAATTCGCCGCACCCTTTAATCGATTATCCATCAAAAAATTGGCGCGAATGGTTTCATCAAGCGCGGTGTCGGGGTGCATTTCGCCCTCGACCTCAAACTGGCAAGATTTTTTCAAACGCGCCACCGCACGGCGCATTTTTTTCGCCGAATCCGATTCAGACGAACCAAAGTTAGAATGGGAAAGCAAGGCAACCTTTGGCGTTATGCCAAACAATTTCATCACATCGGTCGCCATCAATGTCATTTCTTCCAATTCTTCTTCGCATGGGTTGTGCGAAACATGGGTGTCGGTAAAAAACAGCGGCAGGGTTGGTTGACCAAATGTTTCCAGCACCAACATGTAAAGACTGTGCATGTCTTTGTATTTTTCATTCACCCCCAAAATATTGCGAACATGTTTTAAATGGCGATGAAAAACCCCAATGGTGCCGCATATCAAACCATCGGCCTCGCCGCGCTTAACCATCAACGACCCGATAACGGTGTTCGACGTCCGCACCATCGTTTTGGCATATTCGGGCGACACGCCCGACCGCCCCAAATGCTGATGATATTCCGTCCAATAGGCATGAAACCTATCGTCTTGCTCGGGGTCGCAAATCTCTACGTCTTTGCCCAAGGTTAAATTCAAATTTAATTTTTTGATTCGGTCCTCTATCACCTTGGGGCGGCCCACCAATATCGGGCGCGCAAAATTTTCTTGAATAATAATGGGCAGGGCCGATAATATCCGTGGGTTTTCCCCCTCGGCGTAAACTATCCGCTTGTCCGACTGGCGTGCGGCAACATTAATGGGGCGCATAATTTGGTGGGTGCGGGTGGTCATGCCCGCCAATTGTTCGCGATATTGTTTTATATCGACGATGGGGCGGGTGGCAACGCCCGTTTTCATGGCCGCCTCCGCCACTGCCGAAGAAACCGCAACAATCAACCTCTCATCCAACGGTTTGGGAATGATATAATTTTTACCGAAAGATAATTCGGTCAAGCCATAGGCGCGCAATGTTTTTTCTTCGACCGCTTGCTTGGCCAATTCGGCAATGGCCATCGATGCGGCTTGCTTCATGGGTTCGTTAATCTCGGTCGCCCCCACATCCAACGCGCCGCGAAACAAAAATGGAAAACATAAAACATTATTAACCTGGTTGGGATAATCCGACCGCCCCGTGCAGATAATGGCGTCTTGGCGAACTTTTTCTATTTCTTCGGGGCGAATTTCGGGTTCGGGATTGGCCAACGCCAATATCATCGGGTTTTTCGCCATCAACTTCACCATCTCGCCCGTTACCACCTTGCCCGAAGACAACCCCAAGAAAATATCGGCGTCCTTGATAACCGATGCCAGGTTTCTATCTTCCTTCACATCGCCGCGGGCAAATTGTTGTTTGAATTCATCCATCCCTTTGTTGCGCCCGCCCCAAACCAAACCTTCTTTATCGCACACCCAAATATTTTCTTTCTTCGCGCCCAGGCTTATCAAAAAATGCAAACAAGATAACGCCGCCGCCCCCGCGCCCGACGCCACAATTTTTACCGACCCTATATCTTTCTTCATTACTTCCAAACCATTTTTTATCGCCGCACCCGCGATAATGGCCGTGCCATGTTGGTCGTCATGAAACACTGGAATTTTCATTTCCTTTTTTAACCGTTGTTCAATAACAAAACATTCGGGGGCCTTGATATCCTCCAGGTTGATACCGCCAAATGTTGGCTCCAGGCTTTTGATAATTGTGATTAATTTTTCGGGGTCTTTCTCTTCTATCTCAATATCAAAAACATCAAGGTCGGCAAATTTTTTAAACAACACCGCCTTCCCCTCCATCACGGGTTTGCTGGCCAGGGGGCCAATATCGCCCAAACCCAACACCGCCGTGCCGTTCGATATAACCGCCACCAAATTACCCCGCGCCGTCATGTCGGAAACATTCAGGGGATCTTTCACAATTTCTTCGCAAGCGGCCGCGACCCCTGGCGAATAGGCCAAGGACAAATCGCGCTGGCTGTTCAATGGTTTCGACGCCACCACCCGCAATTTTCCCGCTGGTTTTTGCTTGTGATAGGCTATGGCCTCCATCCGTAATTGTTCGGTGGCATTTTTGGGCGCGTCCAGGTCGCCCTCCACCGCTTCGCCCCCGCCGCGCCCAAGATTATGAGCAGGGTTATGACCGCTGGGGTCGCGCAATTTTTTATCGGGTGATTTTTTATCGGCGCTCATAATTTATTATGTAATATATTTTTTTTGCCGATGCAATTTTTTATTTTTGATAAATTATAAAAAATAAAATGACTTAGAATTTACTTTTGAAATCTATACGGAAATTTTGCACAATGTCGGTCGGACCTTTTTTGTAAGGGAATGCCCAAGAAATAACGATAGGCCCGATGGGGGTAATAAAACTGCCGCCAATACCCCAAGAAGCACGCAACCCGCCATCGTCCGCAACGCCAGCCAAACCCTTTTCATCGGGCAAAGACAACACACCAATGTCATTAAAAACAATAAATTTAGCACCAAGGTCGGATAAGAAATCTATCGGGATGCGCAATTCGGTGCTTTGTGTAAAATATTGCCGTCCGCCAACGAAAACCCTGGCGGCATTGCCCGCTGCATTAAAGCCAGTGTAGCTGGGGCCTGCGGCATTGTCTTGGAACCCGCGTAAGTTTTGCCCACCAAGGTAAAAACGGTCGGCGACCGAAACAGTTTTATTATTAAAGGGGAAAATATAACCCGCATCGATACCAACCGCCAAAACAGGATCGTTGGTCAGGCCGATAGCAAGGGGCAGGTAACCCGCCGCCGTGGCCGAGGTGCGCAAGTAATAAATATCGCCGCCAAGCCCCGCCAAGTCATTGCCAAAGGTAGCATACAACCCCGACCGCGGGTTGTTGGGGTTGTCGCGCGTATCATAAGATATCTGTTGACCAAATATAGAGTTTAAAAAATTGCCTTCCACATTCGAACCGCCCGCCGCGTTCCTTAATTGATTATAATAAATATTATAATAAAAATATTGCGAGAAGTAGCGATTATAATTGAAGCGGAAACCAACCGAGCCCCCCGTGCGGGTTTGCGTAAGTAAGTTGGCGGTGTTGGTGTTGACGGTGCGATAAAGGCTGGTCGTCATGGCCAGGTCTTTATCGGCCAAGAATGGTTCGGTGTAGGCGATGGTGTAAGATTGCCCAAAGGTTTTACCCTGACCCGAGGTAATAGGAATGGCAAATTGGCCCGAGATATTTAATATCCGCGCCGTGCCCAGCAAATTATTTTCACCAAAGGTCACGCCGAAAATAATCCCATCCTTTGTCGAATAACCCGCGCTAAAATTCAGCGCACCCGTGGAGGTTTCCTGCACCTTCAAGATAACATCCACCCTATCGGGGCGGCCAGGCACGGGGACCAATTTTGGCTCAACGCTGCTAAAATATCCAGTATTTTGAATGGCTTGAAAACCACGGCGCACAGCATCCTCATCCAACGGGTCGCCCTCCGCGAATGATAATTTGCGCCTGATAATACTATCCAACGTTCGGCCATTGCCCTGAATAACAATGCGGTTGATATATTGCCTTTGCCCTTGGACTATTTCAAACGATACATCGACCGTTTGGGTGTCGGGATGGGTGACGGTTTTTGTTACCACCTTCATGAATGGGTAATTATAATCATCGCGTAGCGCCTGAACAATATCGCGTTCGGTTTTTTCGACCGAAGATATTTTATAATAATTTCCCTTGCGCACCGCGATATAACTTTTCATTTTATCAATCGGCATGCGCTTGATGTTGCTGGTTAGGTTTATCTTATCCACCCGATAACGCGGCCCTTCTTTGATAGAATAGGTGATGGTGAAATCTTCGCGCGATTTATTTAATTGCGTGGTGGCCGATGTCACGGCGGCATCCACAAACCCATTTTCGCGATAAAAACGCAGCAAGTTATCTTGGTCAGTCTTGATACGGTTGGGGTCATAACGGTCGGTGGTGCTGAAAAAACGTAAGGGGTTGTAAACGCTTGAAAGCAAATTGTTGCGCAATGCTCCATCGGAAAAACTATTGTTGCCATAAAATTCAAACGCCCCGACCCTTGGTGCCCTGCCCTCATTAATTTCAAAAACCAATTGCACGCGGTTGTTACCAATATCTATTAATTTGGGCGACACATTGGCTTGGAAAAAACCGCGTTGCAAATAAACTTGCTGGATAATATTAACCGCCTTTTTCGCCGCGGCGCGCGAATAAATGGCGCGGCGTTTGATGTTGCTGTTCTGCGCCAACACCATCAAAAAATCTTTGTCTTCCACTTCGCTGTTGCCTTCGAAGGCAACCTCGTCAATCACGGGGCTTTCCATAATTTTTACCGTCACCACGCCATTGTTTTCTTCCAAATTTATCAAAGCAAACAACCCTGTGTTATTGAGGATACGCAAGGCATCATTACCAAGCGCGTCCGACCAACGGTCGCCAATTTTAAACGGTAAATAAGCCAGCACGGTTGCGGGCTCTATCTTTTGCGCCCCAGCAACGCGAACAGTTCTGATAATATTACCCGTCGCATTTTGATTATCACGCCCGCTATCATTGCCAAAACTTGGCGGGGCAACATTTTGTGTGCCCGTGGGAAGGTTTGACGGCGCGGCCTGGCCTTTATCATCTTTTTTGGGTTGCGCATTGGGTTGAATGGTGTCAATGGCTGGTTTTTGTGCGGCGGGCGCACCAATTTGGGCATGGGCTTCGCTTGCCGTCATGCCTGTTATACCTGCCAAGGCTGTCAAACTTGCCGCGCTTATAAATAGGCCATTTACAACATGCCATCCGCCTTGCGGGTTTATCAAACTATGCAACAAAGATAACCCTAGCAACCGGGCGCGCCTGCCGCCTATTTTTTGTGTTTTACTTGCCTCAACGCCCGTCGAAGATAAGGCATCGGCTGGCGCAGCAGCGGAGGATGAAGAGGAAAGAGGCAAAAAATAAGGCAAGAATAGTGGCTCCTGATAAAATATCAACAGTTCTGTCTATAAAAGTTAGCCATATAAAAGTCAAACTATCAAGGCAATATCGGGGTTTGGTAAATATTGTTTCTATCTTGTTTATCCATGATATTAGCTTTGCGCTGTATTATCGATACTTCCCTTAATATATATGGCTATTTTTATCTATTTGTTGCTGATTTCTAATATATATCAACCTTCTATAAACGGGGGCAACCGCCCAAAAATAGCCTGCACAACCAAAGTTTGTAAAAATTTACCCCCCTAGATAATAATAAATAATATTGACAAGAAAATATTATCCAGTCTAAGATATAGTAAAATTGAGAGTTGTGGGAGGCTTTTTCTAAAACTTTTCCTTAGTCCGTGTTATGATAGTATTTGTAGGTCGTTCCGAAAAACTAATAGAAATATTAGCAGAATAAACCACCATGCTAGCAACAACATAGAAAATGAGAAAAATTTTACAAGACATTGCGCTTCGAATTTCTCGATTACAACCAATAGCAATTATCTTTCACAATATAAGGAGAAAAAAAATGCTAAATAGAAAAAACTTTGTAAAAGGCTTGGGGGTTAGTGCTTTTGCGCTGTCTTTTGGTCTTTTATCAATGACCTCGGTGGCAGTCGCCGCAGATAAAGTCCTAAAAATTGGCTTTGTCGGCGTTACGTCTGGTCCTGCCGCGGCATGGGGCACGTCGAACGTTCGTTCGATGCAAACCCGCGCTGACTGGTTAAATGAAAAAGGCGGCGTCAAAATTGGTGCCGATACTTACAAAATCAACATCGTCACCTTTGACGACAAAAAAGATCCCAAATTGGCTGTTGCTGGTTTTGAAAAAATGGCGAGCCAAGGCGTTCGCTATATTGTGGGTCCTAACACAGACGAAGGCGCTATCCCCGCTTACGATGTGGCTGTAAAACGCGGTATTGTGTATTTTCCATACGCTTTTGCCAAACAACTTTACACCAAAGGCGACTCCAACGCATATTTAGCTATGATAGCTAATTATGAATCTGGCCCAACCATTTACAAATGGTTAAGCAAAAACAAAGGCGTCAAAAAAGTCGCTTTTGTTGCCGCCAATGATTCTGACCCCATTTCACAACGTGATAGTGGTGTTGCAGCAGCAAAAAGCCTCGGCTTAGAAGTGGTTGATGGTTCAACGACTTATAAATCGGGCACCACGGACTTCAATCCTATCATCAGCCCTGTCTTGCAAAAAAACCTGACTTGATTGTTCTTTCTGGTGTTGCCCCCGCGGCCGCCCCATTGTTGATCAAATCAGCACGTGAATTGGGCTACAAAGGCTTGTTATCCACTGAAACCGCACAAAACGCCGACGAATTAAAAAGCGCGGGCGCAGCGGCGAATGGCTTTATTTCTTTGGGCGGTGCTTCCACCCCCGAATTGGCATCAGACACCATGAAGGAATTTGCTGCCCGTTACAAAAAGAAATTTGGCGTGTATGACGACGAATCAAATACCAAAGTCTATGCTTTGGAATATATCGTTGAAGTCTTAAAAGCCAATCCTAAAGCGGTTGACGATGTTGCAGAGTTCAAAAAAACTGCTGAAACATTTAGCGTTAAAAATCCATTTGTCAAAACCAATGCGCCCATGACCTTTGTCGGCAAAGCGTACTTTGGGAAAAAACAACAAATTTTTGTTCCCATGGTGGTTAACCAATATGAAAACGGGTCTTTCAAAACCCTCTTCATTGGTAAAGTTGACTAATCAAAATCATCTTACATTTGTTTGAAGATGTGTATCCCCCACCACTTTGTTTAGAAATGGTGGGGGATATTTTATGTAAAATAAATAAAATTGTTTACAAATCAAAAAAAATATAGCACAATCGCGCCGCTTTGCACGAATAGGCAAAATAATTTTTGACGTGCGGGGCTATATTAAGGGAGGGAGACAGCGAGCGATGGAATTAATTATCGTCAATGGTTTTTATTTGGGGGCGCAATACGCGCTTATCGCCCTTGGGCTGACCCTTATCTTCGGTTTAATGAATGTGCTTAACTTTGCCCACGGGCAAATGTTTGTGTTGGGCGGCTTTGTAACCTACACCATAACAAAAAATTTATTTGCCGCCTTTCAATTGCCGCTTGCTGTGGCTTTTGCGGTGGGTTTGCTGGGCGCGGTTGTTGTCCTTATGGTGGTGGGCGCGCTGTTCGAAAGATTATTGTTCCGCACCGTTATGAAACGTTCCAAACGCGACGAAAGCACCATGTTGTTGGCGGCGGGCACCGCGTTTTTGCTTGATAGCGTTATTTTGATTATGTTTGGCCAACAGCAAAAGGGGATGCCCGACGGCAAAAACCTGATAGAAGGCATTTTCCATTTCCATAATGTTAGCATTGCCTATGACCGCTTGTTGATAGCTGGCATTTCTATATTAATGATTGTTACTTTTATTATGTATATGCAATGGAGCAAGACGGGTCGCGCCATGCGCGCCTTGGCCCAAGACAAAATGGCCGCCACCTTAATGGGTGTCAATGTTGACCATTACACCATGCTGGGTTTTGCTTTCGGTGCCGCCTTGGCTGGTGTGGTC
Organism: Alphaproteobacteria bacterium; assembly: GCA_965262775.1. Taxonomy (GTDB): domain Bacteria; phylum Pseudomonadota; class Alphaproteobacteria; order JASGCL01; family JASGCL01; genus JASGCL01. The sequence continues at coordinate 469,842 of CBDHFT010000001.1, read as the reverse complement.
GGGGGGTTATTGTTTTTGGTGACGGGTATCAATTCTGGCTTGGGCGACCCAACATCTATCAAGGCCTTCACCATGGTTATGCTTGGCGGCGCGGGCGTGGTATCGGGCGCGATTTGGGGCGGGTTTATTTTGGGAATGTTGGAATCGGTTTTGTTATCATTGTTGCCGCTGATTGGGCTTGGCGACCTCACCCATTTTATTATTTTTGCTTCCTTGATGGTGTTTTTATCCATCAGGCCCCAAGGTTTAATGGGCAAACCATGGGGTTAAACTAGGGGGGCTACATTGGGGTTGAACGCAACCAAACCATCACCTATTCATTATTATCTAACAACCAAGCATCATCATGAAAAAAATATTTTTTAATATAAAATTTATTACCTTCCTTGTGACGGTGGTTTTGTTTTTGTTCGTCGTTCCCAGTATTTTGATTGCCAACAAAAATTGGTATGTCATGGGCAATTTGATAGATATTGCCCTGCTTAGTTTTATCAGCCTGGGCGTGTGGTTGACTTTTTACATGGGGCGTATCAATATTGGCCAGGGGGCCTTTGCTTTGATTGGCGGTTATATCTCGGCCTATTGTGTTTCAAAAATGGGGTTTTCTTTTTGGGCATCGCTGCCCCTCGCGGGTTTGGGCGCCAGTTTTATCAGCCTCTTGATTGGCTTCCCCATTTTGCGTTTGCGCGGGGTTTATTTTGCCATGGTGTCCCTCACCCTGACCCAAGTCACCACCCTGTTGGCTTTGTCGCAAACCATGCAACGTTTTACTGGTTCATCGCAAGGCATTACGGGCTTGCCCACCCCCAGCGGCCTTACTATTTTTGGTGTTACATTGTTTCCTGATTTCAACAGCCTGCCCGATGTTAAGGTTGGGTTTTATTATTTGGCGATTATCGTCCTGCTTATTGCTATTTTATTGATGTATCGCCTGGTGCATTCGCGCCAAGGCATTTTGTCGCGGTCGTTACAGCAAAATGAAGAATTGGCAAGTTCCATCGGGGTTGATGTGGCGCGCCTCCGCCTTATTTCTTATGCTATTTCGTCGTTCCTTGGCGGGGTTGGCGGGGCGATATTCATTGCTCATTTGCAATCCATTTCTCCCTCCGCCTTTGTGGTGAAGGATTCGGTTGATTTCATGCTCTATTGCTTCGTGGGTGGTTTGGGCAATGTGTTTGGTCCCATCATCGGGGCCAGCGCGCTTTATTTTGCATGGGATTGGTTGTCGGTCATGGGGGATTATCAATTGTTTATCTACGCCACCATGATGATATCGTTAATGTTATTTTTACCCAATGGCTTGTTATCAATCAATTGGTCTGAATTATTAAGCGCGCGCCGCGACCGCAAAGAAAGCAAAAACATGATGCAAAGTAATACAGGGCTGTCGGGCGCGAAAAGCAAGAATAAAAAATCCAAATCAACATCGACAACATCGACAAGGGGGAAAAAATAAATGAGCGGCGAATTTTTTAGCGTTAAAGAAATTACCAAAAAATTTGGTGGTTTGACTGCGGTCAATAAAATTTCGTTCGATGTGAAAAAGAACGAAATCCTGTCGGTGATTGGTCCCAACGGGGCGGGGAAATCGACATTGTTTAAACTTATTTCTTCATTTTTATTGCCAACCTCGGGCCAGGTTATTTTTGAAGGCAAACGCATATCGGGCCTGGCACCACATTTGGCGGCGCGGCGCGGCGTAATTAGAACTTTCCAAGAAACCACCATATTCCGCAACATGTCGGTGTTGGATAATGTTATCACCGCGCACCATTTGCAAGCCAAGGCCAATTTGTTTGGATTTTTTATCAATTCAAAAAATGCCAGGTTGGATAACAAACGATTCCAAGATTCGGCGATGGAGATATTAAAACTGGTCGGGTTAGAAAAGGTGGCAAACGAATTTGCCCTTAACCTGCCCCATGGTTATTTACGCGCCCTGGGGATTGCCATTGGGTTGTCGGCCGCGCCAAAAGTTTTGTTGTTGGATGAACCATTTGCTGGCATGAATATGGAAGAAACCGCCGCCGCCGTCAAAATGGTTTATGCCATTAGAAAAAAAGGCATCACCGTTTTGTTGGTCGAGCATGACATGCACGCCGTGATGCAAATTTCTGACCGTATTGTGGTTTTAAATTTTGGTGAAAAAATCGCCGAAGGTTCGCCGCGCGATATTCAAAACAATGAGAGGGTTGTTGAGGCTTACCTGGGCGTCAAGGACGATAGCATCGGCATATAAAAAAGGAATATAAAAACATGACAAAAAATATTTTAGAAATCAAAAATATCATCCTTAATTATGGCAAGGTGAGGGCTTTGAAAAGCGTCTCGCTGGAGGTGAAGGCGGGCGAAACCGTAGCCTTGATAGGAACAAACGGCGCGGGGAAATCATCGACCTTACGCGCCATCACGGGGCTTCGCCCCATTGCCAGCGGGGAAATTTATTTTCAAGGCGAAAAAATAAACGGCTTGGCCGCGGAAACCTTGGTTAAAAAAGGCATCGTCATGGTGCCCGAAGGTCGCCATGTTTTTCCATTCATGTCGGTAAAAGACAATTTGTTGATGGGCGCTTTCACAAGGCATGATAAAAAAGGAATTGCCGATGATTTAGAAAAAATGTTGGTGAAGTTTCCACGCCTTAAAGAACGTTTTAACCAGCAAGCCTCGACCATGAGCGGTGGCGAACAACAGATGTTGGTGATTGGCCGCGCCCTGATGGCACGCCCCAAACTATTGTTGCTGGACGAACCATCGCTGGGCATTGCCCCCAAATTGGTGCAAGACATCGCACGCTCCATCATCAGCATCAATCGCGACGACAATGTGTCGGTGGTGTTGGTTGAACAAAATTCACAATTGGCCATGAGTATTTCTCACTACACTTACCTTATCAGCACGGGCGAAATAGCCATGAGCGGCGAATCAAAAAAATTACGCAACAACCCGCAAATCAAAAAAATGTATTTGGGTGGATAGCATTCAAAAATGAAAATCGCGATTATCAACCCCAATTCAACCGCCAGCATGACAGAAAAATGTCGCTTGGTGGCAGAAAAAATAAAAAATGCTGGCACCGAAATTATTGCCAGCAACCCCACCGACACCCCTGCATCTATCGAGGGGCATTATGACGAGGCCATGAGCCTGCCATCCCTGTTACGCGAAATGAAAAAAGCCGAAGCCGCGGGGGCCGATGGTTTTGTCTTGGCCTGTTTCGATGATCCTGGGCTTGGTGCTTGCCGCGAAATTGTTGCGGGACCCGTGCTTGGCATTTGCGAAGCGGCAATGCACGCCGCGTCGATGTTGGCAACGTCTTTTTCGGTGGTGACAACTTTGCAACGGTCGGTGCCGATTATCGAAGAATTAGCCCACAAATATGGCATGGCGCATTTTTGCCGCAAGGTCCGCGCCGCCGATATTCCCGTGTTGCAATTAGAAGAAGAAGGGCGCAAGGGCGATGAAGCGCGACAAAAAATTAAAGATGAAATCATGCGTGCGGTGCGTGAAGATAATTGCGAAGCCATTATATTGGGTTGCGCGGGCATGGCCGACCTGACCAAGGATCTGAGCAAGGCCTGCGGCTTGCCCGTCATCGACGGTGTGGCGACGGCGGTGAAAATGTGCGAAGCAATCATCGGGGCGGGGCTTAGCACCAGCAAAATAAATTCTTACGCCTATCCGCGCGCTAAGGGCTAATTTTTTTATACCATAAAAATTATTAAACGGGCGTTTGCCCACCCCGTAGCCCTTTCATTGCGGCAAAACTGCACCATTTTGCCATTCGCGGTGTAAATTTGTCTTCGCGCGCCACCGCTAGCTTAATTCAAGCGCACGATGTCGGCCCAAAAAAAACAGAAATCAAATGTAAAATACAGCGCAAATAGTAATTAAGTAAATAGAAAGTTGCGAAACTTAAAAATTCAAGAATAAATATCTATTTTTTGTCTAAAAATGCAAAATATTTTTAAAAAAAGCGATTTAATGCAAAAAAAATCCTACTTTGCTTGACCTTAAAAAGAAAAGAGTTTATATTCGTAAATGTTCCAGGCAATGAAGTTTGGAACATTTTTTACTCACATCGTTTTTTACTCACGAAAGGAGAAACAAACATGAAAAAAATCTTTGCTCTTTTAGCTCTGACCTTTGTTATCACTTCAGCCGCGGTTGCTGCCCAAGCTGCCAAGGTTGACAAAGCCAAGTGCGACCAATTGAGACAATTGGATACCGCTGGTACAACTACCATCACTCCAGAAGATAAAAAATATTTAGAAGATTGCAAAAAAGCAAAACTATAATATTTAACTTCTAGCAAAAAGTTTATTTTTGAAGGCATCTGTTTTTTTCTTAAAACAGATGCCTTTTTTATTTGGCGACATTTTGTGATTGCAAGGTAAATGGCAATCGCACAACTTGCCATTCCTAAAAAATAAATTTCTATCATTTATCCGCTGACAATAATGCCAGCGATAACAATCTTAATAAAAATATAAGGAGTATACCTCATGAAAAAAATATCTCTCATGATCGCTATTGCTTTGGTTCTTGCCGCTAGCGCTTCTGCTGGCAACATGAAAGCCAAATGCGACAAGTTGATGAAAATGGACAAGGCGTCAATGACTGCCGCTGACCAAAAAATGATGAAAAAATGCGAAAAAATGATGAAAATGTAATTCGTTTTTTCATTAACAAAAAAATTTATTTTTTGTAGGCATCTGTTGTTTCAACAGGTGCCTTTTTTATTCATCCCCACCTTATACGGCTACATCTTTTTCTTTTGACTCGCGCGACTATTTTTGATAATATAAAAATTATAAATAACAGGGTTTGACAATGCGCCGCAAGGCAATTTACCAATACCATTATCATGGCTTATCACCAATATAGCCACCCAAAAAAAACCCATCGACTAGCTTAACCTTAATCACCCATGAAAAAATATTTTATTTGCCTCGCCCTTATCCTTTCCCTCACCCTCGGGCATAACCTGTCCGCTCGCGAACAGTTGGCGGCTGGCCAAGAAGGCAAAATGTTATCCTACCTATGCAAGGGGAAAGCGAGCGAACGGCAATCGATGCGCGACCTGATTGATATTTTAAGCAATCGTATCAATGTAAAACGGGTGCAATTAACCCCAGGCAATTGTTATTTAACCAGCGGTAAAACAGATGGTCGGCGTTACCTTGGGCTGTTCGACCCGATAGAATTCGACGAAATATTTTATATTATAAAATAATCCTTTAAATCGTATTGTCGCTTGAATTTTTAGGCGGCATGCTCTAATCATTTTCTTGATAGGCCTGTAGCTCAGGGGTCAGAGCGGACCGCTCATAACGGTTTGGTCGCAGGTTCGATTCCTGCCAGGCCTACCATTTTTTATTTTGAGAAAATTACTAGCGGGCCTGCCTGTTCATAAAAATCATTTGGCATCATGTCATGACCCTTTCCCCATTGCGCAACCAATTGGTTGCAGAAATTGTTTGGCGTTGTAAACAACGCGGTACCAAGGAATTAACTATTCAATTAACAAATTTTTTTGCGGAAGAGATTGAAACCAATTTTGATGGTTGGCAAGAAGACCAATTGCGCAGGCTTATTAATTTTTTAAAACAAGATGAAGAAGACTTGCTAGATTTTTTTATCGCCACCCCCACCAAGCAAACATTGCACAACATGCTTCATCGATATAAACCATGACCCGCAATATTTTTTTCACGGCTGAAAATACCATCGACCAGCATTTCCAAGATTTTAGAAAAAAAATTGGCAAAGATAATTCGCATGACATTGCTTTGGTTTCGGGGTTGGTGGATGGATCTGGGGACGCGCATAATCAAACGCTTGGCGGGGCGCCTCCCCCACCGTTGGCCATGGCGGGGTTGTTGGCGCGCTTGGCCAGCAACCAATCAAATAAAAAAAACCTGGTGATTGTTTGTCGCGACCAACAGGAAATGTTGATGCAAAAACAATGGTTGTTGTTTCATCGCCCGCATCTAACAATTTTTTCTTTTCCGCCGTTTGACGATAACCCCGATATTATCCGCGAACGCGCCCTGACTTTATTCGCATTACAACAAAACCACGTTAACTTCGCGGTTGTCACTTGCTACGCGGCGTTGCTGGCCCCCATTGCGCCGCCTTCCTTTTTTGCACAAAAAATATTGTCGATAAAAACGGGCGAGGATTACAACATGGCGGCATTGTTAAAAAATTTAATAACAATGGGTTATGAAACCACGGCGGAGGTTCGAACATTCGGCGACATGGTGCGCCACGGCGGGATTATTGATATTTTTCCCATCATGAATTTATTGTCCAACCAAGGGCAAGCCATGCCCATTCGGATAGATTTCTTTGGCGATAAAATAGAACAGATAAATTATTTTTCGCCGCTGGATCAACGGCGGTTAAAAAATTTGGAAAAAATAGAGCAGGTTAATATTTTGCCCATATCGGAAATACCGCTTGATACCGCAAGCCAAAAGAATTTTTTAAAAAATATGCGTGAAGAATTTTCTTTGTCTTTACCTGGCGAAATTTTTTCTAACAATCTATTAACCCAGAATGATTTGCAATATTATTATCCTTTGTTTTTTGATTCATGTTGTTATTTTTTTGATTATTTGCATGACGACTTTTTGTTCTTTTTTCACGGGCGTGCCGCCGCCGAAATAAGCCAGCAATTTGCCATCAAGCAAAAAGATTATGAAGAGCGACAAGCCGAATTTGCCATTAAAAAACAAGAACATAAAAAAAATCCCAATTATTTTATTTATCCGCCGTTGCCGCCTGAAAAATTTTCTTTGTCGGTCGAATCTTGGCAACAAAAAATAAAAGATTTTTTCTGTATTCATGAAAAAATAAATGAGGCCGCCAACTTCACATCTGCTACCTCAATGCCCATCGTTCCCCTGTCTGCTGGTCGCCTCACCTCGGCCCATGCCGCCGCGCCCTTAAACAATGAAGCGGTAGGGGAACATAACGCGCCCAATTGGCAAGAATTTATTACCACGCACGTGGTTCAGGCACGGCGGGCGGTGAATAACGCCGCGCTGGGCGCAAAAAATACCGCCGATGCGCCCGACGAAACATTCCAAGAAAAATTATTGGCGATGATAAAAAAATCACCGCATAGTATTTTGATAGCCGCGCACAACATCGCCAGCCTGCACCGTTGGCAAAAATTATTGGCCGATGATACATTGCCGCCCGTGATTGTTTTAGAAGCCAATAGGTCAACCCCAGAAAACAAAAAAAATATAGATGAGATAATAGAAGATGGCGTAAAAAAAATTTTGCTGGCGGTGTTGCCATTGCAACATGGCGAAAGTTGGCGCGGCGAAAATAATAATATTGATATTATTACCGACCACGATATTTTTCAGGTGGAGTTTCAATGGGCACCACCCCTTACTGGCAAAAACAGCAAATCGACCATCGAAAAATTAATCAAGGATATTACGACTTTAAAAAAAGGCGATTTGATTACCCATTTGGATTACGGCATTGGACAATTTTTGGGATTAAAACCCGTTACCGCGGGCGGGCAAGTTCACGATTGCGTGTCGTTAAGTTATCGCGGTGGCGACAAATTATATTTGCCGATAGAAAATTTGGATAGGTTGCAGCGTTACGGCGATTTGCCCGACCCCGCGCCACCGTTGGATAATATATTGGATAAATTGGGTTCGGCCGATTGGCAAGCCCGCGTGGCCAAAACCCGCGCGCGGATAAAAGAATTGGCGGCCAAGTTGGCGCGCAACGCCGCTTTGCGCCAAACGATTAAGGCGGAATCTTTGATACCCAAAGACAGCGATTATTTAGAATTTGCGTCATTGTTTCCATACCCCGAAACGCGCGACCAGGAGCAAGCCATCAATGTCGTCAAAAATGATTTGGCGCAGGAACGCCCGATGGACCGATTGATTTGCGGCGATGTTGGTTTTGGCAAGACCGAGGTTGCGTTGCGCGCCAGTTTTTGCGCGGTGATGGCGGGCAAACAGGTTTTGGTTATCACCCCCACGACATTGTTGGCGCGGCAACATTATCAACATTTTGTGAAACGTTTTAAAAATTTTGCAGTGCGTATTAAACAAATGTCGCGTTTTGTCACCACCAGCGATATTAAAAAAACCAAAGAAGAATTGGCCAGGGGAGAGGTTGATATTGTTATCGGCACCCATGGTTTGCTGCACCGTTCCATCGCGCCAAAAAATTTGGGGCTGGTGGTGGTGGATGAGGAACATCACTTCGGCGTTAAACAAAAAGAACGCGCCCGCGAATTGGCAAAAAATGTTCATTTGTTATCGATGAGTGCCACACCCATACCGCGCAGTTTGCAATTGTCGTTGCACGGTATCAAGGATCTGTCGCTTATCGCCACGCCGCCGCCTGGGCGGTTGCCGATTAAAACCATGGTGGCGCATTTAAACCCGTTTGATTTGAAACGGGTTATCGCCAACGAAATGGCGCGCGGCGGGCAAATTTTTTTGGTGGCACCGCGGGTTAATCAATTGGCGACCATTCACAAAACATTGCACGAACTTATCCCCGATATGAATATCACCATGGCCCATGGCCAAATGCCGAGCGAGGATATTGACCAAGCCATGACCGATTTTGCCGACGGCAAATATCATGGGTTGTTGTCGACCAATATCATTGAAAGCGGTTTGGATTTGCCCAATGTCAACACCATGATTATTTTTCATGGCGACCAATTTGGGTTGGCGCAATTGTATCAATTACGCGGGCGGGTGGGGCGTGGCAACCGCCAGGGTTATTGTTTTATCACTTACCCGAAAGATAAAGTCATAACAAAAAATGCCAAAAAAAGATTAGAATTGTTAGATGATTTAAGCCACCTGGGGGCGGGGTTTTTGCTTGCCAGCCACGACCTGGATATGCGGGGGGCGGGCAATTTGTTGGGCGAAGAACAATCGGGCCATGTGAGGGAGGTCGGCATCGAACTATACCAAAAAATGGTGATGGCAGAAATTGCCAAATTATCCGCCAAAGATTTGGAAATTACCCGCGCGCCAAGCCCCGCCCTGCCCTCGACCAGCGAAGCGGTAGGTGGGGCGAATGATAATGCCCCCTCGAGCCTAGAAGCTGTAAAGTCTGGTTCTAGGCGAAGCCTAGCAAGCAGCGTTAGCGATAGGGCAAATATTTTGCCCTCAAGTAGCGTCAGCGATAGGGCGAATAATTTGCTGCGTGATTGGTCGCCGCATATTGTTTTGCCCCTGGCGGTTGCCATACCCGAAGATTATATTCCCGACGACATGGTGCGGTTGGCATTATACAAGGAATTGTCGGAATCGGTGGATGAAAAAAATTTAAAAAATATCGAGGAATCATTAACCGACCGTTTTGGCGTTATACCGCCCGAAACAAAAAACCTGTTGGCGGTGATTGCATTAAAACAATTATGTTACGCCGCGGGGGTGACCGAATTAAAAATATCGCCCCACAGCACCAGCGTCATGTTTCACAACAACCATGTCAAAAACCCCGAAAAATTATTAACATTGTTAAAAGAAAAAAAGGCGCGCATGATAAAAGAACCAAACGGCAAAATCACCAGCGAAAAAATTATTTTTCATTTCGGCAACCGCAACCGCGACCAAATGATAAGCACCACCAAAACCCTTCTCGTCGCCTTCGCTTAAGTTTTGCGCGTCGCAACTTTTCTAGGCTTTTCAAGTTCGTGATTCGCGGGGCTGCTGCGCAGGGCATATTTTCAGCTTTGTGATTCGGGGGTTTATTTTTTTATAACAATGGGGTAAAGATAACTCATAACTCATGGACATAAAACCAAAACAAATAGCTATTCGTGATTTATTTGCAGACTATGTAGATAATGACGAGGAAGGAGTAGTTGGCTATCATGGCAAGCTGGATATTCGCCCGCAATATCAAAGAGAATTTGTTTATAAAGACAAACAACGCAATGCCGTTATAGAAAGTATTTTAAAAGGCTACCCGCTTAATGTCATGTATTGGGTAGAAAAAGATAATGGCGCTTATGAATTGTTAGACGGGCAACAACGCACCATAAGCATTTGCCAATATTTAAATAATGATTTTTCTGTTAATGAAAAAAAATTTCATACCCAACCAAAAGATATACAAGAAAAAATATTGGATTATCAATTAAGTGTTTATTTTTGCAATGGCACAGATAGCGAAAAGCTGGATTGGTTTGAAGTTATCAATTTTGCGGGCGAAAAATTAAATTCTCAAGAAATAAAAAATTCCATTTATTCTGGGGCATGGCTGACGGACGCTAAAAGATATTTTAGCAGAAGAAATTGCCAAGCCCACAATATCGCTGGCGATTATTTGGCGGGGTCTGCCATTCGGCAAGATTATCTGGAAGCAACGCTTGATTGGATAAGCAATGGTAAAATAGCCGAATATATGACGCAACATCAAGAAGACAAAGATGCACAAGAATTATGGAATTATTTTAATCGGGTGATTGCTTGGGTGAAAGATAATTTTATAGAATATAGAGAGATAATGCAGGGCGTGGCTTGGGGAAAGATTTACAATGAAAACAAAGATAAAAAATTTAATCCTAAAGAATTAGAAAATAAAATAAAAAATCTTTTGCTGTTTGATGATGAAATACAAAATGCCAAAGGTATTTATCAATATATTTTTGATAAAAAAGAAAGTCATTTGAATTTGCGTGCATTTAGCAAAACCCAAAAAGCCAAAGCTTTTGAAAAACAAGCAGGCAAATGCCCCGCTTGCAAAAAATTTTTTAAGAATCATGAAATGGAAGCCGACCATAAAAAACCATGGCACTTGGGCGGAAAAACCATACAAGAAAATTGCCAAGTCATGTGCCGTGATTGCAATCGGGAAAAATCAGGCAAATAATTATGGAGAAAAAAAAATGGCGAATGAAAATTTTGATAAAGCAAAGCGTGAAAAAAATGATGAATTTTATACGCAATTACCTGATATTGAAAATGAATTAAAAAATTACAAAGAATATTTTGCAGGCAAAGTAATTTTTTGCAATTGCGATGACCCCGAAAAATCAAATTTTTGGAAATATTTTTACAACGATTTTCATTTGTTAGGGCTAAAAAAATTAATCAGCACCCATTACAAACCAAGCAGATTATTTGATTTTAATACCCAAGCCTATAAGCTTGAATATGATGGTAAAAAAACAAAAAGAACCGACCTTAATGGCGATGGTGATTTTCGCAGTCAAGAATGTGTGGATATATTAAAGCAATCTGATATTGTTTGCACCAACCCACCATTTTCATTATTCAAAGAATATGTTGCCCAGCTGATGGGATATAAAAAGAAATTTATTATTCTTGGCAATAAGAATGCCATAACCTATAAAGAAGTTTTCCAACTTATTAAGGATAATAAATTGTGGGTGGGGGCAACATCAATGAGTAAAGATATATTATTTAATGTGCCAGAACATTTTGCAAAAAAATTAATAGCAAATAAAAAAGAAAGCAGTGGTTATAAAATCATTGATGGCGAGGTTAAGGCGAGAGCTCAAGCTATTTGGTTTGCTAATCTTGACCATAAAAAACGCCATGAATATTTGCCACTTGGCAAGGCATATAATAAAAAAGATTACCCAAAATATGAAAATTATGATGCCATAAATATTGATAAGACAACTGATATACCAGCTGATTATGATGGGGCAATGGGTGTGCCAATAAGTTTTTTAGATAAATATAACCCCGACCAGTTTGAAATTATTGCTCTTGGTATTACAGGTTCTATTAATTTTACTAAAAATAAGAAAATGGAAATTTTAGATAAAACAACAGGAAAGCCAACTGGCAAATTTACAATAAATGCAAAAGGAACTTTATATAAATTATATAATCCTGATACAGATAAACCCCCAGCTTTTAAAGATATAGAAACTGGCGATTTATATTCAAGTATATATGCTAGAATTATTATCAAAAAAAGAAAGTAAAAAATCATGAACAAAGAATTAATTTTATTCGAAAGAATGCTAGTTGATATAGAAAATGATAACATTCTCTGCCCAAAATGCAGGGCTATATTGCCAACCCCTAATAACGAGATTATAGATGAATTCAACGAGGTATATATATATTATTATAAATGTGAAAATAGAAATTGCAATTTTACAACGCATAGTGACTTTAGTAGGCGTATCGTGCTAATGAGGGCGAATGACTATATCGCCCCCGCTGAATATCAAAAATATAAGATAATAAATCTTGATGGCGTAGATTATTATGCTGAAAAAGATAAGAATTTAGATGACTCTAATTACTGGGCAAAATTAAAAATTGCAAGAGATAAGAAAACACATAAACTGACTTTGGTAGTCTATGCAGGATTAAGGGGCAAAGATGAATCAAAAGTCCAATTATTTCTAATGCCAGAAGAAGAAAAATTATCTTTTGACCAAAATAACCAGCACCCCAACACAATTTTCACTTATTTAAAGGCAGAATTTAAAGATACAATAGTGGACATCAAAGAAAAAGAAAAAGAAAAAGAAACTAAAACCTAAACCAGTCAGATTCTAGGCGAAGCCTAGCAAATATATTGCCCTCAAGTAGCGAAGCGGTAGGGCGAATATAATGCGCCCTCGAGTAGCGTCAGCGATAGGGCTTAATATAATGCGCCCTAAGGCAGCGAAGCGTTAGGGCAAAGCCTGCCCTCAAGTAGCGTCAGCGATAGGGCTAATATACATGAATGCCCCGACTTGCCGCCCGATTTTTCCAACAATTTTATGTCGGTGATGGTGGCGGTTTTGTCGATGGCTTTTACCATGTCATAAAGGGTGAGGGCGGCGGTGGCGACCGCAGTCATGGCCTCCATCTCTACCCCCGTGCGGCCAAATGTTTTGGTTATGGCGGTAATCACCACCGCTTGGTCGCCGTCAATGACTGCATCAACATCGATATAGGATAAAGCCAAAGGATGACACAGCGGAATAAGGTCGGATGTTTTTTTGGCACCGTTGATGCCCGCCAATTTGGCGACGGTTAAAACATCGCCCTTTTTTATATTATTGTTTTTGATGGCGATAATGGTTTCGGGTTTCATCACCACCCGTGCCATGGCGCGTGCCATGCGGGCGGTTTCGGGTTTTTGCGATACATCAACCATCGCCGCCTTCCCGCTTGGCGTTACATGCGACAACTTGGGCGATGGCGGCGATGATGGCGGCGATGCTTCGGCGGGTGTTTTTTTGTCGGTCATGATTTTTGGCGTGTGATTTTTTGCTGGGTGGTTTTATGTAAATAACAATGGGTTCGACGAATGAATCATGGCGTGGCAGGCAACAAACACATCGGGTTGCTTCATAAAATACTCGCCGATTAAAAAACCGCGTGCCCCCGCCGCCCACATTTTTTTTATATCGGCGGGCGATGACAAACCACTTTCGGCTATCGGCAATTTTTCTTTGCCTATCATCGCCAACATTTTTTCGCCATCGTTTAGCGATACCGTCAAATCTTTTAAATTGCGATTATTCACCCCGACCAATCTTGATGCCATGTCGTTGGCGCGGGCAATTTCATCGGGCGAATGGGTTTCCAACAAAACATCTAACCCTAGGGTCAGGGCGGTTTTTTCTAACTGGCGCGCGGTTTTATCGTCAAGGTGAGACAGGATAAGCAAAATAGCATCGGCGCCATGGGCCGCCGCCTGGTAAATTTGATAATCGCAAAATATGAAATCTTTTTGTAAAATGGGTTTTCGGGTCATGCTGGCAACATCTTTCAAATATTGCATCGACCCGTGGAATTGTTCGGTTTCGGTTAAAATACTCAGGGCGGTTGCCCCCGCCGACAAATAATCTTGCGCCAAATTAATCACCGAAAAATCCTGCCTTATCACCCCGCGCGATGGCGATGATTTTTTTAATTCGGCTATCAACGGCATGGTTTGCGCCGCCGCGGCGTCGCGCAACGCATGGTGCAAAGAATGAAATGGACGACCGATTTTTCGCGCCCCGTACGCCATGGCATTGCCATTCGTGGCGGTTGGCATCAACATGCGCCGTGCCGTCGGCACGCGGGCGGGCATGGGCGAGATCCATCATGGTGGCGATGGGGGTTTGTTGCATCGCGCTGGCTACCTGCTTTTCTTTGCTGGCAAAAATTTCGGCTAATTTGTTACTCATGGTTTCTGCTTGTTTTAAGCTTAAGGTTACATCTATGGTTTGATTTATAGTTTTTCTGGTGATTGCTTTCAAGGTAAATTTTTGTTAGGGGAATGAAATAAATATATTACAAACTGCCAATATTAACAGAACCAGCGATAAGACTGGCAATAATTACTACCCATGACCAATAAAAAAAATAACCAACCCGAATTATCAACCGCGCCACAACGCCCCGCCCTAACCCCGGCGCCCGCCAAAAACCCGCCGTCATTCACCACGCGCCATCACAATTTGGCCAGCCCCGTCATGGGGGCCGCGGTCATGGCGGTCAGCGACGAATTTTTTGCCAACGGCGACCGCATGATTCAAGACCACGAACCATTATTTTTCCCCGATAAATATGACGACCATGGAAAATGGATGGACGGGTGGGAAACCCGCCGCCGCCGCCACGGCGGGCACGACCACGCGATTGTGCGCTTGGGGGCGCGCGGGGTTATTCACGGTTTGGGAATCCATACCCATTTTTTTACTGGCAATTTCCCACCCGAAGCCATGGTGGAGGCCGCCATTGTCGACGACAAAAAATTAGCCAATAAAAAAGATTGCCAAAAAATTCTGGACAATATCAAATGGCAACCCTTGCTGGCGAAGGTTAGTTTGCAGGGGGATTCTTATCATTTCTTTACCATCAATAACCCGCATGAATTTAATATTTTGCGCCTGTCTATCTTCCCCGACGGGGGTGTGGCGCGGTTTCGCGTTTATGGCGAACCAAAATGCGACTGGGAAGCAAAAAAGGGGCATCACGATATTGAACTTTCGGCATTAAAATATGGCGGCCGCGTGGTGGGTTATAACGACGCCCATTACGGCAATGTTTCGTCATTGTTGGCGGAACGGCGCGCCATCAACATGGGTGACGGGTGGGAAACGCGTCGCCAACGCAATTTACCCAACCACGATTGGTTAATATTGGCCCTGGCGCATGAAGGGATTATTGAAAAAGTAATGGTTGATACCGCCCATTACAAAGGCAATTACCCCGACAGTTGCACATTGGAAGGCGTCAGGTTAAATAATAACATAAGCGACGAAGAATTATTAAAAAACGATAAGCTGGATTGGCAATTGCTGTTGCCACCGCAAAAATTACAGGCCGACCATATTCATATGTTCGATAAAAAAAATATAAAAAATATTGATGTCGTCTCGCACATCAGGTTAAAAATATTCCCCGACGGTGGGGTGTCGCGCCTGCGCCTTTATGGTCGGTTGCCCGCTTAATAAAAAATATTAAAATATAGAAAAAATTTTTTTTATTATATTTTTTTATTACCGTCAAATATTCATAAGGTTTTTTTTCTTGCTTTTTGCCCTAAAGGTGGGTATTAAATAGGTGTTCTATGAAAAATCACCACAAGCGGTCTAATCTATCGCTGGTTGCTTTTTTAGAATGGCCACTGATAGTCGTTATGACATAAATTATTATAATATAATTATTATCATGCCAAACCAACATATTACTATTATTTCACAAGAGGTATCGTATCATGAGTGACATTGAAAGTCGTGTTAAGAAAGTTATTATCGATCATTTGGGCGTCGAAGAAGCGAAGGTGATTCCCACCGCGCGCTTTATTGACGATTTGGGTGCCGATTCGCTTGACACTGTTGAGTTGGTTTTCGCTTTTGAAGAAGAATTTAATTGCGAAATTCCTGACGAAGCCGCGCAAAAAATTGCCACGGTTGGCGATGCAATTACGTTGCTGTCTGAAAAAGCTAAATAGTTCTGCTATTCATTTTTTTCAAAAAAAAACAATAACGGCATTTTGTGCCGTTGTTGTTTTTTTTTTATATCAGGGGCATTGCCCCGCTATATTGATTTTCGCCATGGTTTAGATTATAGTTTGAAAAATTTAAAAACAACAATATAACCATCCAGTAATGAATGATTGATTGAGAGAATATTATGTCAAGACGCGTCGTGGTAACAGGTATGGGAATAGTCAGTCCACTTGGGGTGGGCGTTGACCATGTATGGGAAAAATTATTAAAGGGCGTATCGGGCATTGGCAAAATCACCCGTTTTGACGCTTCATCCATGGCGTCGCGTATCGCGGGGGAGGTTCCCCGCGGCGGCAAGGCCGACAACAAATTTGACCCCAACGAATGGATAGAATTCAAAGAACAGAAAAAAATGGACCCCTTTATCCAATATGGGTTTGCCGCCGCCAGCATGGCGGTGGAGGATGCTGGCTTGCTCGATTTACCCGCCGCCACCCGCGAACGGGCGGGGGTGATGATTGGTTCGGGCATCGGCGGTTTGCCTGGCATAGAAAGCGGTTCGATAGAAGTAAAAGAAAAAGGTCCACGGCGTTTAAGCCCATTTTTTATTCCCGCCAATTTGGTTAATTTGGTGGCTGGTTTTATTTCGATAAAATATGGTTGGCAGGGGCCTAACCATGCGGTCGCCACCGCCTGCGCCAGCAGCACCCACGCCATTGGCGATTCGATGAGGTTTATTCGCGACGGTTATGCCGATATTATGTTGGCGGGCGGGGCGGAGGCCGCCATCTGCCCTATCGGTATTGCGGGGTTTTGTTCGGCGCGCGCCCTTTCCACCAAATATAACGACACACCAGAAAAAGCATCGCGCCCGTGGGATAAAGACAGGGATGGTTTTGTCATGGGTGAAGGTTCGGGTATGATGGTGTTAGAAGAATATGAACATGCCAAAAAACGCGGTGCCAAGATTTATGGCGAAGTGGTTTCTTATGGTTTGTCGGGCGACGCCCACCATTTAACCGCGCCGCCGCCCGATGGCAATGGTGGTTTCCGCGCCATGCGCCAAGCCCTCAGCATGGGTAACCTTGCCAAAGAAAAAATTGATTATATCAACGCCCATGGCACTTCGACCCCCTTGGGCGATGAAATTGAGCTTAAGGCGGTTAAGTCATTATTTGCTGACCATGCCTACAAATTGGCCATGTCTTCGACCAAATCGGCGACGGGGCATTTGTTGGGCGGGGCGGGCGCGATTGAGGCTATCTTCACTTTGAAAGCTATCGAAACCAGCAAATTACCACCCACCATCAATTTGGATAATCCATCCGAAGGTTGTGATTTAAATTTGGTTGCCAAGGTTGCCCAAGACAGAAAAGTCAATTTTGCCATGTCTAACAGCTTTGGTTTTGGCGGCACCAATGCCTCGGTCATATTTGGGCGGGTATAATAACAGATTAAGCAAAAATTGCTTAGGTTAAGAATCCTTGCTATGGCTTGGCAATGAAGCAAAAAATTTCATTATTTTCTAGGAAGTTGGTTGTTTTGCAAACCAGCATCGCGCTGCTGGTTTTTTTGCTATGCTATTTTTTTGGCAATGTGAAGGTGGATAAAGAAATTTCTATCCCCGACGGCGCGACGCTTGATAATGTTGCGACTATTTTAAAAGACAATGACGTCATCAGGGCGAAACTGGGGTTTAAAATCCTGGCTTATATGCAGGGCGACCAGAATCTTCTGAAAACGGGCGACTACCGATTTTATGGTCAGGTTTCGGCCTATCGGGTGCTTGATAATATCGTTGCGGGGCGCACCATCGAAGAAGTATTTGTGTTGATAGAAGGTTGGACGGTCAAAAAAGTTGTGCAAGAAATGCAGCGCACCCGCCATTTAACTGGCAATATAGCCAAGTTGCCAGTCGAGGGGAGCCTCCTACCCAATAGTTATGCCTATCGCCGCGGCACAAAAAAACAAGACCTGATTGATAAAATGGCCAGGGCGATGAACGATGAATTGGAAAATAATTGGGCGTTGCGGGATTCTAGCATCAGTCTCTACATCAAAAATCAAAAAGAGTTCCTGATACTTGCCAGTTTGGTCGAACGCGAAACAGCCATCAAAAGCGAAAAAGCGCGGGTGGCTGGCGTTTTTATCAACCGTTTAAAAAAAGGCATGAGGTTAGAAACCGACCCCACGGTGATTTATGGTTTAAGCAATGGTTTGGGCGAATTGAATCGCAAACTTTATATCAAAGACCTGAAGAAAAAAAGCCCGTGGAATACCTACACCAATTACGGTTTGCCCATTACGCCCATTGCCTGCCCCAGCAAAGAAACCTTACGCGCCATTGCCAAACCCGAACGCAACAGCTATTTGTATTTTGTTGCCAACGGCAAGGGCGGACATGATTTTGCCACCAGTTTTTCTGACCATCAAAAAAATATTAATAAATATATTATTGGTAAACCCTAATTGTTATGTCGCGAAAGAATTGATAATGTCCGCAAGATTGCCCCAAGATTTTATAAAATACCGTGGTTTGTTATTGGTGTTGTCGTCGCCGTCGGGCGCGGGCAAAACATCCATCACCCGTGCGTTGATTGGGCGCGAAAAAAATTTAACCTTGTCGGTTTCGGTCACCACCCGCAAACCGCGCGCGGGTGAGGTTGATGGCGTTGATTACCGCTTCATCAACGAAGCCGATTTTGTCGCGATGCGCGACAAGGGTGAATTGTTAGAATGGGCCAAAGTATTTGATAATTATTATGGCACCCCCAAAAAAGTGGTCGAGCAAGAATTGGAAAATGGGCGTGATTTGTTATTCGACATCGATTGGCAGGGTACCCAACAATTGCACGAAAAAATGACCAAGGATGTCGTGAGGATATTTATCTTGCCGCCGTCACGCCAAGAATTGTTGTCGCGATTAAAAAAACGCGCCCAGGATGATGAAGCCGTGGTGCAACGCCGCATGAAGGATTCCGCGGCAGAAATGGCGCATTTTCAAGAATATGAATATTGCATCATCAACGATAATTTAGAAAATTCTATCCATCAAGTGCAATCCATCTTGCATGCCGAACGCCAAAAATTAGACCGCCAAATAGGCTTGATAGATTTTGTCAAAAAACTTTCTTAAGCCGCGCCCATGATTTGCCTGGCGCGGGGCAATCCCCTGCATGCCGCGCCAAACCCATCAATTATATCGATTTTTTCCAAGTTATCATGGGCATGGCTTTGCCTTGCAAGGCTTCGGGCTTGGTAATATTTATTTTGACCGATTGAACACCGTGCAGGCTTAGACAATGGTTGGCGATGACATCCGCCAATTCTTCCACCAAATCATAATGCCGCGCCCCGCAACAATTTGTAATATCGCGCAACAAGGAATCATAATCCACCACTTGGTCAATAACAAATTGGCGCGGTCGGTCGCAATGCAACACAACATCTATCAGCACCGCTTGCGGGCGCGTTTTTTCTTCGGGATTAATACCCAACGACATCATCAGCCGTATGTTTTTCAAATGAATTTTATAATCCGCCATGCTATAGAAATAAACCATAGATTTAATGACCTTGCAACAATTATTGTCTAACCAGCAACGCCCCTTGGTGATGGCTATCCTTAATGCTACGCCCGACAGTTTTTCGGGCGATGGCGTGGTTAAGGACTTAACCATGCCCATGCCCGCGGCCAATAATTTATCGCCCCTTATCAGCGATAAACTTAATAAATCTAGCGGCAATGAAGATGTGATTGTAAAAATTATCACCGAGCATTTACGCCACGGCATGGATATTATCGATGTCGGGGCCGAAAGCACCCGCCCAGGGGCAACCCCCGTGCCGATGGAGGAAGAAATAGCGCGGCTTATCCCCATTATAAAAATTATTACAAAAAATTTTCCATCCCTGCCCATTAGTATCGATACGCAAAAACCCGCGGTGGCCGCCACCATGTTGGCGATGGGCGCAACCATTATTAATGATGTCGGGTTTGGGCGGAACATTGAACGCGACAAAGAAATGTTGACGGTGCTGAAGCAATATAAAGAAAAACTTTTAGCCTACATCGTCATGCACAATGCCGCCGACAAGATGTTGGTAGAAAAAAATAATCAGTTGGGCCATAGTTATCAGGGGCAACCACGTTCCAAAAATTTACAGGATATTAATAATTTTTTTCGCCACGCGATAAAAATGTTCACCGCGGCGGGCTTACCCAAAAGCAAGATTATTTTGGATGTTGGTTTTGGTTTTGGCAAATCAATCGAGGATTCGCTCTACCTTATCAATCATATCGCCGATTATAAAAAATTTGGCGCGCCATTGTTATTGGGATTAAGCCGCAAGAGTTTTATCGGCAAATTGTTGGGGCGCAAGGTGGATGAGCGGGTGATAGGCGGCGTTGCGTTGCAAACCGCCGCCCTGCAACGTATAACCCAAAAAAGATTTTTGCAAAAGGATAACGGCGCCATCGTTCGCGTTCACGATATAACACCCAATTTTGACATGGCAAGAATTATTGGCGCGCTACAATTCACCAAAAAGCCCGACTATATTATTGCGGTGGGTAGCAACATGGGCGATAGGAAAAAAAATATTCGGCTTGCGGTTGCCGCCCTGAATAAAATTGGTAAGGTAAAAAAAATATCACCGCTGTATCAAACCGCCCCGCAATATAACCAAGACCAACAGGATTTTTTAAACGGCGCGTTACTATACCATGGGCCGCAAGAACCCCACCAATTGCTTGCCGAATTAAAAATCATAGAAAAATCTTTGGGTCGCGAGGAAACCACCGCCCGCAACCAACCGCGGCCGATAGATTTGGATATTATTGCCTATGGCGAACAAATCCTTGCGTCCGACAACCTTACCATTCCCCATCCCCTGGCTTTTGAACGCGCCTTTGTTTTACAGCCGTTGCTTGATTTGAAGCCATGGTTTGTATTTCGCGACCGCGGCTGTTATGCTAGAGACCTGCTGGCACCGCTGTTAACCACGCAAACCATAAAAAAAATATGATAAGAAAATTTTTTTCGCTGCTCGACGCCATTGCTTTCCTGGGTAAAATTATTTTTGTCTTTGGTTTATTCGACGCCTTATGGGTGTTTCGCCCTTTTTTAAAACCCATCCTTTACCATGGGTTGGTTGTGGTGTTTTTTCCGCTATCGATTTTTTTTCGCTTGCGCAACCACCGCGGCGAAAATTTGAATCGCGCCCTACTCGCCCTTGGGCCCATTGCTATCAAATTTGGCCAGGGGCTTTCTTTGCGCGCCGATGTTGTCGGGCACGATGTCGCCCTCGCCCTGGCTAGTTTGCAAGATAGGTTGCCTGCCTTTTCTTTTTCCCATGTTAGAAAAACCATCAAGCAAGATTTTGGCATGCCCGTCGAAACCATGTTTACAAGTTTTAACAGCCAGCCAATAGCCGCGGCATCCATCGCGGGGGTTTATAGCGCGGAGTTTTTAGGCAGGAAGGTTGCGGTTAAAATACTGCGCCCACGTATTAGGCAATTGTTTTTGCGCGATGTTAGGCGTTTAAAAAACTTTGCAGAATGGATAGAAAAAATTTCTTCCTTCGCAAAATTGATAAATGTTGCGTCGATGGTTAAAACATTCGAAGATATAACCGCCAAAGAATTAAACTTGATGAACGAGGCATCGTCGGCCGCCGAATTACGCGACAATTTTCAAGCGCAAGAAAATTATAAACAATATACCAACAATGATATTCATGAAAAATTTTACGTGCCAAAGATTTTTTGGCAAGGGGTATCAGAAAATGTTCTAACCTTGGAATGGGTTGATGGCTTCCGTTTGGATGACGAGGCAAGTTTTAAACGTTACAATTTGGATAAAGAAAAATTATTGGCCATAGCCTCGGACGTTTTTTTCTTGCAAGTTTTTCGCGATGGATTTTTTCATGCCGACCTGCATCCTGGTAATTTGTTTTTTACCAAAACGGGGCAGATTATCCCGATAGATTTTGGCATCATGGGGCGTATCAACCGCGATTATCAATTTTTTTTGGCCGAAGCCATGTCAGGTTTTTTAGAAAAAGATTATGAAAAAGTTGCGCGCGCCCATGAAAAAATAGGTTTGTTGCCAACCGACAAAAACAATATTTATATCCACCAAGAATTTGTTTCGGCGTTACGCGGTATTGGTGAAATTTGGTTGATAAAAAATACCAGCGAAATATCCTTGGCAAAGTTTTTGCCTCATTTGTTTCAAATCCTTCGGCAATTTGGCATGCGGCCGCGCACCCACCTTTTGCTTTTGCATAAAACCATCATGATGGCGGAAGGGTTGTCGCGCCAATTATCAACCAAGAAGAATATTTGGCAATTGTCTGAACCATTCATGAAAAATTGGTTAAGAAAAAATTATACACCGCAAGCGCGATTAATTTATCTGTTACAAAATTGGCATAGGGAAAGCGAAAAATCGCGCAAGCGAATATTAACGGACATCATGCAGCAAATCATGGATTGGTTGCAAACCAAGATAAATATCAATAATAGCCTATGGCAAAATATTTCTTATCTGTCTATAATAACCGATATACAGGATCTGTGGCGTAATTTTTTTGCTGGCAAGGGACGCGACAACCCCCGCACAAAGCGGGATGATGATGCCAATAAAAATAAGCAGGGAGAGGATACGACACCGCCGATGATGTAACTTAGGGATTTATATGTACCCATGATTATATCGCGAGGAAAAAATGTTTAAAGATAAAATAAAAGCTTGTTTGTTTGATTTGGGAAGGTTTTTTTATAAAATTTTTCCCCCCAAGCGCAACCCCCTGGGCTTGGTTTGTGATAAGGTAAAAGAACGTACTGTTGCCATGAAGGATGGCGTGGTCAACAGATGGCATAGCATGTTTGCTGGCAAAGGGCGTGGTGCACCGCATGCTAAGCAAGAGCTTGATAAGAATAAAAATAATAAAGATGTGTAGAAACGCGCGAGCGGCCTATTCTGCAACCTAGGGACTTTATACCCACCCAATATTATACCGCGAGGAAAAATGCTAAAAGATAAAATAAAAGCTCGTTTGTTTGATTTCGTGATGTTTTCTTATAAAACTTTCTATCCCAATCATCGGCCCATGATTATGATTTTTGATAAATTAAAGAAGGTGGTTGGAATAAATGCCGCGCCTGAAAATGGGGTGTTGGCAGGTATGAGGGTCGAAGATATTGAAGCCTTAAAAGAATTTAGCAAGCGGCAGGGCATCGCCCTGAAGTCTTTGGAAGCGAGAAAAAAATCGCTGGAGGCAACCATTCACGCTTTGCAGTCCGACATTGCCACGTTAGAACAAAGAAACAAAAAATCAAAAAGCTAATTTTTTTTGAAAATAATATTGAATAGTGGCCATACCACCAACACCAACCACACCAGCCCATTAAACAGGTAAGATAAAAACACCGCCGCCGACCCCATGTCTTTGCTGGCCTTAATCAAGCGGTGATAGGTTGGGTGCACCAGGTCGCATAGCACCTCAATCGCCGAATTAATCAGTTCAAAGGCCAACAAAACCAAATAGGCGGCCACCAGGAACAACCAATCGTTTGTATGCAGCGTCAAACGCGTAATATGCGTAATGAAAAATAATGCACTAAAGAATATTATTCCAAGATAGACTCCCCAGCGAAAGGCTTGCTCGGAAATGAAGACCGCGCGCAAGCCGTTCAACGAATGGGTGATGGAAGCGCGAAAACGCGCCAATCCGTTGCTTTGCCAACGGTTGCTTCGTCCTATCGGGTTGGTTGGCGCAACCGCCTGGCGATTTTTTTTTATTATTTTATTCACTTGGAATTATGTTTTTTCTTTACTTTTGATTTTTCTTTTGCTTAAATTCTTTTCGTTATCCAAAAAAATCTTACTCTATTCTACCCATCATGGCAAATAAAAAAATCATCATTAAGAAAGATTTGGCCAATGCCATCGCGGCAAAGAACAATCTTTCGGTTTTGCGCTGTAAAAAAATTCTCGACGACATGATGGTTATCATCGCGGCCGAATTGGCGCAAGGGCGCGGCGTGAAGTTGGCAGGTTTTGGCAGTTTTATTTTACGTGATAAAAATGCGCGACCTGGACGCAATCCCAAAACGAAACAAATCGTTACAATACCCGCGCGGCGGGTGGTATTGTTTAAAGCTGGCACATTTATCAGGAATAGTCTAAAAGAAAAGACGCCATCGAACAAAATTGTTAAGTAGAACATATAATTTGCTATGAATTCATCGACGAATGACACCGCCATCCATGATATGATAATCATTGGCAGTGGTCCCGCGGGTTATACCGCCGCCATTTATGCGGCCAGGGCTGGTCGCAAACCATTGATAATAAGCGGGTTGCAGCCAGGCGGCCAATTGATGATAACCACCGATGTTGAAAATTATCCTGGCTTTCGCGCCGCCATCCAGGGCCCATGGTTGATGGAGGAAATGCGCGAGCAAACCATCCATGCGGGGGCCACCATTATCAACGACACCATCACCAAGGTTGATTTTAAACCCAAAGACGGTGCACCGTTTGCTTTGGTGGGCGACAGCGGCAAAACATATCACGGGCGTGTGGTTATTATTGCCACGGGCGCGGTTGCCAAATGGTTGGGCATAGCCGCCGAAGAAAAATTCAAAGGTTTTGGCGTTTCGGGCTGTGCGACATGCGATGGATTTTTTTATAAAGACCAAGATGTCGTGGTGGTTGGCGGCGGCAACACCGCGATGGAGGAAGCCTTATACCTCGCGGGTTTATGCAAAACCGTTACGATAGTGCACCGTGGCCAAGGATTCAAAGCCGAACAAATATTGCAGGATCGCGTCAAAAATAATCCCAAGATAAAAATCATTTGGAATAGCCAATTGGTCGATATAAAGGGTTCGGGCGAACCCGCGGTGGTGGAGCAAGCCGTGATTGAGAATGTACAAGACAAAAAACAAACCACCCTAGCGGTGCAGGGCATCTTTATCGCCATTGGCCACAGCCCCGCCACCGACATTTTCAAAGGGCAAATAGAGATGGATAAGACGGGTTATATCACGGTTACGCCCGGCAAAACCGATACCAATGTCAAAGGAATATTTGCCGCGGGCGATGTAGCCGACAGCGTTTACCGCCAGGCCGTTACATCGGCAGGCATGGGTTGCATCGCCGCACTTGATGCTGACCGTTTTCTTAAATCAATCGAATAAAAAATTATATTTGGCTAGCCAGCCAGGTTTCGATTTGGCCTTTCGCCATGGCGCCAATGCGCATATCGACCATTTTGCCGCCTTTAAATAACAGCATGGTGGGGATGGAACGAATTTTATATTCGGCGGCCATGTCAGGGTAATCGTCAATATTTAATTTTGCGACCACCAATTTATCTTTTTGTTCGCTGGCAATTTCT
Organism: Alphaproteobacteria bacterium; assembly: GCA_965262775.1. Classification (GTDB taxonomy): domain Bacteria; phylum Pseudomonadota; class Alphaproteobacteria; order JASGCL01; family JASGCL01; genus JASGCL01. The sequence continues at coordinate 444,497 of CBDHFT010000001.1, read as the reverse complement.
TCTAAAATGGGGCCTACGACTTTGCATGGCCCGCACCATTCGGCCCAAAAATCCACCAACACAGGCAAGGGGTTTTCTAAAACCTTTTGCTTAAAATCTTGGTCGGTCAGTTTTTCGCTCATTGCATATTCTCCTTAATATTTTATTATTAAATTTCATTTATTTTGGCAAGCATTATTGATGAATAATATCTTTCGATTTTTCTTCATCTTCTTCCACCGCCTTGGTTATGGACTGCCCAGCTGGTTTTTTATTATCAACCTCTTCGTCTTTGTCATCCCATACCACGGGGGTTACTTTTTGTGTCAAGGCCTCGGCCAAAACTTGGTCCGCGGTTTCCACGGGAATGATTTTTAAATTATCCTTAATCACTTGCGGTAATTCTATCAAATCTTTTTCATTTTCTTTGGGTATCAGCACCGTTTTAATACCGCCGCGCAACGCCGCCAACAATTTTTCTTTCAAGTCCGCCGATGGGCAACACCCGCCCGCGCAGGGTTATCTCCCCCGTCATCGCCACGTCACGCCGCACGGGAATACCGGTCAGGCTGGAAACCAGCGATGTCAACATGGCAATACCCGCCGATGGTCCTTCCTTGGGCGTTGCCCCTTCGGGCACGTGCACGTGGACGTCATTCTTGCTCATGGTTTTTTTATCAATGCCAAAGGACGCGGCGCGCGATTTGATATAATTTTCTGCCGCCTCGACCGATTCTTGCATGACCTTGCCCACATTGCCCGTCTTGCTAACCCTGCCGCTGCCTGGTTTTAGAATAGATTCTATCACCAAAATATCGCCGCCAACCTCGGTCCAGGCTAAGCCCGACACCACACCGACCAAACTTTTTTGTTCGGCCAGACCAAAACGGAATTGTTTTACGCCCGCATAATCCTCGAGCGATTGCGAATCGATGACGATGTTGGATAATTTATTTTGTTGAATCTTGCGCATGGCCTTGCGTGCCAATTTTTGTAATTCGCGTTCCAAATTACGCACCCCCGCTTCGCGCGTGTAGTATCTTATCAAATCACGCACGGCATCTTCCTTCACCACCCATTCTTCTTGGCCCTTCACCCCTTTGGGTTTGGCGGCGGTGGCCGCTTTTTCATTATCTTGTTTGTTATCTTCAACCTTATCAGCATCGAGCATATCGAGCTCGGCATCCGCCACGCCACCTTCGCCCTTATCTTCCAGTTTAAGTTCGCCCTCTAATTTGGCGGCACCATCCTCGCTTGCTTTGGCATTGTTTTTTGCTTTACCCGATTTTGCATCGACGGCTTCATCGCCATCGCCATCGCCATTGTAAAAACCATAGTCCTTGGCGATTTTGGGTATCAAATGTTTTTCGGCAATCGTTGTTTTTTCATCTTCGGTATAACCTGGCAAACGGATAATCTCCATCCTGTCTAACAGGGCGGGCGGAATGCGCAGGCTGTTCGCCGTGGCAATAAACATAACTTGCGACAAATCGTAATCCAATTCCAAATAATGGTCATGGAAATGGCTGTTTTGTTCGGGGTCGAGAACCTCCAACAATGCTGACGAGGGATCGCCGCGCCAATCGGCGCCCAATTTATCAATTTCATCTAATAAAAATAATGGGTTGCTCGTCCCTGCCTTCTTCATCGATTGCAAAATACGCCCAGGCAAGGAACCGATGTAGGTGCGACGATGACCACGAATCTCGGCCTCATCCCGCACCCCGCCCAAACTCATGCGGACGAATTGGCGATTGGTGGCACGGGCGATGGATTGACCAAGCGAGGTTTTCCCCACCCCTGGTGGCCCCACCAAACAAAGGATAGGCCCCTTCATTTTTTTTACCCGTTGCAAAACCGATAAATATTCCAAAATACGTTCTTTGACTTTTTCTAAACCATAATGGTCTTCGTTCAGGATTTTTTCCGCCTGGTCAAGGTTGGTCAGTAATTTGCTGGGGTTTTGCCAAGGCAGCGACAATATCCAATCAAGGTAATTGCGCACCACCGTTGCTTCGGACGACATGGCGCCCATCAAAGATAATTTTTTTAATTCGGCATTAAATTTTTCTTGCGCTTCCTTGGGCAATTTTAATTTTTTTGCCTTGGCCTTCAATTCTTCTATTTCATTTTTGGGCGAGCCTTCCTCCCCCGAGCCCAATTCTTTTTGAATGGCCTTCATCTGTTCATTAAGGTAATATTCGCGTTGCGTTTTTTCCATTTGGCGTTTGACGCGGTTGCGAATTTTTTTCTCAACCTGCACCATCGAAATTTCGCCTTCCAAATAGCCCAAGATTTTTTCTAACCTTTGGTCGACCACCAACATTTCCAGCAAGGCCTGTTTGTCAGACAATTTGATGGTTAAATTTTGTGCAATCGTATCGGCCAATTTTCCTGGGTCGGTTATTTTTTCGACCGACGAAGCCAATTCGCTTGGCATTTGTTTGCCCAATTGAAAAAATTCTTGGAACTGTTCCACCAAGGCCTTCATCAACGGCGTTATCTCGGCTTGATTTTTTACTTCTTCTTTTAATTCGCTTACCTCGGCCGATATAAATTGTTCGCCCTGATAAAATTTTTTAACTTTAACCCGTTTGCCGCCTTCGACCAAAACCTTCACCGTGCCGTCGGGTAAGCGCAACAATTGCAACACATTGCCCAATGTTCCCACTTCATATAATTCTTCTGGTTTGGGGTCTTCTATATCCTCGGCCTTTTGCGTTAGTAACAAAATTTCGCGGTCAGAACGCATCACTTCTTCCAATGCACCGATGGATTTTTCACGCCCCACAAAAAGCGGCACCACCATCGAAGGAAACACCACCAGGTTGCGCAATGGCAAAACGGGAATAAGCCGCTTCATCGCCAGCATCCCCTTACCCAAGGGGTCGCCCGATTCGGCGGTTTTAGAATTATTCAAATTATCAGTCATTTGCTCTTACCTGGTTATTCTTATTTTTATTCCGTGTTTTATAATACAATTTGCCTTCGCTTGGTTATCATTTTGTTAATTTGCAAATACCATGCCCAAAGGATATCTGAACAAGCATTCCATCGCATCCTTAACAACCCTAAGATAGGTATCCTATATAAAAATTACAAGAGGCATAAAGCCACCCTCATCAAAAAATAAAACTACTATCTTTTTGTGGTTATGTTGCGGTTTGTTTTTTGGGCTATTGTTTTTAAGCTGGCTTCTTTTCACCCTTGTCATAAATAATAAGTGGGCGACCAGCCTTGTTCATGGCGTCATCATTTTTTTGTTCGCTGTCTTTGCTGTCGTTGATAATGTCTTTGCTTAATGATTCCACCGTTTCGCCGTTGAAAATGACTTCGGTAACTTTTTTGCCACCGTCAACCACGGCCTGCTGCCAATTGGGCAAATGAAACATGGTGTCGGTTAATAATTTTTCTAAGATAGCCCGCAAGCCTCGCGCCCCCGTTTTTTTCTTCAGGGCCAGGTCGGCAATTTTTTCCAATGCCTCATCGGTCATGGTCAATGTCGCGCCATCCCAATCAAACAATGTTTGGTATTGCCGCAACAGGGCGTTTTTGGGTTTGGTGAGGATTTCTATCAAGGCTTTTTTATCCAAATCATGCAACACCGCCACCACGGGCAAACGGCCAACAAATTCGGGTATCAAACCATATTTTATCAAATCGCCTGCCTCGACCTTTTGCAAAAATTCATTATGCCTATCGGCAATGTCTTTGTCGCGCACCAATGGTTGGGCATGGAATCCTATGCTGGTCTTGGTCGAGCGAGCCTCAATAATTTTTTCTATCCCCGCGAAGGAACCACCGCAAATAAACAAAATATTGCTGGTGTCCATTTTTAAAAAATCTTGCTGGGGGTGTTTGCGGCCACCTTGGGGTGGGACCGACGCTATGGTGCCTTCAATAATTTTTAGCAGAGCCTGCTGAACCCCTTCGCCCGAAACATCGCGGGTGATGGATGGATGTTCCGATTTGCGACTGATTTTATCTATTTCATCGATATAGACTATCCCCTTCTCGGCCCGTGCCATGTCATAATCGGCGGCTTGCAGCAGCCTGACCAGAATATTTTCTACATCCTCGCCCACGTAGCCAGCCTCGGTCAGGGTGGTGGCATCGGCAATGGTGAAGGGGACGTCGAGCAATTTGGCCAGGGTTTGCGCCAGCAGGGTTTTACCACTGCCCGTCGGGCCCAACAGCAAGATATTTGATTTTTGCAATTCGGGGGTTGTGGATGATTTATTATTTTTTGCGCCGCTGCTGATTAATTGTTCTAAATGTTTCAAACGTTTGTAATGGTTGTAAACCGCCACCGCCAAAATCGTTTTGGCCTTACCCTGGCCAATAATATATTGATTGAGGAAGTCAGCAATTTTTTGCGGGGTGAGGGCCACCAGGTCAGAAAAACCCGCGCCATCCACCGAACGCAATTGGGGTTTTTGTTCGGCAACAATGTCATTGCACAGGGCAACGCATTCGTTACAAATATAAACCCCAGGGCCTGCTATCAATTTTTGAACATCTTGTTGCTTCTTACTGCAAAAGGAGCAAGACAAAATAGCCTTTATCTTTTTAACATCATCGCCAGCTTCATGGGTTGCTTCCTCGCCAGCCTCGTTATCATGTTTATCATCGGTTTTGGAATCTTTGCCGTCGGCATTTTTAACCTCGGTGGTTTTTTTGTCAGACGCGTCGCCAGCCTGCTTACCACTGCCTTTTGCATTTTTATGGCTTTGCTTGGGGGTGTCGCTGGGCGATGAACCTTGGGGTATCTTTGTCCCATCGGGCTTTTCAACTGATTTTTTTGATGGAATATCAGAATCGGGGGGGAGTTTATCGTCGGTCATGCTTTCTTTTTCCGTTGCCATTCTAGACCATTATAGGAGAAAACACAACTGCTAGCCCCGCGCCGTGCCCGCCCCCCTCTGTTTTGACTGCGGCAAACATATCGGGTGGCGTTATCGCGATTTTTTATGTTTGTTTTTGCACCCACTTCCCTTTAGTAATAAAAAAGTCTATGATAATTTCCATCGGCACGAGCAACCATCATGAGTAATAATACCCTAACTTTAAACGACCAGACTGTTCCTTTTGAAAAGGACGAAACAATTTGGCAAGTCGCACAACGTTGCGGGGTGGAGATTCCTCATCTATGCTACCTGCCCAAGCCTGGCTATCGCGCCGACGGTAATTGCCGCGCCTGCATGGTGGAGGTTAAGGGCGAGCGGGTTTTGGCGGCATCGTGCCTGCGCAAGGCGCAACCAGGCATGGTTGTCACCACCAACAGCGCGCGGGCAAAAAAATCGCGCGAATTGGTGTTTGAAATGTTGCTGGCTGACCAGCCCAAAGATAAAAACAACGAATTTAAAAATCCCGACGGGCAATTTGCCAAAATGGTCGCGACCCACCAATTCCCAACCGAAAGCCGATTCCCCAAAAATACCGCGCGCGCCAACATGGCCGAGGATTTATCGCACCCCGCCATGGCGGTGCAGTTGGATGCTTGCATACAATGTAATTTATGCGTGCGTGCATGCCGTGAAGTTCAAGTCAACGATGTGATTGGCATGGCGCAACGCGGTTTTGACAGCGAAATTATTTTTGACCAACATAACCCCATGGGCGATTCGACATGCGTTGCCTGTGGCGAATGCGTGGCGGCCTGCCCCACGGGGGCGTTGTTGCCACAAACCCAAATTGTGAAGGCCGAGGATAAATTGGTGCCAGAATATAAAAATTTGGAAGTTGGTGATTTTAAACATATGGAATTAACCGAGACCAAAAGCGGTTGCCCATTTTGCGGGGTTGGTTGCCAAACCACCATCAGCACCAGCGAAGATAAAAAAACGGGCATGGATTTTATTGTCAAGGTTGATGGCCGCGACGGCCCCGCCAACCAAAATCGATTATGCGTCAAAGGACGATTTGGCATGGATTACGCCCGCCATGGCGACCGTTTGCAATACCCGCTTATCCGCCGTGCCGACGCCCCACCCAAGAAGTGGGATGACCAAATAAACCAAAAAAATATTGACCAATATTTCCGCCGCGGCAGTTGGGATGAAGCCATTGGTATCATCGGCAAGCAATTTGCCAAGGTCATGGCAACCCAAGGGCCCAAGGGTTTTGCCGCCTTTGGCTCGGCCAAGGGTTCCAACGAAGAGGCTTATCTTTTGCAAAAATTGGTGCGGACGGGTTTTCATAACAACAACATCGACCATTGCACCCGTTTGTGCCACGCGTCGTCGGTCGCCGCATTGATGGAGGGGATAGCATCGGGCGCGGTGTCGGCCCCCTTCACCGATGCTTTGGAAGCTGACCTTATTATCGTTATCGGCGCGCGCCCAACCGAAAATCATCCTGTGGCTGCTACCTTTTTTAAACAAGCCGCCAAACTTGGCAAAAAATTAATCGTTATGGATCCACGCCGCAGTGGTTTGTCGCGCCATGCTTGGAAACATTTGCAATTTAAATCGGGGACGGATGTTGCCTTGCTCTCCGCCATGATAAATTGCATCATCGAAGAAGATTTGGTTAATCACGATTATATCAAAAAAAATGTTGAGCATTTCCCATCGGTCAAGGAACGCAACAAAGGTTTCACCCCCGAAAAAATGGCAAAGATTTGCGGCATTTCCGCCGAAGAAATCCGCGAGGTCGCACGGGCCTACGCCACCGCGCCACGGTCGATTATTTTTTGGGGCATGGGGGTTTCTCAACATGTGCATGGCACCGACAACGCCCGTTGCTTGATTGCTTTGGCGGGTATCACGGGGCAAATTGGTAAGGTTGGCACGGGTCTGCACCCATTACGCGGTCAAAACAATGTGCAGGGGGCTTCGGACGCGGGGCTTATCCCCATGTTTTTTCCTGATTACAAGTTGGTTGAAAATGCCGCGGTGAGAAAATTTTACGAAGATTTCTGGCATACCAAACTTGACCCCAAACGCGGTTTCACCGTGGTTGAAATTTTGGGCGAAATATTAAAGGGCGAAATTCGCGCCATGTATATCATGGGTGAAAACCCCGCGATGAGCGACCCCGACGCCGAGCATGCGCGCCAGGCATTGGCCAAACTTGATTTTTTATTATGCCAAGAAATTTTCCTGACCGAGACTTGCGTCTTCGCCGATGTTATTTTGCCGTCGTCGTCTTACCCCGAAAAAATGGGAACCTTTACCAACAGCAATCGCCAAGTGCAGATGGGTTATCCCGCGTTAAAATTAATGGGCGAGTGCAAACAGGATTGGGAAATTATTCAATTGATAGCCCGCGAATTGGGTTTGGGTTGGCAATATAAAGATGTGAGCGAAGTTTATGAAGAAATGCGCCAAACCATGCCATCGATAAAGGGCATTTCGTGGGAGCGTTTACAGCGCGAAGGTGCGGTGACATATCCTTGCGTTGATGAAAAACCAGGCAAGGCGGTTATTTTTGATGATGGCTTCCCCACCGCTTCGGGCAAAATGAAATTGATACCCGTTGATTTGTTGCCACCCGACGAATTGCCCGATAAACAATTCCCGACCATTTTAACCACGGGTCGTTTGTTGGAACATTGGCACACGGGCGCCATGACGCGCCGTGCAAAAATTTTAGACGGCATGGAGCCAGGGGCGGTGGCGCACCTGCACCCGCGTGATATGGAACAGAAAAAATTGCAGCAGGGCGATGCGGTAACCATTGCGACCAGGCGCGGCACCATAACCGTGGCGGCGCGCGCCGACCGCGATGTCGCGCCAGGCACGGTGTTTGTGCCGTTCTGCTTCGCCGAAGGGGCCGCCAACATGCTTACCAACCCAAAATTGGATCCGTTTGGGAAAATTCCCGAATTTAAATTTTGCGCGGCCAAGGTTATGAAAACCAGCACCCGCAGCAAAATGGGGCACAACCGCCGTGCGGGTTTATAAACAAATTATTCGCAAACCATTTCGCCCTTAACCAACGCCCATCATGACCAACGGACAAGTCAACCATTTGAGTTTTTCACTGCCCAGCCCGTGCATGGGAATTTGCGAGATGGATGCCGAGCGCAAATATTGCCGCGGTTGTTTACGCACCATTCCCGAAATTAAAGTTTGGTCAACGGCGTCCGAACAAGAAAAATGGGACATATTGCAACAATTAAAAATAAGACGCCGCGAACATGGCATGGTTAGCAAAGCCAGCGAAAGACCCAGACGGCGGGGGTAAGGTTTGCGTAACCCCATCAAGCGAAGAATTTTTTGGTCGCAAGAAACATTTAAATATCCTCAACCAACAAATGGCCGTGAAGTGTTGCCACCGCTTGGCTGACGCAATGGCGGTGGCATTTTTCAACTTCTCTTTCAAAACATGTTATCGCCACGCGTTTGTTGATTTGTAAAATATCGATGATTTTTCGAATCGAAGTTTGGTTTTCCGCCAATTCATTTTTTTTATAATGGATGAATAATTTTTTATAATCATCGTCGGTTTTTATATTCTTTCGCTGGTCGGATGAAATTCCCAATTCGGGCATGTGAATGTAATCAATATGGTGGTTGCGTAAAAACCCCGCCAAGGAATTTTTGGAAAAACCTTTTTTACGGCTGATGGGGTTGCGCCGCACATCAATCAAAACCTTGACGCCATGCGCCAAGAGCGATTCTATATAATCGTCTATCTTGCGCCCCTCATACCCAATGGTAAAAAAATGTTCTTCGCTTTTCATGACATGATTTTTTTATAACGCAACCGCCATAAACCATATCAATATTTATGATGAAGAATCAATGGCAATGGCCAGCCTTGTTGGGGGCGGGAACATCCATCCCTGGGTTTTGGTCAAAAAATCCATCGGCCATCCAATGAAAATTGGCATAGAGCACGGGTTGAATGGGCCAATCCTCTAACCGCGCCAAATGGTGCAGGTTGAGGGTATACCACACCACAACATTTTCATTTTCTAAATTACGGTCGGCCGCGGTCCATTTGGGTAAGCCCTCGCCCCCAGCATGTTGGTTGGGGAACCAACCCGCGGGATAAATTTCGTCGGGGCGATATTGCGTTGCCCAAAAATGTTTGAACATAAATTGCGCGCGGCGTGCCACGGGGGCATTTTCATCCAAAAATGGCAGGGCGTTAATCCCCGCCGCCAATTTATAACCCACGGGTTTGCCCATGGCATTTTTGCTGTTGGGGTTGACCACCCGCCAATAACGCGCCGTGGCAATATCAAGATTGCGTTGCGCCATTTTTTCAGTTTTCAAAGGAGTTTCCAAAGCGTGGATGACATTGCCATAGGGGTTGCTCGCCCCTATTTTCTCACCCGCGAAATTCATTTCGCGCACCGCGTTTTTATCGCCGTCAATCGCCATGTCAAAACGGAATGAAAAACAATGTTGATGACTATGCAACGCGACAAACGGTGCCACCGTTTCGCCATAATCATTTTCCACCGCCTGATGCAGGCCCGAGGGGAAGGGAATCCCCGTGGCTTTTATTTCGACGCCAATCGTGCCGTCTTGGTAAAAATACCAAAAGAAACCATAAACATAATTGCCAATGGTCGACAGGCCCGAAATAACCAACCGCCGCGACCGCGCGCGATAGGTTGGCAAATCAGCCTTGTAAGCGTTGGTGAATTTCCATAACAGGCCATAATCTTCTTCGTGCATGCAAATGGCGTTTTTAATTTTTTTGGGGTTGCCGCGCCAATCATGAATATCGGCGTCAAAATATTTTATTTCGCCCACGCAATCACAACCCAATGATAATGAATCAAAATACTGCCCCACGCCATATTCACCATTGTCGAAGGCATTGCGGCGAAAATGCCCCTTGCCTGGGTGGCCATAGGGCACCACCATTTCAGGCATCGAAGCACGATAGATGATAGGACGCAATTGCCCCTTATCTTCATATTTGATATCATGCAAAATAATTCCTTCGCGCACATTAAACCCAATACGAATATGCCATTTTTGCCATTTTACCAAATGCCCCTCGACTTCAAAACTGGGCCCTTCGGGTTGAATAATTTGCAATGGTTTGATATCGCTACGCGGTTTATCAACCTTTAACTTACCTGTGTCGGGCGGTAAGGGGGCGACGCCAAAATCGTCAATGCGTAATATCGTCATGTTTTGCAAATCAATAATCGGGTGCAGGCCCGCGATGGGCCGAGCATAAGGATTATCCAAACTTTCGTCAGAATACCAACATTGGCCATAGGCTATTCTTTTTCCTTCTTCCTCCTTCACGCCGAAATTGCCCGCCGCCCATGGTTCCACCAAAACGCGGTTCATGTCGGTTATGCCGCGTTTTTTACAGGCGGCAATAAAATTTTCATCCTTTATCACCATCATACCCGCCGCAAAATATTCGTCGGCAACTATCCTGGCTTGCCCGCCGTCGGTCACGGCTTGCCACGATTCCAATTTCTGGGTGGTGATGTTGACAATCCCGCTCAAGGTTCGATTGTCTTTCGGGTCATAACAACATACATAGGCACGACGTTCACCGTGGCTGGCCGATGATGCGCCCGCGGGTTGCGCGGCAAGATTCCGCACCAAGGATTTTTCTGGTTCATGCAGGTTTATGGTTTCAAACCATGCGGCGGCGCTGACCCCACCCTGTTGTTTGATAACGCTGGTTGCGATTGTAATTTCGGCGGCAGTGATTGGATCAAGCGGATGAATAAAGGATTTATTCGCGGCATCGCCGCTGGCGTTTGTCCCTGGTTTTTTTGCGTCCATTTTTTGTCCCTCTTGTTATTAAAATATTTACGACTTTAACATGCAGTATGATTTAAAACAAGTAAGATAATATAAAAAACAATATGTAATATACACTTGCCATGTTATTTTTATTAATTATTTACTTGCGGGTGTTAAAAAAAGAGCCTAGATTCTTGTACATTAAACCCCTTAAAATAATATTATAAAAATATAAGGAAAAAACAATGAAAAAGAAACTGTTATTAGGGCTGGCGTTGGTTGCTGGTTCTTTGTTAACTATCTTGCCTAGCAAAACACTGCTGGCGGCGCCCAAGGCGTCGGACCTGTTTGTTTATGATTGGGCGAGCTATGACGATCCGTCGCTCTTCCCCGACTATGTCAAAAAATATGGCGGCAAACCAAAATTTGCCTTCTATCAAGACGAGGAGGAAGCTCAAGCCAAATTAAAAACTGGCTTTAAAGCTGACCTGGTGCATCCTTGCGGCTATAAGATGAATGCATGGCGCCAACAGGGCATCATTCAGCCGATTGATGTCAGCCGTATCCCCAACTACAAAGACCTTGAGCCGCGTTTGAAAAACACGCCAGGGTTTGTTGCCGATGGCAAAGTTTGGGCCATACCCTATGACAATGGTCAAACCTCCTTGGTTTATAATGCTGACAAGGTTCCAGCGTCTGACATCAATTCGTTAAACATCTTCACCAACCCAAAATACAAGGGCAAGGTATCGCTCCCCGATAACATGGCCGATTGGGTTGAGCTTGGTATACTTGCCAGCGGAACCAAAGATTGGAACAGTATCAAAGACGCCAATGATCCCAAGTTTAAAAAAGCTATGGATTTCTTGCGCGCCGCCCATAAGAATGTGAAATTCTATTGGGGCGACACCGCGACCTTGGCACAATCCATGAAAAATGGCGAAGTCTTGGCCGCTTGGTCATGGAACGATGCACCAACCAGCTTGCAAGCCGAAGGGGTAAATGTCAAATTTGCCTTTGGCATGAAGGAAGGATACACAGGCTATGTTTGTGGCTATATGATTCCAAAAACCAGCAAAGCCAATGACCAAGTTTATGACTTCCTGAACGCGGTTGTTTCGAAAGAATCGGCGGCGGCGTTGGTTGACATTTTTGGTTATGGTCATTCCAACATGGTTGGTATGAAAGCCATTGATCCAAAAGTATTTGTTAAAAAGAACATGGCAATCGGCAGTGCGACCAAAGGTCAATCGATTCAAACCCCATTACGGGATGATTTGATTGCCTTATTTGCCGAGGAATTTAACAAAATTAAATCAGGGCAATAAGTGTCAAAGACACAATAATTTTTTTGAGCTTGGAGTAAAAATATTTACTTTTTAAGCGAAAAAATCATTTTAAAATACCCGCTTGGCAAGAAATTGTCGGCGGGTATTTTTTTATTTACAATTCGGTAAATACTTTATCATCGCCGAGGCGCGATTTTGGCAATTTGGCGTTGAAGTCGCCCTCGGCGCGATAGCCAAGCGCGACCACCACCACCGACGCCAAACCCTTGGCTTTTAAACCCAACACTTCATCCATTTTTTGCGGGTTGAATCCCTCCATGGCGCAGGAATCGATGCCCATGCTCATGGCCGATTCCAACAACATGCCAAAGGATAAATAAATTTGTTTTTCCATCCACCAGGATGAATCGTGCAATTCATTATGGTGCAGGCCGACATAAAAACGCCGCCCCTTATCCATCCCCGCGCGCCCTTCGGGCTTGGGGTAGCGGCCATCTTTATCTTCCTTACCCAGCACGGCTTGCAAATGGTCATCGCCCAAATGTAAATGGCGACAAAAAACCACCACATGCGAACAATCCAACAATTTTTGTGTGTTGTAAGAATTATCACCCGCGGTGGCCTGCGCCACGTTTTGTTTGGCTTCATCGCTGCTTGCAATCACAACATGCCATGGTTGAGAATTCACCGACGACGGTGCATTCTTCATCACCGTCTTCAATGCCGCGATTTTATCCGCCGCGATTTTTTTTGTTTTATCGAAAGATTTGCAAGTATAACGCGCCCTAGAAATATCGATAACTTGTTCGGGCGTAAGATTCGTCATGCTTTTTATATCAATCAAAAATTATAACAACGACAAATTATAACACTGACATGGGGTCGGTCATGGGCAAACCAAATTGGTCGGCAACCGCCTTGTATGTTACTTTTCCTTCGCAAACATTTAACCCGTTGAGAAGATGTTTGTCATCTTTTAGGGCTTGCTTCCAACCTTTTTTTGCAATCGCCAAGCCAAAAGGCAAGGTGGCGTTGTTTAGGGCATGAGCCGATGTTCTTGCCACCGCCCCTGGCATGTTGGTAACGCAATAATGAATAATACCATCCACTTCATAAATGGGCTCTTGGTGAGAAGTTGGTTTTGATGTTTCAAAACAACCCCCCTGGTCGATGGCAATATCCACCAACACCGAACCTTTACGCATGGTTTTCAACATGGCCTTGGTCACCAATTTAGGAGCCTTCGCCCCAGGGATAAGCACCGCGCCAATAACCACGTCAGAATGTTTTATGGCATATTCCAATTCGCCCTTGGTCGAATAGGCAGTTTTTAAACGCGGCCCAAAAACATCATCAAGGTAAGAAAGGCGTTCGCCGTTGCGGTCAAAAATAGTAACATCCGCCCCCAAACCAAGCGCCATACGCGCCGCCGCCGTGCCCGACACGCCGCCGCCGATAACGGTAACCTTCGCGGGCAACACGCCCGACACGCCGCCCAACAACACGCCCGAACCGCCTTGGCGTTTTTCTAAACAATGGGCTGCAACTTGAATCGACATGCGACCTGCAACCTCGCTCATTGGGGCGAGCAAGGGCAGACGATTATTTCTATCGGTCACGGTTTCATAGGCAATGCCGATGCAACCCGCCGCCAACAATTCGCGGGTCAAGGTTTCCTCGGCCGCCAAATGTAGGTAGGTATAAAGGATTTGCCCTTTGCGTAATTTCTTGGTTTCAACCGCTTGGGGTTCTTTCACCTTGACTATCATGTCGGCTTTTTGAAAAATTTCGTCGGCCGTGGCAATGATTTGGCAACCCACCGCTTTGTATTCTTCGTCGCTGTAACCGACGCCCAAACCCGCGCCCTTTTCAATCATGACTTGGTGGCCTTGGTGGATATATTCGGCGGCACTACCCACGGTAATACCGACGCGATATTCATTATTTTTAATTTCTTTTGGACAACCGATGAGCATGGTAATTCTCCCCTTTAATTTTATTATATATAAAATATATTGTTATATATGTTGCCTGGCACCCTAGCAAAATAATAAGGTTTGAGTCAAGCGAACTTATATATTTATTATTTTATTTAACAAATATTGGTTGAGGATTACCTATGCTTACAAAAGGCCAGAGTTTAAAAATTCAACCCAAGCCCGACGCCCGCATAAAACCCAACTTCGCCCGCTTTGGTGCGGCTGCCAGCATCATTACCATAAGTAATATCATTAAAAGCATAGATATACTTACCCGTAAGGTCGCTATGGAAAATACCATTGTCATATTCAATAGATACGGTGGGCAACATAACCCAGCCAATACTACCCTTAAAATTTTGTTTGACATTGTTAACCGTCACTTGCAAGTTCGGTATCATCAACCCAAGGCCAAAGCCAAATTTCATGCCGATATATTTTGTTATACCAAACCCGATTCTATAGGTCGGGGTAAGGCTGATAATATGTGACCAATTGACGAATGTAAATTCCTTAGGTGTGCCATCCGAAACAAGCAATTGGTGACGCCAAGTTTTGTAAAAGCCAAGGTAATCAAAGCTAAGCCCAAAGCCCGAAGCATGTTCATAACCAGTTGACGCACCAAAGGCAAAGCCAGCGGTCTGTAGGGAGCTGATGGTTGAGCCTGTCCAAGTTTGGATGTTCGTTTGGTGGTAGAAAAAACCACCACCCGCGTTTACAAAAATTTTTCCATTAATTTTGTTAAACAAAAAATTGCTATTGTAATATTCCCTAGAAATTTCTTGCTCGGTTCCTTGAATCTTGGTCCTAATGACTTGATCCTTGGGCATGTTAATCTTCACCCTGATAGATGTTTTACCATCCTCGGTTTTTTTGGTTTGGGTGATGATTTGTTCTTGCTGTTGCTGGGATTGTGATTCCTGCAATTGTTGCTGTGGTTGCAATTGTCGCTGTGGTTGCGATTCCTGGGCCCAGGCTGGCTGGGTTACTAACAAAGAACTGGTGAATAATATAAAAGCGCGTGCGGTTAGGGTGTTTACAATATTAGTCCGTAATTGTCTTTTCATTTTGGTTTATCCTATATAAATGATTTTTCTGAATGGTTTTTTGTTTTGGCGATAAACCCAAAACAGTCCCTTCCTGGATAATATCTTTGTCGTAGGCTTTGCGCGCAAAAACGCGACGCACCGCCCCTTCAAAATAATCCAACGATTCCGCAGTATAATCAGGGTCAAACGATGCCTGATCCCATCTTTCACAAAAATCAACGCAAGTTTGGTAATAGATGCTATCTTTATATTTTTCGCGTTCATATTGATTCCAACCGTCATAATGGTGGGCGTAATAAACCATTTGAAAGGCGCCATGATGTTCAATCGTCCAGGCTACTTCTTCACGGACGAAGGGGCGGAGTATTTCGGCGGCAAAACGATCATGATTCTGGGGTGCCAAACCATCGCCAATATCGTGGATGAGGGCCGCCACCACCCAATCATCGTCGGCGCCATCGCGCACCGCGCGCGTCGCCGATTGCAAGGCATGGTCAAGCCGCGTTATTTTATAACCATGGAATGTTTCGTCCTGCGCCATTTTTAATTCGCGCAATATGCGGTCGGCGGTCAAGGCATTATGTGGTGCTTCCAATTGGCGAAGCATTTCATAATCTTGCTTTGTGCCATCCTTCATTTGGGTGAAGGATACGGTGCGACCATCGTTGCCATTATCGCTTATTTTTGTTGCCCTATTTGTTGTCATTGTCAACACCCCTCTATGTCCTTATATCCGCGCTGTAACTATATTCGCTTGGCATTACCTATGTCGATTAATTCTATGGTATTTCATAATCCAAATTTTGCTATTGCGCCCGTCAGTAAATGCTTAACTTGTTTCACATTTTACTACTATAGCAAACCCACTATAAAGAAAATACCGCAAGCAGGCAAGTTTTTTATCGCTTGATTTTCTTATGCCTTTGGCTTATTTAATTTGACCTACAACCTGTAAGCATATTTACGGCGTTGTTTCTCGGCGGGCGTGGCGGAACTGGTAGACGCGCCAGACTCAAAATCTGGTTCTCTTTGGAGAGTGTGGGTTCAATTCCCTCCGCCCGCACCATATATATTTCCTTATAAAATTGTTGCATTAATTATAATTCGATTAAGACGCGTATAATATCTTGTAAGCGTCATTTTTGGTCGTAATAAGAAAAAAATGACAACTTGAAGGCTTGCCCCCGCAGTTTTATATGTTCTATACGAAACCATTTCATATAAAAAAGCATAAACCATACTTCACCTTCGCCTATTATAGACCAAAACCTTTCTGACACTGCATCTCGCCACAACTTATGAGCTAAATATTAATCTTGATTTCTTTAAGTAGAATTATTAATAGTAAACATGATGAATTTATTATTTTTAAGCTCGCTTTTCATAATTATTGTGGCGAATATTTGGTATATTGTCACAATATTTACCGAAGCAAAAAAGCCATCGGCCTTTAGTTGGCTGTTGGTTTCTATAATAAATGGGGTGATTTTTTTGTCGCTTGTTCTAAACAACAAAGACGGGGACAAAATCCATTTGGCCACGTCGCTTTTATATTTTATTTTACCTTTGACGATTTTCTTCATTGCTGTTTTCAATAAATCAGTAAAGGAAGAGGTTAATAAAAATGAGGTGAAGATAATATTAGGACTGATTGCAATTACAGTTATTTTATATTTTTTTGTAGATAAACCATTGGTGCTTTTGATTGGCGGAATTATTGGTGATATATGCGCCGCGTACCCAACAATTAAAAAATCTTGGAAGCATCCAGACCACGAACCTATCGGCCCATGGCTGCTTGATGCCGTTGGTTTTGCGATTTCTGTCCTATATTCTACAGCAGACACATACGCATTCATTTTTTATTTATATGCGGCCATAGCCTGCTTCTTAATCGGGATTATACCCATAATTAAAAAAACTTTTTTTACCGCAAGAACATCGATTCCTTCTTGATGATACTATTATATAAGAAAAGAAATTTTTTATATAATTTCTTTATGGTGTTTTTGCAAAACGCTAGAAGGATATACTTCTTTATAATTATCAAATAATTCTTCGCCTAATTGAATATCCCTGATGGCGATAGAATATCCATCCCCTCCCCCCCACGAAAGCGACCGAGGATCTATCATCATGTTGGGATTATCAGAATGGTTGGTGAAACGGGTATTGTCAAGGGAACATATCCATAAGTCAAGCGGTATAGAAAAATACGCGGTAAGGTGTATATATTTTTTCTTCAATTCGCTCATCCCCTCCACTTCCTCTTTTGTAAATATAATGTCAAATTGCTTGTCAAATTCCCAAACCTTTGTTCCTTGGGGAATAAATTGGTCTGCGAATAAACCATAACCGCCGTTTGGCATGGTGCTTTTTCCAATTTTTGTTTTTACTAATAACATTGATATTGATATACCTCCTATGTATTTGAATTTTAACAAAGTATAATTATATAGGTAGACAAAATTATTTTTGCAATAAAAAATTTTAATTAATAATATAATTCAAAAAACCATTTATACAATTTTAAATTGATTAATATTGATTATTATATTTTTTAAAAAATCGCCACCACCCGCAAACGGCGAAAAAATTGCCCACAAAGCCTCCGTTGCTGTTGCCACGATTATCGGCTATGAGATGAGTATTAGGTATTATCATATATGCCCCGCGTTCTTCTAACCCTGCCCCGCCCCGATGATTTCCATTTGCATCTTAGGCAAAATGGCAGATCGGGTGATATGTTATCCTCCATTTTATCTTTTTCTGCCGATATTTTTGGGCGGGCCACCATCATGCCCAACCTTGTCCCGCCCATTACCAGCGGCGACATGGCGCAGGATTATAAGGCTATTATCACCCAAAACCTGACCCAGGGGCAAGAGGGGCCGGACTTCACCCCCCTGATGACATTATATTTGCACGCCAGCATGAACCCCGAACAAATCATCGCCGATTATAAGGCCAAAAAATTCTTTGCCATCAAATATTATCCCAAGGGCGCCACCACCAACAGCGAACAAGGCATCGACGATATGGTTGCCATGACGCCCGTTTTGCAAGCCATGGAGCAGGCAAAGATTCCATTGCTTATCCATGGTGAAGCGGTGGGCCGTGGTAAAGATAACAGGCCTATCGATATTTTTGACCGCGAGAAAGTTTTTATCGAAGGGGCGTTGACTTGGTTATTAGAAAAATTTCCTGGCTTGAAAATATCGATGGAGCATATCACCACCCGCCACGCCGTTAATTTCTTACGCGCCGCGGGCAATAATGTCGGCGCCAGCATCACCGCCCACCATTTGTTAATCGACCGTAATGCCATGTTTTATAAAAAAACTGGCGGCGCATCGGTTGCGGGATTGAACCCGCACCATTATTGTTTGCCCGTTGCCAAACGCGCCGCCGACCGCGAAGCATTATTAGAATTAGCAACCAGCGGATTCCCCCGCGTTTATGGTGGCACCGACAGCGCGCCGCACGCCCGCGATAAAAAAGAATCAGATTGCGGTTGCGCGGGTATTTTTTCGGCCCCCGTGGCGGTGGAGGCCTACTACCTTGCTTTTCAAGAAGCCAACAAAATATCGGCCTTGGAAAATTTTTTGTGCAACCATGGTGCTGATTTTTTTGCCCTTAACAAGGGTGCTGATTCCACGGCTGCAGCCCGCGGAAAAATTGCCATCACGCAACAAGAATGGCAAGTGCCCGAGATTATCAATATTGCCAACAGCGCGACAGGAATTGTGCCATTCATGGCGGGTGAGGTTTTGCCGATAAAAGCTATCCGCTTGGCATAATATCTGCTAACAAATAAGCTACCCTTCACTTTGATTATTATTTCTTTCTTAATATATAAATATCATGCGCAAGATATTCTCTGTCGGTCAAAAAATAATCCTTACCAGCGCGCTGACCATTGCCACCATGGATGCGCAGGCCGACACCGTAGCCAATGGGCGTGAAAGCCGCAATTATTCTCAACCAAAAATAAATACCGCGCCCATCGCAATCATGGCGCAAAATGCCAGCCCCGCAACATTAGATAAGTCGAAGCAAGCCAACCCCGAGGCAAAAAATAAAAAAATAAAAAAACCGCCCGTCGCGCCAGCAAAAAAAACCGTTTCGCCCAACAAGAAAAAAACCGAACCTTCGGGTAAGGCTAAACCCGCTTCATCCTCTACCGCGCCACTTGTGGCACCCCTTGTCACACCCCTTGTCACCCCCTTGGTTAAACCATCAACCTCAGGTAATCCAACCGATAATCCAAGCTCAAAGCCAGCCACCAACCAACCACAAAATTCACAAACCCCCGCGGCAACCAATGCTGAAAATAAAACACCCGCTACGGCTTCCTTCGCCGAGTTTTTGCAGACCGTGGCATCACGCGCGCGTAAGGAAGGGGTGGAGCAGGCCACCATCGACAAATACCTGCTAACTTTGAAAACACCCTTGGCGGCGAGCATTGCCAAGGATAGGGCGCAGGGTGAATTTATTTTAAGCTTTCGCACTTATTTTAATCGCACGGTAACGGCCGAACGTATCGCCCGCGGCAAAGATTATGCGCTTAAACATAAAGATTTGTTAGAAGCCGCAGAAAAAAAATATGGCGTGCCACGCGAAATTATTTTGGCATTTTGGGCTTTGGAAAGCACCTTTGGTGAAAACATGGGGCGAACCCCCAGTGTTTTAACCCTGGCGACTTTGGCTTTTGAAGGGCGACGCCGCGAATTTTTTATCAACGAATTAATTTCGGCGTTGAAAATTATCGACAAGAATCATTTTGACGCTTCCTTTGTGCGGTCGGGTTTTTTAAGTTCGTGGGCTGGCGCCATGGGCCAGGTGCAATTCATGCCGTCAACCTATTTACAATATGCGGTCGACGGCGACGGCGACGGGGTGCGCGACCTGTGGCATACCCCCGCCGATATTATTTTTTCCACCGCCAATTTTGTATCACAATTGGGTTGGGACCAAAAAAATTATTGGGGACAGATTGTGACCCTGCCCAGTGGTTTTCCTTATCGCGACATCAATGATAAGGCGACGCGCTCCTTCCATTATTGGCGGACATTGGGTGTTAAAGACAGCAACGACAATCTTATCCCCGACCATTTTTTCTATCAAGCCACCGTGGTTATTCCCATGTCGGCGCAAGGCCCAATTTTTTTGGTCGAAAATAATTTTTCTGTCATTAAAAAATGGAACAATTCCAATTTCTTTGCTCTGTCGGTTGGTTTGCTGGCGGATTATATCAGCGGTCGCCTGACCGCCCCTATCGTTATCAACCCCAATATCCCCGATTGGCAAACGGATGAGATGGTAGCTATCCAAAAGAATTTGCAACAACTTAATTATTTGGATAAAGATAAAACGCCCGATGGCGTGTTGGGGCCCAGCACCCGCCAAGCCATACAAAAATACCAGGACGACCATGGCATGATTGCCGATGGCTACCCCAGCAAAGAATTGGTGACTATTCTTAACCGCGATAGCAATTTGCAACCTTAATATATTTTGCACAGCATAAACAATGTCTACACCGCTATCTGAATTTCTACACACCTTAACCGAACGGGGTTTCTTGCATCAAGCCACCGACTTGGCGGCACTTGATTCCATCCTCAAGCAAGATAAAAATCGCACGGGCTATATTGGGTTTGACGCCACCGCATCTTCGTTGCATGTTGGTTCGCTGACCACCATCATGATGTTGCGTTGGTTGCAAAAAACGGGTGGCAAGCCGATAGTTTTAATGGGCGGCGGCACCAGCCTTATCGGCGACCCGTCGGGCAAAGACGAAGCCCGTCAAATGCTAACCACAGGCGACATTGCCGATAATATCACGGGTATCAAAAAAATTTTTGATAAATACATCGATTTTTCTCATGACCGCGCGTTGATGCTTAACAATGCCGATTGGCTAACCACCTTGCCCTATATCGATATGTTGCGCGATGTTGGCAAATATTTTTCGGTCAACAAAATGTTGCAGATGGATTCGGTGAAGTCGCGTTTAAGCCGCGAACAGAATTTGTCTTTTTTAGAATTTAATTACATGGTGTTGCAATCTTATGATTTCATGATGCTGAACAAACAGCATGATTGCGTTTTGCAAATGGGCGGCGCGGACCAATGGGGCAATATCGTCATGGGAATTGACCTGACGCGGCGCGTTAACAGCGCGGATGTTTTTGGCGTAACCTGCCCCTTGCTGACCACCGCCACGGGGGCAAAAATGGGCAAAACCGCCAGCGGCGCAGTGTGGTTAAATGTGGAGAAGTTGCCCGTTTATGATTTCTGGCAATTTTGGCGCAATGTCAACGACGCCGATGTGGGGCGATTCTTAAAACTATTTACCGAATTACCCCTCGACGAAATTGCCCGTTTGGAAAAATTGCAAGGGCAGGAAATTAACGAAGCAAAAAAAATCCTGGCCGACGCCGTCACCACCCTATGCCATGGGGCGGACGCCACCAAACAAGCCGCCATAACCGCCGCCAATGTTTTTCAAAATGGCGCGAGCGATGACAACCTGCCTACCCTTAACCTGGCACAAAAAACGGGCCTGTTGGAGGTTATTAAGAATATTGGTTTTGCCGACAGCAATTCGGAGGCACGGCGTTTGATAGAACAAGGCGGGGTAAAATTGAATGATGAAGCGGTGGGCGAGGTTTTTTTAATGTTGGGCGAAGAGAATTTTCAACCCGACCAAGCCATCAAACTGTCGGTTGGCAAAAAAAAACACGGCTTGATAAAATGGCAAAAATAAACTATGTTAGCAACAGTCGTATTTCACGGTAAAATGTTGCTTGGCTTCAAATTGGGCATGTAGCAAATCAAGTAAAGGGGTGGGTAACCCTTCACCAAAATAAACGGGATAAAGAAATTTGAAAATAATAATTATTAATCATTGTTTTATGAAATATGCCCTGCATTTCTCCTGCCTTGTCTCGCCTAGCCTATTACTCATCTCGCCTTTAGCTAAATTATAGAAAATGATATTTTATTATGGCCGACGATAAAAAAAATTCCCCCATATTTGTTGCCCCCGATGGCAGAAAGGCCCCCAAGCCAGCCGACGGTTCGGGCGAGGATGGCGCGGGCGGCGGCGAAGCCACGGGGCGCGAATTTATCACCCTGCTTAATGTTAGTTACGACACGCGCGAAGACCGTTTAAATTTAAAAATCGCCACCAACCAATCGCGCGAATTTTGTTTTTGGATAACCCAACGGCTTTATAAAAAAATGTCTGACATGTTTGAAAATATTGAAAAGCAAGTGGTGATTGACCCGAAGGTACCCGTTGCAAGCCGCGAGGAAGCGCGAGAATTTCAAAAAGAAAACACCCTGGCCAAACAGAATTTTAATGTTAATTATCCTAAACAAGAAGAATTGGTAAGAATATTTGGCGACCAACCTTTGTTGATAGACAAGGTCGAAGCGGTATTTAATAATGAGTTTGTGCAATTCACCGTTTCTTCGTCAGAGATGCAGGCAACATTGCCCCTGCACCAAGAAACCGTCACCGCGCTACGGCATTTGATAGATTCCGCAGCCGATAGGGGCGATTGGTTGTCGTTAAAAGAACAGCAAGAAAAAACCGCCAAGCGCGTATTGAATTAAATTTTTTGAAATATTTAATATCTTCCACTGATTACATGGGGCGAGAAACTCAAAAAATATTTTCGCCTGCCAATAGCTTGGCTATATTTTATTTGGCGACACCATTATTAATATTTTTTATTTGCTTCGTCAATTGGCGCATCGCTATATTCGCCGCCTTATTAATAATTTATTTAGGCTATCAATTAATAATTAAAACCGATTGGAAAATATCATCGAAAAAAACCTTAGCCTGGCAACTAGCCTATAGCTTATTCTTGTCTTTTTTATGGTGTTACTTGGGTGGTTATTTTGGTGGGGGCGCAGGGCAAACGGCCGATTGGTATAAACATTATGCGGTGGTCAATTTTTTGGCTGACAATAATTTTTTATTGCGGGCTACGGTCGATCCTTTGGGCGATGTTATGTTGCGCTATTACCTTGGCTACTACCTTGTCCCTGCCGCTATGTTAAAAACATTTCCGATTGTTGGCGCGCAAATAATAATGGGTGTCTGGACAGCATTAGGGGTGTTTTTGTTTTTTCAAATGCTTGTCGGTTTTTATCCTACAGAAAAAATAAAATATCAGTGGCTCATCATCGCGCCTTTGGTTTTTTTTCTTTTCAGCGATATGCGATATTCCCCCCATGCTGGTATGCTTTTTTGGGCGCCCCAACACACCTTACCCTCATGGCTAGGGTTGGGAATCTTATGGCAAACAATTATCAATAAAAAAAGTAGTCGCAAGCCATTCGCCCCCGCCATCATTTCTTATTTTGGCTTATTGACTGCCGCAATGATATTTTGGTCGCCTTTTTCTTTTGTGGGACTATTCCCTTTCATGATTATCATTTTTTGCCGTCATCTTTTTCTGCAACCTACCAAATCACAGTTGGTAAAATATATACTGGACAAGCAGAATATCCTATCCCTTGCCATTCTTGTCTTGCCGATTTTGGTTTATTTGCATTCGGGCGGTAGCGGCAAGCTGTTTTCTTTGCATATTAGTGCCCTGTCATTAAAATTTTTTATTTTATATGTGGCAACACCGATGGCCATCGTTTTTTACCATTATTTTATAACCCCTGCAAAACAACGACAGCTAAACCTCCCTCTATTATTTATCATCAGCGGAATATTATTTATAATGACGATACCCGTGGTGGGCACTGAATTTTATCGCGCCACCGCGGTAAGCCTTTGTATATTAGCTATTATCATGTCTCAAATTCTCATCACGGGCAAAAAATTATTACAAGCGATAACGGTTATCTTTCTTTTATTATCCTCCACAAGTTCAATCAAACAAATAGCAGATAGGTTTCTATTCCCTAATAACTTGCAAACCATGAACTTTACCCAGGTAATGGCCCTATCACCCGCCGATGCTTCTTTGCCCCCTTATTTGCCGCCCGCCTTTACAAACAAAGCCTATTTAATCCCACAGAAAAATATTTTTTTCTTAACGTCAAAAATTACTTTGCTTCGCTAAAATAGAATCTTTACAGGCTATGGCCCTTTGCTCTTAAAGAACTTTTGCTAAGTTTTCTAAGCAAGTTGCGCCCCTATCTTGATGGGGTTTTGCTTGACTTTTTACCCACCCTTTCATAAGAACAATAGCGGGTAATATTATTTAACAAATAAATATATGGCGGATTAGCTCAGTGGTAGAGCGCGGGAATCATAATCCTAAGGTCGGGGGTTCAAATCCCTCATCCGCTACCAACCCCAATTTTGGCAACATGGCTCTTGGTTCCCCGCCCCATGCCGTGTCACGCCGTGGGTTAGAACTATATCGGTGCGCCCAAAGCATCCTTGCATGAATATATAATTTTTGTCATGGTGGTGTTATAGTATTTCTTATGAAAATCACTGTTTTAGGTTCTGGCACATCTTCGGGCATTCCCAATGTTGTTTTTGGTTTTGGCGATTGCGACCCCCATAACCCAAAAAATATTCGCACCCGTTGTTCCATCCTTATCGAACATGGCGCGGATAAAATCCTTATCGATACCAGCCCCGACCTGCGTTCCCAATTGCTGCGCGAAAAAATAACCGATATTTCCGCCGTGCTTTTTACCCACGACCACGCCGACCATTGCCATGGTATTGACGACCTGCGGCCATTCATTTTGCAAGCGGGTAAACCAATGCCCGCTTTCTTCACCCAAGAAACTTTCGACAAAATATCAAAAAAATTTGATTATATTTTTCCCGCCACCGAAGCAATAACGGGTTCGTCGCCACGCAATTTTTATCCGCCCTTGTTGACGCCGCATATCATCACCCATCAACAACCGTTTTTGGTCGGCAACACCACGGTGCTACCATTCCAACAACAACATGGGGTAAGTATATCGACTGGGTTTCGTATCGGTGATTTTGCCTACTCGACCGATGTTTCAAAACTCGACGATGCCGCCTTCGCCAGCCTGGCGGGAATCAAATTATGGATCGTTGATGCCTTGCAAATAAAACCCCACGGCAGCCATAGCAACCTAAGCAACACCCTGGCATGGATAGAACGGGTTAAGCCCGAACGTGCCTACCTGACCCATTTAAGTATTTTCCTTGACCATGAAAAAACCACGGCCCTTTGCCCGCCGCATGTCGCCCCATTATACGACGGGCAAGTCATCGAATTATAATGAAGCCTATTATTTAACGCGCCAGGCTGGCGCAAAATACGTCGATGACGCTAGCTTGTTGCTCGGCCGTCATGCCCGTCCATAACGGCAACCTTAACAAATATTGCCCCGCCCTATCGGTGTTGGTCATGTCGCTCGCCACGCGGCCATATTTTTTTCCCGCGGGTGAGTTATGAAGCGGCAGGTAATGAAAAGCCGTTTGAATCCCCGCGGCCTTCATTTTTTCAATCACCATCCCCCTGTCGATATCTTGCGCCAACAAAACATAATACAAATGGGCGTTATGTTGGCATTGGCTTGGCACCACGGGGCGGCGCAACCGCCCTTGCTCCTCCAACCCCGCAAAGGCACCATGGTATTTTTGCCAAATTGCCAACCGCATGGCGGTAATTTTTTTGGCCTCCTCCAGCTGGCTATATAACACCGCCGCCAATATGTCGGATGGTAAAAATGACGAGCCAACATCGCGCCATGTATATTTATCAACCATGCCGCGGTAAAATTGACTGCGGTCGGTGCCCTTTTCGCGGATAATTTCGGCGCGTTCGGTAAAACGCGGGTCGTTGATAATTAACGCCCCACCCTCGCCCGAGGCTATATTTTTTGTTTCATGAAAACTAACCGCGCCCAGCGCGCCAAGTGCCCCCAATGGTTTTTGATTATAACTTGCCATCAAGCCTTGGGCGGCATCCTCGACCACCACCAAGTTATGTTTTTTTGCTATGGCCAATATTGTATCCATTTCGCAACCCACGCCCGCGTAATGCACGACACAAATGGCTTTTGTTTTTTTGGTGATGGCGGCCTCTATCAAGCCTTCGTTTATATTTTGGGTATCGGCACGAATATCGACAAAAACGGGCATCGCGCCGCGCAACACAAAACTATTGGCGGTCGAAACAAAAGTATAGGACGGCATGATAATTTCATCCCCCGCTTGGGTATCCATCAACAAAGCCGCCATTTCCAGCGCGGCGGTGCAAGAATGAACAAGCAGGGTTTTATGACAGCCCAAATTTTGTTCCAACCACAATTGACTTTTTTTGGTAAAACCGCCATCGCCCGCCCAATGCCCCGCGGTGAGGGCTTGCTTGATATATGCCAAACATTGTTCGGTTAAGAACGGCCGATTGAAAGCTATGGTCATGAGGTTATGTTATTAAGCTTGATAGAGGCGTGGGATGAGACGCGGGATGAAAATAAAATAGCAAAACATAAAAAATGTTAATCAAAAATATCGCGCACCACGGCGGAGGGGCGCTTGTTAACCTCATCAAATATCCGCCATATATATTCGCCGATAATGCCGAGCATCAACAGCACCAACCCCAATAAAAAGGCGAGCATGGCAAAGAGCGAGGCATAGCCTGGCACCACTTGCGGGCCATACAATCTTTCCACCACGGTGTAGATACCAAACCAAAAACTTGAAAAGGAAACCAGCAACCCAAGAATCGAAATAAGCCTGATGGGCTTCGCCGAATAGCCAAGGAAAACATCCAAGAAAGCTACAAATTTTTTTGCCAGGGTCCATTTTGATTTGCCCGCCGAGCGTTTGACGCGGTCATAATAAATAATCGCGGGGGCAAAACCAAACCAATAGGAAAAAACCGAATGATAAAATCCTTTGCTGCTGTTTTGAAAAAATGGCAAAAATAATCCATCCAACAGGGCAATGTTAAACCCCCCCTTGGGAAAATCATTGATAACCAACCAACGGAACAGCCAATAATAGATCCGCGATAGCAATTTGCTGGTCCATGGGTCTTGGCGCGATTTTCGCACCGCGATGACATATTTTTCACCCTTGAGCCATAATTGCGCCATATCAACAATCAAATGCGGTGGGTCTTGCAAATCGGCGGCGATGGATAAAAAACAATCCCCCGTCACAAATTTTGTTCCCTCCTTAATAGCCGACATTTCGCCAAAGTTTCGACTTAGGTTGATAACCTTGGTCGCGCCGCGCGATTTTTTAAATTGTAATAATTTTTCTAACGAATTATCTTTGGAACCATCGTTGACGAATATCAATTCCAACTTCATGCCTATCGCTTGCAATTTTTTTTCCACATCAAGCAAGGCAGGAAACAACGCGGGCAGGCTGCCCGCGTTTTCATAAACGGGCACCACCACCGATAAAACTTTGTTGGTTTTTTTTATTGCCATCACGATACATCTTTCTTTAGCAGGTATAAAAGATACTGCCCATATTGATTTTTTGCAAGGGCGCGCGCCAATTTTTCTAATTGATTATCGTCTATCCAACCGCTGCGCCAAGCAATTTCTTCGGGGCAAGAAATTTTTAACCCCTGGCGGTTTTCTATGGTCGCGACAAATTGCCCCGCCGCCAACAAGGAATCGGGTGTTCCTGTATCAAGCCAAGCTTGGCCGCGCCTTAATATCTCCACCGTTAACTGTCCATCGCGCAAATAATGAATATTCAGATCGGTGATTTCCAATTCGCCGCGCGGCGAGGGTTTGATGGTCTTGGCACGCGCGCTCGCCGTGTTGTCATAAAAATAAAGCCCCGTCACCGCATAGTTCGAACGCGGGTTTTTTGGCTTTTCTTCCAGGCTGATAACTTTGTTTTGCTCATTGAATTCAACCACGCCATAGGCCGCGGGGTTATTGACATGATAGGCAAAAATACTCGCGCCCGTGGTTTGGCGGTCGGCGCGTTGCAAAATATCGGATAAATCATGGCCGTAAAAAATATTATCACCAAGGATAAGGGCGCTGGGCGCGCCCGCCAAAAAATCTTCGGCCAATATTAATCCTTCGGCTAGGCCATTGGGCGTGGTTTGAATTTTGTAATCAATCACCATGCCCCATTGTTTGCCATCGCCCAACAATTGTTGAAAAAGCAAGGTATCTTCGGGCGTGGAGATAACCAACAATTCCCTAATCCCCGCCAACATCAAAATACTTAGCGGGTAATATATCATCGGCTTATCATAAATCGGCAACAATTGTTTTGAAACAACATGGGTCATGGGGTAGAGGCGCGTGCCCGCCCCGCCCGCCAAAATAATGCCTTTTCTTTTTTTATTTGTCATAGCGCATGCTTCCTTTTTTTATTATTTCCTATGTGTATAGTTTTTATCCAGCCATGATTGGTAATCACCATTCATAACGCGCGACGTCCATGCTTGGTTTTGTAAATACCAAGCAATGGCTTCGCTTAAGCCTTGCTCAAAATTTAGTTGCGGGGCGAAGCCGACCTGGTGCTTTATTTTTGCAATATTCATGGCGTAACGCACGTCATGCCCTGGGCGGTCGGCGACAAATTTTATTTGCTGGGCGTAGCTAGATTTTTTGGGTTGCATCTTATCTAACAACTTGGCGACCAATTTGGCAACCGATAAATTATCACGTTCAGCCAAACCGCCAACGCCGAAAACTTGGCCTATTATTTTTTCTATCGGCTGGGCCAGCACCAACATCAGGGCGCGAACATGGTCTTGCACATACAACCAATCACGAATATTTTCTCCCTTGCCATAAACGGGCATGTCTTCCCCCATTAGGGCGCGGGTTATCATCATGGGAATAAATTTTTCAGGAAATTGATAAGGCCCATAATTGTTGGTGCAATTAACAATGACGCTGGGGAATCCATGGGTGTGGTAATAACTGCGCACCAAATGGTCGGCCCCTGCCTTTGACGCGGCGTAGGGGCTGTTGGGGCGATAGGCGCTATCTTCATCGAATGGTTTGTCGTTGATGGTTAGGGAGCCAAAAACTTCGTCGGTTGAAATATGCAAAAAACGAAAGTTATTTTTTTTGTCAGCTGGCAAGTCGCGCCAATAACCATGACAAGATTCCAACAATCGCCCCGTTCCCAACAGGTTGGTGGTCAGAAAATCATCGGCATGTAATATCGACCTATCGACATGGGTTTCGGCGGCAAAATGCACCACCGCCGAAACGCTTTCTTGTTGTAAAATACGGCTTACCAATTCTTATCGCCAATGTCGCCGTGGTGAAAAACATAACGCTCGTCATTTTCAATCGGGGTCAGGTTATCCAAATTGCCAGCGTAGGTTAACTTATCCAAATTAACCACGCGCCCCACGGGCAATATATCTTGTTTTTTTGCTAAGACATCGCGCAAGAAGCAACTGCCGATGAAGCCCGCGCCACCCGTCACCAAAATATTTAATGTTTCAATTTTTTTACCTACCATCAACTTTTTTCAAAAACGCTTTGCTTACTATATCAATAAGCGCCTTTGTTTGATAGCTTAAGTATCACCCAATGCCCTGGCACCAGCTAAATTTATTTTTTTGCCCCAGTTTTTTTCGCAATCTTTTTTTGTAATTTTTCGGCAATCACCGCCCGCGCCGCGGTCAGGCGTGCTATCGGCACGCGATAGGGCGAACAGGAAACATAATCCAAACCTATCTGATGGCAAAAAATAATGGAATCGGGGTCGCCACCATGTTCGCCGCAAATACCCAATTTCAAATCTTTGCGCACCTTGCGCCCGCGTTCCTTCGCAATATTCATCAATTCACCAACGCCAACAATGTCCAGGGTCGCGAAGGGATCCCTATCCAAAATCCCCTTTTTTTCATAATGTTCCAAGAAATTACCCGAATCATCGCGCGACAACCCGAAAGTTGTTTGGGTTAGGTCATTGGTGCCGAAGCTAAAAAATTCGGCGCGTTTGGCAATTTCGCCAGCAATCAACGCGGCGCGTGGCAATTCAATCATCGTTCCTATTTTATAACGCAATGTGACGCCATGTTCTTTCATGACTTTGTCGGCTTCACGGTCGATGATATCGGCCAATTTGGTTAATTCCAGCCCCAGCCCCACCAACGGCACCATGACTTCGCAATCCACTGTTTTTTTGGTTTCTTTCATCACCTGGGCCGCGGCGGAAAATATCGCCCTCGCCTGCATCTCGCAAATTTCGGGATAGGAATTAAGCAAACGACAACCGCGATGGCCAAGCATCGGGTTGGATTCGTGCAATTCAAGCACGCGTTTTTCTATACGCTCCAACGACAGGCCCAAACTATCTGCCAATTCTTGGCAATCATCCCTTTCCTTTGGCAAAAATTCATGCAACGGCGGGTCCAGCAATCGAATGGTCACGGGCATGCCCGCCATGATGGTGAAGATATGAGTGAAATCCTCTTGCTGCATGGGTTCTATTTTCGCCAGGGCCTTCCTGCGTTCTTCTTCCGAATCGGCCAAAATCATTTCGCGCACCGCCTTGATACGGCTGGGTTCAAAAAACATATGTTCGGTGCGGCATAACCCAATACCTTCGGCACCAAAACGCAAAGCCGTTTTGCAATCGTCGGGCGTGTCGGCGTTGGTGCGAACTTTTAAATGGCGTATCTCATCGGCCCATTCCATCACCGTGCCAAAATCGCCCCCAATGGCGGGTTCGATGGTTGTCAGCTTGCCAACAAAAATTTCGCCGCTCGAGCCATCGATGGCTACATAATCACCCTTTTTTAATTCCTTGCCCTTGGCGGTCATGATGCCGCGCTCGACATCGATATGCAATTCAGACGCCCCCACCACGCATGGCCGCCCCATACCCCGTGCCACCACCGCCGCATGCGACGTCATGCCACCACGCGCGGTGATAATACCCGCCGCGGCATTCATACCATGCACATCCTTGGGCGATGTTTCCACCCGCGCCAACATAACTTGCCGTCCCTCTTCCGCCCATTGCAAGGCCTCGTCGGCGGTGAAAACCAATTGGCCCGACGCCGCACCTGGGCTGCCTGGCAACCCCTTGGCAAAGGTAGTTTTTTCGGCACGCGGGTCGATAATAGGGTGGAGGACTTGGTCAAGGCTGCTTGGCTCTATCTTCATCAAGGCTTCTTCCTTGGTAAGGAGTCCTTCCTTCACCCAATCGCAAACAATTTTTAATGCCGCCGCGGTTGACCGTTTGCCATTACGGGTTTGCAACATAAATAATTTGCCGCGTTGCACCGTGAATTCCATGTCTTGCATATCGCGATAATGTTTTTCCAACAGGTCGCGGATGCGGCATAATTCTTTGTAAACCGCGGGCATGGCTTCCTCCATCGATGGTTTTTCTTCGCCGCGATGCAAACGCGCCTTTTTCGTTAGGGCTTGCGGTGTGCGAATACCCGCCACCACATCTTCGCCCTGGGCATTGACCAAAAATTCACCATAAAAAATATTTTCGCCCGTTGACGGGTCGCGGGTAAAGGCAACGCCCGTTGCGCAATCTTCGCCCATGTTACCAAACACCATCGATTGCACATTGACCGCGGTGCCCCAATCGGCGGGATAATTGTATAATTTGCGATAAACCTGGGCGCGGTGCGACATCCAGCTTTCAAACACCGCGGCTATCGCCCCCCACAATTGTTCTTCGGGTTTTTGCGGGAAATCTTGGCCCGTGTATTTTTTGACCACCGATTTGAAATCATCGATAACTTTTTGCCAATCTTCTTCCTTTAATTCGGAATCATATTGAACATTTTTGATGGCGCGCGCAGCCTCCACAATATTATCAAAATGTTCTTCGGCAATATTCAAAACCACCTCGCCATACATTTGAATGAAACGGCGATAACTATCAAAGGCGAAGCGGCCATCGCGCGTTTTATTCTTTAACCCCAAAACCGATTGGTCATTCAACCCCAAATTCAACACGGTGTCCATCATCCCTGGCATCGAAACGCGCGCCCCCGAACGCACCGACACCAAAAGGGGATTATCGCTGGAACCAAAATCAAAGCCCGTTGCTTTTTCTAAACGCGCCAAATAGGTCCTGACTTCTTTTTTTAAACTGTCGGGCAAACGTTTGTTATCTTTATAATAATTATTACAAACCTGGGTCGTGATGGTGAAGCCAGGGGGGACGGGCAAGCCAAGGTTGCACATTTCGGCTAAGTTTGCCCCCTTGCCCCCTAGCAAATTTTTATCACTGGCCTTGCCTTCGGCGCGGCCCTCTTGGAAAAAATAAATTGGTTTTTCTTTTGCCATTTTTATTGTTTTTACCTGTAATGAAAATCATCCCGCATTTCAACCACAAAAAAATGAAGGATTATTAAGAACCTGTAAATTTTTATAATAAGATTTGTCATTTTTTGTTGGCGGGGCGAAGGGTGCTGTTTTTTATATTTCGGCCTTGCCCTTGGGTCGAATCGCGCTATAATTAGAAAATCATTTACCTGGATTTTTTCCTGGCGGGGGCTTTGGTTTTTTATTATTTTTTTGTGTTTTTTGCTTCATGTCCACCACCTTTTCCCCCATTATTGATAAGCGTCCCTTAGGCAAAAAGGAAATTATCTATTACGCCGTCATTGATTTTAACCTTGGCCAGCAAACCCTGCCCGCGGTGATGATGGCCACCCATGGGAGGGGCGAGGAGGCTGGGCATGATTTACCCCAACAATTGCTGGCGTTGGAATTCATTGACCAACAAAGTCATGTTGAGGTCAGCGATAAATTGGTTCAACAATTACATCTTAACAAAAATAATATTAAGCCTTTGACCGACAGCCAAAAAAAATATTGGCAAAGCACATTCAAAAATTGGCAAACCAACCAAGCCGCGATGAATTTGCGCCTGGTCGGCACTGATTTTCAACAACGGGTATGGCGCGCCATTTTATCCATCGCCAGCGGCAAGACTATATCCTACAGCGACTTAGCCAAAAAAATAAACAGCCACCATCGCGCGGTTGCCAAAAATGGCGTGGGGCGAAATCATATATGTTATTTTGTGCCGTGCCATCGGGTTATCAGTAAAAATGGCGGGATTGGCGGTTATGGTGGGGGTTTGGGTATAAAAAGGAAACTACTGCTTGCCGAGAATATATCGCTTTAAACCCTGCGCCCCACCTAATAAAACTTTGCCATATTTTTTTATAATCTTTTGCTTGGATAATTGAAACCAAGCAACAAAATGGTGTATAGTTTTGTTGCCTAAGAATTTTTTAGAAAACGCCCCCTCGCCACCTCCCCCCAAAAAAACACTTGCCCGCCATCACCATTCCCCAACTTCTATCGATGAAGGGCAAAGAAAAAATTGTTGCCCTGTCGCTTTACACCAAACCCATGGCGCAATTATGCGATGGGGCGAGCGATATTATCTTGGTTGGGGATTCGCTTGGCATGGCGCTCTACGGTTTTGATAGCACGGTGGATGTTACGCTGGATATGATGATAACCCACGGCCGTGCCGTGGCGCGCCACACCCAACATGCGCTATGTGTTATTGACATGCCGTTTGGCACGGTGGAAAAAGATAGAGGGGAAGCTATCAAAAATTGCCAACGCGTCCTTGACAAAACGGGTGCGGCGGCGGTGAAGATAGAGGGGGGAAAAGAAATGGCAGAAACCATCGCCGCCCTGACCGCGCAGAAAATACCCGTGATGGGCCATGTTGGTTTGTTGCCGCAACGCGCCAAAGAATTGGGCGGGTTTAAAACCCAAGGGTTGGATAAAAACGATTGGCAAAAAATTATTGATGATGCCAAGGCGGTGGAAGCGGCGGGGGCATTCGCGCTGGTTATAGAATCGGTGGCGGCGGGATTGGGCGAGGCCATTACCAAAGCCGTCGCCATACCCACCATTGGTATTGGCGCGGGCCAGGGTTGCGATGGCCAAATTTTGGTCGCCGATGACATGATTGGCTTAACTTACCACCAACAAAAACGCCCGCGTTTTTTACGATTATTTGCCGCGGTTGATAGGGTGATAAGCCAAGCCGCGACCGATTTTGCCAAGGCAGTCAAAAAGGGCGATTATCCCCGCGCCGAAGAAACATACAAAGAAAAATAAAAAATTTGCTATAAAAAAATTATGACACCCAAAATTATTAATAACATTGCCGCGTTGCGCCAATTCATCAACACAGAAAAAAACCAGGGCAAAAAAATTGGTTTGGTGCCCACCATGGGCGCGCTGCATGACGGGCATTTATCGCTTATCGCCAAGGCGAAACAGCTGTCCGACACGGTGCTTGCCTCCATCTTTGTTAATCCCAAACAATTTTCTGCCAAGGAAGATATCGAGCGGTATCCGCAACCATTGCAACAAGATATTGCCAAATTAACCAGCATGGGGGTGGCGGTTATCTATACCCCCAGCCCGAGCGAGATGTACCCACCAGGTTTTTTAACCAACATCACGATGGAGAATCTTTCCACCATATTATGCGGCGCCAGTCGCCCCCAGCATTTCGACGGCGTCATGGTGATTGTTAGCAAATTGTTTTTGCAAACCATGCCCGATGTTGCGGTGTTTGGTGAAAAAGATTACCAACAATTAACCATCATAAGAAAAATGGTGAAGGATTTGGATTTTCCCATTACCATCGTTGGCGCCGAAACAGTGAGGGAGGCAAGCGGCTTGGCTATGTCTTCGCGCAATCAATATCTTACGGCGGGGGAGAGGGAAATCGCCCCCGTGCTTTTTCAAACCCTGTCGCGCGTTGCCCAACAAATAAAAAATGGCGATGACCAACGCGATATTTTCCCCCTTGCCATTAGTCATTTGTTATCCAAGGGTTTTCAAAAAGTTGATTATTTGGAATGGCGCGCGAGCCATGACCTGTCCCCCATGCAACATACCGACAAACCATCGCGCCTGTTGGTGGCGGCGCATTTGGGCCGCGCCAGGTTGATTGACAATATTGCCATTGATTAAAAACCGTTGGCCCGTAACGCGCCCGATTGAAACCATGCTACAATATCGTAATATTGAAATCTTCAGCTTGCTCTGCTAGTTAGTATCACCTAGCAAGGCCGTTGCTTAGAGGTTTTGCTTATAATGAAAAGAATTGCTCATGACATACAACCAGGATAATATTTTTGCCAAAATTTTACGCGGCGACATTCCCTGCAAAAAAATTGCTGACAACGCGGTGGCTTTGGCTTTTTACGACCTTTACCCGAAAAAGAAAATTCATGCCTTGGTCATTCCCAAGGGCGCCTATGTTTCTTTTGCTGACTTCACGCACCACGCATCGCCCGACGAACAAATTGGGTTTTGGCAATTGGTGCAAACCACCGCCAAAAATTTGGGTATTGAGGAAACGGGCTATCGCATCATCAGCAACCATGGTGCGCATGGCCATCAGGAGGTTCCCCATTTCCATATCCACCTTTTGGGTGGCGAACCAACGGGGCCGCTGGTTAGTTAAATGAATAAAATAAATGAATGACATCTTGAATAAAAAAATTTATATCAACATTGATAAGGGATAATACCACCATGTTTTTTTTACAGCGACGCTATTGGCCTAATTTGTTAACGCTCTACCGTATTTTGGCGGTGCCCTTATTCGCCTATTATTGGTCTTTGCAAAATGTCTTTTACGATTGGGTTAATTTGGCTATCTACACCCTGGCTTGTTTGTCGGATTATCTTGACGGTTGGTTGGCGCGGCGCGATAGGCGCACCAGCAATTTTGGCAAAATGCTTGACCCTATATCTGACAAAATTATGGTGATGGCGGTGTTGTTGTTGATGGTCGCCGACAAAACCATTTACGGCATTCACCTTATGCCTGCTATCCTTATTCTTATAAGGGAGGTTGGGGTGTCGGGCCTGCGCGAATTTTTATCGAATTTAAATGTGAAGGTGCCCGTTAGCAAATTGGCAAAATGGAAAACCGCGGTGCAGATGTTTGCCTTAGGATTTTTGATTGTTGGCGTGGAAGAATTTTATGGCCTTGCCATTCGTGCAACAGGCATTGTATTGTTGTGGGTGGCGGCGGTTTTGACTCTTATCACGGGTTATGATTATTTGAAAAAGGCCTGGCCACATATCAGCCTTGACCCTTTAAAAGAAAAAAGCTACCGACGCAAACTTATGAAAAAAAGGAAACTTAAAAAAGCATGACAACAACCCCGCATGTCAAAGTAGCCATCAACGGTTTTGGTCGTATTGGGCGGTTGATGTTACGCGCCATGGTTAAACACCCTGGCTTCAACCAACAAATAAAATTGGTCGCCATCAACAGTCCAGGCAGCGCAAGTGCCATGGCGCATTTGTTCAAATATGATTCGGCGCATGGTATATATGAAAAAAATGTCACCGCCAGCGACGACAGCATTGACATTGGTTATGGTCCTATAGCCTATAGCCAAATAAAGGACCCGCAAGCCATCGATTGGAAAAAACACGGGGTTGATATTGTTTTGGAATGTTCGGGCAAATTTAACGACAAAGAAAAAGCAATGGTGCATTTGGCATCGGGCGCGAAAAAAGTTTTGGTATCAGCCCCGTCGAAGGGTGCCGACAAAACCATTGTCTACGGCGTCAACCACGGCGCCATTACCGCGGCCGATAAAATTATTTCGGCGGCGTCATGCACCACCAATTGCCTGGCCCCCGTCGCAAAAATATTAGAAGATAATGTGGGGATTGAAAATGGTTTCATGACCACCATCCATGCCTACACGGGGGATCAAAATATTGTGGATAGCAGCCACAAGGACCTGCGCCGGGCGCGCGCCGCCGCCTTGTCGATGATTCCTACCTCGACTGGGGCGGCCAAATCAATCGGTGAGGTTATCCCGAACCTCAAAGGAAAATTGGATGGGTCGTCGATGCGCGTTCCCACCGCCAATGTATCATGCGTTGATTTGGTGGCGTTGTTAAAAAAACCCATCAGCACACTCGAACTGCATGAATTATTTAAGCAAGCCGAACAACATGAATTGAAAAATATTTTGAAAACCAGCAACCTGCCCCTGGTGTCGGTTGATTTCAACGGTATGGCAGAAAGCAGTTGCGTTGATTTGTTGGAAACATCGGCACGTGCCAAGGCGGGCGAGCAAAGCAATTTGGTGCGGGTGTTGGCATGGTATGATAACGAGATGGGTTTTTCGCACCGCATGGTCGATGTGTTGTTGGCGATGGCCGCGGTTATGTAACGCGCCTTAACAAATGCCGCGCCAATTATAAAAAACTAGCTTGTTATTATTTCTTACCGCTTTTATGGGCTAGGGCCCATTGCAAAAAAATATCATTTTCTTCTTTGGTGCCCACGGTCACCCTTATACAATGGGGCAACCCATAACCCTTCATGCTGCGCACGAAGACATTATGGCTTTCCAAAAATTCTAGGAAAGATTTGGCATCATCGACATTGCCGAAATCAATCAGGTAAAAATTGGCTTCGGAGTCATAGGCTGTAAAACCCTGCTGGCGCAGCACCCCCTGGACTCGCGATTTTTCAGAAAAATTATGGGCGCGCGACGCGGCAATGAAATCTTGGTCGGCCATCGCCGCCACCCCCGCGTCTTGGGCTATTTGCGAAGTGGTAAAAACCCCGCATAATTTGTTGATGTTTCTTATCACCCGTGCGTCGCCCGCGCAAAACCCCAATCGCAAACTTGCCATGCCATAAATTTTAGAAAATGTCCGCACCACCAATAGGTTAGGAAATTCATTGGGCAATTGCATGACGGCTTGGTTATAATCGGGGTCGGTGACATATTCGGCGTAGGCAACATCGAGCACCAACAAAACATGCGGCGGTAATTGCTGCATGAATTTTTTTATTTCGGTTAGGGAAACCATGGTGCCCGTTGGGTTGTTGGGGTTCGCCAAAAACACCGCGGTCGTGGTGTCATCAACCATGGTTAAGATAGCGTCAAGGTCGGTTTGAAAATTGCCCGATGGTAATTTTTTTTCGGGCGCGACCATAACCTTGGCCCCCATGCCCTTCATCGCTATGGGAAAAACCAAAAAACCATGACGGCTGTAAATACCCGACCGACCCACCGACAAAAAAGTTTTGGCAATCGCCAACAAAATTTCATCACTGCCCGCGCTGACGCTTATTTGATTATCCTCAATATTATAAAATGCGGCAAGCGCGCTGCGTAATTTTTTTGCAAAACTGTCGGGGTAGCGATGGTTGGCAATTTTTTTTAACGCGTCCAATGTGGGGCTCGACCCCCAAGGGTTTTCATTAGCCGACAACACAACGGGCGGCCCCACACCCTCGCCCTTATGTTTGCCAGGGATATAATCGGGGATTTCTGTCACCCAACTGTTGGCTTGCAGGGTAAGGTCTTTTTTTGTCATTTCTTTTTCCTAAGTTTTTTTAATTTTTGTCTTGCCAATAATGGGGGCGCGGCACGCGACCCAAAACTGTTTGCCCCGATAATTTGTCTGGGCTGATAACTTCAAATATATTTTTTTCTTTATTTAATATCACCAACAATGATTCTTTTCCATCAATTTGTTCCATCGCCTGCCACCCCACTATCACGCCCAAGATATCTTGGTTAGATATTTTCTTGTCGGGCGCAAACCGAAAGGAAGGAAAAATATTCACAATCGCCAATTCCTTATGAAAGGTAAAAAAACTATGCACCGCCTTCATGGGGATGACGGCCAAGCCAACCTGCCTCTGCCATAATAATCGCAACGCCCCCTTATCGGTTAATTTGTTATCGGTCAATATTTCTTTGCCTCCCCGCTTTTGCTTGTCGGGCGATGCTTCGGTGTTGGTGCGCCATAGGGTGCTGCGACCAAATTCTTGCGCCAATAAAAAACCATGTTCGCGAAAAAATATTTTGCCCACCGCAATCTCAAACTCATTTTCACGCATCACCGTGGTGGTCATGATTTCTTTCCAAATTGTCCAATATTCATCGCGCGATATATTTTTATCATGCGGCAATTTATCGTAAATATCTTGTTCGCGGAATGGGCGATAACCAGCCTCCTGCTTTGCCAATTTTTTTAATTTGCTGATGTTGGCAACCAACTGCCATCGCGCTTTTAATAGGCTTGCAATTTCTTTATCAATATCATCAATTTGTTGGCGAATATTTTGAATCGTCATGTTTGTTTTTGAATAATAAAAACAAACCTACCATTATTTTTATCGCCTTGCAAAATATTATGTTGCAAAAGGTTATGATTTTGTTCTTCACAAAAAATGGGGAAGTCGTGCCAAGCCTTGGGGTCGGTGGCAAGCACTTCCAATACTTCGCCTGACTGCATGGTGCGTAATATTTTTTGCGCCTTTAACACGGGTAAGGGGCACAAAAGGCCCGACGTATCAAGCCGTTGATGAATAGGGTGGGTATAGGGAGGAAGGGACATAGCAACCAAAAAAGCCCCAAGGGACGACAAGATAACCAAGCGAAGCCAAGACTTCAACCAAACCGCGGCGCGCAAAAAATTATTTGTAATTTTTGATAGCGGTGTCGATAATTGCCTTGGCCTGTTTGGCATCGGCAAAGCCTGTTACCTTAACGAATTTTCCTTTTTCCAAATCTTTGTAATGTTCAAAAAAATGTTTTATTTGCGCCAACAAAATTTCTGGCAAATCGGTCGCTTCGTTTATTTTATCATACAGCGGGGTCACCTTACCATGCGGAACACAAATCAATTTTTCATCCTTGCCCGATTCATCCTCGGTCAGCAATACCCCGACGGGACGGGTGCGAATAACCGAACCCGCCGCCAGGGCAAATGGTGCCACCACCAACGCGTCGGCTGGGTCGCCATCACCCGACAGGGTGTGGGGTATAAAACCATAATTGCAAGGGTAATACATCG
This sequence comes from Alphaproteobacteria bacterium, assembly GCA_965262775.1. Classification (GTDB taxonomy): domain Bacteria; phylum Pseudomonadota; class Alphaproteobacteria; order JASGCL01; family JASGCL01; genus JASGCL01. The sequence continues at coordinate 404,730 of CBDHFT010000001.1, read as the reverse complement.
GCGTTGCCAAAAACCTATCCACTATCACCATACCCGCTTCCTTATCAAATTCGTATTTGATGGGCATCATCATCGGAATTTCGATAATGACATTGATATCTTCGGGTGGATTTTTCCCCACCGATATTTTGCTCATATCCATGATGTTATTCTCTCAAGTTATTGCTTTTATCTTTGGCCGTTTAGCTAGGCTTTTTTTTATATTAAAAAAATATATTAATGTTCCAACTTGCTAACGTCGGCATCTTCAAAAATTTGCGAACTATCGCCAAGCGCATCCATGTCTTTATCGTCCTTGAGGCCACGGTTTGATTCTTCCGCCAAGACTTCACGAACTTCCTTGTCGCTTATTTCTTCGCGCACCGTCACCCGTTGCAGGGCGGTAATAATTTGTTGGCGCAATTTTTCAAAATCGACATCGGTGTCGGCAATTTCGCGCAGCGCAATAATGGGCGGCTTATCATTGTCTTTTTTAACTTGGGTTTCATTCCCCTTCCAAATCTCGCGGGTGCGCGCCGAGGCCAACACCACCAATTCAAAGCGGTTGTTTATTTTTTTAATGCAGTCTTCGACAGTAATGCGCGCCATGTTATTTTTCCTTATTTTTTTATTGTTGCCCGTTGGTGGTTATTGCTTCGCTTCATCCCCCTTCGGGCTGAAATATATATTATTATTCCGCGTAGCCGATAACAAACCAAGAGTCAAGCCCCCAAGCCAAGCGAACAAAATTATTGCACAAACAATTGCCAAATATCTTTGGCGGTGACGGCAATCATCAATAATACCAGGAAAACCATGCCCGCCATCATCATGCCCTGTTGCAATATTTGCGGCACGGGTTTGCGAAAAATTTGTTCTATCGTCAACAACACCAAATGCCCACCATCCAACACAGGAATGGGGAACAAATTAATAATCGCCAAATTCAATGATAACATCACCATGAAGGATAGGAAGGCATAGCCGCCCGCCGCACCCACCTCACCCGACATTTTGGCTATCATCACGGGGCCACCCAATTGATCCAGACCAATTTGGCCCGTGAATATTTTCTTTAACCCGCCGATGGTTTCGCCCGTCAAATGCACCGTTTGCCAGGCACCATGTTTGACCGCGCCCCAAAAATTCGTTTTTTGTAAAATCATCCCCTGGCCCAATGATTGAAAAGAAATGCCAAGCCGATAAGTTGTTTTGCCGTTTTTCGACCCCGCGGGGTTTGGTTTCACCGTGATGATAGTTTTTTTGCCATCACGCAACAATGTCATGGCTATTTTATCGCCGTTGCTGGCTTCCATAAAATGCAAAATATCTTCGGGGGCTTTCACTATTTTTTTATTCATCATCACAATCTTATCGCCCGCTTTTAACCCTGCAAATTCGGCGGCGGAATTATTTATCACCTGTCCCACCGTTACAAATTCGGTCGCAGCCTTGTTAGCAACGACAGGGGTTTGCGGCGTGACAATACCAAAAGAAAACGCCATGATGGTCAACAACACAAAGGCAAATAAAAAATTGGCCATGGGGCCCGCGGCAACGATAAGGAATCTTTGCCATACTGCCTTTTTATGAAAAGCAAAGGGCAGGTCGGCGCGATTGATGGTCGAGTCAAGTTGCCGTTGTTTTTCACGCGGTACGGGCAACATTTCGCCCAACATTTTTACAAACCCACCCAGCGGCAGCCAGGATAATTTCCATTCGGTGCCCGCCCTGTCAAAAAAACCAAATATTTTGGGACCAAACCCAATAGAAAAAGCTAGCACCTTAACACTGCAAAAACGCGCCACCGCATAATGTCCCAATTCGTGAACAAAAACCAACAGGGTCAGCACCAAAAAGAAATTACCAATTCCTAATCCTTGAATCAATTTATCAAACATTTTTTTATCCTTCTGTTTTTTTCATTTTTTGTTGCGGGGTTAATTGCTCATCCCAACTTTTTTTATCCATGCCATCGTTTGTTTTTTTACCATGATATCTTGGTCCACCACTTCGTCGATGCTGGTGGCTAAGGGCAAGGTAATTGTTTGTAGCATAGCTTCGACCCCCTTTTCAATAGCTGTGAAGGGTATCATGCCCGCCAAAAATTTTTCTACCAAGGTTTCGTTACTGCTGTTTAATATCAACGGTGCGGTGCCCGCGGTTTGTAAGGCACGACGCGCCAGGGCGAGGGCGTAAAATTTTTCTTCATCGGGCGGCAAAAAATGCCAACTGTTCGTGGCTTGCCAATAATTTTGCGCGGGCTGCAACCCCGCCAAAGATAAACGCTCGGGGTAGCCAAGGGCGAAGCTGATAGGAATTTTCATATCGGGCAATGCCATTTGCGCCAAATGCCCGCCGTCGTTAAACAAAACAAAAGAATGCACCAGGGATTCGGGGTGCATGACGACATCAATTTTTTCAGGGGGCAGGTCAAAAAGGTAAGCGGCCTCTATCATTTCTAAGGCCTTGTTAAACATGGTCGCCGAATCGACCGATATTTTTTTACCCATTTGCCAGCGCGGGTGGGCGATGGCCTCCGCGGGGGTGATGCTAGCAAAAGTTTTTTTATCGCGATGCAAAAATGGCCCGCCCGAGGCGGTTAAAATAACCTTCGCCACCGCCGCCATGTCTTGCCCCAACAAACATTGAAAAATAGCATTATGTTCTGAATCGATGGGGATGATATTTTTTTTATACAATGGCAACAGCAAATGCCCCGCCGCAACAATGGCTTCTTTGTTGGCAAGGGCGATAGAATTGCCCGCCCGCAACCCATGCCAAATGGGTGCCAACGCCGCCATGCCGACAATCCCCACCACCACCATGTCGACCTTGCTGGCCGCGATTTGCTCTAGGGCACCCGCGCCCCAACCCATGGGTATGGTGCTTAGGTTTTTATTGCGCGTTACTTCCGCTTGCCAGGCTTGACGGGTTTCGGCCCCGTCGTCGCCCAGGGCCAAGATCTGGGGTTTGTATTTTTCTGCCAACCTTGCCAAGCCCGCGGCATCGCGATGGGCGGTCAAACCATGCAGGGCGAATTTATCGCCATGCTGGTCAATCACCGCCAGGGTATTTTGGCCAATGGTGCCCGTTGCCCCCAGAATTGTTATTTGCTTTTGCTTGCTTGCCATGATTCTATATGCCGTTTTTTGATAATAGGTTTATGTCCAGAAATAAAGCAGAAATAAACCAGAAATAAAGCTGATTGTTTTTCATAAAAACCAGTGATAGGAATAAAAAACCCATTTGTTATAAATTTCTTACTACCCGCTTGCCTTTTCTACACACCAACCATCGGCTGTTACCATTCGTCCTTCGCCCCATTCAACAACATATAGTCCCACGTTAAAAACACCCATAACATGATAAGCAAAAAAATCTTACGTTTTTTTATCGTCTTGCTGACGGTGGTTGCATTATGCGGCGCGCAAACTAGCAAAGCATTCAATTGGCAGGAGGTTGATTCCCCCGCCTTCATCACCAATCAAAACCCATCCACGATTGGTGCAGTGGTGAAGGTTGGCGATGCCTTGCAATATGTTTCGCCCGCCCTGATGTATGGGCTTATCGCACTCCATTGGGATTATGAAGGTTTATGGCAAGGGACGGCAACCATGGCTGGCACCTTAGGTTCGATGTTTATATTAAAAGGCGCAACCATGCGCCAACGGCCCAACGGGGGGGCCGACTTCCAATCTTTTCCATCGGGCCATACCGCGGCGACCATGGGGCCCGCGGCGTTTGTTACCGTGCGTTACGGTTTTTTAGAATCCATACCATTTTGGGGGTTGGGGGTTTTCACCGCCTACTCGCGCGTGGCGGGGCGCAATCATTTTATTACCGACACATTGGGCGCAACCGCCCTGTCGCTATTATTTGCCTATCTTTTTGTCACGCCATTAAAGGACGAAGAAAAATTACAACGCCGCCCCGATATTTTCTTCCTGCCCGTTACTTATGACGGGGGCGGCCTCGGCGTCAACTTTGCTTTCAAATTTTAATTATCGACATCATTGACAAAATCTTGCTCAACAAATTCATTTTGCTTCAATGCCCCTGCTAATCCCTAACCCATAATAAATATTTTTTTAATTGTGTCATATATTGCATTATCTTATAGTCAATTTCAAAAATAAAAATGGCAAAACAAAAATTAAAATTTGGGAGCAAGCTTATTGCCATAAATCAAACTAGGTTATATTGGCTATTGCTAATCTTGGGGCTGTTTCTTATTTTTGTTATCAATCGTGAATTTGGCGTTGCTGATAATTCTGATTCACATCGCTATATTCACCCGCTTGGCACGAACACCGCGATTGTCAAGCCCATTGAATTACCCCAAGAACCAACGGATTGGTGGTTTGAAGAAATAAAACTTTTTCCGTTTATGATAAGGTTTAATACCCAACCTTATTTTTATTGGACGCCAAATTTGGATGTGGAAATATTAAATTCATTTGCCTCTGGCCGTTATACATTCACCACCATGCGGGCATTTTGGACATTGGGCATTGCCTTAAACAAAATATTATACAGTCCCTATGTCATCAATTTAAAAATATTTTCTTTGCCGCTTTTTATTATCCATGGGTTATTCTTTGCTTGTATTTTTTTATTGCGGAAGAAAATATCTCTATCGCCGCATACTCGCGAATCTGCTCCTCTTACCAATTCCGCGGTGTTGGTGTTTTCTTTTTTAATATTAACCGCTGCCAACATAACGGGTTTCTACAATACATTTTACGCCGAACCCTTGGGCATTATAACCATGATGGGTCTATTTGCTTTCTACGCCGCCGCCATCGGTAATAAAAATTATAAAGATATCGTGGAAAAAAACTGGCGCAACATCTTGGTAGTCTTGCTACTTTTTCTGCTGTTGCTGGTATCATTTGGTAAAATGCAATATATTTATTTTGTCATTATTGCCCCCCTATTTGCCATTTTATTCGGTGAGTATTTATTTTCTAGGCGCGTTGCTCCGCGTTCTATCATCAACCTAACCAAACCCGTTAAGATATTTCTTGGTGGCTTCGTTGCGCTAACCCTTATTTTCTTTATTATCAACAAAAATAAAAATGAATATGCCGATGCTTGGAAACCTATCAACGCTTGTCACATGACATATCAGGGCACGTTGCATTTTGCGACATCCCCCCAAGCAACCATGGAAAAATTTGATTTGCCACGTGCTCGCGGCGATGGTGGTTCATGGTGTTATGATAAGTTGCCGCGCGATATATTTGGATATCGCTTAGCCATGAAGGTGGTTTTGGCCGAACCTTTGGGCTACTTAAAATTTTTATTTGATAACGCCAGTCACGTCGGTATTTTCTATATGATATATCATCATTGGGGCGAAGAATTGGCAACCAGGCCGCAATTGGAGCAGTGGGGTTTAGGAATGATTTATGGATTAACAGCCAACCACGATACAGAGAGCAAATTGGGCGTAACCAAAAATAATTACCCAGCATTTTATTTGATGTTGTTGCCCGCTTTGAGCAGTGCCCTGCATGGCGCGGGTTATATCATAGCCAGTTTTTTGGCAGGCTTGATAATGTTGTGGCGGCCATTTCATTTTTCGACCCGTGATTTTTCTTTTAATCGCCGCTTTGCCTTCCTCATATCATCTATTTTATTTTGCGACATTCTTGTTTCCACCGCCGATGGCCAGGCCGAACTTATTAAACATCTTTTTGTTGCCAGCATCGCCAGTCTTATCCTGTGGGCGCAATTTTTTATTTCCGCCGTTCATTGGTTAGAACATGGCGGTTGGAAAACTATCATGCGAAAAATCACTAAGAAAAAATAGCGAGACTTAAAAAACCAAATCCCCCACCCTTGTGGTTTTGCGACAAGAATGGGGGATTTGTTGATGAGGATAAAGCCTATTATCTAACCATATAATTTGTCAAAGGCTTGGGCTACCTTCGCCATTTGGGCTGGTTCATGGTCGCGCCAATAACGCGGGTCGCGCATCAGGGTTCTTATTTCTTGCTCCAAACTGGCAATTTCCTCGGCGGTCATGCCATTGTTGGTCTGCTTATTGCTGGTATGATTGTCTTCACCATCATGCGTGGCAAGGTTATTGTCAGGCTGTTCGGGCTGGTTATCACCAACTTCTGCGCCATTATTGTCCGCCGCCGTTTGATTATTTTTTACAATATCTTCGGGGGTGGATGATGGCGCCGCATTGTTGGCACCGTCGTCGCCATGGGTAAGGGGCGACAAAACATGCAAAATGGCGGGGCCAAATGCTTTTTCATATAATTGCGCAACCTGTGGCGTGATGGTTTTGCCCAATTCGGCCAATTCTTTGTCGCTCAATCGGCTTAATGCCGCCGCCACCGCGGTGACGGGGTGATTTTGCACCGCCTGGGCCAGGCTTGCCAAACGTTGTTGGTCGGTTGGTAAGGGCGGCGATGATTTTTTTCCGCCTGTCGACGCCATCGCCAAAACGGGGCTCGGGTTATTTGCTAGGTTTGACGGCGATGATGAAGCGTTGGAAGCGGGGTTAGCGGAAGGGTTGGTCATGTTATGTTTCCTTTCTTGTTATGGTGGTTGGTGGGTTTTGGTTTTTTATAATCATTGTTTATATTTTTCTTCGCGGGTTGGCGGTGGTGCCATAAAGTCTGTCGAAACCTTTTTCAACTTTTTGTAAAACGTCGGGTTTTTTGTCGCGCCAATAACTGGGGCGTTTCATCAACCGCCGCAAGGCCGCCTCATCAAGGTTGGGGTTGCCGCCATTACCCGCGCCAGTGCTTGGCAACAAATGGGGTTCGGCCATACCGCGGCGTAGCCATTGCAAGGCGTTGACCCCTTCGGCGGTGGCGGTTAATTCGGCGGCAATTTTTTTACCAAATATATTTTCAGCCCAAGCCACGGTTGATGATTTTTGGCTTTGCCAATCGCCGCCAAACAAATTGGCTTCGCGCGCCGTGGCTGCCATGGTGTCGCGTTCTTTTTCTGCTGCTGCTTTTTGTTCTGCCAAATTTTTGGCCTGAAGGTTTGCTTGTTCATTAGCTTGTTGCAGGCGGCTATGTTGCTGTTCTAAAAATTTATAAGACTTCGCCATTTCATCCAAGCGCACTGTTTTTTTTTGTTCGTCCCAAAATTTCGCGGGCAGGTTTTCTGGTCGCGCCACTTCGGGTGAATTGTTACGCAAGGTAAGGATGGTTTTTTCATTATTAGGTTCGATATTATTTTTTTCCTGTTGAGTCATGATATTATGCTTTCTTGGTTGGGTTGGTGTTGATGGTGGTTTGAGGGGTTAGGGCGGCATCAACCGCCGCAATATTTTTTAAATTATCAACGGGCATGGGTGAAGACACCGCCAAGGGCAATTGAAAATAATGAAATAATTTTTTTACCAATTCGCCACGGTCGACATATTGCGTCAGGTCCAAACCAACCGCCGCCGCCGTTTGTAACAGGCTTAACATATTCTCGGCTTCCTGCATTTCTTGGCGGCGCGCAATGGGCGATGACATTTGTAATCGCACTATTTTTTTATCCAGCACCCATCGCGGGGCGCGGCCTTCATCGACCATCAACCCCAACAAACGCTGGATAAGCGGTTGCAGCAATTCATGTTCCAATCGCCTAAAACTTGCCGCCATGGCGCGGGTTTGGCTTTCATTGATTTGCCGAACCTCGGTCGCGGTTTTGCTGGCTAGGCCTGTGCCGATAACATTGTTATTTAATATGGTGTCGCTTAACAATGCTCTTTTAATATTTTGGCGCAATTCCCCCAACACCACTTGCGATAAATCTAGCCCCGCGGTGCGCAGCGGCGTAAGCCCGGGCGACCCCACCGCTTTTTGAATAATGGCGCCAGGTTCCAGCTTTAAATTATTAACATTGATAACGCCATCATCATCGACCAACCATATGCCCGAAACATTCAGCGAAGCATTTTTCAAAATCAGCTCCACCACTTGGTTGGCAGTAATAATATCGGGCAGGGCGCGCATCACGGGCGACCGACCATAATTTTCGCCTGGCGCTTTCGTAAAACGAAAAACCAACAGGGGCATTTGGCGGAATCGCCCTTGGCTGATGAGCAACGCGCCTTGGCTTCCCGCCGACTCGCCGTGGCTTGCCAATTGCCCGCTTACTGCGTTGGGGGCATCGTCATCGCTACCTGGCGCAAACAACATATAATCCACCGCGCCATGTTCTTCTGGCGATGAAGGGTTGCCATTGGGAAGGAGGGCTTCGACCACGGCTACCATACCTTCATCGTCGACCTGCAATTTTTTTAATTGCTTGGCGGTGATGGTGCTGTCGCCATCATTGTTGGCGAGCAACAGATTTTCTATCTTATCCCACGGCAAGCGGGATTGTTTAAAAACCGCGCCACCGTGATGGTTGTCGGCCTTTTCTTCTAAAACAATCGATGTAAGGGGCAAGGCGCGAAAATTGATTCCCCCAGCATTATTTTTTTCCACGGCCAAAACCCCCGTGCCCGCCACCACAAGGTCCAGCATGGCTTGATGAACTTCTAAATAAAAATCACCCTGTTGTAATTGCTGGCTAATGTCATGGCTTATCGCCGCTAACAATTCATTCACATGTTGCGCGCCATCAACCGCCGACATATCAAACCACGATGTTTTTCCCCCTTTTGAATTTGGCAACAAATCATGCACCAGGTTTGACGCCAATTGCTCCACCGCCAAAACCGCGGTGGAATCGTAAATAACACTTGGCTGTTTGGCAAAACCATCGGCCTTATCATATTGGGGCAAGGCATATTGATAACATTCGCGCCACCATTCCATCCATTCTTGGCGTTGTTGCAAAGCAAGCTGATAACGTTTTTCTATTGCTGCCAATTCGGCCGTTAGCGAGGCGGGGTTTGGATTATCGTTGATGGGCTCTTCTTGATACTGCCCCATTTTATCAACATAATCGGGGGCAGTATCCAGCGGGGGATTGTTAAAAATGGGGTGGGTGGGTGTGGGTTCTTTCGCAATAGAAGTATTTTTTTTCATATTTTTATCAAAGTAATGATGGGGTTTTTTGTAAATTGGTTGAGGTAAGGTTTGTATTAAGGTAAGTTTAAGGGTGATATTTTGTTGCTATTTTGTTCTTTATTTGTTCTATAATAACAAGAACAAAACAAAAATGTCAACCATTTTTTATTTTAACCGTGATTTCGGCGGGGTTATACATAAAAAACAAATGTATAAATAAAAAAAAGGGAGGATGAAATTACTTTCACCCCCCCTTTTATTTTTACTTGTTATAGTAATCGAAAATAACGCTATTAAGCCTTTTTTAAACGATTAAGCAACAAGGGCACGAAGCCAAGCAAGATAGCACCAAAGCCCATCACGATAACGAGGTTAATCCCCATGATTGTGACGGCTGGATTTTCTGGATCGGGTTCTGCCGTTTGTGTGGTGTAGGCGGTATAGACGGCGATAAACACCATAAAAATACCAGCCAAACCTGGCCACACAATATGGGTAAAGCCTTGCCAGAGACCATCGCTAAATTTATCGCGATAGTGCCAAGCGCAAGCCAAACCAGCTAAGCTGAGGTAAAAGCAAATTTGAAAGCCAATCGCGAGGATTGAATAATCCAAAATGCTGCTTACCGTGGGCATGTAAGAGGAGGCGAATAGCAACACCAACCCCATGGCCCATATCAAGATATTGGCCACATAAGGTGTTTGCCATTCGGGATGGATGACAGCATAACGTTTGCTGAGCACTTTGTCGCGTGCCATAGCAAAAATACTGCGCGTGAAGCACAAGATTTGTGTTTCAAGCGTGCCAACCGTTGATAACATAACAGTTATCAACCCGATATAGTTCCATGGTTCAGGAAACAACTTGGTCGAAACCGCCAGCAACACATTCGAGCTAGCAGCTTCAATTTCGTCGTCGCTTAAAACCAACAAAATGATTATCATCAAGATGATATAAATCAAGATGAGGTTTATCATGGCCCAAAAAGCACCCTTGCCCGCGGGTTGGGGTCTCCCTGGTTTGGTTTCTTCACCCAAACTCATGGTGACATCCCATCCCCAATAGAAGAAGACAGCTATCAACGCGCCATCCGCAAAACTTTTTACGGTAAAGGCAGATGGTGACAACCATGCCAGCGATGGCGCGTGCATAGGTTGACCCCAATATTGATAAAATGCCCCAACTATCAAAGCAATAATGATACCTGTTTCGACAATGGTGAAGGCAATTTGTGCAACACTGGCATGTTTGATACCTTTGGTAACAATCAAAGTAACCAAGGTAAGCCAAATGGCAGCGGTTATAGCAACCCAAGTGGTATTTTCAACCAAATCAGGAGCAACCAACGCCAAGGTTGATGTTGCAGCGGGCACCGTGGCCGCGACCATGAAGATGACCGAAGCCACCATCAACGCCCAACCAGCAAAAAAGCCCCAGGTTTTGCCAAATATGCGGCCCACCCAAGCGTAGGATGCACCCGCATTAGCGTCCATTTTATTCAAATGGACGTAGGCATACATCAGGCCGAACATTACGATGCCGCAGTAAAGTAAACTGCCCACCGATAACACCCCCACCGCAGCGACCAACACCGCAGCGGTTGCTGCCGTGCTGTATGCTGGGGCGGTGCCCGCGATACCCATGACGACCGATTCAAACGTGCCTAGCACGCCCGCGGCCAATCCTTTTTCTTTTGCCATGTTCTCTCCTTTATAATAAGTTAGATGACAAAGTTATTGCCAATTGCCCCATTTCAAATATAAATAAACATATATATTTTTAATAAAACCATCAGCGATTTTTTATTATTTTCTACCCTTTGGATAAGTCTGTCAAGTATTATTATTATTATTTTTTTTCTAAATAATAGGACAAAAATAACCCCGTTCTAGCAATAGGTTTATACTATAGTCAGCACCTGGCCCGCCAAATATAAACTGCCACAGATGATGACGCGTTGATAATGTTGTTCGCCAATTATTTTTAACCCGTCGCGCCAATCGTCGGTCATGGTGGCAACAAACCCCAATTGGCTTGCTGTATTTTTTAAATGTTCGGGGGCGTGGGTATGGTGATCGCCTGGAAAACTTGTGGGAAAAAAATGAAAATATTCTTTGTCGAGTGATTCAAATGCGGCCAAAAAATCTTCGGCCGAACGGTTGTTTAATATGGCGAACAGCACCGCGGTGCGCATGGCGGGTAATGATTGCAACCACGCCACCAACGCCCGCGCCCCCGCGGGGTTGTGGCAACCATCAAGCCACATCCCGCCTGGAAAATCCCCTGCTATGGCTTCATTTTTAAACGGCAAACCCGCCCCCGCCACCTTATTCATTATCTGCTTGGCGGGCAATGATTGCAACCTAGCAGGCCAGGTTGTGTTGGCAATCCCTTGGCGCAAAACATCGTCGGTTATCGGGCGGTTGACAACCTTAAAAAACTCCATCGCCGCCTTGGCCGCCACCGCGGCGTTGGTATATTGATGCGCGCCCAATAATCCTGGCTTACCCAGATTAATGGTCTTGCCCTGCTCGCCCCGCAACAACAAATCACCATTGACCACTTGATATTCGACCATATGTATTTTTTTGCCGTGAAGCTTCGCCTGTTGTTCCAACACCGTCGATACGGCGGGCAATTGCCGCGCGCTGACCATATTTGTGGCGGCGGCCACGGTTATGATGCCCGATTTTTCAAAGGCTATTTTTTCCAATGTGTCGCCCAAAAATTCTTGATGGTCCATATCAATCGGGGTGACGATAACCATTTTTTGTCCCGTGATGACATTGGTGGAATCCAACCGCCCACCCAATCCAACCTCGCACACCAAAAAATCCGCGGGCTGGCGTGCGAATAACAAAAACGCCACGGCGGTGGTTAATTCAAAAAAAGTTATTTCATCATCGCCGTTGACATCCATTACTTCTTGCAGGGCGGCCATCAAGACATCATCGGACACTTCCTTACCATGCAATATAATACGTTCATTAAACCGCACCAAATGGGGCGACGAATAACCGTGGTAAGACAAACCCGCGGTTTGCAATATGGAGCATAGGTTGGCAAACACCGAACCCTTACCATTGGTGCCCGCAATATGAAAAGTTGGCGGCATTTTTTTTTGCGGGTCGCCCAATTTTGCCAGCAATTGGTTGATACGCGCCAGGGAAAGGTCGATGCCCCCCCGCCCCAGCGGGCTGTTATCAAGCCGCTTGGGGTGCAGGTTCATGATGCCTGCCAGCTGCCTTGTCAGGGCGGGATTTTCGGTTTTCATTATTAAACTTTGTTTTTTACAAAACTGCCAAGCGGGCGAATGTCGGTGGTGAAGTAGGATAATTCTTCCAACGCATTTTGCACCGCCTTATCTTTTGGCGAACCTGCAAACTCGATATAAAATTCGGCAACCCCTTCCCCTTCCAGCATGGGGATATAACTTTCCAATTTTAGCAAATTGATATTATTGCTGGCAAAGCCGCCCAAACATTTATACAAGGCGGCTGGCATGGATTTTAATGAAAATATCATGGCGGTGATGATGTTACCGTTGGCGGCGGCGGGGATTATTTCATCGCGCGACAGCACCAAAAAACGGGTGATGTTTTTATCGCTATCCTGCATATTTTTTTCTATAATTTTTAAACCATAGATGTCGGCACATATTTCGGATGCCAGGGCGGCCCAAGTGGCGTCATTTTTTTCGGCGACATGGGCGGCGGCGGCGGCGGTATCATAAAATTCTATCGGGGTAAAATTTTTTGCGATGATATTTTTTTTACATTGCGCCAGCCCCTGGGGGTGCGAATAAACATAACGAATGGTTTGCACGGTGGCGTTGTTGGGTGCCAACAGGCAATGGTTAATTTTTTGAAAATGTTCGGCGATGATAAATAATTTTGTTTGGGGGAGGAGGCCATGAATATCCGCCACGCGCCCGCCCGCCGAATTTTGAATGGGTATCATGGCAAGGTCGGCTTCGCCCCCCGCCACGGCATGAAAAACGCTTTCAAAATTTTCAAATGGCGTGGGTTGATAACGGGGATAACAGGTTTGGCAAACAAGGTGGCTGTAGGCACCAAGGCGGCCTTGGAATGCTATCTTACCCGATGTATCGGAAAGGGGAAAGTGATAGGGTTGCGACATGGCGGGTGGTTGCAATATTATCAATCAATATAGCATTCCCCATGCCACAAAATCAGGGAAAAATCTATTTGGTTTTTGGGGCGATTTCCGTCACAGGATAATAAACTGCGTCGCCCATATCCAAAATTGACATGGGGTGAGCATGTGGGTCAAAATTATCCCGCGCCACATATTGTGCCAAGGTTTCATTCTGCGCAAGCACTTCAACCTCGGCGGAAGAAATCACCGTTACCGAAACTCTGTATTTCTTTAATTTCTTTTTCATTATTATTTTAAAGTTTTATAAATTCTCTTGGCGAAATCTTGCCTGCTAACTTTGTAATCTAGTTGCCCATTCGATCCCTTCAAGCCATAAACATGATTTTTTCTACGCGTTACACTAACCCATTCATTTTCTTCATGCTCATTATCCAATATCTTTTTTATTTCATCATGGTCCAATGATACACTTCCATCCTCGCCACATACTAGTATTAAAAAAACTTCGATGTATTTAGACTTCAATTCATTAATTTCTGCTTGATGTTCTTTATCAAAAGTAAACCGCCACGGCGACATTCTTTTATGAGAATGTTTGATATAAATTGCAACCTTATTATCTAAAATATAAGAGGACTTTTTATAAGCTAAAATACTTATAGCTTTATTCGCCTCCCTAATAATTTTTGCTAACGCAACACCTTGATAAAATTCTATGGTTTTATTCTGCATCTTTTTGTCTTTTGTAAGTTTTAATTTTGCTTTCATCATTAAAACGATAAACAATTCTTGCTTTGTCCTCTTTGTTATGAAATATTCTTAAAAAATGTTTAACCTCGGGAGAGTTGTTAAAATCACTTCCTCCAAAAAATCCTCTTGGGCGGATAATATTCACCTGGTCAGCGTCTTTTTGTTCGGATATGTTCCCGAGATTGCTGTTAAAAAATACATGCCTTTCATTATCATTAAAGCTAGCGATAAAATTTATCAGGGCATCGGGCAATTGTTTATCTTGCAGAAATTCTTTTAATTCTTTTAGTTTTGCAAGACCGCCAATATCCGCTTTCCCTACTAGTTTTTTTATTTTATCAGTCAATTCAAAAATACCATAATACATTTCTCCACCATCCATATTAACACAAGTTTGTTTAATACTTGTGGTATCAGCAGGATTAATTTTCTTATTGCCGTACCATACCACAGGCGTTCGATTTGCTTTGATTTCTTCTAAGGACAAATTGTAGTATAAAAAACAATTCCGCCACTTGTGATACAAATCTGCTGGAATAGTTAATTCAAAATTCTTTAGGTAATCACCGCGGACGCCAAACATACGCGCCCTTTGAATAAAGGTATCGGCATTAATTTTATTTTTTACATCTCTTGTAAAAAACATTGCCAATAGATTATTAAATGTCGCACCGCGAGAAATAACGTTGCTGCCAATTAAAAATGAAAATGGCGTAGCGGGCGAGGACATGTTCTCTGTAACCGTTTTATCCCTGGTGCTATTAGCAATAATTGTAACCAGCCTACCTATATTATTTTTTATGTAGGATAATATCCTTTTAGCAGTCTCATCATTATTAGGATATTTAATGTCTATAACACTTTTGATTTTCTCAAAAGCTTTTCTTTGTTTTTCTTGGTCGGGTAATAAAATTTTATTTACTATATTACGTATCTTTTTCTCATCTTCCTCATGATGTTCTATGCGTCCACTAGTATGAATTAACATATAATAGTTCTCTTCTTTGCTTTTCATTGTATTTAAATCAGCAACATTCACAATAAATCGAAGAACGGCATCCTGTAAATCTTGGTCATTATTGCTATTCTCACTTAACAATTTTAGCTCAAATTTATAGTTAGAATTATTAATGGGAAAAAATACTTCGTGGCCACAATATTTATCATTCGGTTTGAAATAAACCCAGTTTTTAATATCATTCTCAAACGTATCATTTAAATCTAATCTTGCTGGTGTGGCGGTAACCCCAATATAAATATTTTCTGAATTTCTTTCTAATAGTTTGCTTATATGATTATTAATCTTTGTAGGGTCAACCTCTTTATTAACATTTCTGTCGGGGGTTGCGTAATCTGCTTCATCATCAATAATTATAAGTGGAATATTTTTTGGCAAAATATCTTCTAAAACCTTCATGTCATTGGTGTTTTTCTTACAAAAAATAATATGTTCTCTATTTTTGATTTCTTCTTCTAATCCGACTTCCAACTTCTTTGAATTACACATTATGGGGGCAGGGTTAATAGTAGATTTTTGAAATCTTTGTAAATTTTGTTGTAATAAATTCACATCATCATTTAATAAAAGTATAATGGTTTTATGGCCTTCATCTAAAATCGCGGCCGAAAGACATATCATCATCTCCGTCTTGCCCCCTTGGGGTTCGCCGCAAATAATAAATGACCTCGCATTATCTTTAATTATTTTGTCTAATGCCAACCTTACGGTGTCCTGAATGTTCTTAGGATAAGCTCCGTAGTCTGCTGCTATGCGCTCTAATTGTTTCTCAAGCTGCTTAGGGGGTTTTTGCTCAAGCAGTATCTCATCCAATATGTCCATCCCTATGATTTATAAAAATAATTATTTAATGTCAAGGTTGTTTTATTTACCTTGTGAAGACTAAAAATATCAAAAAAGTCAAATTTTTTATGCTTGCCAGTCGTTCAATATTTTTTGCCAACCTGCCTCGTCGTTATTTTTTAAAACTGGCGCCGCCCTGTCCAATGCTAAATCCAAATCACTAAAAACTATCGGCGTGCGCAGGTAATCCATCGTCCTTGCCCCCGCCGAGCCATTCCCAATCTTACCACCCACCGAACCATCCACCATCTTGCCACCCGCCGAACCGTTCCCCATCTTACCCCCCGCCGAACCATCACCCATCTTGCTGGCGGCGTCAACAATGGGTAAATTCAATTGCATGGCGCGGGCAATAATTTGCGGGTCGGCCAGGGCCTCCGCCACCGTATTAATTGGCCCCGCGGGCACACCGATATTTTCCAAACCCTGTAGCAACATATTGCGTTCGATGGTCGCAAACAGCGGTGATAAAATTTCTATCAACCCATCGCGGTTTTTTACCCGCGCCGCGTTGCTGGCAAATTGTTTGTCGCGCGCCACATCGCCATGGCCCAAATAATCCATCAATTTTTGAAATTGCATGTCATTGCCGCATGCCAACACAAATGGTTGTCGCCCCGCGCAATAAAAAACTTGGTAAGGCGCAATGTTGGGATGAATATTGCCAAGGCGGGTCGGCGCCACGCCCGATGCAAAATAATTCGACGCCTGATTCGCCAACACCCCAACCATGCTGTCAAACAACGCCATGTCGATATATTGCCCCGCCCCCGTTTGCGCCCGATGATACAGGGCGGTGGTAACGGCGGTTGCCCCATACAGGGCGGTGATAATATCGGCCAAGGCAACACCAATTTTTTGCGGTTCGCCGCTCCGCGCCCCCGTTATGTCCATAAACCCCGACATAGCCTGGATAATATAATCATAACCCGCCCGCGCGGCATATGGCCCCGTTTGACCAAAACCCGTGATAGAACAATAAATAACCGCGGGGTTATGTTGGTGGATGGTTTTATAATCCAGCCCAAATTTTTTTAACCCGCCGACCTTAAAATTTTCAACCACAATATCGGCGCGGTTTGCCAAGGTTTTAACTTTTTCCAAATCGCTGGGGTTGGTAAAATCGGCGGTTAGGGAAACCTTGCCCCGATTGCAAGCATGAAAATAAGCCGCGGTTTTGCTGTCGTCATCATCACTGCCCACAAATGGCGGGCCCCACGTGCGGGTGTCATCGCCGCTGGGGTTTTCAACCTTCACCACCTCGGCCCCTAAATCAGCCAAGATTTGGCATAAAAATGGTCCCGCCAAAATACGCGCCAATTCCAAAACCCTTATCCCCGCCAGTGGTTTTGCTTTGCCCGTCATTGTCGTTAATTTTTTTAAAAAAATGCCTGCAGGCCAGTTTGCGCCCGACCCAAAATAAGGGCGTGAACATCGTGCGTGCCCTCGTAAGTATTCACCGTTTCCAAATTTTGGCTGTGGCGCATAACATGATAGGCCGATTGAATGCCATTGCCACCATGAATGTCGCGCGCCAACCGCGCAATGTCGAGCATTTTTATACAATTGTTCCTTTTTATCAGCGATATGGTTTCGGGCGACGCCGTGCCATTATCCATCATGCGGGCAACGCGCAACACCGCGTTCAGGCCCAATGTTATTTCGGTTTGCATCTGCGCCAATTTTAATTGCACCAATTGGAAACCCGCCAATGGTTTACCAAATTGTTGACGGGTCAGGGCGTAATCGCGCGCGCGGTGCCAACAATCTTCCCCCGCGCCAATCACGCCAAATGCAATGCCAAAACGCGCGCGGTTTAAACAGCCAAACGGCCCCTTCAACCCCGCGACATTGGGCAACAAATTTTCTTCGGGCACGAAAACATCGCCCAAATGAATTTCCCCCGTGACCGATGTTCGCAATGACAATTTCCCTTCCAACTTTGGGCAATGCAAACCCGCCATGCCTTTTTCCAAAATGAAACCTTTTATCTGCCCCTCATGCGCCGCCGATTTTGCCCATATCACCAACACATCGGCGAAGGGGCTGTTGGTTATCCATGTCTTGCTGCCGTTCAGCAAATAACCTTTTTTACCATGTTGGGTGATGGGTTCGGCGCGGGTTTTCATACCGCCAGGGTCCGACCCCGCGGTGGGTTCGGTCAAACCAAAACAACCAATTTTTTTACCCGAAAGCAAATCAGGCAAAAATTTTTCATGCTGTTCGCGCGAACCATAGGCCGAAATAGGATAAATAACCAAAGAAGATTGCACCGACAACATCGAACGAAAACCCGAATCAACCCGCTCCATTTCACGGGCTATCAACCCATAACTGGTATAACTGGCGCCAATGCCACCCATGTCGGGCGATAAAGTAACCCCGAGCAAACCCGCCTTGCCAAATTCTTGGTAAATGGCGGGGTCGGTTTTTTCTTGCAAATACCATTCTTCAACGATGGGCAATAATTTTTCGGTGGCAAATTGCCGCGCCGATTGCTGGCTTAACGCTTCTTCCTCGTTCAAGGTAGCATCCAGCAAAAATGGATCTTGCCATTGAAAGGGGGAAAGTTCAGGTTTGAGCATAAGCAACTTATAGCAAACCGCGGGCGACAAACCAAGATTAAAAAAAAATAAAAAAAATCCTTGACAACAACCATTTTGTTCTGTAATTATTCTTATTATGTTCGTTATATGTTCTGTATTTGCCGATTAGAAACAATCGATTCGGCGGATTAAAACATTAACAATATATTGGCCTCGTGCCCCTAAACAACCTTGGTTTTGGCAATATTTGCTTCATCATGGCTTTCGGGCGGGGGCAAAAATGAACGGCAATGTTCTGGGTGAAATTTTTTCACCCCGCACCCGTCAATTTTCTTTCATTCCCTAACTGGTCATCTGCCCCGCAATATTGTGCGGTGCTTGCGCCAATCTTTTTTGGGTTGTTCTGCTGGCATTTATTTATGTCGTGGTCAACCCAACGTAGATGGTGCGGCAAACCCGCCACCCGCGGTCGATGCCCACCCCTTCATTTTTTTTCAAGAAAGGAAAAGAATTTATGCCTGCAAACCCTACCAACACCATGTCCAACAGCTTCGTTAAATATTACGAAGCCGAGGTCAACGAGGCCTTTCAACGCCAGGGTTCAAAATTGCGCCCCACGGTGCGTTACAAAAACAATGTCCGCGGTATGTCTGCCGTTTTTCCAAAAATTGGTAAAGGCGCCGCCGACACCAAAGCCCGCAATGGCGATGTTCCCGTCATGCGCCTGGCCCACGATGTCGTCGAAATCCCCCTCACCGATTATTATTGCGGCGAATGGATTGATGCCTTGGACGAATTAAAAACCAATGTCGATGAACGTATGGTGGCGGCGCAAAATGGCGCCTACGCCCTGGGTCGCAAAACCGATGATATTATCATCAACGCCTTTGACGCGGTTGCCGCCACGATTAACGTGACGGGCAGTGGCAATTTGGCCGATACGGTTGGTTTGACCAAAGAAAAAGTTTTGGCAGCCTTCCAAACCATGGGTAAAAACGATGTTCCCGATGACGGCGACCGTTATTTTATCATTGGTTGGAAACAATGGTCTGACCTTATGTCTATTCCAGAATTTGCCAACGCGCAATATGTGTCCGCCGACCAATTGCCATGGCAAAATACCCAAGCCAAAAAATGGCTTGGCTCGACCTTTATCCCGCACAGCGGCCTAACCGTCAACAATGGTGCCCGCCAATGTTATTGGTATCACCGCCGTTCTATCGGCGTGGCCGCGGGATCGGATATCAAAACTGATATTTCATGGCATGGCGACAAAGCCGCGTGGTTTGTCAGCAACATGATAAGCATCGGCGCGGGCGTGTTGGATAGCAACGGCATCGTTCGCGTGCGTTGCGCCGACACCAACTAAACGAATTCTTTAAGGGGGGACTGCTCGAGGTTTTTTTCTCCGCCCTCCGCACCCCCCTTAAAGAACCACCCCAAATGACAATTTTTGCCTTAAACTTTTTGCCCTTAACTTTTGATAAAAAATTCTAAAAAAACATGATTGATAATATTACCTACAGCCCCCTTTATTTTTGTAACAGCGCCTTGCTTGGGTTGGGCAGCAATGGTTTAGCCAGCCTTGATGATAACAAATTAGAAGCCAATATTGCCAAGCAACTTTACCCCTTGGCGCTGGGTGCTTTGGCGACTCGGCATCGCTGGCGTTTTTTGTTGAAAGAAAATTTACCCCTGCCCTTGGTGGTAACAAAAAACGCCACCTGGCAAAATCTTTATCCCGATTATCAACAATATCAATTGCCCGCCAATCTTTTGTTACTGCTCACCCCTTTGGGCGACAAGAATCATGACAATATCATGGCGGATGGTATTTTATTAAGCAAAAGGTCCGCGCCGCTCATCGATTGCTTGTTGCAAATATCTGAAGAATTTTTTCCCATTTATTTTGCAAAATTGCTGGTGGCGTTCTTGATGGCGGAAATGGCATTGCCCATCACCGAAGACATCACCCGCGCCGATTTTCTTATCCGCAAAGCAAACCAAGAATTCAAAGAAGCGCGCGCGCAGGATGCCACCCTGACCGCTGTCAAACCCATCACCGCACGTTTTGTTTTAACCGAAAAACGCTAAGCAACCATAACAACTTGCCTAACAACTTAAGGACTCCCCACCATGACGATAAGACAAATATTCGAACAAACCGATTTTAAAACTGGCGTTGTTGATGCCGATTACAATGCGCAAGTGGCCAGCCTGCTATACCAACATGGCGTTCGCGCCCTGGAAAATTTTGAAGTCAGGTTGGAGGGGAGTTTGACGCGACGCCCAGGCATGAGCATATTAAAATCTTTAACTGGCAACTATCAACTTCATGCCGATGATGTTCGTTTGATAAGTTGCCAATGGGGCAAAACAACGGGGGCTATTATTGTTATCAAGCCAGCCTACCCCGCCAACCCCAATGCCACGGCGGAGGCAGGACGGATTGATATTTACGACCAGCAAGGCAACAGCCTTGCCTTCGCCATCCATGCTTGGTCGGCGTCAACCGTAAAGGATATCAAGGTTGCCGATACCACCCTCGGCACCCTGCTTTGTCATGAAACCATCAACCCATTTATTATTTCTTACGCCGCCAACAACACCCCCAAATTCAGCATCAACGCCTTTGCTTTTGATAAAGATAGCGACGGGGTCTGGCTTATGCCTTTCGAAACATTTCCTGAAGGGGGCTACATGTCCTGCTCCGCCGCCAGCACCACGGTGGGCGGCAGCATCAATATAAAAACCACCCGCGATTATTTTATTGGCACGGGGGCGCTTGCCGACCATGTTGGTAGTCAAATAAAGGTTTTTGGCGGCGTGGTGCAAATTTCCAATGTAACCGATAAACGCAACGCCACGGCGCGGGTTATAAAAACCCTAAGCAATTTTACCAACGCCACCACCAACGGTGATTTTACCGAACAGGTATTTTCCATCGCGCGGGGCTACCCCCGTTGTGGCATCACTTACCAGGGGCGACTTATCTTTGGCGGTTCAAAATATTTTCCCAGCCGTGTTTGGTTGTCGCGTTTGGGCCTTGCCACCAATTTTGATTTGGGCAGCGCGGCCAATGGCGATGGGATTAGTTTCAACATCACCGCCGACCAAGCCGAAGAAATACAATGGCTGGCGGCGGGGCGTTACCTTGAAATCTACACCAACCTTGCCGAATGGTCTTGCCCCGTGGATAGCCTTAGCCCCACCAGCCTTAGCCTGGTGCGGCAAGGTCGCTACGGCATGAATAATTTGGCTTCGGCCCCGCCCCTGAATGTGGAGGGTTGCACCCTGTTCCTTGGTCGCGACCAAAAGACATTGCATCAATTGCAATGGTCTGACCTTAACAAAGCCTACAACCATTTTATCCTTAACGAACAGGCAAAAACCCTAACCGCCGACATCAAGGCACTCTATTATGACGCCCAAAAAAAATTACTCTATGGGTTAAAAAAAGACGGCAGCTTGGCGGTGATGACCTATTACCAAGAGCAACAGATATTTGCTTGGGGAAAAATAATCACCACGGGCAATATCATCGGGTTTGCCAATGGTCGCAACATGGCAACCGACGACAAAACGGCGGTGCTGGACCAAATTTATTTGCTGGTTAAGCGCGGCACGGGGTTGTTTGTCGAAACATTCAACAGCAATTATTTGATAGACGGCGCCAGCGAAAAATCGGCGGTGAGCGACCGCGCCACGCCCATCACCCTTAATGATTTTCTTGTCAATCAACCTATCGCATTTTACCAAGCTGGGGTTTTGAAAAAAATCGCCACCTTTACCACCGCCAATTTTACTTTGCCCCCCGAATTGGAAACTGGCAAGGCCTTCACCGTTGGTTTGATATTTACATCGATTATAAAACCGCTGAATCGATTTTCGGGGCCAGGCGGTTGGGGCAGTTTCTCCGCCCTCAAACTAACGCGCCTATCCTTCCTGGTAAAAAATACCGCCCTGCTTTGTTGGCAGGCCAGCGATGGCAAGGTTTTTGACCGCCCATTACATAATTATTTATTAAACACGCAAACCAACGCCTTGTTGTTGGATAATACCCATGTCAACCCCGCCGACTGCGCCACCCCCTACAACGGTTGGGCCAGCTTCACCCTTGCGGGTTGGCGACAAGAAGTCACCGAATCTTTGTGGCAAATTCGTTACCAGAATCCTTATCCACTAACCCTGCTTTCGGTAAAGGAAGAATATGTGATTGCCACGCTTGGCAATCCCGCCACCCCACCCACCAACTAACCAAACCATCCTCCCCCTTCAACCCCGCATTACACCCTTCGCGACAAATAAAAAAACCATGACAGCCATTGCCCTCCTCACCCTGCCCCTTACTATCACCAGCATGGTGTTACAAGAAAACGCCAAGCAGGAACAAAAAAATCAACAACAACAAGCCTTGGACCAACAACGTAGCGCGGCCGAACGCCAGGCAACGCTCGACCAACAAAAAAATGATATTGCCTTGCAACAAGAAAAATTGGCCAGCATCGCCGCCGAAAATAATTTGCGCACCCAGCAGCAGGCAACCAGCGACGCCCTGAAAGCCTATTATTACAAATCGGGAATCGACCCCACCACGGGTTCGGCACGCCAAGCCTTGCAAGCCTTAAGTCAAAAAAATCAAAGCGACCTTTCGTTGTTGCAACAACAAACCAACTTAAAGAAGCAAGCCCTTTCTTTAAATGATGGGGGTTTTGATGCCAATAGCTACAACGCGCCTTACACCCCTTCTTATAATCCTTTGCCTGACGCTATCAGCCTCCTCAATAGTTTTGGGCGCAACATCAACCAATTGTAAAAAAAATGAACGACAGTCAATTGATAAAATTTTTGCTTGATAATGCCACGGGGTTGTCGGTTTCAACCTTGTCATTATATCTTATGTTTCGTTTGTTCGATAAACATTTGGCGCGGCTTACCATTCATTTGGAATCGTTGCAGCGGTTGGTAGTTATTTTGCACACCCGCGGCGAGCGTTACCAGCGCGAGGTTGAAAAAACCTTAGGCCGCATCGAACAAAGAATAAACCAACCACCCGCCAACCAACCCATCAACCAACCCATCAACCAGCGGTGGGAGCGGCAGGACGAACCGTTGTTTCAATCATGGTTGCAAGCTTGGTCGCCCGCGCCGCAAAAAAACCCGTCGCCCATATTGCGCCCCGACGGGGCGGACCAAACCCCATTCAACCGCCAACCGCCCAACCATGTTGAGCAAAACAATAAACCAAGCGATCCTTTGGCGGAACTTGCCAAGAATCTGTAGCCGCCCACCCCTTATAAAAAATAAAAGAAAGACAAATATTCCTCATGACTCAACAGAAGAAAACCAAGCCCGACGACTGTGCCGCGCACCGCACAACCCCACTTGCAACCGCCATGGCCGCAAACCAACCCGCCGCCGCCAGCCAAGATAAAAACGAAGATAAAAAACGCCTTGATGTGAAGGAATGCAATCCATCGATAAAAAAAATTCTTAACAATGCCCTGCCGCATTTATTGAACAAATTGCTGGGGGAGATTGAAGACCTTTCCACCAATTCTATCCAGCCATTATTGGGCGATGAGTCAAACGCCGCGGCAAACGAAGAAGCAACGGCCGCACATTATAGATTTTTAAAAGCCTTAAGCGAAAAACATAAAACCTTAAAAATTATTTTACAAAACCTAAGCCTGATATTGGAATTGAATCCGCGTGGCAACGAAAAAGAAAAAAATGAAATTAGCAATTTGCTAGCCCGCGCCGAAAATTTAATTGGAAAGAAAATTATCACCGACAGTTTTGAAGAAAATTCATCAACCCAAGATTCACCAAACATGGACCATGCCGACAAAGCAACTAACCATGCCACCGACAACCGCGACTAACCACCATTATCACAACATGCAATATCAAAACCAAACAACCGTTGAAGCCAATGGCGAAGAACATGGCGAAGAACAGGCCAAACAACAGGGCGATAAGCAAATTGGTTTTTGCCTGTTTGCCGCCCTGTGGTGCGTGGTTGAAAATCGCCCCTTTCCCCAACATCAACAAACCATGGCAAGGTTTTTGGAACAGGCCTGGCAACGCGGCGACAACCAATTGCTGTTGATGGCTTTTCGTTCGTCGGGCAAATCGACTTTGGTTGGTTTGTTTTGCGCTTGGTTGCTTTACCACGATAACAATTTGCGTATTTTGGTTTTGTCTGCCGAACAAAACCTGGCCACCAAAATGGTCAGGGCGGTGCGACAATTGTTTGACCGCCACCCTTTGTTAAAAAATCTTAAACCCGATAACCCCGACCAATGGGCGCGCGATGAATTTACCATCAAACGAAATTTGCTGTTGCGCGACCCGTCGATGGTGGCGCGCGGCATATATGGCAACATAACGGGTTTTCGCGCCGATGTTATTATTTGCGACGATGTTGAGGTTATTAACAATAGTTATCACAGCGACCAACGCAACGAATTGCGTCGCCGCTTGGCGGAGGTTGACTTTATCCTGGCCCCGCCACCCGCCCTGCCCAATCATGAAACCCGCGCGGGGGATAATGCTTCGCGCAATTTGGAACATGGGGGTTTGCAATTATTTGTCGGCACGCCCCATGGCCAAGATAGTATTTACAACACCGCGCCCGACGGATATTTGGCGGGGTTTTCTGCACTGTTGATGCCATTATTAGACAAAGGTGGCAATTCGGTTTGGCCCGAAAAATTTACCCCCAGCCATATCAAAAATTTGCAACAACGCCATGGCGCAAAAAAATTCTTAAGCCAAATGATGCTGCGGATGGATGACAACCACCAACATGGTTTGGATAGCAGCCTGATACAAGAATACGACGGCGATTTAATATATAGCGAAAGCAATCACGTGGGGCAATTAAGGTTGGTTGGACACAACCTGACAAAAAGCAGTGCGTTGCATGTGGCGGTGGAATCGATAGGTTGTTTTTGGGACCCCGCCTTTGGCGTTAGCGATAAAAAATCGGACGGTTCGGTGGTGGCGGTGATGATGAAAAATAATGATGGGCATTTTTATTTGCATGACCTGCAATATTTGCAAACCACGGGGGATGACAACCCCGCCATGGCACAAATAAAACAGGTCATGGCGTTGATGGAAAAGAATTTCGCCCGCGGCATCACGATTGAAAATAACGGTTTGGGAAAATTCTTGCCAAGTTTATTGCGCCAAGAAATAAAAAAACAGCGCAAGTTGATAGCGGTCAATGAGGTAACCCACCGCCAAAACAAACGCGAACGTATATTTGCCGCGTTCGATAGTTTGTTGTCGGCGGGGGCGTTGCATGTTCATCGCCGCCTACGCGTTGGGCGTTTTTATAATGAAATGAAAGATTTTCAATTGCAAACCAACGGGCAAAGCAGTGGCCACGACGACGGGTTGGATGCGGTGGCGGGTTGCATCCAAAGTCAATTTTATAAATTCCATGGGATATAATGGCATATAATGGCATCTATTCACCCTCCCCAAAACCTCACAACCCACTTTAACCCTTACAGAAAGAAAAAATCATGACAACCATCCTCAACCTGTTTCCCGCGGCATCCACCCAACGTAAATTTTTTACCGACGAACAATGGCTGACGTTGAAGGAAGAAATCCTCGCCCTGACTTTATTTGGCGGCAATTTCCCGTGCAATATTGTTTTGTTAGAAACCGTGGCCTTGTCCATCATGACGCGGGTTCATTTGGCAAACGATTCGGTTTTTTACCAAACATTGTTTGGCGATGACGTGGTGGCGGTTTGTTTGAAAAAAAATCAATACCGCGCCTGGCAAGAATTTGGCCGCGTTATGATAAATTTTTATCGCATCAGCCAACAAAAAAAAGAATTTGAAATTTGCCAACGCATTGCGCGCCGTGCGGTAAAAAATGTTATCACCCTGTCGCCGCGGATAAAATTTTTTGTTGATGATGGTCCTGGCGCACGATGCAACCCAACCCATTTTCACCATATGGAAGAACACCCCGATTGGGCGGTGGGGCTTGACCCCTTGTTTTTTTTAAATAGCTATTGTTTTTATCGGATTTTGTAAAAATCGCCTATTTGCAATTTATATTTTTGCTGTAAGCTCTTCTATGCCTGATGTTATCATGTTAATTTGTTTCTGCTCGGTTTGCACCTGCATTTCATAAACACTATATGTCTTATTCTCTATTTTAACTAACGGCAACCCATTATAAGAAATGATAGGAGCTAAGGTATTACAATCCTTTACCTCTATAACCAAATCTTTCGTTTTTAAAAAAATGCTTGGTGCGTTGTTCTGATATTGCTTTGCCTTGTTTTCAATTTCGTCCATTATGCCTTGATATGCTTTCGCTTGCACGCCTTGTCCTTGAGAAGCAAGGCTGTTGGGATTTGGTCGTCTTCTATTCCTATTTTGCACGATTAAAGATATTTTTGGCAAGTTAATTTTATGTTGCATCACCCTAGAATTAAAAATTGATGGTATTGAAACACCAGAGGAAATAGAAATGCCATAAATAAGCTTCATTAAATTAGACAAGGCGCGTGATGATGCACCATCAGCGGTGCAAGGAATTATTAAATCTGTCCCTGCAATAATTGCCATTTCTGTATAAGCTGAAAAGCTAGGATTACAATCTATAAAAAATATACAATCTTTTTGATTCATGTCTATGATTAACAACAAATCCTTAATCCAGCTTTTTATTGTTTTCCAAATTTCTGGCTGATTCAAAGCATCGGCAGAGTTTGCAAGAAATTCAATGCTCTTGGATTGAAAGTCTAAATCAGAATTCCCTGCAATTAAATATATATTCTTGGGCAAAGAATTAAAATTCTTATTATAAGAGCTTATATCATTTAAATATAAATTATAATTTGATAATTTTGCGCTAGCACTTGCAAAAGTATCAAAAGGAGAACCCAGCCTGCTAGCAATATAATCGCTTATGGTTCTTTTGTTATTAGTCAAACCTTCTAAATTAGCCTCGCCGTCACCCTTACCACCAAGCGCAATTTCTGATAAATTAGCCTGCGGGCACATATCAACTAATATAATTTTTTTATCAGGATTTTTGTAAGCATAGTTGGTGGCGGTTAGCCATGTTAGCATGGTCTTGCCTACGCCACCTTTATTATTCCAAAAAACGAAGCTCTTCATAACTTATGGCTAACAATAATCTACTCCTTATTAATAATCAAGCCGTTAATTTTTTTAGGCGTTGGCGCGATGCAAAATGCCATGTACCTTTTCGGTAGCAGTAGGCAGGTCGACCACGTCAATCGCCGAAATTTCGCGCGCCAAACGTTCGACGGCAATTTGAAACAATTGCTTTTCTGAAAATGATTGTTCAGGTTTGGATGGCGGGCGATACAAATCACGCACCACCTCCGCCACCAAGCTAGCGTCGCCCGAATTAATTTTGGCTTCGTATTCTTGGGCGCGTTTTGCCCACATGATTCTTTTTATTTTTCCTTTGCCGCGTAAAATTTTTAACACCGAATCCATTTGGCTTTTTGACAGCAAGGTTCGCAAACCATCTTTCTTTGCCTTTTCGATGGGTAGGCTAAGGGTTAATTTTTCCATGTCAAAATTTACCACCACCAATTCCACCGTCATGCCACCGCCGACATCGCGTTGTTCGATGCGCAATACCTTGCCCACGCCATGGCTGGGGTAAACCACCAAACTGCCGTCTTGCAAATTATCACGGGTTAGGTCTTTTGTTTCTAAACTAGGGTCGATGGGACCGCGTTGCAAATCTTCCTTTTTTAATGGCGCACGGCGAAAACCACTGCTCATACCGCGGCCATTGTTGCCGCCGCGACCCGCGCCCATGTTTTTACCCGCCCCCGCCAAATGTTTGGCAAGGCTTTTGCGGTCAAGCACCTTAGCGGCGGTTTTTATTTTGTTCATGGTTTTTATGCTTTGATTGCCAGCAGGTTTGGTATGTTGCTGGTTATGGTAGGCCTTGCTGACTTGTTAATGATAAACCCCTTATTAATCCTCTTTCTTTTTCGTTCATGCCCTTGATTGAGATACCCTGCTTACTTTTGGCGTTTTTTTAAAGCACACCCCGTTGCTTTTTCTTTTGCACCTAAAATGATATTATAAAATCCCTCTTCCATTTATTTCTCGTGGCAAAATATTTTTTGAAACATGAAATACATGCCTATCATAAAAAAATAGAAAAATCAACAAAAGACGGCACCACTAATGATAGATAAATTTATTTATTAACTTTTTCCCCCTGGGCATCATAAAACAAACCCATGGCAATGCGCTTTCTTTTTTCCATGTTTTGTGATAAGCCATTTTATATTACAACCTGGACAATGGTATAATAATATATCTTGCAAACAGGGTAAGGGCTTAGAGCAAACAATAAACATACATTGTAGCAGAAAGGCACAAAATCATGGGTAGTTTTAGCATTTGGCATTGGTTAATTATTTTAATCGTTGTGTTGGTGTTGTTCGGTGGTGGCGGTAAATTATCGTCGCTGATGGGCGATTTGGGCACGGGCTTAAAAAATTTTAAAAAGAACCTTAGCGGTAGCGACACAAAAAATAAGAAAAAATAATTTCTTATGCCAACCATCTACCCCTATCACTTGGCTTTTTTTGGCTTAAGCGGGATAGAATTATTGGTGATATTGGTGGTCGGGCTGTTGGTTATTGGGCCGCGCGACTTACCCCCCTTGGTGCGGGCCGTGGTGGCGTTATGGCGCAAATTACAATTGTTGGCGCACGAATTTCAAACCGCGTTTGAAGACATGGCCAACGAAATGGATGCCAAAAAATATGCCGACGAAATAAAAAATAAGATCCTTGATGAAACGGGTGCAGGGGAAGCCAAAAAAATATTGGATAAAGAAACATTGAGCGAGGTCGAAATTATTCAACAAGCCGCCGACCATAATAGTAAAACCAGCGTTAAGAAAAAAATGGCCAAACCCAAACGCCGTTCACAATCAACAACATCAGATAAAAAATGAAGTGCTGCGCCGTGGCCAGCCGCATTGAACCCATAAAAAAATCCATCACCATAAAGAAATATTTTAAATAAAAATAGCGCGAGGATACAATATTGGCAAAAAAAGCAACCCCAAATAATTTACCGCCACCATCGCGCAAAGAAAAATTGATGACGATGTCGCTTATCAATCATTTGCTGGAATTGCGGCGACGGTTGTTTTGGGCGGTGGGGGCGTTGTTGGTGGCGTTCTTTGTTTGTTATTATTTTGCGCCGCGCATCTATGGTTTTTTGGCGGAGCCATTGTTTGATGCTTGGCAAAAACAGGGTAGCGATATCAACCATAAAATGATCGCCACCAGCCTGACCGAGGTTTTTTTCACCAATATCCGTTTGGCATTTTACAGCGCCATGGTGTTGGTCATACCATTTTGGTTATTACAAGTTTGGTTGTTCATTGCGCCTGGGCTTTATCGCCATGAAAAAAAGAGTTTTCTATTTTTCTTTCTTGCCACACCATTTTTTTTCCTGTTGGGCGCGACATTTGTTTATTATTTGGTTATTCCGATGGCGTGGAAATTTTTCTTAAGCTTCGAACAATTTTCTAACTTACCCATGCCAGACAATTCGATGGTGGTGGAAATTCAGCCCAAGGTCAGCGATTACCTATCCTTGGTTTTGCATTTGGTGATGGCTTTCGGTCTTTCATTTGAAACGCCCGTTTTGTTAATATTATTATTGCGGTTGGGGGTTATTTCGCGGGCGTGGTTGGTGAAACAACGGCGTTACGCCATCGTGATAGCCTTTATCCTAGCGGGCATTCTTACCCCGCCCGACCCGCTTAGCCAAATTTCCTTGGCGGTGCCGCTTATCTTGCTTTACGAATTTGCTATCCTCGCCAGTTATTTTATAAAGGGCAAAGCTGTTGCACCGAAATCTTAATAAAGAAATCCTTATGAAAACACCTGCAAACCTATTTGACAAAACCACAAATTTATAGTAGAAGTAAAATGAATGCTTTAGCATAGTATGTTAGATCATATGGTGTTATTGTTGGTCCCACAGTGCTTTTAGCACCAGTGGGACTTTTTTTTTAGCATCTATTAAATATATATTGATGAAAGTTATAGCCTATATTGACGGGTTAAATTTATACCACGGCATAAATAAAATCAAAGATGACAAATTAAAATGGCTTAATTTATATTCTTTATGTGAAGGATATTGTCAATCTTTTAACCTTGGTAAATTGGTAGCCGTGAAATATTTTACTGCTATTCCTTATTGGCATGGCCAAGAAAAACAAAAAAGACATGAGGATTATATAAGTGCTCTAAGCCATCATGGCGTCATTTGTTTTAAATCCCACTTCAAAAAAAAGCGACTAAACGCAATTATTTGTTTAAAATGCTCTAAAAAAATATCCAATAAAATTGCTAAATGGATAAACACCGACAACCCAAAATGGTTATGGAATGTTTTCAAATCAATGTGCAAAATGAATAAAAAAGATATAAAAAAACCAACCAAATATTATCATAATAATTGCGTGGTATGTAATACAGAATTATATACCCATGAGGAAAAAGAAACTGATATCAAAATTGGTATAGAAATAATTGCAGATGCTTATGAAAATAAAATGGATACTATAATCGTTATTAGTGCTGATACTGATTTTACACCTGCCCTCGAAAAAATAAAAAATCTACATAACAAAAAAATTGTTATTTTAACCCCGCCTCACCAAACACCGATGCTAAAACATCTTGCCAATACATCAAGCAAAATAAATAGAAGAATTCTAAATAAACATTTACTACCACAAGCTATTACCTTATCTAATGGTAGGATAATAACACGCCCCGTTCAATATTCCTAAAATTTATAAATGTATGAAGGCTGCATATCCGCCAACATAGCAGCCCCTATGCTTGCGTTTTAACCGCAATACCCTTGCTTTCGAACAGGGCGACTAATTCGCCCGATTGCGCCATTTCGCGCACAATATCACAACCGCCAACAAATTCGCCAGCCACATACAATTGCGGCACGGTGGGCCATTGACTAAAATCCTTGATACCCTGGCGCAGGGCGGGGTCCGCCAAGACATTAATATCTTGAAACGCTACACCATAATGATTCAACACGCCAACCACCGCGGCCGAAAAGCCACATTGTGGCATTTGTTTATTGCCCTTCATGTATAACACCACCTTATTATTTTTGATGGTATCGGCGATTTCTTGTTTAATGTCTGTCATGTATCCGTGTATTATTATAACAGTTTGGTAATTAATTGCAAGGCATGCAAGCGGGTGTGCATTTTACCCTGCAACGCGCTATAAACCAATTGATGTTGCGCAACGCGGTTTAGCCCCGCAAATTCTTTGGCGGCGATGGTTAATTTCCAATGGTCGTCGTCATCGACCAGGGCTATCAATTCTATCTCCGCCTTGGGAAAGGCAGTGGTTAAATCGCTCAAAATTTCTTCACGGCTGACGGGCATGGGGTAAAACTTTCTTTATTTTTTATATGATTTTATTTTTAAGTTGCTGGCGGAAATTTTTTATTGCTGAAAGGGACATAATCATTTGTTCGCCGATTTTCAACTGCGGATTTTCTTCCGACAAAATATCGGCAAATTTGGTGATGGCAATCCCTGCCGCCTTCGCCTGTTTTTCAATATCCATGCCCCCCGCCACCAGATACCTTGCGCCACCAATACCAAAAAAATATCTTACCCCCAAGGGTTTTTCGATTATGGCCAGGCTTAGCATATTTGGCAAGGCCATGGTGATGGCATCAACCAACAAACCCGCCGCCCCAATTGCTTTGCAGGCCTTCACCCTTTCCTCGATAATGAGGTTTTGAACGAAACTGCCCAATTTTTCTTCCATCGCTATGTCAAAAATACCTGCTGGCGGTGAATAATTATTTTCACCCAGCTGTAAGAAACCATAACGGCTGGCCGCTAGGTCAGTCTTGTCGCCGTCGCCCAGCAACCATAATATTTGTGGTTCGCGCGGCAAAATATAACCCACCGATTTTTTATAATCTTCTATCACCCCCACGCCGCCGATAACGGGCGTATGATAAATATCTTTGCCCGCCGTTTGATTATAAAGCGACACATTGCCCGAAATGGTTGGAAAATGTAGGGCGCGCGAAGTATCGCCCATTGCCCGCAAGATAGTGGCGAAGGCCGCCATGATGGCGGGATTTTCTGGATTACCAAAATTAAGGTTGTTGGTGTAGGCCAAGGGTCGCGCCCCCACCGCACAAAGTTTGCGATAGGATTCCAAAATAATCACCCGCCCGCCCAACTCAGGGTTGGCATGGCACAACAATGGGTCGCCGTGGCACGACACCGCCAAGGCTTTCTTACCATGGGGAATCTTTATCACCCCCGCCGAAGCCTGACCGCTGGTAAAAATACTATTGCCCTGGACCAAGCGGTCATATTGTTCGTAAATGAAGGATTTGTCGGCACCAAAAGATGAAGCAAAATATTTTTCTAAATAATTTTTTATATCCAGGTGAGGAAAATTTGTGATGGTGGTCATGCCCGCGGGGTTGGTGTTTTCTTGTTTGGCGCGGGTTTCATGTCGGGCAAAAAAACCATCCTTCATGTTGTCGGGCAACAAGTTGTATGTTGGCAATGTCGCCAATGGTCTTTCGGCGGCGGTATAAAGCGGCGCCTGGCCCACCAACAGGTTGGTTGCCAAATGCGCCTCGACCTTGCCATTCATTTTTATTATCAATTGCGGTTCGGCAATAACTTCACCAATTTTTTCACAATCCAAATGACTTTGCGAAAATAATTTTTTGATAACATCAAAATTTTTGGGTTCGATAATCGCCAACATCCTTTCTTGGCTTTCGGATAACATCAATTCTTCGGGGCGCATGTTGGCTTCGCGCATCGGCACTTGCGACAATTCTATTTCTATACCCACGCCGCCCTTATCCGCCATTTCGGCCGATGAAGAGGAAAGCCCCGCCGCACCCATGTCTTGAATCGCGACGAATTTTTTATCGGCGATAAGTTGCAAACACAAATCCAACAATAATTTTTCGGCGAAGGGATCGCCCACCTGGACCGCGGGTTTTTGTTCTTCGTCACTGCCCGAAAATTCTTGGCTGGCCATCACCGCCCCCTTCACCCCGTCGCGCCCGGTTTTGCTGCCCAAATAAATCACCCAATTGCCAATTCCTTTTGCCATGGCCGACGCCATCTTACCTTGCTCGACCAACCCCACCGTCATGGCATTGACCAAAATATTCCCATTATAACATGGCAAGAATTCGGTTTCGCCCGTCACCATCGGCACGCCGACGCAATTGCCATAATGGCTTATCCCCTTCACCACGCCGCGCACCAGGCCGCGCATTTTTTTTGCCAACACGGCATCGTCAACATCGCCAAACCTTAGGGCGTTTACATTGGCTATGGGTTTGGCACCCATGGTAAAAATATCGCGCAGGATTCCCCCCACCCCCGTGGCCGCGCCGTGAAATGGTTCCAGATAACTTGGGTGGTTATGACTTTCCATTTTAAAAATAATGGCTTGGTTATCGCCAATATCTATCGCCCCCGCATTTTCGCCCGCCGCGGTTATCACCCATGGTTCGTTGAAATGAAGTTGTTTGATATAAAACTTGCTGGATTTATAAGAACAATGTTCTGACCACAGCGCACCCGTCACCGCAACCTCGGTCGGGGTGGGTAATTGGCCACGCGCCTGTTGTTGCGCGGCTATTAATTTTTCGGTTTCAGGCTGGCTAAGCCCATAAGATTGCGCCAGGGCAAAAATATTATCGCGGGTGGGGGATGTTGTCATGGTGGTTGTCATGGTGGTTGTCATGGTGAATTTTTCTTTGGGTTTACATGGATAAAAAGTTTTTAAAAAAAACCAAGCCGTCTTTTTTTGCGCTATGGAAATCTTCAATATTATTTTCGGGGTGGGGCATCATGCCAAAAATATTTTTTGTTTTGTTACAAATACCCGCAATATCCCCGCGCGCGCCATTGGGGTTTGAAGCATAGGACAGCAATATTTGTTGGTTGTCTTGCAATTTTTTATAACCGTCATCGTCGATTTGAAAATTGCCATCAGCGTGGGCAATGGGGAAAACAACCTGGGGCGCGGCAAATAATTTTTCGAATGTTGGGGCGGGGGTTAACCGTTGCCAACTGCAGATAAATCGCCCGTCATGGTTGGGGCGCAACAGCCCCGACAACAAACCCGCTTCGCACAATATTTGGAAGCCATTACAAATACCCATCACGCGGCCGCCGCCATGCGCAAATGTTGTCACCGCGCGCATGATGGGGGTTTTCGCCGCCATGGCACCCGACCGCAAATAATCGCCATAAGAAAACCCGCCAGGCAAAAAAACAACATCGGTTTTATCGGGCAGGGTGCTATCGCGCGCGGCAACAAATATTGGGGCCTTGTTGGTTGCCAAAAAAATGGCGCGCGCCAAATCGTCCTGCCGATTACTACCATCAAAAACAACGATGACTGATTTCATGATTCTTCTTTTAATAATTTATCCATTGTCATTTTTTCTATCCCTGTCCTTCCTGCAATTATTTAATGAGCCCTTGATTCCAGGTCGCGTGGTGTGATTGTTGTGGATTGTAAACCCCGCAGGCGCAGATTGGCTATTTCCACGTATTTTTCTTCTCTATCACAAGCAAAAAATTGTCGCCCCTCCCTCGCCGCGGCCACCGCGGTCGAACCCGTGCCAACAAAACAATCGACAATTTTTGTGTTTTTACTATCGGCGGTAAAAATTCTAATCAAATGTCGCAACAATTGGACAGGCTTTTGCGTAATATGGTCATAACGCACCGCTTCATGCGAACAAGGCATAATGGTCGCAGGAAATTTATCCTGTTCCAAAACCCCTGCATTAATATCTATCAACCCAACTTGATATTGCAACCAGTTGTCAACAAATGTTCCTTCTTTGGGTTTTTGTGCCATGACAATCAAATCCATGGTGGGGCGCAATTGCGGGGTTTTGCGTCCTTGTAAATTTTTTATAACCTCGTCTTTCTCAACCTGCGACAGGTTTTTATTTTTGCGAATAAAATGTTCTTGGGAAAAGGCTTTGGCTTGCCCTGGCCTTTGCCAAGCATAAACGTCTTTTATATCAAACCCCGCATCTTCTAACGCTGACGCCATTTTATGCGCCAAACGGGGTTGCGAAAAACACAAAACAAAACCGCCTGGCTTTACAATCCTTAACCATTCTTGTGCTACAGGTAATATAAATTGATACAATTTTACGCCTTGCTCTTTGTCGAATTTCATTCCCACTGGCAGGCTGCCCACCACGCCCGCGCGATGAACCTTTTTATTCAGGCTTTCATCTTGCCAATCATTGCCCATGCCATCAATGAAGTAAGGTGGGTCGGTTAAAACCATATCAACCGTTTTGTCTTCAATACGTGATAACAGGTCAAAACAATCCTCGCACGATACCTCGGCCGCCGCCTCCCTATTGCTTTTGCTTGCGGGCGAGGGATGAAGAAAGGGGAGCGTTCCCATGTCGCTTATCCTTTTAATTCCTTGATGGCCAACACCGCGGCTTCTTCCATGGCTTCGTGCGCCAACAAATTTTTTGCCATGGCTTGCGCCATGTTTTTGGCGGCGGCTTCGTCGGTCGCTTCCAATGTTAGATACAAACATTTTCCCAACACCGCCGATTGCAAATCGTGAAACCCCAAATCGTCAAGGGTGTTTTTCACCGCCACGCCCGCAGGGTCAAGCACCCCATGTTTGGGCATAACCGACAGGGTGATAAAAAATTTTGCCATTTTATTCACCTTTTTTTGGTAATTCAAAAACCAATTTCATACGTTGGGCAATTTCTTGATACCCCGCCATGACATCGCCCAAATCTTGACGGAACAGATCCTTGTCAAATTTTTCATCAGTGGTTTTATCCCACAAACGGCAGGTATCGGGCGAAATTTCATCGCACAGAATAATACGAATTTCATCTTCGTTGTCTATCACCCGACCAAATTCCAATTTGAAATCGATAAGTTTTAAATTGATGGCGGAAAAATAACCCGTCAAAATATCATTGATACGCAGGCTCATCGCCATCATATCATCCAATTCTTGCGGGCTGGCCAGGCCCAGGGCGGTGATATGGTCTTCGCCTATCAATGGGTCGCCCAAGGCATCGTTTTTGTAAGCATATTCCACAATCGACCGCGCCAATTTTACCCCCGTCGTCAAACCCAAACGTTTGGCCAATGACCCCGCGGCGTAGTTGCGCACCATGACCTCAATCGGCACAATATCGGCCTCGCGTATTAATTGTTCGCGTGCCGACAGGCGTTTGATAAAACATGTGGGAATGCCCGCCGCGGCCACCACCCCCATCAATTGTTCTGAAATACTGGCGGTTAAGATACCCTTGCCCAATTTTTCGTCCTTCTTCACATTGTTAAAGGCGGTTAGGGAGTCTTTAAAATATTGAATCAAGGTGCCTTCAACCTCCCCTGTGTAGAGAATCTTTGCTTTTCCTTCGTAAATTTTTTGGCGTGGTTTGCTGTCGGTCATGTTGTTTTTTATCGATATTCGTAAAATGGCGGTTCGTTATCGGGGCTTGCTATCGGGTAAGTATTCTAGTAAACAAAAAAATATTACTAATATTAGTAGGGTTCTTATGAACCTAAGCAACGAATAAATCGAATCGATAAAAATGGCAAGAAATAAATCGGTTATTATGCCGCGAAGCAAAATCCCGTCTAAAACCCCGTCTAAAACACTGTCTAAAACACTGTCTGGCGCTATGCCCACGCCCGCGGTTTCGGTTGTTATGCCATTGTATAACCATGCAAAATATGTTGGCATGGCGATTGATTCCATTTTACAACAGAGTTTTCAAGATTTTGAATTGATAGTGGTTGACGATGGTTCGACCGACGACGGGGCCAATGTGGTTAAAAAATACATGACGCAAGACAAAAGGATAAGGTTGCACCAGCAAGCCAACGGCGGTTTTGGCATGGCATGTAACCAAGGATTAAAATTGGCGCGCGGCCGTTATGTGGTTTGGCAAGATGCCGATGATTTTTCCCACCCCGAAAAATTAATGTTGCAATATGAATTGTTAGAAAAAAATAAAGATATCGGCGGCGTCAATGTGAATTACGACGCCATTGACGGTCAAAATAATTTTCCCCACACGCCGCGAATGAATATAGAAAAATATAAAAAACAAAAAATAAACCCGCGCGACACGAAGCTTTCTTACGATGACTGCCGTTTTCTTATCAATATAAAAAAAACATTCCATCTTTTTTATGGCAACACCATGTTCCGCAAATCATGTTACGACGTGGTGGGTTGGCACCGCAATATCAAGGCCTGCGGCGACCGCGATATATTTTGGCGATTACAAGAAAAATTTCAAATCGCCATTTTAGCCAATCCAATCACCCCGCTGTATTTGGTGCGCACCCACCAACAACAAACCACCAAACGCACCAAAAAAAATATATTTGGTAAAATAAAAATTGGTTTGGGGCATATGCTTATCACCCTGTCGTGCTACGCACGGCGTTTATACGGGCGCGACCCACTTGATAAAATTGGGGTTGCAACCCCCGTGGCACGCTGGCGGCATGTGCTTTTATTTTTACCCTATCCACGGGTTTGGTTTCATTATTTCAAAAATAAATTTGCGGCGCGATAAATAACTTACAAGCGATAAATTACAACACCTCGCGTTTGCCGCTGTGGCTGGGGGTTGAAACGACGTTATTTTTTTCTAATTGTTCCATCAATGTTGCGGCGCGGTTATAACCAATTTGCAAATGGCGTTGTAAAAAACTGGTGCTGGCTTTTTTCTCGCGCCTGACCAATTCCACGGCGCGTTGGTATATATCTTCGCCGCCGCCCATCATGTCGTCCGCCACGCCACGCCCGCTCATCGCGGGTTGCATATCTTCGGTTGGTAAATAATCAACCTCGCCCTGGTCGCGCCACCAATCGGTAACTTTTTTTACTTCTTCCTCGGTGGTGAAGGGGGCATGGCCACGCTCGATACGCCCGCCAGTCATTATCAAAAAATCGCCCATGCCCAATAATTGTTCGGCACCTTCGCTGCCCAAAATAACACGGCTATCGGTGCGGGTGGGCAAGGCGTAGCTAAGCCTGGTCGGAAAATTGGCCTTGATGGTGCCCGTGATAACATCAACCGACGGGCGTTGCGTCGCCATAATAAGGTGGATGCCCGCCGCCCGCGCCATTTGCGCCAAACGCTGCACCAACACCTCGACATCTTTTCCCATCACCAACATCAGATCGGCCATTTCATCGACCATGATAACAATGTAGGGCAAGTTTTCGGCAGCGGTATCGTTGGCGGTTTTTTTGCGATAATCGGCCAAATTGCGCACCCCAAGTTCCGACAGCAATTTATAACGCCGTTCCATTTCGCGCGTCGCCCACAACAATGCCAACACCGCTTTTTTCGGGTCGGTCACCACGGGCGATAGCAGGTGCGGAATAGCTTGATAGATTGAAAGCTCCAACATTTTGGGATCTATCAAAATAAGGCGCAAGGTATCGGGGGTGTGGCTGTAAAGCAGCGACAGCAAAAACCCATTCATCGCCACCGATTTGCCCGAACCCGTGGTGCCCGAAATAAGCAAATGCGGCATCTGGCTTAAATCCACCACCATGGCTTGACCAAAAATATTCTTTCCCAAAATAAGTGGCAACACCGTTTTGGTTTCTTGGAACAATTTGCTCGCCACCAACTCACCCAAATAAACTTTGTCGCGCGTTTGGTTGGGAACCTCTATGCCCAAGACATTGCGCCCCGCAATGGGCGCAACCCGCACCGCGGTGGCCGACAGGGCGCGTGCCAAATCGCCCGCCAGGTTTATCACCTGGGCATTTTTTATTCCGACATCGGGTTCAAATTCATACAGGGTGATAACGGGCCCCATTTTCACCGCGGTGATATTGCCCGTGGCGCCAAATTGCGCCAAGGCCTCGTGGAGGCGACCCGCCATTTGTTTGGCATCGGCTTCTTGCTCCTGCCTATTTTTTTGGTGGCGGGGCCCGCCAGCATCCTGGGTTGCCAAAAATTCTATGGGCGGAAATTCTTTGCCCTTATAACTTGACGCGCGGTTATGTTTGGCGGCTGGTTTGCTGGACACCACTATCTCATCCTCCGCCTCGTCTTGCTTGGTGAAGGAACGGCGCAACAAACTAGCGTGGTCGGGGGCTTCGCCCTCGCTCACCTTGATTTGCGGCATGCTGACAATATTATGCCATAGACGTTGCCAAATTTTTTTCCATAGGGCCTGCTGTCCCATTAATTTCGATGGTCGCGGCAAGAAAACTTTCATCATGGGCCATATCATCACCAGCAGGCGATAAAGCAAAGTGAACAAACCCCCCACCACGCTGGCCACAAAATAAAACAAAGCATAACCGACAAAGCCGAGCACCGACAGGCACCACCCGCCCAACAATTGCCATTCAAAAAATGTTAGGCCCGACAACAAAAAAAGCAGCAGCCCCAAAAAAACCAGGCTAAGAAAAAATATTATCGGCAACAAAGCGTGGGTTTGCAACGACGGCAACAACATTTGCGCCCAAAAATTTTCTAACACCGACAAAGAATATTCGGTGGCATATTGCGGGTTTTGCAAATCGACCGCATTGTCGATATAACGCGACCACATTAACAATCCCATTATTTTTATCGCCCCCGCAAAAAATAAGAATGCACAAAAAAGCACGAAGTGGATAAGCGATAATCTTTTTAATATCGCCCGTTTGTTTTTTGCATTTTCTATCGGGCTTAACCATGCCATGCCCCACAATAAAAAAACAACCCCCACGCCGTAGGCTGGAATTTGCCCGACAAAACTAAAAAGCACATCAGAAATAATCGCCCCGAAGTAAGATAACCAATTCTTAATCTCGGCCGACGATTGGGTGGTAAGCGATGGGTCGCCCGCATCGTGGCTAAGCAACGCAAGGAATATCATCACCCCCGCCGCCAACGCGCCCGCCCCCAACCCCTTTTGCGACAGGGTGATGGCCTTCCCGCCGAGGTAACGCCCCAGCCATCTTTCTAAAAAATGTTTTTGCGAAGGGCTGGGCTTGGTATTTTTTACGATTTTTTTTCTTGCCATTTTTTTTCGAATCTTTCTTGATAACTTTCAATATAATCTTCTTACCACCTTACAGGATTCGTTATTTTAATAAATCTATTTGCGCCTGTTTGTCTTCTTTAGCAAGAGATGGCGCATGATGCCACCATTGCTACCCATTATGATGTCGGTAATAAAAATGGTTTGAGCCTTGCCAAGGCATCGCGCCATTCGTCGCCGCCGATAAGCATGGCCAAGCGGGCGTAGGGGCTGGCGGGATTTTTTTTATCGCTTGCCTCACCCCCCGCCATAAAAACTGCGGGCAATAATTTTATGCCCGTTTCGGCAAAAATTTGTTTGACGGCTTCTGCCCCATTGTTAAATCGTAAATATAGGAAGAATCCCGCGCTTGGCATTTGAAACGACGGCGAATGGCCTATCACCTCGCTCGCAATTTTTAACCTTGCTTGATATTTGGCACGATTCGCCGCCACATGGTCATCGTCATTCCATAATGCCGTGGCGATAAGTTGTAACGACCGCGGGTGGATGGCCGACAAATGGGCACGCAAGGTTGCCAATTCCTTCACCACCGCGGCGTCGGCCAACAAAATCCCCGACCGCAAACCTGGCGCACCCGACCGTTTCGACAGGCTGTTGCTTATAATAACCCCGCGCCAACCAAAGCCATTATCAACATAGTTCAAAAAACTGATGGGCGGAATACCATAATGCAAATCGCTGTAGCATTCGTCGCTAATCAACATGGCATCATGCGCCGCCGTCACATCATGCAAATGCTCCATTTCCGTCATGGTCAGCACGCGCCCCGTGGGGTTGTCGGGGGTGCAAACCACCACCGCGGCCAACCGTTGTTTGACATCGGCTGGCAAAGAATTGATTCCCGCCGCCAGCGATAGATTCTTGGCCGCATGATTTTTGTCTATCGCTGTTTCATCATAACAATGAATCGCCACCACTTCCGCCCCTGCTATCACCCCCGCCGCATGATAAACATGATAGAATGGACTGGTGATAACCACGACGGGCAATTTGTTTTTGCATTGCGGTTGTTTTTTTTTGACAGCGTAGGTTATGGCCAAGGCCAAACCTTCGCGCGACCCCGTGGTGGGCAGGATATTATTATGCGGCGGCGTTATCGCCAGCAACCCTTGGCGCAGGTGAAAACGCCGTTCCGCCCAATTTTTAACCGCTTGACGAAAATCAACACTGCCCAACAATTCGGGGTATTTGCCAAACCCGTCGAAAAAATCTGGTTGGTTTAAGATAGGCTTAACAATATCAGGCAGTCCGCCGTCGGGTTCACCCAAATGAAGGGGCAAAATAGTTTGGCGCGGCGTGATGCCCGCCAACAAGTTTTCTAATTTTTGAAATGGGCTGGCCGCCAAGAGGTGTTGTTCGCCAACTTGCGCCGCAGCATCATGTTCGCCAACTTGCGCCGTAGCATCATGTTCGCCACGGGGCGCAGGGTTTTTATCAAACAAAGAAATGATGTTGGCGGCGGGGAATATATTGCCTTTTTCTTTTGTCATCAGGGGTTTTTACAACAAAAACAACAAAAACAATAGTGCAAACAAATTCCTTAACGGCGAGGCAAGGGCTTGCGTAGCAAATAATAAAGCCCGTAAAAAACCACGATGTAAAAAATAAAAACGCTACCCAACCATTCGACCATGTTGCGCTGAAAAATACCCATCAAAATAATAATGTCGAGCAAGCTGTTAACCAGCATGAAACTATGGGCAATACTACGATGAAGAAACCCTTGGCTACGCAACAAACGATAAAAAATAAATGCCAAGCCGCTGCCCCCCAATATCAACAGCAACTTCATGGTCAAGGGGCTGATGACTCCCGCGTCGCGCTCTAACCTTAGCATAAGGCCGATAGAAAACATCACGACCCATAATAAAAAACCAAAAACCAAGCCGCGTTTGGAAAAAACGTCAAACAGCTTATCTTTTTTAATGTTGGTTGTTGTCCCTTTTGCCATGTTAGATAATTTCGAAATAGCGTTTCAATTGCCAATCGGTAATGGCCTTCAAGGCTTCGCGTTGTTCATGTTCACGCGTCATGCTGTAATGTTCGACAAACAATTCGCCAAAAATTTCACGCGCCACTTTCGATGCGCGAAAGCGCGAAGTAGCCTCGCCCAAGGTGCTGGGCAGGGGATGTTTCTTGGCATCAACATTTTCATAACCATTGCCAATCACGCGGGGGCGTGGTTCAATTTTGTTGGCAATGCCATAGAGGCCCGAAGCCAAAGCCGCCGCCAAAGCCAAATAAGGATTTTGGTCGGCCGCCGCCACGCGATATTCAACCCTGATAGATTTTTCAGAGCTTCCTATCACGCGCAAAGCGGTGGTGCGGTTTTCAATACCCCAAGCGGCGTAATTGGGCGCCCAATAGCCAGGGATAAGCCTGGTGTAGCTGTTGGCGGTTGGCGCCACCATGGCCAAAAATTCGGGCAACAACAATTCTTGGCCGCCAATGAAATGGCGCATGGTGTCGCTTATATTATGTTCGTTGTTTTTATCAAAGAAGACCCCCTTGCCATTGTTATCGGTGAGGGAGAGATGGATATGCCCCGATTGGCCAGGGTATTCGTTGGACCATTTCGCCATGAAGGTCGCCATCAAATTATTCTTTTGCGCCAAAATTTTGGCGTAGGTTTTAAAAATAGCGGCACGGTCGGCGGCTTCCATCACTTCTGATTTTTCTATCGCCGCTTCCAAAACGCCAGGGCCCGTTTCGGTGTGTAATCCTTCCAACGGTATACGCATGGCGGCGCACATCGACATCAATTGGTCATAAAAATCATGTTCTTTCCCCGCGCGCAACAGCGAATAACCAAAAAATCCTGGCGTCAAGGGAATGAGGTTTTGATAATTTTTTTCGCGCACCGATTCGGGGGTTTCGCGAAACATAAAAAATTCATATTCGACCGCGGCGGTGGCATGCAAACCCATGTCTTTGCCCCAATTGATAATTTTTTTCAGCACCGAACGGGGGTCAACTTGCCTGATACGGTCGGCGCCACCCTCGGCCAAAAAAAGTAAATTCATTGGGTTATCGCCACCCTCGGCACCGTCGCCCGCTATGGGTTCGGTGGGCAAATTACGCGCCGTTTCGGGGGCAACCATCATCAAACTATCGGGGAAGCCACTATCCCAATTGGTGAATACACCACTGCTGTAATTCACATCGGCAC
Source organism: Alphaproteobacteria bacterium (assembly GCA_965262775.1). Taxonomy (GTDB): domain Bacteria; phylum Pseudomonadota; class Alphaproteobacteria; order JASGCL01; family JASGCL01; genus JASGCL01. The sequence goes on along the minus strand of CBDHFT010000001.1, from coordinate 361,140 downwards.
TATCCCAGCCGAACAAAATATCACAAAAACCAAAACCGCTATCAAGGGCGGAAAAAAACTTCTCGCGCGATACCCATTTGCCGCGCAATACGCCGTCAATATCGGATACCGCTAATTTTACGTGCGACAACCCGCGTGCCGTGATTAATTTTTTGGCATCCTCGGCATTTGCTACTTTGGGTATATCAATCTTCTTATTCATTATTTTATTACCTGATAATTTCTTTATTGACTTGAATAACTTATCTATTGTTTCAATTTAAAAAAATCAATCCCCCGTCCTCAATTTTTTCAAATCAAGGACGGGGAACTGACCATCGTTTTTTATCCAAAAAAGTTATTTTTTGAATTTGCTTTCGGCCTGCTTAATGGCTGACATCCGTTTTTGAATGTCTTTGCCAATTGGCGGACCCTTAAATCGTTTGTTTTCAATCAACACCCATACAATGGCGGTGATAACAACGAACCAAATCGTCATGTCAAACGCCAAATTGTTGGGGGGTTGCACCCCAAGATAAAAAATAAACAACATGGCAAGTAACACCAAAGCCGATACCAATTTGTAATTGGCAACGCCCATGTTCCATGGTCCCATCTTGTTCCATTTTTTTGTGCCGATAGCAAAATACCCCGCAATCACAGGAATGGCGTAGGATATAAATATCATGATAACGCAAACCGCCACCACCACGGAATAAACCTTGGTGTAGGAAGTGAATAACGCACCAAGCAGCACGGCCAGCCAAATACCATTGGCGGGCACGCGGAAATTGGTGGAAACTTTGCGCCATATTTTAGACAAGGGCAAACCCCCATCGCGCGAGAAAGCAAATATCATGCGCGAGGTTGAGGTCAAGGCCGCCAAGCCACACAAAAATTGTGCGATGGCTATGCCAATATATATCAAAAATGCCGACCAAGCAGGCAAGCTATTGATAGCCCAGAAGAAGACATTCCAGCCCTGTTTTGCCGCATCATCCATGTTGGGGATAAAGAGCAAGAAAGACACCAGCATGATGTAACCCGCCACGCCCGACCAAAAGACCGACGTGACAATGCCACGAGGCACGGCACGAGCCGCGTCCTGGGTTTCTTCCGAAGTATGGGCCGAAGCGTCATAACCCGTGATGGTGTAGATAGGCAACAAAAGCCCCAAACCAAACAGCAACCACATGTTGCTGTTGTCAGGCCAAACGCTACCACCTGCTTCACCCGAATAGTTATGAAACGACCACAAACGGCTGATGTCATAGCTTTGCGCATACAACAGGCACATCACGGTTAAAAAAGCCGCGGTGGCAAAAATAACATAACCCGAAATATCGGTTAAGAAACTGGTTAAGCGGATACCAACATGGTTGATAATCCCCTGCACCACCAGCGCGCCGACGACAAAGGTAACTTGGTTTAAGTAATTGGCGTCTAAGCCCATGACTTCCACCTTGCCAAATTTGCCCAAATAGTTATCGGTTAATCCCAATGTTTCGCCAAAAGCGCCATTGAAAAAATACCATAAGCCAACATCGATGGAACCAAGCACGGTGATAAGACCAAGCAGGTTGAACCAAGCGGTTAGCCAACCGATAAAGCGATTACCAAGGATAGAACCCCAGTGATACAAACCGCCCGCCGTAGGATAGGACGAAGCAATTTGTGCCATACATAGGGCAAACAACCCCGAGATAAGACAGCCAACCAGCCAACCAATCCCAATCGCCGCGCCACCAACACCGCTGGTTGCCCAAGCAATGCTGTTGATACCACCCGCCAAAATGCAGATGATACTAAAGCTTATCGCAAAGTTGGAAAATCCCGACATTTTGCGATCGAGCTCTTGGGCATAGCCCATGCTGTGCAGCATTTTTATATCGTCTGCCGAGCCCATTTTTTTATTTTTTGCCATTGTTTCTCTCCTTTACATTAAGTTCAACAATGTTGTTAAAAAAACATAATTCAAACAAAGGTAGCGGAGAGAAAGAAGTATAAAAACAATTTGTCCCCACCACCAATTTTTGGTGTTTTGTTGGCGCAAGTTTAAGCAGATAAAAAATATTTTGCAAATAAAATTTATATATCTTTCAATTTTTAGTATCTGTTTTGGTCAATTTTTCGTATATATTTTGATTTTTCATTTGACAAACCATGTTTTTTTTTACAAAAGGGAGGGAACAAGGAAGAAAATACTGCAAAAAATTAATTGCAAAGCATGGCCATGCCATGATAACCCGTAAAAAGATAATATTTAATATAGGCAATATTAAGGCAAAATTGAGCAAATAAGTGATTTATTATTTAAAAAAAATAATTTATATAACAAAGGAAGCATAAAACCATGAAAAAAATAGAATGTATTTCCCCCATCGATGGCAAGTTATTGGCAAGCCGCGATGTAACCAGCGACGATAATTTGGCAAAAATTATTGCCCAGGCGAAGCAGGCGCAAAAAAAATGGGCGGCGACGCCATTAAAAACGCGCAAAGAATATATGGTAAAATTCTTGGCCGCTATGCAGTCGATGAATCAAGAAATTATTCCCGAATTGGCACAACAAATGGGTCGCCCCGTGCGTTTTGGTGGCGAATGGCGTGGGTTTGAAGAACGTATGCAATTCATGTTGAAATATGCCGATGTTGCCTTGGCCGACCGTTTGCCCCCCGACAATGACGAAAAAAACAAAGCAGGCTTTACCCGTTTCCAAGCCCGCGAACCCGTTGGCGTGGCGATGGTCATTGCCCCATGGAATTATCCTTATTTAACAGCGAACAGCACCATCAGCGTCGCCCTGTTATCGGGCAATGCGGTTATATTGAAACATTCGGCGCAAACCATTTTGGTGGGCGAGCGTTTTCAAAAAGCATTCGACATGGCGGGCCTGCCCGCGGGTTTGTTCAGCAACGTGGTGCTTAACCATGGGCAAACCGAAAAATTATTGGGTAGCGGCGATATTAATTTTGTCAATTTTACTGGTTCGGTCGGTGGTGGCCGTGCCATTGAAAAGGCGGCTGGCGGTTCCTTCGCTGGCGTCGGTTTGGAATTGGGTGGTAAAGACCCCGCCTATGTTATGGAGGATGCCGATGTGAAGGCCGCGGTTGACGGTTTGGTCGACGGCGCATTTTTTAATTCGGGCCAATGTTGTTGCGGTATCGAACGTATTTATGTTCATGAAAAAGTTTACGATGAGTTTTTAACGGGCGCGATAGAATTAACCAAAAAATACGTGTTGGATAATCCGCTTGATGAAAAAACCACCATTGGTCCCATGGCCAATATCCGTTTTGCCAAAACGGTGCGCGAGCAGGTTGCGGCGGCATTGCAACAGGGTGCCAAGGCCCATATTGATGCAAAACTTTTCCCCAAAGACAATGGCACGGATTGTTATGTCATGCCGCAAATTTTAACCGATGTTAACCATGACATGGTGGTGATGCGCGAAGAAACATTCGGCCCCGTGGTGGGTATCATGAAGGTGAAGAGCGATGCCGAAGCCATTCCATTGATGAATGACAGCCAATATGGTTTAACCGCGTCGCTTTGGACGAACGATGTTGAACGGGCAACCAACATTGGCCGCCAAATTGAAACAGGCACGGTGTTTATGAATCGTTGTGATTATGTTGACCCAGGTTTGGGTTGGACGGGGGTTAAAGAAACAGGCCGCGGCATTTCGCTTGGCATGGGTGGTTTCGACAGCGTTACCCGCCCCAAAAATTTCCATTTGAAAAAAATATAAGTTTTACATAATCAACAACCAAAAAATAAGGGAACATATTTATGAACAATTTCACGGGACGCGGCAATTTTTCTTACCCCACCAAAATTTGGGCGGGTGCGGGGCGAATCCAAGATTTGCCCGCCGCGGTGCAGGAACTAGGGTTTAAAAACCCATTGGTCGTCACCGACAAGGGGTTGGCAACCATGCCCATTGTAAAATTGGTGAAGGATATTTTATCGGCCGCCAAAATCAATTTTGGTTTCTTTGCCGAAGTGCAAGGCAACCCCACCGAAACCAATGTCAACGATGGATTAAAAATTTTCAGGGCAGGTAAACACGACGGCGTTATTTTATTCGGCGGTGGTTCGGGCATTGACGCGGGCAAAACCATTGCCTTCATGGCGGGGCAAACCCGCCCCATGTGGGATTTTGAAGATATTGGCGATTGGTGGACGCGCGCCGACACCAAGGGCATTGTCAAAACCATCGCCATTCCCACCACCGCGGGTACTGGGTCGGAGGTTGGCCGTGCTTCGGTAATTTTAAACGAAACCACCCATGAGAAAAAAATTATTTTCCATCCCTTGATGTTGCCCAGCATTGTTATCCAAGACCCCGAATTAACATTTGATTTGCCACCATTTTTAACCGTGGCAACGGGCATGGACGCCCTGACCCATTGTATCGAATCTTTTGCCTGCCCCAATTTTCATCCCATATGCGACGGTATTGCGTTGCAAGGGATGAGGTTGATTAAAAAATACCTGCCCATAGCCTTCAAAGACGGCAAAAATATCGAAGCCCGTTCCCACATGTTGTTGGGTTCGGCGATGGGGGCAATGGCTTTTCAAAAAAACATGGGGGCGGTGCATTCCATCGCTCACCCCGTCGGCGGTTTTTTCAACGCCCACCATGGTTTAACCAACGGCGTGTTGTTGCCCTATGTCATGGAATATAACCAAGGTTATGTGAAAGATCGTTACCAAGTGATGGCGCACACATTGGAATTAAAGGATACCAGCAACAAAGGTTTTATCGATTGGTTGGTAAAGTTTAAAGAAGAATTGGGCGTGCCCAAGGGGTTGCGCGATTTAAAGGTAACCAAGGACAAGTTTTCTATCATGGCCGAACATGCGTTGCGCGACCCCAACACATCGGGCAATTCGCGCCCCATGGAATTGAAAAACTTCGAAGAATTAATCGAACTGGCATATTAATAACAAACCTGTTAGCATGCAGGTGATGACCCAGGGGCATGAAACTGGGCAAAAATGGTTAACGCCGTCTAAGCGGAAACAAACAACAATGCTCGACATAATCGATAGTATATTTATAAAAAAATATTTCACCCTGTCGGGGCGCGCCTCGCGCCGCGAATATTGGGTGGGGCAGTTTATTTTTTGGGCGTTGCATGCTGGCGCGGCCAGCCTATCGCTGTTTATTTTTAAAAATTTTTCCGCCCCGCCCAAATTGCACGCGGTGCATCCCCTGGGTATACAATTTGTGGTCGCTTGTTTTGTTTTCAGCCTACCAACCTATCTTTGGCGTCATGCGGGGCTTCTCATCGTTGGTTTCATTGCCGCGTTTGTGGGTTTGGCCATCATGCCGCTACATGACTTTATGCAATTTGCTCATCATGGGCTGACCTCCCTTTCCAAATTTATTAGACCCGTTGCGTGGTATGCTGCCCCCGTTTTGTTGACGACGCTGTTCCTATTGCTCCCCTCCATCGCCCTGACCGTGCGGCGTTTTCATGACCGCGGTTTGCCTGGCTTTACCTTATTTTTTATTCCCGAAATTTTGGGTTTGATTATCGACCTGCTATCGGGCAGCAGCAAGCCCAATCGTTTCGGCAACCCGCCCGAAGTATAAAGCGCAAATCCGCCCTTCGGCTAATAGTGGTAGCATCCTTATCACACTTCCCTTTCCAAACCCATGCAAAACCCCCCTTTCAAACCCCCTTTCAAACCCCTTGCACTTTTATCATTATCCTTTTATAAAAACTTGATGGCTGGGGTTAAAGTTTCGGTCATGGAATTTGAATAATTAATCACCCATAGGGGCAAGGAATGAAGAAGGAATAAATGCGATGTTAGATATTATCGATAGTATTTTTATGAAAAAATATTTTACCTTATCGGGGCGCGCGTCGCGCCGCGAATATTGGGTGGGGCAATTTGTTTTTTGGCTTATCCATGCGGCGGCGGCATCCTTGTCTCTCTTTATTTTTAAATCTTTTTTTTCGGACGCGTTGTTGCCCACCCCTGATAGCAGCGCGGAATTGGGGTTGCGATTCGTGGCGGCGTGTTTTATTTTTTCTTTGCCGACCTACATATGGCGGCATTTGGGTATTGTGTTTTTATTGTTTATTGCGGGGTTTGTTGGTTTGGCCATCATGCCGTTGGGCGATTTATTGCAATCTATCCATAACTTCATCTCTCATGCTTGGCATTTTATTGCGCCCGTTTTTGTGCCTGCTATCCCTGTGTTATTGGCCACGCTTTACCTCTTGCCGCCTTCCATCGCTTTGACGGTGCGGCGTTTTCATGACCGCGGTTTGCCTGGCTTCACGCTGTTTTTTATTCCTGAAATTATTGGTTTGGTGATTGACCTGTTGGCGGGCAGTTCAAAACCCAACCGCTATGGCGAACCACCCACGGTGTAATTAATCGCTCACCCGTTCGCTGCGCCGACCCTTGCCCCCCTTGCGTTTTTTAACTTATCGTTTTATAAAAAACTGGTTATAAAAAATCATGGCCTTCTCCCCTTCTATAAAAAAACAGGACAAAATTATTGTCAAAGACGACCAAGTTTGTTGCAATGGTTCGGTTGTGGTGGGAGCCAACCACCCCGCGGTTTACCTAAGTTTGAAAAAACACAAGGAAATCGAATGCCCCTATTGTGGCGCGATTTATCAAAAAACCGCCTAGGCTCGCGCCTGGAGCCAGGCTTTTCCGCTGTATAAAGTGCCGCCTTTTTTTTTATTTTGGCCTAGGGTTTTTTAACTAGCAGAGCCATATTCTTTTTTATAAAACCTGTTGGTCATATCTTGCCATTCTTCATTTTGTTTTTCTATCAACTCTATTTTCCAATTTCTTTTCCATCTTTTTAATTGTTTCTCGCGTTTGATGGCCATGGTCATATCGTCGTATGTTTCATAATAAACCAATCGTTTTACTTGATATTGTTGGCTAAACCCTTTCATGGTTTCGTCGCGGTGTTGCGCCATGCGCTGACCAAGGTCGGAGGTTACACCAATGTATAAAGTGCCGCCCTTTTGCGATGCCAATATATAAACCACTGGCAATTTGCCAACCAATTTTCCCTTCATAGAAAAACACTATGAAAGCATCATCGATTTAGCAAATATATTTTTAATCACATTGCTGGTAATGTCGTTGATTTACATTATTATCATTTGGGGCGGGGCTAAGGTTTTTCATTTCTCTCTAACCGTCATTCCTGAAATCGCGAAGCGATTATCAGGAACCCATTCCCTGGCTTCGGTGGTTTCATAAAAAACATTTAGCTGGGTTTTTTTTCTCTCTAACCGTCATTCCTGAAATCGCGAAGCGATTATCAGGAACCCATTCCCTGGCTTCGGTTGTTTTATAAAAAAACATTTAGCTGGGTTTTTTATGGCGGATGATAAGCAAAGCAATGGCGTAGTGGTAAACCCATGCCGTCCAGGGAATGGTTTCCTGATATTTTTTGCAACATTATTGATGTTGACAAAAAATTCAGGAATGACGGGGGGAGGAGTAGTAAAGATATTTTTAATCTTTAATACCCAAATCTTTGCGCATCTTGCGTCTTAATTTTCCCTTCATAGAAAAACACTATGAAAGCATCATCGATTTAGCAAATATATTTTTTATCACATTGCTGGTAATGTCGTTGATTTACATTATTATCATTTGGGGCGGGGCTAAGGTTTTTCATTTCTCTCTAACCGTCATTCCTGAAATCGCGAAGCGATTATCAGGAACCCATTCCCTGGCATCGGTGGTTTCATAAAAAAACATTTAGCTGGGTTTTCCATTTCTCTCTAACCGTCATTCCTGAAATCGCGAAGCGATTATCAGGAACCCATTCCCTGGCTTCGGTGGTTTCATAAAAAAACATTTAGCTGGGTTTTCCATTTCTCTCTAACCGTCATTCCTGAAATCGCGAAGCGATTATCAGGAACCCATTCCCTGGCTTCGGTGGTTTCATAAAAAAACATTTAGCTGGGTTTTTATGGCGGATGGCAAGCAAGGCAATGGCGTAGTGGTAAACCCATGCCGTCCAGGGAATGGTTTCCTGATATTTTTTGCAACATTATTGATGTTGACAAAAAATTCAGGAATGACGGGGGGAGGAGTAGTAAAGATATTTTTAATCTTTAATACCCAAATCTTTGCGCATTGCTGATATTAATATATCTAACCTATCTCTATTTGGGTCATAGAATTCTTGATTCATTAACTCTTCATTTTTTTCTATAATAATTTTAGGCGCAATTAATTCCAATCGTCTTGCCCAATAGCCATATTCTTTTAGAAGCACCAATTCCTCATTTGACCCTGGTTCCCACCCTTTTTTATGTTGAAAAAGATGCACATCTTTATAAGCATTTATTAATCCCGTGTAAGCCTCAATTTTTTGTCGGCGGATAAATTCTTCGTTGTCTTTTTTCTTGCTAAAAAAATAATTCACTAATGCCGTAATGACCGCCGCAACAATCGCTATTGCGCCACCCAATATAAGCGATAAAATCTGCGAATCCATGGTGGTCATTTATCCCTGATTCGTGCCATTTGCAAATTATTGTCTTGTCTTGGTGGCAAGTTTCTTCGCAACATGATAATAGTTATCCATGAATAAAAAGGATTTGTACCTACTTGACGGTTCGGGCTATATTTTTCGTGCCTATTACGCCTTGCCGCCGCTTACCCGCCCCGACGGCCTGCCCACGGGTGCCATTTTTGGTTTTTGCCAAATGTTATTGAATGTTATTGATAAAAAACCGACCAACATCGCGGTGGTTTTTGATTCGGCGCGCGACAATTTCCGCCATGATATCTATCCCCAATATAAACATAACCGCGGCGAAACGCCCGAGGATCTCATCCCCCAATTTCCCTATTTTCGCGCCGCCGCCACCGCCCTTAGCCTGCCAATTATCGAAGCCGCGGGGTTTGAAGCCGACGATGTCATTGCCACCCTGGCGACCCAGGCCGCCAAGCAAGGCTTCGAAGTGAAAATATATTCGTCAGACAAAGATTTGATGCAATTAATCGGCGACGGTATTTCATTAATCGACCCATTCAAAAACAAAGCAATCGACGAAGCTGCGGTGAAAGAAAAATTTGGCGTCACCCCCGCCCTGGTGGCGGATGTGCAAGCCCTGATGGGTGATTCGTCCGATGGTTTTCCTGGCTTACCAGGGATTGGCCCCAAAACCGCGGCCAACCTTATCAATGAATTTGGTAATTTGGATAATTTGTTGCAACAGGTCGATAAAATAAAAAATGCCCGCCAACAAGAAATTGTCAAAACCCATGTGGCCGAAGCCAAAATTTTTTATCAATTGGCGCGCCTACGCCAAGATACCCCCCTGTCATTAAGCTTAGACAAATTGGCGGCGCCGCTTAACCCAAATTTAGACCAACAATTAACCGCTATAAAATTTTTTGAAGAATTGGAATTTAAAAAATTGGCAAAAAAATGGCGCGATAAATTTAACCTGCCCGATGATAATCCACCGCCCGCCGATACAGCAAAAAAAGATAACGGTCATGCCGCCGCCAAGCCAGCCAAGGCAACAACCGACCATACAAAAAAAACCGCCCCCAGCAAATTACCCAGCAAAACCCCCGCCGACATGGTTATCACCATGTTGGATGAAAAAAATATAACGGCGTTGGTTGATGCGGTTGAACAATTCGGCCGCTTGGCATTCATCATCGCGGGTGATTATTTGGTCATGGGTTTAGAAAATGGCCAGGCGTTTGTTACCGCCCTGGCGCCGCGCCATCATAACGCCATGGATGATACAAAAAATAATCTTTTCGCCACCGACACGCCACCCACCTTGCCCCAAGGCTTGCAAGAAATTTTTGCCAGCGACGCCATAAAAAAATATAGCCCCGAAGTTGCCAGCGACATCATCACCCTAGAACAACAGGGGTTGGCAAGGGTGGATAACCTAAGCGATGTATCGGTGTTGCATTTTTGTTTGTTCGCGGGGGCAAAAAATGAAGATATGGATGAATGCAACCAAGAATATTATGAAAAAATTATTAAAGAAAATAATAAAAATAAAGATGCGGCCAGCCAGGCAAGCACCGCACCCCAAGCCGCCAGCCAAGAATTATTGGCAGAATTAAGTTGCGTAGCCTATCGGTTATTGCGCTTGGGAATTTTTTACGAACAAACATTGGTGGCCGATAAATTAAGCCGTATTTATTATCAAATCGAACAACCATTGTTGCCCATATTGGCGGCGATAGAAAAAAATGGCGTGGCGATAGACATGGAAAAATTTGCTATGCTTGGCAAACAAACCGACCAAGCCATTGCCGATTTACAAAAAAAAATATTTGCAAGTTTGGGCCAAGAATTTAATTTGGGCAGCCCCAAACAATTGGGCGATGTTTTGTTTGCACAAAAAAAAATCGGCGGCGACAAAATTGCCAAAACAAAAACGGGGCAATTTTCCACATCGTCCGATGTGTTGGAATCGTTGGTTGACGACCATCCCGTGGTGGCGGATATTTTGCAACATCGCCATTTGGAAAAATTGAACAACACCTACATTCGCGCCCTGCCGTTATTGGCGCGGCGCGACGCCGCGGGCCAACCGCGCCTTCACAGCCATTTTTCTTCCACCAACGCGCAAACGGGTCGCTTGTCATCACTCAACCCCAACCTGCAAAATATTCCCATTCGCACCGAACAGGGGGCGGCGTTGCGCGAATGCTTCATTGCGCCGCCGCGTAAATTGTTGTTGTCGCTGGATTATAGCCAAATCGAATTGCGTATTTTGGCTTTGTTATCGGGCGCGCCCGCGCTGAAAAAAGCTTTCTTGGCGGGCGACGACATCCACCGTTCGACGGCATCCGAAATTTTTGAAACCCCGATGGATAAGGTCACCCCCGAATTACGCCGCCGAGCCAAGGCGGTTAATTTTGGTATCATCTATGGCATTTCGGCATTTGGTTTGGCGCGGCAATTACAAATTCCGCAAAGCGATGCCAAAAACATCATCGCCCGTTATTTTGAAAAATTGCCAGGCGTCAAAGAATTTATGGACCGCGTTATTGCCAGCACCGAAAAAAATGGTTTTGTCGAAACATTGTTTGGGCGACGTATTTATTTACCCGCCATTTTTACCAAGGGTCCCGCCAAAGCCTACGCCATACGCCAGGCCATGAATGCCCCGTTGCAGGGCACGGCGGCCGACCTTATCAAACGTGCCATGATAAAAATCGACCATTATTTGTTAGACCATGGGCTTAGCCAAGATTGCCAAATGATATTGCAGGTGCATGACGAATTGTTGTTCGAAGTCGCGGAAGAAGCAGTTGAAACCATAACACCCGCGCTCAAAAAAATAATGGCGGAGGTTACATTATTTGGTTTTCATCGCGAACAATGGCAAGGGCGGTTGGGCAACGGCGCGGGCGACGGTATTTTTGCGGGCATCGATTGGCACGACCAGGAGCATGATTTTTTATTCTTCCCCGTTGAAAATGGCGTAGGCAAAAATTGGCGTCTTGCCCATTAAATATTTAATAAGGGAATATTTTTATGATGGTTCGCGCGTGATGGTGATATCGTGCGGGTGCGATTCAATAATGCCCGCGGTGGTGATGCGACAGAATTCGGCGGTGCGTAATTCGCTTAAGTTTTTAGAACCCGTGTAGCCCATCGCCGACCTGACGCCGCCCGCCAATTGATACAACACGGCGGAGGCTGCCCCCTTGTAGGCCACACGCCCTTCCACCCCTTCGGGCACAAATTTATCAAGCCCCTTGCGTAGCGGGCTTTCGCCATCTTCGTTTTCTTCGCCACCATGGTCGCCGTTATCATGATGTTGCTGTTTAATATTCTCTTGGAAATATCGGTCGGCACTGCCCGCGCCCATTGCGCCAATCGACCCCATGCCGCGATAGGATTTGTAAGACCTTCCCTCGTAAACAAAAACTTGGCCTGGGCTTTCGTCGGTGCCCGCCAACAACCCGCCTATCATCACGGCATGCGCCCCCGCCGCCAAGGCCTTGGCTATATCGCCCGAATGGCGCAAACCACCGTCGGCAATAATACTCACCCCCAAATTTTTTGCCACCGCCACGCAATTCATAATCGCGCTTAATTGCGGCACCCCCACCCCCGCCACAATACGGGTGGTGCAGATGGATCCAGGCCCGATGCCAACCTTGATAACATTCGCGCCCGCTTGGTGCAGGTCTTGCACCGCGCTGGCGGTGGCAACATTGCCCGCGCAAATAATAAGTTTTGGAAATTCACCACGAAATTTTTTCACTTGGTCTATCACCCCTTGGGCATGGCCATGGGCGGTGTCTATCACCAACATATCCACCCCCGCCGCAACCAATGCAACGCCGCGTTCATAACCCGCGGCACCAACCCCCGTGGCGGCGGCAACGCGCAAATGCCCATCTTTATCTTTGTTAGCCCGCGGATTTTCGGTCAGGGACGATAAATCCTTGGCGGTCATCAACCCCACGCATTTGTCGCCTTCGACTATCAATAATTTTTCAATACGTTCTTGGTGTAAAATTTTTTCGGCTTCTTGCTTGGTGATATTTTTTTTGGCGGTAATAAGGTCGCGCGTCATCAAGGTTGAAACCTTTAATGTTTCGTCATCGCAAAATCGTTCGTCGCGGTGGGTTAAAATACCAACCAACTTTCCATTTTTATCCACCACGGGGAATCCCGTTACCTTATGTTGGCGCATCAATTGGCGCGCCGCACCCAATGTTATGTCTTCAAAAATGGTAATGGGGTTTTCAACCATCAAGCTTTCGGCGCGTTTTACTTTTTTGACTTCGTCGGCTTGTTCCTTGACAGGCATGTTTTTGTGTATCACGCCAAGTCCGCCGCGCCGCGCCATAAGAATAGCCATGCGGCTGGCGGTGACGGTATCCATCGCCGCCGATATTATCGGTAATTGTAAAATAAGGTCGGGGGTTAAAGCCGTCGCCAATTCGGCATCTTTTGGTAATATCGAGGATTTTCTTGGCAACAACAAAACATCGTCAAAGGTTAGAGCCAACATTGCCGCGGGGAAGTTGGGGGATAATGATTTCGTCTTGTTTTTATCCGACTGTTCCATTTTATGTCTTTAAAGTGATTCATAAAATTTGTCAATCGCTATCCATGCTCTATCCATCTTGGGCCATCTTGCTAGCTATATATTATTGCGCCCGCGCTGTTCCACCGCCAAGCAATGGCCCTTAACAATTTTATAATATTAATTATAAAACAAGTGGCAGCAATTCGTGCTTTTCCCAAATCTTTTTTGATTTAGGCCTTGTCATAACCCTTTTACAAAATTCTTTGATGATGGGATTTTTTGCCGCAAATTCTTGGAAACCAGGATGCCACGTAAACAACATGGCAGCATAAAGGTCAAAGGGCGAACAATCGTCGCCCAAAAAATAAGCCTGATTACCAAGTTGCATGGTGGCAAAACGAAACAATTTTTCCAATTCCTTCAGGGCGTTGGTGCGAAGTTCACCCTGAGCCGTGGGCGACGAGACATAACGGTTTGAGTAAGCATAAAACAAATGGTGATAATAAATGCCCGTGGCAAAAAACAACATAAACCGAATGTAGGTGTTGCGCACCGGGTCATCCGAGCTGGGGATATAAAGCCCATGGTCAACCATTTTGTTGCGACCAAAACGGTCGGCAATGGCTATCATCATCGCGCCCGATTCCGACATGATGGTGCCGTCTTCGCATAAAATATAAGGCACCTGGCCCAATGGGTTGATATCAAGAAAAGCGGGGTCGCTACGATAGGCATCGTCCTTGTTGGCGGGAACTTCGATATATTCATGTGGCACTTCGAGTTCGTTCATCAGCGCTTCGACCGCTGCCGCACCCGTGCCAATACGACCATATAGTTTAATCATAAATGCTATGCTAGCAATCCAAGAAATTTTGTCAAGAAAATAATCAATCAATAATTGATTATATTTTTATTAAAATATTCACTGCAAATAGGTTGCGACAAAAAATTTTATCTGTTAGCTAAGGAACAACCAACCACCACCGTTATTGCACGCATCACCATGCCATCTATTGTAGATAATTTTCATCGCTTGCAGGACTGGCATGGGTTTTTACAACAATGCGAATCAAGCCAGGCGTCGTTCGTGGCGCAACAAGATTTGGCGGCCGAACATTGCCGCCAGCGCGAAAGCATATTGACCAAGCCAGGCGGATCATTGGGGAGGTTGGAAGATTTAACATCATGGTTTTATCGCACGCGCGGCGTTTACGACAATTTGTCGCCAGAAAAATTGTTGGCGCATGTTTTGGTTTTTGCTGGCAACCATGGTGTGGCTGAAAATCAAGTTTCGGCCTTTCCACCCATTGTTACCGCGGCGATGGTAAAAAACTTTGTCGATGGTGGTGCGGCCATTAACCAATTGGCGCAATATGCCCATGCCAGCTTGCAAGTGGTGAGCATGAATGACCTGGCCCCCACCAAGAATTTTGCCAACCCCGAGGAGCCCACCCCCGCCATGACCGAACAGGAATGTTGCGATGCCATGAAGTTAGGATTCCAGTCGGTTGATAAAAATTCCCATGTTGTGGTATTGGGCGAAATGGGTATTGCCAATTCAACCGCCGCCGCCGCCATATGCCATGCGTTATATGGTGGCGAAGTTGAAAGTTGGGTCGGGCGCGGCACGGGCATCGACGATGCTATGCTTGGCAATAAGCAACAGGCGGTAAAACATGGCGTTGCGCAATATAAAAAATACCGCGCCGCACAAGCCACCAACCCCGACCAAATTGTGGGGCAGGGTTTGGGCGCGCTGGAATTTTTGGGTGGTTTTGAAATGGCGGGTATGGCGGGTGCCATGGTGGCGGGGTTGTATCATCACATACCCATTATTTTGGATAGTTATGTTACGGTGGCGAGCCTAGCCTGCCTCGCCCAGCATGTGTAAAAACAGCCAAACGACCTTGGCGGGAATCATGACGCCCCATTGCCCGTCCGATTGGCATCAAGCGCGCAACCAGGGGGCAACTTCATCGCAGTCATCTTATCATGGTCATAGCCTGCTATTAAAACATTTACAAAAAACGCCGCTGGTCGACCTTGGCCTGCGCTTGGGTGAAGGGACGGGCGGTGTTATGGCGTTGCAAATTTTACGCGGCGCGTTGGCTTGCCATCATGGCATGGCAACATTTGAAACGGCGGGGGTTGCGAGCAAAATCTAACAACAGG
This sequence comes from Alphaproteobacteria bacterium, assembly GCA_965262775.1. Lineage (GTDB taxonomy): Bacteria > Pseudomonadota > Alphaproteobacteria > JASGCL01 > JASGCL01 > JASGCL01. The sequence continues at coordinate 345,952 of CBDHFT010000001.1, read as the reverse complement.
CAATAGACAAAAACGAAAAAAAATTGTAGAGCTGTTATCATGACTTACATCGTTAATGAAAATTGTATCAAATGCCTTTATCAGGATTGCGTGGAAGTTTGTCCCGTTGATTGTTTTTACATGGGGGAAAATATGCTGGTCATCAGCCCCGATGAATGTATCGATTGCGGCGTGTGCGAACCCGAATGCCCCGCCGACGCCATTTTGCCCGACACCGTGAAGGAAGCCGAAGCCTGGCTGGATTTGAACAAAAAATACGCCAAAATCTGGCCCAATATTTTGAAAAAGGGCGAGGTGCCCGCCGATGCCGAACAATGGAAAGATGTTCCCAACAAATTACAGGACCATTTTAGCGAAAAACCTGGCAAGCCTTAAAGATGTAGCCCTTAGATGCTTGGTTTAGCTTGGCCTTTTACCTTAAGCTACGCCACGTTGGTCATTTTTTTTCATAGGCCACAAAAAAAAATCAATCCTATGCGGTTTGCTTCAGATAATCATGAATTAACTGCCCTACAAAGTATTTTTTTAATCAGTTTTAAATCCCTTCCAAATCCTTGCACTGTTTGTTAAAAACACCTATCAAAGTAAAAAATGCTGGGACAACAAAAACGCCGTGGTAGCTCAGTTGGTAGAGCAACGCATTCGTAATGCGTGGGTCGGGGGTTCAATTCCCTTCCACGGCACCAGCCTTCGCTAGGTTTATTATATCTTGCTATATGGAACATTGGCCAACCATATTTATCGCGCCTGCCACCATTTTCATCATTCTTTATCGCCAAATTAGCGATGATTTTTAAATAGGGGCTTTGAACGATTTTCCCCTTTGTTTTCGGGCGTTAATGCTATTTTAAATTGTTTTATACAAAATAATGCTATTAAATACTGATGATTTTCTATAGTTGCGAAGCTTGACAGTGCTTACTAAAAATTGTATATAACTTTTATAATTATTTTTAATATATGAAAGGATCTATACTTCATGCAAAAAATATCACCACGCGCTATGTTATTTTTAACATCGCTCATCATGGCGCCTGTCCTAGGCCCCCTTGTGGCCTTGGCTGCTCCCCCCGCCACAAAGGCGTCTAGCACCACAACCAATACAGGAACAACGACGGTAACGACCACGCTAACCAGGACCGTGGTTACCAAGCCGATAAAAAACCCCAACGCCACACCAGCAAGGACTACGGCGGCCACACCAGCAAAAACATCAACTGCGTCAGCAGCAAATGTTCCAACCGCCGCCATCATCCTTATTCCCACGGCTCAAACAAAAAATGGTTTTACCATGTCGATAGGCCCCGTGGTGTCTTATCAACAAGACTTCTTTGGCAATGGTTTTTTTGGCTATGGGGCAAAAATTGCTTTGGGCTATAATTATAAAAATTGGGTTTTTGACTTAGAAACTGTTTACACCACTTCAGACCTGTCGCTAAGAAAGCAAGATGCTTATGAACCCGTCTTATTTAAAGACGGGCTTCAAGGGCTCGGCTATTTTAGGGACGGAGTTATAAGTTCCGATTATAACTATATAACGGGCAATTTACAAACTGTGGAGTTTTTATTTTCTCCCGGTTATAAAATCAACATAGGAAAAATATTTTCTATTACCCCCGCGGCGCTGCTCGGTGTTGCTTGGCAACATAGCAGGCTTGATATTAACTTTCATGCCCCCACCTTTAATGTAAGCCAACCAGGTGGCGCTAGCCCACTTGGCAATGTCGAACTATCAACATTATATTTTGATGTGGGCGCCAAGGTAAATATGAGCATCAAGGTCAATGATAATATTTCTTTTAGCATTGATAATAGTGTATCGGCTCTTATAGCCAGCAAAGAAATCAGCTTGCAACAATATGGCTACCTTACTGGCAGAAATCTTGGCAGCTACGATGTTAAATCTTTTGCTACGCCCATTATTTATACGGGCAGTATTGGGCTAAAAGCTACTTTTTAATCTTGCAACATTATAAAAACAAGAAAAGGGCGATTCTTAGGGGTTGCCATTTTTTTGTTTTATATTTTAGTAAATGACATGCTTTGGTCATGATTCATCTTTATCGCCGCTACGCAACCCGTGATTTATAAAATATATATCAAAATCAATGATTTAACCATAAAGAACTCATAAACAAAGGCAAGAACATCCCTTGACAATGCTTATTATAAGTGGTAAATATTCTATATAATTATTTTTAGTATATGGAAGGAGACAAAAAACCATGAAGAAAATATTACTAACCAGTGCTTTGTCAGCGGCTTTATCGCTGACATCTCTATCAACAGCAAAAGCTCTCGACGGCTTCAGCATCAATATCGGTCCCAGTGTAGGTGTCTTTACATCAAAAAAATCATCTGGATCTTTGATATTGGGCGGGGTCGACGGTGGCATGAACTATAAATATAATAATTTTGTATTCGGCTTGGGTGCCAATGCATTATTTGGGAAAGGCTATAGCGACGACATATCGTCTACATATGAGGCCTCTTCTCAAAAATATAATATTTATGGAAAATTAGGCTATGAGATAAATTTCTCGCGTAGGTTTTCTATAACGCCTAATTTTCTTTTTGGTTTTGGTATTGAAAAATACAAAATCACCGCTTTACAAGCCAACAACTTCCTGCCCGATGTCTATAACTACGACATGCAAAAGGGCGATGTTTTGATTGAAACTATGTTCTCCCCCACGGTGGGCGCAGGTTTAGATCTTACTTATCATTATAATGCAAATCTTGTTTTTGCATTAGATAATAAGTTTACGGCCTTTATCAGACCTAAGTCACTTAATCGTAGACTTTTTGATACTGATGGTGCCGAAAAGAACGTTGCTGAGTTAACTGGTGATTATTCCATGAGCAGCGGCGATCTTTATGAGGATGCTTTCTTATATAGCGCAACTTTAAAGGTTGAGTATACTTTCTAGGTTATTTTCCTTTCAAGAAAATAAAAAGGGCGGTTAGCAATAACCGCCCTTTTTTATTTCTTATGCAAAAATTTTTGCATGGCCGATTTTTGTTCGGCGGTATCGAACAAAGAATAAAATCGCTTTCTTTCCTTGGCAATGCCCTCGGCCAGTGGCAATTGTGCAGCATCGCGCAACGATGATTTGATGGCTTGCAGGGCGGGCAGGGAATAGGTGGCTATTTTTTGCGCTATTTTTTCTACCTCCCCCAATATGCTCTCGGCGGGAAAGGTTTTTGCCACCATACCAAATTGTTCGGCGGTTGCGCCCGTGATTTTCTCCCCCGTTAATATCATGTAATGGGCAAGTTGCGGCGGTAGCAGTTTTGGCAAACGTTGCGAACCCCCCGCCCCTGGCATAACAGCCAGGGTAACCTCGGGCAGGGCCAGGGCGCAATCCGCCGTGGCAAACATCACATCGGCCATCATCGCCAATTCCAAACCGCCGCCAAAGGCAAAACCATGCACCGCGACCATGGTTGGTTTAGAAAACCTTGCCAAGCCTTCCCAATTTTTGGTGATGAAATTTTTTTCCGCCAAACCCTTTGCCGATTCCGCCGCCATTTCGCCAATATTGGCGCCCGCCGAAAAACCGCGCCCCGCGCCATGCAACAACACAACCTTGATTTTATCATTCTTATCCGCCGCGGCAAGAATACCATCCAGCTCGGTCATCATGGCGTCCGACAGGGCATTTAGCTTTTCGGGATTATTAAGCGTCAGGGTTAAAACCCCCGCATTTTCTTTTTGTAAAATATAAGTCATGAGTCGATGTTGGTAAATTATTTTTGATGATAATCACAATAATATGTTGTGCGACCATTTTGCAAGATTTTTTTTATGGGCCTGCCGCATTGTTGGCATGGTTGTTCGGCCATGCCGTAGGCACGCCAATGGTTGGCAAAATAACCCAATTCACCGTCAAGATGGCGAAAATCAGAAAAACTGGAACCGCCTTTCTTGATGGCTTGGCGCAATATTTTTTTGATGGCGGCTAACAATATTTTTGCTTCCCCCTGGTTCAATGTATAGCAAAGGCGGGTGGGCGATAACCCCGCCAACCATAAAATTTCCGCCGCATAAATATTGCCAATGCCGACAATGATTTTTTGATTCAACAAAAAACTTTTTAATGACAATTTGTATTTTTGTAATGCTTGCCACAAATATTCAAACTTGGCTTCCTCGGGTTCTTGCCCCAAAACAACCATCGCCGCATGGGATGGCAAGGAATCAGAATCCATGTCAGCCACAAAACCAAAACGCCGCGGGTCATAAAAAGCCAGCAAGCCATTATCGAGCAACATCAACACATGCAAATGTTTTTGTTGCATCATCTGCTTTTAATGCTGGGTTAGGATTCTCTTCCCCTGCCCATGCTTGGCAACGTATAATATCTTGGTCTTCGGCATCATCACAACCGTTATGACTTGGTTGCCAAAAACGAAAAAACCGCTCATCCCCAAATGGCAAAGCAACAAACGTTTTGTATCCCCCGCACTTGGTTGCGGTTGGTTGGCGACGGCGTCATCCACCATGGGGCTACCATCGATGATAAGATATTTCGCGCGGCGTCTGACATCGATAATTTTTCTGCCACGCCAACGGCGTTGCAATATTTTTTCTAAATCTTTTGTGTGTTTGGTTGCAGGGACGATTTGGTTGTTGGGGACGGTGGTGATGGCGCGGCGCATGGGCTTGCCCGACCAAAAAATATTTTTTATTTCCTTACCAATGATATGGCGTGCCAAACCCAATTTTACCGTTTCGACTTCGGGCAATTCGGGCATGATTTTTTTCGATAATGCTTAAAGGCAAAATGTTGATGCCATTATTTTTTCGACAACAATTGCGCCACCTTGGTTAATTGTTCGCCATTATCAAACCAAATGGTCATCGCGCCCGCCGATTTATTTTTTTTCAACTGCACCGCAACCTTCAACCCCAAAATCTTTTCCAATTTGTTTTCTATATCCTTCACTTGGGCGTCCTTCCCCATCATGGGTTTGCTCGCCGTGGCTTTGTCATCGCTCGTCCCTTTCCAATTTTTTACTTCCTGCTCCAACTTTCTTACCGACCATTGTTCGGCCAAAACCTTCATCGCCAAATCATCGGCGCGCGGCACCCCGACCAGGTTGCGACCATGCGCCGCCGATAACTTGCCAATTTTTATCAATTCCTTAACCCCACTAGGCAGGGTTAAGAGTCTTAAATCATTGGTCAGGGCCGAACGGCTTTTCCCCAATATCTTTGACAATGATTCATGACTATGCTGAAATTCATCTATCAACCGTTGGAAGGCTTCGGCTTCTTCAATGGCATTTAAATCATCGCGGTGCAGGTTTTCAATCAAAGACAATTCCAGGGTTTGCGCATTGTCCAAATCTTTGACTATCACGGGCACCAGGTGAAGCCCCGCCATTTGCGCCGCGCGCCATCGCCGTTCGCCCGCCACCAATTCATAGGCATCGGGGTTTTGCGGGTGTGGCCGCACCAACAGCGGTTGAATAACCCCGCGCAATTTTAAGGATTCGACCAACTCCTGCAATTTTTCTTGGTTAAAGTTTTTGCGCGGCTGCTTGGGGTTGGGGGTGATGCTGGCGGTTGAAACCTCGCGATATTTTCGTTGCTCCACCACGCCCGTGCCCGCCATGGCGGCTATCATGTTATTTTTGCTACCGTCGCGTGCCGCGCTAAAACTTGTGCCATCGATATTTCTTGCCGCCGCATCGGCGGGGGGTGTGGCTGGTTGATACCCCGCAATGGGAACCTCGGTCGCCATTTCACCAAGCAAGGCCGATAAGCCCCGCCCCAAAACCTGCTTTTTATTAGCGGGTGGGGTGGCGGTGGGTTTTTGCCCTTGGTTTTTGGGTGTTATGTTTTTCATCTTTTGGTCCTATCCTACCCTATAACCGATTCGACTTATAAAAAGCAAAATTTTTACCAATATTATACTGGCCATTTTTAGCTTGCTTTGGCGGTTGAATCTATTCCTACAATGGATTATATCTAAAAAAAACCTACAGGCTACCTTTTCTATTCTACCATGTCGTCGCGCCCACCGCTTTCTTCTGCCACCATGCCTTTTCATAAGTACGAGGCTACTGCCCCCATCAACCTGCCCGACAGGCAATGGCCCAGCAAGCAAATTACCAAATCGCCCATTTGGTGTTCGGTCGACCTGCGCGATGGTAATCAGGCGTTGGTGGAGCCTATGGGCATAGAACGCAAAACCCGCCTGTTTAAAAAACTTTGCGAGATTGGCTACAAGGAAATTGAGATAGGCTTTCCCGCCGCCAGCCAGCCCGATTTTGACTTTGCCCGCCACCTTATCGATAACAACCTCATCCCCGATGATGTTTGGCCCCAAGTGTTGGTGCAATGTCGCGACCATTTGATAGAAAAAACTTTTGAGGCTTTGCGTGGTTATCCCCGCGCCATCGTGCATTTTTACAATTCAACATCGACCCTGCAACGGCGCGTGGTTTTTAAAGCCGACAAAAAAGAAGTAAAAGAAATTGCTTGCCATGGTGCCACGTTGGTTAAATCCCACGCCGAGCAATGTAAAAACAGCGACATTCGTTTTCAATATTCCCCCGAGAGCTTTACCCAAACCGAATTGGATTATGCCTTAGAGATTTGTGAGGCGGTGCAGGATATTATCAAGCCCACCAAACAAAAGCCCATTATTTTTAACCTGCCCTCCACCGTTGAAATCGCCACCCCCAACCATTACGCCGATATGATAGAATGGATGCACAGGCATTTTAAAAAACGCGAGGAAATTATTTTGTCTTTGCACCCGCATAACGACCGTGGCACGGGCATTGCCGCCACCGAATTGGCTTTGATGGCAGGGGCCGACAGGGTTGAGGGCACATTGTTTGGCAATGGCGAACGCACGGGCAATGTCGATTTGGTGACCTTGGGGCTTAATTTGGTAACCCAGGGGGTTGATGCTGGCATCGATTTTTCCAACATCCGCGACCTGGTGGCGGTGGCGGAATATTGCAACCGTATGCCCGTTGCCGACCGTCATCCCTACGCGGGGGCTTTGGTCTTCACCGCCTTTTCGGGCTCGCACCAAGACGCCATCAACAAGGGGTTAAAAGCATTGAAAGAAGGCAACAGCCCCATTTGGCAAGTGCCTTACCTGCCGATTGATCCCGCCGACATTGGTGCAACATACGAAGCCGTGATTAGAATCAACAGCCAATCGGGCAAGGGCGGCGTGTCATTTGTTTTGGAAACCGACCATGGTATAAAATTACCGCGCCGTTTGCAGATAGAATTTTCGGGCGTGGTGCAAAGATTATCCGAAGACAAAGAAGGTATGGATTTGGGCGAAGTAAGTTCGGCGGAAATTTACCAGGCTTTTTTTGAAACTTACCTGAATGATAAAAATGGTTTGTATCAATGGCAACATTTTACCATCACTGAAAAAAGCCACGACGGCACCATGGCTTGCGCATTTGCCCTAACCAAGGGCGGCAAAGAAATAATATTGCGGGGGTCGGGGGAAACCATGTTGCAGGCCTTCCTCCCCGCCCTCAACAGCGATAGTGGTTTGCAATTGGATATTGTTGATTACAACGAACATGCTTTGGGCAAGGGGCAAGATGCCGCGGCCATTACCTACATGGAGTGTCGCAACAACCAGGGGGATGGCGCGGGCCAGGTTTTGCATGGTGTGGGCCGCGACCGCAGTATTGATGTTTCATCGCTTAAGGCTATCCTGTCGGCCACCAATCGATTTTTGGCAAACGCTAACCAGCCAACGGACAAAAAGTAAGGCGGCACGATTTTTTATGACAGCTGAAAACGACAAAACCTTTTCCAAAATTGCGGCGGGCTTGCAAGCCCTGAAAAACGGCAAGATGATATTGGTGAAGGACGACGACGACCGCGAGGGGGAAGGCGACCTCATAGCGGCGGCCAACACCATGAGCGAGCAAGCCATGGCATTTATGATCCGTCATACATCGGGTATTATTTGCGCCCCCTTAACGGGCGAACGCGCCAAGCAATTGGGGTTGTATGAAATGGTGCCAGGGCAAGACAATGATGCACCGCACCAAACGGCCTTCACCATTTCGGTCGATGCCAAGCAACATGTCACCACGGGTATCAGCGCCAAGGAACGATTACAAGCCGTGAGGTTGCTTGCCGCCGAGGGTAGCAAGGCCGATGATTTTGTGCGTCCTGGCCATGTTTTTCCGCTTATCGCCAAGCGCGGCGGGGTTTTAACCCGCGCGGGCCATACCGAGGCCGCCGTGGATTTGATGGCTTTGGCGGGGTTGCCCCATGTGGGGGTGATAGGCGAGTTGGTCAATGACGATGGCACGGTGAAAAAAGGTGAAGAGTTAATAGATTTTGCCAAGGAACATAACTTGCCCATTTTAACCATCGATGAAATTATTTCTTATCGCCAGGACCGCGAACAATTGCTGACCCTTAAGGATAAAAAAAATATCGACATCATGATAGGCGGTAAGAAAAACCCCGCCACCCTTTATACCTACCAAAGTATTTTTGACGATGTGTCGCATTATGCTTTGGTGTTTGGCGATGCCAACCAAGCCAGCACCGCCCCCACCCTGACCCGTTTGCATATCGAAACCATGCCCGATGATATTTTTAACGATGGCACCAATGATTTAAACCAAGCATTGGAAATTTTAAGCAAGGACCCTGGAAGCCAGCAAGCACCGCGGGTGTTAATATACCTGCGCCGTGGCGCGGTGGGGGTGGAAAGCAACGATGCTGGCAACCATGCTGGCAACGATGCTGGCAACCATGGTGGCAACAATGGTGGCAAGGATGACAGCCACCAAGATAGCGACAAGCAAAGAAAAAAAATCTGGCGCGAAATTGGTTTGGGGGCGCAAATGCTGAAACAACTTGGCATCACCAGCCTTAATCTTTTGGCGCATCATGAAAAGCAATATCTTGGCTTGGCGGGGTTTGGTTTGACAATCGAAAAATTCACAAAATTTTAATTCGCTTTTTGTTCTTTTATGCCTGGCTTGCCCCCTTTAGAAAATTATTATCACCAATTGGTGCAATGGAATAGCAAACTAAATCTTATCGCGCCCAACCAAATTGCGTCGTTCGATTATTTTAACCAACATCACCTCGCGCCCTCTTTATGGTTGGGCCAGGTCATTCGTGGCGACGGTCATGATAAAAACCTGCGCTTCATCGATTTGGGTTCGGGGAATGGTTTGCCCGCCATCCCCTTGGCCTTGTCTTTTGGCCAAGCATTTATCATGGTCGAAAAAATAAATAAAAAATCCGTGGCGTTGCAGGCGATGGTCGCCGACCTGCGGCTTGATAGTGTGGTGCTGGCCCGCGCCATGGAAGAAATATTGCCAAGCCTCGTCAAGCAACATCGCCCTGGCTTCATGACGGCGCGCGCCCTGCTCCCCTTGCCAAAACTATTGCCGCTATTATCGCCCGTCATGCCAAAAAAATTACCGCTGTATCTGTTGAAGGGGGAAAAGATTCATGACGAATGGCAAGCCGCCGATGCGGTGGAAAAACAAAAATGGCGCATGAAAATTTTGGCGCATAATGACGCGGGCGGTGTGGTAGCGCGGTTGGAAAAGAAATAAACCTGCCCTCAAGTAGCGTTAGCGATAGGGCAAACAAACCTGCCCTCAAGTAGCGTCAGCGATAGGGCAAACAAACCTGCCCTCAAGTAGCGTCAGCGATAGGGCAAACAAACCTGCCCTGCCCTAATGACGCGACAGAAATTCTTTTGCCAAGGCCACATGGGCGCGCGCCCCCGCCGATTTTAAATCATAAAGCAAAACCGATTTACCATGAGAGGGGGCTTCGGCCACCTTAACATTGCGCGGAATAAATGTTTGATAAATTTCTTTTTTAAAATGTTGTTTAACATCCTCGACCACTGCCCCTGTTAAATTGGAACGTTCGTCATACATGGTGAAAACAATGCCTTCGATTTTTAAACCAGGATTCAAATTTTTTTGTATTTTCTGCACCATTTGCAAAAGGTAAGATAACCCCTCGAGCGCGTAAAATTCGCATTGCATGGGAATAATCAATTCGCTGGCCGCCACCATGGCATTCACCGTCAACAGGTTCAAACTGGGCGGGCAATCGATAAAAACATAATCATATTCATCGGCCACCGCGTCGATGGCGTTTTTCAAACGTTGTTCGGGGTTTTCGGTGCCGTAGAGTTCGTGGTCCAGCCCCGCCAAATTAAAGGACGAACAAACATAAAATAATCCTGGCACCGCGCTTTTAATAATGGCTTCGCGCATCGATGTTTGTTGGGTCAATACTTCATAAATAGTCAGGGTTTGCTCTTTGGACAAACCAAGGGCGGTGGCGGCGTTGCCTTGCGGGTCAAAATCTATCACCAGCAATCTTTTACCACTGGCGGCCAAAGCCGTGGCAAGGTTGACGGTGGTGGTGGTTTTTGCCACCCCGCCCTTCTGGTTTGTAAAAGCAACTGTAATAGCCATGTTTGATTCCTATGTTTTTCTTTAGACTGTTTTTTATCTTTAGCAAAGGTAAAATGATGCTTGAGCCAGAAAGGTTACAGGGAGGATTGAGATAGGTGCTCTTGAAAGGTTTCCCGTGAAACATCCGTCCGTCTATTCCCCCCTCACCACCCCTCACCACCTCTCACCACTTTATGAGTCATGACGACCTATTACCGCCCATAACAATTTTGACAAAAATAAATAAAAGGGTTAAAAAGCGCAATGACAAGCACCACCACACGGCATTTCCTTGACATTGCCGATCTTTCCGCCGACCAATTGCTATCCTTGGTGAAGCGCGCCCATAACATGAAAATAGCGGTGAAGGCGGGCAAGCCCGCCGCCAGCAACGACTATCGCCACAAAACCTTGGTGGGGATTTTTGATAAACCATCCACCCGCACCCGTATCAGTTTTTACATGGCGATGAATTATTTGGGTGGCAAATTTATGTCTATCACGGGTGGGGAAATGCAATTGGGGCACGGCGAATCATTGCCCGACACAGCCCGCGTGTTGTCGGTGCTGGCCCATGGCATGATGGTGCGCACCTATCACCATCAAACTTTGAAAACCTTGGCGCAACATGCCACCATCCCCGTTATTAATGGCCTCACCGACGACAGTCATCCCTGCCAAATTGTCGCGGGGCTCTTAACCGTTTGGGAAGAATTTGGCGGTTTTGATAAAATCGGTTTGGCGTGGATTGGCGACGGCAATAACACTTGCCAATCGTGGATGGAGGCCGCCGCCGTGCTTGGCATGGATATGACGGTTAGCAGCCCCGAAGATTACGCCCCCAAGCACCGCCCCGACGGCATTGTTTTCGCCCCCCGCCCCGCCGAAGCGGTTAAAGGTAAACAGGTCATCATCACCGATACCTGGGTATCCATGAATCATTCCGACCGCGCCACGCGATTAGAAAAATTTGCAGGCTTCACGGTTGATGAAAAATTGATGGGGTTGGCCGATGAAAAAGCCATTTTTTCCCATTGCTTGCCCGCCCACCGTGGCGAGGAAGTAAGCCCCGCGGTCATCGACGGCGATAGGTCGCGCGTCTTCGCCGAGGCCGAAAACAGAATCTACGCCCAAATGGCTATCATCGATTGGGTGCTGTTTGGTTAAAAACCGCGCTATAAAAAGCGAAGGTTTCACGGGAAACATCTAGCCCCGCCCCGCCGCCGTCATCAACCTTAATTGCTGCAGCAGGGGTAAAAGCGGCAAGCCAAGAATGGAAAAATAATCGCCCTTGATTTCAGAAAAAAGCGTGGCCCCAAGCCCCTCCAGCTGATAGGCGCCCACCGACGATAAAATGGCTGGCCCCGCACGGTGGAGGTAGTCATCGATAAACCCATCAGAAAATTGCCAACAGCTTAGGGCGGGTTTTTGCAAGTTGCGCCAAATTATTTGCCCGCCCTGAAGCATCACCAAGGCCGTCGCCAAATAATGGGTTCGCCCACGTAGTGCCATAAGATGTTGCTTCGCCATGGCCATATCGCTGGGTTTATCAAACCACGTTTCGCCAGCCGTTTTGCCCCCTGATTGGCCCCCTGATTTGCCCCCTGTTTCGTCATGCGTTTTATCAACCTGCTCCCCGCCTTCTGTCTGGTGGGGCAGTATCAACAATTGGTCTGCCGCCAATATCACCATGTCGCGCCCATCATGCGGGCTATCGCTTGATGCCTGTTGGTCATGTTGGCGCGCTATTTTTTGTCCTTTTAATTCTGCCAATTTCATCGCCACTTCATCGCCGCTCGCCCCCGCCAATTTCATCGATTTTTTAATCATGGCTTCATCAACCTGCGCGGGGCTCGCCACCACATCCAACCCTGCCTGCTGCAAAATGCGAAGGCGGCTTTGGCTGGCCGAAGCCAGGATAATCTTCTTATCGATTATAAATTTTCCCATGATAATTTTCCCATGATACATTGTGAATGACTTGCTTGATGGTTTCTGCCTTTGCCTTATATTCTGCTGGGCTACTCTTGCATCTACTCTTGCATGGCGGTCTGGCGATCTTGCCATTTGCGAACAATATAGGCGGCGGTTTCTTCGATTGATTTGTGGGTGACATCGATGATGGGCCATTTTTCTTCGTGGCATAATTTTTTAAAATCTTCGCTCTCTTCTATAATTTTTTCAATGTTGGTGTAATCGCTGTAGCCAACCTGCCCCAAGAGGTGCAGGCGCGACTTCCTAATTTCAAGCAAATCTTCGGCGCGTTTCATCAACCCAACTATCATTGTTTTTTTCCATTCGCCTTTTTTTATCCGATTGGAAAGTTGAAAAACTTCGTCGGGCAATTGTTGGCGGGTTAAGAAGGGGATATTGGCAACCTTTAACCCACGATGATTGGCGAGGTAAGCCGCGGTGGGGGATTTCGAACTACGCGATACCCCCAAGATAACAATGTCTGCCTTGTCTAATCCCTTGCTATGCATACCGTCGTCGTGTTCCTTGGCGAAGTCCATGGCTTCTATCCGTTCAAAATAAGCTCGGTCCAAACTATGCTGACGCCCGGGTGCCGATTTTTTTTGCGCCAACAGGCTTTCGGCATGAAATACCATGGCGTATTTTTCTATCAGGGGGCTTAATACATCGATGGTGGGAATGTCGTGCATCACCGAAAAATCATGCAGCATTTTTATAAGATCCTGCTCGACCAAGGTATAAAGGATGATGTCGGGTATTTTTTTTTCTTTGCCAATTTTGCCCAACAATGCTTCCAACGCCAAACGGCTTCTAATCAATGGTTCCAATTCGTCGTCGATAGCAAAGGCAAATTGTGCCTTCACCGCCGCGGCCAAGGCCTGCAGGGTTTCGCCCGTCGAATCGGAAATAAGTAAAACTTTTTTTGTATCCGCCATTATTATTCTTTAATATTATTTTTTGTAAATTTCTTGTGCCAACCCCTGTGGATAAGCATCTTATAACCGCATCATAAGCTTATCATATTATCGGCTTTTTTGCCTTTTATTTTTTCATAACTTAATGGCTGTTTATTCATACCCGATTCGCACCCGATTCGCTCCCAGGTTCCCTTTAAGTTTTTCCCAAGTTATCCAGGTTATTATTTTCTAATAGCTTGTGATTATCCTGTTATTAACTTGGGGATAATATAATTTATTTATTATTTTACAATGATGTAGGATTAGTATATTTTTTATATCTAAGCAATTGTTTTTTATAATTTTCTTTATTAAATATGATTAAAAAACAATGGTTTGGATTATGTTTTGATTATTTTTTGCTGAATAAGTTATACACAATAAAAAAGCCCCCCAGTAATAAACAATAATAATTTATTTAAAATAATATTAATATTATTACTTACTAATTAAATGGGCAGTTATAGGAGAGATAAATTTACTTCCTATTTTTAATTTGACAAAAACTTTATTTTTTTTTATCATGGCTTTGATGATTTTTTATAGTATATCAATAGCAAGTAGTTAAAAAAACTAGTGTTCGATATAAACAATCTATTGTAGAATTATTTTTTAATAAAAATGGCTTGGTAAAAGATAAGAAAAGGAAAAATGTGATGGATAAAATATGGCATAAAAACAAACCAGGGAATTGGCTTAATAAAGTTACCAATGACGACATAACCAGTGGTTTATATGAAGAGACATTGCACCAAGAAATAACGGGCGGCATGGTTGATATGGCGGGCGGTGAAGCCCCTGCCGCGCCATTACGTGATTTTGATTCTTATTTGGTTAATAACACCAACGCCAAGGGTGTTTTTAAAAATTCACAAGATAGATGGGGTTTGCCTGGTTGGACCTATCATAATAATGATTTAACCCAGTTGGAGATTAAAAAAATATTCCGCACCCATTGGCAAATTGTTTGCCATGTTAGCAACATCCCAAAACCGGGCGATTTTATTACCGATGAAATGTTGGGCGATAGGATATTGGTGTTGCGGGGTAATGACAATGAAGTCAGGGTTTTTTATAACGTGTGCCGTCATCGCGGTTCTAATTTGGTCGAGCGTGATAATGGTAATTGCGGGCGGATTTTAACCTGCCCCTTCCATGGTTGGACATACCATTTGGATGGTTCGTTGATGGGCGTGGCGCAAACGGGTGCTTATGACCAAATTGATAAAAAGAAATTTGGCTTGAAGCAGGTTGAAACGGAAATCTGGAAAGGATTTGTTTTTATTCGCTTTGAAAAGGGCCCTCAACCATCCCTGGCCGAAATTTTTGCGCCCCATGAAAAATTATTTGAAATGTATAGGCTTGATAACGTTATCCCCTTGTCGGGCGCTGACGCCGATGTTTTTGGTTATGAAACCCTTGATGCCAATTGGAAATCGGCACGCGATGTCGATAACGAAGGTTATCACGTAGCCAAGGTTCATACTTTTTTGCGCGACCTTTATGGTAATCAATATTCGGAAGATGAATATAATCAACATGGGGTATCCATTGCCCGCGGTATTTTTTTGAAAGAGGAAGAACGTCAATCGCAATATTGGTCGGTGCGCGCCTATAAAAGTGCCATAAACCGCGCCAAGGCCATTCCTGAAAAAACAAAAAAGGCTTGGTTCTATGTTGGTTTATTCCCAAGCAATGTTATTCAATTATACCCCGAGGGGGTTAGTTTTTATCAAGACATTCCCGTGCGTGCCGATTTTTGCAGGCAACGTTATGGCTATTACAAGGCCGCCAACGTGGACGAAGAATCAAAACGATATATCGATTTGGCGGCGCGCGCTGGCCGCCGTATCGATAAAGTTACTTACGAGGAAGATAGGATGTTATCCATTTGGTCTTACGAAGGGCAAAAGTCGGTTTCTTTCCCTGGCGCTTACCTTTCCAATTTCGAATCAAATGTGAAGGCCCACCACATGATTATGCAACGTCATTTGCCCGTGATGACCATGGTTAAGGAACCCAAAAACCAAGATCTGGAAGAATTGAATAATCAATTGCTGGCGCGTTTGCAAAATCGCTAAGGTCGTTGCAGGTTGGGCGGTTTCGTTTGCATTTTGTATGGTGAACAATGGGCGAGCGTTATAACCGCCGTGATTTTTTAACCAAGCAAAATAATTATCGCCATATATTTTATAACAACCATTTAAATAATAATTGAAATAGATTTTAAGTTTTGTTAAGCCACAATCATGAGGGAAGTAAAAACATTAGGACTTATTGGTGGTGGCGTGATTGGCGGCGCGTGGGGCGCGCGGGCTATCATCCATGGGTTGGACGTTGTGTTGTTTGACCCCGCACCCCATGCCGAAAAATCCTTCATGCAAATTTTGGCCAACGCCCGCTTGGCTTGGCAACAATTAACATTAAGCCCCTTGCCGCGCGAAGGCAGTTTTAAATTGGTTAAGTCGTTGGAGGAATTGGCGCAACTGGCCGATTGGGTCCAGGAATCGGCGCCCGAAAATCCCGAATTAAAAATAAAAATCATGGCGCAATTGACCGAGGTTTTGCCAGCCGATGTTGGCATTGGTTCTTCGACATCGGGTATTTTGCCGTCGGTTTTTCAATCAAAGGCCAAACACCCCGAGCGTATTTTTGTCGCCCACCCTTTTAACCCCGTTTATTTGTTGCCATTGTTAGAAATTTGTCCAGGCGAAAAAACATCGCAAGCATGGTTGGCGCGCGCCAAAGAATTTTATGAAACATTGGGTTTCGAACCATTGATGATGACGCGCGAGGTTGAGGGTTTTATTGCCGACCGTTTGATGGAAACCCTGTGGCGCGAGGCATTGCACATGATAGAAAATAACGAAGCCACCGCCGCCCAATTGGACGATGCGGTGCGTTTTGGTTGCGGTATTCGTTGGGCATTCATGGGAACATTCATGACCTATCGCTTGGCGGGGGGCGAAATGGGGATGCGGCATTTCATGGCGCAATTTGGCCCCGCCCTGGAATGGAATTGGACAAGGTTGAAGGCACCGCCCCTGACCGATGAATTGTTGGATAAAATTGTCACCCAATCGGATGACCAGGTTGCCAAGGACAAGGATTGGAAAAGCAAAAATTTGCGCGACATGGAACGGCAACGCGACGAAGCCATTATCGGCATCATGCAGGCATTGCGTGGGTTAGACATGGCGTCGGGTAAAACATTAAAATCGCACGAAGAACGTTTATATACCGCGGCGCACCACCACGATAAAAAAATTGATGAAACCAAACCCATGCCATTGTTTGGTGGTCGCGTGGTGCCCAAATGGGTCGATTACAACGACCACATGACCGAAAGTGCTTATTTAGAAAATTTTGGCAACGCGACCGACGCGGTGTTGCGCCATATTGGCATGGACGGCGATTATTTGGCGAAGGGGTTTAGCTTCTTCACCGTTGAATCGCATATTTGCCATATTGGCCAATTGCGGGTTGGCGAGCAATTTCAAATCCTGACCCAGGTATTGGGCGGCGGTGATAAAAAATTGCATTTGTTTCACACCATGCACAAAACAATGGGCGATAAATTGGGGGGCGATAAATTGGGCGAGGTTGTGGCGACCGCCGAACATTTTTGCCTGCATGTTAATCATGCCGATGAAAAATCATGCCCCGCCCACGAACCATTGTTGGGGAAATTGCACCAATTGATAAAAACCCAAAGCACCCTAGCCAAACCCGAACGGGCGGGGCGCAAAATTGGGTAGGGATTGCCTATAACCAGCCTGGTTACCACTAGCCATAAAAAAAAGAACATTCGCCAAGAATCGATAAAAAATTTGCCGTAGGCAAGGCCTAGAAAAAAAGCCCCACCACTTATAAACAAAGTGATAGGGCTTTTTAAGACCTAACCCAGAAAGATTTTTTATCAATCCGTCAAGTTTGGCCCTAGGCGCGGGGCCTAGCTATTACATTTGATGGCCAGCATGCCCAAAGACAGCGGGGTCAAGCATGCCAAATATCATGGCAACATGGCCAAAGACCAAAAACAACGCAACGCATATGCCGTGAATGGCTAATTTTTTTTCCATTTTTAATTTACGATTAACCAACCCAATCGATTGCAAGAAAATCCAAACCAAGGGTAAGCCCGCAATAACATAGGATAAAACAGCAACCACGTCGGCAAAACCGCGCCAGCCACCATTCAAGGTCAAAGGAATAACCGCATTAACCATGATATAATAGATAATGCCAATAAAATAAGCCCCGACCAATTTGCCTGACCAATGGTTAATTTTCCACACCACGCCTTTGTATTTTTTTGTAAATAAAATATAAAGTTCGCTGATAGCAAGTGTTTCGGCGAGAATAATTGGTATCGCCATAAAAATAAGCAGGTTCCATGGCTGGTTAACCGCCAAAAGTTCCATATAGTGAGTCATAGACATGTTCATGATTTTTATCCCTTTCATTAATAGTTGATAAATTTCATTCCCCTTATTATAAATTAAAAAAATATTCAAGAGAGAAATTGTTTTTTTTATAATTTTGAGCTATAGATTGTTTATGGATTTCACCCTTACCCCCGAACAAGAAATGATCGTCAACACGGTTAGAACTTTTGTTGAAAAAGAATTTTACCCGTTAGAAGATGAAGTGGAACGCACCGACCGCGTGCCAGCCGAATTGGGTAAGGCCATTCAAAAAAAAGTAAAGGATTTGGGTTTTTACGCCCCCAATATTCCCACCGAATTTGGCGGCGGCGGATTAAACCATTTGGAATTTACATTGTTGGAACGCGAATTGGGCCGCGCCAATTATGGCTTGGCGACTTATTTTGGTCGGCCATCGGCCATTTTATGCGCCTGCACCCCTGAACAACGCAAAAATTATTTAGACCCATGTGTGTCGGGCGAAAAATTTGACTGCTTAGCCATGACCGAACCCGACGCGGGGTCGGACGTGCGGGGCATGAAAACATTCGCCAAGCAAGACGGCGACGATTTTGTTATCAACGGCACCAAACATTTTATCAGCCACGCCGACATTGCCGATTTTGTTATTTTGTTTGCCGCCACGGGCGTTGAACAAACCAAACGCGGCGAAAAAAAAATAATCACCTGCTTTTTGATTGATAAGGGGACCAAGGGTTTTGAATGTTTGCCAGGATACAAATCGGTTTCGCACCGCGGTTATCACAACAGTATTTTAAAATTCGACAATTGCCGCGTCAACAAACGGCAAATTTTGGGGGCGGAGGGGACAGGATTCGACGTCATGAACAAATGGCTTTACGCAACGCGCCTGACCGTTGCCACCATGGCGGTGGGGCGCGCGCGCCGCGCGTTTGACCTTGCCCTTAATTGGGCGGCAACCCGCAAACAATTTGGCCAAGAAATTGGCAAATTCCAAGGCGTCAGTTTTAAATTGGCCGAAATGATAACCGAAATCGATTGCGCCGATTGGTTAACATTATCCGCCGCCGACAGGTTGGATAAAGGACTCGACGCCAACCGCGAAGTGGCGTCCGCCAAATATTACGCCACCGAAATGTTGACCCGCGTTGCCGACCAGGCCATTCAAATTTACGGCGGCATGGGGTTAATGAACGAAATTCCATTGGAACGTATTTGGCGCGACAGCCGCGTTGAACGTATATGGGACGGCACCACCGAAATTCAAAAACACATCATCAGCCGCGAACTACTCCGCCCGCTTGGGGCATAGCTAGGCTTCGCCTAGAACCAGGCTTTTACAGATTTTTGGTTTTTGGGTTATTTTATTTTTGCAAAAGGAATAGAAAAGTTTTAAATTGTTAAAATGAAAACAATTAATAAAAATAGAAAGATAAATTTATGATGAAAATTAATCCTTTATATCTTCATAGTGCCACGCAAATGACAGAGCTTCAAAACTCTATGGAAAAAGCCCAAGCAATAGCCGTGGCAAGGGGGCTGGTTGCGACAAATAACCCAAGGCAAGTAGAATTTAGCAAAGTTGTAAAGCCTTATGCAGATATTTGTTCGCCAGGCGCATTGAATAGGCGCGCTGATGAATTGCGCCAAATAGAAAAAAGCCGAACCTTGTGTGCTGGTAGATAATTTGTTGTTTGTGATATAATTTTATTAGCAATTTAAAAAACTAGGATTTTTGTTCAGGGGCAGTTGTATTGATTGGCGTTTGTTTGGCACCATCAGCTGATGATGGTGATTGAATAATATTTTCTAGATCTTTAATGATATCCTCAAGGATTTCTTCAGAAGATTTTTTTTCATTTTGTTGAATTATAGATTTCCAGTCATTATAATTCTTAGGATGATGAAAAGCATTGCGCAGAAACGCTGGTAGTGTTTCAGCTTGTTTATTTTTTCTATTTTGATAAACTGACTTTGGTGGGTATTTCTTTTTATTTCATTTTTATCTTTAATATATTCATAAAGGTTGGCAATATAACCATGAGCAATTTCAATAGATCCATTATTTATAGTTTTATAAATAATGCCATAATAAGATGGTATAATAAAGTCATCGTCAGCTAGCGGAGTAATTCTTACTTCTTCATTATCCTTTTTTCTTGAGATAAATAAATTTCTTTGTAATTTATCACGGTCTATCATACCTTCTGAATGTGTAGAATTTCATAATTTTTTAAAGCGTAATATAATATTATTTTTACCTTTGCTTTCCTCGTCTTCAGTCATATCAATTAATTCTGCTAACAGATTTTTTTGTGCGTTACTATGCAAGTCATTTTCTGCTTGGTCCATTAAAATAATTTGGTTATCAGATTTTTCACTATAAATACTTAATAAAAAAGAAAGCATTTTTTGAAACCCAGTGCTTTTTTGTCGTCAAAATATAAGGGCGCCGATTCATTGCTGGTTATCATAAATGATATAGCCTTCTCGCCCGGTTTAGGTACAATTTCACAGGTCGTTCTTTGATTAGCAAATTCTTCCAAGAAAGAATTAATTTTACTCATGTATCCTTGCAAATGTCTATTAATAGATTTTCTAATCTTTTCAAACTTTGAGTTATCTCCTCCAAAGTCCGTCGCAAATTGTTCGGGGCTTGTTTGCCCAATTTTTAAGCAATTGCTATAAGGAATATTGTCTTTTATTTTATCTATATTAATATGGCGAGATAAAAAATATTCTTTTTCACTCTTCCAATAAAAACCTTCATTCTTTTATTCCACTCGTCTGAAGTTTCTTCAAAGGTTTCATTGTTAATGCTTCTCGTTATGCTTTTAGGTTCAGAATCAGTAATTGTAATTTTAAATATAATATTTTTATCATCTTTATTGATATAGTGATGTTCTATAGAAAAATTGCTTTCGCTTGTGTAAAAAAGACGAGTTTGTATTATATCTTCTAATTTAATGTTCACTATCGTACTTAAAATCCATATTGGTGGATGAGGTGATTCCATGACAGTGCTTTTGCCTGCCCCATTTTCACCTAATCGAGCACGGCATTGTTATCGCCAGCTTTTTTTTGATATTTCTTCTATTTCAGATAATAACTTGACCAAAGCTTTTTTTCAACAAACGCCCCCAATGTTCAGTAATTGGATGTTATCCCACTTTTGTTGCGGATTCTTAATTCTATCAAATCATCAAGGTGTTATCATAAATTAGCAATAGCATGGCATATGTTGGGTTACATGGAATTCTATAGGCGTTAATAAAAAAAATACATTTAGTCCATAAGAGGCGAATGCCTGTTGTCTTTGAGCTTCCTGCACAGATGGTGGCCGTTTATAGGAAAGATAAAGTTGTCGATGGTCATAACCACAAATAACCACGATTCCACCTTTTTAGCGCAATGAATCCTGCCCTTTGTAATATCGCGCCCTTTGCGTTGTGTTTAAAAATAATAAAAAACGCAGGCCTCTCTAACCTGCCCCCCAATATTACCTCCGCTTGGCTTCACGCCGCCTTAACCGCCATACCAACATGGGGGCAGTATCACCGAAGGTTTGTCGGGCACATTATCTTTATCAAGCGGGTGGGGAAATGCCAAAACGGGGGACAGGGTTTGCCCCGCCACGCGGTCGCGCCGCAAAAATGTAAATTCCATCACGGGCACCACGCCCAGGTCTTCTACCGTAAACGTCGGCTGGCAATTATTGGGGTGGGTATGAACCACGATAAAATCTTTTAATAATTTTTCCATTAACCCTATAAAAAGTTTCACCCCCAAAAATGTAAATAAAAAACTCAACCCATGAAATTCCATGACTATAATACGAAAACGTTTTAAAATGTCGGGCGGGGTTTGCAACAACACGTCATATTCGCCCCCTTCTATATCCATTTGCAACAACAATTGGTTGTCGGTTGTTTTTGCATGGCGCGCCACCCAATTTTCTAAAGTTGTATATCTATCATTATTTTCCAGACCCAAAAATTTTTTCTCAAAATGAATCAATGGGTGGGGCGCGGGTTCCCTTTCCACCGAAGCATCAGCCAAAAAACACGGCACCCCACGCCCAACCATGTCATGTTCAAAAGAAGAAGTTTCCCCCACGCCAGGTGAAAAACAGGCCGTGATACCACCAAGGTCGTCGGGCAACAAATAACCACCATCGCCCGCTCCACCAACACGGATAAGGGGGTAATTGGTTTTTTGTGGCGACAGTTTTTTTATTAAGCTACGTAGTTGCCGTATATAATCACTGCCCATATCAACTTGAAAAGAAATATTATAAGTTTTATTCATTTTTGTCCTTGAATTTTCATGGTTATTTGCCGAAACCCTAACACATCTTTTTGTTTTATAAAAACAAAAATCAATCATAAGAACGAATAAAATAAGTTGAAAAAATGCCGCGGCTGTTTTATGGCGGGCTTAAATAAATAATCGACAATAAAACGCCATGGAAAAATCGCAAAAAACCAAGTTTTCAACCGCGCGCCTGCAACGGTTGTTTGCCCCCAAATCGATTGTGGTTATCGGCGGGTCGTGGGGCACCCGCGTTATCGAAGAATGCAAAAAATCTGGCTACGCGGGGAAAATTTACGCCATCCACGACCAAAAGGATGAATTGGCGGGGGTGAAATGTTATCGGTCGGTGGGCGATTTGCCCGAGGCTCCCGATGCCTGCTACATCGCCATCAAACATGAAAAAACGATTGAGGTTATCAAACAATTAAACGACATGGGGGCGGGTGGCGCGATTGTGTTTGCCGCTGGCTTTGCCGAGGTTGGCGAGGAAGGTGCCGATCGCCAGCGACGGCTTATCGCCGCTTGCCAACATGACAAACTTGGCGCCATGCCATTCGTTGGCCCCAATTGCTACGGCATCATCAACATGAATTTGGGTTCGGTTATGTGGCCCGATTTCCAGGGCCTTACGCGCCTTGCCAATAATCAAGCGGGGGCCGCGCTTATTACCCAAAGCGGTAATATCGGCATTAACCTAACCATGCAACGCCGCGGTTTGCCCATTTCATACATCATGACCATGGGCAACCAAGCCATGGTAACCATTGCCGATGTCATGCGCGTCATGGCCGACGATAAAAATGTTGCCGCCATTGGTTTGCATATCGAAGGTTTTGGCAATGTCGCCGATTTTATTGACGCGGTGCGTTATTGCCACGAACGTGGCAAATCAATCGCCGTTTTGAAAACGGGTTTATCGTCAAAGGGGGCGGAACTAACCATGTCGCACACCGCGTCCTTGGCGGGTGGTGGTGGCGCGGCGCAAGCATTCTTGCAAAAAATTGGCGTGCCACAATTGTTTGACGTGCCCGATTTTTTAGAAATGTTGAAATTGCAAATGGCCTTTGCCAAGCAAAAAAATTCCCCGCAACCAGCAAATATTGCCACCAACCCGCGCCCCCGCAAAACCCCCGTCGGCATCATGTCTTTTTCTTGCTCGGGGGGGGAGGCTACCTTGATGGCCGACCTGACCGAGGCGGTTAATAAAACCCTGCCCCGTCATGAAATTATTTTCCCACCCATTCCCGCGGCCAGCAAACCCGCATTGGATGAATTGCACGGTGGGTTGGTTTTTATCAACAACCCGTTTGATTATCAAACCTATATTTGGGGCAACAAAGAATCGCTTCATAAAAATTTCAGCCTCGCCCTTGCCCCCGACAAAACCCCAGGGGCGGCGAAACTTGATTATGGTATTTTGATATTGGACATTCCCAACCGTGGCGACATGAATCCATGGGGTTGGCATGAAACATACGAAGTATTTATTGCGGCGTGCCACGAACATGGGCGGCGCGGTATTTTGTTATCAAGCTTGGTTGAAACCCTGCCCAGCGAAGAAATTTGCCACAAATTATTAGCCCAGGGCATCGCCCCCATGGCGGGGATTAAAACTTGTTTGCAATTGTTGCCGTTGTTGAATATGCAACCACAATATTATCAACCTGTAGGGATGGGCAGTCATGACGGGCAGGAAAAAATGGTCGACACCCAAGAAGCACGACAATTGTTGTCGGACGCTGGTTTGCAATTTCCCAAAAGCCAAACGGTGGATAAAAAACAATTTGCCGCGGCTATCAAAACATTTGCCAAA
The DNA here is from genome assembly GCA_965262775.1 of Alphaproteobacteria bacterium. Lineage (GTDB taxonomy): Bacteria > Pseudomonadota > Alphaproteobacteria > JASGCL01 > JASGCL01 > JASGCL01. Next base: position 322,043 of record CBDHFT010000001.1, on the reverse strand, counting down.
CCCGTGGTGTTAAAGGCCGAAGGCATTGCCCATAAAACCGAAGCCAACGCCGTGCGGTTAAATTTGCAAGACGACGCAACCATTGCGCGCCATGCCGAAGAATTATTTGCCATGGCGCAAAGCATCACGATAGAGGAAATGATGGTCGACAAAAAATTGGAATTGTTGTTGGGGGTGAATCGCGACGCGGTGATGGGGTTAAGTTTGATGATAGGCGAAGGCGGTATTTTAACCGAATTGCGTAGCGATATGATTTTAATCCCCCTGCCCACCACGCAAGATGAAATTGAAAACGCCCTTCGCCAATGTAAAATTTATCCCTTGTTGGCGGGGTTCCGTGGTCAAAAACCCTTGGCGATAGAAAAAGTGGTGGCGGCCGCCATGGCCATTAATAATTTTGCGGTGCAGCACCAAGATAAATTGTTGACGCTGGATATTAACCCATTGCTGGTTTCAGAACATAACGCCATAGCGGTGGACCAATTGTTGGTGTTGCGGGCGTAGAAATAATTACGTTTCGCGCCACTCCTCTATCACCGCTTGGTTTTTTTCTTGCGGTAAGAATTTTTCTTTTTCCGTCATAAAAATATTGGGGCTGATGGCGCGCAAACACCATATGGCCGACCCACGCACCGCCATGTCGTCATGCGTCAACAATGATAAAACCACGGGTAAGAATTCTTGAATCGCCGTGTCATTATTTTCGTCAAAATGTTCATAAAAATAATTGGCCAAAACAATTAAGCCATTGCGTTGCAACCGCGCCAAACCCAATCGCTTTATCGGCGAATGGGAAAACCGATTCGCAAATTCTTCGGCGGTCATGGTTAAAATATCATGGATCGATAATTGCCCCGCGCCGCGCAATGTTTCGTCTTGCTTCAAATCCTTCGCGGTTTCAGCAAATTTATTAAACGGACAAACCGCCAAACATATATCGCAACCAAACAACATGTTGCCCATGGCGCGCCGAAATTTTTTATCAATCAACCCGCGATGTTCGATAGTCAGGTAAGAAATACATTTTCGCGCATCAAGTTGGTATGGCGCGGGAAAGGCCTGGGTCGGGCAAGAATCCAAACAGGCATGGCACGAACCGCAAGAACCGATGGTTTTGGATGGCGAAGATTCGGTGTCGTCAATCACCTGGGCGGATAATAAAACCTCCGCCAAGAAAAACCAATTGCCCAGTTCGCGATTTAACAAATTGGTATGTTTGCCTTGCCACCCAATCCCCGCCCGCGCCGCCATGGGTTTTTCAAAAAATGGTGCCGAATCGGCAATAACCCGCGATTCAATATTATGGCTTGCCAACCATGTTTGCAGGGTTTTTAATTTTTCTTTTATCACAACATGGTAATCGGCGCCGCGTGCATAACGCGCCACCACGCCGCCTATATTATTTTGCGGCGCGGCGTGGTGTGCGGCCGCGTTTGGATTCTCCCCCGTTGCTTCGTTAACAAATGGGTAAGGATGGGTTAAAATTAATATCGAGGTTGCTTGAGAAAAAATTTCACGTGGGTCGCGGCGGGCTTCACGATTTTTTGCCAACCAACCCATGGTGCCATGATAATTCTTGGCAACAAATTCGTCGTATCGTTCGATGATAGGCGATGGAATATCAATGGGCGAAGTCGCCGCATGGTAAAAACCCAACCCCTTTATTATCGGTATAATACCGCTAAGATTTACATTTTTTGTTGCCATGTTATTTTTTGCGCGATGGATGATATTTTTTATCGATTACAATATAAAACACAAATGAATAATTAAAATTTTTTTGTGAAACCAACAGTTAAAGACTTTCTCGTGATAAGCAAGACAACAATTCAAGCGATATTTGACATCATAAATGGTTTGCCTTACTATTCAATAAACATTATTAGTAGTTTTTAAAAAAATTGCTAATATTAAATTATCCGTCAACAATATAAGGAGATATATATTATGACAAAACAAACAAATAAACTTGCTTCGGCAGCCCTCGTCGGCTTGCTTAGTGCTGGCGTTATGACCGCTGGTGTTGCTAACGCCACTGTCAAAACAAACAATGCGACATCGGTCGGGCAATCGGCGGACCAAATGCAACAACAGCAAATGGCCGAAAAAGAAAAACATGCCTGCAAAGGTCTTAATTCCTGCAAAGGGAATGGCGCCGATGGCAAAAATTCTTGCAAAGGCAAAGGCAGCTGCCGCACCGATGGTAAATCGGCTGGCTAAGCTATAAAAAAAATCGGTAACGATTTTGTAACAGGGTGAAGCTAAGTTTTTTTGTCTTCACCCTGTTAGTTTCTTTATAAAATATCATGTTGGAAAAAAACGCTATGCTTGCTAAAGAACTTCCCCAAATTGGTTTTGGTCTGGGCCTGCGCCCCCAGCATTATCCCCATATTTTTGAGCATAGACCAAAGGTAGATTGGTTTGAGATTATTTCTGAAAATTTTATGGATACCGATGGCCGCCCCAAACGTAATTTGGCACGGGTGCGCGAACTTTATCCTATCGTCATGCACGGGGTTTCATTATCGATTGGCACGGTTGACCCGCTTAATTCTGAATATTTGAACAAATTAAAATCCTTGATGGATTGGGTGCAACCCGCATGGGTGTCTGACCACCTGTGCTGGACGGGCGTGGCGCATCGCAATGTTCATGACCTGTTGCCTGTTCCCTATACCGAGGAAGCCTTAAAACATATTATCCAACGCATTCGCGATGTCCAAGATTTTTTGGGGCGGCGCATTGCCTTGGAAAATCCTTCGACCTACCTTGAATTTAAAAGCTCCTCGATACCCGAGGCTGAATTTATCACCCGCATGGCGCAAGAAGCCGATTGCCATTTGTTGTTGGATGTCAATAATATTTACGTCAGTTGTTTTAACCACCGCCTTGACGCGAAGGGTTATATCGACGCCATGCCGCTTGACAGGGTGGTGCAAATTCATTTGGCGGGGCATGATAACCAGGGCACCCACATTGTCGATACCCATGACAACCATGTCGTGGACGAAGTTTGGGCACTTTATAAATACACCATCAACAAGGCACAACGCGTTCCCAACACGATGATAGAATGGGATGACAAGATCCCAACCTTCGATGTTTTATACAATGAATTGGAAAAGGCTCGCGTGGCGGCAAGCAACGCCGATGATTATGGCACCTTGCCCGATTTGGCGGCGCCACGCACCACGTACTTGCCCAATATCATCACCGCCATTGCCGACGAACAAGAACGCATGCAGCAGGCGATATTGTTGGGGTTTGCCAAAAATCCTGATACATGGATAAAGGATAAAGAAAAATTCTCCCCCAAGGACCAGCTTGATGTTTATATCAAGGCCTATCGTTATCGTTTATATGGTATTGTGGCCGAGGATTATCCCGTTTTGATCCATTACCTGGGGGCGGAAAAATTTGAAGCATTGTTGTGGAAATTTATTGACGCCACGCCTTCTCAACATTTTAATGTTGGGCGTTATGCCACGGCCTTTCCCGCATTTATTGCGCGCGAATGCCCCGATGATAAGATGGCGTTGGAATTATGCCAACTGGAAACTACTATCACCCAATTGGCCGACGCCGAAGAAACGCCCGCTTTAAGTTTGGAAGATATAGCAGCCCTGACCGCGGATGAATTCATGGCGGCGACATTGCACCTGCGGAAAGCGTTGCAGTTGATGGCATTTACCTACCCCATTAATCAATATTACCGCGAAGTGATGGAGGGCAAAGAACCGCCCACCCCACAACCGCAAGCAAGTTGGTTGCTTTTGCTGCGCCACGATGATACCATGTGGCGTGCGGATTTGGAAAAAGATGAGTACGCTTTGCTAACAAAGTTATGTGCCAAGGTGAGCGTGCAGGACGCGTTGGAAGGTTTGGCCGATACCGTTGCTGAAAAAATTTCGCAATGGTTTGGCCGCTGGATGCGTTATCACATTATTTCTACCATCGAACAAAAAGGAGTCTAATCATGAAAATCATCAATTGTCTATTTAATACACTTATTGCGTTGCCACAAAATATTGCCAACAATTTTTTATGGGCTGGCCCGTTGCTGGCGCGTGTTGTGGTTGGCTATACTTTTATGACCACGGGTTGGGCAAAGTTAAATAACCTTGAAACCATCACTGGCTATTTTGCGGAATGGGGCATCCCCTTCCCCCACATCCTTACGCCCCTTGCTTCGGGTTGGGAATTCTTTGGCGGTTTGTTCTTGTTGCTTGGGTTTTTGACCCGTATCAGCGGCGGCGGTTTGGCGGTTGTTATGGTGGTCGCTATCATTTCGGCTAAGCTAGCCGATGTTCAGGGTTTGGCCGACTTGCTTGGGTTTGAGGAAGCCACCTACTTCGCGGTCTTTACTTGGCTTGCCATCGCGGGGGCAGGGAAAATATCGGTCGATTATTGGTTAGAAAATCAATTGAAAAGCAAAAAGAATAAAAAGTAAGCCTTTGCGCTTTTTGTTTTTCTTGCCCGCTTGTTTGCGGCAACAGGGTTAGCGTCGCTTGCTAGCGGATGATGCCATTTATAACCCCTGGCGTATGGGTGCGAATTGCACGATTGGTTTTCCTTATTACCCTGGCCGATTCTGTTTTTAATTTTTGGCTAACGATGGTTATAACCTGCGCTGGCTTTTTATCTTTGAAAACGGGCAAGGTGAAAAACCACCAAAGCCCCAACAACATGATGATGGTGGCAACCACCCCGCTGAAAAACCAAAACCCCGACATCACGACTTCGCGCCACCATACCACCCTTTTAAAAAAATTATTTTGGTCGGCCAACCATTTGCCAACGCGTTGCATCGATGGTTTGTTATATAAATATCGGTAGGGCGGGACGGCATTGTGCAATATGCGCGGTCGCCCATTGGAAAAATAACGGGGAACAAGCCCTTGGAAGCCTGGCTCAATATTGCCGCGCGGTATTTTACGTTGGCCCAACCCACCTTGGGTATTAAATATATTGGTTGTTTTGGTTTTGCGGCGTAACATGGATTTTATCAACTCTTGTAAGGGTGGGTTGATAAGGCTAGACGGCACAATATCGCCCCCGTAGCACAACAACCCCGCCCCAACCTAAAATACCACCAACGGTGCCGCAAAGCAATTGGCTTATAAAGCCGTTAAAAGGGCGCGTGGGGGCATTAATGGGCAACAGGCTGGGCCGACAAGGCGACAAAGCCCCTAAGTATTAACAACCGCGCAACAAACCAAAACCCCTAAGCAAGGAATTTAAGCCCAAACCACGAAGGCTTGGGGCGACCAGCCAATATCCACCGTTTCGCCAACATCAAACACCCTTCGGCCGATGATATTACGCATCGACAATTCGAATGGTTTTTTTACATTGGGGAGGAGGACAGAGTAATAAGTCAACTCGCCGTAATAAACGACATCGACTATCTTGCCATTGGTTTTCATTTCTGCACTAAGGCCAGTATTGTTTAAGATACTTAATTGCTCGGGGCGAATACCCGCCTGCAAGGTTTTTTCATCCTTATAGTTGGCGGGTTTCATAACCGATGTTTTACCAAAGCCGTTTATCATGACTTGCAATTCTTTGTCGGTGGCTTTTTCAACTGCGACATCAACAAAATTCATGCCACCGATAAAATCAGCAACCGTTTTATTTTTGGGCCGTTGATAAATACCGCTGGGGGTATCGACCTGGGTTAATTCGCCGCCGAACATCACGCCTATCCTGTCGGACAGGGTTAAGGCTTCTTCCTGGTCGTGGGTGACCAGCACGAAAGTAATGCCGAGTTTCCGTTGCAATTTGCGCAATTCGTCACGCATTTGGTCGCGCAATTTTTTATCCAACGCCGACAATGGCTCATCCAGCAACATAACCTTGGGCTGCATAACAATGGCACGCGCCAAGGCAACACGTTGGCGTTGCCCGCCCGATAATTGGTGAGGCATGCGGTCCGCCAAATGATCCAAAGCAACCTGTTGCAGGGCGGTCATGGATTTGTTTTTGCGGTTGGCGGCACTTTCGCGGCGCAAACCATAACCCACATTGTCTAATACCGACAGGTGCGGGAATATGGCGTAGGATTGAAAAACCATTTTGGTCGGGCGACGGTCAGGGGTAACATTGACCATGTTTTGCCCGTCAATGAATAGTTCGCCGAATGATTGTTGTTCAAAGCCAGAAATGATACGCAACAAAGTTGTTTTGCCGCAACCCGAAGGCCCAAGCAGAGAGAAGAATTCCCCCTCCTTCATCTGCAGGTCAATTTTTTTCAATACCTGGGTCGAGCCAAAATTTTTGCCCACCCCACGTATATCAAGAATATTTTTTTTACTTACCATATCCCTCCGCCCCCTTTCATGCCGGTTTTTTTCAAGGATTGATTCTTAATAAACTCCACCATGGAGATTAATATGACCGAAGTCATAAGAATAAGGCTACCCAATGCTAAGATGTGGGGTAATTTTTGAATAAAGCGTAATTGACTCCATAAATATAAGGGCAAGGTATTTTCGGTGCCCGAAGCAAAGAAGGCAATGATAAATTCATCGAACGAAACGATGAAACATAATATCAAACTGGAAAGAATGCCAGGCATCACCAAGGGCAAAATAACACGGCGGAAGGTTTGCCATTCGCTTTCGCCAAGGTCGGCCGAGGCTTCTTCCAGACTGCGGTCAAGCCCTTCAAAAGCCGAGAGCAAAACCGTCATGGCAAAGGGCAACAAAATCAAAACATGCCCCAAGGCCACGGTGAGCAGTGATGGAAAATAATCGGCAAACACACCCTGCATCGATTCGGGTAAATGGGGGGCAATGGAATTCCTAAATTGATTGACCACTTGCAATATGGAAAGCCCCATCATGATATCAGGCAGGAACAATGGCAGCATGATAGGGGCGGTTAAACCATTTTTAAATGGTAATTTATAACGGGTCAGGGCGCGGCAAGCCAAAATAGCGACAACCGTGCTGATAATACTGCCAGGAATAGCGACCTTCAAACTATTTAATAGCGCGCGGCCAACCTCGGGCGTGTTAAAAAGCTCGGCATACCATTTCAAACCAAATCCTTCGATAGGAAAGGCCACCACCGCCCCCGTGTTAAAGGAAAAAAGCGGAATGAATATCATGGGCGCGTAGAGGAATATCATGTAGCCGATGGCATAATTACGCAAAGCCCTGTTGTCGCGCTTACCGCTGTTGGGAACGGCAGTGGATTTTTTCCTTCTGATTTTATTTAATATCGACATGTTATCTCCTATTTAATTCTTTTGAATGTAAAGCGTGCTAAGAAAATAAATGCCGCCAAGGAAATGACGCCCAAACCCATGGTGATGATGGATAGGGTTGAGCCCATGGGCCAATCGGCGCAGGTTTTAAACATACATTCTATTTGGTTCGATATCATAATCCCTTCCGACCCGCCAACCATTTTTGGCGTCACATAATCGCCCATGGTGGGGATAAAAACAATAACCGACGCGCCGATAATGCCCGTAAAACATAAGGGCAAGGTAACGCGGAAGAAGCTAAGCCAGGCTTTATCGCCCAAATCATTGGCCGCCTCCAACAAACTGCGGTCGATTTTTTCTAATGAAATAAATATGGGTAAGATGGCGAAGGGGGCATAGGCATGGGCCAGGGTGATAACCACCGAATTGATGTTATAAAGCAAGAAAGTTAAGTGATAATTATCAAGCGATTGGTCGGGCAAAAAAACACCAAGCAGGCGTATCCACGCCGAATCCAACACCCCGCCATAGCCCAAAACTATTTTCCAAGAAAACACGCGCAACAGATAACTGCTCCAAAATGGCAAAGTGATAAGAAACAGCCAGGTGTTTTTATGTTCGCCGCCATAAAAAGAAATATAGTAAGCAGCAGGAAAGGAAATCAACACGGTGGCCAGCGTCACCAACGCGGCAATCATGATGGTGCGGAATATCAAATAAGGAAAAAGATTATCATTCCAAACCTTGATGTAATTGGTAAAATCCCACACTTTGTTATAACCACTAACCCCTTCCTGCTGCCACAGGCTTATGGTCATCAGGCTGATTAAGGGAACAATGGCAAATAACAAAGCATAGATAAGGGCTGGCGATATAAGCCCCACCCCGCGCCAAGGCAGGTTGTCAAAATCAAACATGCGTAAAATGCCATAGGGCGAGGGTTGCTTGCCCGTAGGATGCGTCGTGTCACGGCGCGCGCCATGGTCAGAACCGTGAGAGGTAGCATCCCTCATCATGCCGTTCTTGGCACGCCCTTTATAGCCGACATCTGTTTTTCGAGAGCGTAGTGCAACCCGTTGCCCTAATTTCGATGTTTTTCGCGATTCCATAATTTATTGTCCTTTAAATTCTGTTGTCCTTAAAAATGATATTGATGAACGATAAAAAATCCTGCTTGAATTGATATTTTATATATAACTATCTATAGGCGTTATAGGATGATTAAGTGGTTTCTTGTCTTGTGGGTAAAGCGGGGGGTAAAGATTGGCTGTTTTCTATATATATTTTATTTTCTACTAAATAACTTGTTTTTTGCCTCCTTATTTTATCCATTCTAGCGAACATTGCAACAATTATTTTCAATAAATATTATTTTTTTTAATATTTTCTCTCATCCGCTGGTTGCTGGTTTTTTGGCAAATGGGTGGTTTTATGGCCTATTTTAGAATTTTGCCCTTTGTAATGCGATATGGTAGGGGTAAGAATAGGCGGTAAATAAGAAAAACCCTGCCAAAAAATTAATAATGAGGTTAAATCAACGCCAAAATACAACCTGGCGACATAAAGTGAAGCAAATAGATAACAACATGACAAAAGACGGCATAAAAAAGATAATTATCATCGGCGGTGGCCATGCGGGCACCGAAGCGGCGGCCGCCGCGGCGCGCCTTGCCCAACATCATCCATCGCTTGCGGTGACATTGCTGACGGGCGATGTAGCGACAATTGGCGAAATGTCTTGTAATCCCGCGATTGGCGGTTTGGGCAAGGGACATTTGGTGAAGGAAATAGACGCCCTGGGCGGCATCATGGGGCGGGCGATAGATAAGGCAGGGATTCAATTTAGGCTATTGAACCAAAGCCGTGGCCCCGCGGTGTTTGGCCCGCGGGCGCAGGCCGACCGCAAAATTTATAAACAAGCCGTGCAAGAGTTATTACGCGCCACCACGGGGTTGGTGATTAAGCAAGGCCAAGTAAAACAAATTCTGTTTGATAAGCAATCACGCGTGGTGGGTGTGGCGGTGGCGGATCCGCCGAGCAATGATAACGAAACGGTTATTGATTGCGATGCGGTGGTTTTAACAACGGGCACATTTTTACGCGGTAAAATACATATTGGCGTTGATAACCAATATTCGGCGGGGCGGTGGGGCGAAGCCGCTGAAAATAGTTTATCAAAAAGTTTGGAACAGCTGGGGTTAAGCCTGGGGCGATTAAAAACGGGCACGCCGCCGCGCCTGTCGAAAAAAACCATCGATTGGGATTCCTTACCCCAACAATTGGGTGATACCCACCCCGAACCATTTTCTTTCATTCATGATACAATAACGCAACGCCAAATTAGTTGCGCCATCAGCCACACCAACCAACATACCCACGATATTATTCGTAAAAATTTGCATGTCTCCGCCATGTATGGCGGGGTGTTGGATTCCAAGGGGCCGCGTTATTGCCCGTCGATAGAGGATAAGGTAACGCGGTTTGCCGATAAAACATCTCACCAAGTTTTTTTGGAACCCGAGGGTTATGACGATGATACCATTTATCCCAATGGGCTTTCGACCAGTTTACCCCTGGCGGTGCAGGAAGAATATATTAACAGCATGAAAGGTTTGGAAAGGGCAACAATTTTACGGGCGGGCTATACCATCGAATATGATTTTATTGACCCGCGGCAAATAACCCCTGCCCTGGCGGTAAAAAATGCCAGCGGGTTATTTTTGGCGGGGCAAATTAATGGCACAACGGGTTATGAAGAGGCCGCGGCGCAAGGCTTGATAGCGGGCATCAACGCGGTGCAACATGTGTTGGCCGAACCCGCGGTTATTTTCCCCCGCACCACAAGTTACATGGGGGTGATGGTGGATGATTTGACAAGGTTGGGTGCGTCAGAACCCTATCGCATGTTTACCGCCCGCGCCGAACACCGATTATTTTTACGCCCCGACAATGCCGATGCACGCCTGACCCCGTGGGGGATAAAACTTGGCTTGGTGGATGAAAATCAAAAGGCGATATTTGAAAAAAAGATGGCCCAGATGGATGGTTGGCGCACCCAATTGCAAACCCAAGCCAAAACCCCGCAACAATGGGGGCAACATGGTATTGTTTTGAACCAAGACGGTAAAAGACGTTCGGGGTTAGATATGTTGGCGATGGTTTACCATGAGCAGGGACAAAATAATAACCAAGGAGAACCACCCAAAGAAAATCCTAAAGAAAATATTGTAGAAAATATCGCAAGCCTTGGCGAGGCAGAACTTACCGCGCCGTCGCCACGCCCAACCTGGCGCGGCGGTGTTTGGCAAATATTATGTAAGGTGTATGATGGATTGGCAGAAGCCGACCGCAGAATCATTTTTAGCCTGATGGCGGAATCGTTATACAGCGGTTATCAACCGCGTTATGCGCAAGAAATAAAAATTTTTGAACGCGACCAACATGTTACCATACCCGATAATATTGATTATAAAAAAATAGCTGGCCTCTCGGCCGAGGCGGTAGAAAAATTATCCGCCGCGCGCCCCAAAAACCTTTCGGCCGCCAATCAGATACAGGGCATGACCCCCGCGGCTTTGCATCGCTTGCAAGCCTTTTTATTTGGTTAATCAAGCAAGCAACATGGCGGGGTATTAATAACCGCGGTTGTGGGCATGCTACAAGTTTTTTTTATTTTGGCCCATGAAAAAAATGAAAACAAATACCAAAGCAATAACCAAAAACCGAATACAGCTTGCTATGTATTTGCAGTTATTTTAAAAATCATTCGTTATAAAATGGTGGGACGAAAAAAGAGCGGGACAAGAAAGCAAAAAGAATGAATGATTTTGCCACGCGAAGTGCCGCGCAAATGGTTGCCAGGGTTGATTGGTTATAAGTTAAGAAAATTATTTTTCCGACCATTTCTTTTCAAAGGAAATTTTTATTATAGGTTGATAAAAATATTGTTGCTTGTGGTGATGCTGGGCCATGGGCTTCATAACGCGCCGATGGCTCACGCCGCCCGCACCTACACCGATGAAGATTTGAAGCGGGAGGAGCGCGAAGTGCATGGGCTGCCCCCGCGGCGTGGCGTGCCTTTGCGCTCGACGACACCCTTGGGCGAACCTTGTAATTGTGGCAAGGCAAATGAAGAGCCCATCGGCGGCAATATCAACATTTCTTTTACGATAGCTGCCGCCTTTACGGCCTATATTTATAGCCAGGTTGATGTATTTACTGTCATTACCAGTTTTACAGGATTCTTGCAGGGTTTTGCCACCAATTTGAAGATAACCCTTTACCCGCGATCCTTTGGCTTTATCGTGGTGCCGTTTGATTTTGCTCTTTATGGCGGGTCGGACATTCGTTACGAATCCAATCTTGGGCACATCAACGCATCCACCACCACCCACGCCGATACGGCTTTGATAGCCGAGGTCAGGTCGTTGGTGGGGCCGACATTCTTTTTTGCCAATCACTATCGTATTAATTTTTTGGTGGGGGCGGGTTATAAATACACGCGCAATAACACCATGGATGACAAGCAATTTTCTAGGCAACATCAATATTTCTACCTGCCCCTGGCGGCACAATTTGAATATAGCGAGGACATCTTCTCCATCCTGTTTCATGGGGAATATGATATATTTGTCAATGCTATTGCCAGCGTGAATATACGCGAGCTTACCGCTATCCCTGCGGGGCGGGGCGTGGGATACGAATATGTAAAAGCTAACTTTAGGATACCACAAACCAGCGGTTACGGCGCGCGGGGCTATGTTGAAATAAAAATTGATAATTTTAGCATCACACCATTTTTTAATTATTTATGGATAGATAGTTCGCAACCATCGGGGGGACAATATGTTGGTGTGCAAACGGGGTATGTGTATCCGCCTGGAACAGCTTATTTTCATCGCCCTAAAAACAGCACCATCGAAACGGGTATTAAAATTGGCTACCAATTTTAATAACCAACTCAAAAAATAAATACCAAAGAAATAACTAAAAATATAATACAGCTTGCTATGTGTGGATGCTTATTTTAAAAATAATTAATTAAGGAATAGCGGGACAAGAAAGCAAAAGGGATGGATGATTTTGCCGCGCCAAGCGGCGGACAGGGAGTTGCCAGTTTTAACTGGCTCTAAGCTAAAAAAATTATTTTACCGACAAGTTATTGTAAAAAGAAATTTTTGTTATAGGTTGGTAAAAATATTGTTGCTTGTGGCGATGCTTGACCAGGGACTTGATAGCGCGCCGATGGCCCATGCCGCCCGCACCTACACCGATGAAGATTTGAAGCGTGAAGAGCGCGAAGCCCAAGGATTACGCCCGCGCCGCGCCGCACCTTTGCGCTCAATAACAACCGCGGGGATAGGTTGCAACTGCGGCAACCGAAGCCAAGATGTTGGCGCCGATAATATTAAAATTTCTTTTACCATTGCTGGGGCCTTTGCTGCCTATATTTACAGCCAGGTCGCGCCCAACAATATCATTACCTCTTATAGCGGATTATTGCAGGGATTTGTCACCCACCTCAAGCTTACTTTTTATCCGCGCTATTTTGGGTTTATCGTGGTGCCGTTTGATTTTGCACTTTATGGCGGGGCGGAACTTCGTTATGAATCCAATGTTGGCCATGTCAACCCTTCGACCACCGCCCATACCGACAGCGCTTTGATAGTTGAGGTAAGGTCGTTGTTGGGGCCCACGGTGTTTTTTGCCAATCATTATCGTATCAATTTTTTGGTGGGGGCGGGTTATAAATATACGCGCAATAACACCATGGACGACCGTCAGTATTACAGGCGACGGCAATATTTCTACCTGCCCCTGGCGGCAGAATTTGAATATAGCGAAGGCATCTTCTCAATCCTATTACATGGCGAATATGATATATTTATCAATGCTATCAACAGCGGCAACCTGCGCGATTTTGTGCCCATACCCAATTCGGGTGGGCAATATGAATATGCCTATATTAACTTCAGGGGCGGGCAACCTGGCGGTTATGGCGCGCGCGGTTATATCGAACTTAAAATCGATAATTTTAGTGTTACGCCATTTTTTAATTATTTATGGGTTAGCACCGCCGAGCTCAACCAGGGGGAATATATTGGTGCTAAAACGGGCCGATCATACGGGTTTGTTAATTTTCTTCGCACCGACAGTTCAACTATCGAAGCGGGTATAAAAATTGGCTACCAATTCTAAGGAGCGCTCAAAAACAAATACCAAAGCAATAACCAAAAACAGAATACAGCTTGCTATGTATTTGTACTTATTTTACAAAAATCCGTTATAAAATGGTGGGACGAAAAAGAGCGGGACAAGAAAGCAAAAAGAATGAATGATTTTGCTACGCCAAGTGGGGAGCAAATGGTTGCGAGGGTTGTCAGACTCTAAGCTAAAAAAATTATTTTTCCGACCATTTCTTGTAAAAAGAAATTTTTGTTATAGGCTGGTAAAAATATTGTTGCTTGTGGTTATGCTTGGCCATGGGCTTCATAACGCGCCGATGGCTCACGCCGCCCGCACCTACACCGATGAAGATTTGAAGCGTGAAGAGCGCGAAGTGCATGGGCTACCCCCGCGGCGTGGTGTGCCCCTGCGCACGCCAACTTCGGGCGCGGGTTGCAACTGTGGCAACGCAAGCGAAGAGGTCGGCGCCGATAATGTCAAAATTTCTTTTACGATAGCTGCTGCCTTCACGGCCTTTCTTTACAGCCAATTTGATCCAAGGAATATCATCACCACCTTTACAGGTTTCTTACAGGGGGTATCTACCAATTTGAAGATAACCCTTTATCCGCGATCCTTTGGCTTTATCGTTGTGCCGTTTGATTTTACTCTTTATGGCGGGTCGGAAATTCGTTACGTATCCAATACTGGGCACATTAACGCTTCCACCACCACCCACACCGATACGGCTTTGATAGCCGAGGTCAGGTCGTTGGTGGGGCCGACATTCTTTTTTGCCAATCACTATCGTATTAATTTTTTGGTGGGGGCGGGTTATAAATACACGCGCAATAACACCATGGACGACAAGCAATTTTCTAGGCAACATCAATATTTCTACCTGCCCCTGGCGGCACAATTTGAATATAGCGAAGGGTTTTTCTCTATCCTACTTCATGGGGAATATGATATATTTATCAATGCTATTGCCAGTGTGAATATACGCGAATTCACCGCTATTCCTGCTGCGCTGGGTGGTGGTTATGAATATGCAAATATTAACCTTAGGCAACCACAAAACAGCGGTTATGGCGCGCGGGGTTATGTTGAAATTAAAATTGATAATTTTAGCATCACACCATTTTTTAATTATTTATGGATAGATGATTCGCAAACAGCTGGCGGGCAATATATTGGCGTTAAAACAGGGCGCGTGTATGACCACCTCTATGGTGGTGGCATCATTTATTTTCATCGCCCAAAAAGCAGCACCATCGAAACAGGTTTAAAAATTGGCTACCAATTTTGATGAATGATAATTGTTGACGGTGTAAAGACGCCCGCACCCAAGGTTTTGCTACCGTTTTTCTATCGGCACGTAGGGGCGTTCAACTTCGCCAATATATAATTGGCGGGGGCGGTCAATTTTTAATGATGCCTCGCCCATCATTTCATTCCATTGCGCCACCCACCCCGCGGTGCGCGCCAACGCAAACAACGCGGTGAACATTGCCAGCGGAAAACCCATGGCCTGCAAAATAATGCCCGAATAAAAATCAACATTGGGGAAAAGTTTGCGTTCGATAAAATATTCGTCTTGCAAAGCAATTTGTTCCAATTCTTGCGCCAATTCCAACAATGGGTCGTTGATTTTTAATTCGGCCAAAACCTCGTGGCAAGATTTTTTTAACACCGCGGCACGGGGGTCATAATTTTTGTAAACACGGTGGCCAAAACCCATCAAACGTTTGCCGCCATCTTTGCTTTTTATTTTGGCTAAGAAGTCAGGGATATTTTTTTTGTTGCCTATTTCTTTGAGCATTTTTACCACGGCTTCGTTGGCACCACCGTGGCTGGGGCCCCAAAGACATGAAATGCCAGCCGACACGCAAGCAAAGGGATTAGCCTTAGACGAGCCCGCCATGCGCACGGTCGATGTCGAGGCATTTTGTTCATGGTCGGCATGCAAGATAAATATTTTGCGCAACGCACGGGACAGGACGGGGTTAACGCGATATTCTTCACAAGGCACCGAAAAGGTCATGTTGATAAAATTTTCGGTGTAATTTAAATTGTTACGCGGGTAGACGAATGGTTGGCCAATAGAATATTTATAAGACATCGCAACCAGGGTGGGCATTTTGGCAATGATGCGTATCATCGCCTTCTCCCGAATTTGGGGGTTGGTGATGTTGGTTTCCTCCTGATAAAATGCTGACAAGGCACCCACCACACCAACCAATGTTGCCATGGGGTGGGCGTCGCGCCGAAAGCCACGATAAAAATTGAGCAATTGTTCGTGCACCATGCTGTGATGGTTTATTTCCCAGCAGAAATTTTCATATTCCTTCTTGGTTGGTAAATTGCCATAGATTAACAAATAGGCGGTTTCTAAAAAACCCGACCTTTCGGCCAATTCTTCGATACGAATACCGCGGTGCAACAACACGCCTTTATCGCCATCGATAAATGTTATGGCGCTTTGGCAAGCGGCGGTTTGGCTGTAGCCCGAATCAAGGGTAAAAAGCCCAAGGTTTTCATAAATGCCACCCTTAATACCGTTTAAATCAATCACCCCTGGGCCCAAGGTGCCGTGTTCTATCGGCAAATCAATTTTTTTGCCAGTGCGATTATCAATGATGGTGATACTGTTCTTTTTGTCTTTTTCAGTCATGGGGTGCGATAAGGGGCTTGGTAAGGTCTTGATAAGGGCTGTTTTTTTCGTCCATTGTATGGTTGCAAGGTATGACTTTTTTAACGGTTTGACAAGATTTTTCTTTTTACAATGACCATGGGATATGATAAGGCAATATAAATTACCCGCCCAAATTTTAAAAAAACAATGGCTAAAAAGAAAATCGCTCATTCACCCATCTTGATGCCGCGCGCAACCGCCGTGTGGTTGATTGATAACACTGGTCTAACATTTCAGCAAATAGCCGATTTTTGCAGCCTCCACCTGTTGGAGGTGGAGAAGCTCGCCGATGCCGACGATAGCCAATTAAAAGGCACCAGCCCATTACTCAATGGTCAATTAACCAAACAAGAAATCGAACGTTGCGAGCAAGACAATAAGCAGTCATTGCAATTGAACAAGGTGGAAAGTTACGACCATTTGATGGAAAAAAGGAAAGGCCCACGCTATACCCCCATTGCCAAACGCGGCGATAAACCCGAAGCCGTGGTGTGGTTGTTAAAAAATTATCCCGAATTGTCAGACAGTCAGATAGGTCGTTTGATAGGCACAACCTTGAACACCATCAAGGCCATTAAAAATCGCACCCATTGGAACATGGCCAATTTAAGCGCCAAGCACCCCGTTGAATTGGGATTATGCAGTAAAGACGAATTGGACAAGGTTGTTAGCAAAATTAAAAAAGTGGAGAAGCCCGCCGACATGGGCGATGAAGACATCGCGCTTGGCGCGGAATCAATCGAAGGGATTGGCGACGAACAAAAATAGTTGCCACCCATGATTTATAATTTATTGCTTTTGGCCATTTTGCAGGCCTTGTTGCTAACGGGCAGCAGTGTTTTATTTGCCACCACCGCCCTGGTCAATCGCCCTGGTCAGCGCGACATTTTCGCCCAATCCCAACTTAGCAACATTGGAAATTTCGTTACAATTTTTAACCATTTTGTTCATGCTTATCCCGCTGGCGCGCGCGCCAGTAGCGTGCGGGCTAACAAAGTTGTAAGGTAGAAAAAATAAATTTATAGCATGACTAAAAAAAGAATATTTATCGACGGAGCAGAAGGCACCACGGGGCTGGATATAAGGGATCGCTTAGCGGCCCTGCATGATTCATGCGATGTCATAACCCTGCCCGATGAAATACGGAAGGATAGGAAACATCGTTATGTTAATTTGAACGATTGCGATGTTGCCATATTATGTTTGCCCGACGACGCGGCGCGGGAAGCCGTGGCGATGGTTGAAAACGAACAGGTAAAAATATTGGATTGTTCCACCGCCCACCGTGTGGCGCGCGGTTGGGTTTATGGTTTGCCCGAATATAACGACAAACAATCCGAATTAATTGCGAAGGCAAAACGCGTGGCGAACCCAGGATGCTACCCCACGGGTTTTATTTTGCTGGTCGCGCCGTTGAAACGCATGGGGCTTATCCCCGATGATTACCCCATGACGGTGTTTGGCATATCGGGTTATTCGGGCGGCGGCAAAACCATGATAGCCGATTATGAATCGCGTGACAAAAACATGAATGGTCATGTTTATGGTTTGGGGCAAACCCACAAACATTTGGCGGAAATGGGCGATTATGGTTTGTTGCCCCACCCACCCATGTTCCAACCCGTGGTGGGCAAATTTGCCCGGGGCATGGTGGTTATGGTGCCGCTTGACGGGCGGGTGCTTAAGGCCGTGGATAAAAAAACAATAGAAAAAATTTGGGCGGAATCATACCGCGGTTGTGAAAAAATTTTGTTGGATAATGGCGGGGCAACGCCCGTAAACATAAACAGCGATAGGGCGAACATATCGCCCGACGAATTTGCCAACCGCGATGATATATTGTTGCAAGTGTTTGGCGATGAAAAAACCAATTGCCTCACCCTTTACGCAACCTTCGACAATTTGGGCAAGGGTGCCTCGGGCGCGGCATTACAGAATGTTAGGTTGATGCTGGGTCTATAAAAATTGATGAAAAAATTGCTCCGCAATTTGTTCATGCGCCCAACTAGCACTACTCATTCGCGCGAAGTAAATTCGCACGAATATGGCCGTAAAACTTCACTTACCTCTATACCGTCATTCCTGAAATTTTGCCTTGGCAAAATTATCAGGAACCCATTCCCTGGCCTCGGTGGATTCAGAAAAAAACATTTAGCTATCTTTAAAAAAACAAAGCACGGCAATAGCGTGATAGCGACCCGCGCCGTCCAGGGAATGGTTCCTCGATAAAATTTTACAAATATAAATATTTATAAAATTTTTCAAGGATGACGGCAGAGAGGAAAGAAGGCTTTCTGCACAAACCCAAAAACAATAGTTTGCCCTAAGCCACCGACCTGGGTGTTGTTATAGGCTGTTCTTTATGCTAGAAAAAAATATAAAGGGTGAAAAAGAAACCGCCCGTAAATAAAATATATAAAAACCAAAGACATGGCAAAGCAATTAGCCCGCAAAGATTTATTGTGCTCCCGCGCCTTCATTGGCGGGGAATGGTATGATTCGCCCAAAAAATATGAAGTCCTTAACCCCGCCACGGGGGCGGTGATTGGCTCCCTGCCCGATTGCAATGGGGCCGACGCCGAACGCGCCATCGCCATGGCGGTCGCGCCACAAAAATCATGGGCGAAAAAAACCGCCAAGGAACGTTGCGCCGTTTTAAGAAAATGGGTTGCCTTGATTGATAAACATAAGGACGATTTGGCCCTTATCCTTACTTGGGAAAATGGCAAACCCATCGCCGAATCATTGGCGGAAATAACATCGGGCATGGGTTATATCGAATGGTTTGCCGAGGAAGCCAAACGCGCCTACGGCGAGGTTATCCCAGGGCATTTGCCCGACAAAAGATTGTTGGTGGTGTTGCAACCCGTGGGTATTACCGCCGCCATCACCCCGTGGAATTTCCCCCATTCGATGATATCGCGAAAGGCTGGCCCCGCCCTGGCCGCGGGTTGCGCGCAAATTGTTAAACCGCCCGAACAAACACCCTTTTCCGCCCTTGCCATGGCAAAATTGGCGGAGGAGGCAGGCCTCCCCGCGGGATTATTGTCTGTTGTAACATCCACCACTGCGCGTGAAATTGGTAAGATTTTAACCACCGACCCGCGGGTGGCGAAATTTTCTTTCACTGGCTCGACCGAGGTCGGCAAATTGTTGATGGCGCAATGTGCCAGCACGGTGAAAAAAATGTCGATGGAATTGGGTGGCAACGCGCCATTTTTGGTTTTTGATGACGCCGATTTGGACGCGGCGGTGGTGGGTGCCATGGCATCCAAATTTCGTAATTCGGGGCAAACTTGCGTTTGCGCCAACCGCTTCATCGTGCAGAAAAAGGTCGCCAAACAATTTGCCGAAAAATTGAAATCCGCCATGGAAAAAATGGTGGTTGGCAACGGGACAGAAGACGGCGTGACCACGGGGCCGTTGATTGACGAAAAGTCAGTGGAAAAAGTTGAAGAATTGGTAAAAAACGCGACCGACAAAGGCGCGAAAGTTATTTTGGGCGGCAAGCGTCATAAATTGGGTGGTTTTTATTTTGAACCAACATTGTTGGCGGGCATGACGCCCGATATGCTTATCGCCACCAACGAAATTTTTGGCCCCGTCGCCGCGATATTTGAATTTGATAAGGACGAAGAAGCCCTTGCCATGGCTAACAACACCGAATATGGCCTGGCCAGTTATTTTTACGCCAAAGACATATCGCGCATATTTAACATTGCTGAGGGGATAGAAACGGGCATGGTTGGGGTTAACACAGGCATGATAACCACCGAACTGGCGCCATTTGGCGGGGTAAAAGAATCGGGATTAGGGCGCGAAGGTGGCTGGCAGGGATTGCGTGAATATGTTAATGAAAAATATATTTGTTTATCAATATAAAAAAAGGGTGGGACCTACATGGCAAAAAAATTAAAACTGGTTGGTGTAACCACCAATTACATGATGGATAACAGCTTTATCAAAGATTATGGTTTGATAGATGGTGTTGAATTGCTGGTCGAGAAATTTCGTTATTCGCAACGGGTGATGGATTGTTGCCAGCGTGACGACATCAATGCGGTGCCCATTCTTATTCCCCCGTTGGGCGAGGCTATGTTGCCCTTGCTTGAAAAATTGGATGGTTTGATATTCACGGGTTCGCCCAGCAATGTTCACCCCAATAATTATGGCGGCCCACAGCCGCGACCAGATAATATTGAAGATAAGAGGCGCGACAGCACCACCCTGCCCATGTTAAAAATGGCGATGGAGCGGAAGATACCCGTGCTTTGTATTTGCCGCGGGGCGCAGGAATTAAATGTGGCGATGGGCGGGACATTGCATCAACATATCGAAGAATTGCCAGGCAAAATGGATCACCGTTATCAATATGTAAAAGGTAAAAGTTATAATTATGGATTCCGCGCGGTGCATGACGTAACGGTGCAACCAGGCGGTTGGTTAGAAAAAATATACAGCAAGATTGACCCCAACAAGAAAAAATGGTTGGTTAATTCCGCCCATGGCCAAGGGGTTGATAAATTGGCGAGCAATTTGCGAGTCGAAGCCGTGGCGGATGATGGCGTGATAGAGGCATTTTCGCCGATTAACCATGACGGATTCTTCCTGGCACTACAATGGCACCCCGAAGTCGACATAGTCATCGACGACCCACAAAACAAAACATTGTTCCAAGAATTTGCACGACATTTGTAAGTTTGGCATAATTCAAAATGATTGATATAGGGACAATAAATATCTATCACCTAACAGATATTGATAATTTGGCTGGCATTGTTAATGATGGTGGCTTGAAATCAGATGCAAAATTACGAGGTGAGAATAAGAAGCCCGTTTTGTATACGAATAAAGGAATTAAGGACGCACGGTTAAGCAAAGCAATTCCTCACGGTATTCTTGGTGAGCATGGTAACGTGGGGGATTATGTTCCATTTTATTTTTGTAACAAACACCCTTTATTAAATGAATGGAAAGAGAAATCTTTACGACATAAAGCCATTTATTTTGTGGCAAAGCTAAGTAGTATAGTGGCTAGTGATAATAAGTGGTTTTTTACTAATGGCAACGCCAGGACCAATACAACACTTTTTTATGATGAATTAAATAAATTAGATAAATTAAATTGGGATGGCATTCAATCCCCAAAGTTTGATAGAGAATATAATAATGATAATCGATTGGCAAAATATTCAGAATTTTTATTTAGAAATTTTTTTCCGTTAGAACTCTTACATTTAATCGCCGTCTACGATGAAAAAACAAAAATTATTGCTGAAAAAGTTTTACAGGGCAAAGGAATTCCTGTAGAAATAAAGAGAGATTGGTATTCTTAGGAAGGATAAAAATATGATAGTTTTACAAAAAGGAAAAATTCAAGATGATACCAATGCCGAAGCCTTGGTTAACAGCGTTAACTGCGTTGGCGTTATGGGGCGCGGCGTTGCTTTGGCGTTTAAAGAAAAATATCCTGATAATTTTAAGCAATATGAGAAAGCCTGCAAAGATGGTTTAGTTCAAACGGGCAAGATGTTTGTTTATGAAACAAAAAATATTTTTAATCCCAAATATATTATTAATTTTCCAACCAAAGTTCATTGGCGGGGTAATAGCAAAATAGAATATATTAAAGATGGCTTGCAAGATTTGATAAACGTGGTTGAAGAATATAAGATTCAATCTATTGCTATACCACCATTGGGTTGTGGCTTGGGCGGATTAAATTGGCAAGAGGTAAAATTATTAATAGAGCAATCTTTTAAAAAATTGCATAACAATATTGAAGTTATATTGTATGAACCAAATAAATTGTTAGAAGATAATAAATTTAAACCTCAGCACGATGTTAAGGCTGGCCAGCTTACCCCAGGCAGGGCGTCTTTAATTTTATTAATGGATTCCTATTTAAAAGGATTATTAGATGAGGCTATCTCATTGTTAGAAATACAAAAATTAATGTATTTCATGCAAGTATTTGGCGAGCCTTTGCATTTGCGTTTCAAAAAAGAGCAATTTGGTCCTTATGCGCAAAATTTAAGGTTTGTTTTACGGGCATTATCCAACCATTTTATTACAGGCCTGGAAGAGGGCGATAAGCCAAATAATCTTATTGATTTATTACCTGGCGCAAGCGACAAGGCATTAGAATTCTTAAAAGAAAAAGAAGATGCAGGGTCAACAAAAGATAACATTGAAAAAGTTAAAAACTTGATTAATGGGTTTGAAGATTCTTTTGGAATGGAATTGTTGTCGTCAGTTCATTGGGCAATAAATGATACAAAAACAGAAGACGCTTCATCAATTATAAATTATATCCATAACTGGAACGAAAGAAAAAGAAAGTTATTCCAGCCAAAGGCGATAGAAATCGCTATAGGAACTCTACAAGAGCATGGGCTTGCTTTATAATTTTTTGCCGACGCGGGTAAAATAAATTCCCACGCCGATTAGCATCATCGCGCCGCACCAAAATTGCCCTGCGGTTACGAAGCCAATGAAGCCGTCCTGCGGCGTGCGGAAAAATTCAACACCAAAGCGGAACAGGCCGTAAAAAAATAGAAAGCAACAAAAAACCACACCATGGGGCAGGTATTGTTGTGCCCGTTTGTTTGGCGCGCGCTTTTTATATTCGGCAACAACATGCAACAAAAAAAATAAAACCAACCCTTCAAACAATGCTTCATACAATTGGCTGGCATGGCGAATTTGGTCATCAACCATGGGAAAAACAACCCCGATTTTCTGTTGCCAAAATGCACTTGCAATGGGGCGGCCAACCAATTCGCCATTGATAAAATTGGCAACCCGACCAAAAAACAAAGCCAAGGGCACCGCCCGCACAAAACTATCAGCGAAGAACCAGCGATTAATTTTTTTGCGCCGACAAAATATAATGACGGCAAACACCAAACCCAACGCCGCGCCATGAAACGCCATGCCCCCTTGCCATACCGCCAACCATTGCCACCATTGGTCGGGGGGCAAGGTTAAAAAATAACCAGCATGGTATAATAATATAAAACCAAGCCGCCCGCCAACCAGCGTCGCCAAAATACCATAAAGCAAAAAATCATCCCAATCTTTGCTAGTAAGGGGTGTGGGGTGCGGCAAATTGCCAAGCGTTTTTTTTGCGGGCATGGCGAGGTTATAACAACGCGCTATCCAATAACGGCAAAATAAAAACCCAACCATGTAAGCCAAACCATACCAATGCACAGGCCAATTGCCGATATGAAAAGCAATGGGTTGTAGATGATGGATGTAGGGCATGAGAAAATAAAAAAAATAAAATCTAGGATATTTTTTTATGGATGGCGACCGCGGGTTTAAGAAAATCGTTGATATAAAAACCAACCGCCTTGTCAATATCGGTTGGCACAAAATTTATCAATTGTTGCAGGTTGCTAATGCTAGCGCAAGTATGATGTTGATAATGGCTTTGCAGGTCAAGCGGGGTGTCGATATAATTAATCGTTGCATCACCCGCCGATGCAGGAAGTTGTTTGATAATAAAGGATGCCAATTCATTAAAACTTAAGGCATGGCCAGCGCCAACATTAAAAATGCCCGATGAATTTCTTAAAAAAGCCTTATCAAGGTAGCGACTTGTTTTTTTGCTTTGATAAAGTTGTAGCAAAGAAATAATAACCCACACGGCGTCCATCACCCAAACAAAATCACGCGCCTGTTCGCCATTGTTGATTCCTTCCGCCAATGCTTGCGGGGTGGATTTAAAAAGCCTTATGGTTTGCGAAGTAATGGCCTGTTGATAAAATCGCGGTATGACCGATGCTTGGCTGCCCTTATGATATTCGCCTGGCCCAAAGACATTAAAAAATTTTAAACCAGCAAAAAACGGCGGGACAAATTTGTCCCTGGTTTGTTTTCTTTCTACGATCCGCTTTTTTTCTTTTTCTTTGTTGTGCAACGCCACCAGGTCAAATAATTGTTTTGACAACCCATATAAATTAAGGGGTTTTAATTTTTTTAAATCGTCCAAAATTTTTGGTTCGTTAAACCCCGCCGAACCATCGCCATAGGTGGCGGCGCTGGAAGCATAGATAAAAGGCACGCCCCATTCGGCTGCCTTATACCACAGGGCTTCGCTGAAATCGGTATTTTTTTCGAAAACCCTATCTTCATCTTTGCTACGCGTGTCGCTTATCGCCCCCAAATGGATGATGGCCGCGATATTCTGCCCTTCGTAATGCGCCCGCCTTAGGTTTAAAAATTCATCGGGCGAAATAATCGGCGGTGTGGTGGGTGGGCGTTTAATCGCGGCCTGCGAAAGCAAGTATGGCGGTTCCAGGCTGGTGATGTTTAATAATTTCTCGGGCGTGGCGTCATCCACAATTAATATTGGTTGCCCCGCCAGCATAAAAAAATTGGCAAGGCAGGAACCAATAAAACCCAACCCCCCCGTGATAACCACCAAGCCTGTTGTTTTTTGCCAGGCAATAGGTTGGGGTAAATAAATATTGAGCGGGTGGGAAGCGAGATTTGGGTTCATGGTTTGGCTATAACATGAAATTTTTTACAAACCAAACCCCATGTATAATTGTAATATAGGTATAATACCCACCATGGTCATATCATAACCGCCCATAAAACTTTAAAGAGAAAAAAGTCGCCAGGAATAGCCTAAGCCCCACCTGGTAAGGCACAATATAAATTAACAGTTAGATTTAATAATCCCAGTTATGACAACGGAATGAAGACCCAGTTTTAATAACCTTGGCGGGCTTTGTAGCGTGGGTTCTTTTTATTAATAATGTAGATGCGCCCACGGCGTTTCACCAATTGGCAATCTTTATCGCGATTGCGAAGTGTTTTGAGTGATGATGTAACTTTCATAATTATTTCTATCGCGTAAAAAAGGGTTGTTGTCAAGTGGTTAAGCGAGGGGCATGCGGTAATATTACCATAGCAAGGGAATAATCAGGATAGGAGGTAAAAACCATCGCGCGCAATACGAACCACGCTGTCGCGATGGGCCTGCCTTAACAATTTATACAAATCATCCTTATCAAGGGCAAGGCAACCCTCGGTCGCGGCAAAATCGGTATCGTTTATTTTACGCGCCAAATGAATAAAAATAGCACTACCCTTGCCGCGCACAACGGGGTTCATGTTGTAATCCAGCACCGCGATAAGGTTGTAAATATCATCGGCGCGCCATAATTTTTCGTGAGAGAATTGATAATTGGCTGTTCGTAATTTTTGGTTATAAGCGGGCGACAATGGGTCGTCGACCCAAATATCCTGTTGGTCGATGGCATGACAGGGCAAGTTGGTGGATGGTTTGGCTATTTTATCGGCACGGTATAATACTTCGGTTATTTTAAAATCGCCCAGCGGGGTTATACCATCCCCCTCCCCCTTTTTCACCCCCACGCCGCCCCGCCCAATGGCTAGGGGGGTTATGGTTAAGGTTTTTGGTGCAGCAATAGTTTTTTCCACAGGTATTTGGCTTTCATCATTTCTTACTTTTGTTTTGTTTTTTGATAATAAACCTGTTAGCATCAAAAAACAATTGGCTTAGAAATAACCAATAAGAAAAAGTAAAAAATAATCATATAATAAAAATGAAGGAATAAATATCATGATAAAAGTTGGCGATGAAATTGGTAATGACAATGTCATGGTGGTGGGCAAGGAAGGCCTGACCGCGTTGCACGATATTTTGGGCAAACGCACTGTTTTGTTTGCGGTGCCTGGCGCCTTCACCCCGACATGCGCCGTGAAACACCTGCCCAGTTATGTAAAAAATGAAGCGGCGTTGCGCAACAAGGGGGTTGATAAAATTATATGCCTGTCGGTTAATGATATTTTCGTCATGCAGGCTTGGGAAAAATCGCAAGAATCGGCGGGCAAAATCACCATGATAGCCGATGGATCTTGCAAGTTGACAACAAAATGGGGCTTGGTGCTGGACCTGGTTGCGGCGGGGCTTGGGCTTCGTTCCGAACGTTATGCCATGGTGCTCGACGGGCATAGGGTCAGCCATTTATTTGTTGAAGGGCCTGGCGAATATAAAGTTTCCTCGGCCGAATATGTGTTGAGCCAAATCTAACCGCTGTTTAATCGGTCGCCATTTTTTCGGCGTCGGCTTGCAACCATTGCTGAATCATTTTTGGTCCAATGGGCTTTTTTGTTTGCAGTGAATATTCATCAAGTTTTGACAAAAGTTGGTAAAGGGCGCGATGGTCGCGCGGCCCATGGCGCAACAGGCTTTGCACGGTTTTGTCATCGATAGCAATTTGCCGTTCGGCAAAAAACCCTAGGGCTTGGGCATGTAGGCCCGCCTCGTCAGCGAGCAAATGCAGGCTAGCAACCAGCGACAGGCGCGATATGACATCGGGCAATATTTTACCGCGTTGCGATTGCAATATTTGCGGCAGCGGTTGTTGGGTAAGCAACAAGAGTTTGGGCCGCGATTCTTTGCTTTGATTAAAAAAATGGCATAATTGTTCGGCGTCAAGTTGCGAAAGATTGGCAAGGTTTTCATCCACATTATCCCAAATAATAACATGCTGTGGGGTCAGGGCGCGGTTGGTGGTCCAATCCATGTTGTTATTTTCTATCAACAGGCCATGGTGCGATTGCTTGGCAAACAAATACCAAGCCATAAAACTTTTCCCCGAACCTTGGTCGCCCGTCAATGCCAAAATACCATCTTGCCATTGATGGGGCTGTTGCAAGACAGCAATTGTTTTTTGATTAGCCGCCGACACCACCAATGGCAAATGATGCCAACCAGGCTTCTTGGGGAGCTCTAACAATAATTGGTGCGTGGTTGATAGATTTTTTTTTGCCATGTTGCTAAAGAATTTATATAAAAGATGTTTGCCGAAGCGTTTTGTGATAAAGCCTAAGAAAGAAGTTGGCGTTTGCTATAACCTTACCTAGTAAAATTTATTATTGTCTAACAAAAAACCATTTTCTTTTCAAAAGAATCATTTTATCAATCAAGCATAAGTATTAACAATCATTCGTAACATAACCATGACTGCCCGCCCCCCCCTTGCCCCCGATGCCTACAGCCGTGCAGGGGTTGATATAACCGCGGGGAACGATATGGCGCATGATATCGCCGTTATGGCGCAAAAAACCCACCAACCTTTTTTACGGTCGGGCATCGGTGGGTTTGCCGCGGTGATTGATATGGCGAAAACAGGGTTTCGCGACCCCATGCTTATGTTGTCTTGCGATGGGGTTGGCACAAAATTGGAATTGGCATTGCGCCACCAATATTTTGACGGCATTGGTTTCGATTTGGTGGCCATGGCGGTGAATGATATTTTGGTGCTGGGGGCGAAGCCCTTGGCTTTTTTGGATTACTATGCCACGGGGAAATTGGACCCCGCCATTTCAAAAAAATTGATGGCCAGCATCGTCGCCGCCTGCGTCGAGGCTGACTGCCCCCTGGTCGGTGGCGAAACGGCGGAGATGCCAGGATTCTATGACGGTGGTAAATTGGACCTGGCGGGTTTTGTGGTGGGTGCGGTCGAACGCGCCGATTATGACAACCGCACCAAACCCGCGGCGGGTGATAAATTGTTGGGGCTTTGCTCGTCGGGGTTTCATAGCAATGGCTTCAGTTTAATAAGGCATTTGTTAAAAGAAAATAAAATTGATGATAACGCCTCCGCGCCCTATCAAACCACCGCCAACAATTTGGGGATGGACTTGCTGACCCCCACCCGTATTTATAAAAAAATATTCGATGATGTTGCGATGGATATAAGCGCGGCCGCCCATATTACGGGTGGCGGGTTGTTAGAAAATATACCGCGGGTGTTTGATAAAAATTTGATGGCGCATATCGATAAAGCATCGTGGGTCATGCCCGAAAGGTTTTCGTGGATACAATCATTGGGCAAAATAAGCGATAACGATATGTTCCGCAGTTTCAATTGCGGCATAGGTATGGTCATGATTGTTAAGCCCGACAAAGAAGCCAGCGTAAAAGAAAAATTACAAAAGCGTGGCGAGAAGGTGATAAGCCTGGGTAGCATCATGGCAAGAAAAACCGCCGAATCCCCCGCGGTGGTGATAGAATAATGGTGATGATGGCCCATGTCTTCACGCGACATTCCCCCACCCGTGATAGATAAAATGCCCGACAAAACACCCAACCAAGCACCCGACAAAACCCGTATCATGGTGTTGCTGTCGGGGCGGGGTAGTAATTTCCTTGCCCTGGCGCAACATTTGAAAAACAACCCGCACCATCAAATCATTGCGGTGGCCAGCGACAACCCCGAAGCCGTGGGGTTGCAACATGCCCGCGACCATGGCATCCCCATCACCTTGCTTGATTACAGCGGCGGCAAAGAAGCGGCAGAAAAAAAATTGCAAGCATTGATAACCCAAGAAAATATTTATTATATTTTGTTGGCGGGTTTTATGCGCATATTGTCAAAGGATTTTGTGGCGCAATTTAAAAATCGTATCATCAATATCCATCCATCCTTGTTGCCAAAATATCGCGGTTTAAACACCCACCAACGCGCCATCGACAATGGCGATACCGAACATGGTTGTTCGGTGCATGTGGTTGATGAAACATTGGATTCGGGGCCCTTGCTGGCGCAATGGAGCGTCAAGGTTTCGCCCCATGACACCGCGCAATCCTTGGCGGAAAAAATATTGGCACTGGAACATGAACTCTACCCTTTTGTTTTACAAAATATCGAAAGCCTGATAAATATACAGCATGAAAAATAACATCATATCATCGGTCGGGGTTATCGGGGCGGGGCAAATGGGGCGCGGCATTGCCCAGGTTTTTGCCACGGGCGGGTTTGATGTTGTGTTGCAAGATGTCAGGGAAGAAGCCCTCACCCTTGCCAAAAAAGAAATAACAACATCGTTAGAAAAATTACAAAGCAAGAATCTGTTGCCCGCCGACATGACCGCTTCGAAAATCTTGCAACATATTACCTTTAGCCAAGCTTTGCAGGATGTTAAAAATTGTGGCTTGTTGGTTGAGGCCATCGTTGAAAATTTGGAAGTTAAAAAATCGCTTTATGAACAATTACAATCCATCCTACCGCCTGACGCTACGACCATTCTAGCAAGCAACACCTCGGCACTGTCTATCGCGGCACTGCAATCATACAGTCCGCGGCCAGAAAATTTTTTGGGGATTCATTTTATGAATCCCGCACCCTTGATGCCCTTGGTGGAAATTATCACCACCGAAAAAACCGCGGGTGGCCATGGCGACTTTATCAAAGACATCATCGAAAAAAGATTGAGCAAACAAGCGGTGGTATTGCAAGATACGCCAGGTTTTATTCTCAATCGTTTGTTATTACCCTATTTGAACGAGGCGGTAAAATTGTTGGAACAAAAAATCGCAACCGCGCAAGATATTGACAAAGCCATGATGCTGGGGGCGGGTTATAAAATGGGACCGTTGGCCTTGTTGGATTTTATCGGGCTGGATACTTGCCAATCGATTTTACAAACCCTGGCGGACGCCACGGGCCAGGCCCATTATCAACCCGCCACCTTGTTGTCGACCATGGTGGCGAATGGTCGCCTAGGCAGGAAAAATAAAAAAGGTTTTTACGATTACCCATCTGATTAGCTAGCGGGTTAAGCAACCCCCAAGCAATGAATAAATAATGACGGCGGGGGCAGGGTGAATAGGAAATGGATAAGAAAATTATAAAAAATTTGCTTGCGTGGTTTTATCAAAACGAACGCAACCAAAGGCAAGATAACAAATTGATATGGCGTCGCCTGGGCCAGGCGCAAGACCCATGGTGGGTATTGGTGAGCGAGGTCATGTTGCAACAAACCACGGTCGCCACCATCGCAAAACGATTTCCTGTTTTTATCAAACAATTTCCCACCCCCGACGCCATGGCGGCGGCGGGCATAGACAAAGTATTGGATGCTTGGGCGGGGTTGGGGTATTATCGCCGCGCCCACAAATTATTTGCCGCGGCGCAAACAATAGCTGTCGATTGGCAAGGCCGATGGCGCACCGATTTGTTAAGCATCAAACAATTGCCAGGGGTGGGCGATTACACGGGGCGCGCGTTGCTGACCTTGGCCTTTGAACAACCAACCATCCCTTATGACGGCAACATGATACGCGTTTTATCACGCTACATAAAACGCGACATTCAACAAACCAAAAAACCCGCGGTGCAAAAAATATTGACGAAGTATGAAAATAACCTGTTTGCCAAAAACAATTTGCCAAAAAATTTTGTTGTGTCAGATTGGGTGCAGGCCATGATGGATTTGGCCAACGCTATCTGCACCCCCGCCGAACCCCATTGTGCTATTTGCCCCGTGGTGCGCGGTTGCCAGGGTAAAAAAAATTGGCGCATCTATCCCCGCCCCAAAATAAAAATCGCCAAACCAATATTATACGGCGCGGTGATGATATACCAAAATAAGCAAGGTCAATATTTGTTGCAACGCCGCACGGCACCAACGCCTCCCTCAACCACGCCAGCCCATAAAAACCCGCCCGCGTCTATCACCGACCATGGGGGCGGGCTGTATCAGGGGTTGCTGACATTTCCTACCTCGCCCCTGGTGCGCGACAGGGAAGATTTGAATCCTTATCTTTATAGCAATAATAAAAAACCATTGTTATCACCAAGCAAAGAACCCGAAAGCAAAACGATGGATGTGGTGCATGACCTAACCCATCGGCGGCTGGTTTTATCGTTGGTTTTTTGCGATGATAAGAATTTGCAAGCTGACAAGAAACAAAGCCATAACCTGTGGGTGGGGCGGGAGGAGTTGATGCTTATGCCCCTTCCCTCGATTATGAAAAAGGTGGTAAGGCAGATAATTGCTTAATTTTTTCCATGAATAATATATGATGAATGACACCTTGCTTTATCCATTGCGTAAGACGAATCGCTTTTCAACCAATTTGCTGTTGGGGCGGTATTTTTTTCGCACCTACCAGCGGGTGATTATCGTTAGCTGTGGCATATTGTTAGCGGTGTTTTTGTTGGGCCAGGTTATTTATTCCCTGCCCGCTATTATTGCCTCGGGCTTTAACCTGCTTATTCTTTTTAAAATAATTATTTGCTACAGCCCGCAAGCCCTTACTATTATTTTGCCGTTTGTCCTTTCCTTCGGCGTTTTTTTGGTGACGCGGCGGCAATTTGAAAACCATGAAATGTTGATAGCCCGCGGCTTTGGCGTATCAGAAAAACAATTGCTACAAATTGCTTGGAAATTGGGTTTGATAGGTTTTGGTTTGTTGTTGGTGCTAAAATGTTACTTGGCCCCATGGGGGCAACGTGGCTACCGCGATGTAAAATTTCTTGCCAGCCAAAATATTGCGCGTGCCATGTTGGAAGAAGGAAGGTTTTTTAGCCCCAGCACGGGGTTCACCATTTTTATCGGCAAGAAAACTTTTAACGGCGCGCTGGCGGATATTTTTATTTTGGATAATCGCAACCCTGACCGCACATCGGCCATCAGCGCGCAAAAAGGCGCCATGACCAACAATAATATTCTAACCCTCAATAACGGTATAGAATTCCAGGTTGGCGGACCACGGGTTACCAGTTTGCAATTCGACCGTTATAGCATGGATGTTTCGGTATTTCAGAGCCAGAAGCAAAGGCGTAGCGGCAATGAGATGGATGCAAGCATGGCGTGGCGCGGGATGCACAATGCAGTGCTTTTTAGCCCTGATTATTATTATAATCTTTCCTTGATAATGGAGCGGATTATTTATTCGCTGTTAGGAATTTTTTTCCCATTATTCGCGACGGGCCTTTTATGGAAAAGTAATATTGATAAATCGGGACGTTATGGCAAGGCGGCTGCCCTGCTATTTTTTTTAACCGTGGGATTTTTTGTTATTCATTTGGTGGCTTATAATTATGTGCGCAACCATGTGGAGCGATGGTATGTCATGTTGACGCCTGGCGTTTTGTTATGGTTGGTTTTTCTTATCATCAATTATTTTCCGCACCCCACCAAAAAAGACGACGATAAGAATGCCCCACAACCTGCATAGCAAATATTTATTATTGGCTTAACCAACAGGCGAAACCACCGTTGATGGTTATGGTTGTTTATTATTTTGCTTTATGCTAGTTTAAAAAATATTCATAGAAAGAAAAAAATAAAAAGTAATGAATCACGAGCCACCCGCGCCAAGCTTTATCGATTGTGGCATCTCACCTGAACTAACAAAAGTTGTGACCGCACTGGGTTATCATACGCCCACCCCCATTCAACAAAAATCAATTCCTGCCATCTTAATGGGGCGGGATATTATTGCTATATCGCAAACGGGTAGTGGTAAGACGGCCAGCTTCGCCCTGCCCGCGATAGATATTTTGGCCAACCAAGCATCGCGCGCCCGCATGCCGCGTTGTTTAATATTGGAACCCACCCGCGAATTGGCAAGCCAAGTGTTGGATAGTATTAACGCCTACAGCAAGGAATTTAATTTACGGTCGGTTTTGTTGATAGGCGGCGTTGCCTTCGACCCACAAAAAAAAGAATTGATGGCGGGGGCGGATATTATTATTGCGACACCTGGTCGCTTGCTTGACCATATCGAACGCAGTCGCCTCATCCTGACCGACATCAATTTGTTGGTGATTGATGAAGCCGATAGAATGCTCGACATGGGTTTCATCCCCGATATTATTAAAATTTTAAAACTCTTGCCAAAATCGCGTCAGACTTTGCTTTTTTCTGCCACCATGGCCAATGAAATAAAAAACCTGACCCATCAATTTATGAACAACCCCAAACAGATAGAGGTTGCCCCACCCGCCAGCACCGCGCAAACCATCGACCAGCGTAAATTACGCCTTGCCGAGCGTGATAAATTGCCAAGTTTGATAAGCCTGTTGCAAAGCGAAAATATTAACAATGGTTTGATATTTTGTAACCGCAAAAAAGATATTGGTATGGTGATGAAAGCCCTGAAGGGGCGCGGGATTCAAGCCGAAGAATTGCATGGCGACCTTGACCAGCATCAACGTTTGCGCACCCTGCAAGGGTTTCGTGACGGTGTGATAAAATTATTGGTTTGTTCTGATGTGGCGGCGCGAGGCTTAGACATTCCCGAGGTTAGCCATGTTTTTAATTTGGATGTTCCCACCAACGCCGAAGATTATGTGCATCGTATCGGGCGCACGGGGCGTGCGGGGCGCGCGGGGAAGGCTATCCTGTTTGTTGCCGATGATGAGGTAGAATATTTGGCGGCGGTGGAAAAACTTATCAAGCAGAAAATTTTGCCATTGGATGGCCATACGGGGGAAGGTGGGCGCGGCTACGCCCCCCATCATTCATCTGGCGGTTCATCGCGCGAAGGGGCGCGCGATGCAGCGACGGGGCGTTCTTCTTATGCTCCTTCCTCTGGTGGCAGAAGACCCTACGAGCGTGGCATGGATAGAAACCAAGGCGATGATAGAGACTACCCCGCCAGAGGACAACAAAGAGACTCAAGAGGCGATTCAAGAAGAGACGCCAGAGGAGATTCAAGAGGAGATTCAAGAGGGGGGCCCACAAGAGATTCAGGCAGAGATTTGGGTAGAGGTTCGGGCAGAGATTTAGGCAGGGATTCAAGAGGCGATTCACGGCGTCAAGCACCGTCAGAACAATCGCGTTCACAAAATTATCGCACACCCAATAATCGCACCATGCCCGAAGCGGAAGTTGACGAAGCCCTGCCGAGTTTTTTAACAACCTCGGTTTATAAACGGCAACAGAGAAATTAAATAAGATAGCGACAGGGGCGGGGCGGCTTGGGTATATCCACAATAATTTTTGATAAATAGGATGAATGATTATGTCAAAAAAAAACCATCACAAGCTAAATAAAAAACCTGTTAAAAAATCTACCAAAGAAAGTCATAACATGCGTTTGTTGGATAATATCCATGACCCAAAAGACTTTCGCGATTTTTCTATCGCCGATTTGATAAAATTGGCGGAAGAGGTGCGTGCCGACATGGTGGCTTCGGTCGCCAAAACGGGGGGGCATTTGGGTGCCAGCTTGGGGGTGGTTGAATTAACCATTGCCCTGCATTATGTTTTTAATACGCCGCGCGACTTGCTTGTATGGGACATTGGTCATCAATCCTACCCCCATAAAATATTAACGGGGCGGCGCGAACGCATGAATACCCTACGCCAAGAACATGGGTTGTCGGGCTTTACGATGATAGGCGAAAGCCCCTACGACCATTTTGGCGCGGGGCACAGCTCCACCGCCATCTCGGCCGCGCTTGGCATGGCGGTGGCGAATCAAAAAATGGGCAAGGCCAAGGATAAAGTTATAGCGGTGGTGGGCGACGGCGCGATGAGCGCGGGGCTAACCTTCGAGGCCATGAACAACGCGGGGCATTTAAAAATACCTTTGCTGGTTATTTTGAACGATAACGATATGTCCATCGCCCCGCCCGTTGGGGCATTGAGCGATCATTTAAGTATGTTGATGTCGAGCAAACCATTTTTGGGCTTGCGGCAATTAACATTTAACACCTTTGATTTTTTACCCAAAGCCATCAAACGCAAATTAAAATTAACCGAAAGTTATGTGCGCGGCCTAGCCAGCGGCGGTAATTTTTTTGAACATTTGGGGTTTTATTATGTGGGGGTGGTCGATGGCCATAACCTCGATCACCTGGTGTCGGTGCTCAATAATATTAAAAAATCCAAACTCACCATGCCCATTTTGTTGCATGTCGTCACGCAAAAAGGCAAAGGCTACGCCCCCGCCGAGGCCGCGGTGGATAAGTTTCATGGCGTCAGCCAATTTGATATTTTGTCGGGCAAATCATTATCGGCCAAAAGCGACAAGCCAACCTACACCAGTATCGTCTCGCAAAGTTTAAACGAATTAATCGCGGTGGATAAAAAAGTGGTGGCCATCACCGCCGCCATGCCCAACGGCACGGGGCTTGATGCCGTGGCAAAAAAATTCCCGCATCATGTTTTCGACGTGGGTATTGCCGAACAACATGCCGTTACCTTCGCTGGCGGTATGGCGACCCGCGGCTTAAAACCATTTGTCGCCATCTATTCAACATTTTTACAACGCGCCTTTGACCAGGTGGTGCATGATATTGCGGTGCAAAACCTACCCGTTAGGTTTATTATCGACCGCGCGGGTTTTGTTGGTGCCGATGGCGCGACGCACCATGGCTCTTTTGACTTGACGATGTTGCTTTCCCTTCCCAACATGGTGGTGATGGCGCCGCAGGATGAAGCCGAATTACGCGCCATGATTCATTTCATGGCAAGTTATGATAAGGGGCCCATTGCCATAAGGTTTCCACGCGGCAACGGTTTGGGCGTCGCCATGCCCACCCAACCCCAAAAAATAATATTGGGCCAGGGGGAAATATTATCAATGGCAAAAAATGCCGCGCAACCCGCGCAACAACATTCGCCACTCATCGCCTTATGGGCTTTGGGCTCGATGGTGCAAAAAACCCTGGCGGCGGTTGATATTTTAAAAAAACAGAACAAGCCCGACGACCTGCTTAACAACCTAACCATTATCAACAGCCGTTTTGCCAAACCCATCGATCAAGCCATGGTAAAAAAATTATCCGCAACCCATGGTATTTTTATAACGTTGGAGGAAGGGGCGATGGGTGGTTTCCGCAGCCATATGGCCGATACATTGCAAAATATGGAGTGCCTTGGAATGGAAAACCCTCAAGCGGGCGAAGATTCGGCAAGCCAAAAGCGGGTCGCGCTTTATGGTTGCTACATGCCCGACAAATTTATCGAACAGGCCAGCCCCGATAATCAGCTTGCTATAGCCAACCTTTCGCCCGAAAAAATCGCTAACTTTATTTTCGGAATATATTCTGCTAGGATAAAAAAGTAAAATTTTACCCTGTTATGACTTATTATTATTATTTAAAAAGATTTTTTGCACGAAATCTTTTTGTTCCCGCGGTTGTGATTTATTCTGGCTTGTTTGCCTTGCCTGGCGTGGGGCGGGCTGAAAATTTTGCGGGCTATTTGGCGAACATGCTTAATAACCAACCTAGTTTGCAGGCCTCGCTCTACGATGTTTATAGCAAAGGCCAATTGTATGATGTTTCTATTTCGCAAATGGTCAACCCCACGGTTGCCTTGGTTAGCACCTATGGTAAAGCCTACGCGGTTAGCACGGGCGCGGCGAGCGCCATCTTTAATACCGATGCCAGCTATTATCGCAATACCCAGACCCTGCAGCTAACTCAAAATCTTTTTAACGGCGGTAAAGATAGTTTGGCGGTGCAGCAGGGGCGAGCGGTTTTCCATTTAAGCGAATGGCAATATCTTGCCAAGGAGCAGGATTTGATATTGCAATCGGCGGTAGCCTACACCAATGTTATCAAGGCACGCAAAGCCTATCAATTACAAAAATGGAACAATGACATGATGACGCGCACCCTGATAGCGGCGCGGATAAGATTTAAGTCGGGCATTATCACCAGCAGCGACTTGGCGCAAAGTGAGGCCCTGAAGTCGGGCAACGATGCAGCGGTGATTGCCGCGCAAAATAATTTGTTTGCGGCGGGTGAAGAATTTGCGCGGTTGTTTGGCGATAGACCCAGCAACAATTTAGACCCCATCGAACCGCAATTGGAAAATATTGCCAGATTTATTAATCAGCGGAATGAGGGTTCGAAAGAAAGTTGGGTGAAGGATTTTCAAATGCGCAACCCCAACCTGCAGCAAGCTCGTTTACAAAAAACCATTGCCAATATTCAAAAAGACAGTCAATTGGTTAGCGCCCTGCCAAAGGTTGATTTTAATTTGGTGGCGAGTTTGGTTGATACCAACCAACCCAACGCCGCGCGCGAAACCAAAAATTTTGGCGGTAATATCACCGTAACCGCGCCGCTGTGGGTGCAGGGGGCGTTTTTGTCGGGCTCGCAAGCCGTCATCAGCGCCGCCAAATCCGCCGACTTACAATTTCTTGACACCACCCAAAAATTAAAAGTTCAATTTGATAAATCTTACCAAGATTACCAAGCGGCTATCTTGGCGGAGCAAGCCTACACCGATGCGGTCAGGTCGTCACGCTTGGCGTTGCGCGCCGCCAACATAGAATATAACACGGGAAAAAAAACCCTGCTGGAATTGATGCAGGCCGCCAACAGCAACCTAAACAATGAATTAAATTTGTTGGATACCAACCAGAAAAAAATTATGGCGGTGTTGGGCTTGCAAATGATGACGGGCGATTTGATAGCGGGTAATTTTGGTTTGCGCTCGCCCTATCGCGCCCTAACCGAAAAAGACAGAATCTATCGCGGCGCAACCGACCCCTTCATTGCGGTTAGCCAATGGATCCTAGCCCCCGATGTTAAAAATGGGGTTGATGAATACCCCAGGCAATTTAAAGAAAGGCGCGAGCGTCAGCCCGAAAATTAGCCATGAGTCCAGAAAGCAATCGCCCCAACGCGCCAAGAAATAATGCCCTTGGCAAACCCACCCCAGATGCTATGCCGCAAGGCAATGTGGGGAGCGAAGCCGTTGCCGCCAAAGTTTTATGGCGGTTGGTAAAACATTTGCAACATAGGACCGATGTTCAAAATATCGACCTGATGAATTTGGCGGGGTTTTGCCGCAATTGTTTATCAAAATGGTATCAAGAAGAAATGACAACAATGGGCAACCAGCTTGATGTGGCCGCCGCCAAAAAAGTAATCTACGGCATGGATTACGACCAATGGAAAAAATTATATCAAAAGGAAGCACCCCAAGATTTGGGCAAACCAACCGATAAATAAAAAACCCTCAACTGGATTAAAACAGCCAAACAAATATTTTATATTTGTCGGCAAGTTTTTTAACCTTCACCGGTTCGATAACATTGCCCCGATGGTTAAGGAATATACCTTGCAGGCCCGCCCGCCTTGCTTCATGGATAGTATTGGGGCCAATCGATGGCGCATCCAAATCTTTGCTTTGGCCTTTTTTAAAATCTTTGACCAACACGGCTTCGCGTTGTTTGGTAAAATCCTTGGCTGCCCTTATCATGGCGTCGGTGCCCGCCATGGCTTCGATAGATAAAATCAATCCTTCCCCCATGACAATGCCTTGGGCTATGTCAAATTTGCTCAGGGTTGCCAGGATTTTTTGCCCCTTCTTAAAATCTTGCCAAGCCACTTTTTTTGGCGTGGTGCCTGCGAACAGCCCTTTTTTCAAAAACTCTTTATCTTGCAAATAATCGGTGGGGGACAGCATGGTGCTGTTGGTTTTTTTCTTCACAAATTGGGCCAGGGCGAGCAACAGGGCATTATCGCCCTTCGCATAAATACCAATATTTTTTGCCAAAAAGATCTTGGCGGTTAGGTCCAGTTGTAATTTTTTTAACGGCAATCTTTGTAATTTGCCCGCAATGATAAAATGGCTGATATGATGGTCCTTCAAAAAATTGATAATTTTTCCCAATTGACCAATGGGCATAAAATTTTTGTCTTTGCTTTTCCAAAAACTTGGGTAGAGGCTGGAAAATTCTGAAAACAAAATGGGAAAAACCCTGTCGCCGCGCGCCTTGGCTTTTTTCCACAACAAAACAGGCATGTTATCGATACCTGAAAACAAAGCAATATTTTTTTTCTCTTTATGAAGGTTTATTTTTAATGAACGAAGCTCTAGCATCGGCGTCCCTTCTAAAAATCGGCTTCGGCAATGCCACGGTGCGTGCGCTGTTGTAAAAATTTGACCAGGGTTTGCACCAACATATCTTGGTCGCGGGCAACCTCCGCCACTTTTTCATCCAATGATTTGTTGGAAACTTGTTTTTTAGAAAATAAATAATGCAGGTGTTTTTGCAATGATTTTATTTTTGCTACATCAATTTTCCGCCGTTTTAATCCCAACAGGTTTAATCCCTGCATCGTGGCGTCGGGGCCATTAACCAACGAAAATGGCGGCACATCATCGACCACACGACTCATGCCGCCAATCATGGCATGTTCGCCGACCCGCACAAATTGGTGCACCGCCGAATGCCCGCCCAAAATAGCATAATCGGCCATGATAACATGCCCGCCCAAGGTGGAATTGTTCACCATGATAACATCGTTGCCAACATGGGCGTCGTGCGACACATGGGCGCCATTCATAAAAAGCCCGCGGTCCCCCACCTTGGTTATCATGCCGCCGCTTGGCGTGCCCGTGGTCATGGTTACCTGCTCGCGTATTTGGTTGTGGTTGCCAATGATAAGTTCGGTTGGTTCGCCCGCATATTTTTTATCAAGTGGTTTATTACCCAACACGGCAAAAGAAAAAATTTCGTTACCTTGCCCGATGGTGGTTTTGCCATTTATCACCACATGGCTATGGATGATATTATCATCCCCCAACACCACATCCTTGCCGATAACACAAAACGGCCCAATGGTAACATTTTTGCCAATGGTGGCGCCCTCTTCCACAATTGCGGTGGCGTGCAATGTTGCGGTTTTATCTATTTTACTCATGTGGTTTTGGTTTGTTAATCAATTTCTTTTTTATATTTTTTGCCCCCATGATGCCCATATTATCGCTACCCACGGTGGGTAGCAAATTTATTTTGGTGCATCGGCCGCCATGGCAACAAAATTGGCTTCGGCACACAATTTATCCTTCACCCATGCCTCGCCCGACATTTTCCAAATACCGCCGCGGCTTTGTAATTTTTTGACGCGCATGGTTACCGTGTCGCCTGGCAAAACTTTTTGCCGAAACTTGACATCGTTGATGGATAAAAAATACACAACCTTGTTGCCAATTTCGCCAATACTCGCCGCCGCCATGCAACAGGCAACCTGCGCCATGGCTTCAACCAAAATAACCCCTGGCGTCACGGGTTCTTGGGGGAAATGCCCTTTATAAAATTCTTCATCGGGTGAAAATGTTTTTTCGCCAACCGCCGATGCGTCCTTAACAATTTCATGAATGACATCAACGAATAAAAATGGTGGGCGATGCGGAATTAATTTCTCAATCCCACTTCTATCAATGTTTTTGATGATATTGTTTGTCATGGTTTTAGTCATGGTTGTTTATGAAAATTTTTAAAAAAATACTAGTATTATTTTATGAAGTTTTCTTAAGATTTTTTAAATCTCTTACCGTCTTCTCCAAATTTTTTAGCAGGCTGGGTGCACGCAAATATTGTATTTGATTAACCGCGGGTGTGCCGCCCACCACCGCGCCAGCTTCTATATGGCTTATCACGCCACTTTGCGCGGATATTTTTGCCCCCGCCCCAATGTTGATATGGTCTGAAACCCCGACCTGGCCACCCAATACCGCGCCCGTGCCAATTTTCACGCTGCCCGCCACCCCGACCATCGAACATATTATGGCCGACCGTTGAATATGGGTGTTATGACCAATCGTCACCATGTTATCTATCTGGACATTATCGGCGATAATGGTGTCATCCATCGCGCCGCGGTCAATCACGCTGTTGCATGAAATGCCCACCCCGTTACCAATCACAACCTTGCCTATTTGCGGTGTGCGTAAAATACCATTGCGGCCCAGGGCCAAACCAAAACCGCGCCCGCCAATCCGCACCCCGTTATCAATGTCGCAATCATGACCCATGATGCAATGGGCCAGCGAACAATGGTCGCCGATGATATTGTTGTCGCCCATTTCCACCCCGTCGGCTATCACCGTGCCAATGCCGATAATGCACCCCTTGCCAATTTTTGCCCCCGCCCCAATAACGGCGTAGGCCCCCACGACAACGGGCGTCGCAATATTGGCCGTGGCATCGATGATTGCGGTCGGGTGGATAGAATGTTGGCTGGCGGGTTGGCGCGGGTAAAAAGCAATGCCGACAAGGGTGTAGGCAAGGTGCGGCGATTTCATAACAATGCCGATGGCTGTTTGGGGGACATCCGCCACCAAATCCTCGGTCACGAAAATAACACTGGCGCGGCTAGCACGCAGGTCTTGGCGATATTTACCCGCCTGGCAGAATGATACCTCCCCCTCCTCGGCCACTTTTAACCCAGCAATATTGGTAACCAAGGCCTTGTCGATATTTTTAATCTTATCCAGTTCGGTGGCAAGGCCAATTTCCTGTTGGATGGGGGTCAGCAAGTCCCGCAAATAAAATGGGCCACGCGGTTGAAAAAATTTATTTTGTGGCATAAGTTTAGATATAAAAGCAGTTAAGGATAAATCAATTTTTATGTTGCATTTTTATTGCACAAGTTTTTTTGATTCGCAACTATTATTCCTTTTTACTTTTTTTGATAGTAATGATATGGGGTGATAATCATGGCGAAAAATGCTGATTTAACAGGAAAAATTGCGCTGGTTTTGGGGGCGTCGCGCGGTATTGGGCGGGCGGTGGCGTTTGATTTGGCTATGGCGGGGGCGACGGTGTTGGCGGTGGGCCGCACCGCGGGTGCCCTGACCGAATTGGATGACGCGGTGCGCCGCGCCACCGACAACAAAAACCACATCGCCATCATCACCGCCGACTTAACGGTGGATACCAAAGAAATTCAAACCATCCCCCTGTTGTTTGCCAATATCATGCAACGGTTTGGGCGGTTGGATATCATGGTTGGGGCGGCGGCACGGTTGGGCGATTTAACGCCGTTGGCGCATTTGGAAGAAAAAGATTTTGAGAAAACCCTGTATCTGAATTTGACGGTTTATCATCGCTTGGTGCGTTATGGCGAACCATTGTTACGCCAAGCCAAAAATGGGCGGGTTGTTTTTTTTACCAGCGGCGTCACCAAAAACTACCCCGCTTTTTGGGGCGGCTATAGCATCAGCAAGGCAGGGTTAGAGGGGTTGGTAAAAACCTGGGGCGCGGAATTATCAAACACCAACATCACCGTCAACGCCATTAACCCTGGCGCAACCCGCACCCAAATGCGCGCCGCCGCCGTGCCAGGCGAAGACCCCGCGACTCTAAAGTCGCCCGAAGCCGTTGCGAAATTTACCTTACCGTTTTTGCATGATAAAAATAAATTAACGGGCAAAATTATAGACTACCAATAATTTTATCAAGGCGGAGCAACAACGATGAAAATATTGATAGTCTATGCTCACAACGAACCGCAATCTTTTTGCCATGCCTTGTTTCAAACCGCTGTCGATGTTTTAACCAACCTGGGGCATGAAGTTAAAACATCTGACCTTTATGCCATGAATTTTAACCCCGTTGCCGCGGCGGCCGATTTTGGCGCGCGCCAAAACCCCGATTATTTGGTTTATGCGTTGGAGCAACGTTATAATTATCAGCAAAAAACCCTGGCACCCGATATCATGGGGGAGGTTGACAAATTGTTATGGTGCGACATGGTTATGTTCCATTTTCCGCTCTACTGGTTTTCTGTGCCCGCCATCATGAAGGGGTGGTTTGACCGCGTTTTGTTGTCGGGCGTTTGTTATGGTGGTAAAAATTTTTATGAGGCTGGCAAGATGGCGGGGAAGCGCGCCATGTTAACCATCACCGCGGGGTCGCGCGAAGAATTTTTTAAAGACGAAGCATCCCTGCA
The DNA here is from genome assembly GCA_965262775.1 of Alphaproteobacteria bacterium. Taxonomy (GTDB): domain Bacteria; phylum Pseudomonadota; class Alphaproteobacteria; order JASGCL01; family JASGCL01; genus JASGCL01. The sequence continues at coordinate 279,484 of CBDHFT010000001.1, read as the reverse complement.
TGGTGATTGGCTAACCTTGCTACGCCCGATGTTGCGCGGCACGCTTTATTATGTGGGTTTCGATGTTTTGCCGCCCTTCACCGCTTACTTTGTTCCCTACAGCGATGAGGCAGGGCGCAAAAAAATGTTGCTTGATTATGAAAAATATTTACAAAAAATTGATGGCATGAAGCCATTGTCATTCCCCAAGAAGGCGGATTTTCATTGGTAGTGCGCTTGGCATTTTACTTGGTATTTTCATTGGTATTGTACTTAGTAGGGCGATTGATAAAATCAGATAAAGATATTGTGAAATCAATCGGTGAAAATGGCTGGTAAAAAATAAAGAATCGCTTATGGTAAAGCCATGAATTTTGATTTGGTAGAAAACGATATAAGCGATGAACAATTGCAATCGATGAAGCAAGCAGGGATGGTAGCTATGGATAGCGAAACCCTGGGCTTGCAAGTTAAGACCGACCGTTTATGTTTGTTGCAATTATCGTCGGGCGATGGTCGCGCCCTGTTGGTAAAATTTTCGGCGCGTGATAATATTGTCAATTACCAGGCGCCCAATATAAAAAAATTGTTGCAGGATAAAGATATTGTCAAAATTTTTCACTTTGCGCGTTTTGACATGGCGGTGCTTTATTTTTATTTGCAAACCATGCCGTCGAATATTTATTGCACCAAAATTGCTTCCAAAATTATTCGCCCCGACGCCAAAAAACATAGTTTGGGCAACCTGAGCCAAGACCTGCTCGGCATTACCCTGGATAAGGAACAACAGGTTTCCAATTGGGGATTAGAAAAATTATCCGATGCGCAATTAACCTACGCCGCCAGCGATGTTTTGTATTTGCACCAAATAAAAGAAAAGTTAGAAGCCATGGCAAATGACGAACAAAAAAAATGGGTGGCGACATGCCATCAATTTTTATCAACCCGTGTGTTGCTTGATATACATGGCATGCAAGATGTCGATGTTTTTGCCCACCATTAACTTTTTTCTTCCCTTCATTATCAAGGCTTGTTTGTGATGCCTATTAAAAAACTTTTTACACCTATCGATGATGCTGCCATGGGGCAGTTATTTTTGGCGGCCTATCGCGACAGGCCGCTTGATAATAACATGGCGCGCACCGATGGGGCAGAAAATATTGCAAATCATGTTGCTTGGCGTGCGCGTTATAACCCGCGGGCGCGGCGATTGATATTGCGTTATCAAAAAGGCGTGGCAACCATCACCCTGCCGCGCTTTACCCAGGAAGCCCATGTAAAAAAATTTTTGCAAAATTCTTTGGGTTGGCTTTTGCAAGAAGTAGAAAAAGAAAAGAAGTTTCAGCAAGACAATTGGTTGCAAGATGGTGGTGCCATCAATATTTTGGGTAAGAAAAAAATACTGCAATGGATGACGGGCAACGGACGGGTGAAGGACATGGGTGATAATATTGTGGTGCCCGCCCCACCGCGCCATCATGAAACCAAGTTGAAAAAATATTTGTGGCGCGTGGCGGAAGAAAAATTCCCAGCGGTGGTGGAGCATTATTGCCAAAAACTGTCCCTGCCCATGCCCGAGATTTCCATTCGCGACCCCAAAAGCCGTTGGGGCAGTTGCATCCAACAAAAACATTTTCTCTATGGTAATCGGGCGCGCATCATGTTGTCTTTTCGTTTAACCCTGGCGCCGCCGTTGGTGTTGGCATATTTGGCGGCGCACGAAGTTTGCCATTTGCAGGAATCCAACCATGGAAAAAATTTTTGGGATTTGGTGGCAAGGATTTTCCCCAATTACGAGGTTGCCGAAGAATGGTTAAAAACCGAAGGCAAAACCCTGATGAAACTTTTTTGATGGTTGCTACATAACAAATCGCCTATAGCGTTGATACAAAACCTATGAAAAATTTTTGTGGCCCAGAAAAATTGCGCGCCAAAATTGCCCGCGCCACCCAACAACCGCACGACCGTTATCTGTTCGCCCACGCGTTGGACGGGGTGATGGGTCATTTGCTGCCCATCAAACAATCGCCGAACAATATTTTTTGTTACAACCTTTTTGTCGATGGATTTCGTTGTGATAAAATCTTGCGCGCGCAATACCCCGATAGTATTATTGTCGAGCAAGACACCCTGCCGACCGAGGTTGATGCTTACGATGCCATCATCGATTTCATGAGCCTACATTATGAAGGCGACTTAGCAAGCCGTTTACAACTTTATCATCGCGCCCTGAAAAAGAATGGTTTTTTCCAAGCCGTGGCGATAGGCGGCGAAGGGTTGGTAGCGATTGAACAATTAACCCAACGGGCCGAGATGATGATGGGCGAGGAACCCGCGCCGCGGTTTTTTCCGCGCCACCAAGTAAGCGACATATTGCAGAGCCTGCACCAAGCAAAATTCACAGGCATTGTTGCCGATAGCGACATGATGAGCATAACCTATCAAACAATCGACAAATTATTGGCCGACATGCGGGCCATGGCCCTGACAAACAGTTTAGAAACCCTGCCCAGTTATTTTCAAGCCCCCAAAAAATTGCACGGCATCATGACAAGTTGGCTGCAACAACACCCGCTACCCCTTGCCTTGGAACTTGAATTGCTTTATCACCATGCTATTAAGTTATCGTAATTTATAAAAGATTCATATATATTATCACCATGAAGGTAAAAGAAAATTTTATTGACGCTATCGGCAACACGCCGCTGATAAAACTGCGCAAGGTTTCCGAAATGACGGGTTGCCATATTTATGGCAAGGCTGAATTCATGAACCCTGGCGGTTCGGTGAAGGATAGGGCGGCGCAAGCCATTATCGAGGATGCTTTGCAAACTGGCAAAATAAGGAAGGGTGGCACGATTGTGGAGGGCACGGCGGGCAACACGGGGATTGGTTTGGCCTTGGTCGGCAATGCCCTTGGTATCAAAACCATCATCGTTATTCCCGACAGCCAATCGCAAGAGAAAAAAGATTTCTTGCGTCTGATAGGGGCCGAGGTGGTCGAAGTGCCCCCCACCAAATACAGCGACCCCAAACATTATGTTCACACATCGCGCCGCATGGCCGAGGATTTGGCCGACATGGGGGGCGCGCCCGTTTTATGGGCCAACCAATTTGACAACCTTGCCAACAAACTTGGTCATTATAAAACCACGGGGGAAGAAATTTGGCAACAAACCGACGGCAAGGTGGATGGTTTTATTTGTGCGGTGGGCACGGGCGGCACCTTGGCTGGGGTTGCCGATAAATTACGCGAAAAAAATAAAAATATCAAAATTGGTTTGGCGGACCCCATGGGTGCCTCGCTGTATAGTTATTACACAAACGGGCAGTTAGTGGCGGAGGGGAGCTCGATAACCGAAGGCATTGGCCAAGGGCGCATCACCGATAACTTGGCGGGCTTGAAAATTGATTATCCTTTTCAAATAACCGACGGCGAGGCCCTGCCCTATATTTTTGACCTACTGCAGGAAGAAGGGTTGTGCCTTGGCGGTTCTGCCGCCATCAATATTGCGGGGGCGGTTAAATTGGCGGAAAAATTGGGCAAGGGGAAAACCATCGTTACCATCCTTTGCGATTCGGGCACGCGTTATCAATCCAAAATTTTTAATCCAAAATTTTTACGCGAAAAAAATCTTCCCGTGCCTGGCTGGCTGGCATAATGGGGGATACATCGCGGCTAGTGTTATCATGACCGAACAAATCATTTGTCGTTTCGCGCCCAGCCCCACGGGGTTTTTGCACGCGGGCAATTTGCGCGTTGCGTTGTTAAATTATTTATACGCGCGGCGCCATGGCGGAAAATTTATTTTACGCATCGACAACACCGACACCGAACGGTCAAAGGCAACCTACGAAGAGGCCATCAAACAAGACCTGCTATGGTTGGGTTTTTCTTTTGACGCCATTTACCGACAAAGCGATAGGTTGGATTTTTATGCAGCCGCGGTTGAAGCCCTCAAAAAAAATGGCAGGCTTTATGCTTGTTACGAAACAAAGGAAGAATTGGAATTGTTGCGCAAAACGCAAGAGGCCAGTGGCCAACCGCCGCTGTATAACCGCGCGGCTTTAAAATTAACCGCGCAACAAATTACCGCCTTTGAGCAGGCGGGGCGCAAACCCCATTATCGTTTTTTGTTAGAAGACAAAGACATGGCATGGCAAGACATGGGCAAGGGGGCGGTGCATTTCCCCAAAAATATTGTGTCCGACCCTGTTTTGTTGCGGGGCGACGGGGTGCCACTTTATATTTTATCGTCGGTGGTTGATGACGGATTGATGGGCGTTAGTTTAATTTTGCGCGGCGATGACCACCTAACCAACAGCGCGGCGCAGATTCAATTGTTCGAAGCCTTGGGGTATAGGGTGCCGCGCTTGGCCCATTTGCCGCGCATGGTTGACGGCGCGGGTGGCAAATTATCCAAAAGGTTGGGCGCAAAATCTATCCGTGATTTTCGGGCGGAGGGGATCCACCCCCGCGCCTTGCTTGGTTATTTTGCGCATCTTGGCCTGGCCCAGGCCGCCACGGGCAGTGAAACGATGGACGACCTGATAGCCCATGTCGACATAAGCAAATTTGGCAAATCGGAACCAAAATTTTTTGAAAATGATTTGCAAACCATCAATAAAAAATTCTTGGCGCAGGTTGATAAAACATCGGCCGACGAATTTTATGGCGCCACCACCATGGGCAACATCACCGACCAGCAATGGGATAAAATAAAGGGCGCGGTCACAAGCCAACAGGACGTCATGGCTTGGCGCGAAATTTTGGGCGATGATTTTTTACCGCCCGCGGGGTTGCAAGACGGCGACAAAGAATTGTTAAAAATCATGATGGCCCATTTGCCGCAAGACCTGACCAGTGAAACCATCGAAGCGTTTTTAGAAAAAATAAAAAACCTATCAGGAAAAAAAGGCAAAGAGCTTTTTCATCCCATTAGGCTATCTTTGACGGGGCGGCTCGACGGCCCCACCATTGCCGATATTTTTTTGTTATTGGGGCGCGATAAGGTTTTTAAACGTTGGCAAGCCATCGCCTAAAAAACCTCTATCAATTGCAGGTTGCCCGTGAATAGCAAAGCGGTGCGAATTTTTTTATCGGGGTAGGTTAAAGACAACAATTGCCGATAACGCGCCATTTGCTGTTGATAACTGCGCGGCACTTGCGATAGATGTTGTATGTTAAGCGATGATGATTTGTAATCAAGAATTTTAACTTCGGTCGGGGTGACAACCATGCGGTCAACCCGCCCCATGACGGCAACCCCTTCGACCCATCCCATCACCTCTTGTTCCAAAAATATTTGCTGGTGGTCATCGGTGATAAAAACGCCTTGCCAATCGGGCGGTAATTTGTCCGCTGTGGTCAAGGTAGCCATGACTTCGCCCACCACGCCCCGCCGCTTATCATGCTCGAGGTAAAAAAATTCTTGTTTCAATATTTTTTCCGCTTGCGCCAATTGTTGCGCCTTGGGAATTTTGCTTAATCTTTGCAACAATCGGTGAACCGCCACACCGCGCGCCACATGTTCCGTTGTTTCGCCTGCCGCGGTTTCATCGGTTCGTTTGGCAAATGGAGTCGTCGTTTTTTTATATTCGCCTTTGTCTTCTTGACTGCTTTGGTCGGGGGTGGCTTGCAAATAAGAAAAATTTATTTTGGTGGTTAGCCAATCATCCACCCCCGCGTCGCGCGTGGTGGGCGATGACACGGGCGGTAAAGATTGTGTATCGGGTGCACGGCTTTTCGTGGCGGCGGAAACATCGCCATAGACAAGCCCGTCATCATGTTCGTGGTGAGGCAGGTCAAGCATGGCGCGTTGGCACAGGTAATACCAACTGTTTTTATAGGGCGAGGCCTCGCCATCTTTGTTTTCTTCCGCTTGGTTTTTTCCAAACCCGCTGATAACCAAATAATTCTTGGCACGGGTTAAGGCGACATACAACAACCGATGTTCCTCCTGCATTGCCAAATCTTTTTTCTGTTGCCAAATTTTTTCTTGTTCTTCTTCTCTTTGGTCTTTGTTCGCCAAAAATAATATGGGCTGGTTGGGCTCGCGAATAAATACCTCTTCCTTTTTTCCCAAACGGTCGGGAATATAATCAAGCAAGAAAACAATGGGGGCCTCCAACCCCTTCGCGCCGTGGCAGGTAATAATACGCACCCCCGTTTTGTAATCCGCCGCCGCGTCTTTTTTTATTTGCGTATCATCGTTGAGCAATTTATCAATCGCCATGGCCAGGTTGTTAATTTGTTTTTTTTCTAAATCAAGCAAGCGGTCAAAAAATATGTTTAATGTTTCCCCCTCCGCCATGCCCCAACGCGCCAACAACATGGCGCGGCCCGACGCGACAAAAGATTGCTGGTTGGTGGTTTGATAATGGCGATGGGGGCAGGGTTGTTGCAAGCCGTCATAAAAAAATTCAAAAGCGGTTTTCTGATTCACGGCGCGACTTATATCATCCAGCCACTGCAACAATTTTTTCCACCATGGGTCAGGGCTGGTTGCGGCATGGGCGATAAGGGATTGGTATAACGACCCCGCGCGGTTGATGGCAATTGTTTCCAATTCGTCATAGGAAAGATTACAAAATGGCGAGAGCAACAGGTTCGCCAAATAAAAATCCACCCGCGGCATCAAGGCAAATTGGCCAAGGTTTATCATGTCCTTTACCAACCATTCGTCTTTTAAAATAATACGGTCGCGCCCCGCCACCATGACACCCATTTTTTTTAACGCCGCCACCAACGGCGGTTGCAAATATTTCCGTTCTTTGATTAACACCATGATGTCGCTGGCCTTCACCGCGCGCCCGACATTATTTTCAACAATCACACCATGGTCGATATAATGTTTTATATCTTGCGCCACCGATTCGATATATTGTAATTTTTGTGATTTGTGATTTTCTTTTTCTTCGTAAGCTACAAAATTTTTTACCATAATTTGTGATGGTAATTGTTGGTGATGGGCGCGGTGGGAAGAAACCTCCCCCAACGATGAATGGAAATCACTGCCCGCAAAAACCTTATCCACGAATTCTAAAATATTTTTACCCGAACGAAAGGACGTATCAAACAGCAACGACAGAAAACTTTTATCAAAAACCCGATCCCATAATATTTTGTAATCGTGATAAGTTTTTATTTCAGCCCCCTGAAAGGCAAATATCGATTGTTTGCCATCGCCAACTATCAAAAAACTATAATCGCCGCGTTTTTTTTGCATCATGGTGAAACCATCGACGACATTTTTTATCACCTGCCATTGGCTGGGGCTGGTATCTTGGGCTTCATCCAACAACAGGTGTTTGATGGCCCCCGCCATTTTATATTGCACCCACGGGTGGATGTTGTTTTTATCGGCCAGCAGGTTTGCCGCCTTGATAATAAGATCATTGTAATCCAGCAAACCATTGGCGAATTTTATTTTTTTGTAATGGTCCGATATTTTTATCGCCAAGGCCAAAGCAATGTAGGATTGCCCCGCGATGGTGGCCTTGCTTATTTCGGCGTTGATGGCATCCACGGCCTGGGCCGTTGCCTCTTCCTGTTCGCTAAATTTTTTTCTTTTTGTTTTGTTAATCTTGCCATTTTTGGTGATAATATTTTGGTCGGTAAATGACGCCAGCAGGTCAGCCCTTTGTTTTTCTTTTGCCAACATGTCGGTCGCGCTTAACCAACCATGTTGCTTTTGCCACATCGCCAAATTATCATGGTGAAGCCGTTGATGATTTTCCAATGCCAGCGGGTCAGACAAATATACTTCAATTTTTTGCTTCAAAGCCGAATCGTTTTGCCAATATCTTTTCATCTCGCTAAGCAACGGGGCTACCTCCCCGTCTTGGCGCAACAGGGTGGTTTCAATCGCGTTATGCAATAATTTTTTTGCTTCATCTTCGTCGGCTAACTGGAACGCAAATGGCACGCCCGATTCCAACGGGAAATAACTTAACAATTGTTGGCAAAACCCGTGGATGGTGTTGATAACCAGGTTTTGTTTTTCATCCATCATCTGTAAAAAAAGCCCGCGCGCGGTTGTCATTTTTTTTCTTATCGCAATTCCTTCCCCTTGGTCGCCGACAATATTTTTAATATCGGCTTCTAATTCTTTGTCGGGCTTCACCGTCCATTCTGCCAATTTTTTATTCAGGCGATTTTTAATTTCCGCCGACGCCGCGCGGGTAAATGTAATCACCAACAAATTATGCGGTTTTTGCCCCGACAACAACAAATATAATATTCGGTCAATAAGAACTTTGGTTTTGCCGCTGCCCGCCGATGCCGTTACCCAAACATAATAATTGGGGTCGATGGCGCGGCGTTGTTCGTCGGTTAAACGGGTGCTGTCACGCCCGTCCATGGTGAGGATATTGTTTGGTGGTGTGGGTTGATTTATCATGGGTTATTTTTCTACGCTCCTTCGGGCGATTCATCGCCATCTTTTTCTATCACAATGCCGCTCGCCCATTCGCCTTCACGCGCCAGCAAGTCATAATCGTTGTATTCTTGCCCCTCGACCGCGGTAAAACCAAATGCAGGGTTGCTAAGGTTGCTGACGATGCTTAATAATTTTTCTTCGGCTTGGGCAATCAATTCTTGGTTGGTTTTGTTATTTTTTTTCGACTTGCTAAAATTTTCAACAACCGAATCGCCGCCGCGTAAATACCAAAATTCTAATTCTATGGGTTGCCCCGCCGATGCGTCATTAACACCCGCGAAGCCGCCGCGGCTTGCAATCCACCCCTCCAGCGGTAATTGCAAACTTTCCCCCGCTTGGCGTTTGGTTTGCGTGGGCAGGGGCCCCGTTTTGTAATCAACAATATTAATACCGCCATCGGGTTTTATATCTATCCTGTCGGCACGGGCGGTCAGGGTAAAATGATAATCGGCAAGGCTTGTCGTGGCTTCGCCGTGAAATTCGCTTAGGATTTTGCCGTTAGCATGATGTTGATATTCGCGCCAAAAAAAATCGCAGGTGGCGTAGAAGGCAGGTTGCCAAAAATTCTTCACCACCGCCAAATGTTGATAATCGGCCAATGCCCTGTCGCATAATTCATAGAGGAAAACCAGTTCGCGCCCTTGATGCTGGCTGGCCTCGGCGGTGAATATTTTTAATATGTCATGCAACAATTTTCCTTTATCCCGCGCCAAGGTTGCCACCAAGGAATCGTCGCTTAAATCATCGGGCTTTGGCAATTTGAGAATTTTGTTGGCGTAGAGCCAGAAAGGATTGGCCTGAAATTTTTCTAAGCTGGTGACGCTTAATTTTTTGGGGCGCGCCGCGACCGCGGGTTGGGGGGCGGGCGGCGTGGTTGCGGCGGGTGATAAAAATTGGTTGGTTAATTGTTGATGCCGCGCCAACAAACCATACCATTGGGCGGCGCGTTGTTGCATGGCGGCTTGGGGATAGATGGTTAGCAGGGCTTCCAACCGTTGCAGCCAGCGCGATTTTTCGCACAGCACGCCATTTTCTTTTTCGCGGCTTAATAAAAAAACCTCGGGCGATAAAAAATTGATGGCAAAATCGTGCGCGCTTAGCGATAATTTTTCTTCATCGTTGAGCAAGCCCCAATGACGGCGGATGGATTTTGGCAACCATGGGTCGGGGCTGCCCGTTGCGGGCCATAGGCCGTCGGTCAAACCCGCCAATATGGTTATGTCGGCTTTTAATAACCTGGATTCCAACGGGCCAACAATTTGCAACCGCGCCAATTGTAAAAAAGGTCGGTGGATGGTTTCCCCCGCCAACAATTCATAAAACCAATCGTGCAATTCTTCGCGTTGCATAAAAAAAACATGCTCTTCGCCCTCGGCAATAAAATGGTTAACGATGGTGGTGAATTTCTTCCCCGCGCTGCTTGCCAATATATTGTCGCGGTCGTCGGCAATCGAATCGCGGGTGATAAGTTCGATGAAGTTTATAAATTCGCCCATCCATGCGGCGACCGATTTTGGCTGGCGGGTTTTTTCTTCGTTGCTTTGTAATACCGCCATCATGGGTTCAAGCCATTGCAACAATTTTTTACGTTGCGTGGCGTCCAATTTATCACGGCGTTGGTTGCCTGGCTCGCTGGGCGGGGCAATGATGGCGCGTTGTAATTTTTCCGCGGTTAAGTGATGGCGAATGGTTGGCAAAACATCCACCAGCAAATAATGAACAAATTGTTTGGTTTCGCTGGACGCGCCCGAAACCAGCGGCTGTAGCAAAAGATTTTTGAAGGTTGCCGCGGAAGGACGGCTGAAAAAAAGATTGGCGATAAAAACAAACATCCCCAACGGGCTTTGCCAAAATGGCACGCCCGAACTATCCTCAACCAAAATATTCATCGAACGTAGCACCAACAAAACCTCCCTTATCAATTGTTTGTCGCGCGCCACCAGGGCGATGCTGGGTTGCGAAGGATTTTTGACCGAATTGTTGGGCGCGGCGTTATTATTTTCTTCATTATTTTTTTGTGGTTGAGAAGATTTTTTTTGATAATCAGGGCTATCATTTCGGCCTCGCTGCTCCTGTCGGGCAGGGTTAGCATGGTCACGCCGCCCAGGGCGGTGGCGATATTTTTTTGCAAATTTTTATCGTCGGCGCGTTGCAACCATGTTTTTATTGGCGGCAAGAATATCTCCGCCAGCAATTTTTCGCGCGCCAGAATATTATGGTCGATGGATTCGCGGTGCAGGTATTGCACCTCGTCTTTCTTCACGCCCAAAAATTGCAACAAATCGACCATCGACCGTTGTGGGTGCACCAACGCCGATAAGAAAAAAGCCGAAGCCTTATCCGATAATTTTTTTTCAATGCTTGCCGATGGCAAAACCGATGACGATAAAAAATTCCACACATCTTCGTCCATGTTTTTATCAAACCCGGGCAAGATAACCATGCCATTTTTTAATGTTAGCACCGATCTCATCAATTGGCGGGTGGTGGCGCGCGACCCCGTGGACCCCGCAATAATCACCGTGCCAGTTTGTTTGCCCGTGTGTTGCGCCCGTTGATAGGCATCGGCGATGGCGATAATCCGTTCATTCAATATTTGTTCGCGGTCCTGGTGGCCGCGTTCTTGTAAAATATCTTCATAACTTGGTATCACCATGGTTAAGAAATGCAAAATTTTTTGCCAATGCTCGGCAAGGTTTTCCAGCAACGCTTTGCTGTCGGCATCGCCCGTGGTGCGGTTATTATCGTCGGCCTCATCGCCTATTAATTCTTCGTTGTTTAAAAAAATGCCTTTGGCAAATAATTCTTTCCTATCTTTTTGTGCAATGGTTAGTTCGTCTAAAAAACTTGCCAATTTTTTTGCCAACCCCAACAAATGCCCCGCGGTTAAATGGCGGTCGAATCCTTGGTAATAAAATTTTTGTATCAGGCTCATCAACAATTGCAAACGGCGTTCTTGGCTAATGGGCGATAATGCCCCGTCGCTTAAAAAATCGTCGTCGTCGCTGGTTATTTCTAAATCTTGGCTGTCGGTGACAATATCGCCCAGCGAAATAATTTTGGGCATCAAATATCCGCCGACCAATTGTTCGTCCTGCACCGCCTGGAGCAACGCACCCTTCACCACGCCGACGCTTCGGCGGTTGGGTAAATATAATGTCATATCGGCCAGGGCGGCTTGCCAATTTTTTTCATCCTTTTCCAGGGCAAGGTTAAGCATCACGCGTGCCAGCGACGCCGCAAAACCAAAACTGGCATGGATAGTAAAAACCCCGTGGGAAAAATGACGCTGTGGAGTGCCCGACATCTTAAAAAAAAACTAAAGGATTTTTACCCAATTGACAAGCAAAACTCAAAAGGTATATAGTTCACCTAGTTGCGCTTCATCATACCGCAATTTTTATAGGCACCATTCATGACCACGGCTACCCCATTATCCCCCAACCAAAATTTGGAATCAAACCGCACCGATGTTATGGCGGGGGGGCAGTTTAGCATAAGCAACCGCGCCCGCGATTATTTGGCACAAATGGTGGAGGTTAAGGCGGGCCAAAAATTTCGTATCATGGTCGAGGGCGGGGGTTGTTCGGGGTTTCAATATATATTTTCATTCACCGACCACACCAACCCTGACGATGTAGAATTTACAAACAACGGGGTGACGGTGGTGATTGATGAAACATCGTTACCATTTTTGGCGACCGCGCAATTGGATTTTGAAGAAAAATTGATGGGTTCGTTCCTGAATATTAAAAACCCCAATGCCAAGAGTGGTTGTGGTTGTGGCCATAGTTTTTCTATCGAGTGATAGATTGTTGCCATGAATTTTTCGGTCGCTAGTTTTAATGTTAATTCGGTGCGGATACGCGTGCCATTGTTGGTGGGTTGGTTGGCGCAAACCAAACCCGACGTATTATGTTTGCAAGAAATAAAATGTGAGGAAAAAGATTTCCCATTGATGGAATTGCAACGGGTGGCCGATGGTTTGGATTACGATATTTTTATTTTGGGGCAAAAATCATACAATGGGGTGGCGACATTGGTTAAAAAACAACATGGCGCAAAACTTATCAGTAACCAATTACCGAACGACCCACCAGCCAAAACCCACAGCCGTTTTTTAGACATTATGGCGTGCGGCATACGCGTTATTAATATTTACGCCCCCAACGGCAACCCCGTGTTTGACGAACATGGTAAGCATCATGAAAAATTTATGTATAAGTTGGATTGGTTAAGGGCGTTGCATGATTATGTGGCGGGGTTAATAAAAAACGAAACACCGATGGTGATGGTGGGCGATTATAATATTTGCCCCGAAGATATTGATTGTTATGACACCGAAAAAATGGCGGGCGACGCGTTGTTGCAACCACAATCGCGTGCGGCGTTTCGCCGTTTGCAAGCCATGGGGTTGGTCGATTTATTCCGCGCCCACCACCCCAGCGAACCCATGTGTTATACATATTGGGATTACACGGGTGGGGCGTTTCAAAAAAACAATGGGTTGCGTATTGACCATTGTTTGGCGACCGCGCAATTGGCCGACCGCATGACCGACATTATGGTTGACGCCGCGCCCCGCCACGCCGAAAAACCATCCGACCACACCCCCGTGGTGGCAAGGTTTGAGATTTAACTTAATAATTCAATCATCGTTTCGATTGATTCTTTTAATTCTTCAGCTGTGTAATCAGGGTTGTATGTATTTTCAGGATGATGTATTTTATTTCTAATGTAAGTCATAATAGTAATATCATGGGAGGGGCTAAGATTGCCATTTGGTAGCCTTTGGTAAGCCTTGCAAATTTTTTTCCCCTTCGCAGTAAAAAAATTTTCTATATCTTTTTCATTAAATTTTTGATTTTTTTCTTGTAATACACCATATAATTCATTGTGAAATTCTGTTGTCGGCATATTAAAGGCATAATAATTTACTTCACCCCACGAAGGTGAAAAAGAAAATAATTTTAATTTTTCTTTGTTTTTATATTCAATGATACTGTTATTCTTTGAAAATACATAAAGGTCATAATTAATATTAGAACTTAAATTTGTTAATAAATAAGGAGAATGGGTTGTCAGAAAAATTTGTTGTTGGTCGGATATTGTAATTAACGCTTTTATTAATTTATCTTGCGCGTGAGGATGCAAAGATTTTTCTGGCTCGTCAATAAAAAATAAGATGGGTTTCTGATTTTCCTTTCTATCATCTTTTAGATATTTAGCATAAATCTGTAATATAATTAAGGCAACAGCCCTCTGCATGCCACTACCTTTTTCTTGCCAATCAGTCTTTATCCCGTCGTCAATATTTATGGTTGCATTGGTTAGAAAGGATTTAGCTTCTGGAATAGGGAAGTCGAGTTCTACCGTGGCGTCTGCATGTTGTGTTTTTAATAATTCTGTAATTTCTTTTTCTATTTCCTTGCTTTTATTTTTTGGCGCGTCTGCTCCTGCGCTAAGCAAATCGTTATAATTTTTTTGAAAACTTGACCATTCAGGGGTATTAAAAAAATTACTAATTATTCTTGTTAAAATCTTGCCCAGGGTTTTTGTTGAACCTGCGTCAATTACGTCATCTGGGTTAATATCTGCCCAAACGAACTCTGCATCAAGCAAAGATTTTATAGCATTACTAAATCCTGTAGGGTTCTCAAATTGACTTTCTGTAGAATTAAAAATTGTTATATTTTTAATATAAATTTTTACATCTTTACCCTTTTGTGTAATATTAGCAGGTTTGGAAGAGCGTCTAAGTTTTAAATGTTCTAATCCGCCTTCTTTAAATATATAGTCTTGATACTTTCTTAAATCTGACCCTGCACTTATTATCTTAGAGAGGTCACCTTGAATTTTTATCTCAACAGAAACTTCGTCTTTACTGGTATTAAGGCCTTTAGTTATAATATCTTCTATTTTTTTATCTTTTCCTAATCCGTTAAGCAAGAAATTAACCGCTTGGAAAAGCGTTGTCTTGCCCGTATTATTCTCGCCCACCAAGATTGCGAGGTTAGTTCCAAAATCAAAACTATGCTCGCCTTTAAAGCCTTTAAAATTGTTAATTTTAATTTCTGTTATTCTCATTATAGGATTATTTTAGGATAATTCTATAATAAGAGTCAATAAATTATCCCCCCTGCGTCCAAGCTGCAAATTCTTGTAATTTTTGTAATGCCTTGCCGCTTTCGATGGCGTGGCGGGCGGCGGTGGTGCCCTCGGCCAAATTTTTAACCATGCCCGCCACGGTTAACGCCGCCGCGGCGTTGTATAATACCGCGTCGCGAAACCCGTCAAATTGTTGTTGGTCTTTGCTCGGCATGTTGCGTAGCAAATTCATCATGACTTGCGCGTTGTTGGCGGGGGTGCCGCCCTTAATGGTTGACAATGGGTGGGTGGGCAACCCCGCCATGTCGGGGGTTATGGTTTCCATGCTCAACACGCCGTTTTGCAATTTGACAACATGACTGCCGCCGCTGATTGATAATTCGTCAAGCCCGTCATCGCCATGGGCTATCCACACCGCCTTCGCCCCCAAATTTTTCAACACCATCGCCATGGGTTGCAACCATTTTTTATCATAAGCCCCCAACAAATAAAACATAACCGATGCAGGGTTGGTAAGGGGCCCCAAAATATTAAATATGGTTTTTATTTTTTGTTCGGCCAATAATTTACGCGCGGGCATAACATGGCGCGTGGCGGCATGGTGTTTGGGCGCGAATAAAAAAGCAAAGCCCAATTTGTCCATCCCTTCCTGAACCCGTGGCAAGGGATAATCGATGTTGATTCCCAATTCCTGTTGCACATCGGCCGTGCCCGATTGCGATGTAATGGCGCGATTGCCATGTTTGGCAACGGGCAAACCCAAACCCGCCACCACCAAACTGGCGGCGGTGGAAATATTCAACGTGCCCTTTAAATCGCCGCCCGTGCCCACAATGTCAATCGCCGTGGCGGGGGCGGTTATCTTCGCGGCATGTTGGCGCATAACCCGCGCCGCCGCGGTTATTTCATCCACCGTTTCACCCTTCGCGCTTAAGGATTTTAAAAACGCCACCATGTCATCCACCGCCACGCCGCCGTTCATCATGCTGTCAAACGCCGTGGTCATCTCGACCATATCAAGGTCCGCCCCGCGCCGTAATTTCGCAATGAAATCGGTCAGGCCAATAGTGGTGGTGGTTGTCGCGTTCATGTATTTTCCCTTATGTTTTTCCCTTATGTGTTTTCCCTTATGTGTTTTCCCTTATGTTTTTTATGGCGCGGGCATGGTTATTGATGCCGCGCAAATGTTAAAAAATTATTGATGATGTTGGATCCCTGTTGCGAATAATAACTCTCGGGGTGAAATTGCACCGCCGCCATGGGCAATGTTTTATGTTGCACCGCCATGACTTGCTTGTCGTCGCAACTTGTCGCGGTGGCCAACAATTCGTCGGGCATGGTTTGCACCGCCAAACTATGGTAACGGGTGGCGTCAAATTGGCTGGGAATATTTTTAAACAACCATGCTTTGTTGTCGCATGCAATGGTGGAAACCTTCCCATGGCGTGGCGGTTGATAGGTGGCGACCGCGCCGCCAAATGATTCCACCATGGCCTGTAGCCCCAAACAAATACCAAACAGCGGGCGTTTCACCGCCGCCGCCGTGGCGATTAATTCCAATGAAATGCCAGCCTCCCTCGGCGTGCAGGGCCCAGGCGAAATGAAGATTCCTTGGTCGGCGATTTTGATAGCCTCCCCCACCGATATTTCATCGTTACGCTTAACAATCAATTGGTCGGTAATACCGCTTGCGCCCAACAAATGAACCACGTTGTAAGTAAAACTATCGTAATTATCTATTAATAAAAACATGGGCTTATTAATATAACCGTCATTATCGCGAGTCAAGATAATACAATTATTATTATTTATAACGCCCAAATTATCGGCATGGCGGGGGAAGGAATGGCGCAGTTTGGCGAAGGGGTTTTGGCGATGCCCGCGATGGTTATTTTATAACGCCCTGTTTTTTCAGGTCCATCATGGTGCGCTTCACGCCCTCCTTCAATGTATCCACCAAGAAGTCGATTTGTTCTTGCTCAATCACCAACGGTGGCGACATAACGCACAGGTTTACAATCGGCCGCACAATCAAACCCAAATTGTAACAATGTTCATCCACCATCAACCCAACACCACGGTCAAGTTTTAACAGGCCGTTGTCATCCTTGTCCGACTTCCTGTCCGCTACCAATTCGATACAGCCCAACAACCCCTCGCCCCGCACATCGCCAACAATGGGAATTTCAAACAATTCGCGCAATCGTTTTTGGAAATAGGGCACGGCCTCCCGCACATGGGCCAATACATTTTCTTTTTCTAAAATTTCTAAGGTTTTTAAACCCGCGGCGCAAGCCAAGGGGTTGCCAGAAAAAGTAAACCCCGAAGTGAAAACCGCGCCCTTCTGCCCGCCGATATTCTCCGCCCCCGCAATTTTATTATAAATAGCGTCAGAAATAAACAACGCCCCCATGGGAATATAACCACCCGCGATTGATTTGGCGGTGGTCATAAGGTCGGGGGTGATACCAAAATAATCCTCAGACGAAAAAACATGGCCCATGCGCCCAAACGCCGTCACCACTTCGTCAGAAATATATAGGATATTATTTTTTTTACAAATATCGCGCATTGCCTTTAAATAACCTGGCGGCGGCACAATAACCCCGCCCGAAGCCTGGATAGGCTCCGCAATGAAAGCACCAATGTTATCGGCACCGTGGGTCGTGATAAGGGTTTCAAATTCTTTGATACGTTCTTGCAAGAAAGCCTCGGCCGACATATTTTCTGGTTTGAAATACAAATTGGGTGCTTCCAAAAATAATGCCAAATGGTTGGCACTATCCATGAATGGGCGGTCGCGTTCGCGCCCCGTGATACCCTGGCAAAGATAGGTTGCGCCATGATAACCTTTTTGACGGGCAACAATTTTTTTCTTATTGGGTTGGCCCAACAAATTGTGATAAAAAAATACAAACCGCAAAGCGGCATCAACCGCTTCCGACCCTGAATTGGTGAAGAAAACATGTTTCAAATCCCCTGGCGCACGCTTGGCCAATTCGGCGGCAAATTCGATAGCGATGGACGACGCCATGGTGAATGGCGAATAAAAAGCTAGCTTGTTGGCTTGGGTAACGATGGCATCAACAATATCTTTTCGACCATGACCAAATGGCACGCACCACATGCCGCCAGGCGCGTCCAATAATTTTTTTCCGTCTTGGTCATAAACATAAACGCCATCGCCGCGTTCTATCATGCTGCGCTTATTACGCCCCGCATATTCCATGAATTCCCATGGATGAACAAGATGATGATTATCCCCGTGCCATAATTTTTCTTTTTCTTCATCAGAAAACGGCGGGTTATTATGTAACAAATTATTCATATTTTTTATTTCCCCGAATATTTTTTTATCATATCAAATGAATAAAAAATAGCAAGAAAATTATGCCAGCAACAGTTTCGTTTCCTCCTGTTGTGGTGATGATAAAATCTGATTTTTTTCGCCTTCCTCAATCACTTGGCCATCGGCCATCACCAATATCCTATCGCTAAGGGCGCGGATGACATGAATGTCATGACTAACCAAAAGGTAAGCAATACCATGTTTTGCTTGCAACATTAATAACAATTCTATCATGCCACGCGCCGTGCTTTTGTCTAAGGCCGAGGTAGGCTCATCCAACACTAAGATTTTTGGGTTGAGGATAAGGCTGCGCGCCAGCGAAACCCGTTGCCTTTGCCCGCCCGATAATTCATGGGGATAATGATGCCACAGGTTGGCATGAATACCGACCGCGGTTAATAATTCCTCGGCCTTGCTTTTGGCCGATTGCCGAAGCGATTTGGTTAATTGTTTATCTTGAAATAACCCCTCGGCAACCACATCCACAATCACTTGGCGCGGTTGCAACGACGAAAAAGGATCCTGAAAAACCACCTGCATATTTTTGCGTGCCTGGCGCAATTTTTTTTCTGACAGGGTGAGCCAATCGTTGTTGGCGAAGGCTTCGGTCGATTCTTGTCCTTGCGATTCATCGCCAACATATATTTTATCCTTGCTATCGGTTGCGACCAAAATTTGCCCCGATACATATTTCCTGGGGTATAGCGATAACAAAGCATGGCATAGGCTGCTCTTTCCCGCGCCCGACCGCCCGATGACCCCGACCGTGTTGCCCGCCGTCAGGCGAAGGTTGATGTTTTGCAATATTTTCTTTTGGCTTGTTTTGCTGCGTTGCCAAAAAAAAACAGGCTTGGTAGCAACGGGCAGGGTTAGCGATAAAGATTTTGCCATTAACACGGTGGGCATGGCTTGGTGGGTGGTTTGTTTTTGGGGGTAATTCATTTTCCAAAAAACCTTGCCCGCATTTGTTTTGGGGTTGGTTAACAATTCATGGGTTGGCCCCTGTTCTATCACCTTGCCATTTTTTAATAACAATAGTTCTTGGGTCAGGTCTTCCAACCCCAACAAATCATGGCTGATATAAATAAGCGACAGATTTTTTTGCTTGATAATTTTTTGTAATAATTTAAGCAATTGTTTTTTAATATGTTGGTCAAGGGCGGTGGTGGGTTCGTCGGCAATTAATATTTGCGGCTCCCCCGCTAAGGCCATGGCTAGCAAAATACGTTGCTTCTGCCCGCCCGATAATTGATGCGGGTAGCGACGCCAAAAATCATGGTTGATATCAAAACTGGGCAGTTCCAATTCGGCGCAAAGCCCCGCCATAAAATTTTTATGTTCGTCATTCAACGCGCTTAAGCCACGGCTGGCAAACATCGCCGCGGTAAATTGTTTACCAACGCGATGCAACGGGTTCAATGCCGAATGGGGTTCCTGGAACAACACGCCAATTTTTGTGCCACGAAATTTGGCGCGGGCTTGAAAATCGGTGGTGGCGGATTCTTCACCAAAGCAAGTGATGCTGCCCGTGCCGATATAACGTTGATAGGGCGATAATAATCCAGGGATAAGCATGGCCAACAATGTTTTACCCGCCCCCGATTCGCCAACCAAACCAACGCCGCTACCCGCGGTTAAGTCGAACGAAATGTTGGAGAGGAGGTATTTGATTGTCGAAGTTTGTTTGAGTGACAAAGAAAGATTCTTAATCGATAAAATATGTTTCATGCTGGGCAGGGTCATTGTTAAATAAAAATGTCAAAAAAAGCGATATTAAACATAGCCCATATTACATCAAATAGGGGGCGATTCCAAAGAATAAAAAAACATTGCCTAACGCGGGGCGTTAATAATAAATTCTAACCCTGGTGAAATTCTGGCTTTTGCTGGCGGCAACCATGGCAAGGTGGCATAGCATCGAATTTGCGATAGAGCGTGGTATAAAGAACAAAGCCTCATCCCCCTGATGAAAAAGATAAATGGTTTTGTTTAAAACATTCAAACGATAAAAATTATGCGGCGTGGTTTCATGATGCGCACCATGCAATGGCATGGCGATGAAGGATCTAAGAAATTCATGCAATGGTTTTTTACCACGCGCCCGCAACAATTGCCAACCCGCCCCAACAGGGTGGATAAATGGGCTGGCCATGCCCTGGCGTTGTTTGGCTTCTTCGCTATATTCAAATCCTACCACGCCGTGGTTTTCACTGGCGCGGTAATTGTCAATGTAAACCATGGCTTCGGTATCGCGCAAACGCATGGTCAGCATCCCCGATTTTTTCATGGCCAGCGAGGATTCATAATATATCCCAGGCTGGATAGTCGATAAGGGTTGGGGTGCCTTTATTTTGCCCAATAATCCGTTGAGGAATTTTTCGGGGTTGGTTTCATCAAGCGGGCAGGCTAACAATTTCAAAGCATGATGATGTAGTGGTTTTACCCCCTCCAACAAAATACCATGCGATATCACCGAATTGTCAGATTGGCTATTGTCAAAAAAATCAGCGGGGTCGCCATGGTTGTCGCGCCCGCGGTCTTGGTTATCAAGCCCTGCGAAGCCTTCGTGCCAATAATCACCACCGCTTAACAATATAAGTGGCGAAATGGGTTGGGGGTTTGATGATGGTTTTTGTGTCATGTTGATGTTCCCTTTATTCCTTTTCTTTTGGCATGCCCAATTGATGATGCGGCACCACCACCGCGGCTTGATAATTTTTAAATAGAGGGTCGGCTATCATGACTTCTTTGCCAAATGGGTCCTTCCATTTTCCTGATAGCGGGTCGAGACTTGGCATAAGGTAGCCCATGGCAATATATTGTTTGCGCACGGGGCAGTAAGAAGCGGTGGTGATATGACCAATGCCATGGCCTTGGGATAGGGGTTCTTTGTCTATTTCTTGGACAATACTTCCCGCCCTTATCACGCCGCGGTGATGCCCCGTTTCGATGGTGGATGCCCCGCCCATGGTCGCAATAAAGCCACAAAGGCGCGGGCGATTTTTTTGCAACAACCCATGTTGCAACATTTGCTCGCGCCCCGCAAATTTTTCTGCTTTCATTTTTTCTTCAAGCCTCATGTCATGCAGGGTGCGGATGCCGTCAATCTCTCCCGCGCTGCCATGGGTGCTGTCGCCCTTTAACAAACGCCAATAATCAAGCGCGGAATAACCCAAGGCGAAGGGGCGTATCGCCGCCGCTTGCAAAATGGCACCGACCGTGGGGACAGTGGCAACCTTCTGCTTATTTTTTTTCTCGGCTTGTTGAGCGAAGGGCAGGCTACTAGGCGCGGAATCCTCTTCGCTTAAAGTTGCTTGCCAGAGGGCTTGATAAAGCCCGATAGCTTGATGGGCGGCGCAGGTTATTTCAATATCGCCAACCTGACCACCGATATAATAACCAGGCAAGACACGACGCCGTAATAAATAAAACCCCATACCATGCCAATGGATGTAGCGATATTGATGCAGGGGCAAGGCATCGACCAACAGTTGCCGCGCGGCGTTTTCACATTTTTCTTTTTGCTCCCCGTCAAACAAACGTGGCAAAGTAAAATTCTTACCGAAAGATTTTTCTAACAAATTGTTATTCAAAAATTGGCTGGCAAAAATAGCAACGCCACGCCCCACCAAACGAATGGTGGCCCATTGTTCGGTGTCATCCACCACCGCCACAGCAAACCCATGGGCGCGCGCCAAGGATTTGATAAGGGTCACGATATGATTATTTTCGCGCGAAGCATTGATGCCCGTGGCACCAAGCGGCAGGCTAAGCAATACCGACCTATCGCCCCTTATGATATAACGGCCGCGGGCTATGATAAAACCATCCTGGGGGTTAAGCATGGTCACGGCGCCAACGCTGTTTAATTTGGTTTGATTAAGTTTGGTGGCGGATAAGAATTGCAAGAAATCGATTGCTTTTTTTCCTAGCAAACTGACGCTTATCATGTTCGAACCATCGACGAAGCCAAGCCCATCCATGATACGTTCTTTTTCTTCCATGATGGCGCCCGTTTTTTCATCCCCCTCGTGATAGGGGTAATGGTCGGCAATTTTTTTGCCGTCTTGCAATAAACAATAGGCCCCATGGTCGTTGCTGATATTATTTTCGGGGTGCATGATAACATCAAAAAATTTGGGGCGATGCGCCAATGGGTAAAGCGGCGTTTCGCCGCGGATGGTGGATTGATTAAAAAACCTGCGACCATCCAGCGGTAGCGACGCCAAGCTAGCCAGCGTTGTCGGGTAAGCCAGGCCATGCAATTCATCAAATATATTATTTTCTTTGATGATATTGGTCATGGTATCGGTTGCGCCATGGTTATTATTTTTAACTGCGCCTTGCGATTCAACCCGCGCCCCCGCGAAGCTAAGGCTGCCCGATATTTCTTGCGCCTTATTTTCATAAAGATGCGCCAAGCCCAAAGCTAAAGAACCAATACCGCGGTCAAAACCAAAACCCAATTTGCTGTAATGTTTCAAACCAAAGGGCGTGTGATAACCCGCCTGGAAAGTATTATGCAGGTGTTTTAATTTGATATCATATTGGTAATCAATAAAACTATGGCGGCCCAAACTATCGGCATCGGGCAAAAAACGATAAGGCATGATGTTAAAACCACCATGATAAACATGACGGGGGTGGGCGGTTAATTGTTCGGCATTTTTTTTGCCATATAAAAAATCTTGGACTTCCTGGGCAACGGTTTGCGCCATGGCAAGCAACCTATCACCTTCGGGTGATTTTTTAGCTTTTGGCTTTTGCTTTGTTTGTTCGCCCGACAGCCCATGGGGCATGCAACCACCCACCGACCCAACCAAAAATACTTGGGGTGGCCAAAATGCTGGCAAGTAGCATTGCAACGCGTCCGACCAAATAAGATAATCACCCTCTCTTTTATTTTTTGGCAATAGTTGGGTAAAAAGATTAAGCCGTGGTTGAAACCCACCACTGACCAGCAGGCAATCGCTGTTAAAAATTTTTTCGGTTTCGGCCGACAAGGCTTCGTCGGTTTGGTCGGGGCGAGCCAAAATAATTTTGTTGGCGGTGGCTTCTTCCTGCCTGCCTTCGGCATTTTCATTTTTATTGCTTGATGTCGCCCCCCAGGTCGCGCCTGGCGCAGGGTTATGCAACTGTTGCACCGCCAAAAGCGATGCCACATTGGGGTTATCTGTCCTTACCACCCGCCCCAATATTTTTACCACCTTGCCAAGGCTGTTGGGAAAGATGGACGGAGCGGCCTGGTTATAAAGGGCGCGGGCGCGTTTGGGATAATAAAATTCATAAACCGTGACGCCAACCCGATTAGCCAGTTCTAGCAAATGCGGCGCGATTTTCTTTCTGATATCAACCACCGCCGATATATCAACCCCCGCGGCATGCAGATAGGCCAAGCGATAATAAACACTATCATTGTTGGTTATCACCACCGCATGGTTGCCAGGCTTCACCCCGTGGGTTGCCAACAATTTAACCGCGTTATCAAAACCCACAATACCTGGCAGGTCGTTGTTATCAAACGGCAACATAACCTCGCTCTTGCCCGTTGCCAGAATAATGGCACGGCTATGAAAAATATTTTTTCTCTGTTGCCACAGGAAATGACCTAACTTGCTGGCATCGGTTGCGTGGTGGCTAACCGCCACGACCTCGATAATTTTTTTATCATGTGTCGTTTCTTTTTTACTGGGGGTCAGGTCGCGCAAGGGCTTGGCGTGGGTGGCGGTGGTGTTAAAAAACCATGTGATACGCGGGTCAAGGTAAAATGGCTTGCCGCCTGATTTGCTAGCTGTGGCTGCCGCGGCGTCTGTCTTTGCCAGCGGATTCGTGCCCGTCATGTTGGCCATGGCAATGGCTTCCGAATCGCTGGTTACCACCATGATGGATAATTTTTGCTTGCCAATTTTGGCTAGCAATTGTTGCAAAACAACCGCTGTCGCGCGACCACCACCGACTATTAATATATCGCCATGGTGATGCGCCTTATCTTGCAACAAAGCATAGCCAGGGTCGTTGCCAAAAGATTGAAAAGCAGGATTAACCAAGGGCGCGGGGGCATAGCCCATCATTTGACGCAAAAATTTATCCCAAAATCCGCCACTGGCGCCGATGAATTTTTTGCCCGCAAAGCTGTTCATTAAACCAAGCGAGCGATGCTCGCCCCGTTGTTTAGACAGCGAGCTTTGCGGCATGAAGCCCTTGTTTATGAAAAGCGGTTGCGGCATGGTGGAGAGGGGGGCGGAAAGAGCCTCTCGCGTTTTATTAAAAAATTGTGAGGAAGAAAATTTGTTGGGGTGGCGCGTGCGATAAAACTTCATGCCCTGGGAAAGCGGTAAGCTAGCCACCGCAATCGCGGGGTTAAACCCATGGTGCTTTTGTTCGCCCACCATGACAAAGCCATTGCTTTCATAAAAATGGTTGCCCAACATACCGCGTGGCCGATGATAAAGCAGTGAGCCCGCCAAAAAACTTTCTTGATTGGCAAGCAACGCCGCCGCCACATGGTCGCCATGCAAGGCATGATATTTTTTGTTATCAAGGAAAAACTCTATCGGCCGACGGGCATCAACCGCCAAACCAAATTGTCGACCCTTGCCAATATGCTGGGGGGCAAGGCGTAGCGAATGCCGTGTGCCCTCGGCGATGGCGGGTTGTTTGGCGGGGGTGTCCTTTTTTATTTTCATTTTTTTATACTGCTTTTTCATAAAGAAATTGTCCTTTGATAAAACGTTGAAAACCATAATCGGCCGCCGCGGGGTGGGGTTGGTTGGTGGCGATTAAATGCGCCATCGCCATGGTGGCGGCGGGCGCCATGGCATAACCATCGCCATCAATGCCGCTGATGATATACAGATCCTCTTTGTTAAAAAATTTATCGATGATGGGGCTGCCATCAAACGATGACAAAAATGTTTGATGCCATTGGGTAAGAACCTTAACCCGTGCCAAGGCGGGCAATAATTGCACCGCACCGCGCGCCAATTCCTGTTGGATAAGGCTTATATCGTCGATGCCATCAACATCTTCAAAATGGGAAAAAATATTGGCATCGCGCGTGCCATCGGCCATGCCCAATTTGGTTGGCGGGCGGCGCATAAAAAACCGCAACCAGATATTGCCCAACTCCGCCTGCCCTATATAGGCCGAGCCAACCCCGCCCGACAAATTTGCCCCACCACCGATAGGCAGGGGGAATTGAATAATTTTGTTTAACATGGGGGATAGGCTTTCTGATAACAATTCAACCTCCTGCGCGGGCAGGAAAGGATAAATATTGGCTTGGTCTTTGTTGTTTTTGGGCATGGCTTGACCAAAATAAGAAGTTAGTTCTTTGGCGAAAAGTTTTTTTATATCGGGGGCGCGAGCGATGAGGTTGGCCCCGCCATCGGCCATTGCCAACACAATTTTTTGCCCACGCAATTCGTGAACCTTGCCGTTCTTAACCACCTTTACCCCCACCGCGCGGCGTCCTTGCTGATTAAAAACAATATCTTTCATTTCCACCCGTTCGATAATTTTTACGCGGCGGGGTGATAAACCATGCCAAAAAGCATAAAACGCCGCCATGGGGTTAAAAAACCCCGCCCGCCCCTGGTGCAGGCTGGCCAAGATAGAAAACCGCGCGGTGGCCGAAAAATCGAGCAAGGGTAACAAACGGCGCATTTCCGCCAATTCCAAATAATCGGCATCGATACCATGCAAACGCATGGCGTTGCCGCGGTAACGCGCGGTCTTTATCATTTTGTTATTTAAAAGCAATTGTATCAAACCCAATTGCGACAACATAACATTGTAGCCTAGGTCGCTGCTCAAGTTTTCCCATAATTTTAGGTTGATTTCAAAAAAACTGGTGTTGGCACCCGTTTGATAATTGGCGCGCACCAAGGCGCATTGCCGATTTTTAATATTGGCACCCAAACTATCGGGGCTGACAATCAAAATATTGTCGGCATCATGATATTGCGACAGGTAATGGGCCAGCGCCAGGGCCATGGTGTCGCCGCCGATAATAATTACCGAATGGTTTTTTTTCGCTAATTCGTCCGTCGGCTCGTTGCTTATCAGATATTGCTGAGGATAAGGGTGCATGTTAGGAAATAAAAAATAAAAATTACATTATTTCTATAACAGGCTTCAGCCAATTTTCATAGTCTGTGTTTTTTTGTAATTTTATCATGGTAAGGTAGGGCAATTGGCAATTCATCGCCTTGGCAAAACTATCATGAAGGTTGTTTGGCAAGTCCTCTTCTTTTCCTTGTGAATAGAAAAACGCCAGCAAAGCCCGCAACACCCCATCGTGGGCTATAAACACCATTGTTTTTTTATGGGCCTGCGCGGGGTTTAGCCACGCCATCATGGCCTTGGTGCTGCGCTGGTAAAGGTTAAAAAAACTTTCGCCTTCGCCATCATCGTTGGGCGGCGGCGCTTGGTGGATGTAATCTTGCCAAAACCTATCATATTGTTGTTTGTCATGTTGTTCGATGTGGTTATAGGTCAAACCCTGCCACTGGCCAAAATGTTGTTCGCGTAAATTTTTATCAACATGCAGGTTGGGTGGCAAGAAATCAGGTTGATGCTGTTTGATATGGCGGATTAAAATATCAAATGTTTGGTTAACACGGCCTAGGTCAGAACCCGTAAAAAAAATATCATCGCTATTCTTGCCTTTTGCTTCGCCCATTGCGATGGTGCGAGCCAGGTGGTTATAACGTTCTTGCCGCGCGGCATTCCATGTTGTGGTGATGGGGTAATCAAGTTGCCCTAATATAATACCCTGGCTCGGTTGTCCCGCCTGCTCATGATGGGGCGGAAAAACAACTTGGTCGTGGCGAATAAGGAATATATTGTCGATAAGGGGGTTGATGACCATGTTACAAATAATTTTTACAAAAACCTATTACCTTGCGGTGCTACAATTTTTTAGCTATGGATGTCAAATGTCACATGATGGGTGCGATGGCGGAGTGGTGACGCAGAGGTCTGCAAAACCTCGTACGCCGGTTCAATTCCGGCTCGCACCTCCATTATTTTATCACAGGCTTGGCTTATGATAAATAACCACCATGGTTGGCGTTACATTATCATGTAAAGTTTTTTCACCGTTTCATGCACGCGGCATGTGCCACGCCAATCCTTCGGGAATAACGCAACGGTGTCGGGCATGATTTCAATCACTTCGCCGCTTTCTTCATGGGTGTAGGTTGCCCGCCCCGCAATAAAATGACAATATTCGTGGCTGGTAACATGGCATTGCCAATAACCTGGGGTGCAGGTCCAAAAACCACATTCGGCAGTAAGCCCAGGTTGCGGGTTGGCTTCGCGGTGCAACAACAAACCCGCGGTGCGGCTTTCGCCTTCGACCATCGTGGGAATAACGCCCCAATCTTTTAACGCCGTCGCCGCCAGCGGGTTGCGCAACATCAAATGATGTTTGGGCGTTGTCGCTTGCGCCTCGCTCGCCGAAAGCATGTAGGTAACCTGGAGGGTTTCTTCCACCACCGCTTCACCCTGCCACCCCGCGGGGAATAACAAGGCATCATCTTTGCCTATGGTGACTTCGTTTATATCGCCGTTGGTTTTATCTTTTTTGTAAGTCGCCTTGCCGCCCATCACCCATAAAAATTCGTTGCGCGGCACGCTAAGACGCCAACGCCCTGGCGTGCAATGCCACAACCCAACCTCGGGGCGGCTGACGGGGGTTTTCCATAACAGGCGACCATAAGAATGCGAAGCAACCCCACCAGCATCGGGCAAGGTATGGGGCAAGGCATTCGGTTGCGCGCCCCAATCAACCAAATCGTTATATTCAGAGGCCTGATGAATATGCGGCGCGGTGGAAAGCAAATTGGTCATGAAAAATAATCGTGAAGCAAATAATGAAAATCAGGCAATGGTTAAAAATGAATTTATAATAATTCCGCAAGCAAGGCCGCGGCTTTTTCTGGGCCAGGGTTGGCCTGCATGATGCGCGAGGTTTTAACCAAATTGGCGGCGATTGTTTTGTCGGTCAGCATGGTGGCAATGGCCGAGGTCATTTGTTGTTCGGTCCAATCGTAACGATGCAATGTCAAACCGTGAGAGGTTTCGGCAACACGGGTGGCGTTGTCATGCCCATCCCAAACATAGGGCAAAATAATGGCGGGCTTGCCAAAATAAAGACATTCGGTGAATGAATTGTTGCCACCATGGTGGATGACACCATCGACCTGGGGAATGACCGACGGTTGGGGGAACCATTTCGCCACATGAACATTGGCGGGTATATTTTGATATTGGTCAATGTAATCCCCCACATTAACCAGGGCACGATAAGGCAACTGCCCCATTAATGTTATCAGCCGTTGGAGCAAAGCCGTGTCGCCCGCGCCGAGCGAACCAAAAGAAATATAGATTAATGGTTTGTCTTGGTTTTTGTCAAAGACAGGCAATTGATAATCGGCCTCTTTCCTTACGCAACCTTCCAAATATTGGAATCGCTTGCTATCCAACGGGTTTTGCCTGTTGAATTTTACCGCGGTCGGATAAAGTAGCAGGTTAAGGTAGGGCGAGGCTTCAAAAAATTGCCCCACGGGGTAGGGGGGCTCGCCATGGCTTTGTAAAAACAAATTAAAATCATCGTGGATGGGTTTCATCACTTGGTTAAAATGGTCTTCAAATTTTTTGAAACCCGCTTTGTCATGTTCACCGCAACCCGATAAATGGGGCGGGATCATGGGGTCGGGGATTTCATTTTCGGAACAGGATATGATTCGCACCCACGGTTTATCATGTTGCTGGCTGTAATGTTTGATGGCGGGGAATAAAATAACATTGTCGACGCATATCATGTCGGGTTTGATATCCATCAATATCTTTGGCAAAGATTTTTCCGCCCATGTTGCGGTGGAAACAATGGCGGCCCAGCAGTCCTTAACATAATTATCAATTTGGTCGTAGGGTGATTTGCGAAAATTGGGAATATGGCCATTGATAAAATCGACCCAATATTTTGCCATTTCTTCGGCGGGCATGGGTTCCGACATGGGAACATAATATTCGGCAAAATTATAATTTTTAAAAACGCCCGTGAAGCCAGGGTCGCACAAAAAAACGGCGCGATGCCCCAATTTTTCCACGGCCTGGGCAATGCCCACCGAATTAAGGGCGGGGCCAAAGGCAGCCTCAGGAAAGAAAGCAATTGTTTTACCACTCATGGTATCAGCTTTATCATAAAAAATTATTTTGGCAATTTAATATTTTGCCAATCAAGCAGGGCGGATAACCCAAATGATAGTCCAACAAACGCCAACCAAACCCAACAAAGGATGAGAAGGCTAAAACAATCCTTCGACTTCGCCTGCTTTATTGAGTTGAATTTTTTCCGCCGATGGCACCGATGGCAACCCAGGCATGGTCATGATATCGCCGCAAATGGCAACAATGAATCCCGCCCCCGCCGCCAACCGCACTTCGCGCACGGGCACGGTGTGGTTCAACGGCGCGCCCATTAATTTTGGGTCGGTCGAAAAACTATATTGGGTCTTTGCCATGCAAATCGGCAAATGACCAAAACCCTGTTCTTCCCAGGTTTTTAATTTTTGCCGCACCGCGCTGTCGGCCTGGACTTCATCGGCGCGGTAAATTTCGCGGGCGATGGTGGTGATTTTGTTAAACAACGACATGTTATCGGGGTAAAGCGGCCTAAATTGCGCCATGTTGCTTTCGGCTATCTCCACCACTTTTTTGGCCAGGGCTTCGGTGCCCTTGCTCCCCTCGCCCCAATGGGTGCAGGGGAAAGCGCTGACGCCCATTTTTTCGGTGAAGGCTTGGATGGCTTGTAATTCCTTTTCAGTATCTTGGTGGAAACGGTTGATGGCAACCACGGCGGGCACGCCAAATTTACCAAGGTTTTGTAAATGCCGTTCCAAATTGGCCAGGCCGCGTTCCAACGCCGCCACATCTTCCTTACCCAAATCGGGCTTGGCGACGCCGCCGTGCATTTTCAACGCGCGCACCGTGGCAACCACCACAACCGCGGCGGGGCTTAACCCAGCCTTGCGGCATTTGATATCAAAGAATTTTTCAGCACCAAGGTCGGCACCAAAACCAGCCTCGGTCACCACGTAATCGGCCAATTTTAATGCCGCGGTGGTGGCGGAAACGCTGTTGCAACCATGGGCAATGTTGGCGAATGGGCCACCGTGAATCATGGCGGGATTATTTTCCAGGGTTTGCACCAAATTGGGCGAGAAGGCATCCTTTAACAACACGGTCATGGGCCCTTCCGCCTTTAAATCGCGGGCGCGCACGGGTTCTTTATCCAAATTTTGGGCAATGACAATTTCGCCCAAACGTTTTTGCAAGTCCTCGAGCGAGGTTGCCAAACAAAATATCGCCATAACTTCCGATGCCACCGTGATGTCGAAACCACTTTCGCGGGGGTAGCCATTGTTGGCGCCGCCTAGGCTGATGATGGTTTGGCGCAAAGCACGGTCATTCATGTCGAGCACGCGACGCCAAGAAACGCGGCGACTATCGATACGAAGTTTGTTGCCCCAATAAATATGGTTGTCAATCAAAGCCGACAGTAAATTATGCGCCGAAGTAATGGCGTGGAAATCGCCCGTGAAGTGAAGGTTGATATCCTCCATCGGGACAACCTGGGCATAGCCGCCGCCCGCCGCACCGCCCTTAACCCCGAAACATGGGCCAAGCGATGGTTCGCGCAACGCAACGATCGATTTTTTACCAATACGGCACAGGGCGTCATGCAACCCGACCGAGGTTGTCGTTTTCCCTTCACCCGCGGGGGTGGGGGAAATGGCGGTAACCAATATTAATTTGCTTTTTTTGTTGGGTAATTTGTCTAAAAACTGGCGGTCAATTTTTGCCTTGGTGCGACCATAGGGGTTGATGGCTTCATCGGGGATAGACAAAGATTTTGCTACATCAACAATGGGTTTCATTTTTGCCGCGCGGGCAATTTCAATATCGCTGGGAACGGTCGCCATGGTGTGTCCTAAAATAATATTTGATAACAATAATGATAATATAAAGAAAAGGGCAGTTCTATTCCGATTCAACCACAAGCAAATAATAAATTAATTGTTGGGTTGAAAAAAACCGCCCTTTCCTTCTTCGCGAACCTACGGCTTTTTTTAAAAAAAAGCAAGACCAATTTATTTGCTAGGCTTCGCCTAGAACTAGATTTTTCAGCTCTTGGTTAAAAGTTTTTTCAGATGGTAAACCTTCATAAGTTGCGGCGTTGCCCCCCTTGCTTTAGCAAGGGGGGACGCGAAAATACGAAGGCCGATAGGCCGAGATATTTTCGCAAGGGGGGTTCGCGAGCGTGATTTTTTCATTAGAGAAGTTATAAGAATATAGAGAGGAATTTTGCGAACCCCCCTGGGAAAATGATAGTCGTTCGCTTTGCTCACTCCTTCATTTTCCGTCCCCCCTTGCTAAAGCAATGGGGGCTTTGGCGGCATTTTCGTTTTATAATGATATTGCTGAAGCAAGCGATGGTTCGCCAGCGTGATTTTTTCACTAGAGAAGTTATAAGAATATAGAGAGGAATTTTGCGAACCCCCCTGGGAAAATGATAGTCGTTCGCTTTGCTCACTCCTTCATTTTCCGTCCCCCCTTGCTAAAGCAATGGGGGCTTTGGCGGCATTTTCGTTTTATAATGATATTGCTGAAGCAAGCGATGGTTCGCCAGCGTGATTTTTTCACTAGAAAAGTTATAAGAATATAGAGAGGTGTTTTGCGAACCCCCCTGGGAAAATGATAGTCGTTCGCTTTGCTCACTCCTTCATTTTCCGTCCCCCCTTGCTAAAGCAATGGGGGCTTTGGCGGCATTTCGTTTTTATATTGATATTGCCAAAACAAGCGATGGTTCCCTAGCGTGATTTTTTTATTAGAGAAGTTGTAAGAATATAGAGAGGTGTTTTGCGAACCCCCCTGGGAAAATGATAGTCGTTCGCTTTGCTCACTCCTTCATTTTCCGTCCCCCCTTGCTAAAGCAATGGGGGCTTTGGCGGCATTTCGTTTTTATAATGATATTGCCAAAGCAAGGCGGGGCTAGGGTCGCCCCTGCAACAGAATTTTTTACATTTTTCCCAAGGCCCGTTCAAATGCGCTTAGGGCGAAATCGGCATGGTCCTTGGTGAAAACCAGCGGGGGGCGCATTTTGATAAAGCTGCCATGAACGCCTTCGCTCGCCACCAACATGCCTTCGTGTCGCAACAAATTAATCAATTTGTCGGTGGCGGGTTTGTCGGGTTGTTTGGTTTCGCGGTTGGCAACAATTTCAATGCCAATTGCCAACCCTGCGGCGCGCACATCGCCAATCATGGTAAATTTGTTCATCAATTTTTTGAAACCCGTTTTCAAATAATCGCCGACCTCGGCCGCGCTCGCCACCAAATTATTTTGTTCAATAACATCCAACACCGCCAAACCCGCCATGCAAGAAACATTATTCCCGCCAAAGGTCGAAAAGAAAGCCGTGCTCTTAATAAATTTTTCATAAATTTCGGGCCGCGTGATAACAATGCCCAACGGGTGGCCATTGCCCGCGGGTTTGCCAATGGTGACAATGTCGGGCATCACGCCATGGTGTTGATAACCCCAAAATTTCCCGCCCATCCTGCCAAAACCTGATTGCACTTCATCGCCAATACACAAACCGCCCGCCGCCCTTACTTTTTTAAAAACCTCCGCCACATAACCATCCATACATGGGTCCGTTGGTTCAAAAATACCATTGGTGATAAAGGCCGAATCCAAAAAATAAGCCGCGGGTTTCATGTTGGCGGACTGCAACGACGCTATGGCGCGGTCAACATCGGCCGCGTAATCCATCGCCTTATTCTTGCTGTTGGCAAATTTATCGCGATAGGCATCGGGGGCCAAAATGGGGCGCACATGGGGGTAGCGTTTTAAATGGGCGGCCTCGCTTATTTTATTGGCCGACGGCGACACGGCGTCGATAGCCTCCGTCACGCCATGATAGCCAAATTCCTGGCACAATGCACCATGTTGCCCCGACCATGCCACCGCCATGCGCCATGCTATGTCGTTGGCCTCGCTACCCGAATTGACGAAGGCAAATGTGTTCAATTCGCCCCCCGTGGTTTGGCTTAGGCGTTCGGCATATTCCAATATTTCTTCCCCCAAATAACGGGTGTTGGTATTAAGAATACGGCTTTGGCGGCTGACAGCCTCCGCCACATAGGGGTGGCAATGACCAACAATCGGAACATTGTTATAACAATCCATGTAACGCCGCCCCGTGGCGTCATACAACCACACCCCTTCGCCCTTGACTATGTTCAACGGCGGATCATAAAAAACATACAAATGCGACCCCATGAATTTTTTGCGCCCCGCCACCAGGTCGCTTAATGGGCGCGGTGCGTTGGCAACGGGTGACGCGGTGGCTTGCGCACCATCTTGCAAACGATAAAATTTTTGTGCGGGCATGCCCGCCGCCATGCGGAAATTTTTTATCGCCTTGTCGCGGCCCATTGCCGAAAAAATTTCTAATGTTTTCAGGACGGTCGCGGTGTTGGCATGCAAATAATTTTCTTCCCCTGGGGTTTGGGCGGCGCGCCATATATTCACCACCACGGCAATCACCATACGCATCAGGGCAATGTCGTAAATAACTGCCATTTCCTCCTCTTCCAATTTTGTTACGGTGGCATAACCCGCGACCAGCGGGTTCATCATGCTGTCGATTCTTTCGGGTTTGTTTAAAAAATCACACACCGCATCGGCGATATCAAACACCAACGGGGCGTGCAACACATCGCCAAAATCAATCAACCCCGTGATACCATGGGTTTCCTTATCCAATATTAAATTATGTTCATGAATGTCGCTGTGAATAATTTGCGCACGCAACGCGTCAAGTTGCGGCAGGGTGTTGTTGCAAAAAACATCAATCTGCTTTCTGGCAAGTTGCGCCAGGTTTTCCGTCCCCACCATCACATCGGGCAATTCGTTAAGGAAGGGCAAGTAATCGCGCGCAATCCGCATATCCCACAACAACGCCCGTCCGCCCGCCGCGGGGTGAAAAAAACCACGCAGGGCGCGGCCCAAACGGGCTATCATTTTTCCTATCTCATGGCCAATGGCGGGGGTCAGGGTAATATTGTGCGACAATTCCCCTTCCAAATAACTTAAAATATAAAACAAATGTTTTTCGCCCTTGGCACTGGTCAGGACAATGCTGGCCTCGCCCTGCTTACTCCTTATCACGCGCGGGGTGGGCAATGTGGGGTCGATACGCGCCAAATGGTCGAACAATTTTATTTGGCAATCGATAATCGAAGCATCCTCCTGGCTGTTGGCAATTTTTAACATGAAGCCAACCCCATCACCCTGGCGCAGGTAAAAATTCTGGTCGCGCTCGCTATACAGGTTTTTCATCGTGCCCTGCACCCCATAATGTTGCAAGGCAATGGCGGCAATATCCGCCGCCGCAAATTGGGGTGGGTTGGCGTGTAAAAATTTCATGGTTGGCTTTGTCCTGGCTTTTGGCTTTTATCCCATATTTTATTTTTGCTTTTATCATTCTAAAAAAAATAACGCAACTTTTTGTAAGCGGTTGACGCTATTATTTTTATTATCTTGCCTTATTTTCCGCCATTTATAGCATAATAACGGCCGATAAAAATAGAATAATAAAATGGCTGGTATATTTTGCCCAGGTTAATTAATAGGGCTAATTAATAGGGCGGATTAATATAGATGACATGACAACCAGCAATAAATCAAATTAACCGCCCCCACGCCACCCTACACCCCACAACGTCATCAGGATTTTTTTATGTCCGCCCCGCTAAACAGTTGTGTTTTGCGCGGAATCGGCATAATGGTTATCCATGACAAAAAAACCCACCGATAACGATGGCGCGGGCGATACCGCAACCCCCGCCGATGTTGCCGAAAAAAATGACACGGTAAACACGGGTTCCAAAACCGAAGGCATGGTGCGTGGCGTCGCCCCCATTGCCTTGGGCGATGAAATGAAAAAAAGCTACATGGAATATGCCATGAGTGTTATTGTCGCCCGCGCCCTGCCCGATGTGCGTGACGGGTTAAAACCCGTGCACCGCCGTATCCTCTACGCCATGAATGAAAATGGTTATGATTGGTCAAAACCATTTCGCAAATCGGCGCGTATCGTGGGGGAGGTCATGGGTAAATATCACCCGCACGGCGACCAAGCCATTTATGATTCGATGGTGCGCATGGCGCAAGATTTCTCGTTGCGTTTACCCCTGATAGCAGGGCAAGGAAACTTTGGCTCGCTCGACGGCGACCCACCCGCCGCCATGCGTTATACCGAAGCCCGCTTGGCAAAATCCGCCGAAACCCTGCTGACCGATATTGACAGCGACACCGTCGATTTTGGCACCAATTATGACGATTCCATTTCCGAACCATTGGTGTTGCCCGCGCGTATCCCCAATTTGTTGGCCAACGGCGCGTCGGGTATTGCGGTTGGCATGGCCACCAACATTCCCCCGCATAATTTGGGCGAATTGTTACGCGCCTTGATAGCCTTGGTCAATAATCCCGAATTGTCGGATGATGATATTAAAAAATTCGTGCCAGGCCCCGATTTTCCCACGGGCGCGTTGATATTGGGGCGCGACGGTATTAACCAATCCTTCGCCACGGGGCGTGGTTCGATAAAAATGCGGGGTCGCGCCACCATCGAAAATTTTGGCAAAGACCGCGAAATGATTGTCATCACCGAAATCCCTTACCAAGTGAACAAATCAACCATGATAGAAAAAATGGCGGAGTTGGTGCAAAACAAAGTTATCGAAGGCGTCAGCGATATTCGCGATGAATCCGACCGCACGGGGGTGCGGGTGGTGTTGGAAATAAAACGCGACGCCACGGCCCAGGTTATATTGCAACAATTGTATAAATTTTCGCCGCTGGAAACAAGTTTTGGCGTCAACATGTTGTCATTAAACAATGGCTTGCCCGAAATGTTGCCCGTGCCGCGCGTGTTGCGGCGGTTTGTTGAATTCCGCGATGAAGTTATCCAACGTCGCAGTCAGTTTTTATTGGGCAAGGCGCGGGCGCGGGCGCATATTGTCGCGGGGCTTATTATCGCCACCGAAAATATTGACGAGATGATAGCCATGATTAAGTCGTCAAAAGATTCAGAAGAAGCAAGGCAAAAAATGACCGCCAAACAATGGTCCGCCAACGATGTGGTGCCATTTTTAAAATTGATTGATAAGGCCGATAAAAACCTAAGCGGTAGCACTTACAAATTAACCGAAGAACAGGCGCGGGCGATATTGGATTTACGCTTGCACCGTTTAACCGCCCTGGAAAAAAATAAACTAGGCAATGAAATGACAGAATTGTCGGAGGCTATTAACAAATATGAAAAATTATTGGCCGATGAAAAGGCACGCCGCGCGGTGATGGTGCAAGAATTTGAAGATATTTTAAAAGAATTTGATACCCCGCGCCGCACCGAAATTGTTGCCGCCCAGGAAGATGTAGAAATAACCGACTTGATAGAAAAAGAAGACATGATGGTTTCGGTAACCTACGGCGGTTATATCAAACGCGTGCCGCTTGATTCCTATCGCACCCAAAAACGCGGCGGCAAGGGGAAGGCTGGTATGGCGACCAAGGAAGATGATTTTGTGTGGAAAGCCTTCGTCGCCGATACCCACACCGACATGTTATTTTTCTCATCCAGCGGACGTTGTTACAAATTAAAAGTTTATGAAATCCCCGAAAGCTCGCTCGCCAGCAAGGGCAAGGCTTTGGTTAATATCTTGCCCCTGTCGGCGCGCGAACGCATCACCACCGTGTTGGCCCTGCCCGCCGATGAAGCCGCTTGGCAAAACAAATTCATGGTGTTTGCCACCGCGTCGGGTTACGTGCGGCGCAACCTGTTGTCTGATTTTTCTGACGAACGCAAATCGGGCAAGATAGCCATGAAGTTAGACGATGGCGATAGTTTGATTGGCGTGTTGATAGCCGACGCCGAGCAAGATATTTTCTTGGCGACCGAGCAATCGGCGGCGATTCGCTTTCCTATATCGCGCCAAAGCGAAGACGGCGACGAAAAGGGCGTGCGGGTTTTTTCTGGTCGTGCATCCAACGGGGTGACGGCGATAAAATTGGCAACGGGCGACAGGGTGGTGGCGATGGATATTATGAATCGCGGTGAAGAGGATTCTGAAAAACGCGATGGTTACCTTGCCGCTGTCAATGCCAAGGCGCGATTAAAAGATAAAGATTATGCCGCCAGCGGGTCGGAAGACGCGACGCGCGACAAAGCCAAGGTGCAAGAATTTGACAAATCATTATTCCAAAAAATGGGCGAGGAAGAACAATTTGTTTTAAGCATCAATGAAGCGGGTTTTGGCCAATTATGTTCGTCCTATGATTATCGCACCACCAACCGCGGCGGCAAGGGGATTAGCAACATGGACAGCGCGGCAAAAATTATCGAAGCCTTCATTATTAACCCGCAACATGACGAGGTGATGGTGGTCACCGACGCGGGGCAAACCATTCGCATTCAAACAAAATCCATCCGCCGCGTGTCGCGCAAATCAAAGGGGGTGCGTCTGGCCAGCCTTGACGGTGAACAAAAAATTGCCTCGGTCGCCCATATCAGTTTTATCGAAGAAGAAGAAACAGAAGCCGAATAAATATCAGCAAGCATCATGAAAATATCGGTCTATCCTGGAACATTTGACCCGATTACTTTGGGGCATATCAATGTGTTGTCGCGCGCGACCAAATTATGCGACCAATTGATAGTTGGCGTGGCGGGGCACAGCGGCAAATCCACCATGTTTTCTTTAACCGAACGGGTGGCGATGGTGAACATGACATTAAAAAAAATGGATGCCGCGGTGGCAAAAAAAATTACGGTGCAACCCGTCGAAGGGTTGTTGATAGATTTCATGAAGCAACAGGGGGCGGGGGTGATTGTGCGGGGCTTGCGCGCCATCAGCGATTTTGAATATGAATTTCAATTGGCCGAAATGAACGCCAGGTTGGATAAAAATATCGAAACTATTTTTTTGATGGCGGGGGAGGGGCACCATTTCATTTCATCGCAATTGGTGAAGCAGGTTGCATCGCTGGGCGGTAACATCGCGCCATTCGTTGGCCAAGACATTGCCGATATGATAAAGGCAAAATTGGCGGGGTAAGGTTAATTTTAATATCGATTTATACAAGACCCTAAGCATTGCTTCTTGTCATCATCAAGTCCGTCCTCACATAATAAATTAAAAGATTCTTCTAAATCGTCTTTCTTTAAACGACCTAGCTGTTTGTTAATTTTATATGGCGGGCTAAGAGCTTGTATTCCTCGATTGGCATTGCAACAGATATAACTATCATACTTAAGAAATGGATAATTTTCTTTTAGCATACGATGGTGTGGATTAAAAAAACATGTTTCTTTTGAATTAACCAGCAAAAATTGGTCAGCTGATTCGTATTTACCAATATAAATATGCATCTTATTATTGCGACGCGATTTATGGAGATTTCTATTGGTGAGTGTATAAACGCCACCGACTATTAAACGAGGCGGTTGTGGCGACATCATAGCGTGATAAATCGTGCGGATTCTCGTAGTTCATTTATAATTTCGTTGTCTATTACTTTTTCAAAAAATTTTTCGTAATCTATTTCAGGAGCATCATTAATGCGATTTCCCCATGCGTCTTGCCAAGCGGGGTGTTGATGCGATAATTCTGTAAGTTCAATAAAATCTTTTTTACCATACTTATCCCAAATTGATTCAATAATGGTAATATGGTCTTTAGATAAGTGCTTGTGTAAATCGTTGCTGGATCGTGTAATAATAATATGGTTGTCTTTACGTGCAAAGGGCACATTACCTACATCAGGTAAATTAATAGAATTTCCGTTGATAATATCATAGGCTTCTTTATGGACAGGACCAAATCGCATGGCTAAATAACGACCGCCTGTTATGGGAACATAATGTTTATTGATATGCTCAACATCTGCAAAGAATAGCAGTTTCATGGTTTTATGTATGCCCAATGGTTCGTCAGATTTTTGTTTTTGCGCCAATAGGCACACAATATCAATAATACGATTATAATTGGGCAAGAAAACAATTTTTTCTTCCATGGCTCATTATATATTATTAAATGAGAGCAGTCAAGACTTTCTTGTATCGTTAGTTAGGTTGTAGAATGTAAATTTTAATTTGCAAATGACCATGATTATTCTACAATGAATTCATGAAAAAACTCATAAAAAAAATTATCATCAATGCCTCATGCCCCAAGGTGTGGCAGGCGGTGGTGGAACGCGACAATTATAAAAAATGGGCGAGTGCTTTTAAAGAAGGCAGTGATTTTTCAGGTTCATTTGATAAGGGCGCAACCATAATATTTTTTGCCACCCCCGATAAAGATGGCAAGGTAATGGAAATAAAAAGCACCATAGCCGAAAACAAACTTCACGAATTTATTTCTATCCGCCACGATGAATGGTTGGGGGCTTATGAAAATTACAGTTTCAAAAAAATCAATGATGCGCAAACCGAATTTGAATTGGCCATGGATTGTTTGGAAGATTATTACGACATGATGAATAACATGTGGGACGATGCCTTGGTAAAATTAAGATCGGTGGCCGAGGGTTTATAACCGCGCAATAATTTTTCTTAAGGATTCTTTGCTAAGCTGATAACCTTGTCAGCAAAACCAAGCTGGGTGAATAATGTCATCATATCACTCGGTGGTGCCTGGTGAAACAACAATTCCTTGCCACTGCGCGGGTGGGTAAACCCCAATTCGAAAGCATGCAAAGATTGGCGGGGGAAACCCATCAACGCCAAGGCGGTTGCGGCGTCGGTGTCCTTGCTTACTTGCCGCCCGCGCCCGCCATATATGGCGTCGCCCACCAATGGGTGTTTGATATGGGTGAGGTGCGCGCGAATTTGATGGGTGCGCCCCGTCATCAAACGACATATAAGCAATGTTACGTCGTTATTCTGCGCCAATATTTTGTAATGGGTTTCGGCAACGCGGCCGCCCTTTTCCACGGGTATGACGGTCATTTGCAAACGGTTGTGCGGGTTGCGCCCCAACGGTTGGTTAATAATACCCACATTGCCTGGCCCAAGGGGCAGAGCCATGCTCCCCCAGGCCAAGGCAACATAACGGCGTTTAATTTGCCGCGCCGCAAAATCACGGGTCAGGGCGGCATGGGCCATGTCGTTTTTTGCAATCACCA
Source organism: Alphaproteobacteria bacterium (assembly GCA_965262775.1). Taxonomy (GTDB): domain Bacteria; phylum Pseudomonadota; class Alphaproteobacteria; order JASGCL01; family JASGCL01; genus JASGCL01. Next base: position 239,338 of record CBDHFT010000001.1, on the reverse strand, counting down.
TAATGCCCGATGTATCCTTATCCAGCCGATGCACAATCCCTGGGCGCATAATACCGTTGATGCCCGAAAGATCCTTTCCACAATGGTGCAACAAACCATGCACCAATGTTCCCGTCCAATTACCAATACTGGGGTGCACGGTCAGGTTACTTGGTTTGTTCAACACCAAAATATCTTTGTCTTCAAAAATAATATCCAACGCCATTTTTTCGGGGATAATGGTCATGTCGCGCGGTGGCGGAATTATCACCGTTATGGCATCGCCCTGCTTGATTTTTTGGTCGGGGTCGCGGGCGGGGGCATGGTTGATTGTTACCGCGCCCGATTTAATCCAACCCTGAATTTGGTTACGGCTTATGCCCGCCATATCTGGGTCGGACAATATCATCACGGTTAAAAATTTATCAAGCCGTTTTTGCGCGGGTGGCAATTTTTCCACCACAAAATTTTTGGTGATGGCGGCGGGTTCGGTCGGGCTGGATTCATTCATAAGATATTGTCAGCGGTATACTATCGCCGCTTGTTATGTATTTTTTTATAGCATATTTATATAGGCTAAGACAGGGTTGCTCGCCACTTCGTTATATTGCTTATGCGACCATACTCATACTAGGCGGGCAAGCGAACGCCCCCACCGCTATGCTCCCCCCCTCGCGCCTAGCTTGATTTTCGGGGCAAGTTTGCTTATCACCTATCGGGTAATAACATGACGCGATACCACCCACAAAAAATCGAATTGCAATGGCAAAAAACCTGGCGCGAAAAAAACGTCTTTGCCACGGTGCACCCTGGCGCATCCGCCACCGCCAAGCCCAAATATTATGTTTTGGAAATGTTGCCCTACCCCTCGGGGCAAATTCACATGGGCCATGTGCGCAATTACACATTGGGCGATGTCGTGGCGCGTTACAAACGCGCCAACGGTTTCAATGTCATCCACCCCATGGGTTGGGATTCGTTTGGCTTGCCCGCTGAAAATGCCGCCTTCGACAATGGCGTCCACCCCAAAAAATGGACCTACGACAACATCGCCAGCATGAAGGCCGAATTGATAAGGCTGGGTTTTTCTTATGATTGGGATTTGGAATTGGCAACCTCCGACCCAGCCTACACCCATCAGGAACAAAAAATTTTCTTAAAGTTTTTAGAAAAAAAAATAGCCTACCAAAAAGAAACCATCGTCAATTGGGACCCGATTGATAATTGCGTCCTCGCCAATGAACAGGTGGTTGATGGTCGCGGTTGGCGTTCGGGCGCGGTGGTGGAAAAGAAAAAATTAAACGGCTGGTATCTTAATATAACGCGCTACGCCGACGACCTGTTGGCGGGGTTGCAACAATTGCCTGCCTGGCCTGAAAAAGTTCGGGTGATGCAAGAAAATTGGTTGGGGCGTTCGGTGGGGGCACGTATTAGCTTCCCCATCGTCGGCGATGCCATGAATGAAAAACAATCCATCGAGGTTTTTTCCACCCGCCCCGATACATTGTTTGGGATGAGTTTCCTTGCCCTCGCCCCTGACCATCCTATCGTAAAAAAAATCGCCACAACGGGGGGCGATGAAAACCTAAAAAAATTCTTGGCAGAATGCGCCGCGGGCTCGGTCGCCACCATGGACATCGAAACGATGGAGAAAAAAGGCTACCCCCTGCCTATCAAGGTTGCCCACCCCTTCGCCCCCGACAAACATTTTCCAGTTTATGTTGCCAATTTTGTGTTGATGGATTATGGCGCGGGCGCGTTGTTTGGTTGCCCCGCCCACGACGCACGCGATTTGCTGTTTGCCAAAAAATACAATTTGCCCGTCATCCCCGTGGTGCGGCCCAAACAGGCCGATGACAATTTTGCGGTCGTTGACGAACCATTCGTCGATGACGGTATTATATTTCATTCGCAATTTTTAAATGGCCTATCGGTTGATGAAGCCAAGCAACGCGCCATCGCCGAATTGGAAAAATTATCGTTGGGCCATGGCGAAGTAAATTGGCGATTGCGCGATTGGGGCGTTTCGCGCCAACGTTATTGGGGTTGCCCCATTCCCGTGGTTTATTGCGACCATTGCGGCATGGTGCCATTGCCCGAAAACAAATTGCCCGTGCTGCTGCCCGACGATATTACGTTTGATAAGGTCGGCAACCCCCTCGACCATCACCCAACATGGAAACACACCCCATGCCCAACCTGCGGCGGGGCGGCGCGGCGCGAAACCGACACCTTGGATACCTTCTTTCAATCCTCTTGGTATTTTTTGCGCTACCTGGATAATAAAAATACTGCCGCCCCCTATAGCGACGAACGCGCAGATTATTGGATGCCCGTTGACCAATATATCGGCGGGGTGGAACATGCGGTGCTGCACCTCCTCTACGCGCGATTCTTCACCCGCGCCCTGAAAGAATGTGGTTGGCATGCACCGCCCGAACCCTTCAGCGGGCTCTTTACCCAAGGCATGGTGTGCCACGAAACTTACCAAGACAAAAATGGCAAATGGGTCGCCCCCCATGATGTTGAAAAAAAATCGGGCAAGGCCTTCCTTACCCATAACGGCGAAGCGGTGAAGGTTGGCATGTCTATCAAAATGAGTAAGTCGAAAAAAAATGTGGTCAACCCGCAAGAAATTATTGAAAAATATGGCGCCGACACCGCGCGGGTCTTCATTCTTTCCAATTCGCCACCCGAAAAAGATTTAGAATGGAGCGAGGCAGGGGTGCTGGGTGCCTTCCGCTTTTTGGCGCGGGTTTATCAAATGGTGGTCGACTTGCCCGACAACCTATCCACCACGCCGCTGGATGAAAACAATGCCAAGGATTTGTTATCCTTCGCCCACCGCACCATCGACGCCGCGCGTCAGGCGATAGAAACATTTCATTTTAATTTGCTAATTTCGCGCGCCCATGAATTGGCAAACCATATCGATAATTACAAACATGCCGATGTAGCAAGGAAACAAGCCATCGAAATACTGGTCCAGGTTCTTAACCCCGCCGCCCCGCATGTCAGCGAAGAAATGTGGCGCATGTTGGGTCATGGCGATATGTTGGCGACCAGCGATTTCCCGCGTGCCGACCAACAATACCTCACCGCGGAAACAATCACCCTGGCGGTGCAGGTGAAGGGCAAATTGCGTGCGACCTTACATTTGCCAAAAGACATCAGCCAAGATGATGCCTTGGCGATGGCGTTAAAATTTGATAATGTTCAAAAATGGTTGGGTGGGCAAGCACCAAAAAAAGTGATATATGTGCCGAATCGGATTATCAATTTGTTGTAAGGTTATGATGGTATGAACATTGTCAAAAAAATATTGTGGGGGGGGACGGGCGTAGCCTTGATATTATTGTTGGCGGGTTGTGGGTTGCGTGCGGCCTACCAATTTGATGAAAAAACGGGCGAAATGAAACCTAATATTTTGCAAGATATTGCGGTTGATAATATCGCCGCGCGCGAAGGCCAAATATTAAAAAATGAATTGGATTATGCTTTTGGCCCGCGAAAAAAACTTGGCGGCCTAAAAAAAGGATTACGCGCCACCATTCAATTAAACGAAAGCAACATCGGCGATATTTCGGTCGCCAATGTCAACCAGGTGGCGGAATTGGTGGTTAATGTTAGCTTCGTGCTTTATGAAAAATCATCGGGCAAGGTGTTGGACGAATTTACGATAAGCCAAAACAGCACTTACGTTGTGGCGTCGTTGTCGGGGTTTAGTCAATCCGAAGCGCGGAAAAAGAAATTACAATTCGCCATGAGTGCCATCGCGCTGGAGGCACGCAATCGTCTCTTGGTTTCGCCTGCCGCCCCGTAAAAAAACATGTCATCTTTACCTGCCTACAAAGCCCATGATTTTGTTAAGAATTTTGCGCGCGACCTGGGCAAAAATCCTTACCGCGTTTGGTTGCTCTATGGGCCAGAGGTTGGATTGTCGGCCGAACGCCAAACCGCCATGGTGGCAACCCTTGCGCCCGATAAAGACCCTTTTCGTTTTACGCAACTAGCGCAAAATATCATCATCGAAAAACCCAGTCGTTTTTTTGACGAAATGCTTGCCATGTCATTTGACGGCGGCAAAAGATTGTTGGTGATAACCGATGTCGATGAAAGGCTTTATGAAAAAGCCTTGGCAGATTTTTTCAAAGAACCGATGGGCGATAATTATCTATTGTTGGTTGCCAACAATTTGGACAAACGGTCGGCCCTGCGCAAAGCCGTCGAAACAAGCGACTTCGCCATGGCCTTGCCCGCTTACCAAGATGATGAAAAAACTATCCTGCAATTGTTAAAAGATCAATTACGCCATTACAATGTCACCATGACCAACGACGCGCAATATTGGCTAAGCCAGCAATTGGGTGGCAACCGATTAGAAACCAAACAAATTATCGAACAAATATGCCTCTACGGTTTTGGTGAAAAAGAATTAACGCTGGACGATGTGCGCCCCTTCATCAATGTTAGTCATGAAACCCTCGATAGGTTTATCAACGCGGTGTTGACCAAGGACACCCCGCTGGTGATAAGCCTGCAAGAAAAATTGCGGGTAGAAAAAATTGAAACGATGCAAATTATTCGCCGCATGATGATGGAACTAACCCGTCTGCAAAATATTCATGACGAGGTTGCCAAGGGCGGCGACATCGACGGCGTGATAGAACGGGCGGTGCCATTTTTTAAAAATCGCCCCATCGTCAGAAAATCGCTTGGCTTATTTCAACGCCATAAATTATCTTTTTGGCGCGGTAAATTGCTACAGTTGGAAGACCAGGTTAAATCGTCCCTGCCTAGTCGGTTATTAACCGAAAGACTTTTTTTACAAATAAGCAAAAGCCGTTATTGAAAATAACCAAGCAATTGTTCGGTGCCCTGCATCATTAATTTGCCCCCGATGTAAACAATGATAAGCAACCCAATGTAGCCGATGATGGGGTATTTTTTAAGCAAGTTGGCTATCAAGGTTGCGACGGTCGCCATTAAGACAATTGATAGGGCCAAACCAAACATCATGATATAAGGATGTTCTTTAGAAGCCCCCGCCACCGCCAACACATTGTCGATAGACATGGAAATATCCGCCAGGGTTATTTGCCACAGGGCAGCGGCAAAGGATTTGCGCTCGACCTTTTTACTGCCTTTGGTTAATTGCGCGCTATGTTTTTTATCATTTTCCGATTGCCCGCGTAAATCGGTCCACATTTTGTAGGCGACCCATAATAACAGCAACCCACCAATCAACAAAACCCCTGGAATTTTTAATAATTGCACGGTTAGGGCGGCAAATAATATACGGAACAAAGTTGCCAAAAGAATACCGATGGCAATGGCTTTTTTGCGCTGTTCGACGGGCAGGCTGGCCGCGGCCAAGCCAACAATTAAGCCATTGTCCGCGCTTAAGACAAGGTCAATCAGCACCACGCTGAAGAAGGCGAAAACCTCGGGTGATAATATTGAATGCAGGTAATTTTCCATGAAATCCTCTTAATTGATGTTTATCAATGTTTGCTAGTTTGTTCTAGATGGATTCTTATTTTTTTTCAAGTAAGTTGCTTAAGATTCCTTGCCAGGTTCTCATTTCCTGTTCCGAAAAATGGGCGCGATTTATCATTTGCGCAATGTTGCGCGACAGGGCGGGCTTCATGGGCGGTGATTTAAAAAAATCATTATCTTCCAGGGCGGTTAAAAGCCGATGAATAAAATGCTGCCGCTGTTCCACCGACGCGGTTTCGGTGAAGGCAGGGGCCGATAATTTATCTTGCCCGCCCAATAATTGAAACCACAGATAACAAAAAAGCAACACGCTGCCCGCCAAATTCAACGATGAAAAATCGGGGTTGGTGGGGAATTCCAAAATATGGTTGGCATAAACCAAATCATCATTGGTAAGGCCCGTCCGTTCGGGGCCAAACAGCACCGCCACCTTGTTGCCTTGCGCCATCGCCGATTTTATATTGGCTAATGAATCGGCGGGGTTTAACACGCTGATGGCTTGCTCGCGCGGCCTGACCGATGTTGCAACAATATAATGAAAATCTTGTAGGGCGGGTTTCAACCCGTCAAAAACTTGCACCTTGGGGAAAATAATGGCTTCCGCGCCCGCGCTCGCGCTGCTGGCCTCGACCGACGGGAACTCATCGCGCGGCGCGACCAGGGTCAGGTTCTGAAAATTAAAATTTAACATGGCGCGACAGGCCATGCCAATATTTTCGGGCAATTGTGGCCGCACCAAAACAATGGTTGGGTTATTCATGGGTAACGAACCTGTTGGCTTATGGGGCAATGTATTGTCTTAACCAGTGTGTTTCAGCAAATAATAACGATAAGCATCGGTCAGGGCAATCTCCGACGCGGAAATGATATTGGGTGATATGCCGACCGTTGTCCAATTATTTTTACCATCGCTCGATTCTATCATCACGCGGGTTAATGCCCCCGTGCTTTGATATTGTTTGCTGGGCGGGATAATCCGAACTTTGTAATCCACCAATTGAACTTTTTCCAAATGGGGGAAATGTTCCAACAACGCTTGGCGCAAAGCCTTGTCCAGCACATACACGGGCCCATTGTTTTCGGCCTCGGCCGTTTTAAGGGTTGTTTTGTCCCCCACCTTGACTTCGGTGGTTGCCTGCACCTTGCTGCCGCCGTCATCATTTTTATCGGTCATGATGGCGCCATGGTTAATCATGCAACGGGTTAAGGAAAAAAACTCATCCATTTTTTTTAATTGACGGCGCAAAAAAATTTCAACCGATGCTTCCGCGCCGTCAAAATTTAAACCTTTGAATTCGGCATTTTTTATGGCGGCCAACAATTTTTCTTCCTCATCGCTTTTTATCGCTAGGTTAAATTTTTGCAAATGCCAACGCAAATTGGCCTTACCCGATTGGTCCGACATCACCACCACCCGTTCGTTGCCGACCCATTCGGGGTTGATATGTTCATAAGATTCGGGGTCCTTCATCACGGCGGAGCCATGCAAACCACCCTTATGGGCGAAGGCATTGCCGCCGACAAATGGCAAATGCGGGTTGGGGGCGCGGGCCAATGTTTCGTCAAGTTGGCGCGATATTTTTGTCATCAACGATAAATTATTTTTTGCCGTGCCAATATCCATATTCATTTTAAAATGCAAATCGGCCATCATTGATAAAATATTGGCGTTGCCGCACCGCTCGCCCAAACCATTCAATGTGCCCTGCACCTGGCGCACGCCATGTTGCACCGCGGTCAGGCTGTTGGCGACCGCGCAATCGCTGTCGTTGTGGGCGTGGATGCCAATACGGCTAAGGTCAAAATTTTTTCCCACCTGCGTGATAACTTCCTCAATATTGGCGGGCAACATCGCGCCGCGCGTGTCGCACAACACCACCCACCGTGCCCCCGCGTTCATCGCCGCTCCTATCACTTGCTGGGCGTAATCGGGGTTGGAATAAAACCCGTCAAAAAAATGCTCGGCATCAAGCATCACCTCCTCCTTGTTGCTGCATAATAATTTTATCGACGATTCTATCATTGCCAAATTTTCGGCGGGGTCGATGTTCATAATTTTGGTAATTTGCTTATCCCACGATTTGGCAACAATGCAGGCATGGGGCACGGCGGCGTTTAATGTTGCGCGCAGGCCAGGATCATTATCGGCCGAAACCCCCGCACGGCGCGTCATACCAAACGCCACCAACCCCGCATTTTTTAATTTTGGTGGGTTGGCAAAAAATTCATCATCGGTTTGGTTGGCGCCAGGAAACCCCCCCTCGATATAATCCAACCCCAATTCATCCAACATGGTGGCTATCATAACCTTATCATGTTGGGTAAAATTAACCCCCTGGGTTTGCGCCCCATCGCGCAGGGTGGTATCAAAAAGGTAGATCCGAGAATTCTTTGTCATTATTTTTTCTGTCATTTTTTTGCTAACAGAAAATTGAAAACCAAGCAAGTTTAGCTAGAAAAATGAATTGGTGCTGTTGGCTACCTATCAGCCCCACCGCAGGGTTAGAATTGTCTGTTGACAATTTAAAATAGATGGTTATAATAAAAACATTCCCGAATAGGGTTTTTGACTGCCCCACCCCTCAAAAGGTGGGGCATATATTTTATAAAAAGCATAGTTCTCTCTACGATGATTAAGTACGCTAAGCCTGGGCAGGTTTTGATGTGTAATTTTTCTTTAGGGACAGGTAGTATTATTAAACCAAACATATTGTGCTGCTTTTATGCCCCATTACGGGTTAATAAAACAAATCATTCTTTTTATTTTACCTTTGTTTAGATAAAGATATAGTTTGCATTTTTTGTGACTTGTTAGTTCGGCGCAAACTCCCCCGCAAAAACAAATTCGGCGGGGCCACTCATGATAACTTGCTCGTCATCATTCATGGCTAATTGTAACGCCCCGCCATCCATCACCATCGTGGCGCGCTTATCCGTTATTTTTGCCAAACGATGCAACGCCAAAAATGTTGCCACCGCCCCCGAACCACAGGCCAATGTCGCCCCCGCGCCGCGTTCCCACACCCGCAAACGAAATTTGCTTGGCGTGCTGGTGGCTGAAACAAATTCAACATTGGTGCGTTCGGGGAACAATGGGTGGTTTTCAATCGCCTTGCCAATTTCTTCAATCGCTACCTCATCGGCATTTTTCACCAACCAAACACAATGGGGGTTGCCAACATTAACCGCCATGGCGGGGGCCAGCGGGGCAAAATTATATTGCTTAAAAATATCGCGCAACGTAACGCCGCCTTTATCCGCCGCCATATCAAGCAATGGTAAATTCATCGTATCGCAATCCTGGCTCAGGGGGATTTTTTGCCAATCGTAAACCCCAACCCCCATGTTCACCGCCACCATGTTGTTGGCCAACAGCACCGCGCTTAATAATCGCCCATGGCTGTCGATATATATTTCTTTTTTATTTTTTTCGCGCCCCATTATTTGCGCCACGCAACGGGTGGCGTTGCCGCATGTTTGCGCCACCGAACCATCGTGGTTAAAAATAACCATGGCAATATCCAATTTTAAATTGTTGTCAGCTGGCGGATTTTTTAATACAATAAGTTGGTCACAACCAATACCGCGATGGCGGTCGCACAACCGCGCCATGTTGCTGGCCAATTGGCTTGGCGATAAACCATCCAACCAATGTTTGTTATTTTTTATTCTGGCGTCGATGATAACAAAATCATTGCCGATACCGTGCATTTTGGTAAAGTTAATAGGGGCAGTCATGAATATCAAATAAAATTATTCCGCGGTTAAGCCGTCATAAAAATCATGGCCTTGGTTGTCAATCACCACGAAGGCAGGCAAATCCTTGACGGTGATTTTGCGCACCGCTTCCAATCCCAATTCTTCGTAATCCAAAACCTCAACCTTGGTTATGCAATCGCGCCCCAACCGCGCCGCGGGGCCACCAATCGACCCCAAATAAAATCCGCCATATTTTTTGCAAGAACGGGCGACAAGTTTCGACCTATTACCCTTCGCCAACATAACCATCGACCCACCATGTTTTTGCAATTCTTCAACATATTCATCCATCCGCCCCGCGGTGGTGGGGCCAAAAGACCCCGAAGCAAACCCATCGGGCGTTTTGGCGGGCCCCGCATAATAAATAGGGTGGTCCTTGATATAATCGGGCAATTTTCCAGTCTCTTTTAATTGCAAAGATATTTTTTTATGGGCCATGTCGCGGGCGACAACAATGGTCCCGCTCAGGCTGACTCGCGTCTTCACCCCGCATTCTCCCAAATCTTTCAAAATCTCGGCCATGGGTTTGTTTAAATCAATCGGCACCGCGGCCCCTAACAATTGGTTGCCATCAACCTCGGGCAAAAATATCGCGGGGTCTTTGCATAATTCTTCCAACCATATACCCGTGCGGTCGATGCGCGCCACGGCCTGGCGGTCGGCGGAACAACTAACCCCAATCCCCAACGGCAGGGAAGCACTATGGCGCGGCAACCTTATCACCCGCACATCAAGGCAGAAATACTTGCCGCCAAATTGCGCGCCAATCCCCAGCCCTTGGGTTATTTTAAAAACTTTTTCTTCTAACGCCATATCGCGGAATGGTTTGGCTTCATCGCCGCCGTGGGTTGGCAAATTATCAAGGTAGCGACAAGTCGCCAATTTCAAAACCTTCATCGTCATCTCGGCCGATGTGCCGCCAACGACAATAGCCAAATGATAGGGCGGACAGGCCGAGGTGCCGAGTTCGCGCAATTTGCTTTCGATGAAGTTGAGTAATTTTTGTTCCTCCAGCAAGGCAGGTGGCGGTTGATAAAAAAAGTTTTTGTTGGCCGAACCGCCGCCCTTGGCAATGAACAAAAATTCGTAAGCCTCGGGGTCGCCTTCCGCCATGATTTCAACCTGCGCAGGCAGGTTGCTCTTGGTGTTGGTTTCTGTAAAACTGCCCAATGGCGACAATTGCGAATAGCGAAAATTATTTTCTTGGTAACAATCAAAAATCCCCTTGGCGATGGCTTCGCGGTCGTCGCCGCCAAAACGCTCGCCCGTGGTTATCATACGCTGGCCCTTTTTTTCCTATCACAATCGCGGTGCCCGTATCTTGGCACATGGGGAAAATACCGCCCGCCGCAATATTGGCATTTTTGAGAAGTTCTAAGGCAACATATTTGTCGTTGGGGCTGGCTTCGTTGTCTTGTAAAATATCCGCCAATTGCGCCAAATGGTCGGGGCGCAAAAACAAATTGATGTCATGAAAAGCAAGCTTGGCAAGGGCGGTGAGGGAATTTTCATCCACCAGCAAATAATCCTTATCACGAAACCTATCAACCGTGGGCGGCGGCAAGTCCAACCGCGTCATGGGACGCTTGGGTTGCGGCGTGTCAAGCACATCAAGAATATGAGAGGCAGGAGACATGGGTTGCGTCCCTTATTTCTTATTAGGCCGTTGCCGACGAAATTCCGCCAAAGAAACCACATTCGAGGTTGGCGCAGAATCGCCGCTAGTCGCATCATTTTTTTTCTTATCGGTTGTTGGCGTGGCGCCACTTGATGGTTGCTTGGTTTGCAAATCATGGTCTGTGGGATGAAACCGAACCCAAAGGCAGGTTGCTTTGCTTATGGGGAATAGGGGGGTTCGATACAGGCGCGGTGGGCGGGGTAGCATCGCCTTCGCTTTCGTCGTCATCAAACCTTAACATAAAATTAACCGCGGGGTCAGAAAATTGAACAATAGATTGATAAGGAATGGTGATGGCGGCGGGGGTTTTGCCAAAACTTAAAACCACCGAAAATTCTTTGTCGGTGACCACCAAATTCCAAAATTGATATTGCAACACAACCGTCATTTCTTCGGGATATTGACTTTTTAGGTAAGGCGGCATCGCCACCCCGGGCGCGCGGGTATTAAAACTAATGTAAAAATAATGGGGGCTTGGTATTTCGGTGGCGTTGGCATTTTTTTCTAATACCTTACGCAACACCGCGGGCACGACCGCACGCAATTGGTTGGTGACTATCAAGTCATAGTCTATGACAGGCTCTTTATTATCACTCATGGTTGTCGTTGCTTGGTTTTATTTTTTTGTGGATTTTATATTTTAGATTTTATTGCCTGGACTTATGGTTGTTGATTTCATTCCACCAAACTTACATCGCGCACCGCGCCCGTCGCGGCCGATGTTGTCATGGCGGCATAACTGCGCAAGGCGGCGGAAACTTTTCTTGTTCGCTCCTCCCGCGGGGTGAAGGCGGCACGACCCCGTTGCTGTTCGGCCATCTTCCTTTTTTCAATTTCTTGCGCCGCAACATTCAATGATAATTGACGCTTGGGAATGTTGATAACAATTTCGTCGCCTTCTTCCACCAAACCAATCAACCCGCCCGCCGCGGCTTCGGGTGAGACATGGCCAATCGAAAGACCCGATGTGCCGCCCGAAAACCGCCCATCGGTTATCAAGGCGCAATCCTTGCCCAATCCCATCGATTTTAAATAACTGGTGGGGTAGAGCATTTCTTGCATGCCTGGGCCACCCTTGGGGCCTTCGTATCTTATAATCACCACATCGCCTGGCACAATTTTCTTTTCCAAAATGGCGCGGCAAGCCGAATCCTGGCTCTCATAAATTTTGGCGGGACCAACGAAGCTAAAAATTTTCTCATCAACCCCCGCGGTTTTTACAATCGACCCATCGGGTGCCAAATTACCATACAGCACCGCCAAGCCCCCTTCTTTGTTATAGGCATGCTCCACCGAACGGATACAGCCATTTTTGCGATCCTTATCCAAATCGGGGTATTGACGGTTTTGCGAAAAGGCCTCGGTGGTGCGCACCCCGCCAGGGGCGGCGCGGTAAAATTCTGAAACGTCTTTTTGATTGCTAACCATAATATCCCAATGGTTCAAGGCCTCAAGCAGGGTTTTGCTATGCACCGTGGGCAATTGATTATGGATAAGTCCGCCGCGATTCAATTCGGCCAAAATACCAACAATGCCGCCCGCGCGGTGAACATCCTCCATATGGTAAAGGCTGGTGGCGGGCGATACCTTGCAAATCGTTGGCACTTTTTTTGACAATCTATCAATATCCTTCATGCTGAAATCACAACCCGCCTCGTGAGCAATCGCCAGCAAATGCAGCACGGTGTTGGTCGAACCGCCCATGGCAATATCAAGCGTCATGGCATTTTCAAAGGCTTGAAAATTGGCGATGGAACGCGGCAACACCGCGCTATTTTCTTTTTCATAAAATTCCTTGCACAGGTCAACAATTGTTCTTCCCGCTTGCAAAAATAATTCTTTGCGCAAAGCATGGGTGGCAAGCAACGACCCGTTGCCAGGCAAGGACAAGCCCAAAGCCTCGGTCAGCGAATTCATGCTGTTGGCGGTAAACATGCCCGAGCAAGAACCGCAGGTTGGGCAAGCCGACTTCTCGATGGTTGCAATTTCTTCGTCCGATAATTTATCGTTGGTGGCTTCAACAATCGCATCGACCAGGTCGACCTTCCTCACCGTGCCGTCCCCATTGGTGGCGACATGGCCTGTGGCTTTGTTCCAATTGATTTTGCCAGCCTCCATCGGGCCGCCCGATACAAATATAGTGGGTATGTTGATACGCATCGCCGCCATCAACATGCCAGGCGTAATTTTATCACAATTGGAAATACAAACCATGGCATCGGCGCAATGGGCGTTGACCATATATTCGACCGAATCGGCAATAAGCTCGCGCGACGGCAAACTGTAAAGCATGCCGTCATGCCCCATGGCAATACCGTCGTCGACCGCAATGGTGTTGAATTCTTTGGCAACGCCGCCGCTTTTTTCTATTTCGCGCGCCACCATTTGGCCTAAATCTTTTAAATGAACATGGCCTGGAACAAATTGGGTGAAGCTATTAACCACCGCAATAATGGGTTTACCAAAATCCCCATCCTTCATCCCTGTGGCGCGCCACAACCCGCGCGCCCCCGCCATGTTGCGACCGTGCGTGGTGGTGTGTGAACGAAGTTTAGTCATGTTGTGAAGTAAAATAGAAGGAAATGAGTAGAAGATAATTGATTTTTATAAGAATATTTCTTGATATTTTTTATTATATTTGATTTTTATTAACAATTCAAGATTTTAACGCAAATATTTGAATTTTAAAGATATTAATTCGAAATATTGCGCTATTATAGATATAGTATAAGCTAAAGTGCGTGTTATTTTTTATATAGAAAATACAGTAAAGTCTTAGCAAGATTTCCCCATAGGCGAAAGCAGATTTTTGAAAGGTTAAAAAATAATATCTTTACTTGGCTGTTAATATTTTATGCACAGAAAGAAATGTGCATTAAAAGAGAATTTTATTCAAAATTGAATAAAATTCTTGATTGTATCAAAAGTTTTTGCTATAAAAATAAAACGGTTTGGGAAGAAACTAATAAATAGTATGTTTGGTGGTGTTTTGTAACTCGCAATATTATTAATTTGTTTGGTTTGTCTTATACCTTATTAAGGGACCCGCTGGTGATAATTCATTAATATTTATATATTTTATATAGATTTTTTTGGGCTGACCATAAAAAAAGGGAGCACCCTGAGGGCGGGACATTCAAGGACATAGGATGCGGCGGGGCCGAACGGGGCGCAAATGGGCATACACGGGGCGGAGCGTAAATGGGGCATAAATAGCTCAATATTAACTAATTTTTATAGGATAAAAAAATGGTAAAAAAATCTCTCGCAGCCATCATTGACTTGGTCGATGATGAAACTGCTCACCCAATTGACAAACATGTGGGCGACCGTATACGTTTAAGACGCAAAATGTTGCGCTTAACGCAAACCGATCTTGCCGAATTGTTGGGCATAAGTTTTCAACAAGTGCAAAAATATGAACGCGGCAGCAACCGTATTGGTTGTTCGCGCTTGTATGAATTGTCGTTGATTTTGCAAACACCCATCGACTTCTTTTTTCAAGATATCACCGCCGACACGAAGAAATTATTCGTTGATTTGATGCCCAAGCAAACCGCGGGCATGGCAGACAATGATAATGTCGAAGGCGTATTTGACCCCGCCAATTCCAGCAAGGGTTATGAAAGAACGGGTGCCGCGGCCAACGATCCATTCAAACGCAAAGATGTGTTGGAACTGGTGGTTGCCTACAATAAAATTACCGACAATGACCAAAAAAAATTATTTTTGGAATTGGCGAAAAACTTTATTAAAAAATAATCAAACCTAGCAATATATTGATTATAAAATAGCTTTGATTTTTTCTTATCCTTTGTTATAGCGGACATAAGCAAAAGAGGAATAATGAAAGTTTATTACGATAAAGATTGTGACCCCAATATCATTAAGGGAAAAAAGGTAGCCATCATCGGCTACGGCTCTCAAGGCCATGCGCACGCACTGAATTTAAAAGATTCGGGTGTTAAGGATGTGCGGGTTGCCTTGCGGGAAAATTCCCCCAGTCGAAAAAAAGCCGAAGCGGAAGGTTTGACTTGCGTCACGCCAACCGAAGCGGCAAAATGGGCCGATGTTATCATGATGCTGGCGCCCGATGAATTGCAAGCCGATATTTTTAAAAACGATATTGCCCCCCATATCAAAAAGGGCGCGGCTTTATTTTTTGCCCATGGTTTAAGCATCCATTTTCATCTTATCGAACCATCGAAAGATATTAGTGTGTTGATGGTCGCGCCCAAGGGTCCTGGCCACACGGTGCGCGGCGAATACAAACGCGGCGCGGGCGTGCCATGTTTGGTGGCGGTGCATCAGGATGCTGGTGCCCATGACGGTGCCAACGCGCGTGATAATGTTGGTGCCAAAGAATTGGCTCTTTCCTATGCTTCGGCCATTGGTGGCGGGCGGGTTGGTATTATTGAAACATCGTTCCGTGAAGAATGCGAAACCGATTTGTTCGGCGAACAAACGGTGTTGTGCGGTGGCTTGGTGTCGTTGATTCGCGCGGGTTTTGAAACCTTGGTCGAGGCTGGCTACTCCCCCGAAATGGCTTATTTTGAATGTTTGCACGAAGTAAAATTGATAGTTGACCTGGTGTATGAAGGGGGACTTGCCAATATGTTCTATAGCGTTTCCAACACCGCGGAATATGGTGCCTATGTCACGGGGCCAAGGCTTATCACCGACAAAACCAAAAAAGAAATGAAGAAAATTCTGACCGAGATTCAAGATGGTAAATTTACCCGCGATTGGATGTTGGAAAACAAAGTCAACCAAACAAGTTTTAAAACCATTCGCCGCAATTTGGCGCAACACCCGATAGAGGAAGTCGGCGACAAATTACGCACCATGATGCCATGGATAACCAAAAACAAATTGGTTGATAAGGCTAAGAATTAAGGCCTTTACTTTTGGCTAGATTGTTAGATTTTTATAAAATCCCATCCCCACCATTGCCTTTAACAATGGTTGTAAAATCAGAGTAATCTTCAACCTTAAAGGCTCTAATATCCCTGACCGATTGCTTAAACCATGGGATATTCGATAACCGATTCATGGCTTTATAAAGCTTTGTTAAAGATTCTTGAGAACCATCGGTAATATAAACGCTACCCTGGATATTCTTAAAACCAAAAACTTCTAGTTCTTTTCTAATCTCATCGTATGCCTCATTATAGGGGTCGCCATAATGAACTTTTAAATCCTTTGCGGTTAAATCAAAAGTTATCGCATACATTTTGCAATGATAATTTATTCTTGTTATTTTAACAAGTAGAATATTGGAGAACTATATCTTTAATTCTATCTATAGATTTATTAACATTGTATTTGGTTTTTTTCATTTTGTTTCCCGCCAACATTCGTTGGCTGGCGGCCTAATCGCCGCGCGCTTGGCTTAATTTCCTTTGAAAGCAACTGTCGGTGCCCATGTGGCAAGCGGGCCCATGGCTAACCACCAATGCCAACAAACTATCGCCGTCGCAATCCAACAACAATTCTTGCCAGTCTTGATAATTGCCCGACGTCGCACCCTTGACCCACAATGCGCCGCGCGACCGCGACCAAAAAACCATGCGCCCCGTTGCCAATGTTTGTTCCAATGCCTCACGGTTCATGAATGCTTGCATCAACACCTGCTTATTTTTTATCGATTGCACCACAACGGGCAGCAAGCCCCTATCATCAAACTTAACGCTTGCTAAAAATTCTTCCTTAAGCATTTTTTATTAAATCTTTTTCCCATGTTTCTATTACCACATCGACGGGCAATAAAATAGCCCCATGCCGATTTTGCAAATAACGCACCGCCATAAAACAATTAAACCCATCGAACGGTTTGGGCATGTCGTCGCGTTTGCCCTGTAACAAATCGCGCAACAACCCGCGTAATAATTTTACCCCCGCCAAATTTTCCCCCACCAAAACCTTGGCGGTTAAATCGGCGGCGACCCGCCCCAACAAACATGCCTGGGGTTGCAAAAACAGCGCGCTGATAACCATGTCGTTATTTTTTTTATGCAACCAAAACGCCGCCTTGATAACACTGCCGCACATCCTGCTATGTTTTTTGCCAACATGCGGCGCGGTTTTTTCGGCTTGTTCAAAATCAATCGCGCCCGTTGCCCCCGCTATGCCCTTACCCATTTTATCGCCCGTTCCATCGGTTGCCGCGGGGGAAATTTGCGGCTGGTATTTTTTTTCTTCGGCTAGGGCTTCGGCCATCGCCAATAATTTTTCTTCATAAAATGCCAATGTCGCCTCGGCCTGCTCTTTATCAACCGCCGCCATATCCTCTCGCCGCTCATCGCTCGCCGCCCTATCATCGCGCCGCTCACCCATCGCGGCCTTATCACGCGGCATAATCCCCGCCCCGTCGCTGCCTTGCCCCGCCGTATTGTTGCTTGCGGGTTTGGTGGGGGTTTTGGTGGTGGGCTTTTCTAGCTGGACAAAATCTTTTTTTTCGGGCATAATAAATTACATTATATTTATGGGATTTTTCTTAACCCCGCAAATAATAAATCCCCCGCTTTCTCATCATATATTACATCATAAAACAACGGCGGTTTAAAAATCAAGCTAAAGCCATTCAGAAAAATTAAGCCAGAAAAATTAACGAAGCAAAAAAGGAAATGTTGTGATGCGTATAAAAAACAAATCTGTGATGTCATATCAACATACCAACCAAACCACCAGCCAAAGCACCGACCAATTGTTGGCCGACCATGACCATGGTATCAACGGTGGCAACCCCGTCAAATTATCCGCCGTTGGTAACAATGGCAACACGCCGCGCGGTGCCGTGTCGCGCGAATCCGCCGAATCCGCCGTCCGCACCTTGCTTGAATATATCGGCGAGGATCCCACCCGCGATGGTTTGGTCGGCACCCCCAAACGGGTGGTGAAGGCCTTCGACGATTATTTCAACGGTTATGCCATGTCGCCAGAAAATATTTTGGCGAAGCAGTTCACCGAAACATCGGGCTATGACGACATGGTTTTGCTCACCAACATTCCGTTTCATTCCCATTGCGAACATCATTTGGCGCCCATCATTGGGCACGCCCACGTGGCTTACCACGCCGCGGGCAAAATTGTTGGCATAAGCAAAATCGCCCGCGTTGTCGAAATTTTTGCCAAACGTTTACAAACCCAAGAAACCATGACCAAACAAATTGCGGACGCTATTTTGCATGCGTTGAAACCACGCGGCGTCGCCGTGATGATAACCGCCGAACATTTTTGCATGAAAACCCGCGGGGTAGAGAAGGGCGGCGTCGACACCATTACCAAACATTACCATGGATTGTTCAAGCAGGACAAAGAATTACGCCATGGTTTCGAACAACAATGCCTAGCCGCGGAAAAAAACCAATAACCCGCCATGCTCGACCTGCGCCATGAATTAGAAAAAAGTAACAACGGATTTTTGTTGCTTGACGGGGCCATGGGAACAAACCTGTTCACCCGCGGGTTAATTTCGGGCGACGAACCAGCATTGTGGAATCGCGACCACCCCGAAAAAATTTCTTCGGTTCATGAAGAATTCATCGAACACGGTGCCGACATCATCCTCACCAACAGTTTCGGTGCAAACCCATTCCGTTTAAAATTGCATAGGGCCGAAGGCGACCTCGCCATCCTCAACCAACGCGCCGTCGAAAATGTGCAACAAGCCATCAAAAACAAATCGCCCGACCGCCCCGTTTTCATCGGCGGCGACATTGGCCCTTCGGGCGAATTGCTCATGCCGCTTGGCGCATTAAGCGAAGACGAAGCCATAGAAGGTTTCGGTGCGCAAATCGAAGCCCTTGACCGTGCTGGGGCCGACCTTATTTGGATAGAAACCATGTCGGCGGTGGAGGAAGTCGCCGCCATCGTCAAGGCCGCCGACCGCATCGTCAATAAAAAAAACATCGTCATCACCCTGACATTCGACACCAATGGCAAAACCATGATGGGAATCTCCCCCGAAAAAGCCGTGGAACAATTATTAACAATGTCGCCCAACATTGTCGCATTCGGCATCAATTGTGGGAAGAGCCCCGCCGAATCAGTCTACAGCCTATGGCAATGGCAACGCCACCTTGCCGCCATGCAATTAAAAAACCCACCGTTGTTGGTGGCGAAGGCTAACCGCGGCATTCCCCAATATGTCGATGGCCAATTTGAATTCGACGGCACCGCCAGCATGATGATGGATTATGGCCAACTTGCCTACGCCCTTGGCGCGCGTTTAATCGGCGGTTGTTGCGGGACCGACGGGCCCAGCCTCACCCACATACTCAACGGTGCGCGCGGCGAAGCACAAAACCCACGCTACCCCGACCGCGACAGCATAACCCCCGACGTCATTCAAAAAATCCTTGGCCCCATTCCCCCCAACACCCTGAAACACGCCCACAAATCGGCCCCCACCCCCACCGACCCCATCGGCGAAGCCACCAATTAAATTTGCGCTATCACTTCGTTGCTTGAGCGGCAGGCTTCGCCTAGAACCAATTAAGTTCGCCCCTATCGCTAACGCTACTTGAGGGGCAGGCTAGTTGCCACTACTTAAATTTGCGCTATTACTTTGTTGCTTCCCTTATGCAGGCAGAAGAGCATTTAAATTTTTTATGAATTGATATTAATTGTTTTCTTAATTCTTGAACAGATTTTTTCAATGTCAACCATGTTACTGAATTCTTCTTTTGTTTCTATTTCATATTGATGGGTGCCAAAGATGTCAGGCTTTTTGCTGTCTTTTTGATTAAATAGATGTTTAAATATATTAGACATCGTTCTAAAAGATGGTTCATCACCAACTGAAGATATTTTGATGCAGACAATATAACCACAAGTCATTATTTGGCTAACTTTTAATAATCCAGATTTTTTTATTAGAGGAGATGTCTTAGTATCGTGAAACCTCAATTTTTCATTTATATGAATATAAAAAAATTCAAAACGGTTATTGCTTGCTTCTGCTCCTTTAGTCTCTACTTCATTTATAAAGTCCGTAATATTTTTTTTTAAAATATTATCAAGTTCGCTTTTTTTATCCTTTAAATTCAAAAAAATATTCCATCTTAAAACAATAGATAGAAAGAACACCAATAAATCATTATAAGAGATAGACGAATTTCCGTCAACAAACCAATTTTTTGCCTTGCTTTCATACTTTGATATTTTTTTTTCGCAATCGACACAGAGCAGATATGCTACTAGACCATCATGCCCCATTTTACGCGAGGTTCCCGTTGAGGGGTCTAAGTATATATAGAAATCGCCAAGAGGAATCTTCTTTTGGCTTTCTTTGAAGACCCATTTGGGAACTATGTGACTTTTGACAGCTTTATTTTTTTCGCACCATAAGCATATTTTCATTATAAGACTTCCTTCAAAATATTATTTTATAACCTATGGCGATTCTATACAAACGGTCAATACCAAATAGAAGCAAGTGAAGTCTGGTGCTGATATTCGTGCGAATTTACTTCGCGCGAATACAAAACTAGTTGGGGTCATCAACAAATTGCGGAGCAATTTTTTGATAATTTAAGTGAAGCAAGCCTAGGTTAGTCCTGGTGGGGTTTGGTTTTTGCGCGGCGGGTTGAAGAATGGTCGGTCGCACAGGGTGATGGGCGCCATAACCTTCTCGAACATATTTTCTTTGTTGGTCCATACTTCGGCGAATAATTTGTTTTGTTTGTCAATGCCGTATGGTGCCTTCAATTCGGCATAACCCACATTGCGTTTCAATGTCGGCGACCATAGCGAAGATGTCACATGGCCACATTCAATTTTTTCGTTGTAGTAGACGATGGAACCCTTGGCTTCCTTTTTCGTGGCAATGTCGATGGGGTGCAAGACGAAGCGTAGGTTTTTGCGGGTGATGTTTTCATCGCCCCCGCCCGACAAACGCATCAACGCGTCCTTGCCATTGAAATATGGTTTATCGAAATGCACCAATTTGCCCATCATCAATTCAAACGGCGTGCGGCCGCGCCCGGTGCGCGACGCAACATGCGAACTCATGAAGTCTAGGTTGGTGGCAACGAAGCCAGCCTCGACCCGTGTTAACCCCAACGCACCCTGGCCCACGGGTTTGATACGCAAATTTTTCCCGACCGCGAACAAGCAATGCCACAATGTTTCCACCAAATCGCGATGACACCATATTTCATAACCCAAATCGCCCGTGAACCCCGTGCGCGATATCATCAACGCCATGCCATGTTCCGCGCTGGGTTTGGCAAACCGCCCGCCCGCGTTGGCGCGCCATTCCATAATATCAAACGGTTTCAAATTTTTAATATCGGGTATTTCAAATCCTTCCAATTTTGTTTCCGACAAACGTTTTAATAAACCATAGGCAACAGGCCCCTGCACCGCCAACGCGGCGACATCGTGGCTTAAATCCTTTACCGTTACATCAAACCCTTCTTGCAAATTCAGCAACCATTCCCATTGGGATTCTTGGCAAGTCAGCATATATTCATTTTTGCTAAGGCAGAAAATGGTGCCGTCGTCTATCACCATGCCTTCCTCATCACACCACAGGCAATATGTAACGCGTTGCGGTTTAACCTTTCGCATGTCGCGGGTTACCAAACGGTTGACATAACTTTCGGCGTCCTTCCCCGTGATAAGATATTTGTGCAGGATAGAAACATCGATAACCCCCACCGAATTGCGCAGGGCGAAATATTCTTCAGACAGGCTTTCATAGAAAATCGGCGCGCGGTGACCAACCCAACTCTCAAAGGCGTGGGATTTTGCCAATTTATCGGTAACATGCGACAAGACGGATGGTTGCAAGCCGCGCTCCACCATCACCAAATTTTTATTTTTTGCTAAGACCATGTTCGTTCTCCTTTTATTTATATAGACTTCAAGATGGTTTTTGCCGCCAACAACCCCGCCATACCGTGCAAGTCGCCGCCTGGGTGGCAACTTGCCCCGCCGACATACAGGTTTTTAATCGGCGTGCGGTAATGGCTAAACCCAATCGACGCCCCCGACGCCACACCATTGATGGGCCGCCAAGCCCAACATTGGTCCAGCGTTAAATCGGCATGATGCCAGGCCGCGGGGTGGGCCTTGGGGAAATCTTCATTGCCATTCTCGTCATAATTTTCACCGCCCGCATATGGCAACATGTCGTTGGGCAAAATAACCTCGACCTTGTCCACCGTTAAATCAGGCAAATATTTTTCCAATTGTTTTAAAACAATGGTTTTAACTTGCGCGGCATTTTGTGGGGCGCGCAGTGGTTGGTTAAATACCTGCAACCATAATTTGCCCCCGCGCCAGGTTATGGCAAGTGGGAATTCTTCGGCGTAGGATAAATATTTGCTATCAAGATATTGATATTCCAATTCTTGGCGACCGCCCGTGACGATTATTCTGACAGGCGATTTTTTATAACCAGCGAATATTTGTGGCATGGATTTTGGGGTGATAACCATTCTTGTCACCAACGCGCGACCGCGCACATGGCGCGTGCGGCGCACCAATTCGCCATCAAAATTATTGGCCCCAACCAGTTCGATGGTGCGGTGCGGGGTTAGGGTGGATAAAACCGCGTCGGCGGTAATAACCGCGCCATTGCTTAATTTGACGCCCGTAATTTTTTGTTCTTTGCCCTGTAATTCAGACAGGATGGCGGCGACTTTTTTATCAGTTTCAATGGTTACGCCGCGCCGTTTTAATACCCGTTCGAAAGCACGAAAAAATTTTTCAGGATTAAAGGCGTAGGCCGACAATCCCAAATTTTTATCCTGGCTCTGGCGTGTCCATAATGCGGTCATGCTGCCCGAATGGGTGGCGTAAAGGCCACTGCCGTGGTAACTTTGGAAATTCCATAAACTGGTCAGGGTTTGGCTATTCCCTTCGGCAAGATGTTCGTTAAAAACATCATCAACATTTTGCGCGATGACTTTTAAAAAATCATATTGTGATTTTTTGCCCATCAATTTAAAAGCCAAACCCGCCGACGCCAAGTTGCATAGGTCACCTGCGCTGCCGCCTTCAAACTTGGGTGGCGCGTGGTTAACAATTTTTTGCCAAATGCTGGTGTATTTTTTTATTTTCTTTTCTAATGCCTGATGATTTTTGCCCAGGCTGATATCACTGCCGACATATTTTGTGCCACGACGGGTGGGGGCGACCACCACCTGGTCTTGGTTGGCACCCAATGCAATGCTGGTCATTTTTTTACCCAGGCTAAAACCGCCCCAAAGAAGTTGCGAGCGAATGGGGCGCGGCAAGCCATAACAATAATCGGCATGGCGCGCCAAACCGCCCAATGTTTTATCAGCCTCCACAATAATTATTTTACGGCGTAGCATGGCGAATGGGGCGCGCGATAATTGCAAGGCGGCTGACAAGCCATTAACCCCACCGCCGATAATAATAATTTTTTTGCGTTTAAACATCTTGTTATCTTTCTTATTTTATTATTGCGTATTCAGGGCGATGCCGACACGGGGTTTCTTCAAATCTTTTAAAATTTCGCGAGCCGCGTTGGCGCCGTTGGCACCCATGACGCCGCCCCCTGGGTGGGTGGACGCGCCGCAAATATAAAGCCCCTTGATAGGACTGCGATATTGGGCGTAGCCTGGCACGGGGCGATTGAACAATAATTGGTCAAGCGATAATTCGCCTTGAAAAATATTGCCCTCGGTTAGGCCGACTTCTTGTTCGATGTCTTTGGGTGTGCGGACCTCCATATGTAAAATTTTTTCTTTAATGTCGCAATAACGCGCGGCCGAATTGATAACGCAATCGGCAAAGGCTTTTTTATTGGCTTCATCCCACTCGCGGCCGTTTGATAATTCATAGGGCACATATTGAACGAAAAATGACACAACATGTTTGCCAGGGGGCGCCATGGTGGGGTCGATAAGACTGCCCATTAGCATATCAACATAGGGTCGACGCGACCAATTGCCACGTCGCCAATCGTCATAAGATTGTTCATAAACATCCAAATTATCTTCCATATGCAAATCCCCCGCGAGGCAGGCCGCATCGTCAGGGATGCAAGAAAATTTTGGCAAGCCGTCCAGCGCAACATTTAATTTACCCGACGAACCGCGAAATTTAAAATTTTTGACCGCGGCCGTAAAATCGTCGGGCAAATATTCGCTGGGCATATGGTTGACAAATGTTTGGCGGGCGTCCATGCCCGATGCAACAACCTTGGCATTGTAAATATCGCCATTGTCGCACAACACGCCGCGCACTTGGTTGCCGCGCACCAAAAATTCTTTGATACCGTTGCCCGCCACTATTTTCCCGCCGACCGATTCATAAGACTTGGCAAGGGCCTGGGTTATGGCACCCATGCCGCCGCGGGCGTAGCCCCATGCGGCGTAGACGCCGTCAACATCGCCCATGAAATGATGCAACAAAACATAGGCCGTGCCAGGCGACGCCACCGACATGCCCGAACCAATAATGCCCGAGCCAGCGTATAATGATTGAATGGCGGAGGTTTGAAAATATTCGCGCACGAAATCAGCCGCCGAAATGGTGAAGAACCTTATCATTTCGGCCATATCCTTGGCCCCTAAATCGCCATATTTTTTTGCCAAGAAAATAAGTTCAGAAATATCGCTGATGCCCAATTTCACGGGATCGGGCGGGGTGCGCAGCAACAGGTCTTTGATAAACCTGGCTTGGCGAGTTAGAAATTGCCCGATGCGTTCGTAGGCATCGACGTCTTGCAAATTATGACGGGCAATTTCGCGGCGTTGTGCATAATGGTCGGCGTAGGTAGAAAAATAATCGCGCCCATTATCAACAATGACGCCGCCGCTTTCATAGGGAATGACTTGCAAACCAAATTTTGTTAATTCTAAATCGCGCCAAATTTCTGACCGAAACAAACTGCAGACATAGGAGCAATTGCTGTAAATCCAATCCTGTTCTTTGGTTTTGTAATGAGAGATGGAGGTGGCGGCACCGCCGATATGAGCCGTTTTTTCAACCACCAAAGTGGACAAGCCAGCGCGTTGTAAGTAATTGGCGGTTACCAAAGCGTTGTGTCCCGAGCCGACAATTATTGCGTCATATTTTTGCTGGTTGGTCATCCCTACTCCTTTTCTTTTATCAAAAAAATTTAGCATAAGGGAAAAACACTGTCAAAAGAATTTATTAAATAATAAAAGCCAAATTTGAATTAATCGATGTTGATGTTCAGCGTTGATTTTATTTCATTTTTTGACGCGGCGCCGTGGCGTAAAATCCTTGGCTTATCACCAAGCAGCGAAAGAACGGTGGATGATTGGCCGACATGCAATCTTTTGTCGGCCATTAATTTTTTATCTATATCGGCAAATAATTCGGCAAAGGAAATGGGTTGAGAGAGAAGGTCATAAGAATCGCCCAAGTCATAAAATGGCCATATGGTATTTAACAGTGGTTTGATGATGTTTCGTATAAAAAAATAGTAAGCAACAGGCGCATGGGGGGTGGGATGAATAATTTTTGCGCTAGGGTTGCTGGAAAAAATCTGTTGAAAGGAATGGATGATGGGCGATTTGAAAGGGTAGAGGTCGGGTGTTTGCGGAAAAAAATCGGGATTGATATTTATAAAATCTGATGCCCCTTTCATATTTTTTACTTCATTTTGTTGGCCTGAGATATTGACCGAGGTTACGGCAAGCGGCGAACCAAGCCGTTGCTCGACGGCTTGTAAAAAAAATCTTGTTAAGGGATGACAGGGCAGGCGGAGGCAGACCGCGGCCTGCCCACCATCTAGATTGCTGTAACAATGGGGGGCAAGTTTCCACAAGGTGTTGTTGGGGTTGTAGGGCAAAACAAGTGATAACTTGCCCAAAAATCCATACCCCGCAAGGACAATGTTTTCTAATAGTTCTTTCTGTTTGGGAGTCGGACAAGCAATTTTATTAATGAATAACGCGTTTGATAAAAGGATAGAGAAGGGTTTTGTTTTTTCGCGCCCTTTTAATTCATAGATTTTATCCAACGATAATCGGTTTTCATTACTATCAAGCGCGCAAGCACCAAGCCCCCACACGGTTTCGGTGGGGAAGATAACCATGTTGGGTGAGGGAGCAGGGTTGGTGAATGACTTCGCGAGCAGGGTAAGGTTGTTATCGAACCATTCCTTAAAGAATTCCATTCCGTCCTTGGCATAACCTTGCCAAAAACTTTCTTGCGGGTGAGTGTTTTCTACCATGATATTGTCATCATATCAGCTGTGTCAATAAATTCAAACAGCCTTACAGTCGCGGGCATTACGGTGGGTGGGGCGATATTTTGCCTACCTCAATATTATTTTTTACAACGCGGCCAACACGGCGTCGCCCATTTCGCTGGTGGTAGCAATTTTTTTTGTGCTGGGATCTTTTATATCGGCGGTGCGCATGCCATTTATCAAAACTTTTTCCACGGCCGATTCAATTTTTTGCGCCAAGGTTTCGTTGTCAAAACTATAACGGCAACACATAGCCAAGGATAAAATCGCCGCCAGGGGGTTGGCGATATTTTTGCCCGCAATGTCGGGGGCCGAACCGTGGATGGGTTCATACATCGACGGCACCGAACCGTCGGCACGGCGCCCCCCCAAACTGGCCGATGGTAACATGCCCAAACTGCCCGTGGCCATGGCCGCGGCGTCGGATAAAACATCGCCAAACAAATTATCGGTGACAATGACATCGAATTGTTTTGGGTTGCGCATCAATTGCATGGCGCAATTATCGGCATACATATGTTGCAATTGAACATCGGGGTATTCTTGGTGCAGGGTCATCATGGTGCGCCGCCAGAATGCCCCCGTTTCCATGACATTGGCTTTTTCCACCGAATGAAGTTTTTTACCCCGTTGCCGCGCCGTTTCAAAACCCACGCGCCCAATACGTATTATTTCTTCGGCGGTGTAACTTTGCGTGTCGATAACCCGTTTGGTGCCGTTGGGTAATATTTGTTCGCCACGTGGCGTGCCGAAATAAACCCCAGCGGTTAATTCGCGAATGATGATAATATCAAGGTTTTCAACAATTTCTTTTTTTAAGGTCGAGGCATCGAGCAAGGGGGCAAAAACCTTCGCGGGGCGAATGTTGGCAAACAAATCAAGGTCTTTGCGCAATTGTAGCAATGCCGCTTCGGGGCGTTTATCGCGCGGCACATTGTCATATTGGGGGCCACCGACCGCACCAAATAATATGGCGGCAGAATTTTTAGCCTTCGCCATGATGGCGTCGGTGATGGGTGCGCCAAATTTGTCGTAGCATGCACCGCCGATGGGTTCGACTTCCCATTGCCAAGGGATGAAGTTTTTTAATTTGAGGTAGGAGAGGATTTTTATGACCTCGGCCATGACCTCGGTCCCTATACCGTCGCCAGGCAAGATGAGGATGTTGTTATTGGTCATTGTCTAATTGTCCAAAGCACTTTGTCGATTTTTTTCATGATTGTCAATCAAACATTACTCAAAATACTGACCATGAAATTGCTGGTATTTTTTTCTTTTAACCTGCTTCCGATGCAGACTACGTGTATAATTGCTATCAATATTTTGCCTTAAGAGGAGATTGTATATTTCTTCTTTTTCTTTGTTGATAAAGATTTTCTTTTCAAATGACATTATCCTTTTTATTAAATTTTCGACGCCAACCACTACTTCACTTGTGTTGGCTACCTTTACCTCAGTTGCGTGGGTAAAAACAATTATTGAAAATACATTTCTTTTTTTAATATATTCTTTCAATGTTTGAACGTGTTTATAATTTTGACGACAAGGATTCATAAAGAAAAATGGTTGGCTTTTAATAAAGCGAACCCATTGTTTATCGCGTCCATTGCCATAAACCATACCGCGAATGGCTTTTGTTTCTATGCAAAAAACTCCATAATTTGAAATCACCACATGGTCAATTTCTGTTTGTGATACATCGCCTCGGGTAGGCAAATAAATATTATTCACAACATGATATTCGCTTGGGTCTAATTTTTCTAATTCTTTTCTTACCCAATATTCACCTTCTGCGCCTTGAACATTATCTGTTCTGTTCTTTAATAATTTAAGTAAAAAATAAATAATAGCAAGACCCAACATTATCAAGAGAGCGGGCAGGTAAGATGTCGCCTCTACCTTTTGCTTGGGTAAAATTTTTGGCTTGGATTTGACAGGCTTTTTCTTCTCGGCTTGCTCTTTGCGCGCCAAGGCCTTTTCTAAATCTTTTTGTAGGTCCGCCATTGTCCCGTTCGATTGTCCCTCTATATAGAATCATCGCCTACAACCACGGCCTTTTTGCTTGGTCTTTGGTTTCAAAATCGGTAATTGTTTTTTCATGTTGGCTGGTTAAACCAATATCGTCCAGCCCGTTGAGCAGGCAATGTTTTTTGAATTCTTCGATATCAAATTTTATTTCTACACCATCGGGGTCGGTGATGGTTTGTTTTTCCAGGTCGATGGTCATGGTGGCGTTTTGGCCACGCTCGGCCTTTTTCATCAAGGATTGCACCTGGTCTTTAGGCAGGGTGATAAGCAAGATGCCGTTTTTGGAAGCATTGTTGAAAAAAATATCGGCGAAGGATTCGGCGATAATGGCCTTGATGCCAAAATCGGAAAGAGCCCACACCGCATGTTCGCGGCTTGACCCGCAACCAAAATTATCGCCCGCAATAAGAATATTGGCATGGCGATAGGCAGGTTTGTTCAGGATAAAAGATTCCTTTTCACTGCCATCGGTGTTGTAGCGCATTTCATCGAACAGGTTTTTGCCCAAGCCCGTGCGTTTGATGGTTTTCAAAAATTGTTTGGGAATAATCATGTCGGTATCAACATTGATAATTTCTAATGGCGCGGCCACGCCGTGTAATTTGTTAAATTTATCCATGGTATTTTTTCCTCTTGCTTATTTTGTTCTTCGGTTATCTTGGCTTTTTGGTGGGTGCGACAGGGATTGAACCTGTGACCCCTACAATGTGAATGTAGTGCTCTACCGCTGAGCTACGCACCCCAAAAAATATATTTTTTATAATGTTTTTCTGTCTATTGTTTTTCATTAAAAAAATCAATCATAATGTCAAACAAATTTTGCAGGCGCGGCGTGTCTTCCTGCAACAGTGCATGTTTGTTATTGGCAAGGTTGATGGTCTTGCTAAGCCCAATGTGGGTCGCCATTTGATTGGCAACCTGGGCATTGACTATTTGGTCGCCCGCCGCATTGACCACCAACAGCGGCATGGTGTTGGTGCCCAGCTCGTTCTTCGCAACCACCCTATCCCATAACTCGTCATTGCTGGCGAGGGTGGCGCGGAGCCATTGATAGGTTCCCCCTCCCAAACGCAGCGATTTGTTTTTTGTTATCATGGCGTGATAGCGGTAAAAACGTTCGCGCGAATGGGTTTTTTTATTAAGGAAAAAAGCCCCAGGACGGTAAGGCCCCTCGCTCGGGAAAAAGGCATTCTTGCCCGCCAGCGACCCCATGGTAAAGAGGATAGGCCTGATAGCCCATTGGTGATGCAATTGCCACATCGGCGCCAACACCACCATTTTTTTATAGGGGCTACGGTATTTTTTATCGGCATCCAAATATTTTTTTTCACGCAACATAACCTGCAACGCAATTTGCCCACCCAGCGAATGACCAATCAAATAAATAGGCCGTATGAGGGAGGAAGTAAAATTCGCCATCAACAATTCATGGTCATTAACATAATCTTTGTAATCTTCAACATAACCCTTGTCATAAAAATGTGGTTCGGTTTTATTCATAACCCTGTCGGACATGCCTTGGCCACGCAAGTCGTAAATGAGAACGCCGTAGCGTAGCGCACGCAGGTAGCCTATGACATCACAATAATGTTCTATATATTCGGCGCGCCCCATGATAATAACCACGGTGCCGCGTTGCCGCGAATTGGGAACATTGGGACTGAAATAAGCAACGCGCAGCCGCTTTGTATCGCTATCGACCAAGGATTTAACATCCATTTGTTTATTAAAGAATTGGTCATAGGTTTTTGGCACTTTAAAAAAAGTGCTACTCACCCGCCCCGTTTCTAAACATTCGTTGCTGTCAATCAGCGGCATGCTAACGGGTGCATCAACCACCACGGGCTTCTTTGCCTTTGCGTTGTTGGTTTGCGCCAAGCCTGGCTGCGGGGCAAGCAACATCGAAAACAGCAACAACCAAACCATGGCAGGCCGCATAATATTTTTTGGTGAAAAAAAATGAAGCATGGTGGCGACCTATGATAATAAAAATGGATAATAACAGCTGGCGCGCCCGGAAGGAATCGAACCCTCAACCAACAGCTTAGAAGGCTGCTGCTCTATCCATTGAGCTACGGGCGCGTGGGGTTGTTCGGGATATAACGTTGTTATGACGGGCAGCAATTTTTTGCAATGATGTTTTAGCCCAATCATGGCGAAGTGATATACCGAATACATTATAATTTTTTGAAAGTTATGGTGCGATTTGTTTATATCAATGTGGTTTTTATTTTTTATAAAACAGGCGCGATTGTTTGTATTAATATCAATGGGTCCAGGGTTCGCTGCGGCGATAGGAAAAATTTTCGGCATAATTTTTGGGTTCGATGTTGCGTTCCTCAATTTTGGGAACAACGTGATAAGGCAAGCCCAATTTCTTGGCGGCGTTGATAGCTGTTTCTTTATCGGGAAAATGCAAATCAACTTGCGACAGGGTATCATTGCCACCCGACCAGCCGATGATGGAATTGGGTTTGCTGCCGCGGTTGCCCATTACCTGCAAACGCCAATGGCCCGCACCCGCCCGACCCGATTGCCCAGCATTTTTGATAATAGGATAAATTTTGATATACATGATAAAATTTCTATCATAATCCACGCTGGCCTGCAACCCGCTGTTGACATGGCGCGGGAAGGAGTTAAGCCCTGGCCGATTGCTTTTTTATTGTTTGCGGCAGGTTGGGTAGTAATTTTTTTAACAGGTAACGGTAAGGCATCAAGCCAAAAACAACACAAAGCAATTTGACGGCAAAATCACCCATGGATAATTGCGCCCAATTGTCGACCACGCCATAAAAGGCCAGGGAGTAAAAAACCACACTATCCAAAAGCGAAGCAAACAACCCCGCAATCAACGGCGCGCGCCACCAAGACGAACGGCGCAAGCGATTAAAGACCGTTAAGTCGGCACCCTGGCCCACGACATAAGCCAACACCGAAGCTACCGCGACCCGATAACCCACCCCCCAAATATTGAAATAGGCAAAAACAAAAGTCAGCCCCATACCGATGAGACCAAACAACACAACCCGCCGCGCCGCGTGCAAACCATGCAGGCGGTTACAAAGGTCAGACAATAAAAAACTAAAAGGATAAGAAAAAGCACCAAAGGTTAACCAGTCGTTGATAGGAAAATTAACCAAAATATTCGACGCCAGCACCAATATTATCATGCCCGCGGCAAAGGGTGCAATTTTTTTAAAGGCGACGGAATTTTCGTTATGGTGCATGGTGTGTTTTATCACAAGCTGGTTGAGAATGGTATGAAAAAAATATTCTGCACCAAGATTACGACGCAAGAATATTGCCGCGCAACCAACGCATCATGTCTTGATAAAATTGTTGGTTGTGCCAGGTTAACAACATCATCGATAATACTTCGCCCGCGCGAAACAAATGGCTGAGGTAAGAACGGGTATAATCACGACAGGCAGGGCAAGAACAATGTTGGTCAAGCGGCTGTAGAGCCTCCCGATACTCGGCATTTTTTATATTGATACTTTGATAATTTTCAAAATCATATTCGCCACCCGCGCCGCGTATGAATACTTGGCCATGTCGGCCCGACCTTGCGGGCAGGACGCAATCAAACATATCCACCCCCGCCCTGACCGATTTAATAATATCGTCTGGCTTCCCCACCCCCATTAAATAGCGTGGTTTGTTTGTTGGCAAATGCGGGATGGTATGGGCAAGGGTTTGCAACATAATTTCTTGCCCTTCACCTACCGCTAAACCGCCGATGGCGATACCATGAAAATCCATGGTCAATAATGACTTGGCCGATTCTTCGCGCAGGTCAGGATGCACCCCGCCCTGCACAATGCCAAACACGCCATAGCCCGACCTTTCGACAAATAATGAGCGACAGATGTTTGCCCAAGCCATGGATTTTTTCATGGCTTGGTCGACGGCGGTTTTATCGGCGGGGTAGGCAATACATTGGTCGAACACCATGCTGATGTTGCTATCCAATTTATGTTGAATATCCATCACCAAAGCGGGGTCAAAGAAATGCTTACTGCCATCTATCGGTGAACGAAACCAAACCCCGTGGTCGGTGATGGTGGTAAGTTTGGAAAGGCTCATGACTTGGAAACCGCCCGAATCGGTTAAGATAGGGCCGTGCCAATTCATAAAATCATGCAGTCCGCCGTGCTTGGCCACCACCGATAGGCCAGGGCGCAAGAACAGGTGGTAACTATTCCCCAGCAAGATTTCCGCCCCCGTTGTTTGCAAATTATTTATCGACATGGCTTTCATCGCCCCTTGGGTTGCAACGGGCATGAAGGCAGGGGTTAGAAATTCACCATGGGCGGTCTTCACCACGCCCGCGCGCCCCGCGGCATTGTTTTTTATCAAATCAAATTTCATGCTTATATTATTGTCTTTTTAGCAAGCAGGCATCGCCATAAGAATAAAACCGATAGCATTGTTCAATAGCCGTTTCATACAATTTTTTTGTCGCCTTGGCACCAATAAAACTATTGACCAATAATAACAATGTCGAGCGCGATAAATGAAAATTGGTTAGCAAATAATCGGCGGTGGTAATACGATAGGGCGGTTTGATAAATATATCGGTAAAGCCAGAAAAAGCCTGTAGTTTGCCATTGTTATCCAGCGCCGATTCCAAAAGTCGCAAGGTTGTGGTGCCAAGGGCGAGGATATTTTTTCCTTGCTCCTTTGCCAAATTATATTGCGTGGCGGTGGCTTGGCTAATGCGGCCAAATTCTTGGTGCATGATATGATTGTCGACATCGGTTTTAATGGGTAAAAATGTTCCGCCGCCAATATGAAGGGTTAATGGCAAAAATGTGAAGCCGCGTGCTATCATTTTTTCTTTGAGGCCTTCGGTAAAATGCAAACTGGCGGTGGGGCTTGCCACCGAACCGTGGTATTGCGCAAAAATAGTTTGATAATTATCTTTATCCTCTGCCATGGGTTTTCTTTTGAAGTAAGGGGGAATGGGCATCTCGCCATGTTCTTCTAATCCTTGCCAAAAATATTCTCTGTCGTGGAAGGTAAGCCACGCCAAACCATCCGACTTTTTTTCGATGAGGGTAGCAAGAAAAGGAGCGTCGGTATTTTTGTCGCGCGCAAAATTGATAACATCGCCGATATGGAGTTTTTGCATGCCCTTTACCATGGCTTGCCACATCATGGGGGCATGTTCGGTTTTGATGGCGGGGCCGACAGGGCTAATCAAATTGACGGTGATGTTTTTTTTATTGCTAACCACTTCGCCCGTTAAAAAGGCAGGGATAACCCGACTGTTGTTAAATACAATAACCGTGTTATCGGGCAACAAATCGGGCAGGTTATTGACGGTGTGATGTTGGTAATCGCCATCCTGGCAAAATAATAATCGCGCCGAACTGCGCGGCTCCACCGGGTGCGTTGCAATTGCGCCAGGGGGAAGTTCGTAATCAAAGAAAATATCTTGCCCAGTGTCCATGTCCAATCTATTAGCCAAATATTGCGAAGGAAGATAGGATAGTTTTATAAAAACCCCACGCCAAAGGTGCAAGGACTGCCGCCCATAAAAGCACCAGCTTGATGGTGGTCGCGGTGGAGGAACCATCGGCAGAACCCTGCTTGGCAAGCAGTAATTTGGTTTTATCAACGATAGCCTGGGGCAGGTCAGCAAATCTTTTGGCGGATATTGTCACAACCCTTTGCTCCACCCTTGTGACCAAGAAATTGATAATGAAACCCACCACCAAGAAGCCAGCCAAGATATACATGGTTTGGTTATAAACCTGAGCAGGGGAATGACCCAAACTTAATTGGTATTCGCGCATGTAATTAACCACCACGGGGCCAAATATGCCCGCCATCGCCCAAGCGGTCAGCAACCGACCATGGATGGCGCCGACCATTTTGGTGCCAAAAATATCGGACAGGTAGGCAGGAATGGTAGCGAAACCACCGCCATACATTGATAGAATAATGCAGATAGCCAAGACAAATAGCACAACTTGGTGCAATTCGCCCAAAGTGGGTAGGGAGGCATATAAAACAAAACCAAGCGCAAAATAGATAGCGTAGGTTATTTTGCGACCCAAAAAGTCCGAAGCCGAAGACCAGAGGAAGCGACCCAGGATGTTAAACAAACTGAGCAAACCCGTGAAGCCCGCGGCGATGGTGGCGATTTGTTTTTTTTCATCCAGCGACAGGTCGCCAAAAACCTTATCCGTGCCCAGCAAGTTGCCAGCAAAAATTTCTTGCAACATGGGGGAAGCCATACCGATGAGGCCAATACCCGCCGAGACATTCAAAAACAACACAAACCACAAAAACCAAAATTGTTTGGTGCGCCATGCGTCCGATACATGAATATTATCTTGGGTGATTAATGTTTTTTTACTGATGGTTGGCACCCAATTTTTGGGCTTCCAATTTTCGGGTGGCAAACGATAAAACAACGACCCAGCGGTCATGTAAATATAATAAACCACCGCCAAAACGATAAAACTTTCCATCACCCCGACCGATGTATCCGAAGAAAAATGTTGCATCAACAAATTGGCTAGGGGGCTGCCTATCATTGCGCCGCCGCCAAACCCCATGATGGCCATGCCCGACGCCATGCCCCGTTTGTCGGGGAACCATTTTATTAAGGTCGAAACGGGCGAAATATAACCCAACCCCAAGCCAATGCCACCGATAACGCCCGAGCCCAGCCACATCAGCCAAACTTGGTGCAAATAAATACCCAAAGCAGATATTAACAAACCGCCCGCCCAGCAAACGGCCGCAACCAAACCCGTGGTGCGTGGCCCAACCCGTTCCACCCATGGGCCAAGGATAGCCGCCGATAGGCCGAGCAATAAAAAGAATAGTGTAAACATCCACCCCAGGGTCGAGATGCGCCAATCGCAATTGGTTAAAAAAGCTTCTTGCCATATGTTGGTGCCCGCGGGGCAAGCAACGGGGGCGGTTATGCCAACGGCCTTAGAAAGCGGCAACCAAAAAACAGAAAATCCGTAGGCCATGCCGATACAAAGATGCACAGCAAGGGCGCAGGGTGGCACCAGCCAGCGATTATATTTTTCGGTTACAACAATGGCGTCGCGTTGAAAAAAACGACGAAGATATTCCTTCATGGTGGCGTAAACACCCCCTCCTCGTCCCGCTTATCGTCCCAGGTTGCTGTTCAATCCCTTATTTTGTCCCCAATGTTAACAGTCCCCGTTTTGCCGCACGATTAGACGGCGCTATGTTATTTTCATAACGGGCTTGCAATTATAGAGAAAACGATATTGGCGTTGCAAGAAAAAAATGCATCAAGAGCGTGAGTAACTATTCATATAGTTGTTAATATATTTATCATCTTCAGACAAGGGCAGGCATTATACGGCACGGATTTTGCAAAATCTTTTAACTTACATGAGCAAGATTCAACCTACCTCTTCTTTGGCGCATCATCCGCGCGATGCTTCGGCCCATGAAGCAACAAACCGCAGCACCCAGGCCGCTGGCCGAGATTTGGATAAGGTATTGTGCGGCGATGCTTTGGATTTGGCATCGACCATCGCACCCGAATCGATAGATTTAATATTTGCTGACCCGCCTTATAATTTGCAATTGCAAAATAACCTTCATCGCCCCGACCAATCGATGGTCAATGGGGTGCATGATGATTGGGATAAATTTCAAAATTTTGCCGAATATGATACATTCACCGTGGCATGGCTTGGTGCCATGAAAAAATTATTAAAGCCCGACGGTGGGTTGTGGGTGATTGGCAGTTATCATAATATATTTCGGGTGGGCAAGATATTGCAGGATTTGGGTTATTGGATATTGAATGACATTGTATGGATAAAACATAACCCCATGCCCAATTTTAAAGGTCGACGTTTTACCAATGCCCACGAAACATTAATATGGGCCAGCAAAAGCCAGAAAGCAAAATACCAATTTAATTATCACGCGATGAAAACATTGAACGAAGATTTGCAAATGCGGTCCGATTGGTATTTGCCGATATGTTCGGGCGGCGAAAGGATAAAAACCATCACCAAGCAATTGGACAATGATAATAAAAAATCGCCATCGGCCCACCCCACGCAAAAACCAGAAAGCCTGTTGCAACGGCTTATACTTGCCACCAGCCAAGTCGGGGATGTGGTGTTGGACCCATTTGCGGGCAGTGGCACCACCCTGGCCGTGGCAAAGAAATTACGCCGTCATTATATTGGTTTTGAAAAGGAAGAAAAATATGTAGCCATTATCAAATCGCGCCTGGCGGCGGTGAGGCCGACCGCGCTGGAGCATTTACAAATGACCGAAAGCCCCGCAAAACAAAAACGCGTTGCCTTTGGTGCGTTGGTCGAGCAAGGTATTGTCAAGGCGGGGGATGAATTGATAAGCCACCATAACAAATATCGCGCCAAGGTTATGATAGACGGATCGTTACGTATAAAAACCGCGGAGGGCAGCCAAGCAGAAATGGCGGGTAGCATTCACCAATTGCCAGCGAAGTTGGAACAGATGCCGAGTTGTAACGGGTGGAATTATTGGTATTTGACGCGGGGTAAAAAAAGAATTTTAATCGACGAATTGCGTTCATAAAATTTTTTATATTACGTTTTCTTTTTCATAACATATTGATAACTGCGGCGTTTGCCCGAACGGTGTAGCCATTTGCTTTTGACCAAATTGGATAGGTTGGTGCTGATAAGGGCCGAATCGCCATTGTAGCCATGCTTGCTTAATTCCAACGTTATTTCGGCGGCAACGCGCGGTTCTTGGAAAAAACCATTTTTTATAAACATGCGCAATTGTTCCGCCATGTTGGACGGCGCGTGGTTTGTTTCATCAAACGGCGCGCCGCGTGATGTGTGGGCAGTTTCGATATGCAACAATATTTTATCAATTTTGCTTTCGAGGTTTTGTAAACGGGCCAGCGTTTCTGCATTATCTTCTATGTTATTATCTATATTATATTGCATGATGTTTCCTCCATATGTTAAAATTGTTGGATTGATTAAAATTCAACCTAAAATTGAATACATATTAAAAATAAATCAAAAGTTATAAAATGTCAAATAAAATATAATTAAATATAATCAAACGGTTACAACAAATCGTTTGGGCATGCTTGGTTGCATCGCGGTAAAAAAATACGCCGCGCCGCTTTACGGCGGTTGCTAGTGAATGATAATAACCATAATTGAGTTTAAAATGATAGTTATTTATAAAAAATACCATTCAATATTGTGAATAAAAATTCCCCAGCAAGTTGCCCGCGGAAGAATTGTCAGAAAAAAATATTAGGGAAAAATACTAAGAAAAATTTTGGGTAAAGCCCGCCATGACCGCGCCGTGCGAAAAGCACATTGCGCAAGCCATGGCTGGTTGTTTTTTTTAGGTCGCGCTGGGGGCGTGGCCAACCGTTTTGGCACGGTCAACCAAGTCAACGAAGGCTTCGTCCCAACTGCCCGTGGTGGCGCCGCGCGCATATTCGGTGGCGCGATTTTCAAAGAAGTTGGTGAATTCCACACCATTCATCATTTCATCCATCCAGGGTAAGGGATTTTTTTCGACGCCAAAATACGTTTTCAAGTTTAATTGTTGCAAACGGCGGTCGGCGATGTAGCGAATGTATTTTTTAACATCCTCCGCCGTTAAACCCTGCACGGGCCCCATTTGAAAAGCAAGATCAATGAAGGCATCTTCGTGCTTGACGATGGCTTTACAAATTTCCAGCAATGTATTTTCATATTCGGGGGTTTTGACTTCGGGGTTTTCCTGCAAAAAAATATTATGCAGGCGGATGATACATTCGGTATGCAACGATTCATCGCGCACCGAATAGGTAACAATTTGCCCCATGCCTTTCATTTTGTTGAAACGCGGAAAATTCATCAACATGACGAAGGATGCAAATAATTGCAACCCTTCGGTAAATGCACCAAACACCGCCATGGTGGTTGCCATTTGGGTTGGGGTTTTCATACCCCATTGTTGCATGTAATCATATTTGTCTTTCATTTCTTTGTAATCTTTGAAAGCCGAATATTCGGTTTCGGGCATGCCGATGGTATCCAACAAATAGGCGTAGGCGGCAACGTGGATGGTTTCCATGTTGGCGAAGGCGGCGAGCATCATGATAACCTCGGTCGGTTGAAAAACCCCCGCGTATTTACGCATGTAGCAATTGTTGACTTCGATATCCGATTGGGTGAAGAAGCGGAAAATTTGGGTTAGCAAATTTTTTTCGGCGGGTGTTACCTTGCCTTGCCAATCCTTCACATCATCGGCCAGTGAAATATCTTCGGGTAGCCAATGTAATTTTTGTTGCAACAACCAAGCATCGTAAGCCCAGGGGTAATGAAATGGTTTGTAAATTGGTTCGGCTTTTAATAATGACATGGTTTTTTTCCTTTTGCTTTTTTTTATGGTTTGTTTGGTTAAATCCGTTTTTTTTCTAGTTGATTGACCCTTGCCCTAGCTGGATTGGATTATGATAGTCGCGCGATTCGCCCCGCCGTGTCAAATAAAAAAATGGCCTTAGGGGTGGGTGTCAAGAAATTATTGGCAAAAATTTTATACCTTTTCCGCCATTATTTTATTTTGAAGTTGTTGCGAATACCAAGGCCAAGCAGAAACCAGAGGACGGTGGCAAGGGATTTCACGCCAAAACCCAATTCATCAATATTACCGCCGTTATTAAAATTATTCACGAACAATGGAATGGGCATGATGGTTTTTATTAAATCAAAGGAGCTAGGGAAGAATCGCAAATAATAAACACCCGCCAAAACGATTAACCAAAATGCTGGCAAGATAATGGATTGCCCGAAATTTGATAGGCATTTATAAATTTTCAAAAAAATTATTTCGGGCAAGCCAAGAATTTGTTTTTTTGCTTCGGCGCGCCAAATGGAAAATTGGGATGCCCAGATAGAAAAAATCCGATGCTTATATTTTTTCAATCTATTAAAAAATTCCTTACCTATCGAAAAAAATATGGCACTAAGTAGAGCATGAGAAAGCAAGCCAACAGGAAAAAACAAATTGGAAAATATAGCATGATAAAACGGCACGGCATTGGCCGCATTAATAATTTTGCTTTCCATTTCATAACCATTGAATTTTAATTCATATTCATGGTTGTGATTGGCAATGGCCAATTCTTTTAATTTGCGGTATTTGTCTTCGTTATCATCTCGCCATTGTCTTTTTTTATATCCTCGCAAATAATGTATAATTAGTAAGGGGGTGGTTTCTCTTGATAAGTTTTTTATGTGCTTTCTAAATTCTTTTTGAGTAGTGGATAACAACTCACTAGGGGCAATAAGCACTAAATTATTAAACCTAATATCAATAGATTTTGTCAAATAGCGAAAATCGGGCACAGCATGAAAAAATCTTGTTGACGCAAAAATTAAATTACTGCTTGATGATAATGTTATTTGGTTAAATTGAATCTCATTGCCAAAGAATATTGCCAAATTAAAAAAGGCATTTTTATTAAAATCTGATTGCTTAAAAAATGCGTCCCCAATAAAAACAGCTTGTGTAAAATTTACCTTGTCAATAAATACCGATTCACTAAAGGAACATGCTTTCATAAAGGTTGCTTCAGTAAAATTTGCGTGTTTATGAAATTCTATCGCTTCAAAATTTACAGGTTGAGAAAATTTAACCTTGCGAAATAAAGATGTATCAAAGAATTTGCTTCCCGCAAAAACGCAGCTTCCTTTAAATTCTGTGGCTGAAAAATTTGCCATTTCATGAATTTTTGCTACAGCAAAATTTGCCGTTTCTAAAAACTTGGCTCCAGAAAACTCAATAGATCGTTTGAATTCTACAAGGAAAAAATTTGCATCTTTGATAAATATTGCGCGCGCAAAAGCGGCAAAGTTTCTAAATGTAGCTCTGCTAAAATTAGCCTCCTGTTTAAAAATGGCTCCATTGAAATGGATCATTTCAAAAAATGTTATTGCTTCGCAGTTTAATTTTTTAAAAAAAATTGCCCCAGCAAAAAATAAAGACCTATTAAAAGACCCGTTAGTAAGGTTAATTTCGTGGTTGAAAATAAGGTTTTCAAAATCGCACTCAATCCATTTATACTGTAATTGCCATTGTTCCCAAGCGATTGTGCCATTAATAAATGCTTCAACCATTTCTTTATCGGCATAGCCATCGCCCTTTTTAAGGCGATTTTTATTCATCTCTTCCCATTCATTATCTTTCAAGACAATCTTATTATCTAAAAAGCCTCGAATATTAACCATACCCCACTTAAAACGATTCGTTTTTCTTGCGCAACTAAAAACAACTATTTTCTTTAAAATCGCGGCCAATAAAATTATGCGTTAAATGCTTTGGTTGATACATGCGTGCTGTCAAAGCCCCCCTAGCTTTAGCAAGGGGGGAGGTAAAAATACGAAGGCCGCCAGGCCGAGATATTTTTGCCAGGGGGGTTCGCTAGCGTGGTTTTTTAAATTGCAAAAGTTATAAGAAAACAAAATGGGATTATACGAACCCCCCTAGGAAAATTATAATCACTTCGCTATCGCTCGTTCCTTAATTTTCCGTCCCCCCTTGCTAAAGCAAGGGGGGCTTGTGGGGCATTTT
Organism: Alphaproteobacteria bacterium; assembly: GCA_965262775.1. Taxonomy (GTDB): domain Bacteria; phylum Pseudomonadota; class Alphaproteobacteria; order JASGCL01; family JASGCL01; genus JASGCL01. The sequence goes on along the minus strand of CBDHFT010000001.1, from coordinate 198,596 downwards.
TTTTATAACAACATGGCTAAAGCCAGGGGGGTTCGCCAGCGTGGTTTTTTAAGTTGCAAAAGTTATAAGAAAACAAAAGGGGTTATACGAACCCCCCTAGGAAAATTATAATCACTTCGCTATCGCTCGTTCCTTAATTTTCCGTCCCCCCTTGCTAAAGCAAGGAGGGCTTGTGGGGCATTTTTTTTATAACAACATGGCTAAAGCCAGGGGGGTTCGCCAGCGTGGTTTTTTAAGTTGCAAAAGTTATAAGAAAACAAAAGGGGTTATACGAACCCCCCTAGGAAAATTATAATCACTTCGCTATCGCTCGCTCCTTAATTTTCCGTCCCCCCTTGCTGAAGCAAAGGGGGCTTGTGGGGCATTTTTTTTATAACAACATGGCTAAAGCCAGGGGGGTTCGCCAGCGTGGTTTTTAAATTGCAGAAGTTATAAGAAAAAAAAATGGGGTTATACGAACCCCCCTAGGAAAATTATAATCACTTCGCTATCGCTCGTTCCTTAATTTTCCGTCCCCCCTTGCTGAAGCAAGGGGGGCTTAAGGGCGATTCTTTTACTTCTTTTAAAATCGTGAGGAATAAAATTATGCGTTAAATGCTTTGGTTGATACATGCGTGCTGTCAAAGCCCCCCTAGCTTTAGCAAGGGGGGAGGTAAAAATACGAAGGCCGCCAGGCCGAGATATTTTTGCCAGGGGGGTTCGCTAGCGTGGTTTTTTAAATTGCAAAAGTTATAAGAAAACAAAATGGGATTATACGACCCCCCCTAGGAAAATTATAATCACTTCGCTATCGCTCGTTCCTTAATTTTCCGTCCCCCCTTGCTAAAGCAAAGGGGGCTTGTGGGCGATTCTTTTTTCTGCCGTTAAAGCAAGGGAGGCTTGAGAGGCAAACTTATTTTTTTATACGTTGGCGTAATTCATTTTCTATGTCATCGGCCACCATGGCTAGGCCGCGGGCTACCTCGCCATTGTCAAACCTTATTACCTTAATCCCTAAACTGTTAAAAAATTTTGTTCGCTTGGCGTCATAGGCAGGGGTGGCGTCATGGCTGTCGCCATCAACCTCGATTATTAATTTTGCCCGCGGGCAATAGAAATCGGCGATATAAATACCGATAGGTTTTTGTCGTAAAAACCGCGCGCCCAAAATTTTACGTGCCAAAATTTCATACCATAATTTTTTTTCCATAGGCGTCATCTCTCGGCGCAAGACCCGTGCCCGCTGTTGCGTTTTATCCTTTACCTTGAAATGAAAAATCCTGTCCCGCATTTTTGTCGTCATGGTTTCGCGCTGGCGCATTGGTTGCCACCTGTTAGGCTTATAGTTTTTTCCATGAAGAATCCATCAAACAGAGTTTGAAAAGTTTGGTTCTAGGCGAAGCCTAGTTGCGGGGTGCAGAAGCTAGACACTTGTGCCGCCGACCACCATTTTGTCTAGCTTGATGGTGGGTTGGCCCACGCCAACGGGGACGCCCTGGCCATTTTTGCCACAGGTGCCTATCCCAGTATCCAATTGCATGTCGTTGCCAATCATCGAAATATATTTTAATGCTTCGGGACCATTGCCAATCAATGTCGCGCCCTTCAGCGGTTTGGTAATTTTGCCATCTTCGATTAAATAACTTTCGGTGCAGGAAAAAACAAATTTGCCGTTGGTGATATCAACCTGGCCACCACCAAAATTAACCGCGTAAACGCCCTTCTTCACCGATGCAATAATTTCGGCGGGGTCATGTTGCCCCGCGGTCATGAATGTGTTGGTCATGCGCGGCATGGGAACATGGGCGTATGATTCGCGCCGACAATTACCCGTGATATTTTTTTTCATCAAACGGGCATTTTGGCGGTCTTGCATATAACCTTTTAAAATACCATCTTCGATTAAAATATTGCTGTCGGTTGGCGAACCCTCGTCATCGATATTTAAACTGCCGCGGCGGCCCGACATGGTGCCGTCGTCATAAACCGTCACGCCCTTGGCCGCAACGCGGTTACCAATTTTACCCGTGAAGGCCGATGTTTCCTTGCGATTAAAATCCCCCTCCAACCCGTGGCCCACGGCTTCGTGCAATAAAATGCCGGGCCAACCTGGCCCCAGGACCACTGTGGTTTCCCCCGCGGGCGCATTCTCCGCCTTTAGGTTAACTCGCGCCTGGCGGATAGATTCATCCAACGCATGTTGCCATTTGGCTTCATCGAACAAATGGTTGATGTCGCCGCGGCCACCATAACCGTAACCACCCGATTCGCGGCGGCCTTTTCCATCGGCCATCATGACCGACATGTTAACCCGCACCAGCGGTCTAATGTCGGTGAATATGGCACCGTCGGCACGCAATATCATAATCACTTGCCAATTCATGGCTATGCTACCCGAAAATTGTTTAACTTGCGGGTCGGCCTTTCGCGCGTAATCGTTCATGGCCGAAAGCAATTTTACCTTGCTGTTAAAAGGGATAAGGTCGATGGGATTATCCAGCCCATAAAGTTGGTGGTTGGTTTTGCTGGGCGCGGCCGACATGGCGGCGGTGGGTTGTTGGTTGCCACCCGTAACATCGCTGTTGAAATAATAACCCTTTAACACGCCGCGCACCGTGTTGGCGGCGCGTTGTAATGCCGCGGGCGACCATTCGGACGAATGGGCATAACCCGTCAAATCGTTGACCACGGCGCGCAGGCCAAAACCTGCGGCATCGCTGTAGCTAGCGTCCTTTATTTTATTATCGTCGAATGATAAAACTTCGCTTAATTTTAATTCACAAAATAATTCGCCATCGTCGGCGCCGTGCAATGCCTTTTTGACCTCGGCCAAGGTTGCTTCTTGGCTCATCTGCAGTTTTTCAAAAAACCACTTCTGGGGATTGATAAGCGGGTTGGTCATATCTATACCCCTCTTATATAAGTCTAAAAAACCTTTTTTGCAATTACTTCTTTTTTATAACTTTGCTAGATAACGCTACCAGATAACTGCACCATGCCCGCCCATAATAACCGCGCTATAAATTCAGGGGCAGACATTTTGTTGATGCGCAAAATAGGAAATATATAAAACCATAGGCACGGCAAGCGCCAAAAAAGAAAAAACACGTGCGGCCGCGCCAGCGCAATGTTAGACGATGGAAAATAAATATTGTTAAGCGGCTGGTTGACCAACCTCATAACAGGATCAACACCATGATAACGCCGCGCCAGGCATGATAAATTAACCACCAGGCGGTTGAGGCTAATCCCCAAACGACCGTGATAGCCATTTTTTTTCATACGGTTGATGCTGGCGTTGGGGTGCAACCGCCAACCGTAAAGATGCTTTGGCAAGTTAACAATGGTGAAATGTTCTTCCATCCTTAGCAACATGTCGTAGTCTGTCCCCAGTTCAAAGGCGCGATAAAAGCCCAATTTTTTATAACAGCCGCGCCGCGCCATGATGGTCGCGCCAACCACATGATTGCTGGGGCCCGTAAGGGGATTGCGTGATTGATGACGATTATTTTTGTAAGGTAAAGTAACAGGCCCTGTGGTTTCTTGGTCTAGCAAATTTCCATCTTGGTCGATTCTTTCGCATCCCACACCGCATATGGCAACAGATTTATTTTTTTCGAGGAAGTCTACCTGGATTTGTAACTTTTTCGGATAAATAATATCATCGGCATCGAGCCAGGCAATATATTCGCCTTGGGCTATTTCTAACCCACGGTTGCGGGCGGCATATTCGCCCTGGTTTTTTTGATGATAATATATAATACGCTTATCATTTTTTGCATATTGCTGGGCTATGGTTGCCGACATGTCGGTCGAGCCATCATCAATAATAATAAGTTCAAAATGTTGATAGGTTTGCGCCAGGGCCGATTCGATGGCCGCCGCTACGTATTTTTCATGATTGAACAAAGCCATGATAACCGACACCAACGGCTGTTGTTGCTGGTCGTGGGTGGCGGTTTGTTGGCTGGTTGGCTTAGGCAACCTTACTGCCACGGGTTGTTTTCGAAGGTTGGCGGTCAAAGGATTTTTTTTCATTAAGTCTTTTAGAAAATAAAAATATTGTTTGGAGGTTAATAAATAATAATCGCCCCATGAATTCAACCCACGACATTTTATTAATGCGCAAGATACGTGGTATAAAACGGTAAAGTCTTAGATAGCATGCAAAATAGCACAAATAACGCCCTTGGGCTAGGGGTGTGGTGATTGGCAAATCCGCCAGTGGATCCTTGCCATAGATGCGGCGGGCGTAGGCCGACAAGAAATATACCAGGTTGCCCAAGGTTATTTCCAGCCGCTTTGATATATTTTTTTTAACCAAACGTTGTTCGCTGTTGTTGCCATGGTGGCGATAATAATACAGGGGTTGGGGCATGGTTAATATTTTTGTTTTTTCTTCGACACGAAAGATAAGGTCCATATCCTCCCCCACGCGCAGGTTGCGAAACCCACGACCGATGTATTGTTTTTTTATTAAAAAACTTGGCAAATTGGCGTAGCCATATTCTTTGCCGCCAATCAAATATTTTATTTTATCTGCGGGCGTTTTATCGGGGCGGGTTGGTGCCAAATATTCGGGCGTGGCAAAATTTTTTCCATTGGCGTTGACGGGTTGCAACCAACAACCCACCGCGCCTATATTCCCTTGTAAAGATTTTAATTGCTGTTCTAACCTTTGTGGGTGAGAAAAATCATCGGCGTCCTGCCACGCCACCACCGTGCCGCGCGCCATTTTTAATCCGCGGTTGCGTGCCATGGCGACGCCAGCGTTTTTTTGAAATTGGTATTTGACGCGGTTATCTTGTTGAGCGTAAGTTTGGGCTATGGCCCCCGAATCATCGGTCGAGCCATCGTCGATAATTATCAGTTCAAGGTTTTTATGGGTTTGTGCCAGGATAGAAGTTATAGCCTGGGCAACATATTTTTCGTGATTAAACAGCGGCATAATCACCGACACCAATATATTTGCGTTATCGCGCGCGATATTTGAAGGCATGTTTATTTGCCTTATCGCTTTGCTACTTGAAGGCATGTTTATTTGCCTTATCGCTTCGCTACTTGAAGGCATGTTGTTTTTATCCATGTCTTTTTTCTATGACCAAAGCTAATTTTTTATTGTTGAGGGGAACGGTGGATAAAATTTTGTCGGGGGCGGCGAGGGTGTAGTCGGTATCGATAGTTTTTTGAATAAGTTGTTTTTTTAATTTATGGGCCGTGGCTTGTTTGTAAAACATTCTTGCCGTTACTTCCTGGCCCACGAAGCAACCTTTGGTTAATGATAAACCACCCGTATTTTGTAAATGATATTCCACCACCATCGATTCTTGCGGGGTAAAATCCATGGCTCCCTCTGGCAACATATTTTCTATACGCCAGCGATGATAGGGCGTTTGTTCTTCGCCATGCGCCGCAACCTGACCATAGATGCGATAGCAAGGTTGGGTAAGAATATCATCCTCGCCCTTCATTTGTCGCCTGGGGTCGGTTATGAAAAACATGTTGGCATGCTCGGGGTTGGCGATTGGTTTATCAAAACTAACATAAACCTGCTCCTCCACCATGGTGATGGCAATCGGCTGGCGCAATATATATTTTTGTAATTGTAATTTGAAATCGGCCATCAATGGCTTGTCCATTTCGATAAGAAAACCATCGCCCCATATGTTGCCTGGCGATGGCGGAATAATAAAAAAATCGGCGAGGTATTTGCCCGTGGCGGTGAGCAAGGCCGAATAAATAGGTTGGTTGTGGCGCAGCGGCGCGGTATCGGCGGTAATAATTTTTTCTAAAAAATCGATGATAATGTTGGGGGATGCCGTGGCGCCAGGCTTAAGACTTAAAGCAAACAAACCGCGATGTGGTAATAATATGGGCAACATGATTGGCAAGATGATTTATGGGGAAGAAAATTATTCTAGCACAAAAACAAGCGGGGCAATAAAAACTTTCCTTTTGATACCATTGGCACGCCATAGTTTTTTGGGGATAAGGGTTTCATTTTTTATTTTGGTGGTGGCTTGGTCTATCAATTTGTCAAAAGCCAAAATATCCAGCGGTATGTCATAGATACGGCGTGACAACCTATCAATCACATGGTGGTGCGGCACAATATTGGTGTCATAAAAAACAGTTGCGGATTTTTTTTTGCCCCAAAAAAGATGCGGAAATTCATGACGCGCCAACAAACCATGGGCGACAAAAAGGTTAAGGCAATTATATATCGATGCCAAGGATATGGCGGGGGGCTTTTTCTTGCCGCCATCTTTTGTTTCTTTTTTCTCGTTACAAATTTTTTTGAAAATATCTTCGGCGGTGATATGTTGATGATGCTGGCGCTGAAATAAAATTTTCATCATCAGCAAACGCGTTTTGGTGGGGGTGATATTCTGGCTTTTTAAAATACCGTTGAGGGCAACATCCGACAATTTTGTGCCAAGCCGTGGTGCTTCGTTGGCGGGTTTGCTTTCGGCCAGTTTTATGTTTTTTAAAGCGGCGATGACCGCGTTGCGCCTGACCGACAGGGATTGATGCTTGCTGCCCCCCAGGGTGGCCATCAATTCGGTGGGTAATATCATCGCGCCCAGCGATTTCTCTAACATCAGCATGTTGGGCAATTTGTTGCGGGGCGTGTTTGATGACAACATGATAGGCGCAAATTATTTTTTTAGAATAATTCTAAAAAACCGCAAAGACGGCCATTTGTCAAGCTATTTGTTTGGCATCCCTTTTGCCAAAATTTTAGTTAAAAAAGACAAACGGTGGATGGGGCACGGCCCCATGGCGCGCACCGATTCTATATGCCGCGCCGTGCCATAACCTTTATGTTTTGCAAAATCATAGGCGGGGTATTGTTGGTGGTAATCAAGCATGAGGGAGTCGCGGTAAACCTTCGCCATGATGGCCGCCGCGGCGATGGAAGCATAAAGCCCGTCGCCCCGCACCACGGCGCGCGCCGTAACTTGGTGATTATTTTTTTTCGCGCTGGCTTGGTTCAGGAATGTTGAGGGTAGTTTGTTGCCATCGACCAAAAAACAAGAATCTTCGTTGCTTATTTTTTTTAACAATTGTTCGGCAACCGATACCATGCCGCGATGTGCGGTTTGCAAGATATTATATTGTTCTATGTCTTCTACCGAACCAACCGACCGCGCCCAAAAAACTTTTTCATGGTTGAGCAAATGATGATTAAGATATTCGCGCTTGCTGGCGGTTAAGTTTTTTGAATCATCAAGTTGTTGTTTGACGGCTTGCGGCAAATATTCCACCCCCGTTACTGCCATCACCACCAAGGGGCCTGCTAACGGGCCATAACCAACCTCATCGATGCCGATAATCATTATTTTATATTTTATCGATATATATTTGCCAAGCGCTAATATCCACCTCTTCCAAATTATTGCCCGCGCCAAGCCTATCGATAACCCAAAAGTCGGATGTATCAGTGGGCAAGGATGTATCGTCGGCGTCGCGCAACGCAATCAACGGGTGGTGCCAAATATTTTTATGATAATTAATCCCCACCAAAATATTATCCGATGGGCGTGCGATAAATGCTACCAGGTCTTTTTTGTCGGGGGCGTGTAATGTGTTGGCAACAACAATGGCATATGGCCTAGGCGTCATGGGTAAAAAAATTTGTGAACCCAGGGGGTGTCTTTCCATAACCTCCAACAAAAAAGGCAATGGCGCATGTTTACCGCGAAACAGCGACGTAATAACCTGACCATTCCCCGCATCGGCGGTTGCCAAATGGTGGTAACGCACGCACCGATTATTATTGATGTTGTAATGTTGCGCCCTGTCGTCGGCCAACAAAACCTCGCCAAATGGCTGGAAGGCTTCGGCGGTGAGCGGTAGCAAAGTTATCGATTCCATGTTTCTTCTATGCTGGATTTGCCGATAAAAAATCAAGTAAAAATTATTCAAAAATTTTTAGAAATTTTTCTTAAGGCGATAGTTCCTCACAAATATATCGTCGGCCCAAAAACCCACGCGTTTATTTTGCGCTTGCTGTTCCGCACCTAAATAATCGCGGTAATTATCGGGGGTTAAGAATCGCCGATAGGCAAAGGCGTAGCCCGCGCGCAATATAATCAAATTAATATTATTATCGTTGCGTTGGTTGACGGCGGGCATGCTACGCCCCAAATAGCAAATGGCGACATACCGCTCGTAAACATCACGGGTGACAACGTGACAACTTGTCCAAAAATTACTTTTGCTTAATATATCAATCATTGTCTGCCGTGACGCCGCACCTTGCGGGGTATCTATTTCGGGGGCATCCACACCATAAAGGCGGGTTTTAAATTTTTTCTTCCGCGCCCCCTTGTCATTCTTATCGGGTTTGACATAGATAGTATCGCCATCAACCACATAAGCCTGACCGCTGATAATATTTGGCGCGGTTTGATTACCTGCTTGTTTATCATTTTTAAAATGGGGTTGCGAAGAAACATTATGGCTATCGGGATAAATATTCTGCGCGCCCGTTAAGCTAGAACTTGTAAAATAACCAACCGAAGCTAAAAGACAATAAAATAAAAAAATAATTGGGTGGCAATTTTTTTTAATCATTCTTTTTTGTCTAGGCTTGATTGGTGGGCAGGCCCCGTGTGGTGCTATGTTCGAAATGTAATTCTTCACCCTTAACCGCCGCGAACATATGGTGGCAAGCCACGGCGGCGTCGGCGAAGCCTTGCATAATTAATTTGTATTTGCCTTCGTAATGGACAACATCGCCAACCGCATAAATATGGGGCAGGCCCGTTTCCATCGTGCTATTTTTAACTTCTATTTGGCCGCGATTGGTGATGGTCAAACCCCAATTGGCCAACGTGCCCAAAGACGAAGCAAAGCCATAGAATGGTAAAAAAATATCGGCCATGATATTTTCGCTTTTGCCGTCAAGGCTTTGTAATGTCACGGCGGCAATTTGCCCACGGTTGCTGCCCTCCACATGGCCACTTGCCGCGATAAGCCCCGTCGGCTGGTAAGGGATTTTTAATTCGATTTTGTTGGCGGCGGCCAAGGCGCGCATCATCGCCACCGATTGCGGTGCCGCACGAAAATCGTCGCGGCGGTGGACGACAATAATTTTTTTCGCGCCGCGTTCGGCCAAATTAACCGCCCAATCAACCGCCGAATCGCCGCCGCCCGCTATGACAATTGTTTTGTCTTTAAAATCTTTTGGATTTTTAACAAAGTAAAAAACCGAAGTATTTTCAAATTCGCTTAAATTGGCAATGGGTGGTTTTTTATGGTCGAATGCCCCCGCCCCCGCCGCAATGATAATGGTTTTGCATTTGATGTCGATGTTTGCTTTTTTTTCTTGGTAAGCATGTTCGGCGCTTAAGCATAGGGGATGCCTTGCATCGCCAGTTTGTTTAAAACTCATGGCTTTGGTGTTGAGCAATTCGGTGGGCTGCATGGGGCGCATCTGCTCTATCAAATTTTCCACCAATGTTTTGGCCAAAATTTTGGGGAAGGCTGGAATATCGTAAATAGGTTTTTCAGGATAAAGCGCGGTTAATTGCCCACCCAATTCGGGCAGGGAATCAAGCAAGATGGTTTTCATGCCGAGCAAACCAGCCTGAAACACCGTGAACAAACCGACGGGGCCCGCCCCTATGATAACAACATCGGTTTCATAATTTTTTTTATACTTCATTTTTGTTTTTTCCCATTATACCCTTGGTTATGTATAAATCAAAGTTCTATTTTTTCAATTTCTTCGATAGCAATGTTGGATAGGTCGGGAATGCTGGCGATAAAATTCTTCATACCACCAACATCCCCCGTGGTGAAGAGGCGTAGGGGATTTTCGGCTGCTGATTCTTTTGCGCTATTATTATCGTTTGGTGAGGGATGGGGTGGGTTTGATAAAAAACTCACCGTGCGTTCGGCGACCGCGGTGGCGGTATCAATCAAGCGAACATGGGGCAGGGCCGCCGTAATCATGGGTTGCAAAAAAGAATAATGGGTGCAGCCCAACACCAACACATCGGCGCCAAATTTATCGACTTCGGTTAAATATTGATTAAGCAAGCTTGCCAAGGATTTTGATTCCAAACCATTTTTTTCAATCTCATCCACCAAACCGACTCCTGCGACCGATAAAATAGCCAGGTCAGGACGACTTGAACCATAATCTTTTATTTTTGCTTTGATATGGGGGCTATCAAGCGTGGCGCGGGTTGCCAGCAAAGCAACGCGATGATTGTGGGTGAGGTTGCTAGCAGGCTTTAGCCCAGGCTCCACCCCGACAAAATTTACATCTGACCGATTGGCGCGCAAAGTGGCAATGCTATGAACGGTTAAAGTATTGCAAGCCACCACGGTTACCGCGGGGGGCGAAGCAAAAATATTTTTATTATAAAACCAATCAACCAATTCTTGGCCACGCTTGACAATAAAATCGTGGGGCTTCTCCCCCAACGGGGCGTTTTTAGCGTCCGCCAAATAATTGATAGCAAGCCGCGGCCGTATTTTTTTGATGGCTAATAATATTGACAGGCCCCCAACCCCAGAATCAATCATGGCGATGGCGGGATGGTTGGTTGACGCGGCGCGATGGGCGTTGTTGAATCCTGCCATCTTGTATATTTTTTGAAAGAATGAGGGGGGATAGTAAATGATTACAATGTTTAAGAAATTATTCTTCGATAGCCATCAACCACCAACGGCCGTCGTTGCTTAAACCTGACTTTTTTTCAAACACCCAAATATCTTTTTTGGGAATAATTTGGCTGTCGTCGCCTTCCACCAAATTGTTATCCTTGTCATACAGGGCATAAATTTGGTCCGATTCAAACAGCACCTTAACTTGGCATATTTTTGTTTTTTCATCGGCGTTGGCTTCGACAATACTGGAATGGCGAATGCCGATAAGATTTTTATTTTCTTGATGGTAATCTTGTTTTTCGCGTTCCTTCATGGCATCGATAAAAACCGCCAACAAATCGGGGGCAAGATATTCGGCCAATAATTCTGTTCCTGGCATCTTGGTTAAATCGCTGCTTTTGTGACTCGACGGTTTATCACCTGGGCGGTCGCCACGCACGAAGCAATCCAATATAATTTCGAATGCTTGTTCGGCCTTGTTTAAAAAATCGCTGGCGATAAAATTTTCTTCGCGTGCCTTGATAGCCATGATTCCTGGCCAGGCGTTTGCCCAACGCGGGTCGGCGCTATCTTCGATAATCGTCGCCGCCTTCGTTGATTTCTTTTCTTCTTCTTTATTTTTATTTTTTTCTTCTAAGAAAAAACCGACAGGGGGCGCCTCGCTTGGTTCGGGGGCGTTGGCATCCGCGTTCGGCATAGTATTGGCAGGATTACCCGCCCCGAGGATAGATTTGTTATTGGCGCGCTTCTTGGTTGCGTCAAGCAAGGAAAAGGGCGGGGTTGGGTCGTCGTCACGCTTTTCCCCGAGTATCATGAGGAGGCGCACAATCAAAACCCCTGCTATCACTGCTAAAAAAATAATATCAATCATGACAATGGCTAGTTATAGGAAAATTATTTTCAACAATCAAGGGCTAAGCTGGGTGATGTTAAGCAAGGGACGGGGTTAATGTTTATAAAAAAGAAAACCTACGAAAGCCAATTATTAAGCCAGCAAAAAATGGATATGAACAAGCGGCGATTTATCAAAATATTTGCGCATATGACGTTTGATGGCTTTGTTTAATTCTTCTTCGCCTTCCTTCATTGTTTGGTCGCCGTGCGAACGCCGTGGCGCAACTTGCAACGCGCGGGCGATAATACTGCCCACTTGTTTTTCTTGGTCGATGGAAAGTGATAACCCGACCACCGACCATTGGTATTCTAATAATTGACCGTTTTTAAATGCCGCGCTCACCATCACCGCACCCGCCCCTGCCATTTTGCGCCGTGCCGCCATGGCGGGGTCGGTAAGGGGCAGGATGTCATAGCCATCCTTTACCAAACAACCACCCGCTACTTGACCTATAATCCTTAGTGGGTTTTCTTGGCGATGACTGATTTCTATCACCGCACCATTTTTCGGCATGACACTATGGCTGATGCCGCATTGGTTTTTTGCCAGCAGAATATGTTCTATTAAATGACGCGGTTCGCCATGGACGGGGATTAAACTTTTTGGTTTCAGCCAACCATATAGTTTTTCTAAATCATGACGCGTTGGATGCCCCGAAGCATGAATGGTTAGGTTATCGACCGACTCGGTAATATCGAGCAAGCGAACCCCCGCCTTCACCAAATTATTTTTGATGCCCGCCACGCCAACCTCGTTGCCAGGGATAACGCGCGAAGAAAACAACATGTAATCACCCGCGGTGGGTTTGATGGCGGCATGTTCGAATCGGGAAATGCGCGCCACCGCGCCACGAACCTCGCCCTGCGAACCCGTGGCAATCACCACCAATTTATCGCGGCGGCTATGTTTGATATCTTTTTCGGTCAGGGCTTGCTGCAACGGGCGGGGCAAGTCTTGCCAATAGCCCGTGTCGTGCGCTACTTTTAAATATCGTTGAAATGCCCGCCCGACGATGGCAACCTTGCGCCCAATTTTTTCGGCGGCGGTGGCAATGGCAAATAATCGCTGGAGGTTAGAAGCAAAACAGGTAATAATAATCATACCCAAGGGATGATGGTCAATGCGGTAATCGCCATTTTCAATTTTTTGAAAGGTTGTTATCAACCCGTCCATCACCTCCCCCTCGGTGGGGGTTTGGTGGTTGTTAAAAACATTGGTGGAATCGCCGATGACGGCCAAGATATTTTTTTCTGCCAGGGTTTTTAAATTGGCTTCGTTAGTTTTTTCGCCCAACAAAGGATCATTGTCTATCTTCCAATCGCCCGTGTGGAACACCGATATTTTTTTATCGCCCGCGCCAACCTCTATCAACAGGGCTTGCTGTTCCAAGATAGAATGGGTCATGCCGTGGGGGGTGATGGTAAAGGGCCCCAGGGTAAAGGTTTCGCCCTGCGCAAATGGTTTCAAGGGAACGCGATTGCCAAAACTTGATTCGCGCAATTTCTCCCTGACCAAACCCAAGGTAAAATGGGTTGCATAAATCGGGCAATGTAATTCAGGCCATAGGTAACCAATCGAACCCACATGGTCTTCGTGGGCGTGGGTCAAAACCAAGCCAACGATATTATTTTTTTGTTTGGCAAAAAATTGTGGGCTGGGAAAAATAAGGTCCACCCCCTGCAAGTCATGGGTTTCGCTGGCGAAGCCCATGCCGAAATCAACTATCAACCATTTGCCTTGATAGCCATAGGCATAAAAATTCATCCCCACTTCCTCCACGCCCGATAGGGGAATGAAGAATAGGCGGTCGGCGTTTTTATCGTCGGCTGACAAATGTTCGGTGGGTTTAAAGTTTTTTTGCGGGGTCATCGCTTCTGCTTTTCTAAATCTTGGATAAGGTTAGTAATGTCGGCTTGGCAGGCCTTGCCCATTTTTTCATCGAGCGTTTTGATGGTAAGCAAAACCCACAGCTGTTTTTTTTCTTGGTCGAATTTGGGGTAACTGCCGATGCTGACTTGTTTATATTTTTTTTGAATGGCGGTCAATCGATTGGCGAAGGTTCCCTCTCCCAGGGTGGTGCTTACTTCACCCTGCCACCAGGCGGGACCTTGGGGGATGAAGGTAAGGGCGGTGGCAAACATGTCGCGCATGATACGCGGCACGCCCGCCATGACAAAAGTTCGTTTAACATAAAACCCAGGGGCGATGCTGATAGGGTTGGGCAATAATGTTGCGCTGCGCGGCATCATCGCCATTTTGCGCCGTTCGTTGTTATAGGGTAATTTCAAATTATCGTAATAATCTTGCAACAGTTTGTCGGCGGTTTTGTTGATTATCAGGGGCAGGCGCAGTGCCTTCGCCACCGCGGCGGCGGTGATATCGTCATGGGTGGGGCCAATGCCACCCGTGGTCATGACGAAGTCATTTTGTTTGAGAAGTTCGCGTAAGTTTTTTACTATCATCGATGTATTATCGCTAACCACCCGCACCATGGCCAGGGTTGCACCATGCGCAAACAAGCCGTTGGCGATGGTATGAATATTATCATCCTTGGTCTTACCCGAAAGAATTTCATCGCCAATGACGAGCAAGCCGATATGTTTTTGGGTTTTTGATTTGCTTAATGCCATTTTGTTATAAATGGTCTATATCATAAAATCATTCGTAAAACCATGAAAACTAAACAGGTAAAGGGACAAGCCAAGTTTGGGTTGGTGCGGTTTGACCCCGTGTATTTATCTATCAACCAGCGTCAAACCTACGGGTTGCGGTTTGCTGACCGCTCGGTCATGTTGTTGGGGGCGGCGGGAAAAAATTATTGGCGTTATTTTTTAAGAAATCATCACCGTGCCAGTCGCCGTCACCGCCACCCGTTGGATAATTGGTCGGTGGTTACATTACAAAAAATCGCCAAGCGCGAGGGAATAAAAAAATCGGCAATATTTTTTCCCTTTCAACAGCGTCATCAAAAGAAATCGCTGGTCGCGTTCCAGGCGATTGCTAAGAAAATAGGTTTTACCCCGTCGCCGCTTGGCATGTCCATCCACCCGCAATTTGGTTTGTGGGTTGGTTTTCGCGGCGGTTTTGCCAGCCACATGGTGCCGAAAAAATTACGCGTCAGGGATGAAGCATCGCCCTGCCAAGCCTGCGTTGACAAACCCTGCATGACGGCTTGCCCCGCAGGCGCGGTGACGCGCCAGGGGTTTGATTACGCCGCATGCCAGGATTATTTATCGCGCAACAAAAATTGTGAATGTTTGCTTGATGGTTGTTTGGCGCGCATGGCCTGCCCCGTGGGCGCGCCAATTTATCAATATAACCCTAACCAAATAAGATTTTTTTGGCGGGGGTTGTTGTCGCAATCATTTTAACCAAAAATAACCCCAGGGTTCATGATGTTGTTGGGGTCCAGCAAATTTTTTATTTGTTGGCTTATGATTTTTGTCGGGTTATTTTTATATTGTTGCCAGGCGGCAATTTTTTCGCGCCCGACGCCATGTTCGGCTGAAAAACTGCCCCCCGCGGAATCAACAATGTCATAAACAATTTGATGAATGAGTGGCATTTTTTTTATCCATTGTTCAACAGACATATTGTCGGGGCGCAAAAAATGGTAATGCAAATTGCCATCGCCAACATGGCCAAAGATAAAGGGGATAACTTCGGGAATATTTTTTTTGACCGCTTGAATAATTTTGTCGCTGGCGTCTTGCCATTGGTCAAGCGGTATAGCAATGTCATGCCGCGCCACGGGTTCGTGGGATTTTAATGCCCAGACAATATTTTCCCTGAAGGCCCATAATTCTTTTTGCTCGCGGTCATTTTTGGCGATGACCATGATATTTTTTATTGCCTGTAGCTGGTTTATATATTCATGATATTGCACATCGGAACCCGCAACAGAAAAATCATCAATTTCGAACAGGGCGTAGAAGTTTTTTGTCGACGCGGCGTTTGATAAAAATCCAGGGTAGGGTTTATGTTGGTTGTGTAGCAAAACGCGCCCCCTGTCGGGGATAAGTTCAAAACCCGCCAGCAAAGGACCGAACATATGTTGGAATTGTTGGTAAAGGGCAATGACGCCGTCAAGCGATGCCGCATGGCATAGGCCAACCAATTTTTGCTTTGGTTGCGGTAGCAATGCCAAGTGGGCGTTTACAATAAACCCGAGCGTCCCCTCCGCCCCGATAAAAATTTGTTTAAGGTCATAACCGCTGTTGTCTTTACGCAGGGCATGGTTGCTGGTTACAATATCGCCGTTGGGCAACATGACCGAAAGCCCCAACACCCAATTCCTGGTCATGCCGTAACGAAAAACATTGTAGCCCCCCGCGTTGGTGGATAACACGCCGCCAATTTGGCAAGATTCGGCCGAGCCCAAATTTACGGGGAAGAAGCGGTTTATTTTTTGCGCCGCCCGTTGGATGTTGCCAAGGGTGACGCCAGCCTCCACCCACAGGGAATTATTTTTTTCGTTGATGGCAAGGATTTTGTTAAAATGTTGCAGGGAAACAATGAGGGTGGGGCGCGGCACCGCCGTGGCAGTTTTGTTTGTATCTGGTTGCTTGATATTTAATGTTCCCAGCGACCGCCCGGTGTTGCCCCCCATGGGGATAAGGGCGATATTTTTTTCATGGGCAAAACGGGTTAATGTTTGTAACGACGCAACATCGCGCGGCAAAACCACCGCCTGGGGCAGGGTATGTTGTGGCGTTGCCCGCCCGTAGGAATCGCTGAAATAGGGCAGGGCGTCATGTTGGTCGGATGATAAAAAATTTTTATCCCCGACTATATTTTTTATGTGGTCAAGCATGTCCATGATATGTTTGGGTTGTTAAGCAGCAGAAAAATTATCTTTGGTTTGCCGAAGTTTGGTGAAATCGTCAATATTATTAACTTGCAAAAATGGGTTGGTGGCTTGCTCCACCGCCAACTTAACAGGGACCGAGGGTTGTTTTTTACGGCGTAGGTTTTTTATTTCGTCTACACGGGTGGCGAGGGCGGGCGATATGTTATTATCAAAAAAATATTTGGCAAAATTAATATTGGCCGCGCTATATTCGTGCGCCATAAAAAGCAATGTTTCGGGCGGCAGGCGATTTATTTTTTGCAAGGAAGCAAAGGCGGCGGCATAGTCGCCTTCAAACAAATAGCCACAAGTCATCGAGAAAATAACATCGCCCGAAAAAAGCCAATGCAACGATGGAATATAATAACCAACATGCCCCAAAGTATGGCCAGGCAAATCAAAAACCTCAACAGGCAATGACCACAAATGGATATTGCGGTTCGCGCCATGCCCGTCATGACCGCTGACCGCCAACAAAGGATAATTATTATCGTGGGGGATTCGCCCCTTATCAATATCATATTGCGGGGCAATGACACCGCAATGATATTGCTGTTGCAATGTTACGACGCCACCAACATGGTCGTGATGATGATGGGTAAGGATGATTTTATCTAAGGAAAGATTATTTTCTTGTAAAAATTTTATCACGGGCGCGGCTTCGCTCGGGTCGACCACCGCGGCTTTTTGCGCGGATCTATCAATAATAAAATAAATATAATTATCGGACAGGGCGGGAATTTGCGCCCATGTAATGTTGGGGACAGATTTTTTATCAGTCGTTGCCATATTCATGAAATCACTATAACAGCTTGTTGTTATAGCGGCAAACCATGAGAATAAGCCAGCGGTTTAATCCCTGCCAAATTTTTTATTTTCCCTGCCACTTGGGTTGGCGTTTTTCGGCGAAGGCGCGGGTCCCCTCCAACATGTCTTCGGAATGATTACATTTGTAAACGGTGGGGAAGCCGCCATCGCGCGTTTTGTTGAAGGCTTCTTGAATAGACATGGTTAGTGATTCCCTCACCACTTCCTTGATAGCATGGAACACCAAGGGCGGGCCGTCGGCCAGCATGCGGGCAATTTCGCGCGCGCGGGGCAACAAATTTTCTTTGGTGGTTACTTCGTTAATTAACCCCCAGCGGTGGGCTTCGTCGGCCTTCATCCAACGGCCAAGCAACAACATTTCCATGGCGATGTGGTATGGGATTCGCCGTGGCAATTTGATGGTTGCGGCGTCGGCGAACACGCCAACTTTTATTTCGGGCAGGGCGAAGGTAGCATGGTCGGCGGCAATGATAAGGTCGGTCGACAACATCCATTCAAAACCGCCGCCGCAAGCAATGCCGTTGATGGCGGCAATAACGGGTTTGTTCATGTTGGGTAATTCTTGTAAGCCCGCAAATCCGCCCACGCCATAATCGCTGTCGGGGGCTTCGCCCGCCGCCGCACCCTTTAAATCCCAACCTGGGCAGAAAAATTTTTCGCCGCGCGCCGTGACAATTAAAACTTTGGCCGCGGGGTCGTCGCGAAAATCTTGAAACACCAAGCCCATTTGACGGCTAAGGTTGGCCGATATAGCATTGGCCTTACCCGCGTGAAGGGTGAATTCACAAACCCCATTTTGCAATTCAACGGTGAATTGTTCGCAACTCCAATTTTTCATTTTATAATCCCTTCGTAAGTATTTTTGTAATTATACATGGTTGAATATACATCAGCCAATTAAAATAGCAAAGTCATTTTTTTATAAAAAATATGGCATAGCCATAACCATGGAAGGAACGCCGCGGCAAGTTTCCCCGCCGCCTATCACATCATCCTACTTAACAAGAATGATTATTCTGCCGCCGCTGGGGGAGCATCAGATTTTTGCAATTCTTTTAATTCCTTATCGCGGATGAAAGCCAATTGGCGCAAACGGCGCATTTCGGCACCCGTGCCAGCGGGGATTAAACGACCAACGATGACGTTTTCTTTTAATCCTTCTAGCCCGTCTACCTTGCCCCGCACCGACGCGTCGGTTAAAACGCGCGTGGTTTCTTGGAAAGAAGCCGCGGAGATGAAGCTGCGGGTTAGCAATGAAGCCCGGGTGATACCCTGCAACAATGTTTTGCCCACCGCGGGTTTTTGGCCCGCCGCCAGTGCTTTGGTGTTTATTTCAGCGAAATCTATGCGGTCGCACATATCGCCTTTTATCAACAATGTATCGCCTGGATCGGTTATTTCCATTTTTTGCAACATTTGGCGCATGATAACTTCGATATGTTTGTCGTCTATCTTCACCCCTTGGGCGCGATAAACATCCTTAATTTCTTTTATCATGTAGGTTGCCAATTCTTGCAAACCCATGACTTCCAAAATATCATGCAGGATTTTTGTTCCTTCAACGATAAGGTCGCCTTTGCGCACTTCGTCGCCTTCCTGCACCATGATTTGGCGCGCCTTGCTGATAAGAATTTCAGTAGGCGGTTTCAATTTATCATGGGCCTCAATGGTGATGCGTTTCTTGGCTTTGTAATCTTTACCAATATGCACAATACCATCTTGGTCGGCCAAAATAGCCGCGTCTTTGCTTTTGCGTGCTTCAAACAATTCGGCAACGCGGGGTAAACCCCCCGTGATGTCTTTCGACTTGGCCGAATCGCGTAATATACGCGCCATGATATCGCCCGCCCGCACCGCTTGGCCGTTCGTGACTTCTAAAATGGCTTGGGCTGGCAATTCATAATTGGCCACCGCGCCCGAGGGCAAGGTTAGGACATTGTTATGGGCATCGCGCAAACCAATTTGCGGTTTTAATTCTTCCTTGCCGCCCCTTATTTTCCATTTATCACGGGTGGTGATAACCATGGTGCGGCCGCCCGCGCCCATTTCTTCCGCCGAATCTTTCAGCGTTTGACCTTCGATAAGGTCTTGGAATGCTACCACGCCGTCAACTTGGGCAATAATGGGGATAGAGAATGGATCCCATTCAACCAATTTTTCACCGCGTTCGATAATAACACTTGGTTCGACCAATAATTTTGCGCCATAGGGCACGCGATAACGCGCTTTTTCAACTTGGTCATCATCATGAATAATCAATTCCATGTTACGGCTCATGACAACATTATCGCCGCGAGAATTCTTGGTGATGTTGCTGTTGAGGAAAGATATTTTACCGCGCACCGAAGCATCGATGGAGCTATCTTGTTTTCCTTTTTGAGCGATACCGCCAATTTGGAATGTCCGCATGGTTAGCTGGGTCCCAGGTTCACCGATGGATTGCGCCGCCATGATACCGACAGCCTCGCCAATATTCACGGGGGTGCCGCGCGCCAAATCACGGCCATAACATTTGGCACAAATGCCAACTTCGGCCTGACACATCAATGGGCTTCTAACTTGAACTTCGTCAAAGCCAAACAGCTCGATTTGGTCGGCCATGGCTTCATCGATGATTGTATTCTTGGCAAAGGCAGGTTTTTTGGTTTTGGGATCCAACAGATCGTTCAACAAAACACGCCCCAGCAATTGTTCAGATATACGCACCACCACTTCGCCGCCATCCATAATGGGTTTTTGGCTGATGCCTTTTTCGGTGTCGCAATCGTCGATGGTAATAATCACGTCTTGCGCAACATCAACCAAACGACGGGTCAGGTAACCCGCGTTGGCGGTTTTCAACGCCGTATCGGCCAAACCTTTACGCGCGCCGTGGGTGGAATTGAAATATTCCAACACCGACAAACCTTCTTTAAAGTTAGAGATGATGGGGGTTTCGATAATTTCGCCCGATGGCTTACTCATCAAACCGCGCATACCAGCCAGCTGTTTAATTTGTTCCGAAGAACCCCGCGCACCCGAGTCGCTCATCATGAAGACCGAGTTCATGGTTTTCTTTTCGGCAATACCTTTTATCATTTCGGCTTGCACTTTTTTCGAACAATCGTCCCAGGCATCAACCACTTTGTTGTAACGTTCCAGCGGTGTTAATAAACCGTCTTGATACTGCCCTTGAATTTTTTTCACTTGGCTGTTGGTATCGGCGATAAGTTTTTGCTTCATCGGCGGCACAATAAGGTCGTCTTTACCAAACGAAATCCCTGCCTTACAGGCCCAAGAGAATCCTAAGCCCATCAATTTGTCGCAGAAAATAACGGTTTCTTTTTGCCCAACATGACGGAACACAATGTCTATCAAGTTGCTTATTTCTTTTTTCGTCATGGTTTTGTTGACGATGTGAAAGGGCAATTTTGAATCGCGCGGTAAAATTTCAGACAACAACATCCGCCCCGCGGTGGTCATAACCTTTTCGACCACGGGTTTGCCGTCGGCCGTATGGGTATGAAATAATGACTTGATACGGCTGGTGATGGAGATTGTTTCATGCTCCAACGCCAATTGAATTTCAGAAACCGAAGCAAACAAGGGCAGGCGGTAAGCCGTTAGTTCCTTGTTGCTGATACCTTGCCATAATTTGTCGGCGTTGGTTTCGGTAACTTCACCACCCGCGGCATAACGAATTTCAATTTCTTGATGGGTGTAAGCCAAATCGAATGTCGCACGTTCGGTAAATTGAACCATTTGCGATGTTTTACCGCCGCCTTCCGCGGTGATATAATAAAGCCCGAGCACGATATCTTGCGATGGCACGATAATGGGTTTACCATTGGCGGGGGAGAGAATATTGTTGGTGCTCATCATCAAGACGCGCGCTTCAAGCTGCGCCTCGATAGACAAGGGGACGTGGACCGCCATTTGGTCGCCGTCAAAGTCAGCATTGAAGGCCGAACAGACCAACGGATGAAGTTGGATGGCTTTGCCTTCGACCAATTGTGGTTCGAAAGCCTGAATACCAAGACGGTGCAAGGTTGGGGCGCGATTTAACAAAACGGGATGTTCGCGGATAACCTCTTCCAAAATATCCCAAATTTCGTCTTTTTCTTTTTCGACCATTTTTTTGGCTATTTTGACCGAAATATCTTTATGGCGTTTGATTAGGCGACCAATCACGAATGGTTTGAACAATTCTAACGCCATTTTTTTGGGCAGACCACATTGGTGCAATTTTAATTCAGGACCGACCACGATGACCGAACGTCCCGAGTAATCAACCCTTTTCCCTAATAAATTTTGACGGAAGCGGCCTTGCTTACCCTTCAACATGTCAGACAAAGATTTCAATGGGCGTTTGTTGTTGGAACCCATGATGACGCGACCCCGACGACCATTGTCGTAAAGGGCGTCAACGGCTTCTTGCAACATACGTTTTTCATTGCGAATGATGATGTCTGGCGCACGCAGGTCCATTAATTTTTTCAAACGCGTGTTGCGGTTGATGACGCGGCGATAAAGATCGTTAAGGTCAGACGAAGCAAAACGGCCACCATCCAACGGCACCAAGGGGCGCAAATCGGGTGGGATAACGGGGATGACACTCATAATCATCCATTCGGGTTTTATACCAGCCTCTTTCAAGGATTCCATCAAGCCCAAACGTTTGACCAATTTTTTGCGCTTGGTTTCGGAAACGCCTTCCAGCATTTCGCACGCATTTTTTTAATTTCTTCATCCAAATTAATTTGCGCCAACATATGTTTGACGGCTTCGGCACCAATCATGGCGTGGAATTCTTCGCCGTAATTATCGCGGGCTTCGGCATAATCGTCTTCGTCCAATGTTTGGTAAAGTGCCAAATCGGTGGTGCCAGGTTCAATCACCACGTATTTTTCTAAATACAGGATTGATTCAATTTCTTTCAAGGTTAAATCGGCAACCAACGCGATACGCGATGGCAAAGATTTCAAAAACCAAATATGGGCAACGGGGCTGGCCAATTCGATATGCCCCATGCGTTCGCGACGCACCTTGCTCTGCGTCACTTCGACGCCGCATTTTTCGCATATTAAATTTTTGTGTTTTAATCTTTTGTATTTGCCGCACAAACATTCATAATCTTTGATAGGACCAAAGATTTTGGCGCAAAACAAACCTTCGCGTTCGGGTTTGAAGGTTCGGTAATTAATAGTCTCTGGCTTTTTAACTTCGCCATAGGACCAAGACATGATTTGCTCGGGGCTGGCGATGTTGATACGCACCTTATCAAACAGACGCAAGGTCGGGTTTTGAATCATCGGGTTGGCGACGGTTGGGGTCAGGTTATCAATTTTCTCCATCATCTTTTCCTTTCGTATTTTTTATGTTTTGTATTTATTTTTTAATCTTGATGATCTTGTAACAATTCAACCGATAAGCCCAAGGCCTGCAATTCCTTGACTAGCACATTGAATGATTCAGGGATACCAATTTCGAAGCTATCATTGCCATCAACAATGGCTTTGTAAACCTTGGCGCGACCAGCAACATCGTCCGACTTGACAGTCAGAATTTCTTGCAAGGTGTAGGCCGCCCCATAGGCTTCCAAAGCCCATACTTCCATTTCACCAAATCGTTGTCCGCCAAATTGCGCCTTACCACCCAATGGTTGTTGGGTAACCAAGCTGTAGGGACCCACCGAACGGGCGTGAATTTTATCATCGACCAAGTGGTGAAGTTTAATCATGTAGATATAGCCGACCGTCACAGGGCGGGCAAAGAATTCGCCCGTCCGACCGTCAATCAATCTTACCTGGCCCGAGGTATCAAGCCCCGCGCGAGTCAAGAAGGCATCAATTTCCGCAATACGCGCCCCGTCAAACACGGGGGTCGCCACGGGAATACCCGCGCGGGTGTTGCTGGCCAATTCGACCATTTGGTCGCTATCCATTGTTTCGATAACTTGCTTAATATTGTCATGTTGATAGACATCAATAAGCGTTTTCTTCAAATGCTCGATGTTTTTTTCTTGGTTATAAATTTTCAACGCCTTATCAATTTCGCGACCCAAACCACGGCAAGCCCAACCCAAATGGGTTTCCATGATTTGCCCGACATTCATACGCGATGGCACGCCCAACGGGTTGAGCACGATATCAACGGGGGTGCCGTCTTCCAAGTAGGGCATGTCTTCCATGGGCACAATGCGCGAGATGACGCCTTTGTTACCATGGCGACCCGCCATTTTATCACCTGGTTGTAATTTTCTTTTGACAGCAATGAAGACCTTCACGGTTTTTAAAACGCCAGGCGACAGGTCGTTACCTATCTTAACCTTTTCCACTTTGTTTTGGAATCGGGCATCCATTTCTTCGATAGAATCTTCGAACCATTTTTTCAACGATTCAAGTTGGCTGTTGGTGCCAGCGTCTTGGACCAAGACTTGGCGCAATTGCGCAACGGGGGTGGTTTCGACCAATTCTTCGCTGATGTCTTTGATGGCGCCTGATTTGACCTTTTGGTCTTTGGCAAGTTCCAAAAAGCGCAAGCGATAGGCGCGTTCCAAAATTTTTCTTTCGTCGTCGCGATCCTGCGTCAAGGATTCAATTTCCGAGCGTTCGATAGCGATGGCGCGTTCGTCTTTATCCATGCCGCGGCGAGAGAAGACCCGAACCTCAACGATGGTACCTTGGACGCCAGGGGGCACGCGCAACGATGTATCGCGCATGTCGGATGCTTTTTCGCCAAAGATGGCGCGTAACAATTTTTCTTCGGGGGTGACTTGGGTTTCGCCCTTCGGGGTCACCTTGCCAACCAAAATATCGCCAGGCCCCACGTCGGCGCCGATATAAATCATACCTGCTTCGTCTAAGTTCCTTAAGGCTTCTTCGGTGACATTGGGGATGTCGCGGGTGATAATTTCTGGCCCCAATTTTGTATCGCGGGCTGCCACTTCAAATTCTTCGATATGGATGGACGAAAACACGTCGTCGCGCACAATACGTTCAGAAATCAGGATGGAATCTTCGAAATTATAACCATTCCATGGCATGAAGGCCACCAAGGCATTTTGGCCAAGAGCCAATTCGCCCAAATCGGTCGAGGGACCATCGGCGATGATGTCGCCTTTTTTCACCGAATCGCCAATCATCACCAAGGGGCGTTGATTGATACAGGTGCTTTGGTTGGAACGTTTGTATTTTTTCAGCGGATAGATATCAACCGATGATTCGCCAGGGCGAACATCTTCGGTAACCCTAATCACGATACGTTTGGCATCAACCTGGTCAACGACGCCTGGGCGTTTGGCAACAATCACCACACCCGAATCATAGGCCACGCGTTCTTCCATACCCGTGCCAACCAATGGCGCTTCGCTGCGCAACAAGGGCACGGCTTGACGTTGCATGTTAGAACCCATGAGGGCGCGGTTGGCGTCATCATTTTCTAAAAATGGGATAAGAGCCGCCGCCACCGAAACCAATTGCTTGGGCGAAACATCGATATAATCAATATCTTGTGGGGTTGCCAACACGTAGTCGCCACCGCGACGGCATGGCACAAGGTCGTCTATCAATTTGCGATTGCTATCTTGATGGGCATCGGCCTGGGCGATGGTGTGTTTGCTTTCTTCCATCGCTGACATGAATAAAATATCGTCCTGCACCACGCCATCAACCACCTTACGATAGGGGGTTTCGATAAAACCATAATGGTTGACCGAAGCGAAGGTTGCCAAACTATTGATAAGCCCGATATTTTGTCCTTCGGGGGTTTCAATCGGGCATATCCGCCCGTAATGGGTGGGGTGAATGTCGCGAACTTCAAAACCAGCACGGTCGCGGGTCAACCCGCCAGGCCCCAAAGCCGACAGGCGGCGTTTGTGGGTGATTTCCGCCAAAGGATTGGTTTGATCCATAAATTGAGATAATTGCGATGAGCCAAAAAATTCACGAATAACGGCGTTCAACGGTTTGGCGTTGATTAATTCTTGGGGCATAACCCGTTCCACATCGGCTTGCTGCATTTTCTCGCGGATGAAACGTTCCATTTTCAAAAATCCCATACGATATTGATTTTCCAACAATTCGCCCACGGCGCGGACGCGGCGGTTGCCCAAATGGTCAATATCGTCAACTTCGCCCCGACCGTCCTTGGTGGCGCATAAGGTTTTAATAATGGTCAGCAAGTCAATTTTGCGCAACACGCGAACCGAATCGGGCACTTGTTCGGTATCAAACCCCAAGCGCGAATTCATCTTAACCCGACCCACGGCACTTAAGTCGTAGCGGTCTTGTTCAAAAAATAGGTTTTGGAAATTATGTTCGGCCTGTTCATAGGTTGGGGTTTCGCCAACGCGGATAAGTTTATAAATTTCTTCCAAAGCATTTTCACGGCTTGAGCCATTTTTTTGCCACATTTTATCCATCATCAAAGTATTGCGGATGTATGGCCCGATCTCGATAAAATCGATATCAAGCGTCGGGATAGAAGTGGCGTTATGATCCCTGAATGCGGTAAGCAAATCTTCGGTTATTTCGTCGCCCGC
This sequence comes from Alphaproteobacteria bacterium, assembly GCA_965262775.1. GTDB lineage: Bacteria > Pseudomonadota > Alphaproteobacteria > JASGCL01 > JASGCL01 > JASGCL01. Next base: position 172,898 of record CBDHFT010000001.1, on the reverse strand, counting down.
TTCGGCCAGCACCAAACCATTGGGCAGAACAACATCTTCCCACAGATAACGGCCATAGATTTTTTCTTTGGACAATTTTACCATTTGATTGTTGGCAAGCAATTCGCGCAACACACGTTGGCTGGGGGTTTCGCCCGATTTTAATATAACTTGGCCATTGGCGTCGTAAATATTTTCTTCGAGCATTTTTGGACGCTTCATAAGGCTACTCAATGGCACCAAGAAGCCGTCGCCCGAGGTTTGCCAATCGGCACGGTCGTAAAAAAATTGTAAAATTTCCATACGGCTCATACCTTGCCATTCAAGACGGGGTAGGTCGTGCCATTCTTTACCTTCTTTTTTAAGATTATTAATCTTTTCTATAGTTTTTTCAGATGGCAAAGCGGCCAGCAAGGTGCTGACAGGAATTTTTTTGCGACGGTCAATGCGGACATACAAAATATCTTTGTGGTCAAATTCAAAATCCAACCATGAACCACGGTAAGGAATAATACGGGCGGCGTAAAGCAATTTGCCCGACGAATGGCCTTTGCCCTTGTCATGGTCAAAAAATACGCCAGGGCTACGGTGCATTTGCGACACGATAACGCGTTCGGTGCCATTAACAATAAATGTCCCATTTTTGGTCATGAGGGGAATTTCACCAATCACAACATCTTGTTCTTTGGCTTTGCTAAATTCGCGCGCGCCCGTTACGGGGTCAATGTTCCAAATGGTCATTTCCAACGATAATTTTAACACCGCGGCAAATGTTGCATCGCGCATCAAACATTCGTCGATTTCAAATTTGGGGGGAGGAGGTGGTAAGATTTAAAATGCAATTCCAAACGACCTTGGCTATCGATAATAGGAAACAATTCCTTCAAAACGGCTTGCAAACCAGTATCCAGGCGACGATCTTTGTCAACATATTGCTGTAAAAAACTTTCAAAACTGCCGCGTTGTAATTCAATCAAATTGGGCATGTCAATAATTTCGGGGTGGCGACCAAAACTGCGGCGCAGGCGTTTTTTGCCCGTGAAGGAACGTGCCACCATTTCATCGCGCGACATGCTACGCACGACCTTGGTGGTTACATTGCCGCTGTTGGTTGGTTGGTTGTTTTCGCCACCTATTGCCATAATTATTATCTCTTTTATTTTTTTGGTTAATTGGTTGTTATGTTGTTAGGGAAAAAGCGGGTGAGCATAGGGTTTCTACACCCACCACGCTTTTTAAAATGATTATTTAATATCAACTTTGGCGCCCACTCCTTCAAGTTTTTTCTTGATGGTTTCGGCCTCGGCTTTATCAACACCTTCTTTAACTGCTTTGGGTGCGGCTTCAACCAAGTCTTTGGCTTCTTTCAAGCCCAGGTTGGTTATAACCCGCACTTCTTTGATAACGTCAATTTTCTTATCGCCAGCGGCAACCAAGATAACGTTGAAGGCAGTTTTTTCTTCAGCAGCACCACCACCACCAGCCGCGGCAGGCGCGGCAGCAGTTACGCCCCATTTTTCTTCTAGTAATTTGGCAAGTTCCGCCGCTTCTAGCACGGTGAGGGTTGATAAATCGTCAACCAGTTTTTTAATATCAGCCATTTTTTTTCTCTCTTTCGTTTGTTTATATTGTTGTTTGTTTTAAGCCCAATAAATTATATGTAATTATATGCGACATGTTTGAATGGTTTTTGTATTAAGCAGCCTGTTCCCCACGCAATGCCAATACCCGCGCCAAGGTTGAGCCAGGAGCATAAAGCACCCCGACCAATTTGCCGCGCAAAACATCCATCGATGGCAAAGTAGAAAGAGCCATAACATCAGCTACGGTCATTTCTTTTTTGCGTCCGCCGCCGCCAACAATTTTAATTTTGTCGGTGGTTTTGGTTATATCGCCAATGGTTTTCGCCGCCGCCACAGGATCTTCCGACCATGTGATAAGGGTTGGACCACGCAATATGTTTTGCAAATAGTCAAAATCGCCACCTTCTAACGCCAATTTGGCCAGGGTGTTTTTTAAAACCTTGATACCTGCCTTGTTGGTGCGTGCCGCATGGCGTAATGCGCGCGATTGCGCGGCATCAAGCCCAGATTGATGGCTTACCACCACCAATTCGGCCTTTTGCAATTCGGCTTTCAAGTGGCTAACCACTTCTGCTTTACCTTGTCTATCCATGTTATTTTTCCATATTGCTTATGTTTACTTCTAGATATTTTTTATATTTCTCTAGATTTTTTTGGGTTTATTCCAGTCGTCAAATATAGTTTTTTTGATTCTTCAAAAAACCTTATCTCAGGGAGGCTTCCACAAGAATCAATTGGTACAAATATTTCATTCGCAACAATTTTATCCTTGGTCATTTAAGCGATGAGTAATCATTTTACAAAAAAATTTGTTAGATTACTTACTCATCTATTTCGCCGCCATTCTCGGACAGGTCTTTTAAGGATGCTTTTTGGTAAAAACATCCTTAAAATACTTCTATAGAATTATGCTGTTATCGTGCCTTTCGTTTTGCTTTTTTATTTAATTATTAACGGTTGCGACATCAATATTGAGGCCAGGCCCCATGGTTGATGACAGGGAAATTTTTTTGATATATTCTTTTTTCAAACTGGTGGGTTTGTGACTTTCCAACGCTTTGATAAATGCCTTAACATTTTCGGTGATGTCGGCGGCTTTAAAACTTGCCTTGGCAATGCCCGCATGAACCACGCCAGCCTTGTCATTTTTAAATTGCACTTGGCCGCCCTTGGCTGCCTTCACCGCTGTCGCCACGTCGGGGGTGACGGTGCCCAATTTTGGGTTGGGCATCAAACCGCGGGGGCCCAAAACCTTACCCAATTTGCTAACCACCACCATCATGTCGGGGGTGGCAATGACGCGGTCAAAATCTTGGAATCCGCCATTGATTTTATCGATTAATTCTTCGCCGCCCACAATGTCGGCCCCTGCTTGCTTGGCAATTTCGGCTTTGTCGGCCTTGGCAAAAACCAAAACCTTCAATGTCTTGCCAGTGCCCGCGGGCAGGCTAACCGCGCCGCGCACTTGCTGGTCAGACAGGGTCATGTCGAGCCCGAGGTTGACCGCTATTTCGATGGTTTCGTCAAATTTTGATACGGCAGCTTTTTTGATAACATCAACCGCGGCGGCAAGGGGATAGGTGGCGAAAACATCGACCCCTTCCATTGCTTTTTGTCTTTTATTTTTTGTCATGTTTTTTATTTTTTTTGTGGTTATCGTGGTGGTATAGTGTTTATTATGTTGTTGTTATTCAATTACTTGCAATCCCATGGAGCGGGCACTGCCTTTTACTTCGTTGATGGCCGATTCCAAGCTGGCGGCATTCATTTCGGACATTTTTTCTTCGGCAATTTTTTTAATATCGGCCATGCCAATTTTACCGCTGGTTTCACGCCCCGCCAAGCCTGTGCCTTTTTGAATTTTGGCGGCTTTTTTTAAATAAAATGACACGGGGGGTTTTTTAATAATGAAAGAAAAACTGCGGTCTTCATACACCGTGATAATCACGGGGATGGGGGCGCCAGCCTCCATCTTTTGGGTTTGGGCGTTGAAATCTTTACAAAAGCCCATGATATTGATACCGCGTGGCCCCAAGGCTTGGCCCACGTTTGATGGGTTGGCTTGGCCTGCGCCTGCTTGCAATTTTACGTAACCAGTTATTTTTTTTGCCATGTTTTTATTCCTGTTTTTATTTTGTTAACCATTTGCTTTTTCAACTTGACCATAATCCAAATCAACGGGGGTTTCGCGACCGAAAATAGTAACCATAACTTTCAAACGCGATTTTTCTTCATCGACTTCTTCCACCAGCCCTTGGAAAGAAGCAAAGGGACCGTCGACCACCACCACCATTTCGCCCACTTGAAATTGGACGGATGGGCGGGGGCGTTCCACCCCTTCCTTCACTTGCGATAAAATACGTTGAGCTTCGCGGTCCGATATGGCAATGGGCTTTTTGCCCGCACCCAAAAATCCTGTCACGCGGTTGGTATAACGCACCAAATTCCATGCCGCGTCGGTCATGGCCATTTTGATTAAAATATAACCTGGAAAAAATTTGCGCTCTATCTTAATTTTTTTGTTTCTTTTAACTTCGGTGACATCTTCGGTCGGGATTAAAATTTCTTCTATGGTTGTTGCTTGGTTTTTGCGTTTGGCTTCGTCTTCGATAGAATCACGAACTTTTTTTTCAAAACCTGGCTGCACATGGATGACATACCATTTTTTTTTCCATCATGGCTTTGCTTGCGCCCATGCCATGGCCGCCATGGACTGACTCCATGCCCTCTTGCACCATGGATAACCCCGCGGGTAATTGATGACTTGGTTGATGGGTGATGCTCGCTATCATATTGATAAATCTAGTTTTATTTTATAATTTCTGTGGTTTATAATCTCTTATTATTTTATTTTTTATATCTCTTTTTTTTATATCTTAATGGCCCCGTATTTAATTACCAAGTGTCCACCGAATTAATTTTGCAATTAATTGATCCGACAAAAGTAAAAACAGTGACATAACGAAAGAAAAAACCACAACCATAAGCGTTGCCAGCATGGTTTCTTGACGGCTTGGCCAACTGACCTTATTCAATTCGCCAATCACTTGGCGTACAAAAGTCGCGATGTTCAAACTTTTTTTCATTATGTTTTCTGATAGTTATTGTTCTACCCCTTTCTTTAAATTTATTTTTGCCTAAAATTTATTTCCCAAATCTTTTCCAAACTTCTTCATGGTTTGCGAAACGCAAAATCCATATAAATAAAAAATCACCCCGTCAACATCATTATTGAAAATGTTCCAACGGGTTATTTATTGCCCAATAAAAAAATAAAAACACCAAAGCCACCATTTTTTATTAAAAATGATGGCGTAAGATATGATAGCAAGCCAGTTCAATAAGTTTGTTGGTTTCAATTAATTATTTTAACCAACCGCTAACCGCCGATTTGCTTTTTTTGTCAAGACTTTTTGTGCAACAGGCGCAATTCATAGTAAAAAAAGTCAATCCTGTCAAGGGCTTTTATTAAATTTTCGTCGTTTTTGCGTTAAAATTATTTCATTTTTACGCGAATAAAATAAAAATAATTAGGAAGGATAGCGCGCCGCTATAACCCATCAATTTTATGAATGACGGGGCGGGCTTAGGGGCTTGGCGTCAGGGTAATAAAACCTAATCTCGCGGGTTTTGGCGAAACACAAATTGGTTGAAGATTACCATGCTTTAATGTAGAAAAATTTATAAGCCAGGCCACCGTTTGACAAATGACAATGTAAAAAGCAACAAAACAGAATTCTAAAAAACCCCGAATAAAAACCCGAATAACAACCCAGGACAAACACCCGAATAAAACACCATGACCATTGCTAAACCCGCGCCATCCATCCCGCAACAGCCAGCATGGTCGCCAAGCAGTTGGCGCAACCACCCGATTAAGCAGGTTCCCCAATATGCCGACCAAGCAACATTGCAAGGGGTCGAGGGGCAATTGGCGGCACTACCGCCGTTGGTTTTTGCGGGCGAATGTGAAAAATTAAAATCGGCCTTGGCGGCGTGCGTCGATGGTCGCGCGTTTTTGTTGCAGGGCGGCGATTGCGCCGAAAGTTTTCTAGAATTTTCCGCCAACAGCATTCGCGATACCTTTCGCGTTATATTGCAAATGGCGGTGGTGTTAACATTCGCGGGGGAAAAACCGGTGGTAAAAATTGGCCGCATGGCGGGGCAATTTGCCAAACCGCGGTCCGATGAAACCGAAGAAAAAGACGGCGTTGTTTTGCCGTCATACCGTGGCGATATTATCAACGACACCGCTTTTGAAAAAAATGGGCGAGAGCCCGACCCCGCGCGCATGGTGCGGGCTTATCATCAATCGGCGGCGACATTAAATTTGTTGCGTGCCTTCGCCGATGGTGGCTACGCCGATCTGCATTTGGTAAAAAATTGGATGTTGGATTTTGTCAAGCAAAGCCCAAAGGCCCACGCCACCACAACCCGTTTTCAAAAATTGGCGGACGATATTAACAAAGCCATGACGTTCATGCAATCTTGCGGTTTAACCGCCGAAACCACCGAACATTTAAAACGCACCGATTTTTACGTAAGCCACGAATCGTTGTTGTTGTGGTATGAGGAAGCCCTGACTCGCCAAGATTCCATCACCAACAATTTTTACGATTGCGCGGGACATTTTTTATGGATCGGCGACCGCACCCGTTTTTTAAATTCCGCCCATGTGGAATTTTTACGCGGCATTGAAAACCCGTTGGGTATTAAATGCGGCCCCAAAACCGACCCCGAAGAATTGGTAAAAATTTTGCAATTGTTAAACCCGAACAAGGTTGCGGGGCGTATAACATTAATTGCGCGATTCGGCGTGGGCCAGGTTGAAAAATATTTGCCCGCCATTGTGCGCGCGGTGCAACAATCGGGGCAACCCGTTGTGTGGTCATGCGACCCCATGCACGGCAACACCATAAAACAACAATCAAAAAATGGCACATTTAAAACGCGGGTGTTGGATTCAATATTTGGTGAAGTAAAAGAATTTTTCACCGTGATAAAAAAAATGGCGGCCGTGGTGGGCGGTATACATATTGAAATGACGGGGAAAAATGTAACCGAATGTTTGGGCGGGGCGAGGGAGGTTCGCCCCGACGACCTGGCCGACCGATACCACACCCATTGCGACCCGCGATTAAACGGCGAACAAGCCCTCGAGCTAGCCTTCATGCTCGCCGACATGCTGCACTCGCAGACGTAGTCCTAAGCAGTATAAAATTTTCTTGCTAATATTCCTAAAAATGTTTTAGGGAAGCGATGGGAGGATAACATGGCAAAAAAATATGCAGATTACAGCAAGGACGAATTAATTGCTGAAATTAAGAAATTAAAAAAGCATAAAAAATACGGCCTAGTTTGGGAAGCAGAACGCACCAAAGAAAAATTTGAAGCTGAAGCTGAAAATTCCTTCCCCGTGTTGCAAGAAATTGCAAATAAAGAAATTAAAGGCGACACAGATTCCCCTGTCAATATCATGATAGAAGGGGATAATTACCACGCCCTTGCGGTGTTAAATTATACCCATAAGGGTAAGGTGGATGTTATCTATATTGACCCGCCCTATAACACGGGCAAGGCAAATGAGTTTAAATATAATGACAAATGGGTAGAAGAAACTGATAATTACCGCCATAGCAAATGGTTGTCATTCATGGAAAAAAGATTGCAGTTAGCAAAAGACCTGTTGAAGGAAACTGGCGTTATTTTTATTTCCATTGATGATAATGAACAGGCGCAATTAAAATTATTATGCGATGAGGTTTTTGGCGAAGAGAATATGATTGGGAATATAGTTTGGCATAAAAAATCTCAGCCATCTTTCCTTTCTAAAGAAGTGATAAATGTTACAGAATATATTTTAGTATATAAGATTACTAGCATAAAAATTCCTTTTAAAGGTGGATTTGCAGATAAAAATAAATTAGTAGAATTATTAAATATTTCAAATCCTTTATCAAAAAGAATCTTTCATAAAGAATTTATAAATATTCAAAATGATTATAGTGGAAATCTGAAAGCAGGAGAATACGGCAAAGGAGATTTAAAAGTAATGCTTATAAATGATATTGTAGTTAAGAATGGCAAGCCTTTAACAAATATAGAAATGGAAGGTCGTTTTAGATGGGCGCAAGATATGATAGATGAAACATGCGACCTAGGAGCGTTGGTTTATTTTAAAACTATAAAATCAATGCGGGCAACTTTGAAAAGAAACGATGATATTGATAGAATTAAAGGTCCTATATCGTTATTTTCAAAATATGTTAATTTAACTCCTACTAATACCGATGCAACTAATGAATTAAAAGAAATATTTGACGGCATTAGTCCTATGGATAATCCTAAGCCGACAATGCTAATAAAGTATATTCTTGAAGCAATTACTTATAATAAACCATTTGCAATCATCCTAGACTTCTTTGCTGGTTCTGGCACAACGGGGCATGCGGTGATGGAATTAAATAAAGAAGATGGTGGCAATCGCCAATTTATTGTTTGCACCAACAATGAAAATAATATCGCCACCGAGGTTTGTTATCCTCGCCTAGAAAAAACCATGAAAACAGGCTATGGCGATGTTGCGCCATTGGGTGGTAATTTAAAATATTACAAAACCGCTTTTGTTCCCGCCGCCAGCACCGACGGTAATAAAATAAAATTAACCCAAAAAGCCACAGACATGTTGTGTTTGCGTGAAAATACTTTTGAAAAAGTTATAGATAAACCAAATTTCAAAATTTATAAAAATAACAAATATCATACGGGTATTATTTGGCACGAATCGGCTATTGATGAATTTAAAAAAACCATTAAAACCATCAAAGGCAAATTCCATGTTTATGTTTTCTCTTTTGGCGATGATGTTTTTGCGGAAGAATTTGAGGATATAAAAAGCAAAGTTTCTTTAAAGCCCATTCCTGAAGCTATATTAAAAATTTATCGTAAAATTTTTAAACTAACTTAATTGATAAAAGGGACATTATGCAATTAAAAAATTATCAAAACACCGCCATCAGGGAATTGTTAGAAAAAAGCAACAGATTGCTTGAACGGGGTGGCACGCAATCACTGTTGTTTAAAGCCCCCACAGGTTCGGGCAAAACAATTATGATGGCAGAATTTTTAAAACAATTAAGCGAACAATCTAGCCAGCCATTAAGTTTTATTTGGCTTGCCCCCAACAAATTACACTTGCAAAGCAAAGAAAAATTGGAAAGATATTATCAAGATACCCGTGCGTTAGAATGCAAACTTTTTGATGAATTAACCGATAGAAAAATTGCCAGCGATGAAGTTTTGTTTGAAAATTGGGCTAGTATAAATAAAAAAGACAATGTCATCATGATTGAAAATGAACAAGACATGTATTTAAGCAAGGTGCTAGAAAACACACGCGAAGACGGCAACAAAATTATTTTGATAGTGGATGAAAGTCATCATACCGCCAAAAGCGATATTTCAGAAAAATTGATAGAAGATATTGCCCCCAACCTAACCATCGACATTACCGCTACCCCCAAGCAAACGGACAGTGAGCGAGTGTTGATAGAGGTGGTTGATGTGCAAAAAGAAGCCATGATAAAAAAATCGGTCATTATCAACCATGGTTGGGAAAATGAAGTAAGGTCAGGAAAGATTCAATCAAAATTTGCCGAAGGTGAATTAAAATTGGTGATTGGCGAAGCCTTAGCAAAAAGACAAGAAATAAAAAAAGAATTTGAAAAATTAGGCAGTAATATAAATCCATTATTATTAATTCAAATTCCCAATGATAACAAAATAGACAAAAGCAATTTGTATGATGAAATTGTTAATGAAATATTAGACAAGGTTTATAGGATAAATGAAGTCAGTGGCAAGTTGGCAATTTATTTGTCAGGTGATAAAATCAATACTGAAAATATTGCTGAAAATGATAATGAAGTAGAGGTGATGATATTCAAGCAAGCAATATCGCTAGGGTGGGACTGCCCCCGCGCCCATATTTTGGTTTTATTTAGAACATGGCATGATGGCAAATTTGCCGTGCAAACCGCGGGGCGTATTATGCGTATGCCCGAAGCAGATAGGGGCGAATATTATGGCAATGAAATTTTAGACAATGCCTATATCTATACAAATTTAGAACAGATAGAATTGATTGATGATACCGCAAAAGAATATTATCGAATTTTTACCAGCAAAAGAATTGATGATTATAAAGATTTAAAATTGCCTACTGTCTATTCAAAAAGGTTTCGGGAAAAAACAAGGTTGTCCCCTGAATTTTTGAAAATTTTTATGAATATTGCTTATAATGAAAATTATAAAGACAAGATTGAAACAAAAAAGCAAAAAGCACAAAAGTTGTTAATTACCGATTTTCAGGTCAGGGCGATAGAAGAATTAACCGACAAAGAAATTTTTGGCGACAGCCCAATTAACATTACAAACCATGATGACATGCAAAAAAATATAAATAATTTTGCTGTGCTTGCTTTGCGTCCAGAATTTTATCCCGAAGAAAGGTCGGTAAATAGAATTAAAAGTTCTATCTATGAATTTTTTACAAAATTTTTAGATATTGATTATCGTGATGATGAAAAAACCATAGAGATTGGCAATATATTATTAAGCAAAGATAACATCCATGAATTTCAAAGCTTAATAAACAAAGCAAAGGCGAAATATATGGAAGCGGTAGAAAAAATTCCACCCAGCCTCGGTGCGCCAGAATTATGGGAAGTACCCACCAGCTATAATTATGAAATGGATTATAAAAAAAGCGATTTTAAGAAATCGGTTATGATGCCATTTTATTATTTGGAGGGCTGGAAAACAGAAATAAGATTTATTGAATATTTAGAAAAGGAAAAATCGGTGCAATGGTGGTTTAAGAACGGCACGAGCGATGGAACTTTTTTTGCCGTGCCCTATGATAGTGAGGGCGGTCAAAAGGCATTTTATATCGATTTTATTGTGCAATTCACCGATGGGCGAATTGGTTTATTTGATACAAAATCAGGTTGGACAATAGACGATGCAAAAGAAAAATCAGATGGGCTATTAAAATATATTAATGAAAAAAAAGAAGAGGGGCGCAATATATTTGGCGGTATAATTACCAACACCGACCAACAAAAACATACAGGGGCGTGGAAAATTTATACAGGAAGCGGCGCAAGTTTAAATAGCAAAAACTTATCAAATTGGGATATGTTATAACTTTAGAATAATATAAACTGCCATTTCCCCAATTGCGCTATGATGGGGGATGATTTTGCAAACCATTGCCAACCAACCTGCTCTGTGGCAAAAATTATTGCGCGCGCCGCGTGCGGGGCGGCATCAATTTGGTATGGTGGCCGATGATTTGCCGCCAAGCATCGCCATGGTGATGGATGGAATAATGAAGTGATTTTTTGTTTGAAAAATAACTTGCAACTGCCAGAAAAAAAATATAGACAAAAATTGATGATGAATTTCGAACCATTTATTACCTGTGCCATTAATGGCAGTGGCGCGACCGAGGATAAACACCCCAACATTCCCGTGACGCCAAAGGATATTGCGCAAAATGTTGCCGACGCCGCACGGGCGGGGGCGGCGATTTGCCATATTCACGCCCGCGACCAAAAGACCAAGAAGGGGATAAGGGGCCAGGAATTATACCCGCAAATATTAGAAGAAATAAAAAAACACAAAATTGACGTGGTGTTAAACTTCACCGCGGGCATGGGCGGCGATATTTATTTTGGCTCGGTTGAAAACCCCGTGCCGTTGTCGAACCTGACCGACATGGTGGGGCCCACCGAACGGTTAAAACATGTGAAGGAATGCTTGCCCGAAATTACCACGTTGGATTGCGGGTCGTTAAATTTTGGCGAGGCTAATTATATTACTTGCCACACGCCACCCATTTTGCGCGACATGGCAAAAATGGTGCAGGCGATGGGCGTGAAACCCGAATTGGAAGTTTTTGACACGGGCAATTTGTGGTTGGCGAAGAACATGATAGACGATGGGTTGATTGATTCGCCCGCGATGATTCAATTGTGCATGGGCATTCCCTATGGCGCGCCCGCCGACATTACGACGTTGATGGCCATGGTGCATCAATTACCGCAACATTGCGTTTGGTCGTCATTCGCCATTTCGCGCAATCAATTACCGTGGGTTGGGTTGACCGCGTTGGCGGGCGGGAATATTCGCGTGGGGTTGGAAGATAATATTTATTTGGGCAAGGGGCAATTTGCCACCAACGAAGAATTGGTTAAACGCGCGCGTATTATTTTGGAAACCATGGGGGCGAAAGTCATGGGCCCCGCCGCGGTGCGCGACAAATTAAAATTAAAAAAACAGTGGTAGGTGCCCTAGGCACGCTGCTTCAGGGCAATTTGCTTTGCCCTATCGCTACGCTGCTTGAGGGGCAGGATAGCGATAGAGTAAATATTATTTTACGTTAAAACTGATAACCAAACTTCATGCCAGCCTCGACCGTTATGTTGCGTGGTTCAAGGTAGGCCTCGGCGGGATAGCGATGGCCCGTTTCCCTGCCAAGCGGCATGGTTTCGATTGTGTCGGAATTTTCTACCCAAAAATAATTGACGAAGGGGGTGATGCTAAAGCCGTTAATATTAAACGCGCTGTAGAATCGGAAACCATGACCCTTGCGTTGGGGTTTGATGGTATGTCTTTGTGCATCTTCATAAACTGACGGATCATCAAACCGCCTGACGGATGCTATAAAATCCGACGCTTGCGAACCCGCCAAGAACAAGTCATATTCCCCATGCACCAACACCGAGAAGCTGTCTTTGCTATAGGCAAATTGCAAAGCCAAGGGTAAATAAAGCAAATTGTTAGCGCGAAAATATTGGCTTTCGTCTCTGGCAATATTTTTGGTGTATTTATAACCAATCCCCGCCAGTACATTAATACGATAATAATCCATGAAGGCGATGGATGGTCCAATCAATGACCGCGTCCAAAATAAAAGCGTATCGTCCTTGTAATTGACAACTGATCCGTAAACTGGATTGTCGCTATCCTGCCCCTTGTAACGCAAACGCGTGCCAGCATAAACGGCTATATCAAACGGAATAATCAAAACCCCGACCCCATTGGGATTAAAATTAATTTTTAAATCGGTTTCAAAACCCCCCATCGCGCCCGTGATATCCATAAACTTGGCATTATCGTTATCGGTATCATATTCTTGATAAAAATAATAAAGACCACCAGGGGCAATGGAAAAGCTAATTTTTGGCTTGCCGCTATCGGGCAATTTGTTTTGCCCTAACGCTACGCTGCTTGAGGGCGGGTTATTTTGCCCTACCGCTGCGCTGGTTGCTGGCGATTTTTTTTGTTCTACGGTTGCGCTGGTTGCTGGCGGGTTATTTTGCCCTATCGCTGCGCTGATGGACGGCGACTTGGTTTGCTGCAACGGTGTTGCCACTTGCGCGGTCGATGGCTGGGCGGCAAGCATGGTGAACAGGCTGGCGGTTGCCAGCAAGCTACATTTTAAAAATGATTGATGGCTTGCTGGGTTCTTTTGTATAAAAATATGGCGCATGGGGCATCGCTCTCCTTGCCCCGCTTGGTTTTATTTCCCGCCTTCTTTTATGCACCCATTTATAAATTACTTTTTACAATTAATCCACAAACCCTTGGTTATATTATACAGCGATTAAAACTGATAGCCAAATTTAACACCTCCCTCGACCGTGTAATTAAGTGGTTCCACGCTACCTGCAGAGGCCTCGTAAACATGCCCCGTAGTCTTGCCAACCTCGATGCCAATTCCTTCTTCAGACCTTACTATCCAAAAATAATTAATAAATGGCGTAATAAGGAAGTTAGCAATATTTAATTCAACAAACGCCCGCGCGCCATGACCTGCGTTTTGCTTCATTGTCACATGGGTTCCAGCATATTCAGAACCAGCGGGATTGTTAAACAGTGCCAAGCGCGTGTAGTCAAAGCTTGTTTGTCGCGCGCTTAAAAAAACATCATATTCAAGATGGGTCAGGACGGAAAAAATCCCCTTGCTATATTGAAATTGCACCGCCAAGGGCAAATAAAGCAAATCATTGGTTCTGTAATATTCTGAATTATCCCTGGCGCGATTTCTGGTATATTTATACCCAATCCCCGACAGGACATTGATTCGGTAATGTTCAAGAAAGGGGATGGAGGGGCCAATCAAAGACCTGGTCGAAAATAAAAACATGTCATCCGCATTCATGACGCGCGAGCCGTAAGTGGCCACCTTGTCAGGGTCGGCGTCTAAACTGCCAGGCGAATCGTCAAGCCCCGTGTAACGCATTCTACGTCCGCCATAAACTGCTATATCAAATGGAATAAGCAAAACGCCAACGCCCGTTGGGTTAAAATTAATTTTCAACATTGACTCAAACCCGCCCATCCAACCCCTGATATCCATGTAAGGATCCCCGTTCAGCGTTTTTTCACCATAAAAATAATAAATACCAGAAGGCCCAATAGAAAATTTAATTTCTGGCTTGCCGCTGTTGGGCGAGACATTTTGCCCTATCGCAATTTGTGTTTGTGATTGCGCGGTCGATGGTTGGGCGACGAATATCGCCAACAGGCTGGCGGTGGCCAGCAAGCTGCATTTCAAAAATAATTTGTAGCTAGCTGGTTTTTGTTGCGTCAATATATTGTTCATGGGACCTCACTTTTTTGTCCCGCTTTATTTTTTTATCCCTTTTTTTTGCGCCCCTTTAGAAACCAATTTTTTTAAAACCAGTTTCTAAAATTCTGGTCCCTATCGGCATTAAAATTGATAACCAAATTTAACGCCCGATTCGATGGTGTAATTCATCGGCTCCACCGATGTACCAAATTCGTTATAAACATGGCCTGTGGTTTGTCCCACATATATTTTATCGCCATCGTCAGATTTCTTTACCCAAAAATAATTGATGAAGGGCGTGATAAGAAAATTATGAATATTCAATTCAACAAATGCCCGCGCCCCATAACCCGCGGTTTGTTTCATCACCACATGACCACCCTGGTATTCGGAATCGGCGGGGTTATCAAAACGCGCAACGCGGCTGCGGCTAAATCCCGTTTGCCACCCGCTTAAGAAAACATCGTATTCAAGATGCGATAGGACGGAAAAAATCCCCTTGCTATATTGAAATTGAAAAACCAATGGCAAGTAAACCAAATTGTTGGTGCGATAATATTGCGAATCATCGCGCGCATGGTTGCGGGTATATTTATACCCAACCCCCGACAACAGATTGATACGATAATGGTCATGAAACGCGATGGATGGGCCAAGCAAAGACCTGGTCCAAAATATAAACATATCATCAATATTGGTAACCAACGACCCATAAATGACGGGGCCTTTGGGGCGGTCTAAATTATCGGTGCTGCTATCTTGCCCCGTGTAGCGCAGGCGCGTTCCGCCATAAACGGCCAGGTCAAAGGGTACAAGCAAAACCCCCACGCCGTTTGGATTAAAATTAATTTGCAAGTTGGATTCAAAACCGCCCATCGCGCCACGAATGTCCATGACGGGTTTATTATTATCTTCTCTTTCCTTATAAAAATAATACATGCCAGCAGGGGTAATGGAAAATTTGATGGTGGGCTTCCCGCTGTCGGGCAAGATGTTTTGCCCTATCGCTGCGCTGCTTGAGGGCGAGATGTTTTGCCCTATCGCTACGTTGCTTGAGGGCAATTTGGTTTGCCCTATCGCTGCGCTGCTTGAGGGCGATATATTTTGCCCTAACGCAATTTGCGTTTGCGATTGCGCGGTCGATGGTTGGGTGGCAAGTGTGGTTAACAGGCTGGCGGTGGCCAGCAAGCTGTATTTCAAAAATGATTTGTAGCTAGCTGAGTTTTTTTGCGTAGAGATATTGTTCATGGGGCCTCGCTTTGCCATTCTGTGGTTGACATGTTATTTTTTTTAAGGGAACAGGGCGCGTGCCGTGAAGGATAAAAAAATGAGGGGAGTTATAAGATAGAGAAAGTTAGGTAGAAAAAATTCTACCTAACTTTTTCTCCATGCCGACTAACCTTGCCCTGTGAGTTTCTTGGCAATTTTTTTGAGAATGCCTTCGCCGCCAGATTTGGCTTTGCTGGCAGTTTTTACAACTTTGCTTTCTAAGTCTTTGCCAGTTTTTTTCATCTGCTCTTTGCCTTGCGACATTTTGTTCGAAATTTTTTCGCCCACTACTTTCGCTTTATCAATTTTGTTCGATACCGTTGCGTAAACATGCGACAAGTTGTCGAATAATGCGGAAATGGTTTTGGGGGGTTGGTGGCTGATGCTGTTTATCATGATAGTTTTTCTCTTTCTCGTCCCGTTGCTTATCCCTTGCTGTCCCCTTGCTGTCCGCTTGTTGCCCCATTTGTCGCGTCCCGATTTTGCCCGCTTGAAGGTTAGTCCCGCTTTACTCTCCTTTATCCCTGTTTGCTCGCGATTTTCTTGCCCCTTGACGCCAAACAAAATTCCTTATTTTTTATTAAAACTGTTGGTCAATTTTAATGCCTACTCGCCAATGAATATGGGGGCGGTTTATGATGGCGTGCCACCGCGCCCGTTCCCGCCCGTCGAAGGCCAGGGTAATTTCTGAGCACCAAGGAATAAGGCGATAATAAATTAACGAGGCTTTGAGTCATGGGCTTTCATGGGCTTCCTTCCTGGACTTTCGTTGGGGCATCCTAGTTTCATCATTGCTATGTCCCCGTGCGGCGTTGGTGCATTACAGCATTTTCACCGCTGTCCCATTTGTCCCTTAAAGAGACTCCTTCATGCCACCTACAGCCCCTACAATTTGATATTTGCATTGTTTCACAAATCGATATTTTTGCGACATGAAGTCTTACATCTGAAACATCCTCAATCCTAATTCTAAAAAGAAAGCCAGTGGTTGTCAATAAAATATTATTTAAAACCCTTAAATATTGATTATTTTTTCATTCTTGCGTGCAAATAAAAAAATTGAAGATTTTGCATGCTAAATGATGGGGTGCTTTTGCTTATCCGCTATAGTTTGGCGCGAAAGAAATGGGTGCAACAAAATCGTGCGGTTGAAAATAGCAAAGGATAAAATTTATCCAGGCTTGATGGTGATAATGATGCACCGTGACAGCGTGCAAGAATTTCTTAATAACAAATGGCGAGGAGGGAGAAAATACTTGCGCCCACCCATAAAAAGCAAGGGTTGGATGCGCGCGCGCGCCTTGAGGTTAAATCAAGACCGAGCGATATTTTTCGAAATCTTCAAGAGCCTTACCCGCGCCGCGCACCACGCATTCGAGTGGATTTTCAGAAGTTAAAACGGGTAAACCCGATTCGGCGCTGATATAACGCGCGATATTGCGCAACAACGCACCACCGCCAGTCAGCATAATACCCCTATCGACCAAATCGGCCGCCAATTCGGGGGGGGTTGCTTCCATTGCTTTTTTAATGGCTTCGGCAATTTGGCGCAATGGCCCCTGCAACGCGTCGGCAACTTGGTTTTCATCAATATCTTCTTCCAACAAACGACCTTCGTCAACTTTTCGGCCTTTTATACGCATTTTTTGAATGGGTTCTTTTTTGGCATACCATGCGGTGCCAATATTATGTTTGATAAGTTCCGCGGTGGATTCGCCAATCACCATGCGCATTTTTTTTCTTACATAATCGATAATGGCTTCGTTCATACGGTCGCCCGCAACGCGCAACGACGCGGCATAAACCAAACCGCCCAGCGATATGACAGCAACCTCGGTCGTGCCGCCGCCGATATCAACAATCATCAAACCGCTTGGGTCATTAACGGGCAAATCGGCGCCAATCGCCGCCGCCATGGGTTCTTCAATAAGATAAACACGGCGTGCACCAGCCGACTCAACCGATTCCTGAATGGCGCGGCGTTCCACAGGGGTCGCGCCCGATGGAATACTAACCACGATAAGCGGGCTTTTTAAAAAATGGGTGGGCACAACTTTTTTCATAAAATATTTTATCATGGCTTCGGCCACTTCGAAATCGGCCACCACCCCGTCGCGCAGGGGGCGAATGGTGACAACATCTTCGGGGGTTTTGCCTTGCATCCGTTTGGCTTCTTCGCCAACCGCTTCGACAACTTTTCTGCCGCGAATATCGCGCACGGTAACGATGGATGGTTCGTTAAGCACAATGCCTTTGCCACGAATATATATCAGCGTGTTGGCCGTCCCCAAGTCAATGGCTACATCGGTAAAAAATAAGTTGGAGATTCTTTTGACTAACATTTTTAAATATTCTTACTTAACTACTAGCTATTTTTTATTGCTTTTTCAAACTAAAAATTCATTTTTTTATTCTGGTTGTCTTTTGCTAATATTTCACCCTTCTTAGCCTATTTTTATTTCTTTTGCATTCTTTTTTATCATTTTTATTTTATGTGACTCTTCATGACGCTTTTCCACGCCAATTGCAAGGCTTCGTCAAGTTGGGCAAGGGTAACCTCGCGCCCCTGCTGTTTGATGGATGTTACGCCATAACGTGGGTCGGCAATGCCACAGGGGACGATGGTGTCAAAAGCCCGCAGGTCGGGGCAGAGGTTGATGGCAATACCGTGGCTGGAAACCAATTTTCGCTTTATTGGCTGGCTGGCTGACTTGCTTCCCTTATCGGCGTTGCTGGGGGCGGGCGAGGCCCCAGGCGACAAGCGCACGCCAATGGCGCAAATTTTGTCGGCAATTTTATTTTTGGTGGTGGTGTGGCTTGCGTCATGATTTCCTTCCCCGCCCGTTGCACCCTTGGTTGCTTGGGCTGCTACCCACAGGCCTATTTTATCTTTATCGGGGGGGATGAATGTTTGAATACCCAACAACCTTAGAGCTTCCCGCCCCCAAAGCAACAAATGTTGCACAAATTGATGAGCATTGAGGTCCCAGGCGGCTAAGTCCATCATCACGTAGCATACCCGTTGCCCTGGCCCGTGCCAGGTTATTTGCCCACC
The DNA here is from genome assembly GCA_965262775.1 of Alphaproteobacteria bacterium. Lineage (GTDB taxonomy): Bacteria > Pseudomonadota > Alphaproteobacteria > JASGCL01 > JASGCL01 > JASGCL01. Next base: position 154,372 of record CBDHFT010000001.1, on the reverse strand, counting down.
CCGCCCCGTGTTAATAATTTCGGCGGTGTTAGTGGTCAATGTTGGCGCAGGGCTTTGGGGAATATGGGCGGTTGTATTGTTTTGATTATTGCTTTCCACCGCCACTTCGTTATTTGCGCCCGTGCCCGCGGTGTAGGTTGACGCATGTTCCAGGCACCAAACCATGTCGCCCGCCACATCGTTCTTGATGGCCCGCACCCTGTCGTTCATTTTATCCATAGCAAATTGGTAAGGGACCAACCCTTGGCTAACTTCCCATTCTATTTCTCTCGCCATGATATTTTTTTATTTTATTTTTATAACGAACATAGGAAATGACCGTTTCTCGCGTTTGCCTTCCCATATAACATGGGGTGGGGTTGGTTGTTGCCGTCGATGGCCATAAGTTTGCCCCCCAATTGATTGATAAGAGCGTGCCCGCCCGCAATATCCCATTCGCAACAGGGGGCGGTGCGTGGGTAATAATTGGCCGTGCCATCGAACAAAGAAAAGAATTTTAGCGCGCTGCCGCGGTAGCAAGTCTTTTCAATTTTTTTACCAATTATTTTTTCGAACCGTTCGGGGCGCATGTCATTCATTGATAATACCGCCGCGGTAAAGGGCAAATCCTTTGGTTTGGTTCGCAATTGAAAATCCGCGCCGTCATAAAAATAAATGGCTTGGTCAACCTGGCCCACGGCATCGACAATGGTTTCATTGTTAATACATGTGCCGCCAAAATAACCCATGTTGGTGGTGGGGTGAAATATCGCGCCGAAAACAGGCATATTATTTTCGACGAGGCCGAGGCTGATAGAAAACTCCCCACTTTTTTTGATAAATTCTTTGGTGCCGTCAAGCGGATCCAGCAAAAAATATTTGCTGGCGGGCGGAAAAGAATTTGGATGGAAATCTTCTTCGCTTACCAAGGGGATGTTGGGGAAATATTGGGCAAGAATTTTTTTGAAAATGTCGTGAGACGCAAGGTCGGCAGAAGTGACGGGGCTTTTATCGGGTTTGAGGGTGATGGTAAAGTTTTCTGCGTTGTAATAATCCATAATGGCATGGCTGGCGCGCAGGCAGGCCTCTAAAGTAACAGATAGTAAAGTTCGGAATCATGAATGGATGAAATGGTAAATAGTTTGTAGGTAACTTTTGATAGGTTTTTTGTTATTTTTATTCGGGTTGCCCCATACCCGCATACCATAGACAATTACAGCCACAATAGAAAGTGGGGCGGCAAGGGCGGCAAGAGCGGAAAGGGTCGGCAAAGTGCAGCGGCGACATAACTTACAAATTGCCAATAAAAATATCGCATAAAATAGGCTTTAAATTATCTTGACAAGACTTCTTACTTTGGGCTACTGCCTAATCATGGCAAAACCAGCAACCATCCGAATCAAATTGGTCAGCACGGCTGACACTGGTTTTTATTATGTGACGACCAAAAATCCACGCCAACTTACAGAAAAATTAGAATTCAAAAAATACGACCCCGTGGTGCGTAAGCACGTTGCTTTTAAAGAATACAAAATTAAATAAGCTCGCTTGGCGCGCGGCGTGGCAATTTGCCATCATGCCTAAAAAATATTTGTTACCTATCATTGTTAATTTTTGGGTAAAGCCATGAAGATTTATTTCATGACCTTCGCCAATGAAAAAGGCACTTGGTTGCATCCCCCCCGTTTTTCGGTGCGGCGCATAATGGACGAAGCCAAGGCTTCGGGTTATTTTGATGTTATCATGGGTTTTTCTGAAAAAGATTTGCCGCCAAGTTTTTGGGCGCGGCACAAAAAATTTATTATCAAGAATCCGCGGGGCTTTGGCTATTGGTTATGGCGACCGCAATTGGTGCGCCAAGTCATGCAACGTATGAAGGACGGGGATATTTTGTGCTTTGCCGACGCGGGTTGCACCATTCGTTATGACGCTGCGGCAAAAAAACGCATGGCGGATTATATAAAAATTGTTGATACTTCGCCGCACGGTGTTTTGTCTTTTCAAACCAAATTGTTAGAAAAACATTGGACAAAAAATGACCTGCTGATAAAATTGCGTGCCGACAGCAAGGTAAAAAACAGCGGGCAATTGTTGGGCGGTATTTGGTTTTTAAAAAAATCACCTGCCAACCTTAAGCTGGTTGAATCGTGGTTGCGGGTGGCAAGCGACGATTACCATGCCATAGACGACAGCCCATCGCTGACGGCAAATGACAAGGGTTTTAAAGAACATCGCCACGACCAATCGATATTTTCTATTTTGCGCAAACAAATGGGCACCGCTATCTTAAGCGACGAAACCGACCCGCGTAAAAAAAACAATCATACCGCACCATTGCTTGCCACGCGTTTATACAAAAAATATTGGTGGCGTTTTTTACCAAAATTATGGGACCGTTATTGTCGAAAATAAGTCTTAGCCAACAAATCTTGGCGCTCGCTTGACTTTCAAAATGGAAAACCGTAGCAAGTTTCCAGGATAAATTTCCAGGGCAATTTTTTGTAGCAGATTAAGCGGAGGATGGAGGGGATTGGTTGTGAGAAATATTTTCAAACATCATGTGATAAAAGACGATGGCGTGGTGGTATGCGACCCAGTTTTTATAACCATGAAGGACGGTGTGCGGTTGTCGGCAAGGCTTTGGGTGCCGCGCGCAACATTTGACGACCCCAAAAATAATCCTTGCCCCGTGATATTAGAACAATTGGCCTATCGCCGCCGTGACGGCACATCTTATAATGACAACAGCAACCATTATGTTATGGCGCGCCATGGGTTTATTGGCGCGCGGGTTGACTTTCGCGGGTTTGGCGATTCGGAAGGTTTCATGGAAGATGAAATGACGCCCCATGAACAGGGCGATATTGCCACGGTTATCGAATTTTTTAGTCAACAAAATTTTTGTAATGGTAAAGTGGGGATGATAGGTTATTCATGGGGCGGCAACAACAGCGCGCTGGCCGCGGCAACGGCGGTGCCCGGGCTGGGGGCGGTTATCGCCGCCGATTTCATGATAGACCGTTATCATGAAGACCTGCATTATAAAGGCGGGGTGCCGCTTTTTGGTTCGACCTATTGGGGGGCGTCGATGTTATCCATCGCGGGGGCACCACCCGACCCGCAGGTGCAGGGTAGTAATTGGCGCGACCTGTGGCGTAAAAGGTTGGATAAGGTTTTTTGCCAAAGCCCGATATGGAAACAACATTCTGCCCGAGATGATTATTGGCGTCATGGTTCGGTGGCCAAGGCCTTGGCCGAAGCAAAAGAAAATAAAAAACTGCCCGTGCCGATTTTGGCAATTGGCGGTTGGTATGATTGCTATGCCGATGCCCCCGCCGACACCTTACGCTATTGGCCCAACACGGCGCGCGGCATGATGGGGCCGTGGGGCCATTCTTACCCACATTGGGGGCAACCCGAACCCAATTATGATTTTTACCAAGACATGCGGCAATGGTTTGGGCGGTGGTTAAAACCCGCCGCCGCACAGGATGAAAAAAATAATGCAGAAAGCTGGCCCGCGTTTCGCGCCTTTTTAATAAGGGCTGGCAAGCCAATCAACAAAGATAATCAACGGGTGGCGGGTAATTGGGTTGGTGTCGATGTGGATGATATCGAGAATGATAACATGACATTGTATTTGCGGGCGGGCGGCAAACTTTCCCCGAAAAATGATGGCAAGGGCGTTGGCGAAGAACGCATCCAATTAAAAACAATCGAAACGGTGGGGGCATGTTACGGCAAACAATTCCCCGTAACGTTGAAAGAATATGCAAAAGACCAACAACCCGACGATGATAAATCTTTATGTTTTGAAACCGCGCCGTTTGATGAAGAACTTGATATGTTGGGCAGGGCGCAACTGCAACTGACATTAAAAACCGACCAGCCATTTGGTAATATCATTGCGCGCCTGGTTGATGTTCACCCCGATGGCACGGCCAATCTTATTACCCATGGCTGCCTCAACCTGGCGCATCGCCATGCGCGGCGCGATGTTGAAAAATTTATTGCGGGCCAGCATAACCCCGCCCCAACCCCGATGGCGGCGGGGCAGGATACCGCGATTGTCATTGACCTGTTGTCGATGGGTTATACCATGTTGCCTGGCCATAGGTTGCGTCTGGCCCTCAGCACCCATTATTTTCCAATTTGTTTGCCGCCGCCGTTTGATTTCATGGCGGATGTTGATTTGACTGCCTCGCGCCTTATCTTGCCGCAGCTAAAAAATAAAAATATCATTGCTTTGCCGACCATTAATATGGACGATGTTCCACACCCACAAAATACTTATGATGAAAGCGAAGAAAAAATGGTTCACGAAAAAACCACCGACCCCGATGGCAGGGTGCATCTACGTCAAGAAGCGACATATGGCTGGGCGCGGCACCCCGACCATGATACCGAATGGCAAGAAGCCATCCTGTCCGATTACAGCATCATCGCGGGCGACCCATTGTCGGCGCGGTTGGAATATAGCTACACCAACAATCATCGCCTGAACGAAGACGGCAAAAGTTACGATGGCGAAGTGATAAAAAAATTCTCAAGCCAATCCACGGGTCGTTCGCTTTATTATTGCGACAAGGATTTTATTTATATCGAGGGGAAACTCACCGTGATGCTCGACGGCGCGGTGTTTTTTAACAAAGAATGGAAAGAAAAAATTAAGCGCGAATTTTTTTAAAATATATTTTGCGCGGCGGCTTCGGCCTGGGTTAAGCATTGCAGGTTAAGGGCGTGGATGGGTTTTGGCATGTAATCGCTCAACAATTTATAAATTTTTCTTTGCCTATCCACACGGTTGAGGCCGATAAAATCATCGCTGATAATGGTGACGATAAAATGGGTTTCGCCCTTGGTGGCCTTGCCGTCATGACTGCTCTCGGCCACCCCCGCATGGCCTGCATGCCGCGCCGAATCATTGACGATGGATAATTTTATCACCGTGATGTTGGTGGAAATTCTTTGTTGGATAATATCGGCGACGCGGTTTGTCATGATGTTAAGGGGTTGGCTGAAACTTTTTACCCTGGTTTTTTCTATAGAATTTTTATATCATGAAGCCAAACAGAAGTCATTAAGAAGAAAACATCAATCATAGCATCAATAACATCATGGCCAATTCGGCGATAGAACCCACCCTGGAGGGCATGCAAGAAAAAAGCCCCAAGCAACGACCTTGCGAGCATCAAGGTTGCCGCGAGGATGGTTTGTATCCCGCGCCGCAATCCAAATTGAAACCCAAACCTTACCTGTGGTTTTGCAAAACCCATGTTAGGGCCTATAACGAACAATGGGATTGGTATCACGGCATGACCGCCGCCCAAATTGTCGACGACCAAATTGCCGACCTAACTTGGCGTCGCCCAACATTTGCCATGAAGGACGGGGTGCACCGCGCCCAAACCAATGTGGTGTTGGACGACCCGTTGCAAATTCTTTATCGTATTATCAGCAGCGATGGCGCGGCAAGCAAAGATAAAAAACCGCGCCACGGCACCGCCGCGCCAGACGCCGTTTTTGTCATGGGAACAAGCGCGCTAGCCGCCTTAAAAACCCTGGGGCTGGAAAATCCTGTCAACTTGGCAATGGTAAAGGAAAATTATCGCCGCGCGGCCTTGCTTTTGCATCCTGACAAAATCAAAACCACTTCCAAAAAACTTATCATGCAAAAAACCGAAGAATTCCAGAAGATTAGCGCGGCTTACCAAGAATTAAAAAAATATTTTTCGCAAAACGCGCGTTGATAGGCGGTTTGATTATATTATTCTAAAATATTAAGGTTGCAGGCCAATAATGGGTCTGCTAAAGAGAGTATCCCAAACATTACCTCATTGATTATTAAAAATGTCAGTTTCTGCCTCCCTTAAAAATGATTCTGTGGCTTCGGTTGATTTTGACCACGCGGCTTCGCCGTTGGGCGCGCCCGATATCATGGTGTCGGTTAAACAAGTTTTTGGCCTGGAAAGCGATTGGCAAGTTCCCGCTTTTTCTAAAACCTCGGCCTATGTGCCCGAAATTGATGAAGCCTATATTTTCGACCACGATACCACCCTTGCCATTTTGGCGGGGTTTGCCCATAACCGCCGCGTCATGGTGCAGGGTTATCATGGCACGGGGAAATCAACCCATATTGAACAGGTGGCGGCGCGTTTAAATTGGCCCTGCGTCCGCGTGAATTTGGATTCGCATATCAGCCGTATGGACCTTATTGGCAAGGACGCCATTGTTATTAAGGAAGGCAAGCAAGTCACCGAATTTCGTATGGGTATTTTACCCTGGGCACTGCAAGGGCCCGTTGCTTTGTGCTTTGATGAATATGACGCGGGCCGCCCCGATGTGATGTTTGTTATCCAACGGGTGTTGGAGCAGGGGGGCAAACTAACCTTGCTCGACCAGTCGAAGGTTATTCGCCCGCACCCTTATTTCCGCCTATTCGCCACCGCCAACACCATTGGGCTGGGTGATTCGTCGGGGCTTTATCACGGCACCAACCCCATCAACCAGGGACAAATGGATAGATGGTCGATATTGACAGTGTTGAATTATTTGCCCGCCGAAAAGGAACGCGCCATCATAGCGGCGAAGGTCAAGGGTTTGGATAATGACAAGGGGCGGGCGCAAATTGCCGCCATGGTGAAGGTTGCCGAATTTTCGCGCACGGGGTTTATGGCGGGCGATATCTCCACGGTTATGAGCCCGCGTTCGGTGATTTCGTGGGCAGAAAATGCCTTGTTATTCCAAGATGTTGCTTTGAGTTTCCGCTTAAGTTTCTTAAACCGTTGCGACGAAACCGAACGCCCGATTATTGCCGAGTATTTCCAAAAGGCTTTTGGCATTGATATGAAAACATCCATCCTTCCTGCGGCTTAAATGATAATAAATGCGGCATGCAAAGAAACAAGGGCGGAGCGCAACCAAGGCAAGTGAAAAAAAAATAGGCGCGTAGCAATGTCTGCTCAAGCCTATATTTTTTAATTTGAATTGTTGGTAAATTATTTTTATTATTATCAAATCACATTTATATTTTACGACAAGCGATACAAGCGATACAATGAAAAACCATGGCGAAAAACCCAGCGACAGATTAAAACGCCGCGCCGCGGCGGGGTTTCGCGCCCTGGCCAAAAAACCGAAGATGCAGGTGCATTTTCAAACAGGCGGGTATCAGGTTGATGGCGAGAATGCCATTTTGTCATCCCCCCCCATCAACATCACCCCCGAACAATTGGCGGCGGCGCGCGGCGCGATAGATTACCTGGCGTTGGAGCAACGTCATCATAATAAACAATTGCACGCCCGTTTGATGCCCGCGGGCCAAGAAGCCGCCGAATTGTTTGATATGTTGGAAGACGCACGCTACCTCGCGGTGGGGGCCGAACATTTGCGCGGCGTGCAACAAAACCTCATCGCCGATTATGAAAAAACTTGGCAGAAGCAAGGCCTCAGCGAATTGAACATGAATGACAAAGAAAGCTACCTATGGGCGGTGAACCTTTATGCGCGTCAGCAATTTGGGTTAGAGGAAATGCCACCCTCGGCGATAGAACTTTATCAACATTGGTTGCCGCAACTTGAACAAAAAATGGGCGCGGCCATGAAAAATCTTAATGCCAAAAAACATAGTCAGCGCGAATTTTCACGCGCCTCGCTACAATTTTTGAAGGAATTGCTTCATCAGGGTAAAAATGAAGACCAGTTAGACGAAGAAAGCGGCAAGGAAGATGAGGACGAAACCCCACCGATGGATATGCCCGAAAACCAAGCCAGCCAAAATGGCGACCAAGAAAAAGACTCGGGCGAGGGCGAAGACGATAGCGCGGGCGACGAATTAAGCGATGAAATGGGCGGCAAAGAATTGGATGAAAATGACCTTGGCGAAGGGGGGCTTGATAGCCTTGCCCTTAAAGATGAACGCGAAGAAGAATATTTCCCCGAACATGATCTGAGCAATGTGCCGCGCGAACCATTTTATAAAGTCTATACCGCGCAATATGACGAGGTTATCACCGCCGACAAATTAACCGACAGCGTGGAAGAGGTAGAAAAATTACGCACGCAATTGGATGAACAAATGAGCCACCTGATACCCATCATTGGTAAATTGGCCAATCGCCTGCAACGCAGGTTGTTGGCGCAGCAATTACGTGCCTGGGATTTTGATTGCGAGGAAGGCTTGCTCGACAGCAGTCGTCTAACCCGCGTGGTGATTGACCCATTGCAGGCCTTGGCTTTTAAAATAGAAAAGGAAACAAAATTCAAAGACACCATCGTCAGCCTGTTGATAGACAATTCGGGGTCGATGCGTGGTCGCCCCATTTCGATTGCCGCCATCAGCACCGATATATTAACCCGCACCCTGGAACGTTGCCAAATAAAGGTGGAGATTTTAGGCTTCACGACAAAAAGATGGAAGGGCGGCGAAGCCCGCGAAAAATGGTTAAAGGATGGCCGCCCCGATAAGCCTGGCCGCTTGAACGACCTGCGCCATATTATTTATAAATCGGCCGATGAACCCTATCGCCTGGCGCGGCGCAAAATAGCCCTGATGTTGAAAGATGGTTTGTTGAAAGAAAATATCGATGGCGAAGCCTTGATGTGGGCTTACAACCGCTTGCGCAGGCGCAGTGAAGAACGCCGCGTGTTGTTGGTTATATCCGACGGGGCACCAGTGGATGATTCAACCCTGTCGGTGAATGAAGGCAATTATTTGGAACGGCATTTGCGCGATGTTATCGATTATTTACAATCGCGTAGTGATGTCGAATTGCTGGCGATAGGTATTGGTCATGATGTGACGCGTTATTACAATCGTGCTGTTACCATCACCGACGCCGACCAATTGGCGGGCACCATCATGAAAGAATTGGAAATGTTATTCGCCGACCAATTGAAGAAAGTTGCTTAAAAAAGACAATGTGAAATATTGAAGAATATTATTTTTGAATTCTGTCGTATTTTTTACAATATTTTTTTTGCGATATTCTTGTTATGTAGCAATAAAAACCATTGGGCAAAAGTTAGCAGATATTTTTTGGTAGAAATATCTTTTTTACAAAAAAAATTTTTTATAATATTTCTTTCTTTTTTTTTGCAATCTTTTTGCGCTTTTGTGAAGTTTTTGGTTGCAATAAGGATATGTTTTGCTATGATGTTCTTGTCCAGTCAGGTGTTGTCCCCACCTGACTGGACACTTTTTTTGTGCGGATTGCAAAAAAGAGAAATGTAAAACCAACTAAATGCGCGTTGTCTATTATATAGCAACTTATTTTTGCGTTGCGTTGCTTATTCGCTTCATCGTGTTTTTTATTGGGGCTTTTTTGCCATGCTATTTTTTGCTGTTAAAGACAAGTTGATGATTTCTATTATCCATCACCGCGCTATTATTTTTTATTTTTTTAGCTTTTGGTCGCTTGGAAATATCTTGGACAATTTTTATCAATGACCTTTCCTATGCTTGCAACAAACCATGGCCATCGCCGCGCCGCGATATTTATAATAAGTAGCAGTTGCAAGCCTTCCCAGCATCATCTATAAATCGTTATTATGTATATTACGTCGGCTATTGCCTCCGCAGATTTTGTCATCATTGGTTCGGGCAGCGCGGGCTCCGCCATGGCCTATCGCCTGTCGGAGGATGGCCGCTACAGCGTCTTGGTATTAGAACATGGCGGCGGTGATGGCAGTGTGCTTATTCAAATGCCCTCGGCCTTGTCTTACCCCATGAACATGCCAAAATATGATTGGGGATATAGAAGCGAGCCCGAACCCTATTTGGGCGGTCGGCAATTGGCAACCCCCCGCGGCAAGGTTATCGGTGGGTCATCGTCCATCAATGGCATGGTGTTTGTGCGGGGCAACCCGATGGATTATGAAGGTTGGAAACATAGCGGCGCGACGGGCTGGGGCTACGCCGATGTTTTGCCCTATTTTAAACGTATGGAAAAAACCAACAATGGCGACGATAGTTATCGCGGGCGCGATGGGTTGCTTCATGTTCAATATGGCAATTTAAAAAATCCGCTTTACACGGCCTTCATCCAGGCCGCGGCGGAGGCAGGATACCCCACCACCACCGATTACAATGGTTACCAGCAAGAAGGATTTGGCAAAATGGAAATGACGGTCAGCGGCGGCAAACGTTGGTCGGCGGCGACGGCTTACCTTAAGCCTGCATTACAACGAAGCAATTGTCGCTTGTTACATTGTTTTGTAAGGCGCATTGTTTTTGATGGAAAAAAGGCAGTCGGGGTGGAGGTGATGCAAAAAGGCAAGGTGGTGATGGTCAAGGCCGATAGAGAAGTTGTCTTGGCCGCGGGGTCCATCAATTCGCCAAAAATTTTGTTGTCGTCGGGTGTGGGGCCAGCCGATGAATTAAAAAAATTGGGCATCGCGGTGGTCGCCGACCGCAAGGGTGTGGGAAAAAATTTACAAGATCATTTGGAAATTTATTTGCAAGCGAAATGCAAAAAACGCATCACGATAAATCGTAAAATAGGATTGTTGTCAAAAGCCATGATAGGGGCGCAATGGTTGTTTTTAAAAACGGGTTTGGGCGCGACCAACCATTTTGAATCCTGCGGTTTTATTCGCTCGGATAAAGGCATTCCCTACCCCAATATCCAATATCATTTTTTACCCGCCGCCATGCGCTATGACGGGAAGGCCGCCTTCCCTGGGGATGGCTTCCAAGTGCATGTTGGCCCCATGTTGTCGCCGTCGCGCGGCGAAATTACCTTGCGTTCTAACGACCCGATGGATTCGCCAAAAATTTTATTTAATTATATGTCGCATGATGAGGATTGGCAAATTTTCCGCAAGGCCATTCGGTTGACGCGCGAGATTTTTCAACAACCATCATTCCAAAATTATTTTGACGGGGAGGTAAGCCCAGGCGTTAATTATCAAAGCGACGAAGAATTAAATGGTTGGCTTAAAGAACATGTCGAGAGTGCTTATCATCCATCCTGCAGTTGCAAGATGGGAAAAACCGATGACCCGATGGCGGTGGTGGATACTGACTGTCGTGTGATTGGCGTCAACAATTTACGCCTGGCCGATAGTTCCATATTCCCGCGCATCACCAACGGCAATTTGAATGGGCCGTCTATCATGACGGGCGAAAAAGCCGCCAGCCATATTTTAAATAAAAAATTGCCGCCACTTAATACACCCTTTTATCAAAATCCCAATTGGCAAACCAGCCAGCGGTAAAGCAACACAAAACGGAAGGGGGACGCGAGAGACATGGTGAAGCCAGTCAAAATAGCAATCGTCGGTAGTGGTATTTCGGGTTTAAGCTTGGCCTTGGCCCTATCGCATCAAAAGGCAAAGCAAAGCGGAGAAAAATCTTTCGACATAACTTTGTTCGAAAAAAAGAAACGTTTGGGCGGCCATAGCCGCACCCTGACCCTACGCGACAGCCAAACAAAAAAAAATTTGGCTGTCGATACAGGCTTCATTGTTTTTAACGAAAAGAATTATCCCGAACTAACCAAATTGTTCGATTATTTACAGGTTGCAAGTCAAGAATCGGACATGACATTTTGTTATCATTCGGCCGAAAAAAAATATAACTTTAATAGCGATAGATTATTCCAAGACAGGGTTAACCTCCTCAACCCGCGTCATTATGCTTTGTTGGTCAAAATATTTTTCTTTCAACGGCGGGCGCGGAAAACCTGGCGCAATATTGCCGACGATTTGTCTTTGGCGCAATGGCTTGATAACATGGGGGCGAGCCAAGACCTGCGCCAGCGTTTTATTTACCCGCTGGGTTCGGCCATATGGAGCATGCCCATCGATAAAATGAATCAATACCCCGCGCGCTACTTCGCCCAATTTTTTTTCAACCACGGGCTTTTCACCATTGCCGACCAACCGCAATGGCGCACTGTGGTTGGTGGGTCGCGGGTTTATGTTGAAAAAATAAAAAAATATTTTTTGGCGCGTGGCGGCCATGTTGCCGATGGCGATGGCGTCATGGCTGCAAAAAAATTGGCGAACGATAAATGGCAAGTAACAACCGAGAAGGGCCGCGAATTAGAATTTGATAAATTGGTTTTTGCCTGCCACACCGACCAAGCATTACAAATACTATCCAACCTAACGCATCCAGTTAAAGAATTTTTGAGGTTGATAGAATATAAACCTTCGCAAGTTTTTACCCACCGCCATGCTGATTTCATGCCCAATAAAAAAGTCGCCTATGCCTGTTGGAATTTTTTTGAAAAATTTGGCACCACCACCATGAGTTATTGGATGAACCAATTGCAGTCATTGCAAGCCAAGGATAATTTTTTTGTCACCCTCAACCCCGCGACAAACTTGCCCGCTTATGATGACAAAACCATTATGGAACACCCGCAATATAATTTGGCAAGTCGCCAGGCCCAAGAAAAAATAAAATCACTGCAAGGGGTCGACAACATCTATTTCTGCGGGGCTTACCTTGGTTATGGTTTTCACGAAGATGGCTTGCGAAGTGCCATCGACCTCCTGCCTTATTTTGGGGCGCAAAAACCCTGGTAAAAAACCCTGGTAAAAAAAACCTTGCTAAAAACCATGGTAAAAAATGCTATAGTAAAACCTATTGGCAAATATATCATCCCTCACACGGCTATTACATTTTTTTAATAAATAACTTACATGGCAAAACAACAACATTATTTTATGGTCGGTCGCGTATTTCATCAACGGCACGCAACGGCGGGCGCGCCACAGCAACATGGTTTGTCCTATCGCCATTGGTGCGGGTTGTTTACGATAAGCGATGTTATTACCTTGCCCTTAATATTTTTTTTGAAATGGATATTCCAATTCGCCCCCAGCGATTACGGCGCCATGAAGGATAAGATGAAGGACAAGACGCAAGATAAAATGCAGGGCGCGACATTGCATGGGCGGATAAAAAAAATAATAAACCAAGAAACAACATTTACCGCAAAGAAATTAGAATTGATAACCCAAGGTCGCGTGCTGTTTTATATTTTTAATCCTGTTAGTTTTTGGTTGGCCTATGATGATAAAAATATATTACGGGTCATCCTGGCCGAAGTTCATAACACCTATGGCGAACATCACTATTATGTGCTTTGTAAAAAAAACCTGTTGCCCATCGATGATGGTGATATTTTTCTTGCTGACAAGGAATTTCATGTTTCGCCATTTTATGACCGCGTTGGTTATTATCGTTTTCAATTCGCGCAAGACAGCAAAAAATTTTCTGCCAACATAAAATTATTTTCGCCGCAACATGAATTGCAACTTGATACAGGCATGGTGATGAAAAAAATACCCATGAATAATAAAAATGCTTTGTGGTTATTGCTGACCATGCCCCTGCAACCGTGGAAGGTTATCTTCACCATCCACCTGCACGCGCTTTATTTATTTTTAAAAAGGTTAAGATTCCGCCCCAAACCGCAAGCCCAACAAACAAAAATAACGCACGGCGTTCACACCATTGCCTAAATGGGGCGTCGTGAATAAGATTGCGAAAAATATTTTTTCTTGGTATATCGCCTTGTTAATTTAAAAAAGGACAATGGTTAAAAATATCCCCAACTCGGTTCAAAAAAAACTGGCCCACAAATACCGTGATAAAAAAATCTGGGTAATAGGGGGCTCGCGCGGCATGGGTTTGGCGTTGGCCAAGATTATGGCCATGGCGGGGGCGAAGGTTATTATTTCGGCCCGTTCGCAACCGCTTGATAATTCTTTTCCCTTCACCTTTGTGAAGTTGGATGTTGCCGACCTCAAAAAATTGAAATCAACCTGCCTTGCGCAAAAGAATTTGGACGGGGTTGTTTACATGTCGGGCATTCATAAACAAAATTTGGTTGCTGACCTGCGCGAGCAAGACCTGCTCGATATTGTAAGCGTCAACATGCACGCCCCAACCTTGGTGGCAAAACTCATGACCCCTGGGATAGATAAGCGCAAAGGTTTTTTTGTGATTTGCGGCTCGCAAACCAGTTTTATCGGCGCCCCGTTGGGGCAACCCTATTCGGCGACCAAAGCCTATTTAAAAAGTTTGATAGAAACCTTGTCGGTGGAATGCCCCAACAGCTTCATCCATTTGTTGGCCCCTGGCTTCGTGCGCACCGAATTGGTTAAACAAATCACCATGCCCATGCCCTTCGCGATGGAGGCTGACGAAGCCTCGCTCGAATTTGCCAAGGGCATCATGGGGCCAAGGTTGGTTATTGAATTCCCCCTCATCATTACTTTCTTTCCCTGGCTATGGCGCAGCACGCCGCTTATTATCAAAAGATTTTTATGGCGACTGATAAGGAACAAAGTTACTAACCAAACGGGCAAACATTAATTGATAAAAAAACATGTCTTTATATTTTAAAAATAAAAAAATTTGGATTATCGGCGGTTCGCGCGGTATTGGTTTGGGCTTGGCGCGCGAATTATCACGCCGCGGCGCACGGGTTATTATTTCGGCACGCCGCGCTCCGCAAGAAAAATTCGCCCACGAATTCATCGCCCTTGATGTTACCGACCGCAAAAAATTAAAATCATTATGCGATAAAATGACCGACCTTGATGGCGTTATTTACAGCTCGGGGGTTTTATCCCCCAGTTCGGTCGCGGATATTGATGAAAAACATCTTGCCGAATTGCTCGCCGTCAATGTCATTCCCTCCAGTTTGCTGGCGGCCTATTTGGGTAAAAAATTGGAAGCACGTAGGGGCTTTTTCGTCTTCATGGGTTCGGTGGCGGGTATTGTGGGGCTACCCTTTAGCCAACCCTATGGCGGTGGCAAAGATTATTTAAAAAACTTTGCTGAAACCGTTGCCGTGGAATATCCCAAATTAAAAACGCATTTGGTTGCGCCAGGTTACGTGGCAACCGACATGATTAGCGGCAATAATTTTCGCATGCCGCTTATTTATTCGGTGAAGAAGGCCGTGCGTTTTATTTTATTTGGTATTGCTACGCAAAAATTTTATATTCGCTTTCCCTGGGCCATGCACAGCACGGTGCAAATCATCTGCCTCACCCCTATATTTATTCGGCGATTATTTTGGAAATATTTTGGCAAGATGATACTGAAATCGTAAAATCGTGTCGGCCTATGCCGCCAATATAGGCGGCGATAGCCGTATAATAAAATACATGACCACACAATATTTTTTGGGCAAAACCATTTGGCTTATCGGCGGTTCGCGCGGCATGGGTTTGGCGTTGGGTAAAAAATTGATACAGGCTGGCGCGGATGTGATTATTTCATCGCGCCACGCGCCCGATGGCATTGATAAAAAAACCTACCGCTTTGCGCCGCTAGAGGTTGGCGACACCGTGGCTTTGAAAAAACTTTGCCAGCAATTACAACCGCTTGATGGCGTTATTTTTATGCCCGCGGTTTATGACCCAGGCCCCATCTCCGCCATCAAAGAAGATATATTGTTGGACATGGTTAAGGTTAATAATATTGCGCCGACCCTGTTGGCAAAATATATGGCGGGCCCATTGGAAAAACGCAAAGGTTTCTTGGCCATTTGTGGTTCGCAGGCAGGCAATGTCGGCCTGCCATTGGGGCAACCCTACTCGGCAACCAAGGCCTATCTAAAAAATTTTTGCGAAAGTTTGCAAGTCGAGCACCCCAAGTTGGTGGTGCAATTAATCGCCCCAGGTTTTGTCAAAACCGATTTAACCAGCAAAAACAAATTCGACATGCCATTTATTATGACGGCGGATGAAGCCGCGGATAGGATTATGAAAGGCTTGCGACAAAAAAAATCAATCATTTTGTTTCCCAAAAGATTGGATTGGCTGTTAAGATGTTGGGCATGGCTGCCATTGTCATGGCAAAAATTTTTGTGGGGTAGAGGCTAGGATAAAAATTCTTGTCACCTTCCCCGATAACTGCTAGGCAAACAAAGTTGTAAAAAATAACGTGCGATCGTGGCGGAATTGGTAGACGCGCAGGGTTGAGGTCTCTGTGGTAGTAATATCGTGGAAGTTCGAGTCTTCTCGGTCGCACCATTGAAGTGGTTTTTATATTGAAAAAATTAGCATCATCGAATCATCATGATATTACCTCATCGTTCTTATCCTGAAACGCGGTTGCGCCGTTTGCGCCAGAATAAGGCCTGGCGTGGTTTGGTGGCCGAACATACCTTAACGGCGCGCGACCTTATCTTGCCATTATTTTTACGCGCGGCGGACGATGTTGCTATCATTCCATCCTTGCCAAATATTTTACGCCACGCCATCGCCGACCTGCCAAAGGTTATCGACGATGCGGCGGCGGTGGGTATTACCGCCGTGATGTTATTTCCCAAAACCCCCGATAATTTGAAAACCGACGATGGGCAAGAGGCCTTGCGCGATAACAATTTGGTGGCGCAGGCCATTAAGAAAATAAAATCCACCCACCCTGACATGTTGGTGATTACCGATGTTGCGCTTGACCCCTACACCAGTCATGGCCATGACGGTTTGATAAAAAATGGCGAAATATTGAATGACGAAACGGTGGCAGTCTTGTGCCAGCAAGCTCTGTTGCTGGCGAGCCTTGGGGCGGATGCCGTGGCCCCGTCCGACATGATGGATGGGCGGGTTGGCGCGATTAGAAAAAAATTGGAAGGGGCGCAATATTACAACACCATTATTATCAGCTACGCCGCCAAATATGCTTCGTGCTTTTATGGGCCGTTTCGCGATGCCGTTGGTTCAGGAAAATTATTGCAGGGCGATAAAAAAACTTACCAGATGAATCATGTCAACAGCACCGAAGCATTGCAGGAAGTCGCGATGGATATTCACGAAGGTGCCGATGTGGTGATGGTTAAACCCGCCATGCCATTTTTGGATATTATCCATCGCGTCAAACAACAATTTCACATGCCAACCTTCGCTTATCAAGTATCGGGC
>CBDHFT010000001.1:0-135000 GCA_965262775.1 Alphaproteobacteria bacterium | reverse complement strand
ATTAGCCGTTTTTTTTATAGGGCTGATTTGTTCCTCACGGGGCAAACACCCACGACAAACGGCATGGTCGATATTTTTTCGCTGTCCTTTTGTTTCTTCTTACAAAAAATTTTGTTTATGATTATGGAAGAGGTTGTTCGCATCTTTGATGCGGCCTTTATAGGCGAAAGTGAGGCTGACCCTCCTTGGTCGCGTTTGCGGATTTATTTTGCAAACACAAACCACGGAAATAAGGATTAGCCAACGCCGCTTATAGCGGGTTTTGCAATTATATAGGTCCGTAGCTCAGTTGGTTAGAGCACACGCTTGATAAGCGTGGGGTCGGAAGTTCAAATCTTCCCGGGCCTACCATTTATTTTCTTGATTTTTTTGTATTTTTATTTATAGTTGTTTTTAATAATTATTTAATAAAAAATATAAAGGAGACAAAAATGGAAATAAATTATTTATCATTGCTGGTTAGCGTTGTTGGTGCAATCGTCATTGGCACAATTTGGTTTGGCCCCTTGTTTGGTGAAATATTCATCAAAGGCTTGGGTTTCAAATCAATGAAGGAAGCCAGGGCGAAATTTGACAAAAACCCAAAGGGCAAACAGCAAATGATAATGACATATGGTGTTCAAACCCTGTCTTCATTATTGACGGCATGTTTCATGAGCGCGATAGCGAATATTAATATGTCGCTAGCGGTGGCCTTCTTGGTTACCAGCGCCCTCGCGGAATATGCCACCACCCGTTGGGCTGGCAAATCGTTAAAATTTGCCACGGTCGATATTGGTGGTATGTTGGTCACAAGACTCTATTTCTTGCTCGTCTATTGTTTATTGGGCGCGCAATTTAATTTGGGTTAATGGTGGCTTCCCATCGTGATTTGGCCTATAGTGTCTTAAAGATAACAATAGATTAACGGAGACAAGAATGAATATAGCTTTTCCTTATTTGCCATTCTCTTGGGTTTGGTTGGTGGTTGCCTTTGTCATTTATGTGGCAATTGAAGCCATTTGGTTTGCGCCATTTGCTTTCGGCAGGTTTTTGGGGGTTAACACCCGCTATAAACCGACCGTTATAAAAACATCGCCCTTTTGGCCGCTTAATCCTTATGTTTATGAAGCCGTTTTGGTTTTCTTAAAAGTTTGGATTTTGGGATTGATCGTTTCGATTGATGCCGAGCGTGGTAATGGGTTTTGGGGTTGGACACTTCTTTATATCGTTGGAACTCATAATCTTTATGTTTCCAGCCATATGTGGGAAAGCCGAACCTTTCGCGTTACCTTTACAAATTGTGCTTACCGTTTGGTGGCCATGATAGTGATAGCCCTGGTTTATCGCTTGTTAGCCATGTAAAAATGGTTTGCGAACATTGCCATGGAAAAAGTGAAGCATTGCCTTTTGCTATTCGTGCGAATTTATTTCGCGCGAATAATATAAAGAAATAAGGGTTTGCGAACGCCGCGAATAGCGGTTTTCGCCAATTATATTGGGGCATTAGCTCAGTTGGTAGAGCGCCTGCTTTGCAAGCAGGAGGTCATCGGTTCGAATCCGTTATGCTCCACCAAACATTGGTTGTGGGGCATTGGCCAATTACATTGGTATAATAAACATGGGATAGCGAAGGCCATACAAATGACTTTCGTCAGTTATAATGCAAAATAACGGCGGCGTTTTTAACGCTGTCGTCATTTTGTTTTTAACAAAAAACAAAAAACAAAGTTTTTGAATATCGTTTATAGGAATTATGTGAAGCAAATAGAACAAAAAATTCTTTTGCTGAGCAATGAATTGCGAGTGACTTTTTTATAGGTTGCGCGAGGTCTTGGTTGTTTTTAATAACCAATGATGTTGCGCAATAACTTAACAAAGATACATTATGCAACTCATGTCAAATAACAATAAGAAAAAATCTTCTTAAGTGAAGGGATGAAGACGAAATTTTCATCTCTCCTGAAAAGGAATAACAGGTTTGCAAACTTGCCCTTTCAGTTAAGAAAGATGGTTTTTAAATGAAGAACTAGATGATTAAGTCGTTGTCAAAAACATGTTGCAAAATATGTTGATGATAATGAAACAGTTCAAATATGGCGAACGAATGAAAATTTGTTTGCAGAAATTTGAAAAAGATAATGACAAGAGCATTTTGTGGATGCCTTGGCGTATAGAGGCGAAGAAGGACGTGCCAGACTGCGAAAAGTTCAGGGGAGCTGTCAAGAAGCGTTAATCCTGAAATGTCCGAATGGGGGAACCCCTCTCTTTTTAGAGAGATTCTTTTGTTGAATACATAGACGAAAGAAAGCAAACCCGGAGAACTGAAACATCTCATGTACCCGGAGGAAAAGATATCAACGATACGCCGTTAGTAGTGGCGAGCGAACGCGGCAGAGGCCAATGCCTTTATTTATTGTAACTAGAATGGTTTGGAAAAGCCAGCCACAGAGGGTGATAGCCCCTTATAGAATGAATGATAAAGAAGGATTCGAGTAGGGCGGAACACGTGAAATTCTGTCTGAAGACGGGGCGACCACGCTCCAAGCCTAAGTACTCCTATACGACCGATAGTGAACAAGTACCGTGAGGGAAAGGTGAAAAGCACCCCGATAAGGGGAATGAAATAGTATCTGAAACAGAATGCTTACAAGCAGTTGGAGCCCCTTTAAGGGGTGACAGCGTACCTCTTGTATAATGGGTCTGCGACTTAATGTTACCAGCAAGCTTAAGCCGATAGGTGAAGGCGTAGCGAAAGCGAGTCTGAATAGGGCGTATAGTTGGTGGCATTAGACCCGAAGCTGAGTGATCTAGCCATGAGCAGGATGAAGTTGGGGTAACACCCAACGGAGGTCCGAACCAGTAACTGTTGCAAAAGTTTTGGATGACTTGTGGCTAGGGGTGAAAGATTAATCAAACTCAGAAATAGCTGGTTCTCCGCGAAAACTATTTAGGTAGTGCGTCAGTCGATTTACCCCAGGGGGTAGAGCACTGGATGGGCTAGGGGGGCGCGAGCCTTACCAAACCCAACCAAACTCCGAATACCTGGAAGTATTATACTGGCAGACAGACCATGGGTGCTAAGGTCCGTGGTCGAGAGGGAAAAAGCCCTGACCACCAGCTAAGGTCCCTAAATCATATTTAAGTGTTAAAGGATGTGAGAAAACCAAGACAATCAGGAGGTTGGCTTAGAAGCAGCCATCCTTTAAAGAAAGCGTAACAGCTCACTGATCTAAACTTAAGTTTTCTTGCGCCGAAGATGTAACGGGGCTAAAAATATGTACCGAAGCTGTGGATTTAAGCCATTTTAGAATGGCATAAGTGGTAGCGGAGCGTTCCGTAAGCCTGTGAAGATCAATCTTGAGATTGGTTGGAGGTATCGGAAGAGCGAATGCAGACATGAGTAGCGCGAAATCTGTGAGAAACAGATTCACCGGAACCCCAAGGTTTCCTACGCAAGGTTAATCCGCGTAGGGTGAGCCGGCCCCTAAGACGAGGGCGAAAGCCGTAGTCGATGGGAATCAGGTTAATAATCCTGAGCCTGTATGGAGTTGACAAATGACGAAATTGGTTGTTGCTTATTGGATTGCAATGGCCAGCTGGTTGTTTCAGGAAATAGCCCATACTATAGACCGTACCACAAACCGACTCTGGTGGGGTGGTATAAATGTACCAAGGTGTTTGAGTGAACTATGTTGAAGGAACTCGGCAAATTACTCTCGTAAGTTAGCGAAAAGAGAGCCCTTTTTTAACGCAAGTTAGAAAGGGGGGCACAGAATAGGGGGTGGCGACTGTTTAACAAAAACACAGGACTCTGCGAAGCCGATGAGGCGATGTATAGGGTCTGACGCCTGCCCGGTGCTGGAAGGTTAAGAGGAAGGGTGCAAGCTCTGAATCGAAGCCCCAGTAAACGGCGGCCGTAACTATAACGGTCCTAAGGTAGCGAAATTCCTTGTCGGGTAAGTTCCGTCCCGCATGAATGGCGTAACGATCTCCCCACTGTCTCCAACATAGGCTCAGCGAAATTGAATTCTCCGTGAAGATGCGGAGTTCCCGTGGTTAGACGGAAAGACCCCGTGCACCTTTACTATAGCTTTGCAGTGGCAGTAGGAAGTTGATGTGTAGCCTAGGTGGGAGACTTTGAAGCGTGGTCGCTAGATCGCGTGGAGTCAAAAGGTGAAATACCACCCTTTAAGTTTTTACTGTCTAACTTATCCCTTTATATCAAGGGCAAGGACACTGCATGGTGGGTAGTTTGACTGGGGCGGTCGCCTCCCAAAGAGTACCGGAGGCGCGCGATGGTGGGCTCATGTTGGTCGGAAATCAACAGTAGAGTGCAAAGGCAAAAGCCCGCCTGACTGCGACAGCGACGGCTGGAGCAGAGACGAAAGTCGGTCTTAGTGATCCGGTGGTCCCGAGTGGAAGGGCCATCGCTCAACGGATAAAAGGTACGCCGGGGATAACAGGCTGATACCCCCCAAGAGTCCCCATCGACGGGGGTGTTTGGCACCTCGATGTCGACTCATCGCATCCTGGGGCTGAAGCAGGTCCCAAGGGTATGGCTGTTCGCCATTTAAAGCGGTACGTGAGTTGGGTTCAAAACGTCGTGAGACAGTTTGGTCCCTATCTGCCATGGGTGTTCGAGATTTGAGAGGAGCTTTCCCTAGTACGAGAGGACCGGGAAGGACGGACCGCTGGTCGACCAGTTGTCACACCTGTGGCATTGCTGGGTAGCTATGTTCGGAAGAGATAACCGCTGAAAGCATCTAAGCTGGGAAACTCGCCTCAAGACCAGATCTCGCTATGAGAACCGATATAGACTATGTCGTTGATAGGTGAAAGGTGGAAACCGTGTAAGCGGTGGAGCTTATTCATACTAATCGTTCCATTGATTCTTTTTCATATAATAAAGACCATCTTTTCTTAACTGCAAAGGCAGGTTTTTGTTATGATACACAAATTTATATACAAATTTGTGTGCATGGGTTGCATATATTTGGGTTAGATTTTTTCTAACCTATCATTCGCAATTTCATTGCTCAGTAAAAGGATTTTTTGGTTTTGTTTCATAATAATATTGATAAATTGCAATCCGATGGCTTGGTGGTAATGGCGGAACGCAAAGCACCCGATCCCATTTCGAACTCGGAAGTGAAATGTTCCCGCGCCGATGGTACTATGTCTTAAGGCAATGGGAGAGTAGGTCGCCGCCTAGCCTTCAGATTGCAATTTATACAATATATGCGCAAATATTTGCGCCAAACTTGCCCCCAGTTGGGCACACAATGATTTCACATAATTCCTATACAAAATTTAATGATTAACGATAAATATTTTTTCTATACTATCAATTGCATACCAAAGGGCTGCTGGCCCATGGGAAGGAAGAGCATCAGGATGCTTTGCAGGATTAACACTAGAATCTATTATATTTTTTAGTGATGAAACAGGCACGCCATGGCAGGTAGAAAACATCTTTATACTATTATCAAGTAAATTAATAAGCATATCAATAGTTTGGTGATGTTGTGAATCTAGACTCCTAAGTTTTGTATTAAAATCATTTACATCATATGCTTTATATATATCATGTATAATTTTATAAAGATATTTATAATTTTCAGAATTTTTCATAGCATATAAATAAATTGATAGGAGAAAAATAGTAATATTATTTATATTTGCAGAATTTAGTATAATATTATTTATAATATTCTTTATTTGTCGAGGTTGCAAAACATACATATCAAATAAACTCGGAACGATGTTCCATAAGAATTCGTTCCCGCGTGGGTTTTTGCTTTTAATAAAATCAGATATAAAAAAACCTCTGGTCTTCTTACTTAAACTACTAAAATTGCTAACATAGAAAGTAAAATCAATAAATTTTTCTAAATAATCGCTGGCTTCAAATTTTGTGCCCGTTGTGTTGTAATAACCTGCAATACTGCCTGATAAAATATCTTTATTAGCAACATAAATAATTTTTATATCAGGCATATTGAAATAATGTTTTACCCTTTCAAATAATCTGACAGCAAAATGGGGGTTGCAACGGTCTAATTCATCAATAAAAATAACCAAGGGTAATTTGGTTTTTAACATAGATTGTAATTCTTCTTTGCCAGCTGTCATATCAGCAATGGCAGATAGTTTTTTTTCAATGAAGCCTTTTTCTTGAGGCACAGCGGACATTTCTGCCGCTGTTTTTATAGTTGTTCCAATGATAGGCAATCGCTCTATAGCTATGCCTATTATTTTCCCTATTGCTAGTCCTATATCGTTTATAGATGTTTCATCTCTAATCTGAAATGTTTCTATAATATGTTGCCATATAATTAATAATGGGTCGTCTGTTAATTCATGGGCAAAGGCGTCTATCCATACAACATTATATTTTTTATCAGCTATTTTATTTTGGCTTATAAAATTCTTCATGGTTTCGGCAAGCCAACTTTTGCCCGCGCCCCATGCCCCATCTATCATCATTGTTTGAAAGGGAGATGTTAAAAATTTTTCAGCAAGCTGATGAGCAGAATTTTTTCTCTGTAATAAATCCTTGTCCATTGTGAATTATTATAAATATGATTCGCACAATGATTGCAATATTAAAACACCGCGCTGCGCCCGTGCGTGACAATTTGTCTTGGCCTAGTAGGCCATTTTACAGCAGGTTTAAAAAATGTTGCAAAGCCTCCCTTGTGATACAAGGGAGGGAGAAAAATAACGAGTGAGCCTAGCGAACGAGTATATTTTTCGGGTAGGTTAGACATGATAGAAAAAAAACTAATAAGAAATTTTTAAGCGGGGTCTAACCTATCTGAAAATGATGGTCGGCAAGATGAATCTTGCCTCCCTCATTTTCTTCTTCCCTTGTGTCACAAGGGAGGCATGGTGGCATTTTTTATTAAAACACCGCCGTGCCGTTCCTATCGCAAATAATGTTTGGACTTGCTTCAAGGGCAGGGGAAATTAGGATGCTCCCTTATATAAAATGTAAATATTTTTATTGCCTAATTATAAATATTTTGTTAATTAACACTTATGAGTAGAGATAAGAAAACTAAGAAAAAATCATTAACCGTCCTAATTATTATCGGTGGGGCGATAATTTTGGGCGGATTTTTATTTTACCTCTTCCATAGTGAAGAAAAGCAAATAGTAGATTTTGCCAAGAAGGAAGTACAAGCGTTACTAACTGACCCTACATCGGCAAAATTTTGGGGCATTAAAGTGATTCAAAGACCAGATAATTTGCTAGCGGTTTGTGGTAAAGTAAATCGTAGCATAGATGGAAAGAGTCTTTATTTTTTGCGTTTCGTATCTTATGATTCAGGAAAGGATAGTATTTGGTTCACGCAAGTGGAGGGCTATGACAGTCGAGCCGAAATGAATGAGTTATATAAAAAATATTGTATTGATATCGGTAATAATAATACCGTTGTTTATGAAGAGTAATGATAAAAATATGGCACGAAGAGGAACTATAGATCCAAAATACGCTCGGCAAACCCATGATTGGTTTGCTAGCGTGATGCAACCTTACAAGCATGGGATATTCAAGACTGCAGATATTATTCAAAAGACAATGGCTAGATACCCTAATGCCAACAAAAGTAGATTACAACCATCTGACCACAGCGACCATAATAAAGACAAGAAAAATCCAGAGGCTTGGTGTAGTATTTGTGCGAGTAGTGGAAAATATTTATTTAAACAAAGAGGGCGAGGAAAATACGAAGTTTTATAACGCCCAAACATGACTGCGGCAAGGGCTAGCTTTTGGGCAAAATATCCTTAAAACATCGATGATGTTTTAAAAAATACTTCGCAAAGGCCAACCCTTGCCGACAGTTTTTGCAAAACGAAAGCTATCGATTAACCAAAATATTTGGCCAATTGATCCTGCGCCAATTTCTTGGCCGCGGCTTGTTTTTCAGCCGACGCGT
Organism: Alphaproteobacteria bacterium; assembly: GCA_965262775.1. Classification (GTDB taxonomy): domain Bacteria; phylum Pseudomonadota; class Alphaproteobacteria; order JASGCL01; family JASGCL01; genus JASGCL01. The sequence continues at coordinate 127,072 of CBDHFT010000001.1, read as the reverse complement.
TTAAATATTTTCTGCTGTTCACGACTTGGTTCATGATGTTGGCTTTAAATTTGCCGCCGTCAAGACTCGTCCGCAAATCCTCCTTCACTTGGTGGATCCTGTCGATGTTGCGTTGGGCCCTTTGGGTCACGCGGTCAACCGCACGGTCCAATTTTTCATACGCGCCGTTTAATGCCGCATCAACCCTGCTCTTCGCGCGCAGGGTAAGTTTGTTTTTACTATTCATGGATGTTTCTCCTTAGAATGAAGTTGTTAGGGTTTTATTTGAAATCGTCCCTCAAATAAAAATTTTCTCCCACCCCAAAAATCATCTAAGAACACCGCGCAAAGATTACAAGGGGCGCAATGACTATAATGCAATTTCTTGCAACTCTTTGCCGTTGTTCAGCAGAAAAAATTTTGCATCTTCAGACTGATTGAAAATATAATCAAAAAGCAATTGAGCCATCAGCCCCGCCACCTGCGCCAGGGTGCTGTTTAATATTCCCGCCGTGGCGCAATTGGCAACATCCGCGGGTGCGCCCGCTTGAAAAATATCGCCGTAACGTTTTTTATCGCCATAAAAAAAACCAACCTGACCGTCGTATCCCGTGGCGCCGCCAATGATAATGGGTTTTTTTATTGTGCGCGCTATGTTGTCGGCCAATAATTTGCATTCTACATTGTCGCTGCCTTCCAACAATATATCATGGTCCGCCAACATGGCGGCATCGCCCATGGTTAGAATTTTTTTTTCGTGGCAAGTTATGGCGACATCATCCGCCATGGCTTGCAAAAAACTTTGCGCGGCAAGAACCTTCGGTTTGCCAATATCGGGTTTGCGAAACATCAATTGCCGATGCAGGTTGCTTTTTTCCACCACATCATCATCGCACAAAGTTATTTTTTTTATGCCCGACCCCACCAACAATGGCAACAAATGCCCCGCAATACCGCCAACCCCTATCATGGCGACGCGGGTTTGCATCAACCGTGCTTGCCCGCCTTCGCCAATATTTTTTATAACCACTTGGCGCGCGTATAATTGTAACGCATCGTCTGACAACATATATTTAATCAATGAAGCCAACCAACTCGCGCGCCCGTTTCAAAATGGGGTGGCTTATGGCGGCGGCGCGCGTTGCACCATTGACCAATATTTTTTTTAATTCATCTTGATTTTTTCCCAGCATGACAATTTTTTCTCTTATCGGTGATAATTTTTCCACGGTTAATTCCGCCAAATATTTTTTAAACGATGAAAAATCCTTCCCCGCCCATTGTGGAATAATGTCGGTGGGGTTTTGCCCCAACAACCCCGCGGCGATACTGATTAAATTGGCGACCTCGGGCCTGGAATCTTCTAACCCATCCCAACCCTCGGGCATGTTGCCCGAATCGGTTTTTGCCCTTTTTATTTTATCGTTGATGGCGTCATTGCTGTCGGTTAAATTAATCCGCGATGCGTCCGACGGGTCAGACTTTGACATTTTTTTTGTGCCGTCGCGCAAATTCATCACCCGCGCGGCGACCGGCAAAATAAGCGGTTCGGGGCTGGGGAAAAAATCGGGGGCGTTGAAATCGTGATTAAATTTATCGGCGATATCGCGCGCCAATTCCAAATGTTGTTTTTGGTCTTCGCCCACGGGCACGTGGGTTGCGTGGTAAACCAAAATATCGGCCGCCATTAAATTGGGGTAAATGAATAACCCCGTAGATGCTTTTTCCCTGTCCTTGCCTGCCTTATCCTTAAATTGAGTCATGCGATTCAACCACCCCAACCGCGCCACGCAATTAAATACCCACGCCAAATTGGCATGGTCGGGGTTGCCCGATTGGTGAAACAAAATTTGCTTGGTTGGGTCAATACCGCAGGCAATCAATGTTGCCGCCAAATCCAATGTTGCTTTTTTTAAACTTGCGGGGTCTTGCCAAACGGTGATAGCATGCAGGTCAACGATGCAAAACAAACATTCCATGTCGTTTTGTAACCCCACCCAATTTTTAATGGCGCCGAGGTAATTGCCGAGGTGAATATCGCCCGAGGGCTGAATGCCCGAGAAAACGCGTTTTGTTTTTGCTACCATCATCGTCCTATTGCTTTACAATAGCGCGATAAAAAAAGCAAAAACTCTATCCACCAAAAAGAACATTAAATAATAAACGCCCAGGCATCAGGGTGAAGAACCCCGCCAATAACAAGCCGCCATAAAAGATTCCCGCCATGGTTTTTTGATGGGTGCGATAGGCCAAGCGGGAATGCCAGTATGGCCAGGGCAAGGTGCCAGCGTATGAAAGGGGTCGAATCAAGGATGGGTTCGATGGTCATTTATTTATTTTTCGATTTTTTTTATGGCAATGGCCTTTTTATAAATATTTTCAAATTGCGACACCACCGATTGAATGTCATGCGGTTTTATTTTTTCAAGGCTAGCCGTCGCCATTTTTTTTCTTAACGGTGCATCTTCCATAATCTTGATAATTTTATCGCCAAGCACCTCAGGCCTATCAAGTTCAAACAGGAATCCATTTTTTTCATCATCAACCAATTCGGGCAGGGCGCGACGGTTGGCCGCCAAAATGGGCAACCCCGACGCCATGGCTTCCATCACCGCAATGCCTTGAAATTCCATCGGCGAAGCGGTGATAAAACCATCGGCGCAGGCGTAAATGGCGGGCAAGTCAGATTCTTTTCCCAGCCTATTTTTTATTGGCCCCAAAAATGAAACATAGGGCGCCACATCATCGCGCGCGGCTTGCTTTTTTAAATTTTGAAGCTCGTTGCCCTCGCCCGCTACAACAAAATGAAATGGTTTTTTGCCCATGGCTATCATTTTTTTTATGGCAAGGGCGACACCCGCCAAGGCAAATGACATTTCTTTTTCCTTATCAAGCCTGCTGACGCTTAATAATATTGGCTTGTTGGGTAAGCCATATTTTTTTTCGGTCCGTGTATTTTTTTGGTTGGGGTTAAACACTTGGGTGTCCAATCCGTTGGATATGGTTTGCATGGGTATGGTTAAGCCATGTTGTTCTAACATTTTTTTGGCGGCCAGGCTGGGGGCGGTGGCGATGGTGACGTCTTTGAAAGTATCAAAAATTCTTTGCCAAAATAATTTCTTAACCAAGGCAACCCACGGCTTAACATGGCGAAACGGCATGGATTCGGCAATGCTTTCAAATGCCGTGTGGTTGGTGCCCACCACGGGTATATGATGTTTTTTTGCTATTTTAACCGCGCGCCGTTCGATAGCAAAATGCCCCTGGATATGAATGACATCGGGCTTAAAATGTAAAATTGTTTTTTCTATATTGCGATAAAGCCCTGGCGCCAGGGTTAGGCGATAATTTTTATAAAGATAAGATTTGACCGAAGCCATACCCATGATATTGACGCCATCAAGCACGCGCATTTCTGACTTCATGGTTTCGGACGGCGCCAGCACCAACACTTCATGGCCATGTTGCTGTAAATAAAATGCCAGGCGATGGGCAAACAATGGCAAACCGCCCGCCATGGGTAAATAGATACTTGAAACAATTAATACACGCATAAGATTTCTTTGATTGTAGCTACCTACAACAATTGCGAAATAATTTCTTTATAGAAATTAATCGCGCCAGGCGTATCATTAAGACAGGGGATGTAAGAAAAAGTTGCTTCCTTGGGCTTAGGATGGTGTTTAAAAAATTCGGCACGAAGTTCAACATTTATTTCTTCCAATGTTTCCAAACAGTCGACGGCAAAACTGGGGGAGATAATAGCAAGATGGGGACAACCCTCGCTCGCCAATTGTTTGATGGTATCGGCGGTATAGGGTTTAACCCACGCCGCCGCGCCAAAGCGCGATTGAAAACTGGTTAGAAAATCAATACGCGGATTGTTCATGGATTCTTTTAACAGGCGAGAGGTCTTTTTGGCCTGACAGCTATAGGGGTCGCCAGCCTTAACAAATGATTGGGGAATGCCATGGTTGGAAAATATTATTTTGTCGGGGTTTTTTTGTCGCCCCTTCATGTTGGCAAATGCACCCAGGATAGATTTTTTGAGCAGGGCGATAAAACCAGGATGGTCAAAATAGGGCGGCACGAAGGCTACGCTGGGTTGATGTTGCAGTTTTTTTAAGATGGCACCAACATTATCCACCACCGACGCAATGGTGGAGGCGCTGTAATGGGGGTAAAGCGGCAGTATCACAATGCGCCGACAACCCAGGGCTTGTAAATTTTTTATTTCGGTGGCTATGTTGGCGCCGCCAAATAATTTGTTGGATGGGCGATGACCATAACGATAGGCCGAATGGACGATGATATTTTTTTGAAATTGTTTTTGTAATTGGATGGCAATGTTATCGGTGTAATAATGCAGCGGCGATATATTTTTTTTTGCAAACCAAATGAGGGCATATTTTTTGGCCGAGCGCGGCGAGCGGATGGGCAAGATAATGCCGTTTAATAATATTTGCCAAAGAATTTTTGTTAAGGCGCGCCCCGCCAAGGGCACAACCCGCGGGTCGGATAAAAACTCCCTCAAAAATTTTTTGACGACGCTGGATGTGGGGGCAACAGGGCTACCCAAATTGATTATTAAAACGCCCACTTTTTTTGGCAAGACAGGATGGGTATGCATGTTGTTGTTCCCTTTAGCAATTTTATTTACAAAATTCAAAAGTAATTTTATTTTTAAAATTCAAATAATTTGCCTTTTGCTAATAAGTATTTTATATCACAAAACATGACGATGGTCGCTATTCTTTTATCGCTGGGTATTTTGTCTGGTTTTATGGCGGGGTTGTTTGGCATCGGCGGCAGCATGATTATGGTGCCAATATTATTACATATTTTTGATGGTTGGGGGTTGTTTGGCGGCGACACGATTAAATTCGCCATTGCTTCCGCCATGGCGGTGGTGTGTTTTACTTCCTTGTCGTCGATTCGCGCCCATTATTTTAAGCGCGCCATCAACTGGCCATTGGCGGGGATATTTACCATAGGTATTTTGCCAGGCGCGCTTTTCGCCAGCCTTGGCGTTTTTGCATTTTTGCATTCGACTTGGTTATATTTTTTGTTCGCGGGATTAATTTTTTTATCGGGATGGCAAATGTGGGTCGGCAGCCAAGACAAAAAAATTCCTGAAAAGAAAATCGCCAACAATAAATATGACCCCCGTTCGGTTTTTAAAATCTTGCCCCGCAAACCATGGTTGATAATCGTCGGTGCGGTTGTGGGTTTTTTATCGGGCCTGGTGGGGGCGGGCGGTGGTTTTTTAATGGTGCCATTTCAAACGCGTTATGGCATTGCGGCCAATCGCGCCGTGGCAACCTCCGCCGCGACGGGCTTTCCCATTGCGGCGGTGAACAGCATTGGTTATTTGCTGGCCAACAATGGTGGGTTGGGCGGTAAAGAAGCCATAGGTTTTATTTATTGGCCTGTTGTTTTTGTCATTGCCCTGGCGTCAGTTTTTTTTGCACCCGTCGGGGCGAAATTGGCCCACGCCTTGCCATTAAAAACATTGCGCCGTATTTTTGCCGTGGGTTTGTTTTTTTTAGCCAGCTACATGGCCTGGCGCGGTTGGGTTTTTTAATTTTTTTATCGCAGGCCGCGCCACCAATCGCTGGCCATCATCGCTTTTTTATTTTCGGGCTTAACCAAAATAAGTTCCAGCAAATTATCACGACAGGGTAATGATATTTTTCCATCTTCAAACAAAATATCTTGTCGCCCATTACTGGGTTGGTTGGTTTTTTTTACCGATAACAAACCCAATCTTTTACCATCGCTCCACGGTAAAAAACATTTGGGGTAATAGGCGCGTATTTTCCTATCGACCATGTCGGCGGGCTCGTTGGACGGCTTGACCTCATAATCGCTCTTTTTTATTTTTTGGCAAAAACTGGCGGTCGTGTGGTCTTGCGGCGTGGCTTGAAATTTTTTTTCTAGGATAGACGGCAAATGTTCGTCGAACATTGTTAGCGACAGGCTTAATAATTTGTTGCTTAAGGTTTCGCGATTATCGTCCTCGGCCAGGGGCATTGATTGCATGGCAAGCACATCGCCCGCGTCAAGCTCGGGCGTCATTTTGATAAAACATACCCCCGTTTTTTTATCCCCCGCTAGGATGGCCGATTCTATCGGTGTGGCACCGCGGTAATGCGGCAACAAGGATGGATGAACATTCAAAGCCATGATGCTGGGCAATGACAAAACCCCAGCTGGCAACAACAGGCCATAGGCGGCGACAATAATCAAGTCGGGCTGGTTACGGGCGATAAAATCAATTTCTTCGTCATGAAACAGGGTGGGGGTGCGAACGGGAACGCCATGTTGTTCGGCCAATATTGCAACATCGGTTTTGGTTATTTTTTTGCCGCGCCCTTTTTCTTTGGCGGGTTGGGTATAAACCGCCACCATCTGCATGTTGTTTTTATGATGGTGGAGGAGGTGCGATAAAATAGCAGCGGCAAAGGGGCTGGACCCCATGAAGATAATTTTTTTAATCCGCGCTTCATTCATAGCCCTATCCTAACAGAGTTCTTTTGATAACTTGAGTCTTATGTTGCAAGGTTGTTTTAGAAAATATTGCCTTTAGGTCGGACGCGATGATTGACGGGTTAGATTGGCAAAACAAACCCCAATAAAAAACCCCAATAAAAAACCCAATAAAGAAATTGCCTGGCGTGGGTGAGGAGATGATGGCTGGCAGGATATTCACCATTCCCTTCGCCATCCCTCGCCAGTTTGGCGAACATGGGAATAATCCTGGGAATAACCCCAAGAAGGAAACCCGCGTTAATTATTAAAGAATTTTTTGCGTTGTAAGCGACGGGCGCGACGCACGGCTTCGGTGCCTTCACGTTTTTTCTTTTCCGATGGCTTTTCGTAATAACGACGTTGTTTGCTTTCACGAAACACCCCTTCGCGCACCAGCTTTCTTTTCAGAACCCTGATGGCTTGGTCAACGTTGTTTTCACGGACATTTATTCTCATAGTTTGTGCCTAGCAACTTTTTTTTATCATGGCAAGTTAAATCAGCAAATATAATTGATATAGAAAAGAGATAAAATCTCAAATCATAGATCACCCAAGGACAGCCCAAGCTAGAACGACATCATGGTGCCGATGCTGACATTGGTTTTGTTAAAAAACCCATTGGTTTGACCATAGAGATAACCCGCGGCATCGTAACGGCCAAATTCAACATTGCCAATAATGCCCGAAGCCTGGGTGTAGATAAAGAAATCGTTGGATAGGGCGAAGGTTACCCCGCTCATCCATAGGTGCGAAGAGCCTGGCCGATTGATAAACCGCGCCGCCATGCAAGATTGCGTGGCGCAAGTGCCATAGGCATAACCGCCATAAATACTTAAAAATGCCAAGGGCCTGAGGGAGATTCCCGCCGACAAGAGGTTGCCATATAATTTATTCCAATTCATCCCCAGCGACAGGGCGAAAAAATCACCCATGACATTACGGTTATCATTATCACGAAATTGATTATCGCCAGCATCGCTGTTGCCATAACGCAAATCATTGTTGGCCCCCGCAAAGATATTTTCCAAACTGCGCGTTATATTCAGCGGGTTATAACCAAATTTAAAACCAAGATGATAGGCTTCTTGGTCGCTTAAACCAAAACCCGCCGCCCCTGGGGTTAATGATTGGTATCCCGCGGCCCTGGTGCTGTCGGTGGGTTGACCTCTTGAAACATACAATTCATAATCTTGTTGCGCGGTGATGAGGGCTTGGTCGCGGCTTACAGTGGGGGTTGCCTTAAGGATGCTAGCCACCACCGTGTTGATAAAGGATGATTTAAAAAAACTATTCAAAAATTGATGATTTTGATTGCTGTAGGCTGGCCGCACCGTCGCATGTTCATAACCGCCCATGACATCAATCAAAAATTCATGGTTGATGGTTTTGATATTGGCATGATAATTTAACACCCCGTCCACCACGTTTTTATGGGTGGCGGTATTGCTGGCCCATGGGTTTTGCGACCATAAAACGCCCGATGGTCCATAACTTACCGCAGCGGAGAAGCCATAAATAACGGGGGTTTGATAGGCAACCTTGGCGCTGGTATCAAAATTATCGGGCGATGAACGACCATAACCCTCAACAATACCATTGCTGGCAACACTGCCCGCCCCGACGGTTGTTTGCCAATATTTCATACCGCCAGGGGGCAGGACGCTGGAACCATCCAGCGCGTAGCGGGTTAAAACCCCGAAGTCTTTGCCGACCGAGATAATACCAAAAGGAATATGCCCGCCATTATTCCAAATGCCGCCACCAAAATACAGATAGGCGCGCTGTAAGTTAAAACTACCAAGCTAAAAAATGTCAGCCGCCCCCCATAGATGAATTCATAACCAATGGTGCGGGTAATGGGGGCGAAGTCGTTGGTTTCACCATTCATCACCACGCGAAACAAATTACCCGTTCCGACCAGGCTGGAGGGTAGAGAAAAATAACCGCCATTATTTTTGCCCAGCAGGACGCGATATTCGGCATTAACATCGGCCCCCGCGCTGACATTAATGTTATTGCCAGGCAGCAATTTCCTCTGGGGATGGGCGGGGTTAAGAACCGAGGTTGGAGGAAAGGTAAAGAGCGAGGCTGGCGGCGGCTTGGTATCGCCGTTGGTTAGGGTGTCGGCGGCGTGGGCGGGTTGGCCTGCAAAATATGCCCATAGACCAGCCAGCAAGCTCATTGTTAAAGTCCTGGGGGTTAAAACGCGCCCGCGCCAGCCCCTAGCCAGGCCCAGACCACCTGTTGGTGCTGTCCCATGAATCGTTAGATTTTTTTTGCTGGTGCCGTGACAAATATCACAACCCGCACGATGATTGTCCCTTATCATTTGCTTATTAATATTAATATAGGCAATATCCCCAAACAAGGCAATAGCTTACGGCGTGCAACAGCATAATAATTATTAAAATAATTTCATTATCTTTTTTGCATTTTTTTGGGGCGTTGCGCCCGCCCATATTTTTATGGCGGCCATACCCTAGCATAAATAAAAACCTTATGATATTGTCGTGCCATGCCAAGCAGCAACGATGACATGATAAAACCGCCGAGCAAGGCGGATAAGAATCAAACCAAACGCCTGTCGATAGGCGACATGATGCGCGCGGGGCAAGGACTGTGGAGTGCTAACAGCAAACTTACCTTGCCCGCCCTGTGCGGTGATTTTGCCATTCGCATTGATAAAAAAGGTCAATGGTTTTACCAAGGCTCCCCCATCGGCAGACTACAACTTTGCCAATTGTTTGCGGTGTGTTTGTTAAAGGAAGGCGGGGAGTATTTCCTTGCCACCCCCGCGGAAAAAGGCAAGATAGAAGTGGCGGATTTGCCATTTTATGGCACGGTGGCGGAGGTTCAAGAAAATCATATCGCCATCAAATCTTCGTTGGATTTTTGGGTGACGCTGGATAAGCAACATCCCCTAACCATGTATGAACAACAACAGCAACCGCGCCCTGTGGTGCGGGTGCGCGATAATTTGGATATGTTGTTGTCGCCCGCGGTTTTCTACGACCTTGCCCATTATGCCATAGAACATAATCAATATCATGAAAAAAAATTATTTGTGCAAAGCGGCGGTGAAAAATTTATGCTGGGGGGCGCGACCTACAATGATTAATAATACGAAAAATCATTTGCCTTTTATGGGCGAATCATTTATGAGGTGGGTTGATAAATTCATTATTCAAAAATCTACATTCGCTATTACACAATAATAGATAAAAAAATGGCTGATAAAAAAGATCCCCTACTTACAAATAAAATTGCGGCCGCCGTTATTCTTTCGGCTTTGATAGCCGCGGGTTCGGGTGTTATTGCGCGTGTTGTTTACCACCCCAAAAAATTAAATAACCAAGCCTTCGCCCTGCCAGGCAGTAACGAAACCGTGGCCAGTAATGTGGTGACGGTAAGTGGCGGCGCCGCCGCGGGCCCAGGGGCCATCACCGACCTTTTCAAAAAAGTTACAGTGGCCGATGGTGTGGCGGTTGCGCGTAAGTGCCAGGCTTGCCATGGGTTTGAAGCGGGTGGCGCGAATAAAGTTGGTCCCAATCTTTATGGCCTGCTTGGCAGGGCGGTGGCATCGGCATCGGGTTATGCCTATTCCGATTCGTTAAAGGCGGTGGGCGGTTCGTGGAATGAAGATAAGCTCAATCAATTTCTTTATAACCCAAGGACGTTGGCAAGTGGCACAAAAATGACTTTTGCTGGCTTGGCTGATGACAAAGAACGGGCGGCGATTATATTATATTTGCGCAGCCTGCGTTAATTTTTTTCACGATGGACAAAAAGGAAATAGAAAATTTGCTCCATCTGTTAGCGGATGAGGCTGGTCTTATCCAAACAAAACATTGGCGTAATATTCCCGCCGCCGAATTTAAGAGCGACCTATCGCCTGTCACCATTGCCGATAAAGAAACCGAGGAGGCTATCCGCGCCCTATTAAAAAAACATCGCCCCGCCGATGGTATTTTGGGCGAAGAATGGGGCAATGAGAATTTGGATAGCGAATATGTGTGGGTTATTGACCCCATCGATGGCACCAAAGGATTTATGGTTGGCGGGGTGATGTTCACCACCTTGATAGCCCTATGCAGGCACGGCGTGCCCATCGCGGGGGTGATTAATCAACCCATTATCAAGGAAAGATATTTGGGTTTCACCGACCACCCCAGCACCTTAAACAACAAACCTATCAAGACGCGCGATAATATTCCGTTAGAAAAAGCGGTGGGATTTTTTTCGGGAACCGACCTGATATTCACGCCCGAGCAAGAACGGGTTTTTGCCGCCCTCAAGGCCAAGGTGCGTATCAAGCGCAGTTGTTATGATTCTTATGCCTATGGGTTGTTGTCTTTGGGTTTGGTCGATGTGATATGCGAAACACAAATGGCGCAATATGACAAAATGGCCCTGGCGCCCGTGGTGACGGGGGCGGGCGGGGTTATTACCAATTGGCGGGGCGAACCCGTGTCGCTTGATTCGGGGACGGAAATTTTGGCGGCGGGCTCGGCCGAACTTCATCGCGCCGCGCTTGATATTATTCAGAAGAATTTTTCTGTTGCATAATACAGCTTGGCTTACTAGCCTTATAAAAAAATCATGATGAGAATCCAGCAGCTACTAAACCCGTTGCTAAAGGTTGGCAGCATGACGATGATTAGCCGCGTCCTTGGCTTCCTGCGCGATATTGCTCTTTCTGCTATGCTTGGCGCCAGCCCTATCATGGATGCTTTTTTAATCGCCTTTCGTTTTCCTAATATTTTTCGGTCATTGTTTGCGGAGGGGGCCTTTTCAGCCTCCTTCGTGCCGATGTTTGTTTCTTTAAGAAAAAAACAAAAGAATAATAAAAACAAAGCCATCGATTTTGCCAGCGGCGTCGCTATCAAACTTTTTTTATTTCTGTTGGTTTTTACTTTATTAGTCCTGTTGTTCATGCCAAAAATTATGTGGCTGGTGGCACCGGGTTTTCGCGCCGATGCCGCCCATTTGGACATGTTGATAACATTTGGCCGTATATCTTTTCCTTACCTACTTGCCATGTCTTTGACGGCATTGTTTGCGGGTATTTTACAAAGCCATGGGCTTTTTTGGCGTGGCAGTTTGGCGGCAAGTTTTTTGAATATTTGTCTGATTGGCGCGGCCTTAGCTATTATGTTGGGTTGGTGGGGCGGGTATAAAAATATTGTCAGCCCCTTTATGGCGGGCAAAATATTATGCGCGGCAATTATTATTTCGGGTTTGTGGCAAGCATGGTATCTATGGGTGGGGGTGAAGAGGCTTTATCCCGATTATTTGCATCATGCTAACCATGCGCGCCTGTGGCAAAAAAATCGGCAACAAATAATCAATCGGCAATTCCCCGCCGAAGAAAAAAAATTATTACGCACCATGGCACCGTCGATGCTGGGCGCGGGCGGGCAACAATTAAATTCCCTGGTCAGCGATATGATAGCCACAACCATAGGGGTGGGGGCGGTAACCCATTTGTTCTATGCCGACCGTTTGATTCAATTGCCCCTGGGGGTGATTGGTATTGCGCTGGGCATTGTGTTGTTGCAACGTTTTTCGGCGGCGCAACATGATGGGAAGGCAGGGCAGAAAAGCCTAAGCCATTTGTTGCAACAGGGTATGTGTTTGGGTTTGGCCTTTACCCTGCCATGTGCTTTGGCATTGCATTTTTTGAGTTCTTATTTCATTTCATTCATGTTTCAACGTGGGGCGTTTGATGAATTAGCCAGTGCGCGCACCGCCAGCGCCTTGAACATGTTTGCCCTGGCCCTGCCGTTTTATATTCTTAACAAAGTATTTCAGCCTTATTTTTATTCCAAGGGCGATACCAAAACCCCCGTGCGTATTACCCTGTTGTCATTTGTCATCAATGGCGTGACGGCATTTTTATTCACCAGGGATATGAACATGGCCGAGCAAGGCATTGCCATGGCATCGTTGATAGCCGCGGCGTTTGTTACCACGGTGTTTGTGGTTATTTTATTTGCGCAAGGGGCATTGCCATGGCGTTGGCATTTTTGGTGGCCATTGTTGTTGTTGTTGTTGTTGAATTTACCGTTGCTGGCTTTTTACAAATTCTTGCCCGATATGATGGATTATATTGCGGGGTTGCAAGCAAGTCGGATGTGGACTAGCAATTGGTTGATGGTGGTGCTAGCCATGGTTGGTTCGGCGGTTTATTACATGCCAGCCCTATGGTTTTATAGTAAAAGTTTTCATCTATTCAATATGGGAAAGCGCGCCCAGTAATAATTCCCAGTAATAACGCCAATGAATAATTATTGAGCACCAGTCAATGAATAATGTGAATAAAAAAATATGAAAAAAACTATCCCTTTGCTGTTGGTTGTTTTGTTGGAACTGCTTGCCTTTAGCATGATACTACCCATCCTGCCGTTTTTGATTAAGGAGCAAGGCGGCAGCAACCTGACGGTCACCAATATCTCGGGCATTTTTGCCCTAACCAGTTTTGTGTTTGCACCATTTTGGGGCGGGTTGTCCGACCGTTATGGGCGCAAAACAATTTTGCTAAGCCTGCTGTTTTTATCCGCGATGAATTATATTTGGATGGCCTTTTCCCATTTGTTATGGATGGTGTTGCTGTCGCGGATTGTTTCGGGCGTGTTGGCGGGTTGGATGAGCGTGGTGCAATCGTGGATAGCCGACCTCACCACCAAAAAAAATCGCACCGCCGCCCTTGGCATGTTGGGCGCAACCTTTGGCATTGGCTTTGCCATGGGGCCTGCTATCGGCGGTATATTGATAGATGCCGACACCCAAACCAAGATGATAGCCCTGCCCTTCATTGGTCAGGGCATTGCTTTTTTGATTCAGATTTTGCCCAACAGCCATCAATTTCCTATCATGGTGGCGGGGCTTATTACCGCCATCATGGCGGTGGTGGGTATTTGGTTTTTGCCCGCCAACAAGGCCGCGGTGCAGACAAGGTTGGATGATATTTACATTGCGCCAGGGCGCAGCCTGCCCCCGCGCGAAAGGCTTCATCAAAAATTATTGGCGGTGTTTTTTTCACCCATGTGGCGCGACAAAACCATAGCCCGTTATTTGTTGTTGATATTCTTGGGCCAGGCTGGCTTTTCCACGCTTGAAGCGGTGTTTGCCATTTGGGGCCAGGCGAATTTTGATTACACGGCGAAGGACATCAGCTATATCTTTGCCACGATAGGGGTGGTGGTTATTATCGTGCAGGGTGGTTTGATACGCCCCGTGGTGAAACGCTTGGGTGAATATCGCGTGATGCAATTGGGGCTTTGCCTGTTGATTGCGGCGTTTTTGTTGTTAAATTATTTGCCAGTATTTTCGCCCGATGGTCATTTTTTGAAAGGGGCGGTGTCGATGATTGCCCTTGCCTTCAGCCTTTATCAGCCTGCTTTAAATGGGGCTTTAAGCCAACATACCCCCGCGCAACATCAGGGGGCAACCTTGGGCTTGGCACAATCGCTACAAAGTTTGGCGCGCGGGCTGTCGGCTATTTTTTTGGGTGGGTTGTTTGGCGTGCTTGAGAATAATGTTTTTTTGCCGCCCGTTTTTTTATTCATCGCGGCGTTGTTGTTGTTAAGCACCATGCCCAAAAATCAAACTATTGCAAAAGAAAAACCAAGCCAGGCTTAGACAAAAAAATCAGACAAGATAAAATATTTTGTTTGGATTTATCTAATAAATCCTAAATTATTGGCGATGCCCAAACCATAAATAACGCGCGAATTAACCGCGCTGGCGTAATTGATATATTGTTCCAGCAATTTTTGCCGCACGTCAATAACCTGGGTTAGGGTGCTTTGCCCCAAAGATAAAGAGCGCAAGGAATCCAAATATATTTTGTTATATTGCTTTATGTTGTTGGCGCGTTGGTTGCTGATTTGAATATAACTTTGATAATTTTGCCAACGGTTTTGCAAATCGTCTAGCAAATTATTTTTTTCCTCTATCTGGTTATAACGGGCGCGTTTGAGTTGCGCCACCAACCTTGTCTGGTCAAGCAACCCCGAACCGCCGCTGGCCAGCACCATGCTCATGTTAAGGGTGGCATATTGTTGGTCGGTGATTTCTTGATTGGCAATACTACGGCTCACCCCGCCTTGCAGGTCAAGCTTAGGAAAAAAATTTGCCCGCGAGCTTTCAATTTCGGTTTGGGCGCGGATGATAGCTTGTTCCCCTTGTTTTATATTGGGCGAACTTGTCAAAAACAATTGTTTTGCATCCTCTATATTGGCGGGCAAAGGTTGCAAGAATTCATTGGCCGAGGCAAGGCTGAGGTTGTCAATATCGGTGCGACCTATCAGGCTGGCAAATTTTTGTTTCTGAGCAAGGTAGCCAGAGGCGGCGTCCAGCAATTCGACGTTGCTGTTGTTCAACCTGGTTCGCACCGCAAGCAATTCGGTGATGGTGATGGCTTCGCGGTCAAAACGTTTGGTGGCATCGATTAATTGATTCTCCAGCAATTTTTTATTTTCTAACTTTAAACGATAAACCTGCTGGGTGAAAAATAACCCGCAATAGGCTTGGGCCACATCGTCGAAAACGGTTGATGTTTTTTGTTGGAAATCTAACTTGGCCGATTCCAATTGGCTGGCGGCTAATTTTTCTGACGCTTCTTGGCGGCCAAAGGTAAGGATGGGCGCGCTGACATTTAGGTTTGCCGAATATTGGTGCCCCGAATAACCCTGTTCAACACCATCCACCGTGGCAAAGGTTTTGCCATAACTGTTGCTTAGATTAATTTGTGGCAAGCGGGCCGCACGGGTGCCGCCGAGGGCAGCTTCGGCGGCCTTAACACTTTCACGCGCCGCCTTAATACGCGGGTCATAGCCAAGGGCGGCGGTGAGGGCATCGCGCAAAGTGAAAAGCGAAGCGGTATTTTGGTTGGCGGCATCGGCGTTGAATGGCAAAGCATTGTCGGCAACATTTTCTTGGGGTGCGGCGGCGGGCATATCTTGCGCGGGCGCGGTTGATGCCAGCAACAATGGCAAGCAACAAGTTAAGGATAAAAGCAGAAGGGATTTGCGCTTCATGACCAATCCTCCAAATACGTTAACAATGATAGGCTGGTCGCCAATTGTGCTTGATGCAATTGGTGATATTGAATCATGGTGCTTAAGAATTCTTGCCGCTGTTGCAGGTAGGCAGAAAGGGGAATAACCCCAAGCCGATATTGTTTTTCCGCCCCCGTTAGCATTGTCATTTGGTCGCGCAACGATTGGGCGACCAAGGGCAAGGATTGTTTCTTCGCCTGATAATTTTGCCACAGGCCAAGCAATTGGTTGGTAATGGTTTGCAGTTGATAATCGGTAAGATATTGTTGTTGGGCAAGGTTATGGCCGCTTGCCGCCAATTGAAATATATTTTGTGGAATATTTTGTTGGTAATTAACCGTCAAATTCACGACATCGTTTCTAATAAGTCCGCCCGTGACCAGGCTGTCGGGGGTTTGTACATTGGGGGTCGACAATTGATCGACCTTGGCATTCCAACTGACGGTCGGCAACAAATTGGCGGCGGATAATTCTTTTGTTTTTTGGCTGATATTAAGGTTTTCTTGTGCAATGGCTACATCGGGATTTTTATTCCAAACGGTGTTTTTGAAATCTTCAAAATTATCAGGAATTAATTTTTGATAGTTATCAATGCTAGCCAGGGATAGATTGTCCATCAGCTTTTGGTAATAGGTGTTATCTTGCGACGGGTCGGCAATCAACCGTAATAATTTTCGGCAAGTGACAGCAACCTGTTGCTTTTGCAATAACAATTCATTGCTGGCATCGCGATAATTAACGGCAACCAAATTAAGGTTGGTGATGGTTTCGGTGTTTAAATCATATTTTTTTTTCACCTCGTCATAAATACCGCGCAAACTAGCAAGGTAATATTCTTTGGTTTTTTTAACTTCATTGGCGGTGGCGCAACCGATATAATTGTCGGCAACATCGCTGATTATTTGATACATGACCTGTTTTTTTTGCCATTGCGCCATGCGTGCTTGGCTGTCGCTAATGGCTTCGTCGGCTTGGCGGCGGCCAAAATTTATAATCTCTTGGTTGGCGGCAAGGTTGGCGTATCTAATTAAACCAAAGCTAGTTACAACCCCAGCTCTGGTGCCGAAGGGAGTGCGTTGACCATTGAAGATAGCATAACCTGGGACCTGTTGGAATTTTCTTTGGTCATAATAGCCGATGTAGGCTGTGGCCGATATTTGCGGCCAGGCCGACATTTTTTTTATATTGCTGGCGGCATTTTGTGCAACGATATTTTGTTCGGCGGCGGCAATGCGTGGGTCATTATTTTTGGCATCATTGAGCGCGGCGGCGAAATCATAAACGGTAATAGGCTTGGGATTGGCGGCAATGTTAAGGGCGGCAGATTCGGCAGATGGGATTTGTTGTGGGATTTGTTGTGGGTTTTGTTGTGGGTTTTGTTGCGCGGCGCATGGCGACACAACAAGCATCGCCGCCACCAACCCTGTCATCAGGCCGCTCGCCAATAATATTTTTTTTCGATAATATGTCCGCCCTATCATGTCCCTATAAGTCTCCCCTTAATAAATTCTCGCTTATAATTTTTTCAATAATCTGTTTGCTATGTTATTTTTCAATGAAGGCTTTATCCCACAGGCCGCTAAATGGTTTTAGAAAGTAAACCATGGGGGTGCGTTCTTTGCCCTCTATCATCACGGTGGCGGGCATCCCTGGCTCGATAGATTCATTGCCTGTCTTTTTTAATTCTTCGGGGCTGACGCTTACCACCGCGCTGTAAAAACTTGTTGGGTTTAACTTATTGGCTTGGACGCTGGTTGTGGGGGTGGCGTTGGGGTTTTGCAAAATATCCGCCGAAATAACATCCAATGTTCCATAAATGGTGGGCAAGACGCGTGCCTGGAGCGAGGGAAAACTAACGCGAACTTTTTGCCCTACTACCAACCCAGGCCTATCGTTGGCGGGTATCATGGCGTGAATAACCAATTTATCGTCGATGGGCACAATTTCCATCAAGGCACCGCCAGAGGGCACCACTTGCCCCGCGCCCGTTACGCCCATGCGTAATATTTTTCCAGCAACGGGCGACCGCACGTCGATACGGTTCACCACATCCTGCAAATTATCTTTTTGTAATTTTAAATCATTTAATTCTTTGCGCGCATCGGCCGTTTCGCGTGAATTTTTTTCTAAACTGTCGATTTTTAATTGCGACAGGGTTAGGCGGGTTGAGGCAATATCGGACCCCAAGCGATTAACTTCGGCGTTGGTTTCTTCGTAATCGCGTTGGCGTGCAATAACCGTGGCATGGTCGACAAGCCTATCTTTTTCTAAAATTTGTAAATTGGTCAATTCTTTTTTAATACCGCCAAGGTAGGATAATTTGGCTTGCTGTTGGTCCATAAGCCCATTAAGCCTTTGTTGATAAATCTTTCTTTGATTGTTGAATTGCTCTTTGTAGGCTTGAAAAATTTCTTTTTGCCCGTTCAAAATAACATTTAATTTGTTGTCGTTCTTGGCGGCATCCAGCAATTCTTGTGGGAAAATCAATTCTTCTTGGTTGTTAAAAATAGCCTCCAACCGTGTCAACTGGGCCAAAGAAGCATAATAACGGGCGGTGACAATATCGAAATTGCTACGGCTTTGCGTTCCTTCCATCTCCACCAACACGTCATCAATTTTTACTTGGTCGCCTTCTTTTACTAAAATACGTTTAATAATGCCGCCCTCCAAATGTTGGACAACTTTTCTTTGCCCTTCCACCACCACGCTACCTTGCGCCACCACGCCTTCGTGCAATGGCGAAAACATCGCCCAAATAAAAAACCCAAGCAACCCCGCAACAATGGTCAGGGTGCCAAATATAATATTGGTGTCGCGCCCCGCGGTCTTGGGGCGCACCATATTCGGGTCGAATGTCGGCATTTGCATGTTGTGTCCACTTTCTTCTTGCTTACTGAATCTGTTCCCTAATTATTGCAAGAGAACAATTTTCAACAAAAACGATAATCACGAGCATTGCCTCATGCAATTTTTGCGCCATTATATTGCTATATTTTTTTGTAAAAAACCGCGCGGGGCGTTCTTTACCAAAAATGAAGCTACTGCTTTTTAAAAAACAAAACAATAAAAAAATTATTTTTGAAGCGAAAATAATTTGCTAACAATGATTTAGTAATGAAATAAAAATAATAAAAAACTATCAAGCGAATTTTTTCCATGAATTATTTATCCATGGCAACAAAAAATAGAATGGCTGTGTTTGTATCGCCGTCGCCAGTGCCAGGTGCGGTTCAAAAAATAACCGCGGCGCAATAGGTTAATTTTTTAATTTTTGGGCGGTTTCCAAATCGTCTTGGCCGTTTAAGCCCAAGGATTTTTTGGCCAGGCCACGTAATTGATAAGCGATGAGGAGGGCTTTATCTAACTCAATAGCTTTGCTAAAATCGTCAACCGCTTCGCTTGTCTTATTCATTTTTATTAGCAACTTACCGCGCTCGACATAGGTATCAGGATTTTTTTGATCCAGCCCCAGCGAGCGGTTGAAGTCATTCAGCGCGTCCTCGCGCTTATTCAACGCCGCACCCGCAATGCCGCGATAAAGATAAATGGTTGCGGGGGCCAGGCCTTGCAAATTACCCAAATTCAAAGCCTTGGTATAATCGGCCCAGGCAAGATCGTTTTGTTCGTTGTTGAGATATATATTACCACGGTTGGCATAGATGTCGGCCTGGTTGGGGGCCAGGGTAAGGCCTTGGTTATAATCCTTCAAAGCCTTTTCGTAATCACCCATGACCTGATAACTGTTGCCACGGTTAAGGTAAAAAAGTGCCTTGGCTTTTTTATCGCCATTGATGGCAAGGGTGTAATTGGCGATGGCTTGGTTATAATTTTTTAATTTAAAAAACACATTGCCGCGGTTGTTATAAAAATCGGCTAGGTCATATTTGCCCACCCAATTTTTATCCAACATGAAATTAAGGTCATCAAGCGATTGTTGAAAACGCCCCAAGCGATAATTGCAATTGGCGCGCCCCCAATAGGCATAACGCAATTCATTTTGGTTGGCATTGGCGGGCTGGCGCGAGCCAGATTGAATGGTTTGATTGTATTTATCCATCAAGGTTGCGCAGGTGGCGGGCGCGGCGGGCGATGGTTGCACCGAATCATTTTTTACCGTGGCGCCAATCGCGGCGTGAACAGGCGCGGCGTTGAGCAAACCGATGGTAACGGTTAATATGGTAAGTAGTTTATAACTTGCGTTGTCTTTGGGTTGCATAAAAATGAGGGAGGGGGATTTTTTACAACGGTGGAACGGTGTAAAAAGATGGGCCTGGAAAAACATTATAATTTATTATAGGAAATTGCTTACAGGCTTGTCAATTTCTTTCGCGTGGCTGTTGTGGTTTTGTTTTTCTTATCCCGCCGCGTAATAATATTTATATTAAGCAATGATTGGCGGGCGACTTAACACCCCGCCCGTCGTCGGGGCGGCGATACCCGTGGTGGTGGGCAAGGTTAAGGGTAAGCCCGCCATGGCGCGCGCGGTTAAAAAAGCAAAACCAAAGGCTTCCAAGTTGTCAGCAATTTTTTTGTCGGTGGCGTCATCCAAATTTTGCAATGTTATTTTTTGTTGGGTTATGCCCTGCGCCAGGTGCTTCATTATCGCCGCGTTATGCCGCCCGCCGCCCGCCACCAGCAGGGTCGTTGGGACAAAGGGTAAGGCCTTGATAGCATGCAAGATAGCCTGGCCAGTAAAAAGGGCGAGGGTGGCAAGATTATTTTTATGGTCCGAATCGGTTAAGTCGGAAAAAACCATTTGCTTGAACATATCGCGGTCGAGCGATTTGGGAATAGGCTTGGCAAAGAATTCATGGCGCAACCATTTCTCCACCAATTTTTTATTGGCGATGCCCGTCATCGCCAGGCCGCCATTTTTATCTTGGGGTTGATTCAAATATTGTTGGGCATAATCGTCTATCATGGCATTGCCAGGCCCAACATCGCCCGCCCAAACATAGGGGGCATTTTGCGGTGGGTGATAGGATTTGATAAATGTAATATTGGCAACACCGCCGATGTTGCAAAACGCCAAAGGCGTGGGTAGTTGAAAATAATCGGCCACCGCGCAATGGGCCAGCGGCATCAAGGGCGCGCCTTGCCCGCCCAGGGCGATGTCGCGTTGGCGAAATTGCCACACCACGGGTAATTGCAATGTGGCGGCCAAATCTGCGCCATTGCCAAGTTGGCAAGTTATTTTTTTTTCGGGGGCATGATAAATAGTTTGGCCATGAAAACCAACGGCATCGATGGCGTTTGACAAGGCGGGGTGTTGCGATAAAAAATCCTTAACCGCGGTTGCATGCAATTGGGTAATAAAATCCGCCGCCGCGGAATGAACGGGGTCAATGTCGTCACGCCCAAACCAAGTTTTTATTTGCTGGCGGGTGGCGGCGTCGTAAGGGAAAAAACCCTGCGCACCAAATTCAAAAATTTTTATGCCGTCGGTTTTTATAACCCCCAGGTCAATACCATCAGCCGATGTTCCCGTCATCAATCCCAGAACAATGCGCGGCGCAAGATTTGGCATGCAAAATGGTTAGCAAAAAAACAAATTAAGCTTTGATGCGTTGGTTGTTGGGGTCGTAAAGCGGTTGGCATTGCGCGGTGATATCATGTTCTCGGTCGGCAATAACCACGGCCAGGCGCGTGTTGCGCAACCAATCTTCGCTCACCCCGCCCGCGTTATTAACATAACCCATGCCGATGGATTTGTTCAAGCGATAACCCCAAGAACCCGAGGTAACCATGCCGACCATTTTGTCGGGTTGCCCTTTGATAATAATGGGTTCTTCGTGGAAACATAATGGTGGTTGGTGGTTGTTGGCGTCGGTGGGTTGATTAAAATAAAATTGGACAAGGCGTTTTGCGGGCGCGCCCAATTTATCCGCCGCGGCCACCGCCCGTTCGGTGGCTTGCTTGCCGATGAAATCTTTTTTGTTAAAACGCGCCGTGAATAACAAACCCGATTCCACCAAATTATCATGCCATGCCATGTCATGCCCAAAATGGCGATAGCCTTTTTCCAGCCTGCAACCATTCAAGCAATGATACCCCGCCATGCCGAGGTTGAGCTCTTTTCCTTTTTCCAAAATTTTTTCCAAAACATATTCGCCCATGTCGGTTGACATGTATATTTCATAACCCAATTCCCCGACGTAGGTTAAACGCGAAACCCGCACGGGGGCATAACCAATTTCATATTCGCGCGACGTACCAAATGGAAAATGTTGGTTGCCCAATTTTTCTACGGCCTCGCCCGTCACCAGCGACAATAATTTGCGCGAATCGGGTCCCATGATACCCAGCATCGATAACCCTGCGGTTACATCGATAACCTCCACATTTTCATAATGTGATTGATGTTGTTGCAGGCGGGTCAGGTCGCGCACCCCCGTTGCCGAACCCGTCACCACCATGAATTTGTTTTCGGCCAGGCGAGTAATGGTGAGGTCAGCCTCCACCCCGCCCTTATCATTAAGCCATTGGGTGTAAACAACCTTGCCCACCGCAACATCAACTTGGTTGCAAGAAAGATGATTGAGTAAGGGCAATGCCCCCTTACCCATGACCATAAATTTATGGAAAGAACATTGGTCGTAAAGGGCAACACGGTCGCGGGTTGTTTCGGCCTCCACCATTGCTCTGTCATGCCAATTTTGTAAAAACCACGAATAGCGATAATCATCGACCATCTTGCCCTGTTTATCTTGGCCTTTAAAAAATCCTGGTCGTTCCCAACCGCCCGCTTCGCTCATCACCGCCCCCTGGGCCAGCATGTGATGATGAAACGGCGAACGGCGCACGCCGCGCCCCGTTTCAAATTGGCGATAGGGGTAATGCAAAGCATAAAGCAAGCCGAGGGTTTCGGTGGTGCGGTCTTTTAAAAATTCTTTGCTGTTGGTGTAATATTGCAAGCGGCTTGGTTCGTTGCCCGATAAATCTTCGCTGGGGTAGCCATGCTTAATCCATTCGGCTATCATTTTGCCCGCCCCTGGCGCGGTTTGAATCCCCGTGGAATTAAAACCCGTGGCGACAAAAAAATTATCAATATTGGGGGCGCGACCAATATGAAATTTAACATCGGGGGTAAAACTCTCGGGGCCATTAAAAAACAAATTGATGCCAGCAGCCTCCAACATCGGGAAGCGATTAATGGCAAGGTTAAAAACCTGCTCAAAATGGTCAAAGTCTTCTGGCAAGCTATGAAATTCAAAATCTTCGGGAATACCGTCAAGACCCCAGGGTTTGGCACCTGGCTCAAATGCCCCCAGCAATATTTTTCCTGCATCTTCTTTGTAATATGCAAATTCGTCGGGCACGCGAATGACGGGCATGTCGCGCGGGCAATCAGCCAGGGGTTCGGTAACGATGTAGAAATGTTCGGCGGCCTGCAACGGCAGAGAAACCCCGACCGACTTAGCAATCTCGTGCGACCACATGCCGCCGCATAACACAATATGTTTGCATTCTATCACGCCATCGGGGGTTTCCACCCCGACGACTTTACCCCCATCGATAATAATGTTGGTAATTTTGCAATCTTCTTTAACCACGGCGCCTTTTTGTCGTGCCGCCTTGACGATGGCTTGCGTCATGTCGATGGGGTTTACCTGACCATCGCCATGGGTGAAAAGCCCGCCGACAATACCATCAACATTGATATAACCATAACGTTCTTTTAATTCTTCGGGTTTGAGTATTTCAATCTCCACCCCATGATAACGCGTTACATCTTTTAGCCGTTTGAATTCGTGCAACCGTTCAAGGTTGGTTGCCAAGGAAACCGAACCAGGTTGCTTAAAACCAATATCCACCCCAGCATTTTTTGCCAGGTCTTTGATAAAATCCACCCCATAGCAAGCTATCGTGGCCAGGGCGTGCGACAAACGCATTTGCCCCACCAACCCAGCCGCATGCCACGTTGTGCCCGATGTTAATTTTTTGCGTTCCAACAAAATGGAAGAAAATCCCAAATCGGCCAAATGCCACAGGGCCGCCGCCCCCACCGCGCCGCCACCCAATACCACGACGTCATATTTTTGCTTGCCTGCCATTTGTCCCTCCTTTAATTATTCTAGGTTGCTATTGTATTTTGTTTTCGCCGCATTTTGCAACATAGTCCTTACCCAATGTATCGCAGATTTTTTGCGCATTATAAATAACATTATTTGCAACATTGGGTTGGTTTTTAAACAAAATGATAATATTGTCACTGCTCGGCGTTGTCAAATAATATTTACGCCCCTGATAAACCAAGGTAGAAACTTTGTTGTTGCTGGTCATTTGGGTGGTAGCTTGTGGGTTGATGTCCCCACCGTCTTTACGGCTTATGACAAAATAATTCATGTTATTTTGCACAGCAATGTCGGCCGCGCGTAGCAAGGCAAGCTCGGCCACCCGTTCCTGGCTTGTATAGCCATTGCCCAAAACATAGACATGGTAAATATTGTTGGATAATCTTTGTTCGCCAAAGCCACCGAACATGCCGTAGGTGCGATAACCCGTGCAGGCGGTTAAAAAAATAAGCACGGCCATTACAATAATAAAATAAAAATATCGTGGCGATGTTGCCATGGCGCGGCGCACATGAAATTGTAAGCTAGAAATGAGAGAGGAAGGAAGAGAAGTCATGAAGCCTTTATGTTTTTTTAACCTAGAATTTTTTTTGCTTTTTGGCAAGGGCGATAGCGAGCATCACCCCCAAGAAGGCGCAGCGCAGGTTGTTAATAATCCTTAATTGTCTTATTATTTTGGGCATGACGCGCCTTGACTTTTTGCCCATTAGGTTATAGTCAGAACATAGACAGGGTATAGTTATTCTTCCACTTTTTAATTTTTTTACGTTTTTTTGATGTCTTTTATTTCCAATTTTTTTGCTAGCAATAATGACAGGGTGATAAAGAAATTTCAGCCCTTGGTTGCGCAGGTCAATAACCTGGAAAAAACCATGGAAAAATTATCGCGCGCCGATTGCCGAAAAAAAATCACTAACTGGCAAAAACAATTACAGACGATAATTGACAAGCACGCCGCCGCCGAAACAAAAAATATTTTGAGCGATGCTTTGCGCGCCGAATTGGATAAATTATTGCCCGAGGTTTTCGCCCTAACGCGGGAGGCCGCCAAGCGCACCCTAGGCCTGCGCCATTTTGACGTGCAGTTGATGGGGGGCATGGTGTTGCACCAAGGGGCAATTTGCGAAATGAAAACGGGGGAGGGGAAGACTCTGGTTGCGACCCTGGCCGTGGTGTTGAATGCGCTGGCGGGGCGCGGGGTGCATGTGGTGACGGTCAATGATTATTTGGCGCGGCGCGACGCAGCGTGGATGGGGCAGGTTTACGAATTTTTGGGTTTGACGGTGGGTGCCATTGTGCCAGGGCTTGACGATGCGGCAAGGAAAGAAGCCTACGCCGCCGATATTACCTACGGCACCAACAACGAATTTGGTTTTGATTACCTGCGCGATAACCTTAAATTGTCGCTTGATAGTTTGGTGCAGCGCGGGCATTTTTTTGCCATCGTTGATGAGGTTGATTCCATTTTGATAGACGAAGCCAGGACGCCGTTGATTATTTCGGGCGCGACCGACGAAACATCTGACC
This sequence comes from Alphaproteobacteria bacterium, assembly GCA_965262775.1. Taxonomy (GTDB): domain Bacteria; phylum Pseudomonadota; class Alphaproteobacteria; order JASGCL01; family JASGCL01; genus JASGCL01. Next base: position 101,898 of record CBDHFT010000001.1, on the reverse strand, counting down.
TGTATTATCAGTTGGATGAGTTGATTCCCCATTTAAAAAACGCCGACATGGAATTGAATGAAAAGGAACGGGTGATTACCCTGACCGATGAAGGGCATCGCCATTTGGAAGAATTGATAAAAACCAAAACCAAGCTGATGACCAAAGGCGGCTTGTTTGATTTTGAAAATCTTAAGTTACTGCATCATGCCGACCAGGCTTTGCGGGCGCGTTATCTTTTTAAAAAAGACAAAGATTACATTGTCAAAAATGGCCAGGTTATTATTATCGATGAATTCACGGGCCGCATGATGGAAGGACGCCGTTATTCAGAAGGGTTGCACCAAGCCTTGGAAGCCAAAGAAAAAGTTAATATCGAGCCCGAGAATCAAACGATTGCCTCCACGACTTTTCAAAACTATTTCCGCCTCTATGAAAAACTATCGGGGATGACGGGCACGGCCCTGACCGAAAGTTTAGAATTTGACGAAATTTATAAATTGCGCGTTGTCGCCATACCCACCCACCAAAAAATGGTAAGAAAAGACAGCGATGACGAAATTTACCGTACGTCGGAGGAACGCGACGAAGCGGTGGTGAAAGAAATATTGGCGGCGCAAACCCGTGGCCAACCCGTTTTGGTGGGCACGGTGTCGATAGAAAAATCGGAACAATTTGCCGAATTGTTAAGGAAGGAAAAAATTGATTTTCAGGTGTTGAATGCGCGCCTGCATGAAAAGGAAGCCGAAATTATTGCCGATGCAGGGCGGTTGGGGGCGGTGACCATTGCCACCAACATGGCGGGGCGCGGCACCGACATTCAATTGGGGGGCAATTTGGAATTGCGGGTAAAAAAATTGGCAAGCGAAATAAATGACCCCGCGGCGTTAAAAAAAGAATCGACCAAGATGGAAAAAGAAATAAAAGAAAACAAAGAAAAAGTATTAAAGGCGGGCGGTTTGTATATTATTGGCACCGAGCGTCATGAAAGTCGCCGTATTGATAACCAGTTGCGCGGTCGCGCGGGGCGCCAGGGCGACCCAGGGGGTTCAAAGTTTTTTATTTCATTGCAAGACGATTTGATGCGTATCTTCGGTTCAGAAAAAATTGATTCGCTGTTGCAAAAATTGGGTTTGCAACGCGGCGAAGCCATAACCCACCCGTGGATATCGAAGGCATTGGAAAAAGCCCAGCAAAAGGTCGAAGAGCGCAATTTTGAGATCAGGAAGCATTTGTTAAAATATGACGATGTGATGAATGACCAGCGGAAAATTATTTTTGGTTTGCGTAAGCAAGTCATGGCCGATAAAAACGCCGCCGCCATTGCCGCGGGTTTTGTGCCCGATGTTATAGCCCATGGTTTGCAAAAATTCATGCCGCCAAAATCGTTGGCCGAACAATGGCAATTGCCCGAGCTGGTCGAATTTTGCAAAAACAGTTTCGCTGTCGAATTGCCGATAGCCGCTTGGCAGGAATCGCACCAATTGAATGAAAAAAATATAACCGACCTTATTATAAAATCCACCAGCGAGCGGTGGCGCGATGTAGAAAAAAAATTGGGCAAGGCGGCTTGGCAACAGATAACGGTGGGATTATTTTTGCAAGTGCTTGACCATTTGTGGAAAGAACATTTGCGCCATTTGGATCATTTGCGCGGCGGTATTGGTTTGCGTGCCTATGGCCAACGCGACCCACTTAATGAATATAAACAAGAAGCCTTCGCCATGTTTGAACAATTGTTGGCTTTGATTCAAGAAACCGTGGTGGGGGTATTGAGCCATTTGCAGGTTGAAAAAAATCAGCCAGCCGACGCCGCCGCGCCGCGTAATTTACCCGCCGCCGCACCCAACGCCGACGGCATAACCCCGCCCAAATCACGCAACAGCCCATGCCCATGCGGGTCGGGCAAAAAATACAAACATTGCCACGGCGCGATAGTGTAAAGCCGTGTGGATGAAAAAAGGACGAAAAAAAAATGAGCGCGATTGATAAAAAAACGGTGGAACATATTGCTCGCCTTAGCAAAATAAAATTGAGCGAGGCGGAGAAAGAACGCCTCATCCCCGAGTTAAATAATATTTTATCGTTGGTGGGTGAATTGCAAAAAATAAACACCGACGGGGTCGAACCCTTGATGTCGGTGTTGGAGGTTGCCTTACCCCCCGACCAACAACCCGCGCAATTGCCATGCCACGACGATAGGGCGGTGGACAAAAACGAATCGACTGCATTATTGAACATTGCCCCCGCCAAGCAAGAGGTGGGGGAGGGTGGTTTTTTTGTGGTGCCCAAAGTGGTGGGCGGCGAATAGTTTTTTAAAAAAAGGAAAGAGCCATGAGCAAAAAAGAAATTTTATCATTGGACATGGTGGGGGCGGTTGAAAAATTGTGCGCCAAAGAATTAAGCGCGGTGGAATTAACCCAAACCTACCTTGATGAGATTGCGGCGCGTAATGATACCCTCAATGCCTACATCACCGTTACCCCCGAACGCGCCATGGCGGACGCCAAAAGGGCCGATAAAGATTTGCAAAGCGGGGCGGGCAAAGAATTAACGGGCATACCGTTGGGGATTAAGGATCTGTTTTGCACCAAGGATATTTACACCACCGCGGCGTCAAAAATGTTGGCCAATTTTATTCCGCCATACGAATCAACCGTGACTCAAAAATTGTGGGATGCTGGCGCGGTATGTTTGGGCAAAACCAACATGGACGAATTTGCCATGGGTTCCACCACCAGCACGGGGTATCACCGTGAAAAGAAACGCGTTGTGCCGACCATCAACCCATGGAGCAAAGAATCGTGGAAAAATGATTTTAAAAACCCCGATGGCAGTTTGAGCGATGATGCCCTGACCGCGGGTGGTTCGTCGGGCGGGTCGGCCGCGGCGGTGGCGGGGTTGATGGCGTTGGCGGCAACGGGCAGTGACACGGGCGGTTCGATTCGCCAACCATGCGCCTTCACGGGTTTGGTGGGGGTGAAGCCGACATATGGCCGCTGTTCGCGTTACGGCATGGTGGCATTCGCCAGTTCGCTGGACCAGGCGGGGGTAATGACAAGGTCGGTGCGCGATGCGGCATTGATGCTGGAGGTGATAGCGGGGCACGATGAAAAAGATTCGACATCGGCCAATATCCCCGCGCCGAAAAAACAATGGCTTGACGCGGTGGAGAAGGGGAAGCAGGAAGGGTTGAAGGGGTTGCGGGTGGCTATACCAGAGGAGCTTAAAGATGGTGAATTTCCTGCTAGCGATTTTCTTAAACTTTCTCATTTGGAGTGCTGGAAGAAATTAGGTTGTGAGCCTGTAGCTATAAAGCCTCCTGGCTCACATTATGAGGTAGCAACTTATTATATTATTGCGCCCGCTGAGGCGGCTTCGAACTTGGCGCGTTATGACGGGGTGCGTTATGGATTGCGGAGTGAGGGTAAGAATCTAAATGACATGTATGAAAACACGCGCCACGATGGGTTCGGCGATGAAGTGAAGCGCAGGATTCTTATCGGCAATTATGTTCTGTCGGCGGGTTATTACGATGCCTATTTTAAGAAAGCACAACAGGTTAGGCAGAAAACAACAGAAGCGTTTTTGAGAATATTCCAAGATTATGATGTGTTAATCCAACCAAGCACGGTTAGCACCGCTTTTCCTCTTAATATAAAGTTTGATGACCCAACAAAAATCTATCAACAAGATTTATTTACTATTCCTGCATCATTGGCTGGACTTCCCGCTGGCGTGATATATTCTCCAGTTGATGGGACGCCTTTACAAATCATCTGCAAACATTACGACGAAGCAACCATGTTCCGCGTCATGGGAGCGTTGGAGCAAGCCTTTAATATCCCCACCACCGACAACCTGCTCAAAATAAACAACATAACATGACTCAAGAACAATTCACCTTAAAAGGAAAAACTGGCGATTGGGAAATTGTCGTGGGGTTAGAGGTGCATGCCCAAGTCATCTCGCAATCAAAATTATTTTCGCGCGCCAAAACCGACTTCGGCGGCGCGCCCAACAGCCATGTTACCCTGTTCGACGCCGCTTTGCCCGGGCAATTACCGACCATCAACCGCGAATGCGTGCGCCAGGCGGTGCGCACGGGCCTGGCGTTGAAAGCAAAAATAAATCCTATATCGGTGTTTGCGCGCAAAAATTATTTTTATGCCGACCTGCCCCAGGGGTATCAAATTTCGCAATTCGATAAGCCCATCGTGGGGGAAGGGGCCATCACCATTGACCTTGAAAATGGCACGCAAAAAACCATTGGTATCGAACGGTTGCATTTGGAACAGGACGCTGGCAAATCCATCCATGACCTGTCGCCCAACCAATCCTACATCGACCTTAACCGTTCGGGCGTGGCATTGATGGAAATTGTTTCCAAACCCGACATGACATCGCCCGAGGAAGCAGGGTTGTATGTCACGAAATTGCGCGCGCTCCTGCGCCATATTGGTGCTTGCGATGGCAACATGCAGGAAGGGTCGTTGCGTGCCGATGTTAATGTTTCGGTGCGGCGGGTTGGTGATAAAAATTTGGGCACCCGCGCCGAATTAAAAAATATCAATTCTATAAAATTTGTGCGCGACGCCATTGTGGTCGAAGCCAAAAGGCAAATCGCCCTGTTGGAACGCGGTGAAAAAATGGTGCAGGAAACCCGCCTCTACGATTCAGATAAAAATGAAACCCGCCCGATGCGCGATAAGGAAGATGCCGCGGATTACCGCTACTTCCCCGACCCTGACCTGTTGCCGCTGGTGATTGACAAGAAATTTGAAGACGAATGCCAACAATCCATCCCCATGTTGCCCGACGACAAAAAACAACAATGGGAAAAAGATTATGGCCTAAGCGGTTATGACGCAAACCAATTGTTGGCGGAACGGGAAATTGCCGATTATTTTGAAATGGGGCTAAGCAAGTTGAAAGAAAAATCATCCAGCAAATTATTGGCCAATTGGATCTTGGGCGAGCTGTTTGCCAACCTTAATAAAAATGACCTAACCATTGCCAACAGCCCCATCACCGCCGACAATTTGGCGGGGCTTGTCAATGAATTGCAGGGCGGTGCCATTTCGGGTAAGATGGCGAAGGATGTTTTCCTCGCCATGTGGGAAAGCGGCAAAGCGGCGGTTGAGATTATCAAAGAAAAAGGCTTGACCCAGGTTTCTGACAAGGGGGCGATAGAATTGCTGGCGCAAGAGGTTATCAAAAATAACCCAACCCAGGTTGCCGATTACAAAAATGGCAATGAAAAGGTTTTTGGTTTTTTGGTGGGGCAGTTGATGAAATTATCAAAGGGCAGTGCCAATCCAACGCTTGCTAATCAGGTATTAAAAGATTACTTATCAAAATAACGCATACACAACATGACAAAAATTTTTACCACTTTCTTGTTGGTCGGTTTATTAACCCTGGTCGGGTGCCGTTCCAAATGCGCCCCCTTGGATAGAAGTTATCCCAGCCAGCGCGACAACAACCAAACATTTGGCGCCCCACTGCCTACCCCACCCGCCCCCATTACTTCAGAAGCCGAAAACAGCGAACCCACCCGCGTTGCCATAAGCAATTGTGCGGATAGAAAATTTGCTTTTCATTTATCCCATTTTGTCTACCTTGCCGCGCAGGTGGTTAGCGCATTTGAAGCCAGCAAAAAAATATCATAGGTCGCGCCATGGGTTTTTTATCTGAAAAATTTTTATCGGGGTTTCGCCCTACTTATAGGCCCTTGGCGGCCTCGGCCAAATCTTGGGCCTTTGGCGAAGCGGCACGCTTGGTCAAGCGTTATCAAAATACTTCCCCCCCGACTGGCGCGGTGATTTTTGAAACGGGTTATGGTCCGTCGGGCTTACCGCATATTGGAACATTTGGCGAAGTATTACGCACCACCATGGTGCGCCAGGCCTTTGCTGTCATGTCCGACCTTCCCACCAAATTGATATGTTTTTCTGACGATATGGATGGTTTTCGCAAGGTGCCAAGCAATGTTCCCAACCAAGACATGCTGGCAAAGCATTTGGGCAAACCACTGACGCAAGTTCCCAACCCTTTTGCTGACGGCCCCTATAGCAAATATGCAAGTTACGGCGAACAGAACAATGCGCGGTTGCGCGATTTCCTTGACCAATTTGGTTTTGATTACCAATTCATGTCGGCAACCGAACAATATCGTGCGGGCGCGTTTGATGACGTGTTAAAAAAATACCTGAAACATCATGATGATATTTTGGCTATTATGTTGCCGACCCTGGGGGCGGAACGGCAATCAACTTACTCGCCCTTTTTGCCTATCTTCGCCGAAACGGGCGTGGTGTTGCAGGTTCCCATTACCAAAACCGATGTTGTTAAGAATACCATCACTTATCAATATCAGGGCAAAGAAATAGAACAATCCATATTGGGCGGGCAATGCAAATTGCAATGGAAACCCGATTGGTCGATGCGTATGCAGGCGTTGCAGATTGATTACGAAATGGCGGGGAAGGACCTTATTCCATCCGCCGAATTGGCGTTGGAAATTGTTAAGAAAACGGGTGGCAAGCCGCCCGAAATGTTTCATTACGAATTATTTTTGGATGACGAAGGGCAAAAAATTTCCAAAAGCAAAGGCAATGGCCTAACCATGGAAGAATGGTTGCGTTACGCGCCACCCGAATCATTAAGTTATTTCATGTATCAAAAACCCAAAACCGCCAAGCGATTATTTTTTGATATTATTCCCAAAAATGTTGACGAGTATTACCAGCAATTAAACGCCCTGCATAAACAGGCGCAAGAAAAAAAACATGGCGATATGCTCGATAACCCTGTGCTTCATATCAACATGGAACATTGGCAAGATAACCAATCGCCCGCGGTGCCTTTTTCACTGCTCCTCCATTTGGTGTCGGCGTCGGACGCCAGCGATAAAAATATTCTGTGGGGCTTCATCAACAATTATTATAAAAATGCTAACCCCGACAATGATAAGGCGTTGGATGCGCTGGTCGGCTACGCCATGCGCTATTACGAAGATTTTGTGAAACCAAAAAAACAATTTAAAAAACCAAGCGATGTAGAAAAACAATGGCTGTTGGACCTTGCCAGCAATTTACAATCCAGCAACGCCGCCACGCCCGAAGAATTGCAAACCATCGTTTATGAATGTGGTAAAAAAACCACCCTGGAATTAAGGGATTGGTTTCAATTACTCTATCAAACTCTGTTGGGCCAGGCGGAAGGGCCGCGCCTGGGCAGTTTTATCGCCCTGTTTGGTCGCGAAAAATTTTTGGCATTGATAGACAAGGCCTGTGGCTAAAATATTACCTTCATCGCCAAGGCAAGCTATCTTCATCCCGCCTTTTTTTATTTTTTTAAGCATCAATATTTTGTCTTACTTTGTTTATGGTGTTGCCCATTCCATGCTAAAACCCTTGTCAATTTGCCATTTATCCATAAGCTTGCTATAGTGCCAATTATTAAACAATTGATAGAAACAGGTGTACTATGGATAGGTCAGAAGTAACGGCATGGCTGGAAAAACATAAAATTGATGAAGTTGAATGCGCCATGCCCGACCTCAATGGCATTATGCGCGGGAAAATAATTCCCGCCAAAAAGTTTTTAGAAGATTATGAACGCGGTATTCGCATGCCTATGGAGGTTATCAAAGAAACCGTCAACGGCGATTATATCTGGGACGACGAGGTGATTAGAGACACCGACGGCGACCTGCAAATGACGCCTGACTTTTCTTCGATGAGTTTGGTGCCGTGGTATAAAAACCCAACCGCCCAAGTGGTGTGCGATGTTGTCTACCCCAGCGATGGTAAAAATAAAGCCTTGGCGGGGCAAGAATTATCCTACGCCCCCCGTTCGGTTTTGAAAAAGGTAATAAAATTATATGCCGAGATGGGGCTTAAACCCGTGGTCGCCCCCGAATTAGAATTTTACTTGGTGCAAAAAAACCTCGATGCCGACCTTCCCCTGCAAACCCCCGAATCCTTAACGGGGCGGCAAGATCCATCGGGCCAGGGTTATGGGCTGGAACGGCTTAATAATTTCGACCATGTGGTGGACCAAATATATAATTATTCTGAAAAAATGGATATTGATGTCGACACCATTGCTTTGGAATCGGGGCCCGCGCAGATAGAATTTAACTTTAACCACGGCGATGCCCTGTCCCTCGCGGACCAAGTTTTTTTGTTTAAACGCATGGCGCGTCAGGTTGGCTTGGAAAAAGGAATGTTCGTTACCTTCATGGCGCGGCCTTATGAAAACAACACGGGCTCGGCGATGCATTTGCATCAATCGCTGGTGGATATAAAAACGGGCCAGAATGTTTTTGCCGAAAGCGATGGCAGGAATAGCCGCAAATTGTTTTATTACATCGGCGGTTTACGCAAATACATGAATCAATGTTTCCCCTTGTTCGCGCCCAATATTAACAGCTACCGCCGTATCACCCCTTACAGCGATGCTCCCATCAATACCCATTGGGGGCTTGATAATCGCACGGTGGGCTTGCGGGTGCCAGCCTCCGAAATAAAAAATCGGCGCGTAGAAAATCGTATCATCGGTGCCGATTGCAACCCTTACCTTGCCTTCGCGGGCAGTTTGGCCGCGGGCCTGTTGGGTTTGAAAGAACGCATATCCCCTGGCCGCCCGACCGAAGGGGATGCCTACAAGCTAGCTTTTACCCTGCCCCATAGTTTGCATGACGCCATTAACAAAATGACCCATTCAAAAAAAATGAAAGAAATTTTGGGCGAAGATTTTGTCAGCCTGTTCAGCGCGGTTAAATTACATGAATATGATAAATTTCACCGCGTGATAAGTTCGTGGGAGCGAGAACACCTGCTGCTTAATGTCTAGCGCCGCTGCGCTCTACCTATCCCAACCCTTGCTTTTAATTATTTAATTATATATAAACACGATAACAATTTGTTGGCGGAAAAAACCAATAAAATATAAAAATAGAGGAAAAAAAATCATGACCAGTATTTTGCATAATATGGACGATGCCACACTTAAAAAAGAAGACATAGCCCATCACGTTCACCCCTTCACCGACCACAAGGCCTTGGCCGAGGCGGGCGGACCGCGCATCATCACCAGTGCCAAGGGTTGTTATTTAACCGATAAGGCAGGCAATGAAATCCTGGACGGTATGGCGGGATTATGGTGCAGCGCCATTGGTTACGGCAACGAAGAAATAGCCCAGGTGGTGGCCGACCAAGTTCGCGAATTATCCTATTACAATACTTTTTTTAAGACCAGTCACCCACCCGTGATTGCGCTGTCAAAAAAATTGGCACAACTTCATAATAAAACACGCGACAAAGAATTAAATTATTTTTTCTATGGTTCGTCTGGTTCTGAATCGAACGATACCGTGGTGCGCTTGGTGCGCCGTTATTGGCAGTTAAAGGGCAAAACCGAAAAAATGCACATCATTGCACGCAAAAACGCCTACCATGGGTCAACCATAACGGGCTTAAGTTTGGGCGGCATGGGTTACATGCACAGTCAAACCCCGATGATGTTGCCAGGCATCCACCATGTTCGCCAACCATATTGGTATGCCGAAGGTGGCGACATGAATCAGGAAGAATTTGGTAAGGCCTGCGTTCAAGCCATCGAAGATAAAATTAATGAATTGGGCGCGGATAAGGTTGGAGCCTTCATTGGGGAGCCAGTGCAGGGCGCGGGCGGGGTTATTATTCCGCCGCCAAATTATTGGGCCGAGGTTAATAAATTATGTAAAAAATATAATATTTTATTGGTGATGGATGAAGTCATTTCTGGCTTTGGCCGATTGGGCTCATGGTTTGGTCATCAACATTACGATGTTGACCCTGACCTTGTCACCATGGCGAAGGCCTTGTCATCGGGCTATATTCCCTTGTCGGGCGTGGCAATTAAAAAACACGTGCTGGAAACATTGGATACCGCCAATGACGATTTTGCCCATGGCTATACCTACAGCGGGCATCCTGTGGCTTGCGCCGCGGGCCTAAAAAACTTGGAGATTATTGAAAATCAAAAGTTGGTCGAAAAGGTAAAAAATGAAACTGGCCCCTACCTCGCAAAAAAATTGGCAGAGATTCAAGACATGCCGATAGTTGGCGAAGTGAGGTCGCTTGGTCTTATTGGCGCGATTGAATTGGTCAAAAACAAAAAAACCAGGGAGCGGTTCCCCAACGAAGGGGCGACGGGCACCGTTTGCCGCGATCATTTCTTTAAGCATAATGTTATTTTGCGTGCCACGCGGGATACCATGCTTATTTCCCCGCCCTTGATTATTGAAAAATCACAATTGGATGATATGTTCAAGGTTATCAAGACCTGTCTTGATTTGACATGGAAAGATGTTAATCAATAAGATATATTAATAATATCTTGATGATAGGGGGGCAGGTTGGTATAAAGGGACGAGTCATTTACGCCCGAAAAAAGCAAAAGTCTTATTTTACCATGCCCGACCAACCCAAATTTGATCCTAAGCACATGGGCAACATGCCAAGGCCCTTATCGCCCCATTTGAATATCTATCGGTGGGAGGTAACGATGTTACTATCCATCCTGCATCGCTTCACGGGGGTTTTTTTGTGGGGGGTGGCGGTTTTGATTGTCTTGGTCGCGACCAGCCAGCTGTTGTTCCATGTTATGATATTAAGCGGCGCCGTTTTAGAAATAATAAAAAAATTTGCTTATATTATTTTTGCACCCGTCATATTTGCCTTGGCCTTGCATGGGCTGAACGGCGTCAGGCATTTTTTTTGGGATGTAGGTTTGGGCTATAATATTAACGTGGCACGCTTCACGGCCTGGGCTTGCCTGCTGTTATCTTTTTTTATTACCTTATTTGTATTTTTTAAAATGAAGGGATAAGGCACCATGGCTTATTTTTTTTCAAAAACCAATAAACCAACCCGTGATTGGCTGGGGCAACGGTTGACCGCCATGTTGATTATTGCCTTGTTGGCCTACCTGCTGGTTTATTTGCTGCATCACGATTTTACCTTGCCCGCCGTGGTCGACCTTGCGGGTAACAAATTGGTGGTGGCGGTGGCGGTTTTATTCTGGCTTATTTTTGACCATGGCAAGTTGGGTTTGATGGTGATTATCGAAGATTATGTTCATGGTGCCAGGGCGCAACCCGCCGCCATTTTTTTTAATATCTTGGTTGCTTGGTTGCTTAAAATTTTAACCCTGCTGTTGGCTTATTATCTTTATCGGGGGCCAGTATCATGACGAAGGGTTATGACATCGTTGACCATCATTATGACGTGGTGGTGGTTGGGTCGGGCGGGGCGGGCCTGCGCGCGACATTGGGTTTGGCGGCGGCTGATTTAAAAACCGCGGTGATTAGCAAGGTATTCCCAACCCGCAGCCATACCGTCGCGGCCCAGGGTGGCATTTCCGCCGCATTGGGCAACGAAGCAGCCGACGACTGGCAATGGCATTTTTACGACACGGTGAAGGGCAGCGATTGGTTGGGGGACCAAGATGCCATAGAATACATGACGCGCGAGGCTATCCCCGCGGTTATCGAATTGGAAACCTACGGCCTGCCGTTTAGTCGCAACGCCGCAGGTAAAATTTATCAACGGCCGTTCGGCGGCATGACAACAAAATTTGGCGATGGGCCGCCCGCCATTCGAACCTGCGCCGCGGCCGACCGCACGGGGCATGCCATGTTGCACACGCTTTACCAACAATCCTTGAAAGCCAAAGCGGAATTTTTTGTCGAATATGTCGCGCTGGATTTGCTTACCCAATCATCGGGCGGTGAAACAAAAATTTTGGGTGTCTTGGCGTGGAATTTGGCGGATGGCAAGATTCATCGTTTCTATGGTCATCAAACTGTTTTGGCAACGGGCGGCTATGGCCGTGCTTATTTCAGTTCAACCTCCGCCCATACTTGCACGGGCGACGGTGGCGGCATGGTGTTGCGGGCGGGCTTGCAATTGGAAGATATGGAATTTGTTCAATTCCACCCGACGGGACTTTATGGTGTGGGTTGTTTAATAACCGAAGGGGCGCGCGGCGAGGGGGGTTACCTTATCAACAGCGAAGGGGAAAAATTCATGGCAAAATATGCCCCCCATGTGAAGGACCTGGCGTCGCGCGATGTGGTTAGCCGCGCCATCGCGATGGAGGTAAGGGAAGGGCGCGGTATCGGACCAAACAAAGACCATGCCCATTTATGCTTGATGCACTTGCCCGCCCAAACCATCCATGAAAAATTGCCAGGCATTGCCGAAACGGTAAAAACCTTCACGGGGTTAGATGTAACGCGCGACCCCATACCCGTTATTCCAACTTGCCATTACAACATGGGCGGCATTCCCACCAATATTAAGGGGGAGGTGGTGCAGGTTAATAAAAAAGGCAATAGTTACGTGGTGGAAGGATTGATGGCGGCGGGCGAGGGGGCTTGCGTTTCGGTGCATGGCGCCAACCGTTTGGGCTCCAACAGCCTGCTTGACTTGGTGGTGTTTGGTCGTGCGGTGGCGATGAATTGCCGTAGCAAAATTAAAAAATCTATCAAGGAAGGCGGCAGGGTGGATGACGGCGACGACAATGGCGAACAATTGTTGGATAGGTTCGACAGCGTGCGGTTTGGTGCCAACGGCAGTGGCATGACCACCGCCATGGCGCGCGATACCATGCAACGCACCATGCAAGAATATTGCGGCGTGTTTCGTGATGCCGAACATTTGCAAACGGGTTTAAAAAAATTGCAAACCCTTGCCAGCGACAGCGTTGGTTTGATTCTTAAAGATACAGGATTAATCTGGAACAGCGATTTGGCAGAAACCTACGAATTTTATAACTTGCTTGGTATGGCGATTGTTACCATGGGCGGTGCCCTGGCGCGTGAAGAATCGCGTGGCGCCCACGCGCGGGAAGATTTTAAAAATCGTGACGATGACAAATGGTTGGTTCATACCCATGCGGCCTTTCCCACCGCGGCGGGGATTGAGCCAGGTGAATTCATGGCGGGCAAAATAAATTTTTCTTATCGCCCCGTTTCCTTTGCCACCAAAGAGGTAAAGTCAATCCCACCCAAGGCCAGAATTTATTAAACCGATGTAGAAAAAATAAAGCAAGTTGCAACCAGCCAACAAAAGGATTAAAATGAAAGAGATGAGCAAAGAAACCGCCAACAAAAAAATTCGCGTCTATCGTTACGACCCCGCCCACGATGCCAAACCCTATTGGGAGGAATTCACCCTTGATAAAAAAACGGCGGGCAGTATGGTGCTGGATAGTTTGCTGGCTATTAAAAATACGATTGATTCATCTTTGAGTTTTCGCCGTTCTTGTCGCGAGGGGATTTGTGGTTCCTGCGCCATGAACATCAATGGCAAAAACGGTTTGGCTTGCACCAAATCATTGGCCGACAAAGACATGGGCGATACCATCACCATCGCGCCACTGCCCCATTTGCCCGTGGTGAAGGATTTGGTTCCCGACCTTTCGACTCCCTATCGCCAATTGCAATCTATCGAACCATGGTTAAAAAGAAATGATGAGGGCGATAAAAAAATATCGCCAGCGGGCAACAATAAAAATAAAACCGATAATTACCACACGGGCAAACGCGAATCATTGCAAACCCCCGCGCAACGCGAAAAATTGGATGGTTTGGTGGAATGTATTTTGTGTTTTGCTTGCGCCACATCCTGCCCCAGTTATTGGTGGAATGGTGATAAGGAAGGCAAATCGGAAGAATATCTTGGCCCCGCCATTTTGTTGCAGGCCTATCGTTTTTTATCCGACAGCCGCGACCATGCAAAAAAAGAACGGTTGGCGCAATTGCAGGGCGCGTTTAAGGTTTACCGTTGCCACACCATCATGAATTGCACCTCGGCCTGTCCTAAGGGGTTAAACCCCGCCAAGGCCATTGGTGAAATCAAAAAAATGCTGGTGGCGGGAGTGTAAATTAAAACAATTTTATATTCATTGATTTTATAATAGGCAAGTTGAAAGATGGCTCTTTTACAAGATTCTTTTCTTTCATTTCCTTATAAAATTCACTTAATTCATTAAAGTCAGGGTCGTTAACAAATTTTTCGGCAATTTGCTTTAACTCTTCTTCTAATGATAATTTTTTATCTGATTTATTCTGCATGATTTTCTAAAAATATTTCCTATGGTGTAAAAATATATTCATATTTTTATCTTTTATGTATTCTAGCAGTATGTCATTATATTGTCTAATCAATTCTTTTAAGTCACTGTCGTTTGAATAGTCTTCTATTTCTAACTTTAAATGCTCTTTTAACATTTTGCTATCAATCATTCGTGCATGAGAGTGCCATAATTTATTATCACTTAACTTTTCTGCAATCTCTTTTGCCCTTTCTTTTTTTTCCTGATTTGTTACTGGCTTGCCTTTCTTTGTTGGGTTAGTTCTATGGGTTTGCCATTTTGAAAATTTATATTTTGCTAGCCATTCCTTTAGAAGTGTTATGGTTAATTCTCTTGCTTGTTTGTATCTATTTAATGTTGCTAAATCTTGACTTTGTAACATTGCAAATTCTGCATTGCTTAAATTTTTGTTTTTGCTTTTTTCAATCATAGCATCTACCTCATCTAAATAACCTAAGGCAGGCACATACATTCCTTCTTTATTTGGAACTTGAGGGTCAATAGGGCCTAATGAAGAAGCATAATCCATATAAATTCTATTTCCTGACATGCAGAATATAGTTCCAGCAGACATGGCTTGATTGGGCACTATAAAAGAAACATCTGTATAGTGATGCCTTATAATTCGAACCATTTTTTCTACCGTTTCAACACTACCTCCAGGAGTGTTTAGAAAAATGCAAATTTTTTTATTATATTTTTTTCTTCAGCTATCCTTTCTATAAAATCTTTAAATATAGCATCAAAATTTATCCCTAAATAAATTGGACCGTAATAAAAAATGCAATCAGCCTTAAGATGCTTTTCTAATTCTTCTAGCCTTGCTGTAATTAAACCTTTAAAAGTGGCATCAAGATTAGTCCCTAACATACTGGCACTGTAGTTTAATTTGATACGGCAGTCAATATGCTAGAATTTAAAATTTTTTCCCCCGTTGCAATTTATTTGTAAAAGCCTTATTTATATGGTTAACGGGCGAAGCAAATTCGCACCGAGCTAGGATAGAGCTTTTTTTTAGGACACCATGGACATCCCCCCACATAATAACCGACCACCGCAAGGACAAGCTGGACGCGCAAGACCGCCCATGCGCGCACCTAATGGGCAACGCAATGGGGGGCCACAACGCAATGCTGCGCCAAGACCCAATCAGGGACCCAACCCACAAGCCCGCCCGATGAATGCCAGGCCGCGCCCCATGAACGGCCCCATGAATCGTCCCATGAATCGTCCAATGAATCATCCTGGCAACCGACCCGTCAATGGACGCCCCAGACCCATGTCCAGACCAAATGCTATTCCCAATAACATACCTGGCCAACCAGCACGGCAGGTGGTTGATAAAACCATGCAGCAGGCGGTGGGTGAAGCCATGGAGCAAATGGGCGGCAAAATGACGAGTATGCAAAACCAAGGGATTGATGTCGAGATGGCACAGCGTAGCCACCAACCACGGCGTCAGGGGCGCAACCCAAGACCAAACCAACCTGCTAAGCAAGGCGGGGTGCAGGGCGAAGTGCAGTCCCTGTGGCAATTTATCAAAGAAGTTTTTTTCAATAAAAACCCACGCCCCGAGATCAACAGCGACGGAACATTTGTTTTATCCGCCAAACATATTCGCCAAGCCGTGCAGTGGAAGCGCGACCCCATAAGACAATTGATAGGTTATTACCGCTCGACGCTTATTATCATTGGATTCTTTTCGGTGTTTATTAATATCCTGATGTTGGTGCCGCCGATATTCATGATGCAAATTTATAATCGGGTTTTGGGTTCGGCCAACACCAACACCCTTATTTCCATGACGGGGATAGCCATTTTTTTGATGATTTTTCAATCGATATTGGAAGCAAACCGTTTGCGTATCATGGGGCGGATAGGCGCCTACATCAACTTCGCCATGCAAGACAGCGTTTTTGAATCGGCGTTTTTGAATAACCTGATGCGCAATCGCCCCGTGGGCAGTGGCGCGGTGCGCGACATGGAGCAGGTTAGGATGTTTATCACCTCGCCCCTCATCTTTGTTATTTACGATACGCCCTGGGCTTTTATGTTCTTGGCTATTTTGTTTTATATCAATACCGTCATGGGTATGTTTGCCTTGGTCGGTATGGTGTTGGTTTTTATTTTGGCGGTCATGACCGAGGTTGCCTCCAAAGCGCCATTTCGTGATTCGGCGACCTATGCCAACCAAGCATCACAATTTATCGAAACATCCTTGAGGAATACCGATGTGTTGCAATCCATGGGCATGATGCGTCGCCTGCAAGCAAAATGGCGCGAAAGTTATGAACCAACCGTTAATTTGATGACCAAGGCTCAAGACACGGTTTCCACCCTTTCTACCCTATCGCGGTCGTTACGCCAATTGTTGCAATCGCTGGTTTTGGGGTTGGCAAGTTATTTGGTGCTAACCGACCAATTAAGTCCTGGGCTTATTATTGCCTGCTCCATCATCGTGGGTAAGGTGTTGCAACCCGTTGACATGGCTATCGGTGGCTGGCGGTCATTCTCCACCGCGCGTTTTTCTTACCTGCGCCTTAGCACCATGCTTAGCCAATTTCCGCCCAGCATCGAAAACGAATTGCGCTTGCCACGGCCGAAGGGAATTGTCTCGGTCGAAGAATTGGTAGGCAACCCGCCAGGCGCGACCCGACCCATTTTACAAGGCATCAACGCCCAATTTGCGCCAGGCACGGTAACCGCCATTGTTGGGCCGTCGGGTGCGGGCAAAACCACCTTTGCTCAATTTTTATGCGGGGTGTGGCGACCCATGCGCGGTTTCGTGCGGATAGACGGCGCGGACATCAACAGTCTTAACCCCAACGACCGTCCGCAATTCATTGGTTATGTTCCGCAAACCGTCGAATTGTTCGAAGGGTCGGTGGCGGAAAATATATCGCGGTTTGAACCGCCCGACATGGACCGCGTGGTGGCCATGGCCGAATTGGCAACATGCCACGATATTATCATGCGCCTGGAAAAAAATTATGAAACAAATATTGGTATCGATGGTGCCAAATTGTCGGCGGGGCAAAGGCAAAAAATTGCCCTGGCGCGCGCGCTTTACGCCGACCCCGCGGTTATCGTGATGGATGAGCCCAATTCTAATTTGGATGCCGCGGGCGAGGTTGCCTTGCTATCCGCCATTACCGCCCTGAAGCAGGCGGGGCGCACCGTTATTTTTATCACCCACAATACAAAATTATTATCGGTCGCCGACATGATGGTGGTGATGGGCGATGGCAAGGTTGTTAACCATGCCGAAACCGAAAAACTTTTACCGCTTTACCTTCAACAGCAAAATAACCCTGGGCAAAAAATGGCGCCAGGAATGCCAGGTGGTGCGATGGGCGGCGCAATGGGTGGGGCCATGGCCCAGGCCTTAGGCCAAATGCTGGGGGGTGGACAAATGGGCGGGGCGCGACCCGCCATGATGCCCGCAAACCAGCCAGGCAATCAAATGGCCAACCAACCCGCCAGTGGTGGTGGCGGCCAGGCGGCACCAGGCCAGCCAGGCAAACCAGCCTTTAATCATATTTCATTAAGGTAGGTTTTATACCAATCGCAATTGTTTAACCGCCGCGGCGATAAAACTTAAAAACAATGGGTGCGGCAGGAATGGTCGCGATTTTAATTCGGGGTGAAATTGCACGCCAATAAACCATGGGTGATATTCGGGGAAATTGGTGCGCTCCACAATTTCTGGCAATTGTTTGTCTTGCGACCAACCCGAAATGGCGATACCCGTTTTTTCCAATGCTTCGCAATAATTTTTATTGACCTCGTAACGGTGGCGATGGCGTTCGTTGATATTGATGCCGTCATAAATTTTTGCCACCAGTGAATTTTTTTCTAACACCGCGGGGTAACTGCCCAATCGCATGGTGCCGCCCATGTTTTCGTGCGATTGTTTAACCGCCCCCTTGTCGGTTTGCCATTCGGTCAACAAACCAATGGCGGGGTTATCGGTTTGGGCAAATTCGCTTGATGTTGCTTTTTTATCGTTGCCAATATTTTGTAACGATTCCAACACCGCCAATTGCATGCCAAAACAAATACCAAAAAATGGAATTTTTTGGGTGCGCGCATATTGGATAGCCAGCATTTTCCCCGCCACCCCGCGCAAACCAAAACCGCCAGGCACAATAATCCCGTGGCTAAGCCCCAACATTTGCGCAACATTATGTTCGTCAATATTTTCAGCATCCACCCAATTGATAGCAATCTTTACCCGATTGCCAATCCCGCCATGGGTCAGGGCTTCAATCAACGATTTATAAGCGTCGGGCAAAACAATATATTTGCCGACAATGGCAATGGTAACGGTGTCTTCGGGGTTGCGGATATTGTCAACCACCTTTTGCCAATCGCTTAAACTGGGGGCGGTAAAGTTTTTTAATTTGTTATTGTTGTCGGCGGCTAAGTTAAAATAATTTAAAATTTCTTCGTCCAACTTGCTGTGATAAAAACTTAAAGGCAAAGCATAGATGGTATCAACATCCAGCGCGGGAAAAACCCGATTAACAGGCAGGTTGCAAAACAAAGCAATTTTTTTAATCTGCTCGATGCTGATGTCGCGTTCCGAACGGCATAATAAAAAATCGGCCTGGATACCAACATTCAACAATTCCTTCACCGAATGTTGGGTGGGTTTGGTTTTTAATTCCCCGGCGGAGGTAATATAAGGCAACAAAGTCAAATGCACAAAGGCGCAACGTTGCCGCCCAACATCCTGCGCCAATTGGCGAATGGCTTCTAAAAACGGTAATGATTCCATGTCGCCCACCGTGCCGCCAATTTCGGCAATGATAAAATCGGCGTCGTCGTTGTCTTGGGTTATGAAGTCTTTTATTTCGTCGGTGACATGGGGAATAACCTGAACCGTGCCGCCCAAATAATCACCGCGCCGTTCGCGCGCCAACACGCGGCTGTAAATTTGCCCCGTGGTTATGTTGTCATGTTTGCGCGACGGCCGCCCTGTGAAACGTTCATAATGCCCCAGGTCAAGGTCGGTTTCGGCACCGTCGTCGGTGACAAAACATTCGCCATGTTGGTATGGATTCATGGTGCCAGGGTCAACATTAAGGTAGGGGTCTAATTTCCGCAACCGAACCCTGTAACCCCGCGCCTGTAACAATGCACCAATGGCGGAGCCCGCCAAACCCTTGCCGAGCGAGGACACCACGCCCCCCGTCATGAATATAAATTTGGGTTGATTGATTTGTTTGTTCATGTTTTTTGCTCAACGGGTAAAGCCCCATTAACATGCTATGCAACGATTCTATAAACGGGCGCAAGTGATTTTAGGAAGCTGTTTATTTTATATTTGCACGCGATTTTTGCTTGAAAAATAAAACACCTTGTGATAGCTTGCGAATAGTCGCTTCAATACAAGCGTGCGGATATAAAAACAAAAAATATAATATTATAAAAAAAATGGGGAAAGAAGCGATGACAAAAAACGGCGTTAAAGAATTATATCATTTTATCAACGGTAAAAAAACCGCGGGAACATCTGGCCGATTTGGCGATGTTTTTAACCCCGCCACGGGGGAGGTGCAGGCAAAAGCCCCCTATGCTTCAAAAGCCGAAATTGACGATATTGTAAAAATTTCCAAAAAAATGGCGCGCGAATGGGGCGCCACGGCGTCGCCAAAACGCTCCAGCATTATTTTTAACATGCGCGAATTGATGGTGAAGCATAAGGGCGAATTGGCCGAATTGACGGGGTTGGAACATGGCAAAACCATTCCCGACGCCATGGGCGAAATTGCCCGCGCGATTGACGTGGTTGAATTTGCCGCGGGTATTCCCAACACTATCAAGGGGGCCTATAGCCCCAACATCGGCGGTAATATTGACGTTTTTTCTTTTCGCGAACCCATTGGCGTGGTGGCGGGTATTTCGCCATTTAATTTTCCTGTCATGGTGCCATTATGGATGGGCGCCATGGCCGTGGCTTGCGGTAATGCCTACATCAACAAATGTTCTGAAACCGATCCTTCGGCGGCGTTGAAATTGGCCGAATTGTGGCAAATGGCGGGTTTGCCCGACGGCGTGTGGAACACGGTGATTGGCGATAAAGAGGCGGTGGATAGTTTACTCACCCACCCTGACGTGCCTGCCATTTCTTTTGTTGGTTCCACCGCGGTGGGGGAATATGTTTATCAAACGGGTTGCAAACATAACAAACGGGTCCAGGCCTTCACGGGTGCGAAAAACCATTTGGTGATTATGCCCGACGCGAATATGGACCAAGCGGTCGATGCGTTGATTGGCGCGGGTTATGGTTCGGCGGGCGAACGTTGCATGGCGATATCGGTTGCGGTGCCCGTGGGCAAGGCAACGGCGGAAGAATTGGTAAAACGTTTGAAGCCGAAGGTCGAAGAATTAAAAATTGGCCCTTACAACGACCCCAAGGCCGAAATTAACCCGTTGATAACCCGCAAAGCCAAAGAACGGGTGGAAGGATTAATTGCCAAGGGCAAAAGCGAAGGCGCGGGTTTGGTGGTTGATGGCCGTGGTAAAACATTGCAAGGTTATGAAAATGGTTTTTGGGTTGGCGGTACATTATTGGATAATGTGGTGGAAGGGATGGAGGTTCACAAAACCGAAATTTTTGGCCCCGTGTTGTCGGTGATGGCGCCCGTCGATTTTGACAAGGCTGTCAGTGTTATCAACAACCACGAATATGGTAATGGCGTCGCCATTTTCACGCGCGACGGCGACACCGCAAAAAGTTTTATGGACAGGGTCGACGTTGGTATGATTGGCGTTAATGTTCCCATTCCCGTGCCCGTTTCTTTCCACCATTTTGGCGGGTCGAAACGTTCAAAATTTGGCGACACCCAAATGTATGGCCCCGAAAGCGTGGTGTTCTTCACCAAAATGAAAACCGTTTCCGCCCGCTGGCCCAGCGGCATAAAAGAAGGCGCGGTTTTCTCTATGCCCAGTCATAAGTAGGGGCGGCATAATTGACTAAAGGGATGGGTCATTATAAAGCCTTCGTCTATGTTGACGAGTCGGGTGATGACGGTATCAGAAAATTTAGAGACTATACAAAGAAAATAGATGGGGGCGGCGGGGCTTCGCATTTTTTGGTGCTATCTGCCCTTATAGTAAAGGCTAGCGAAGAAAAAAATATTCCATCTTGGCGTAATCAAATTATGAATAATATTAGCCAAAAAAGGGAGCGACAAAATTTACATTTTTCTGATTTAAGGCATGAACAGAAGGTTTCAGTTGCTAATACACTTGCTCGCCTTCCCGTTAAGGCGATTTCGGTAATATCTAACAAAAAGACGATTGATGTGTCTAAAGGGTTTAATAAAAAAAATACCCTTTATTGGTATCTGTGTAGTCATTTATTAGAAATGGTAAGTGGTTATTGTTATGCGGAAAATTTGCATCCTCTGAAAATAATTTTTTCTCGCCGTGGCACGATGAATTATAATGAATTTGTCGCTCATTTAGAAATTTTTAAAGGAAAACAGGCACCCTCTGCGCCAAATATTTATTGGCAATGTTTTAATCCACAAGAAATTGAGGCATTAGATCATAGGAGTAGCGCGGGGTTGCAATTGGTTGATGTTATAGCAACCGCTACCGCACGCGCGGTTGAGAGAGACCCTTACGGCAATTGTGAAGAAAAATATTTTAAAACTATTTTACCCCTGTTTATTCGCGATGAAGCAGGCAGACTTTCTGATGCGGGGATGAAAATTCTTCCTGATTTGGCTAAAATGAGCGGTTATTTAAGCGAAGGGCAAAGAGAATTTTTCTCATGGCTCATGGGTGACAGAAGGCCTATTATATAGGGGCAACCAATTAGATAGGGATATGATATAATAATTTGTAGCCCCCTGGATCCCTGTGCCATCATATATTTTATGACTGCCTGCAAAAGTATTGACAGACTCGGGATAAACCCAGCGCTTGACTACAATCTACGTATACTGATTTTTTCCCTAAGTTGCAATCTCTTTTTTGCTTTAATGCAATTGGGCTTTATGAAAAATCATTGATTTGGGCGGTTGAGTGCGGGTTGTTTTCTCTATGCCCAGTCATAAGTAGATTCAAGAAATGACACCAATGCCCCCATTGCTTTAGCAAGGGGGGACAGACAAAATACGAGCAAGCGTTAGCGCGCGCGATATTTTGTAGGGGGGTTCGTTAATTCGCTTTTATCCTTATGATTTTTTTTTAAGTAAGAAACTTTGCTGGCGAGCCCACCGCGGAAATTATAGCGGTTGAGGCTCCTTCATTTTCGTCCGCGGCGGCGGCTTAAAGCAAGGGGAGGGGGTGGCGCGGTTTTTTCTCAGAGGCTTCTTCTCTCCCTTCTCGTCATTCCCGAAGCCCGTAAGGGCTATCGGGAAACCATTCCCTGGACGGCGTGGGCCGCTATCAGGTTATTGCCTTGCTTTGTTTTTGATTAAAGATAGCTAAATGTTTTTTTGCGAATCGACCGATGCCAGGGAATGACAATTTATTCGCCCTACCGCTTCGCTGTTTGAGGGCGGCTGATAATTTTACCAAGGCAAAATTTTAGGAATGACGGGTAGGGGGGTAAGCGGCGCGGCGCGGTTTTTTCTCAGACGCTTTTTCTCTCCCTTCTCGTCATTCCCGAAGCCCGTAAGGGCTATCGGGAAACCATTCCCTGGACGGCGTGGGTTGCTATCAGGTTACTGCCTTGCTTTATTTTTGTTTAAAGATAGCTAAATGTTTTTTTGCGAATCCACCGATGCCAGGGAATGACGGGTAGGGGGGGGGGTAGCGGCGCGGCACAATTATTCAGGCAATAAAAAGGGCTCGACGATTTCGAGGGCTTCTTTCCGTCTAAATTTTAGCTTTTATTTCTACCCAATCCGCGCCTAGAATATAAAAATAATGTTGCCAGAATTTTTTAAGCATTGCAAACTCTTCATTGTTAATATTTTCTTGTTTTATAAAATAAATAACTATGTGAGTATTTTTTAAAGGTTTGCCTTCTTTAGCTTGAAATTTTTCGCCTGCAGAACTTTCCAGGAATTCCTCAAAGCTAGGGATAGAATCTTTTTTGTGATAAAAATCTAAAACAGGGGAGAACTGTATCCCATCCGTAAATACGGTGAATTGCTGCTTAATAGGCGAGGAATCAAATTCTTGATTAGCAATATAATCTATTGTTTCCAAGATGAATGAGTTAGGAGATTCAGGCGAGCTTAGTAAAGCAGGTATTCTAGCCTTCCATTCTTGTTGCTTTTCTTGAAATATCTTTAAACTTTTGGCTAGTTCCTTTTGTGAGGCGTTATCTTCATTTTTAGAAGCTGGACGAACAATTGGCGGGAATTCAGGTTTAAAATTCTGTCCATTATTTTTTAATGAATATAATAACAATGCCGAGCAATCAGGAGTGCTTTGCAATAATTTATCTAATATCTTTTGTATTTTCTCTTTTTGCCTGTCCGTAAAGCGCGTGGTTTGATCCAATAAAACAATATGCTTTGGATTTTGATCAAGGTCATCAATGGTAGAGCAGGTTTTGGTTGCGCTTCCAACGCCAGTAAACCATAGAGCAGATTTTATTATTAAAACGATTATCCCAGCTGCAACAAGCGCTATTAGGAAATTGAAATTAAAATATTTATAAAGAATAAAAGTAATAACCGCGGTTAATATAACAATAACCAGCCAACCAAAAGAAAAAATATTCGTAAAATTTTTCTGTTAGAAAGATAGAACTATCAATTGATAAAAAATATTGTAAAAAATAAAACATAATAAATTTTTTTAATTAGTAAACTCATGCCGTGCTATTTCGAGCGATTTTATCAATGGCGCGAACTCCCGCTTATCATTCAGCGGACTTTTAAAGTCATGTTTTTGTTTACCAAAGGATGGCACTACTATCCCATCTTGTAACATTTTTTTGATTGATAATAATTTCTCAGAAACATGCTTGTTGTAATTTTTTTGTTCTTGCAATAATTTTTGTTCAAAAGCTCTATAAATAGGATCTTTAGTCGCCCATTTATTTTTGCGCAAAGCAAGTTGGTATTTTTCATAATCTTTATACTCTTGACTATCGTCCTTTCTTTTAAAATATTCTAGATTAAAACAATCGCTTTTTTTTAATAGCAAGGGCAGGCGTTTTAATATATTTTTATTTTGATTATGTTGTTGGTTGCTCATTGCGTATGTTTTTAAAAATTCTAACTGAGATTTTTCTAACCCTATTAGAGATTTATAAAAGTTTGCTTGCACGGCCACAATGTTATTCATGTTGGTGCGCATATCTTCGCCTATCTCTTTTAGCTCTTTTAATTTGTTATGATTTGTTACAATAAATTTTTTATTAATATCATTAATCTCGTCCAATTTGGTTTTTAATAATTTCACTAACCCATTATAGGATGTCTTGGTTGATGTTTTTTGCCCAGAATTATTTTTACCTTTTTGGGCGGCGTTAACGCTCAATAAAGAGCCAGGATAAAAAGAGATATGTGCCCCAAAATGCCCGTACACAGAATATCCGTGTAAGGCCTTAATAAACATAATAATTATACCAATTAGCCAAATAATAAAAGTGGGGCGAAACTTTATAAATATTTCATTTGGATTTTCTAAATCAGTACTGTTGAAGATAAAACTGACACCAAAAACAGTAAGTATTATTAGAAGAGCAAGGCAAGCGCAACCTATAAACAAAAATCTACCACGTCTTCCTTCATTATTAATATCACTGTTCAGCCAATAAATAAAATATTTGGTTGCGGAAAAAGATAATAGAGGTAAGATCAGCGAAACAAAAACGAGGTTTGCTGTTAAGGTGGCAAGCCCGCCTATAATATACTGACCAGCATTTCTGTTAGAAATGCCAAATTCGATTACGAAAAGAATTATAAACAGCGAAATGAAAAATATTCTGTTACCCAAACTAGTATAGTTTTTTTCTTTTATAATTTCGTGATCATTTCTAAATTTGCATAACTCTCCATAACTGGTGTTAACATCATCAATCGCACTGCGTAGGTCATTTATATCTAAATTCTTTATCTTGTTTTAAATTGCTGAATTGTCGTTCTTGCGATAATTATTCTGCAAATTTATCAACTGGTCATTAACTATTTTTTTATGAGGGCTCATATTTCGTATCATTACAGATATTGTCGTATTTTGATTTTAACAAAGTCTCCACTTTTTCCAGAATTTGATTTTCCTTAGTGGTGAGGTTTATTGCGCCATGGTTATAATTCGGTATATTACGGTAAGCGTTTTCTGGGCTGCCTGTTCGATATGAAGCTTTCTGGTTGGCATTGAACTTTGCAAAATATATAACCATAACCATTATGATTGGTCGTCTAACCATTCGGTGGCTTATGCGAAAGCATTCCCATAAACAAGCCTGTTTATCCCAAAAGCTAATTTGATGGTTGTAAACCCTTTGATTCCTAGCGCGAATCAATGGAACATTGCGTCCTTTGATATTCCTAAATATTAACATAGATTTTAATAATTTTATCCCTTATTCATTGTAAACTATTTATAATTGTTATTATAAAAACAAGATTTAATTGTCAATAAAATAATATTGGCTTTTATTCCCTTTATGATTGTAAAAATTGTTAGCGAGAAGGGAGGCGAACTCCCCAACGCCCCCCCCAAGCCTGGCCCTAGGCGAAGCCTAGTTTTTTGAATGTAATTGTGATAGGGGTTGGCGGTTGTTATCCACCGTTATTTATCCGCCCTTTTTAATCCACCGTTATTATCCGCCCTTGCTTATTCACCCTTGTTATCCACCGTTATTTATCCGCCCTTGTTATCCACCGTTATTTATCCACCGTTATTTATCCGCCCTTTTTAATCCACCGTTATTATCCGCCCTTGCTTATTCACCCTTGTTATCCACCGTTATTTATCCGCCCGTGCTGTTCATCCCTGTTTGCCCCTGCTCAATATTAATTATAGTCCACCGTTGTAATCTATTGCCATAATATCCCATGAATATAATTGCCCCCGATTTTTCCAAAAAACCTGCGCCGCTCGATTTTTCTGTTTTGAACCCTCATAAGGGGCGGGGCATGGAACGGCTTTTTATCCAGGGGCTTGATGGTAAACCGCTGATGGGCACGGTTGCCGCTATGGGCAGTAAGAATGCCGCCCTGCCCGAAATGGTGGCGTCGGTTTTAACCGCCGATACGGTAACCCTGACCAATGTTTCCGCCCTGGCCGACATGGAAACCATGGCGCGTATGTTGTCGATGATGGGCGTTATTATCGACACCAGCAATTTTACCCGCAACCGAATTTTAAATTTAACCGCCCGCCATATTGCCAGGCCCTTTGCCCCCTATGACGTGGTGCGGAAAATGCGTGCCTCTATCTTTGTCTTGGGGCCATTGTTGGCGCGCACGGGGCGGGCCTCGGTTTCGTTGCCTGGCGGTTGCGCCATTGGGGCGCGACCCGTCGATTTGCATATCAAGGGTTTGGAAAAAATGGGGGCGAAGATAGAAGTGGTCGATGGTTACGTGGTCGCCCAAGCCACCAACCATGATGGGGCGGCGGGGCTTCACGGTGCCACCATCGATTTTCCCTTCGTGTCGGTTGGCGCGACCGAAAATATCATGATGGCGGCAACCCTGGCCCAGGGGCAAACAATTTTACGCAATGCGGCGCGCGAACCAGAAATTGTTGATTTGGGGAATTTGCTCATCGCCATGGGGGCAAAAATTTCGGGCACGGGCAGTGACACCATAACCATTGATGGCGTGGAAAAATTACACGCCGCAACCCACGCGGTGATAGCCGACAGGATAGAGGTTGGATCCATTTTATGCGCGGTGGCCGCGACGGGTGGGCAAGTGACCATCAACCATGCCAACCCCGAACATCTTACCGCCCTGACCAATGTCTTGACGGGCATGGGGGCGCAAATTATGACCACCCCCGACAGCATCACCATAAAAATGGATGGTCAAGCCAAGGCGGTGGAATTTTTGGCAACCGCCCCTTACCCCGATTTCCCCACCGATTTGCAAGCGCAATTGATGGCGGTGTTGGCAACGGCCGATGGGGTTTCGGTGATGGAAGAATCAATTTTTGAAAACCGCTACATGCACGTGCCCGAATTAAATCGCCTGGGGGCAAAAATTTCGTTGAAAGAAAAAATAGCAACCATCCAAGGCATTGAACAATTACGCGCCGCCCCCGTTATGGCAACCGACCTGCGGGCTTCGATGTCGTTGGTGATTGCGGGGCTAAAGGCCAAGGGCGAAACAATCGTCAGCCGTATTTATCATTTGGACCGGGGTTACGACGGGTTAGAAGAAAAAATGTCTTCGCTGGGCGCAAATATCATTAGGCAACCATAAAAAATAATGATAAAAATACTCAAGCCATATTATATAAAAAAATTAGTTAAAAATAATTTCATGCAACAGAATCAATCAACAAAAAATACACGAAGCACGCGCAGGGAGCTTATCTCCATGCGTGTTGCGCTGCGCCAGGGTGGGCGTTTGCTGTTGCTGGTTATTTTTATTGCCTTGGTCAGCTACCTGATGATGGCGGGGCTCTTCCAAACCATGCTGAAGGCCGAACTCAAAAAAAATCCGATGATTATTATCGAGGCCTTGCGCACCCTGCAGGCTAAGCCGCAAAATACCCCCAGCAGCGAAACCGCCACCCGCGGCAACACGGCGGAGAATATGTCGGACAACATTCTTAATAATCAATCCCCCGCGGTGAAGGAAATTTATAATAAAATTATTGCCAACAAACGCCATGGTTTTTTGGGCAACCCCCAGGGTAAAAAAGTAATTGTAGAATTTTTTGATTACAATTGCCCCTATTGCCAGCAACAATTGGCAATATTGCATCAATGGGTCAAGGAAGATAACAATGTAAAAATTATCTTGGTCGAGTTGCCTATTTTATCGCAAGTTTCGGTTGATGCGGCCTTCATGGCGCTCCTGACCTATTGGTCGGGGGGAGGAAAAGGCAAGCAAGACGCGGCGGCTTACCAACGATTCCATGAAAAGGTTTTTACCGCGCCACGCCCCCTAACCCAGGCAAGTTTGCGCGCCCTGAGCAACGAGGTAAGCCCGCTAAGCAAGGATGTTAGCGCCGCCGAGCAAAAACGCGCCAAAGAATTTTTACAAAATAATATCAAATTGGCCAACAAATTAAAAATCGAAGGCACACCGTCGTTCGTTTATAATGGGGTTATGCTGTCGGGCTTCACCGATTTATCGGCGTTAAAAAAATTAACCGCGACAAAAAATTAAGCTAGATAAATTTCGGCAATGTCTAGGTAAATTTTTTATCTATTTTTGCTTAATGGGGATTGCGTGGCTTATCATGACTTGGTAAAAAAAGGGAAACAATGAAAAGAGAAATCAAATTATACGACCGCACGGTATTTTCATCGATGAAAAATGCCGGGCAATTGGCGGCAACGGTGTTGGATTATCTAACGCCGTTTGTTGTGCCTGGCGTCAGCACCGAAAAATTAAACAGCCTGGCCCATGATTTTATTATCAAGCATGACGCTATTCCTGCCCCCCTGCATTACAAGGGTTATCCCAAATCCATTTGCACTTCGGTCAATCATGTGGTGTGCCATGGCATTCCTGACGAAAAAAAAATTTTGTTGGCGGGCGATATTCTCAATATCGATGTCACGGTTATTTTGGACGGTTGGTATGGCGATACCAGCCGCATGTATTGGGTGGGCGATGTCCCGCTTAAGGCAAAAAAACTAACCGATGTAACTTACCAAGCCATGATGGCGGGCATTGCCGCGGTGAAGGATGGCGCATATTTGGGCGATGTTGGTCATGCCATTCAAACCATCGCCGAACAACATCGCTACGGCGTGGTGCGCGATTTTTGTGGCCATGGTATTGGGCGGGTTTTTCATGACGAACCCAACATATTGCATTATGGCAAGCCAGGCACGGGGGCGGGGCTGCGCGCGGGTATGCTTTTCACCGTTGAACCCATGATTAACACGGGTACGCACGAAGTAAAAATTTTGCAAGACGGGTGGACGGCGGTGACGCGCGATAAATCATTGTCGGCGCAATTTGAACATACGGTTGGGGTGGGTGATAACGGGGTAGAAATTTTTACCATATCGCCAGGCGGCTTGCATCACCCGCCTTATTGATTTATTTTTAAACAATAAAAAATTAGGGGGGACACCAACATATGGAAAAAAAGGCTCAGCCAAGCGTTCAACCCCAACAGGGGCATGACGGCCATCGCCAAAGGTTGCGCGAAAGATTTTTAAAAGATGATGGCGCCAGCATGGCTGATTACGAAATGTTGGAATTGCTCCTTACTTTTTCTTTACCGCGGATTGATACCAAACCCATCGCCAAGGAATTGTTGCGCGAATTTAAAACCATCGGCGGGGTGTTGTCGGCGGATGGCAACCTCCTCACCCAGCATCAACATATCGCCCATTCTTCGCTTACGTTATTAAAATTGGTGCGGGTGGCGGCGTTGCGTATGTTAAAACAGGATGTGATAGCCGAAAAACATAT
Source organism: Alphaproteobacteria bacterium (assembly GCA_965262775.1). Classification (GTDB taxonomy): domain Bacteria; phylum Pseudomonadota; class Alphaproteobacteria; order JASGCL01; family JASGCL01; genus JASGCL01. Next base: position 72,238 of record CBDHFT010000001.1, on the reverse strand, counting down.
TATCAATGGTTGGGAAAAATTGTTAGATTATCTTTACGCCACCATGGCGCGCGCCAAACATGAAGAATTGCGCTTGCTGCACCTTAACCATCGTTATTTATTGTTGCTGGATGAAAAAATTCAACAGGGCACCGTCAACCATGCACCATTTTATGTGAGGGAGATTGTCAAACGCGTGCTCGAGGTTGGCTCCAGCCATGTTATCCTGGTCCATAATCATCCATCGGGCAATAACAAACCGTCGACCAGCGATATTTCGGAAACCCGTAAATTGGCGGAGGCTTTATCAGCGATGGATGTTGGCTTCCATGACCATCTTATTATCAGCGACCAGGGGCATTATAGTTTTAAAAATAGCGGACTTTTATAGAAATGACGGTTGTAAATTTAAGATTTTAAAATAAAAAGCTTGCAACGGTTATATTTTTTTATATAATAAAGGGTAGAGGAGAGAGGGAATAATGAAAAAATCCAACAAATCAGGGGGCAAGTCGGCGACGCGCCCAGTTAATAAGCGGCTAACCCGCGAGGAAGTTAAGGTCATTGCGGCCTCCTCGGTCGGGACTGTTTTTGAATGGTATGATTTTTATCTCTATGGGTCTTTGGCCGCGATTATCGCCAAGCAATTTTTTTCGGCGTTGGATCCGACTTCGGGTTTTATTTTTGCTTTGTTGGCCTTTGCCGCGGGTTTTATTGTGCGGCCATTTGGCGCGTTGGTGTTTGGCCGTTTGGGCGATTTGGTTGGGCGTAAATATACATTTTTGATAACCATCATTATCATGGGTTTTTCGACATTTTTGGTCGGTATATTGCCCAGTTATACCAGCATTGGCGTTGCGGCGCCCATTATTTTGATTGGGTTGCGTATGTTGCAAGGTTTGGCACTGGGCGGCGAATATGGCGGTGCCGCGGTTTATGTGGCGGAACACGCGCCCAACCATCGCCGTGGTTATTTCACATCGTGGATTCAAACCACCGCCACGGTCGGATTAATGTTATCATTGTTGGTGATATTGGGGGTGCGTACTTATTTGGGCGAAGAAAGTTTTGCGGCATGGGGCTGGCGCGTGCCATTTTTGTTGTCGATTGTTTTGTTGGCTATTTCTTTTTACATCCGCCTCAGCATGAACGAATCGCCCGCTTTCAAAAAAATGAAAGCCGAGGGGCGGGCATCGAAAGCCCCCTTGACCGAAGCCTTTGGCACCTGGCGTAATGTGAAATGGGTGTTGTTGGCGTTATTTGGTATGACCGCGGGCCAGGCCGTGGTGTGGTATACAGGCCAATTCTACGCTCTGTTCTTCTTAACCCAATCGCTTAAAATATCGGGGGTGGAGGCTAACATCATGATAGCCGTGGCCTTGCTTATTGCCACGCCTTTCTTCGTTATATTTGGTGCCTTGTCCGACCGTATAGGGCGCAAACCCATTATCTTGACGGGTTGTTTGCTGGCGGCATTGACTTATTTCCCAGTGTTTAAAGCCATCACCGTGGCGGGCAACCCCGATTTGGCGGCGGCGCAAGCATCGGCCGCGGTGACGGTGGCGGCCGACCCGACGGAATGTTCTTTCCAATTTAATCCCACGGGCACCATAAAATTTACCAGCAGTTGCGATATAGCCAAGCAGGTTCTGGCCGCCAATGCGGTTAGTTACGATAGCGAAGAGGCCGCCCCAGGCACGCCAGCCATTATCAGGGTAGGGGATGTGACTATTCCTTCCTATACCAGCAAGGGTTTGAGCAAGGAAGAAGCGGCGGCGCGCGATAAAGATTTCAAAGGCAAGGTGGTGAGCGCGTTGAAGGCCGCGGGTTATCCTGAAAAAGCCGACCCCGATAAAATAAACAAGCCAGCGTTGGTGGCGTTGCTTACCTACTTGGTGTTGTTGGTGACCATGGTGTATGGCCCGATTGCCGCGGCGTTGGTGGAATTGTTCCCGACGCGTATACGCTATTCGGCTATGTCTTTGCCCTATCATATTGGTAATGGCTGGTTCGGTGGGTTATTACCCACCATCAGTTTTGCCATCGTGGCGCAAACGGGTAATGTTTATAGCGGGCTTTCTTACCCCGTGATAGTTGCCGTCATAACATTCATTATTGGTTTGATATTTATTCCCGAAACCAAGGACCGAGATATTTATAAAGGCGATTAGGCCTGGGTGGGCTGGTTACAGCCCCTTTATCAAGCCTGTTATATGATGGTGCTGTCGCCATTATATTTGCAACTTATAATTATTCATTATATTATTTTTAATTTTTTATACATGTTGATGGGTTATCCCCAAGAAATTTATGGATAAAAGTCAAGTTTGATAGGTTGCTTATTGCACTCGACAACAAACAGACATAAGACTACAAGGTATTGTGTTGTCAGCATGACAAAACACAATAGATTGTGATAATTTGGTGTAAATATTGCATAACAAATGGTGATGGATAATGGGGGATGCGCGGCGCGTTGGGTTGGTTGTGATAAAAATAAAAAATATAAAAAAAAATACAGTGGACAAAATACAATAAGAAATAGAGTTAAAAAACGGGAGAAAAAAAATGAGCAAAATAGCGGGAGAAAATTTTAACCACCCCTTGCCAGACGGCAAGTTGGGCAATGGGTTAATGAAAAAAGATTCAAAAGATGTTATAAGAAGCACCCTTGCTTTTAATGACTTCGATGTAAACAAAATCAACAGCAAGCAAAAACAACAAAAGAAAGCAGAAAAAAAAATGGGCCAACCAGCAAGATATTCTAGCCACCCCAATTTGGTTGCGGGGGCGATGCAAACCCCCATCGGTGCCTTGGACGAATTGGCACTGGGGGCGGAGGTTATCGACGGCAATGTGCGCCAAAATGATAAGGGTCGCCGCATCACCATCGACCATTCTTACAACGACCTGCTTACCGATTTTGGCAAAGAAACATTGAAGGATCGTTATTTGATTGGCGATGAAACATTTCAAGATTTGTTTGCGCGCGTGGCATTGTATTATTCTGACAATTCGGAACATGCGCAACGGCTTTATAATTATATGTCAAAATTATGGTTTATGCCCGCCACCCCCATTTTATCAAATGGCGGCACGAAGCGCGGCTTGCCCATTTCTTGCTTCCTTAACGAAGCAACCGATTCGCTAAAGGGTATTGTTGACCTGTGGAATGAAAATGTTTGGTTGGCGGCGCGCGGCGGCGGCATTGGCAGTTATTGGGGCAATTTGCGTTCGATGAATGAGCAGGTTTCTTTGTCGGGGCAAACATCGGGCATTGTGCCATTTATCAAGGTGATGGAAAGCATCACCCATGCAATATCCCAAGGGTCTATTCGCCGCGGTTCGGCCGCCATTTATTTGCCAATATGGCACCCCGAGATTGAAGAGTTTATCGAAATTCGCCGCACCACAGGGGCCGACCCTGTGCGGCGCGTGCCCAACCTGCACCATGGTGTGGTGATAAGCGACGAATTCATGCGCGCCGTGGAACAAAATGACCTATGGGCTTTAAAATCGCCCAAAGATAACAAAGTCATCAATCGGGTTAATGCGCGCGATTTGTGGATAAAACTTCTCACCGCGCGGATGGAAATGGGCGAACCCTATATTCTTTACCTTGACCATATTGGGCGGGCGCAACCCGAACATCATAAATTGGCGGGGTTACAGGTAAAAACATCGAACCTTTGTTCTGAAATTACTTTGCCAACGGGCATCGACCATTTGGGCAAAATGCGCACCGCGGTTTGTTGTTTAAGTTCGCTGAATTTGGAAACCTATGACGAATGGAAAAATGACGAATTGATTGTCGAGGATGTTTTAAGGTTTTTGGATAATGTCTTGCAAGATTTTATTGAAAATGCCGCGCCCGATTTTGGCAATGCCAAATATTCGGCCATGCGCGAACGGTCGGTTGGTTTGGGCGTCATGGGTTTTCACAGTTTTCTGCAATCCAAAATGATTCCATGGGAAAGCGCGACCGCAAAATCCTATAACAAGAAAATTTTTAAAGACATCAAGGAAAAAGCCGACCGGGCGTCGATAAAATTGGGCACGGAACGTGGCCCATGCCCCGATGCGGCGGAATTTGGTTTCAAAGATCGTTTTTCGCACAAGATAGCCATTGCCCCCACGGCATCCATTTCGATTATCGCGGGCGGTTCAAGCCCGGGCATCGAACCCATTGTCGCCAACAGTTTCACCCACAAAACATTAAGCGGGTCATTTTCGGTGCGCAACAAACATCTTGAAAAAATATTAAAAGACAAAGGTAAAAATGAAGCCGAGGTGTGGAGCAACATCATCATGAACGAAGGGTCGGTGCAACATTTGGATTTTTTAAGTGCCGAGGAAAAATCGGTTTTTAAAACCGCCCATGAAATTAACCAAGAAACATTAATTATTTTTGCCGCCGACCGCACGCCCTATGTTTGCCAGGCGCAATCGCTTAATGTGTTTTTGCGCCCCGACATTCACAAACGCGATTTGCATAATATCCATTATTTGGCTTGGAAATTGGGCGTGAAAAGCCTTTATTATTGTCGGTCGCAAGCCATCAAGCGCGCCGAAAAACGCCACGACCTGATGGAAGGGATGTTGGGCAACGGCGCGGTGGCCACCGCACCAACCACGGGCGACAAACCCGCATCCACCATCAACCCCAACAATGGGGAAGTGTGCGAAGTTTGCCAATAAATTCGCCCTACCGCTTCGCTGCTTGAGGGCGGTGGGCCTGCGACCAGGCTGGCTACCGCTAGCAAAAATAAGAAAAATATTTTTTAGTCTAAAAATAATTGAATAGGGTGCGAATCATGATTACAATAAATCATGAACGAAATAGTAAAAATTGAAATCTTGGAAGAATCGCTCCCCGAGGATTTGTTGGCTAGACACCGAAGTGTGGCGAATCTTAGCGATCTTTTTATAGAATCGCCCTTTCAAACAATGATGATAGATGGCCAATGGGGCGCGGGCAAAACATGGTTTGCGCGGGCGATGCGCGATTACCTGAGCAGGATAAAACACTCCCAAGATACAAGACCTGAAACAAGAGCAAATGTTATTTGGCTCGATGCCTTTGCCCATGAATCGATGGACGACCCATTGTTGGTTATATGGCAACATATTATAAATGAACTTGGTACTATTGATAAAGAAAAAATGAAAGAGATTGTTAAGTCGTTGCTTAAAATTGGGATTAACCTTGCTATTGAACTTGTGCCACAGGCGTCTATGGTTAAGAATGGATTAAACCAAGCCAAAAAAATAACTAAGGAGTTATTAACGCCAGAAGAAACCTTTCTTGAAAAAAAATTATTAGCCATAAAAGAAGCAAGCGAAGGCAAAAAGAAATTAAAAGAAATACTCGAAGCAAAAGCCAAGGATAGGCCATTGGTTATTTTTATCGATGAATTGGATAGATGCAACCCACATTTTGCGGTGCGATTGTTTGAACGGGTCAAACATTATTTTGACGCAGAAAATGTAAAAATTATTTATGTTGCAAATAAACAAATTCTGTCGGGAAGTATTGCTGGTTATTATAACACCAACGGCACAGAATTTAACGCCAAAGATTATTTAGAAAAATTTATCGACAGGGATTATCATATTGGTAGTTTTCAAAAACTTGGTATGCGACACAAAGATAATTTTATAAAGAATGAGGTAATTGCAATACTAGGGGAAAACCATGACAAAAAGGATTTTTTTTATATTAGTCTTTTTTTTATGTTTGATTATCACTCTGTAGAGCTTAGAAAGATAAAAACTATAATCAAAGATATTATTTTTAATGCGGAGAAAAATAATAATTATAGTAAATTATCAATGTGGTTTTATATTGCAAAAAATTCAGATAATAAATCTCATCTTTATCAGTTTATGTTAGATGTTTATAACAAATCTAATGAAGATGATTTTTATGATAATTTTATTAAAAAAATTAATAGTAGTGCTCTGTCTAAAGATCTGTCCGAGTCAGTAACTAAATTTGAACTGAATTCTTTTTTTGCTGAGTTTTATAGAATATGTACTGAAGAACCAAGAAGGAATTTGTCTATTAACTATTCTTTTGATCATATTATGAAGCAAAATTTTGTAGATGAGATAGATAAATTAAGCATGCAACAAATTAAAAAACATAATTCTGCAGATTTAATTTTTGGAGCAATTAAAAAAGTTGAAGAAATGATTTGATAACTTAACAACCCCAGCCCATCTAGAAATAATTAAAAATAATAAAAAAGCTTAAATCACTAATCCGCCAACCCAACGTCGAATATTTTTTTTAAAAAATATGTAACGAAATTAATATGGCGACCAGCAATAAGGCCATCAAATGCCCATCGATGCGGTCAAGGATGCCGCCGTGCCCAGGAATGATATTGCCCGAATCCTTCGCCCCCGCGCGCCGTTTGAAATATGATTCAAACAGGTCGCCCAACAAAGCAAAAATAGTGATGAGCGTCGCCAAACATAGGCTGCCCCATATTTTTTCTTGCAACGCAGTATGGAAAGTAAAAGCACTAGCCACCGTGATGAGGTTGGCAAACAATAACCCGCCAACCAATCCTTCCCAAGTTTTGCCAGGCGAAATGGATGGCGCAATTTTATGCCGCCCCCAAATTTTGCCAAAAATATAAGCCCCCGTGTCGGCGCCAATAACAATCAGCATGGTTTGCAAAAACCACAGGGTATGCAGGTTGAGCAAAAAAATCGCCGCGATGGCGGATGCCAAAATATAAACAAACCCCACCACAAACCAAACGAAAGGCCGCGCGGTGCGTTGCGCCAATTTTTGCCATTCGTGATGCGAAACAAAAACCACCACCAACAATGCCAACAATTGCCACCAGCGTGGTAAAAAAATTAATGCCACGGCTAGCAAACCCAACAGGATGCCACTAACAATTCTTTGCCGCAGGTTTTTTTTATTGTCCGCGCTGGCAACAGAATTTTTCTTTGCCATTTTTTTATTTGCCGTGGTGGCGATAGAATTTTTTTTTGCCATTTTTTTTATGATGTATGTTGTTGGTTGATGTCTTCGTTGCGCCCGCCGAATCTTCTTTTTCTTTTTTCATATTCCTTCAGCCACAGATCCAAATCCTCCGCCATTATATCAGGCCACAGGCGGTCGGTAAAAATAAATTCGGCGTAAGCCCCTTGCCATAAAAAGAAATTGGAAAGCCGATGTTCGCCGCTGCTGCGCACGATAACATCGGGCTCGGGGATGCCCGCGGTCCACAGGTGGTCGGTGATGGTTTGTTCGGTTATTTCCGCGCTCAACAACCCCTGTTGTTGCTTTTGCAAAATATGTTCGACGGCATGTAATATTTCGCTCCGCGCCCCATAATTAATCGCCAGCACCAAAGTCAAATTGTCATGGTTCATGGTTTCGGTTTCCAATTTTGTAATGCTTTTCACCACATCGGCGGGCAAGTCTTTCCTTTTGCCAATAACCTTGATTTTTATTTTGTCCTTCACCAATTCTTTAAAATTTCTTTTTAAATACTGGCGCAGCAAATTCATCAACAGGTCAACCTCCTTTTTTGGGCGCGCCCAATTTTCGGTCGAGAAGCAGTAGAAACTTAAGAAAGGAATTTTTTTTTCTAACGCCGCCTTCACCACCCGCTCCAACGCTTTGGCACCCTCGGCATGGCCTAATTCGCGGGGCAAACCACGGCGCGTTGCCCACCGACCATTGCCGTCCATAATAATCGCAATATGCTGTGGCAAATTATGGGGCGCGTTATTAACCATGACAGGAAAGACAAAATAATATTAAATATGTTTAATATCTTTTTCTTTATCGGCTATCATCTTATCAATCTCAGCCGTGAATTTATCGGTTAGCTTTTGCGCCGTTTCAGATAATTGACGCGCTTCATCTTCACCAATCAATTTATCTTTTTCATTTTTTTTGATAAATTCCAAATGATCGCGCCGCAGGTTGCGTATCGCCACCTTCGCCGTTTCGGCATATTTGTGGGCAACTTTTATTAATTCCAATCGGCGTTCCTCGGTCAATTCGGGCAAGCGCAGCCTTATCATGGTGCCCTCGGTCTGGGGGTTCAGGCCAAGCCCCGAATCGGCGATGGCTTTTTCAACTGCCTTGACATTGCTGGGGTCCCAAACCGAAATGGCCAATTGGCGTGCTTCGGGCACACTAACCGATGCGCATTGTTGCAACGGGGTGCGACTGCCATAAACATCGACCATAATGGGGTCGAGCATGGTGGCACTGGCGCGGCCCGAACGTAACGCCGCCAGTTCTTTTTGCAACACATCAAGCGTGGTTTGCATTTTGTGGTTTGCGGTTTTGTAATCAATCATGCTGTTACTATAAAAAAATTACATCAACTAATCAAGGTGTGGCGTTCATTTTTACCAGTCAAAATATTCAGCAATTGACCATGTTCGAACAACGAAAAAACGCTGATGGGTATATGGTTGTCGCGGCATAAAACCACGGCGTTGATATCCATCACTTGATAATTTTTTTCGATAACCTCGGTGAAGGATAACTTATTATAACGGGTGGCGGTTTTATCCTTCATCGGGTCGGCGGAATAAACGCCGTCTACCTTCGTCGCCTTCATCAACAATTCGCAATTCATTTCGGCGGCGCGCAGGGCCGCGGCACTGTCGGTGGTGAAATATGGGTTGCCCGTGCCCGCGGCAAATATGACAACACGGCCTTTTTCCAAATGGCGCAATGCGCGGCGGCGAATATAATTTTCGGCCACCGCAGTAATGGGCAGGGCCGACATAACCCGCGTTGCGGTGCCAATTTTTTCCAACGCATTTTGTAACGCCAGGGCGTTCATTACCGTGGCCAACATACCCATGTAATCGCCCGTGGTGCGGTCAATCCCCAATTTGGCCGATGACATGCCGCGAAAAATATTACCGCCGCCCACCACCATACATATTTCAAAACCTTGATTAACCACGGTGGCAATTTCTTCGGACAGGGTGATTAAAACATCGCTATCGATGCCGAATGGTTGTTTGCCCATCAATGCCTCGCCCGATAATTTGACCATCACCCTTTTCCATGATTTATCCCATGGCTTGGATTGGTCGGGCTTGGTTGGGGTGGTCATTATGAATTATATTGACTATTGTTTTGCCATCGACGCTACCTCAGCGGCAAAATCATCTTGTTTTTTTTCAATTCCCTCGCCCAGGCGAAACAGAACAAAATCTTTTATAGCAATTGGCGCACCGACCGATGCTTCGGCGTCGCTTAACAATTTTGTAATTTTTGTTTCGTTGTCAAAAATAAATATTTGTTCAAGCAACACCACTTCTTCATAAAATTTTTGAATACGCCCCGCGACCATTTTTTCAATCACCGCGTCGGGTTTGCCCGATGATTTTGCTTGCTCGGTCAAGATTGATTTTTCATGGGCAACCACGCTGGCGGGCACCGCGGCGGTGGTTAGGTATTGCGGGCTTTGCGCGGCAATGTGCATGGCAATTTTTTTACCCACGGCCTGCAAAGCATTTTTATCGCCCGTGGATTCCAACGCCACCAACACCCCAATTTTTCCCAAATGGGGTTGCAAAGCATTGTGCATGTAACAGGCAATGGCGCCATGTTCGACGGTTAATTTTTTGGCGCGGCGGAAATTTATATTTTCGCCAATCGTGGCTATCAAATTGGTAACGGCGGGCGTCAATTCAGATTTTATTTTTTCGTCATCACCACCCGATGTCATGGCAAGGGTTAAACAAGATTCAAGCAATTTTTGAAACAGGTCATTACGCGCCACAAAGTCGGTTTCGGCGTTGATTTCCACCAAAACGGCTTCGGTCATTTTTTCATTAACCTTCATGCCGACTAACCCTTCGGCGGCAACGCGGCCAGATTTTTTTGCCGCCGCGCTTAGGCCTTTTTTACGCAACCAATCGGTTGCTTGGTCAATGTCGCCGCCGCATTCGTCCAACGCTTTTTTGCAATCAAGCATGCCCGCGCCAGTTTTCTCGCGCAGGTTTTTGACGGTGGTGGCGGTAACGGGGGTGGCCATGATTATTTCTTTACCGATAGAGTTTTTTTACCCTTGTTGCGGGGGGTTGATTTTTCTGAATTATCTTCAGCGTCAGGCTTGTCAGCCTTTTCTTCAACGGGGGCAACCATTTGCGCTTCAGATGGTTTTTCTGATTCGCTGGCGTCTTTTTTCTTATCTTTTTTATCGCCACGGTGCTGTGCTTGCTTGCCATCTTTTTTTGCACCATCTTTTGATTCTTGGGTGGCTTCGGCGCGTTCGCCCAAATCGCCGCCGCCCGCCGCGATGGATTTTTCAATCCCCGCCAAAATGGTGCGGGCAAAAACATCGCAATAAAGTTTGATAGCACGGGTTGCGTCATCGTTCCCAGGAATGGGATAGGTCACGCCAGCAGGGCTTGAATTGGAATCGACAATCGCCACCACGGGTATGCCGAGCACCACCGCTTCTTGGATAGCAATTTCTTCCTTGATGGTATCAAGGCTGATTAACATATCGGGCACGCTATACATTTCTTTGATACCGCCCAAGTTTTGCCTTAATTTGGCAACATCGCGTTCCATGTTGAGGCGTTCTTTTTTGGTATAACCAGCAAGGTCGCCCGCCAATTTGTTTTCTAAATCTTTGAATCGTTTCACCGATTGCGAAATGGTTTTCCAATTGGTCATCATGCCGCCCAACCAGCGCGCGTTGACGTAATATTGGCCCGACCTTATGGCGGCCTCCATCACGTCATTTTGTGATTGTGTTTTGGTGCCGACAAATAAAACACGGCCACCACGTGCGGTGATGTCATAAATAGCCTTCAGGGCGCGGTTCATGGCAATGACAGTTTTATCAAGATCGATAATATGCACGCCGCCACGCACGCCAAAAATATAGGGTTTCATTTTCGGATTCCACCGATGGGTAGCATGACCGAAGTGACAGCCAGCCGAGAACAGGTCTTCCAGAGAGACGCTGGGTATTTCCATTTTTTTTCTCCTTTACGGTTAAACCGCCAAAGTCATTGAACAAAATAGTTGGTTTTTTGCCAACCACATCGCACCGTAAATTATTTGACCTTGTGTGTTGTGTCTGCCTATCCCATTTTTTTTGGCTTGCGCCATAAAAAAGGGTAGGGGTTGATGATGCCCCGCCATAACAAAATATGTGCCGCACCGCAAGTCCTTTTATTTTGTCGGTATGTTGGCTAGGCGAGTGGTGGTGAGGTTGCGGCAGGGTAGGGTAGGGCTACCGCAATCGCGATGACATTATTATTTCTTTACTGCTTAGTGCGATGCAAATTAGCCTGGCGCCAAGGCTTAGCCGCGGTTGGCAAATTTTGACCCGACATGCACCAAACCCGAAACGGGCAAGACGATTCCCAAAAAATAAAAAGCCTGTTCAAAATTGACGGGGATTTTATCGGTAAACCAATAATATAACGCGGCAATGTAATAGATGGCCAGCGCGCCCCCCACCGCCCACACCGAACATAGGCCCAACATTTTAAAACTTTCGGACCCGTTGGTGGATTTAACGCGCGATGATGATTTATTCATATATTACAATCCTTATTAATTGTTCTTAATTTGTTCTTTTTAACATAGCATACGGTGGGTAAATGTCAAGCCAGGAGCAACCATGACGATAGGGCATAAAAACGGATTATTAAACCACAATAGGCAATTTTTTTATCGCCGCGTTGTCGCTGGCTATTTGGTTTTTTAATTCTTCCAGGTTATTTATTTTTTTGTCGCCGCGGATGAATTGATGAAAAGACAGGGTGATGTTTTTGCCGTAGCAATCATCGTGGAAGTTAAACAGGTGCGCCTCCAGCCGCTCGGTCATTTTTTTATCCAGCCCCGCCCTTATGCCGTGATAACCCGATGCTAGATATGTTTTTTCGTCCCCCGCAACCTGCGCGGTTAGGGCGTAAATACCCATGGCGGGCAAAATCTTTTTTTGGGCTTGTAATGCTGCAAGATCCAAATTGGCGGTGGGGAAACCTATGGTGCACCCCCATTGGTCGCCCTTGATAATTTTTGCCGTCACCGAAAAATATTGCCCCAACAATTGTTTGGCGGTGGCAACATCGCCCAATTGTATTTTTTCACGAATGATGCTTGACGAAATAACATGATTGTTTTGTTGTATTAAATCAAGCGGGATGACTTTCTTGATGCCATGTTGTTCAAGGGTTGCAACATCCCCCGTGCGTTTTTTGCCAAAGCGAAAATCCTTCCCCACCAACAGGGTGGAAACAGATAATTGCTCGATAAGAATTTTCTTAACAAAATCTTCGGCCGATAAATTGGCCAAGGCTTCATCAAAATCTATCACCACCACGCCATGCAAACCGTAATGTTGGGCAAGTTTTATTTTTTCTTCGGTGGTGGTTAGCAAAAAATTATCTAATTGTTTGTCAAAAAACAATCGCGGGTGCGGGGCGAAGGTAATAAGCCATGGCGCAGGTGGCGGCGTTATGTTATCGGCCGCGACGGTGGTTAATAATTTTTTTATTACCTGTTGATGCCCCATGTGAAACCCATCAAAATTACCCATCACCGCGGCCATGTTTGTTGGCGGGGATTCAGCGTGATGGAAAGGAAAAAATTTTATCATAAAAATTTTGAATAAAAATGGTCGGGGTAGCAAGATTCGAACTTACGACCCCTTGCTCCCAAAGCAAGTGCTCTACCAGGCTGAGCTATACCCCGACAAATATTAATTCGTCATAACACAAGCTAGAGTAAAATAGCAATCTAGCTTTGCCAAGTTGTATTAAGCAACCTGCATTTTTCAAATTGCAAAATGGGCGGGGGGCGTGATAAAAGAACCACCATGAATTATCTTTTGGTGTTTGTGGGCGGGGGCATGGGTGCCGTGGCGCGATTTTTCGCGGTTAGCATGGTGGGGAAGGTTACCAACCATGTTTCGTTTTTACCCGCCAATTTAAAAGATGTGCCGTGGGGCACATTGCTGGTTAATTGGGTGGGGGCGTTGTTGATTGGTTTGATAGTCGAATTCTTTGCTTTAAAATTTTCTGGCAACCGCGCCATGAATGACATGTTGCGTTATTTTTTGGTGGTTGGGGTTTTGGGCGGGTTCACGACATTTTCTGCTTTTTCCTTGGAAACCTATTTGCTTTTTTTGCGCGGCGATTATGGCTTGGCGATTTTGTATATTTTACTATCGGTATTGGGATCGGTCGGTTTGGTTGCGGCGGGCATTATGTTGGGCCGCGCCGTTTTTTAATGGCAGCAGGTAAGGCTGGCAAGAATCCTTTGTTAGATACGCATTAATAGTTTAGAAAAATATAGTTTTTTATATTTTTTTAGCTTGCTTAAATTTTTATCATGGTATAGTAAAAAAAAACTGTGTCAGCAGGCATTATAATTAAAAATTAAAAGGACGAGGTTAAGGATGCTGACAAATCCTTAACTTTATAAAAAAGGGACAAATCATGAAAAAACTTTTATTAACAACAGCAATTATTTCTGTAATGATGGGCGGGCAAGTTGCTAAGGCGCAAACCAGTATAAAAAATAAAAATGGTTTTAACCTATCTATTACCCCATCTGCTGGCTTGTATCATTTTATAAATTCGATTGATGCTAGCCCTACCAATTTTCTTTTTGGTTTTAAGGCGGCGTTTGGTTATGGTGGTATAAATTTGTCAACTGGTTATTTGACTGGAACACGTAACGAATTTGGTGGCAGATATAGTATTGTGCCATTAACCATTGGCTTTAGTTTTTTTGGCAACAATAATGATAAAGCCTTTACTGTAACTGATAATACCTATCTTGGGGTTGCTTTTACAAATGGCAATATATCAATTGGCGGCACTGAAGTAAATGCAAGTAATGTAGGTTTTCTTTTTGGTGGCGAACTTGGATTTCGTTATAATATTACCAATAATTTTAGCCTTAGTTTAAATAATGATTTTGCTTTTATTATTAGACCTAATGAGCTTACGGTTGAAGCCACAGATGGCAACGCTAAAGAATCCGCCACTATTTCTACTACCTTGGCAAATGTATTTTTATACCAATTTGGTTTGAGTGCTAAATATATATTCTAAAAACATGAAAGCACGTCTTATGAAAAAAATATTATTCTCTCTCCTGTCGTTGGCATCATTATCCTTGACGGGTTGTTTATCTCCGTTGGAGCAAGCCTACCTGGATTGCAAAAACACGGGGGCAAAACAAATCAGCAACAGCGAATCAAACACAAATTTTTATAGTGGATTATTTAGCGGCTCAAACACCAGCACCCAAGGGCGGGTTTATGATTGCGCCACGGTGTTATCAAGAAAAGATGTTAGGAAATCATTAAAGGAACAAAACTATATACAATAGTTTATTGCTTTATAACAATGGTGCTGTAGCTCGGCCACGGCAAACCCATGGATTAGAGGTTAACTTGCGCGGGTTATATTTTTTGTAAACGGGCGATGAAAAACCCGTCCATCCCGCCCGCAAAATTATCGGGCAAATAATGGGGCAGGGTGCGCAAAAACCCATGTTGGAAAGCATCGTCGGGCAAAAATTCTAAATTGTCGGCGGTTTTTTCGATGGGCAGTAAGCGCGCGGTTTTTTCTTTTTGTAAAAAATGGGCGACCACGGCTTCGCCTTCCTCCCGCTCTAACGAACAGACGGCGTAAACCAACACCCCACCACCAGCAAGCCATTGCCAAGTTTTGGCCAAGATCTCTTTTTGCTGTTGGGCGGCTTGCTGAATATCCTTTTCGGTTTTGATAATCGCAATGTCAGGATTTTTGCGTAACGTGCCCGTGCCCGAACATGGCGCGTCCAACAAAACCCGTTCGTATTTTTTTGGCGGGGTTAGGGTTATAATATCGCCAATGATAATTTTTGCCTGGGAGTCGAAGGGTCGCAAGTTTTGTTGCAGTAGCAACACCCGTTCGCCCGATTGCTCGACCGCCGTTACCTCGCCCCCTGCGGCGGCGATTTGCCGTGCCTTGCCGCCAGGGGCGGAACATATGTCGGCAACCGCCATGTTTTTTTCAATTTGCAACAACCGCACGGGAATGGTCGCCGCAACATCCTGAACCCATGCCTTGCCCTGTTGAATCACGGCTAGGTTTGAAACTTGTAAATTATTTTTTTCCTGATTTTTTATCCGCGCCATGTTGGCAAAGGGCAGGGCAATTTTTTCCACACCATCGTCGGTTTGCGCCAAAAATGCCTGGGCATCGTCGTCCTTAGCAAATATAAGATCGATGGGCGCGGCGGATTCATAAAGTGCCGTCATGGCGTCGCTAGCTTCCTTGCCATATACTTCCTGATGTTTGGTAATAACGGGGGATGGGTTAACCACGGTGGGCAGGGTGGGGGTTTCGCGTTCTATCCTTTTTACCACGGCTTGCAAAACATTGGCGCGGCCCCGTTCACCCATGACGCCCGCCAAAAACCTGATAATAACCGACACGGCATGGGCGGGTTGTTGGTTGATGATCATCTCGACCAACAAAATAAAAATTAACAAAGAAAATTTTCTATCTTGCGGGCGCAACGGTTTGGTTAATAATTGACCAGCAAGTATTTGTAACGCAGCATGGTTGCGAAACAATGTTTGGCATAATCGGTTGGCCGCCGCCAATTCGGCGGGTTCATACACCCCCTGGCCAATTTGTAATTGAAATGGTTTTTTTTGAATCAGGGTTCGCTCCAGGCTTATCAAGGCAAGATAACGACTTTTTCCGCCGACGGGGATTTTTTGCGGCATAGGGAATGCGGCGGGTGCACCAAGGTTTTGCGCGCGGTGCGGTGGGTTGGATGAAGCATGGTTGGTCGCGCCCCTGCGAATATTTTTTTTGCCTTTGGTTTTGAATGGCGGTTTGCCATTTTTTTGTCCATTTTCAGCCCCATTTTTTTGGCCATTTATTTTTTTGGGGCGATGTTGGGTAAAGTTTTTATGTTTGGGTAATTTATTCATGCTCACGCCGCCCACGCCATTGGTGGCTTTTTCTCCCGAGCCAGGCGATTGCGAAATAGCAGATTGGTTTGACTGGGTCGTGCTTGCAGAAGCGACTTTTATTTTTTCTACAGCGGGGATTGCCATTGTATTTTCATTGGGTGCTTTGACGGGTTGTCTTTTTTTGTTAATTGCCTGCCCATGGCATGCTTAGCTATCAAATACTTCGCCTAATTGCAAAGAAAATAATTGCCTAAAATCACAAAAAAGATTATAGCAGGGTTGAAGGAATTATTTTCCGTTTATAGCATGGGGCTGTAGCTCAGTTGGTAGAGCGCTACGATGGCATTGTAGAGGCCAGGGGTTCGACTCCCCTCAGCTCCACCATTCTCTTTTATTAATTCTCACCCTTTATTTTTTGCCTAACCAAGCGGCAAGCCTGGTTGATTGGCTGGTAGAAATAACGGTTAATGAATTTATCGATTTTTTTTATTTTTAATAAAAAAGGCGAAAGATTTTTTGGCGCGGGGCGAGAATAAAATCGCGCGATATTCAAGGCGGCATAAAACGAAATAACCAGCGACAACCAAAATCCCCAAAAATTGTAATAATCACGAATAAAATATTGATAATGCAAGATATTATACAACAGGGGTAAGAAGAAAAATAATCGTAAGCGCGATTGAGCGGCGGGGCGATGGGCAAGCAGCGGCGATAGGCAACAAACGCAATATAAAAAACCATCGCCATAATTAATAAGGTAAAGCAGGCTTTGCCATAAATTGGTGATGAGGTTCGTGCTATAGTCATGGCTAAAAAGCCCAAATATTAAAACCCACAGAAATAACAGGGCGATATTGCTACCCAAATCAGGTTGGATGTTTTTGTGGGCGGCACGTAGGGCATTTCTGAAGGCAGACCACGCCACGGATAGAGGTTGCAACAAAGAACGAACGGATGACATGGCAAGCCTTTTAGCAATGTTTTTTATTGACGCCAAGCTATAAAAAGAAATAGGGGCAGGAAACATTGCTGTTTCCCACCCCTACCAAAATCGAAAATTCGAATTTTTAGGTTAATGTTTTTATATTTTATCCAGTTTCCCAAATAATATAAAATCCATCAACCTTGTGCTAGTTCAGCTGTGACTTCTAGCGGTCGCCTTGTTCGGCGAGCTTGACAGAAGCATAGAATGAGATAGCAGCCGATACCCAGAAGTACCATTGACCGTAGTCATCTTTCACGCTTGCGGCATAATCCACAGCATTGTGGATTAAGGGCAAGAAGAACAACAAGGATGATGTTTTACCACCCAAGTAGATGGCCACGAGCGGGCTCACGTAAATGAGCAAGCTGGTGAAGCCTTCAGTGCTGCTGACAAAATACAGAATGTTATTCAGTAATCCGCCATTATCGCCTTCGGCGAATAACCCATAAAGAATGACCCATGCGAAAAGCAGAGCCACATTGATATAGGTGTCGTTCATTGATTTTTTAGCCATAATTTTATCCCCCTTATAGAAAATAAATTTTAATGGTTATTGTTTAAGGTTAAGATTGAATTTTAAGGAGATTTGCACCACGCGTCAAGCAAAAAAATAAACAAAAACCCCCCCCAAAAACAGCATATTTTGCTTATTTTTTAAGAATTTAGATGGAGGCTGATTCTTCCAACCATCGCGCCGTTTGATTTTGTAGCGCCGATATAGCAAGGCCCAGGGCATCCGATTCGTGGTCGGTTTGCGGGTTCGATGTTGGCAGCAACAGTTGCACCATGGCGGCCATTTGTTGTTTGTCGGCACGCCCCGACCCCGTGATATTTTGTTTGGCTTGACGCGCGCCAATTTCTAATAAAGTTAGGTTATGTTGCCCCGCCAACACCATGACCGCACCCCTTACTTGCCCCAATGTCATGGCGGTGGAAACATTGATATGATAAAAAATTTTCTCCAACGCCATGATGGTGGGCCGATGGGTAAGGATAATTTTTTCTAAACCAGTAAAAAGGAAAGCCAGTTTTTGTTCGCTGGTTAATTTTTTGGGCGGCGACAAAGTACCCGATTCAATAAATATGAATTCGTTTCCCGCTTGGCTGATAACCCCATAGCCAAGGTTGAGCAGCCCAGGATCTATCCCCAAAACAATTTTTTGTTTTTCTGTTTTATCAAGCGGCATGAAATATGATTTTATTATTCGACGCTTAGGGCGTCGTCGTTCCCTACCGCGGCGTTGGCAATCACTTCTTGCACATCGTCGTGGTCATCTAACTGGTCAAGCAATTCCAACAACTGTTCGGTTTTGTCTTTATCTTCCATGTCCACCATGGTGGTCGGCCGCCAGGTTAATTTGACCGTTTCCGCCGACCCCAATGTTGTTTCTAACTTTTCGGTTACTTGGTGAAGGTTGTCGGGGTTGACGAAAATATCATGGCCCGAAGCATCGGATACAACATCCTCGGCCCCTGCCTCCAACGCCTGTTCGAAAACCTTGTCATAGGCCGCAACCCCTGGCGCGTAATGAATCTGCCCGACGCGTTGAAACATGAATGCCACCGAATTGGTTTCGCCAAGGTTGCCATCGTTTTTGGAAAAAATGGAACGAATATCCCCAACCGACCTGTTTTTGTTATCGGTCAAGACCTCGACCATGATGGCAACGCCGCCTGGGCCAAAACCTTCGTAGCGCAAGTTTTCATAATTTTGCGCCGCGTCCTCGCCCGATGCTTTTTTGATAGCCCGTTCGATGTTGTCTTTGGGCATGGAATGGGAGCGTGCATTTTGCAGGGCGAGTTTTAATCGACTATTGCCCGTTGGGTTGTCGCCGCCCGTTTTTACCGCCACCATGATTTCGCGTGTCAATTTTTGAAATGTCTGGGCGCGTTTTTTATCCTGGCGACCCTTGCGGTGCATGATATTTTTAAATTGTGAATGACCAGCCATGATGTGCCTCGTAAATAATTTGTTTAATAATTTTATACAATAACCCTGTTAGAATCTACCCTTAATTATCACGAATCGGTTGTGGTGACAAGGCAGGGTTGATGGGTATAAAAATGACGATAAGGCCAATGCGCCGTTTCAGCGGGCGACAAATATCTAGCTAAATAAAATGACTCGCGCTATAAAATTATCATGACAGAAATAAAATGGCTGGCGGGTTTGGGTAATCCTGGTGTGGGTTATTATTATCATCGCCATAGTATTGGCTTTCGCCTGGTGGATGCTATCCACCAAGCGGGCAGTTTTTCGCCGTGGCAACCTGGCCAGCAAAAGCAAGCCTTGATGGCGAAGGGCGAATTTGCGGGGCATAAATTACAACTTATCAAACCCATGGCCTACATGAACCTTTCGGGGCAAGTTTTGCAAGGGGCGATGGCCAAGGCGCAAGAAAAAATAACCCTTGGCAATATCATGGTGTTGCATGATGAAATTGATATTTCTTTTGCGCAAATAAAAATAAAATGCGGCGGCGGCGACGCGGGGCATAATGGGTTAAAAGATATCTCGGCCAGGTTGGGCAGGGATTATCATCGCTTGCGATTTGGCGTCGGGCACCCAGGGGCCAGGCATCTGGTTGCTGATTTTGTATTACAAAATTTCTCGCTTGAGGAAGAAGCCCAGTTAGAAAAAATAATCCCGCTGTTTGTTGAAAATTTCCACCATGTTTTGGCGGGGGACAATGCAACATTTTTGCATGGCTTTACCCCACAGCAAAAAAAAATATCGGGTCAATAAACGCCCACAACTACAGGGCAAATAATTACTTAAAATGCTCGATGGTGCCATCAAGGTCCATCAGGAGCAGTTCGACCTCAAGATGTGGGTATTTGGTTAAGATAGCTTGCTTGGTGTTTTGCAATTGGGTTTGATGGCTGTGGGTTTCGGCATCGCGGTTTTTTTCGGTTTCATTGCCCAATATCATACGGTGCGCGGCGCAATTGCGATGGTCCAGCACCATAACCCGCGTTATGTGGTGAACACGGATAGCGATGGCCAAATGATCCCAAAAACTTTGCCCCCATTGTGGAAATTTTTGGGTGGTGACCGCCACCGCCCCGCCGCCCAATGCGACATGGCTATAATCATCCTCCAACCCGCGCAACAACATGTAGCTATGGATAAACTTAACCATGCGATAATCGATGCAGGTAAGCAGTAGGGTCGAGGCACGCAAGCGAGTCGTTGGTTTTAATTTTTTTTGTGCCATGGCAGCTTAACCCTTTTTTTAATATTATGAATATTGGTTTATATTTATAGGGAAAACCACCCTGGCTGTCAAACGGCTGTTAATACCTTTTAAACGCTTGTATTTTTTAGAAAATTCTTAAAAATAAATAAAATAATAAATGGCATAACTTGAAAAATCATAGCACCATCCCCATATGGGTGAAGTAAGGATACCAACATGAATTTAGAAAATTTTACCGACATGGCGCAAATGGCGGTGCAAACCGCACAGCAAAAGGCTTTGGCAGAAAATCATAGCCGCCTGGCCGCGGGGCATTTGTTGCAAGCGTTGTTGGAGCAGGCCGATATAGGCAGCGCGGTGACCGAGAGCGGTGGCGATTTGGTGTTGTTGGAAAAAAATATTGGTAAGGTTTTGCAATCCTTGCCCGTGGGTAATAATTTATCGCTTGATGCTAGCTTCGCAAAAATTATGGAAGGGGCAAAGAAGATTGCCCAAAAAAGTTCGGGCGCAGAAATTTCGCCCGAGGTATTGTTGTCGGCCTTCTTAGCCAACCCCAGCATGGCCGAAACCAAGGCGATGGTGGAAGCCAAGGTTGATTTTAAAAAATTAGAAAAAAGCCTGTTGGTTGGTGCCCCTGTCGGTGGGGCTAAATCTGGCCAAAAATCCAGTTTGGGAAAATACACCGACGACATTACCGCCAAGGCGCGCGAAGGCAAGTTGGACCCCGTGATTGGGCGCGAGGAGGAAATTCGCCGCGCCATGCAGGTGTTGGCGCGCCGCACCAAAAATAACCCCGTGCTGATTGGCGAGCCAGGGGTTGGTAAAACCGCGATTGTTGAAGGCTTGGCGTCGCGTATTGTTTCGGGGGATGTGCCCGATAATTTAAAAAATAAAAAACTCTTGGCGTTGGACCTGGCGGGGCTTATCGCGGGCGCAAAATTCCGCGGCGAATTTGAAGAACGTTTGAAATCGGTGTTGCAAGAAATCAGCAAGGCGGCGGGTGAGATTATTTTGTTTATCGATGAACTTCATACCCTGGTCGGGGCGGGCAAAGCCGATGGCGCGATGGACGCCAGCAACATGTTGAAACCCATGTTGGCGCGCGGCGAATTGCATTGCATTGGCGCCACGACATTGAATGAATATCGGCAATATATTGAAAAAGACCCCGCCCTGGCGCGGCGGTTTCAACAGGTTTATATTGCCGAACCGTCGGTGATTGATACCATTTCCATCCTGCGTGGTTTGAAAGAAAAATACGAACAACATCATGGCGTGCGCATAACCGATTCGGCCATTGTTGCCGCCGCCGAATTATCGAACCGTTATATCACCGACAGGTTTATGCCCGATAAGGCGATTGATTTGGTGGACGAGGCAACATCGCGCTTAAAAATGGTGTTGGATAGCAAACCCGAAGCCTTGGACCAATTGGATAGAAAAGTCATCCAGTTAAAAATTGAACTAAGCGCGTTGGAAAAAGAGAGCGACAAAGAATCGGCGCAAAAAGTGGTGGCGATTAAAAAAGAATTGGCAGAATTGGAAAAAGAACAAACGACCCTTAGCCACGATTGGCAACAACAAAGGGTTAGAATATTGTCATTGAAAAAAATGAAAACCGAATTGGAAAATGCCAACCATCAATTGGTGGAGGCAAAAAGAAAAGGGCAATTGGAATTGGCGGGGCAATTACAATATGCGACCATTCCCAAATTGGTGGCTGACCTGGCGAAGCAAGAACAAAAATCGGGCGATGGCGGGTTTGAATCGGTAACCGATAAGGATATTGCTTTTGTTGTCGGGCGCATGACGGGTATTCCCATTGAAAAATTGTTGAGCGGCGAGCGCGAGAAATTGTTAAAATTGGAAAAAGAATTATCATCGCGCGTGGTGGGGCAGGAAGCCGCGATAAAGGCAGTCAGCGAAACCATATTGCGGGCGCGGGCGGGGCTTATTGATAAGCATCGCCCCGAAGGATCATTTTTATTCTTGGGCCCAACGGGGGTTGGCAAAACCGAATTATGCAAGGCCTTGGCCAAAAACCTTTTTAATGACGAACGGGCGATGATAAGAATAGACATGAGCGAGTACATGGAAAAACATTCGGTGGCACGGTTGATAGGCGCGCCGCCAGGTTATGTTGGTTATGAGCAGGGGGGCAGTTTGACCGAAGCGGTGCGGCGTCGCCCCTATCAAATTATTTTGTTTGATGAGATTGAAAAAGCCCACCCCGATGTTTTTAACATTTTGTTGCAGGTGCTTGACGATGGCCGTTTAACCGATGGGCAAGGCCGCACCGTGAATTTTGCCAATTGCTTGCTTATCATGACATCTAACATCGGGGCGGAAATGTTGGTTGAGCTGGCGGAAGGGGAATCGGTAGAAACATTGCGCGATTCCATTTTTGCCTTGTTAAAAACAAAATTCCGTCCTGAATTTTTAAATCGGATAGATGAAATTTTGTTGTTCAATCGCTTACCCAAAAGCGCGATGGAACAAATTGTTAGGTTGCAATTGGTCGATTTAGAAAAAAAATTGGCCGAACAAAAATTATTCTTGAGTTACGATGATGCCGCGGTGCATCATTTGGCGGAATTGGGTTACGAACCAGCCTTTGGCGCGCGGCCATTACGCCGTGTTATCCAACGCGAAATTCAAAACCCGATAGCCACCCATATTTTGCAAAACAAATTTGTCGAAGGCGATGTAATAAAAATAGCCTTCAAAAATAACAAATTTGCCTTCACCAGCGAACGCAAGAATTGATAGCCATTTTTTTACGCCTGCGGCTTTGGCGTTATCACCAAAGCTAGATGGGTTTAATGCTCCAACGCTTTGATAATTTTTTCGACAACGGCTTTGGCATCGCCGAACAGCATCATGGTGTTGTCTTTAAAAAATAATGGGTTTTCTACCCCCGCGTAACCCGCCCCCATCGAGCGTTTGATAAATAACACGGTGCCTGCTTTTTCAACATCCAATATCGGCATGCCGTAAATGGGGCTTTGCGGGTCGGTCTTGGCGGAAGGGTTGGTAACGTCGTTCGCGCCAATAACAAACGCCACGTCGGTGGTGGCGAAATCGCGATTGATGTCTTCTAATTCTAACACATCGTCATAGGAAACCGAAGCCTCCGCCAGCAGAACATTCATATGCCCGGGCATACGGCCCGCCACGGGGTGAATGGCGTAGCGCACCATCACGCCTTTTTTCTTTAACATGTCGGCCATTTCTTTCAGGGCATGTTGGGCTTGGCTGACCGCCATGCCATAGCCAGGAACAATAATAACCGATGAAGCATTTTGCATAAGGAAAGCCGCATCGTCGCCCGAGCCTTGCTTCACGGGTTTTTGCGGTCCGCTGGCTTTTTTTGCGCCGCCGCCCGAATCCTTTAACCCGCCGAAGATAACATTGAATATCGAACGGTTCATACCCTTGCACATGATGTAAGACAGAATGGCACCCGACGACCCCACCAACGCCCCCGTGATGATAAGCGCAACATTACCAAGGGTGAAACCAATGCCCGATGCCGCCCAGCCCGAATAGCTGTTGAGCATCGACACCACAACGGGCATGTCGGCCCCGCCGATAGGAATGATAAGTAAAAAACCAAGCAGGAAAGCAATGGCCATCAAGCCCCAAAAATAGATGGGGTCGGAGGTTTGACAAAAAACCACCATGCCCGCAACCAGTGCCAGGGCAAGCAAAAGATTGAGAAATTGTTGGCCAAAAAACTTCACAGGGTTGCCCGATAACAAACCCTGCAACTTGCCAAAGGCAATTACCGAACCCGAAAAAGTAATAGCGCCAATAATACCGCCCACACCCATTTCAACCAAATTGCCCACGGGAATATGACCATCGTTTAATTCAATGCCCAAATTTTCAGGGTGATAAAATGCCGCCGCCGCAACAAACACCGCCGACAACCCGACCAAACTGTGAAATGCCGCCACCAATTGGGGCAGGGCGGTCATGTTGATGCGCTTCGCAAGCACGCCGCCGATGATGCCGCCCAATGAAAACAATGGCACAAACCATAATAGGGTAGAGAAGGGTAGGAGGCTTAAGGTGGTGACAATCGCCAACACCATGCCAATAATCCCGAATAAATTACCGCGGCGTGAACTGTCGGGGTGCGACAAACCCTTCAATGCTAAAATAAATAACACCGAAGATAACAAATAAGCGTAGGGAGCCAAGGCGGTGGTGGACATTTATTTTTTTCCTTTGGTGGTTTTTTTATTATCGATTTTCTTTTTTTGAAACATGGCGAGCATACGGTGGGTTACCAAAAACCCACCCACAATATTAATGGCGGCCAACACCACCGCCGCCGCACCAAATAATTTGTTGGCGGAAAATGCACCGTCATTGCCGACCAATGCCAAAATAGCGCCGACAATAATGACCGACGAAATGGCGTTGGTCACCCCCATCAATGGCGAATGAAGCGCGGGCGTCACCGACCACACCACAAAATAACCAATGAAGCAGGCCAGCACGAAAGCCATCAACAATACAAAAAAATGGCTGAAGCCCCCCGCGATACCCGCGCTGGCTAATAAATAATGATAGGTGGTTGGCATGGTGGGTTTCCTTTTTTTTTATATTATGGTTGCAACAGAATTTTTCTATCGTGGGTTACCAGCGATCCTTTAACAATATCATCTTCCATTTTTACTACCAATTTTTTTTCTTCCGCTTGCCATAAATTACCAATGAAATTAACAATATTTTTCGCAAACAGCGACGACGCCGAACGGGGCAAACGGCTTGCCAAATTTGCGCCAGGCACAATTTGCACGCCCGATTCGGTTTGAATGGTTTTATCCATGGTGCTGCCCGCGACATTGCCACCCGCCTCGACCGCCATGTCAACAATCACCGCCCCCATGGGTAATTTTTTTACCATGTCGGCGGTTAGCAATTGTGGCGCGGCGCGCCCAGGGATAAGGGCGGTGGTGATAACGATATTGATTTGGGGTAAGGTTTCCATAATAAGTTCTTGCTGTTTTTTTTGATAAGCCGCCGACATGGGTTTGGCATAACCACCCGCGGTTTGAGCATTCTTAAATTCCTTATCCATCACCGCCAAAAATTGTCCGCCCAAACTTTCCACCTGTTCTTTGGTGTCGGGCCGCACGTCGGTTGCCATAACAACCCCACCCAATCGTTTGGCGGTGGCGATGGCTTGCAACCCCGCGACGCCAACCCCCATGATTAAAAACTTGGCGGGTTTTAATGTTCCCGCGGCGGTCATCATCATCGGCACGGCTTGGCCATAATAATCCAACGCCAACAACACGGCGCGATAACCCGCCAAATTTGATTGCGACGATAAAATATCCATATTTTGGGCGCGCGAAATACGCGGAATCATTTCCAGGGCAAAGGCGGTGATTTTTTGTTCGGCGATGGTGGCCAATAGTTTTTTATCTTGCCTGGCGTTTAGCGGCGCCAACAACCACGCTCCCGCCTTGATTTTTTTTATCATATCGGGGGTGGGGGTGGCAATGCTGACAATAATATCACCCGTGCTTAGGGCGGTGTTGTTGTCGGCGATAATTTCCGCCCCGATTTTTTTATAATCGCTGTCGGCAAAGCCCGATGTTAAACCCGCGTTCTTGACCACCATAACCGACAGGTTATTTTTTTCCTTCAGGATTTTAAGCGTATCGGGGGTGGCGGCAACCCGGGTTTCGATACCATCGGCGGTGTTATTAAGGGCGACCAATTTCATGATGCGACTTTAGCAAATTAAATCTTTTTTGCAATTATTTTATGTTGTGGGGGGGTGGTTTTTAGCCTATTCAAATTCAGTAAAATCAAAATAAGCATATTCATCATCCCTGCTGGCGATGATTCTTTTTATTGATTTATACGGCTCAATATCAACAGGATGCTCAGAAAGGGATTGTTGATGAAGGTGGAATTAGGCTTCTTATTATTTTTTGTCCGCTTATTATTTACGAGCTAGGGTGTTTCTTATTATCACACGCACAGTTTGCTTTTTTATTAAAAGCAATATAAGAGTAGAAGCATGGATTCTCAAACGCTTCAATATCTTTCAAGCCATCCGCTTATTATTTACATCGCGACATTGCTAATCGTGCCAGGGTATATTGCGATTAAGACTTATGGTGCCTTAACAGGAAATAGAAAAATTCATCACAACGATGTAGAATTCATTTTGACTTGTTTTATTTGGAGCATCATTGTTTGTTTTATCGCTCTTTTAATTAATTCTTTATTAAAAATAAATAATATCATTCCGCCCATTGAAGAGATTAATATTGCTACGGCATTTTATTTGCTTTTTTATAATATATTATTGCCCCTTATTTTATCTTTTATATTATATGCCGCAAGAGAAATATCAATAGTGCAAAAATTTTTTGGCAATCAAAAAATCTATGCCTGGGACGAAATTTTTAAAAGCTCGCCAAAAATTAGCCGCGGTTGTGCCATAATCGCAACGCTTAACGATGGAAAAAAATACGCTGGTCTTTACACGGGCAAATCATTTTCTACCGAAGGTTATAGACCAAAGGAACTTTACTTATCGGAGCAATGGGAATTACGTAGCAATGGTAGTTTTAAGAAAAAGACAAATCAAACTGCTGGGGTTTATTTATCAGACATAAAAGTTGTTGAATTCTTTGAATTAAAGTAATAGATTGAAAAACATGACAAATAAACATAATCGTCCCGCTATTATTACTGGCACCGCTAATGACGGATATCAGCCAAGGCCCGAAAAGCAAGTTCCTATCACAAATCCTGATTGGGGCAAATTTGGACACATGCCAAGGGCAGCAGCAACTCCTGGCAAACCGCCAAAAAGTCGTTAAGATTATCTTAATTGATTAGCCACACTGCCCCCTATGCAGTAGTAAATGATCCAGCAGGGTGATGGCCATCATGCTCATGACAATGGGCACGGCGCGAATGGCAACGCATGGGTCGTGCCGACCCTTGGTTATAATTTCCGTGTTGTCGCCGTCGTCGGTGATGGTTTGTTGCGGCACCAAAATACTGCTGGTTGGTTTGATGCCGATTTGCATCACAATATCCTGCCCCGTGCTAATGCCCGCCAATATGCCGCCCGCGTGGTTGGATAAAAATTCAACCTTATCATTTTTCATCTGCATCGCGTCATTGTTGTCGGGGCCTTCCATTGCCGCCACCGCCATACCGTCGCCAATTTCCACCGCCTTAACCGCGTTGATAGACATCATGGCCGATGCCAAATCGGCCGATAATTTACCATACATCGGCGCACCCAAACCCACGGGCACGCCGCGCGCCACCACCCTTATTATGCCGCCAACCGATGACCCGTTTTTGCGAATGTCGCCCAAATAATCGGCGAAGGTAGGAATTATTTTTTGGTCGGGGGTATAAAATTCATTATCCCATACTGCGTCCCAATCCACATTTTTTTCATTTATTTTATGCTGACCCATTTGTATCAAGCCAGCATCGATTTTATATCCATCGCCCAACAATTGTTGTAACATTTGGTCGGCCACCGCCCCCACCGCGACGCGCATTGCCGTTTCCCGTGCCGATGCTCGCCCGCCCCCGCGGTAATCACGAATGCCATATTTTTTTTGATAGGCATAATCGCCATGCCCAGGGCGAAATTTTTTTGCAATGTCGCTGTAATCTTTACTGCGTTGGTCTTGGTTTTCTATAATCAAACCAATGGGCGTGCCCGTGGTTTTGATAACCGATTGGTCTTCCAAAATTCCCGAAACAATTTTTACCTGGTCGCCCTCCTGCCGCTGGCTGGTGAATTTGTTTTGGCCTGGTTTACGCCTATCCAACCATTGTTGAATATTGACGGCATTGATTTTTAGGTTGGGGGGGCAGCCGTCTATCACGGCACCCATCATGGCGCCGTGGCTTTCACCAAACGTGCTAAAACGAAATAATCGACCAAAAGAATTTGTCATGAATCTATATGTTTATTTTACTATAGATTCGAACATAATGCCACCAATACCACCGACAGATTTTTTTATTTATTGAAACTAACCCTTTTTAAATTCTTGTAATAAATCAGCGGTTTTTTCCATATCTTGCGCCATGCCCGTGATGTGATAACCCGCATCAACATGCAATACTTCGCCGCTTACCCCCGCCGACAGGTCGGATAACAAATACAAAGCCGTCTTGCCAACATCCTCGGTCGTGACATTGCGTTTTAATGGGCTGTTGATTTCATTCCATTTTAACATGAAGCGGAAATCGCCGATGCCCGCCGCCGCCAATGTTTTGATTGGCCCCGCCGAAATGGCGTTGACGCGAATATTGCGTTTGCCCATATCCATCGCCAAATATTTTACCGAAGCCTCCAACGCGGCCTTCGCCACGCCCATGACATTGTAATGGGGCATAACACGTTCCGCCCCATAATAGGTCAAGGTGACCAGCGACCCGCCATGCGGCATCAATTTGTCAGCCCGTTGCGCCAGGGCAGTAAAAGAATAACAAGAAATATCCAAACTGTTGCTAAAGTTTTTGCGCGACGTGGCAAGATATTCCCCCGTCAATTCATTTTTGTCAGAAAAAGCAATGGCGTGAACCAGGAAATCTATCGTGCCAAATTTTGCTTTGACCTTTTCAAACAACCTATCAATATCGGAATCGTTGGTGACATCGCATGGTTCCAAAAATGTTGACCCGATGGATTCGGCCAGCGGGCGCACCCGTTTTTCCAACACTTCACCTTGATAGGTAAAACCCAATGTTGCCCCAGCCTTATGCAATTCTTCGGCTATACCCCAGGCAATTGATTTGTCATTGGCAACCCCCAAAATGATTCCTTTTTTACCCGCCATTAATTTCATGTTGCTGGCCTGTTGGTTGGTGGTGTGGCTTGTCATGGGTTTTTCCTTTTTGTATTAGGTTGATTGGGTTGGTAAAAATTGATTTTTAATTTATTTGTTATAGCTGTAAAAAAATTGTTTTTCAAGCAGACATTGGTTATAATGGATCCATCGCTTTGGTATAAAAAAATAACCAAAAAATAGTGATAACCAGCTTGAATCAATTTATGTTAATGTAAAAAATCATTATGACATTAAGTATCACCCAACGCAATATTAATCCTTTTACGCTTTTTACCGAATGGTTTGCGGACGCGCAAACCAGCGAACCAAACGACCCCAATGCCATGGCATTAAGCACGGTTGATGCCGCGGGGCGTATTACCAACCGCATGGTGTTATTAAAAGATTTTTCAGAACAGGGTTTTGTATTTTTCAGCAACCAGCAAAGCGACAAAGGCAAGGCCCTGGCCGATAACCCGCGGGCGGCGTTGTTATTTCATTGGAAGTCGCTGCGCCGTCAAATAAGGATAGAGGGCAGGGTGAAGCAAGTCACCGACCAAGAATCAGACGATTATTTTCATTCGCGCGGTATTGATAGTCAGGTCGGGGCCTGGGCATCGGCGCAATCGCGCCCCATGGCAACGCCCGATGATTTAAAAAATAATTTTGCTGATTATCAAAAAAAATTTGCGGCGCGGCTAGCCACGGGCAAAATCCCACGCCCCGATTATTGGGTGGGGTGGCGCGTCAGCGCGGAACGATTAGAATTTTGGCAAGACAAACCACACCGCCTGCACGACCGATTGGTTTTTACAAAATCTGGGAACGGTTTCAAAACCGATATTTTGTTTCCCTAATTTTATTTTTTTCGCAAGGTAGTGCTATTTGTAGATGCCCTTGTGGCTGGTGGAAGGTTTATCGGTGGATGCGCGCGCAATCAGTGCAACAGCAATGGCCGAGATGAGCAACACAATATGAATAACCGTTTGCCATATCAAAGCACGGTCACCAACTTTTTCTATTTCTATAAAACTGGTTAACAAATGCACCCCGGTGATGCTGACCATCGCCGTTGCCAATTTTGTTTTTAATACCCACGTGCTAACATGCGACAGCCAATCGGGGTTGTCTTTTTCTTTTTCCAGGTCTAAACGCGAAACGAAAGTATCCCACCCGCCGATAATAACAATAATCAGCAGGTTGGCTATCAGCACCGAATCAACCATGTTTAAAATAGTCAGCATGATGTCGGATCCGCTCAAGCCCTCGGTAAAGCTTTGGTAGATGAAATGGACTAATTTTTTTAAAAAATGGATGGTATAAACAATCAAGGCAATGACCAACCCGACATAAATGGGGGCTTGGAACCAACGGCTAAAAAATATGAATTTTTCCAAAAAAGCTTCGCCACCACGCAATGGACGGCGATGCCAGGATGGATTTTTTTGTTGGGTGCTTTGTTTGCTATTTTTTTTTGCCATTATTTTATGCGGGTGTAAAGGTTGATGTTTTTTGATTGTGGCAATATCTATCAAAAAATCCTTTATAAGCCAAGTCATTTTTAAATAGGCTATCAATGATATCCCAAAAAACCATTAAAAAACCTATGAAAACCCCGCTGAAAATCCTATGGAAACCCCCATTGAAAATCCCATTAAAAAACCATTGAAAATCCTATTGCCCCCCCATTGAAAATCATTGCCAGCCATGAAAAACTCGCCTATAAAAATATTGATAGCATATGAAAAGTATTTTTAAGAAAGATATCGCCCTCCTACTCAAGCTTTGGCGTGATTACCTTTTTCATTATCGCTGGCATTACCCGCTGATTATTTTGTTGATGGTTATGACGGGGCTTTCAACCGCGGCCATCGCCAAATTGGTTGAGCCAGCCATCGATAAGGGTATAAAAATGGCCGAACAACAAGACCTGTCTTATTTATTGTGGGTGGGGGCGGGGTTTTTTGTGGCGTCGTTGGTGCGGGGCTTTGCCTTGTTGGGGCAAACTGTTTTGCTGCAACGTATCAGCACCCATGTTATTGAATCGCTGAGGCAAGAAATATTCTCCGCCCTGCAGACCAAACCACTGGAATTGTTATCGGTGGAGGGAACCGCCAAAGAAATATCGCGCTTCACCAACGACGTCAATATTGTCATAGGCAATTTGGGCAACCTGTTCGTGAACCTTGGCAAGGATTTTTTAACTTTTGTTTTTTTGATAGGATTGCTTTTCACTTATAACTGGCTCATGACGCTTATTATTGTTGTGTCTTTTCCCTTGTTTGCTGTGCCACTTAAAATTTTGGGGAAGAGGATTAGAGAATTATCCTTGCGCCAACAATTGCAAACGGGCGACATGGTGGCGGTGTTGGATGATAGTTTGAAGGGTGCCAAACATGTCAGGGCCTATGGGTTGGAGGCATGGCAAAGGACGCGGGTCAACAAATCATTCGCCGATAACAGCCGCACCGCGAAAAAATCAGGCTTGATGAAAGCCTGGTCCAATCCATCGACCAATATCATTTTGGGTATTATTTATTTTATCACCCTGGGCATGGCGGGTTATAACATCGCCCATGGCATCATGACCCAGGGGCAATTTACTAGCTACTTGGTTACCCTGATGTTGGCCTTCGCCCCCATTCGCGCCCTAGCGGGGGTGACGGGTAATATAAATGACGCGGTGCCCGCGCTGGAAAGAATTTTTCATCTGTTGAATACCGAAGCTAAAAGGAAACCTGTCGCGCAGGGTAAAGAGTTGGTTATAAAAAATGGCAACATAGTGTTTGATAAAGCCACTTTTGCTTACCCCGATGGTTCGGTGGTTTTTAAAAATCTGTCGCTAACCATAGCGGGTGGCAAAACGGTTGCTTTGATTGGGGCGTCGGGGGCGGGCAAATCGACCCTGATGAATTTGATACCGCGGCTTTATGAATTAACCTCGGGCAGGATATTGATAGATGGCCAAGATATAAAAAAATGTTCTTTGCAATCGTTGCGCAAAAAAATTGCGTTGGTGAGCCAGGAACAAGGGTTGTTTGATGTAAATGTTTATGATAACATTTGGGTTGGTGACATGTCGGCCGATGAGGCAAGGGTAAAGCAAGCAGCGGGACGGGCCGAAGCCCTTAACTTTATTAACCACTTGCCGCGCGGTCTTCAAACGCGTGTGGGCGAATTGGGCAATGCTTTATCGGGTGGACAAAAACAACGGGTGTCGCTGGCGCGAGCATTTTTAAGGGACGCGCCGATTATTTTGCTTGATGAAGTAACCTCGGCGCTTGATGCTAAAACAGAAAAATCCTTACAAAAAACATGGCAAGAATTGTTAAAAAATCGCACCGCACTTATTATTGCTCACCGTTTGGCGACGGTCCGCATGGCCGACATGATATTGGTGTTGGATAAGGGCAAGGTTTGTGAACAGGGCAATCACAATGAATTGATGAAGCAAAATGGACTTTATGCTGAATTGGCACGCGAACAATTAATTGATAATGAGATAAGCTAAGTGAACAATTTTTTTAACCCTTTTTACCATCCTATCCTTCGCGTTTTCCTCCTCAAAATTTCCTCCTCAAAATTTCCTATGAAAAAATATTCTTCTGGCTTGGTTTGGCTCTATTATGTTGCGACATTGGCTGTTGATGCCGTGCTGTTGCTGGCGTGGTTTGTGGTGGCCGCCATCAGGGTGGTGACAAAACGCGAATCCTTCGCCGAATGCAAAGAAAGATTTGGGTTTTGCGCCCAACCCCACGCCCTAGCCACCATGATGAATGGCAAAGCCTCCAGCACCGTCAAAAGAAAAAAAATTGTGTGGTTGCATGCACCGTCGCTGGGCGAAACCCTATCGGTTTCCTTGCTCATGACCGAATTGCAAAAAAAATTTTTTCGTTCGGATGTTTTCTTTGTCATCACCTGTCAATCGCCGTCGGCGCGCCAGGCCCTGAAATCATTCTTGGCCAAGGTTTTTCCAGCCAACAATTTTCATTTGTCGCTTAGCCCGTTTGATAACCTGTGGCTATTGAAACATAGGTGGCAACAATTACGCCCCGATGTTTTTTTCTTGGTGGAATCGGATTTTCTACCGCGCCGCGCCCTGTGGTTGGCGGTTGATAAAATTCCATCCTTTTTATTAAATGGCCGCATAAGCCGTAAAAGTTTTTGGTTTTTTAATTTGTTTTATTTCTGGCGTAAAATTATTTTTTCTCATTTCAACCTGCTTTGGGCGCAATCCCCCAGGACGCAAAATTATTTAACTCGGCTAGCGGGCAAGCCCGTTTTTTACCATGGTAATTTAAAATTATTTAAACAGACCGAGACACCCGATAAAACCTTGATTGGTTTTTATAAAAAAACCATACCCCAAGAAAAGCAACCCTTGCTGTTTGCTTGTTTGCACCCAGGGGAAGAAAAAATAATGTTGAAACTTTATAAAAAATTTCCTGAATTGAAGAAATATTTTTTTACCATCATTGTGCCGCGCCACCCCGCGCGTCATGTTTGGACAACATCGTTTAAGGCGCGCGCCCAAGAAAGCAATTTAACCAAGCAAGATTTTTTGCAGGTTTCGGCCTTTGGTCATTTGACCAGTCTTTATTCCCTTTGCCCGCTGGTGTTGCTTGGCGGGTCGTGGGTGCGGCGCGGCGGCCATAACCCGAAAGAAGCATTGGATCAAGGCGGATTGGTGTTGCATGGCAAACATGTTAATAATGCTTATGATATTTATCATGATACCGACAAACGGGGTTTGACTTGGCGTGCGCACGATATCAATGCCATGTATAAAAAAATTATTTGGTTTAAGAAATTAACGCCAAGCCAACGCCACGCGATTGCGCGCAAGGCAAAAAATTGGCAAGTGAAGGACGGCGCGGTGATAAAGAAAATAACCCAACAATTGGAAAAATCGCTGGCAAAAACCTTTGGCAAAAAAATATAATAAGGGGCGGGGATAGAATTTTTGCAAAAACTATTCGTTAATTTAAAAACAGCAATCGTGTGAACAAAATGCTTTTATGGTGGCAGAATCCTCGTTATCTCTCTCCTCGCAAAAAAATTATTTTTTGGGTTGTGGCGCCGCTGTGGCTGGCGATAACCTTGTTGCCCGCTATTGTTTGGCAAGTGGGGCGTTGGGCGCGGGGCAAGTGGCAGCGTAGCCGAACCCAGCGCGATGCCCCGACCGACTTGCCGATATTATTGGTGGGCAATATTGTGGTTGGCGGCGGTGGCAAAACCCCCGTGGTCGCCATGTTGCGGCGTTATTTACCGCACAGCGTGGTGTTGGTAAAAAATTATAAGAAAAAATGGTCGCAAGAAATATTGGGTGCGCGGAAGGCATGCTTGATAGAAAAAAATACAAAAAATATTGATATCATGGATGAAGCTTTGCTTCACGCCCAGGGCGGCGATGTTGTGCTATGCAAAAATCGCCCTGCAGGTTTGGCCTTGATTGAAAAATTACGCGCCAAAAAAAAATACGAAGTCATTATTGCCGACGATGGGTTTGAAGATTATAGTTTTCAACCCACCCTTACCTTGCTCACCCTGCAGGCCGATTTTTATTTGGGCAATCGGTTGCCATTGCCCATGGGGCCGCTACGCCAATTTTTATGCAAATCCTTAAAAAATCGCTATCGCCCACCCGCGGCTATTTTGTTATTGCGCGATAAGTTTTTTACAAAAAAAACATGGAATATTAATTCCACCCCCGTGTTTGTTTTGCAAAAAAATTATCAAGCAACTTTTGCTCCTGCTGAAAAATTGGTGGCCTTCGCGGGTATTGCACGACCCGACAGTTTTTTTAAAGCCTTAGAAAAAATGCGCGGTCATGTTGTGGCGCGAAGAAAATTTTCCGACCATGCCGATTTTTCACCGCGGGATATAACCATGCTGAAAGACTTGGCGCAAAAAAATAATGCACGGCTTATCACCACCGAAAAGGATATGATGCGTTTACCAAAAGAATTTGCGCGTCAGGTCATAACCTTGCCGCTTAATATCACCGCTGACCCTAAGTTGATTGCATTTATCAAACAACGGCTTTATACTGGCACAATGAAGCATGTGAAGAAAAATTGGCGAGAAACTTTACCGCCTGATGTCTATCATGTCACGCGAGAGAAGGGCACCGAGCGTCCCTTCACGGGGCAGTATCATGACCATTATGAAGAGGGGATGTATTGTTGCCGTTGTTGCGGTGCCGAGGTTTTTGAATCGAGCGACAAGTTTGATTCGGGAACTGGCTGGCCAAGTTTTACCCAACCTTTCCAAGGACCAGAAAAAGGCATGGTGGATGAAAAAGCAGACGATAGTTTTTTCATGAAACGGATAGAAGTTCTCTGCAAGGCTTGCGGCGCGCATCTTGGCCATGTTTTCCCCGACGGGCCAAAACCGACGGGCATGCGTTATTGCATTAATTCTTTATCGCTGGATTTTAAAAAAACCGATTAAGCCCAACTAATCTTTGCGCGCGTTAAGATTCAGGGGGTGCTTCTCCAGCACCAATTTTCTTTTTTGTGCAAATTCAAGGTGGGTGTAAATTTCGGTGGTGGCGATGTGGCTGTGGCCAAGTAAAATTTGTAGAGACCTTACATCGGCGCCCCCCGCCAAGAGGTGGCAAGCAAAGGCATGACGCAACACGTGCGGGCTGACATTTTTTGGGTTTACATTTGCGGCGTCGGCTAGGTCTTTTAATAATTGTGAAAATCGTTGCCTGGTAAAATGACCCGACGCGCTAACCGCGCCGCGCCCCCCCGACGATGGAAATAGGAATGGTGAAGTTTTGTCCTTGGCTAGAAACAAATCGCGTATTGCCAGATAATCGTTCAAAGCATCGGCCGCGTTGTTGTTGATGATGGTTAGCCGCTCTTTCGCGCCCTTGCCCATGACGCGAATAATTTTTTTTTCGGTATCAACCGCGGTCCGGGGCAGCGATAACATTTCGGATATGCGCAACCCCGCGGCATAAAGCAATTCAATCATGGCTTTTAATCGCACCTGCTCCTTTTGTTGCAGGTTATCAATCGCGGTCAGCAATTTATTGACATCTTCGACAGATAATAGTTTGGGCAGGGCGCGTGGCACCTTGGGGTTTTTGATGGCAACAAAGGGATCGCTGGCCACGTATTTTTCACGCCATAAGAAATTATAAAATTGGCGCAGGGCGGATAATTTTCTGGCTTGGCTGGTCTTGCCGATATTTTGTTGCGCGACCAGCCACCCTAAATAATCTTTTGCTTGCTCGGGGCTTAACTCCGCCAACGGGTATTTTTTTTTATCAACATAAAATAAAAATTGTAAAATATCATCGCGGTAGGCCGCCAAGCTTAATGGCGCCAGGCCACGCTCGGCGACGCAGGCTTCTAAAAAATACAACAGCCATTCTTGATATTGGCTGGGCAACCCACTGGTAATGATTTTATCGCTCGGACTTGGCATGGCATTTTTTCACCTTAAGGCTTGCTATGCAAGAATCTTTCCACGATGTTTTTATTGCCGAGAATGATTATGATTTTTGCTTCTTAAGCAAAAAGAGTTTTTTCCACACTCGATATTAATTTTTGTTCGGTGGTCAATTTGATTAAACGTTCTTGCAATTCATCCTTGATTTCTTGTTTAGCACGTTTCATAAATTCTTGGTTATCTGTTTTTTGTTTGGTGATGTTGATGTCTTTTTCCAATTGCGCCATTTTTTTCTTAAGCAGGCTTGCCATCGAACCCATATCCAAATCATCGGGCAAACCAACGATAAATTGGGTGCTGTTATTCTCGTTGCCAGTGGGGATAGCGATTGTTTTTTTATTGGGGGATTCGGGGGTTGCCACCAACCCCGCCAAATCTATCACCGAATCCATCCACGTGCCTGGCTTGTGGCCAAGCAGTGGCAGGGAGGTTTTTTCGTCAACCTCCAACGTAGTGCGTAAGGAGCGAACCTTGCTCACCAATTCTTTGAATCCAACCATCGTATCATGCGAAGGGTGATTATAGTTTTTGTGCCAGTCAGACCAAACTTGGTTGCAGAGGAAATCCTTATCATGTTGCACGAAGAAGGTTTGATATATTTCTTCGCTAACAAACGGGGTAACAGGGTGCATGATAATTAATATCTGTTGCAAGACAAATAATAAAGTTGTTGCGGTTTCTTGATAATCGGCATGTTGTTGGTTTTGTAAAATAGGTTTTATCATTTCCAAATACCAATCACAAAATTCGTGCCACACCATATGGTGCAAACCATTGGCATAATAATCGAATCGGTAATCGGCAAGATGTTGTTCGCATTGCTGAATACCGTGTGCCAATTCTTGCAGCATCCAACCATTGATGGGGTTCAGGGGGGCGGCGGGTGGCGTGGCGGAAATTTTTATGGTGCCTATTTTGTCGCCGAGCAACAGGCCGCAAAACCTTGCGGCATTCCATAATTTGGTAATAAAATTGCGATAACCTTTTATACGGTCTTGCGACAATTTAATGTCGCGCCCAGGCGACGACAGGGCGGTAAGGCTAAAACGTATCGCGTCGGCACCAAATTCGTCGATTAAATCAAGCGGGTCGATGATGTTGCCTTTTGACTTTGACATTTTTTGCCCCTTCTCATCCCGCACCAGGGGGTGAACATAAACCGTGTCAAATGGAATATCCTTCATGAAATATAAACCCATCATCACCATGCGCGCCACCCAAAAGAAAATAATATCAAACCCCGTCACCAACACATTGGTCGGGTAATGACGTTGCAACATGGCGGTTTTTTCTGGCCAGCCCAGGGTCGAAAATGGCCATAAGGCCGATGAAAACCAAGTGTCCAACACATCGTTGTCTTGGGTTAGGGTGGTTGGTTTGCCATAATGTTCGCTTGCCAATTTTTCTGCCGCCGTTATATCCTCGGCGACAAAAATTTTTCCGTCAGGCGCGTAAAAGGCAGGGATACGATGCCCCCACCATAATTGGCGTGAAATACACCATGGTTCAATATTTTCTAGCCAGCGATAATAATCGGCGGCCCAAGCCTCGGGCAGGAATTTTATTTTTCCTTGTTTGACGGCGTCAAGCGCGGGCGGTGCCAAGACATCGGCCTTCACAAACCATTGCTCGGTTAATAAATATTCCACGGGCACGCCGCCGCGGTCGCCATAGGGCACGGTGTGGGTTATGTCTTCTATCTTGCTTAATATTCCCGCGGCTTCCAAATCTTTAACAATTTCTTTGCGCGCGGCGAAGCGTTCCATGCCGCGGTATTTTTCAGGAATATCGTCGGTGGTTAACAAATGTCCGCTTTTATCAAAAATTTCTATCAACGGGATTTTATGTTTTTGATAAAGTTTAAAATCGTTGGGGTCGGCGGCTGGCGTAACCTTTAACGCGCCCGAACCCGCGGCGCGCTCAACCATGTCATCGGCAATGATTATTAATTCGCGCCCCGTGATGGGTTGTTTAATTTTTTTGCCGATATATTGTTGATACCGTTCGTCGTCGGGGTGCACCGCCACCGCGGTGTCGCCCAACAATGTTTCGGGTCGCGTGGTGGCAATGGTTATGTCGCCGCCCGTTACCAGCGGATAACGAAGGTAATATAATTTCCCAGGCACTTGGGTGGGAACAACCTCCAGGTCTGATATAGCCGTTTCCATTTTGGGATCCCAATTAACCATGCGTTTTGCCTTGTAGATTAACCCTGCGTTATAAAGTTCGACAAAGGATTTGTTCACGGCTTTTGACAATCCTTCATCCATCGTGAAGCGTTCGCTTTGCCAATCGGGGCTGGCACCCAAGCGGCGTAATTGTTGGGTGATAACGCCGCCCGATTCGGCCTTCCACTCCCAAACCCGTTTTAAAAATTTCTCGCGACCAAGTTGGTGACGGGTGGTTTGTTCCAAGGCTAGTTTTTTTTCCACAACCTGTTGGGTAGCGATGGAGGCATGGTCGGTGCCTGGTTGCCAATGGGTTTCAAAATTTTTCAAACGGTGATACCGCACCAAGATATCTTGCAAAGTATTATTCAAAGCATGCCCCATATGCAGCGACCCCGTAATATTGGGCGGCGGAATCATGATGGTGTAGGCAGGGGCGTTGCTTAACGGTTTCAGCGGGTTGCGCGCGCGAAAGGCACCCGCCCCTTCCCAACGTTGGTAAATATTTTGCTCGATGTTGGCAAAATGAAAAACTTTATCTAAATTTTTTTGATTCATGTGGTGGGGTAGATTTCTTGCTTGCGCTTTACTTTTGATATTATTTTTAATGATTGTCTAGCAATTTTTATTTTGCTAGGCAATCAATATGCGCAAAGTAGCATTTTTGGGGTTGGGAGTCATGGGGGGCAACATGGCACGCCATTTGGCGATGAAGGCGGCAGAAGTCGCGGTAAGCGATGTGGTTGTTTTTAATCGCACCCCCGATGTAGCCAAAAAATGGTTTAGTGCCATGTCATCCGAATCAAGCAAGACTCCAACCAACATAACCGTGGCCGATGACATAACCACGGCGGTAAAAAATGCCGATGTTGTCTTGGCATGTCTTGGCAATGATGCCTCGGTAAGGGCGGTGGCCGATGTTGCCTTCCCCGCCATGCAACCAGGGGCGATATTTATCGACCACACCACGGCGTCGGCCAGTTTGGCACGCGCATTATACCAAACCGCCAAGCAACGGGGTTTACATTTTTTGGACGCGCCGATATCGGGCGGGCAAGCAGGGGCCGAAAAAGGAATTTTAAGCATCATGGTCGGTGGCGACCAAGATATTTTTGATAAGGCGCAACCTGTGATGGGTTGCTACGGCAAGGTTATCGAGCTTATTGGCGGTGCAGGGGCGGGGCAATTGACAAAAATGGTTAATCAGGTTGCGATTGCGGGTTTGTTGCAAGGCTTATCAGAAGCAATTTTTTTGGGCGAGCAAGCAGGGATTGATATGGAGAAGGCGTTAAAAGTCATAGCGGGCGGCGCGGCGCAAAGTTGGCAAATGAACAACCGCGGTGCCACCATGTTGCAACGCAAATTTGATTTTGGCTTTCAAGTCAAATGGATGGTGAAGGATTTGTTGATATGTTTGGATGAAGCAAAAAATTTGGGGGTGGATTTACCCATAACAAAACAGATAGAAAAATTTTATGAAGAATTAACCACCCAAGGTAGAGAAAAATTTGACACAAGTTCGCTTATAACATTGTTAAATAAAAAATAATAATTTTCATACTATAAAAATTTAATATTGCTATCAATAATAGAATCAGGCTATATTGCCTGAATGAGGCAATATATACGTTTTTTAGTAAAATACGGGATAGTGGTTTTTTTAATATCGGCGCAACATAATAGTTGGGCCGAGACAAAACCATATTTTTCGCCATCGACCGAATGCGAAACCCATGTGGTAGAATTTTTGCAATCGGCCACCAAAACGGTCGATATTGCTATTTATTCTTTAAACAACAGAAATATAACGGCGGCGATAAGAAATATTGACCGCAAAAAAATTCGCTTGCGTATATTGGCCGATAAATTACAGGCATCGCAAAAATCATCAACCGTTACGCAACTTCATGATGATGGATTTGATATTAAGGTCAACAGCAAATACCGTATTCAACATAACAAATTTGTTGTGGTTGATGGCAACAAGGTTATGACGGGTTCGTTCAATTTTACCGAGGCCGCCACCAAAAACAACGCCGAGAATTGTGTGTTTATAACCAACGAAGCCAAGACGGCAAGGCAATATAGTGATAATTTTGAAGAGCTGTGGCAGATTAATTTAAAAAGCAAATCAGACGAATGGTTTGAAAACCGAGCGCAATAAGGCGCAACCGTTAAACCGCTTTAACCAGCGGCGATTAAAATTCAATCTGTGATACCACGGCGCGATGGTCGGAAAGCCAAGGGGTAGCCACAATATCGGCATTGTCTTTGCTTTCACCCATCACCATGCTGCTGATAACCTTCAGGTTTTTTGCCTTGGCAAAAACAAAATCTATACGGTCATGATGATCGGTCGGGTCATTGGCGGCGGTGGTTGGTGTCCAAGTCATGCCAGGTTTGGCAACTTCGTCAGGGTTGGCAACGCGATAGGTATCAACGAAACCCATTTTTTCTAATTTTTGACTGGTTGGCCAAGCCACTTTGACAGGGTGCAATTTTGCGGCAACCGCCTTGCTGGTCCAATCGCGATGAGAAGGTTCGTTAAAATCGCCCAAGATAAAAACAGCATCGCTATTTTTGCCTTCGCTTTTAACTTCCTTCATAACTTCGGCAACGGCATCGGCATGCGCCATGTTGGCGTAATAGATGGCTTCTTTTTCAGTTTTGATAAAGGGAAACCCTTCATATTCGATGTTGTTAATTTGATAGGGGGGATAAGGTTTGTAATCAAGGTTTAAGCTAAATAATAAAACTTTACGCCCGTTAACATTGATATGGGCACCCAAGCCAAGCGGCGTGCCCTGTTCGATAGGATATTTGCTTAGGATAGCGTTGGCCCAAATGGCGGGGTGGTCTTTGGTGCGTTCTTTATCGGCATCGTAAAAACCCGATTGGTCGTAATAATTATAACCCATTCCCTTTGCCAATTTTTGAGCAATCGATGGGCCCGTGGGGCCAGGATTTTTTTCATCGGGGCTGTCCATTCTTACCTCCGACAGCGCGATAATATCGGCCTTGCTTGCCTTCATAATTTTTATGGTTTGCTTAATGCCAGCATCCGTCCCCTTCTCGTCGGCATTTAAAATGTTAAATTGTAACAGGGTCAATTTGGTGGTTTCGGCAAGGGCGGGGGTGCCAAACAATGAAACAACCATAAGGGCAGTTAAAGCCGCGAATAAATAAGGGCGCGTTTTTCTCATGTAAATATATTATATAAATAATACAAAAGAAGCAAGAAAAAAGTTGAAAAGATATTCTAAATCATCAATGGTGCAAAATTACTTTAGCCTATGATAATTGCTATGTGGGGACAAAAAAATGGGATTTACTATATACCTTGATGAGAGCGGCACTGCCAGTTTAAATAGCAAATTGACTAGAGACTCAAAGGACAAGTATTTTTGCCTTAATGGAATTATTATTAACAATGATAGTTATCAGAACATCATAGATAGTTGGGAAAGAATTCGTAGTATATTTGTTAAAGTAGGCTATCCTAAACCTTATATGCACTTAAATGATATAAAAAATAAAAATAACAATTTTGCTATTTTAAAAGATTCTGTCGTGGAAAAGAAATTTAATGATATGTATTTGAACTTTTTAAAAGAAGCGGAGATAACAATTGTATCCGTGGTTATAGATAAGGAACGCCATCGAAAAAAATATTTTGAAAGCTGGGAAGTTTATGGCTTTGCCCTTTCCGTCGTTATGGCAAGATACGCTAGATTTTTAGCCGATAATAACCAATCCCAGGGAGAGGTGGTTATTGAATCGAGAGGAAATAGTTATGATAAGGATTTATTGTCGCAATTTGATAAGTTTTATGAGCAAAGATACCAAGATTATAGATTAGATGTCATGTATAAAAATCTTATAAATAAGAGCATACAAATAAAAACGAAAGATGATTATAATGTTGGTTTAGAAATATCTGATATGTTGGCTAATCTTATGAAGTACTTTATACTTTCAGAATATGGTATCATTGAACTAAATAAGAATCATTTTAATTATAAAGTTATTAATATTATAAAAAATAAAATTAGAACTTCGCCACAGAATATAGCGCAAATAAAAGGATATGGTATTTTGTTCTTGCCCAGTTAAATAAAGAAAAGGCTGGAGCAAAACTCCAGCCCTCTCCAATCTGCCAACTGGCTAGACCTAACAACTTTATAGCATGTTCTTTAAAAATAACAAGAAAAAAAGAATCGTGGCCCATAAGCGGGGTTCTGTATTAGGCGATTATTCATCTGGTGTTGGCGTTGCCACCAACATCTTGCGACCAACCCGACCATCAACCCTTTTGGAACATGGGTTATAACGATGGTCCTATTTGGTCTTGCTTACCATTTGGTTTGTCCAGCCTACCTTGTTGCCAAGGATAGCGGTGGGCTCTTACCCCACCTTTTCACCCTTACCACTTGCGTGGCGGTTATTTTCTGTGACACTGTCACTAACGGGGTCGTCGCCAACCCCGCCGCCGCCCGTTAGGCGGAATGGATCCCAAAAATAAAGCCCCGACTTTCCTCAAAAAAAATGTTACCAAAATTTCTGCAATCGCCGGGCCACGATTCCAAATCGATATTGCAAAAATACAGCAGTATTTGCAAGCTTGTTATGCGGGGTCTATTCCCAATCTTAAGGCGAATGCTTGGCGTAATATTGCCGTATCAACCTGTGGGTCATAACCAAGGGCGAGCAAGGCTTGGCGTGCATCATCATCGGGCATGGTGAGGATGGCGCGATGGGGATTCATATCTTGGGCGAGGTTTTTTGCCACCAGGCTGGGCCAAGGAAATTTTGCCCCTGGGTCAATTTTGCGTCCTGGCGAAACATCGCTATGCCCAATTATATTAGGCGCGGTGATAGAAAATTTCTTTTGCCAATATTGCAGCAAATTTATCAAGGCGGCAATTTGTTTTGGGGGGAAGTCGCTAAGTTTGCCATGGTTATCGGGGTAGCGCACCCCGCCATTTTGCAATTCAACCCCCAGCGCATGATGGTTGATGTTGCGAACACCGCGCCAATAACTTAACCCCGCATGCCAGGCGGTTTTGTTATCGTCAACCAACCTGTAAACCTTGCCATCGACATCTATCACGACATGACTGCTAACTTTTTTTTGTGGGTCCTGCAAGATGGCGCAGGTTTCGTCAAAATCAACCGTGTCGGTATAATGAATGACGATGAATTGGGGCGCCACGCCATTGACCCGCGGTTCAACATTGGGACAGGGGATGGTAATAAAGGGAAAGGCCTCACTCATGCTAGCGTTTACTCTAGGATAACATCATACAAAAATAGTAAACAAGCTTACGACGATAAGCCATGAAGGGCTATAAAAAAATTGGCAAGGATAGAGATAGGCGGTTATATTCAATTAACCCAAGCGCGCCAATTCGCGCCGCATGACTTCTTTAACAATGCTTTCCAAATTATGGTCAACCCAAGTTTTAAGATAGGGGCGAACCGATTCCCGCACCACTTCCTCAATCGTGACATGGCCACGGCCCATGTTAACCGCACTGGCACCCGACCCATTCATCGCCTTGTCGCGCACGGCTTGGCGGAATTGATTGATAGCCGCACGCGAAGCCGCACGAACATTGCTGGCAACAATTTCTGAACTATTAAGCCATTCATCGCCGATGACTTCTTCCCCTTGCGATGGGTCGTTGACGGGCAAACTAATAATTTCGCGGGCTGCATCATTATCGCGGCGGGCGTCGTTGGCGGTGGCATAATTGCTGGGCGAAGCACTACCCTTGCCCGAAATATCTATCACCGAATCCATGTCGCCATCGGGACCATCAACCAAGATGATTGGCTTTTCATCGCCCGCATAATTGGCTTCTTGGCGAAAATATTGGGGTGCTTTATCTTTATTATTAAACATGCGTCATTGTCCTTTGTTATGTTGCTTGGTTGTGAAGCCGTTTGTTTTCAATTCGTTCTCGTAATACGATAGTTATTATAGTCTAAAAAAGTAATTTTCGCAAGCCTGTAAACAATCGCTGGGTTTAACCTAATTGAAAGGCCTTGTGCAAAATTTTTACAGCCCTATCAGAATCGGACGGATGCACCAAAATACTTATTTTTATTTCGCTGGTGGCAATGGCTTCGATATTGATATTAGCCGCCGCCAGGGTGGTGAACATGGTTTTGGCAACCCC
This sequence comes from Alphaproteobacteria bacterium, assembly GCA_965262775.1. Taxonomy (GTDB): domain Bacteria; phylum Pseudomonadota; class Alphaproteobacteria; order JASGCL01; family JASGCL01; genus JASGCL01. The sequence goes on along the minus strand of CBDHFT010000001.1, from coordinate 27,470 downwards.
AGGCGACGACCGCATCCCCACACCGATGATTGATATTTTTGAAACCTTGTCATCGGCGACAATATCTTCATAACCAATGGCTGCTTTGTTTTTTTCTAAAATTTCCAAACCGCGTTTTAATTCTTGGCGCGGCAGGGTGAAGGTAATATCTGAAAAATCATCGCCCCGTTCGTGGTGCGAACCCGATTGAATAATCATATCAACATTTATATTAATATCCGCCAACAGGCTAAATATCCTTGCCGCCATGCCAGGCTGATTTTTGATTTTGTAGATGGTTAGCTTGGCCTCTTGGTTGTCGACCGCAATCGCCGTGATAACTTTTTCTTCTATCTTGTTCTTACTTTTCATGTTTGTCCCTACATTTTTTTCATCAACCACCATGGTGCCATTGTTTTGTTGGTTGGGTTCTACAAAACTGGATAAAACTTGTAAAGGCATTTTGAATTTCATTGCCAATTCCACCGACCGCGCATGAAGCACTTTCGAACCCGCCGATGCCATTTCTAACATTTCTTCATAAGCCACCATGGGTAATTTCTTCGCGGCGGGCACGGCACGCGGGTCGGCGCTGTAAACACCATCAACATCGGTGTAAATATCGCAACGTAACGAACCCAAGGCAACGGCCATGGCAACGGCCGATGTATCCGACCCACCGCGCCCCAGGGTGGTAATGCGACCATCGCCGCTGATGCCTTGGAATCCCGTGACCACCGCCACCTCCCCCTTGCTGATGGATTTTTTTATTTGCGTGGCATCGATATCACGAATACGCGCCATACCATGTTGGTCGTTGGTCTTGATGGGAATTTGAAACCCTTGCCAGGATCGCGCGGGGATTCCCATCTCGCTCAATGTTAGGGCCATCAGCGCCGCGCTGACCGTTTCGCCCGTTGCCAGCACCGAATCATATTCGGGGTTGATATGAAGGTCACTGCCAGGATTCACCGCCCCGACCAAGGCCACCAGGCGATTTGTTTCCCCCGCCATGGCGGAGACAACGACGCATAGGCCATAACCTTCGGCTTTTCCCTTTTCAAAAAAATATTTGATGATATTGGCGGATGCACGAATGCGGTCCAACCCGCCAACCGAAGTGCCGCCAAATTTCATTACCAAACTATCTTTTATTACATTGCGAGCTAGCATTTACGTATTATTAAGCGGTAAACTGTTCCAAAATTGATTATTCTTTTCTAGCTACTCTCTTTTGATTATTCAAGCAAATTGTTGTAAATGTTTACCATAACTTCCCGCAAATCCATACCAACCTTCATGATAAAAAATAATCAAAACCCCGCCGAAGCATTGTTGGCAAAGCATGGGGTAAAGAATAGGACGCAGGCTGGGGCGAGGGAGCTACCCAGCAGTAAAATTGAAGAAGAATTGTCAAAATTTGAAAAAATGGCAGCCCAATGGTGGGATGAAAAAGGTCCCTTTCGTCCGTTGCATCGCTTAAACCCTGTCCGCCTTGATTACATTATTAAGCAATGGCAACAACATAGCAAGGTTCAACAGACCAAAGATATATTCAAAGGCAAGAAGTTGCTTGATATTGGTTGCGGTGGTGGTTTGTTGTCGGTGGCGTTGCATGGTTTGGGGGCGGATGTATTGGGTATCGACGCCGAAGAAACCACGGTGGGGGTGGCACGGTCGTATCAATCAAGCCATAACCTGGTTAAGGGTTTGCGATTCGAATTGGCAACCGCCGAAGAATTGTTGCATGACAAAAAATATCATCAAGCATTCGACATGGTGTTGGCGATGGAGGTTATCGAACATGTTGCCAACCCCGAAGATTTTGTTGCCGCCATCAAAAAATTGGTTAAGCCCGATGGGTTGGTTATTTTTTCCACCATCAACCGTAATTTTTTGGCATTTGGGTTGGCGATTGTTGGCGCCGAATATATTTTGAAATTGTTGCCCAAGGGAACGCATGAATATAAACAATTTGTTAAGCCCGAGGAGTTGGCGGCCTATTGCCGTGCGGCGGGGTTGAAACCCATCGACCTGACGGGGCTTTTGTATAATCCATTGTTCGATAAGGTTTCGTTATCAAAGAAAAATTTTAGGGTTAATTATTTTTTAACCAGCAGTTCATAATATTATTTTTATCAATTTTTTATTTTTTGGTAACAATGGACCAAAACACACCCCTACCTATTTCGCTTACCATCGCGCCCGCTGTATTTTTGGGTAATGATATATTATTTGAAAAATTAGAACGGGTTATTTTAACCCCCGACAATTTATTTGACATTGGCTTTGCCGCCGAAAAAAATACAAACCCCAACCCCCAACGGCACCTGTGGGGCAACCCCCGCGCCAAGCATGGCGGCAAAGATTCAAATCAACAAGAAAAGCCAGACCCCAAGCCAGATAGGGAAGAGGAGGCGATATATTTTCCCTTGGTATCATTTTATGATTTCCTTAATATCACCCTGTCTTATTTGCCTTATTTATCGCCACAACATTTGGCGGCCCTGCCACAACGGCTGGCGTTGGGCTATGGTGCGGATATTCCTGGCGCGAAAAAAACCACATCAAAAAAAGATTCCAAAGGTCATGGTCATAGTCATGGGCATAGCATTGCAGGGTTTTTGCCTTTTCAAGTTGCAACGGTGAAGCAGATGTTGGGCGGCGGTTTTATTTTTAACAAGGCCATGGATAAATTATTGATAACGATATTGGCAAGTTTAACCCTGCGTGGTTTGATAGCCATGGACTTGACGGGTATAACCGATAAAAAAGCGCAGGAGGAGGTTGCGGCATGGCGAACCGCGGCCATGGCACAAATTATCCCCATGATAAAAAGGAATATTTTTTTATCGTGGTATCAAACTGGTTTTGTTAAGAGTTTTATAAAAAGCCTGTCGGTTATTAAATTATTTGGCAAGGGTAATGCCGAGCGGCAAATCTATCATTTGACCTGTTTGCATCAAGAATTCGCCCTGGCCAACCTTGACCTATATTATCGGGTCGAACAGCAAAAGGGGGCGCATAAAAAAATATTCTCTTCGGCCTTGTCGGGAAAATCTTGGTTAAGGACAAAAACCATTCATTATCATTTGCTGGAACTTTATGACATGGCGGCAAACCAAGATTTGGTGGTGCATTCACCATTTTTAACCCTGCTCAATTTAACCAGCCTGACCCATTGGTTATTAAATGGCACGGACGAACAGCCCGAAGAAATTGTTCAACATTCTATAAAACAATGGCGCCATGAATTATCAACCAGCATCAATAAAAAATCCCAGGATAATTTGTTCGACCATTACCCCGTTTACCGTCAAGTTTTGGATAGGGTAGATGACCAATTACGTTCGCTGTCGTTGCTTGGGGGTAAGAAAAAAAGCGAGGTTTCGCCTGACGATGCTATTCCCAGCAAATTGCCAATATGTTTGACCGATAACAATTTGATATTGTCGATGGTCGGACGTGACAGGCAAAAAAAACGCCCTTCTAAACCTTCTTACTTTTTGCCATGGCAACGACGCGAAGAAAATAAAAAAGAAAAACCATGGCAAGTGGATAAAAGCGATTTAACCTCGGGTGATTTGATGATGACTTTTGATTTGGTTTTTAAGAAAAAAACCTTCATCGAATCGGGGGTGTGGTTGCTGCCTGATTCCAGTGGCGGGGGTTTGCTTGACCACCTATTGGCGTGGCGACCATTTCATAATTTGGTGGAAAAAAAACAATATCATTATCTTGGCAATGGATTGAAATTGGCAACGGGCAGGGCGGGTTATTGGCGTAATGGTGCATGCCAAAAATTTCTATTGCCTGGCGGCGATATGATTATTGCCAAAAAGAAATTTATCAACAAAGATAAAAAATCTTGGGAAGTGGAACGAAAAATATTCATGCCACGCGCCAAGAAGTCAAAAGTTTATGTAGAAGTCATCGAAAAAATTGTGGCACCAGGGGGAATCGATTTCTTTTTTCTTCTACCGCTTTCGCCCGACATCAAAGCCTTTGGCAAAAGCGATTCCCATATTAAGGAATTGGAAGAACATTGGCAACGCGCCATCAAAAAACATACCGCCGACAACAATGGCCAGGGTGCAACATCTGGCGTTATCGAACCGTTGATTCCCCACGAGAATCCTGATGCAAAATTATTGAACAAAATACATTCGTTGCAGGAAATTTTTTTACAATCCAGCGATAAACCAAGCGGGCGGTTGGTGGCGCAGGGCGCAACACTTTCCCTTACCCGCGGTTTTTTCCTTAATGATTTTATGCCCGAGCCTTGCCAGGTTATTTTGTTATCAGGACAAACCGTGCCAGGCGAAACAAAAATAAGTTGGATATTGGAATTGCGCGGCTAGCTATTTATTTTTTTGTTAATTTTTCTTCCAAAATTATTATTCGTTTTTGTAATTGTTTGATTTCATTCAATAATGGGTCGATGGTGGTTGCGTTGGCGGGCGTGCCATAGGCAGAAAAAGAATCGCGCCCCGTATCTTTATCGGTTAACCTTTCAATGACCTTGGCGGGAATGCCAACCACGGTGGTGTAGGGCGGCACGTCCTTCACCACCACCGCGTTGGCGCCAACCCGCGCGCCATGCCCCACCGTGATGGGCCCCAAAATTTGCGCCCCCGAACCAACGATAACATTATCTTGTAAAGTTGGGTGGCGTTTTTGATGACGCTGGGTCGCCGAATTAATCGACGGCGCAACCCCGCCCAATGTAACATCGTGATACAATGTTACATCGTCGCCAATTTCGGCGGTTTCGCCAATCACAACCCCCATACCATGGTCGATAAAAAATCTTTTGCCAATTTTGGCGGCGGGGTGAATTTCTATACCACTCCAAATACGGACGAACAGGGTAAGTAATTTGGGCAAAAATTTACAATGGCAACGCCATAAAAAATGATTCAGGCGGTGCATCTTGATGGCGTGATAATTGTGAAACAGCAAGATAACCTCTAAACGGCCACGCGCCGCGGGGTCGCGCGCGATGATGCTATCAACTTCGGTAAATAACCACCCCAAGAATTTTTTTTCTTTCGGGGGCGATTTTTTTGGCGGGCCGCCGCGCCCTTTGGACGATGATTTTGCCATAATCTTACCCTTAGCTTTATTGATGATTGAAAGCAAGCACGCCGATTGGTTTTGTATAAAGCCTGCACCCGCTGGTTCGGTCAAAACACTAGTCCTTTTGCCACGGCCTTTATCGTTGTATTTTATAATGATAATAAAAATCTTGCCAAAAATTATTGGCTATTCTATAGCACTGCTAAGGATAAAAAATCACAGAAAGGATCGTTTCCCCCCATGCCAGAAGTCGTTATTTATGGACCAGAAGGAAGGTTAGAAGGACGCTACATGCCAGGGGTCAAACTTGATTCCCCCTGCGCCGTGTTATTCCACCCAAACCCCGAGCAAGGCGGCACGATGAATAATAAAGTTATATTCAATTTGTTCCATTGTTTTGTGAAGCAGGGTTTCCATGTGTTGCGGTTTAATTTTCGTGGTGTAGGCAAATCGGAAGGCGTTTTCGCCAAGGGTGAGGGCGAATTGACCGATGCCGCGGCGGTGCTGGATTGGATGCAACAACACCACACCCAAAGCCGCCGTTTTTGGATAGCGGGATTTTCTTTTGGCGCGTGGATAGCCTTGCAATTATTGATGCGGCGGCCAGAGATTTTTCGTTTCATCGCGGTGGCGCCACCCGTAAACCTTTATGATTTTTCTTTCCTTGCGCCCTGCCCGACATCGGGCCTTATTTTGCAGGGTTCGGCCGACAGCATTGTTCCTTACCAAGACCAGGAAAAATTGGTTAGCAAATTACAAAGTCAAAAGGGCATTAACATTCAGTATGAATTGGTTAAACGCGCCGACCATTTTTTTAGCAACAACATGGCGGCGTTGCAACGGTTGGCCAACCAATATATTGCCCAAGAAAATTCTATAGCCGAGGTTTTTGCCCCACCGCCCGATGTGTCGGATAACGAAGATGATTATTATGAACAATTGCACAAAGAAATTAATAAGGGCAAGGGCAAGGGTGATGATTAATAAAATCGCGCTATAGTTTTCACCCGCCCTTTTTTTACTAGCCTTATGAATCTTCTTCCGCCTTCGCGGCATTTTTTGCCGCCTTGGTAAATTTTTTTACAATGATGGAACGTTTCAGCGGCGATAGATAATCGATGAATAGCCTGCCATGCAGGTGGTCAATTTCATGTTGCAGGCAGGTTGCCAACAAACCATCGGCGGCAATTTCTTGTTCTTTGCCATCGTAATCCCAATAACGCACTTTAACTTTCTTCGGGCGCGTAACATTTTCAAATACTTTAGGGATAGAGAGACAGCCTTCTTGATAAATATTTGTTTCGTCCGATGATTCGACAACCTCAGGGTTGGCAAGAAATAGGGTGTGGGGTTTTTTATCCTTGTCAGGAATGGCTTCAGGTTCATCGTCTTGCCCTTGGGTTTGTAAGTCGGCATCAGCGGTCGCTAGGTCTTCTTGAGGGTAACGGGTCGAATATTGAAAATCGATAACCACCAATTTTTGCAACAACCCAACCTGGGGGGCGGCCAAACCTATACCATTGGCCAATTTCATGGTTTCGAGCAAGTCGTCAAAGATAGAACGTGTTTCGTCTGAAACGCGCGAGATGTCTTTTGACGGTTGGCGCAATATATTGTCGGGCAGAATTAAAATCTTACGCGGGGTTGGTTTTTTTATCATGATGTTTGGCAAGGCAATATATTGTCAAAGGGCGAATATTATTTTTGCTTGTCGCGGTATTGTAGCGATAACTTGGGCGCAAGGCAAAGCAAAAAGATACCGAACAACAACAACAACGCCAAGCCATTGTCGATGACAGCGCGATGCTCCGCATAAAACGGCGCGGCAGCATGATGGGGCAGGTTGCTGGTTATCATCGCACCTTGGTTATTGAAATCTATCCTCTCCACAATTTGGCCATGGCTGTCGATGATGGCGCTGATACCACTCATCGCAACGCGGTAAAGCGGCAAGCCATTTTCGGCGGCACGCAACCGCGCCAAAAAAAGATGTTGCGCAGGCCCGACCGATGCGCCAAACCAAGCATCGTTGGTGATGTTGATGATAGCCTCGGGCTTATCTTTTTTTCCCGAATAATGATTTATAAGATTGGGGAAAGCGACTTCGTAACATATCAACGGCAAAAATGAAAAACCGTAGGATGTTTTTATCGGTGTTGGTTTGGCACCCGCCACCAGGTTGATGTTGCGCGCCGCCAAGGGCAGGATACCAAGACTTTTGGCGAGCCTGCCAAATGGTAAATATTCGCCGTAGGGGACAAGATGATGTTTGTCATAATCGGCCAACCGCTTGCCTTGGCTATTGAGCAAGGTCATGTTGTTGGTTTCTTGATTTTTTTCATTAAGGCGTAGCGTGCCCAGCAACAATTGTTGGTTAGGTTTCAAAAAATTGGTGATGAATTCGGCCGCCAGTTTGTTGCCAGAAAAATCTAACGGCACCGCGCTTTCGGGCCAAATAATTAATGTCGGTTGCTTGTTGGTTAATGTTGGGGTTGCTGGTTGGCTAGTTTTTTTTAAGGTGGTTATGTTTTCTGCCAATGGTTTGCGGTATCTATCGTCGACCGATAGATTAGGCTGAACCAAAATAAGCTGAAGGTTTTGATTATTATTTTCCAACGCCACCGTGCGATGCGCCATGTAATAAGCCAACATGGCGGGTGACAACAACCAAACCAACCCGCCGATAATTAAAAATGGTGGGCGGTAACGAATGCCATACTTATTTCGTCCATACCAGAATATCAAAACCAAGCTAACGCAACCATAGAACCAACAGGATAAAACATATTGCCCCGCCACGGATACCAGCGGCATAAAAAATGAAAGATAAAGAAAACTATGGCTGGCAATATTCCACGGAAAACCTGACAAGAACCATTGGCGCGCACCGTCGATGAAGGACAAACCCAACCATAACAGCAATATTTTTTGGTTGGTCGAAGCACCAAATTTTTTTATCAACAAGAAAACAGGTACATAGCAACTAGCTACCAGCGCGGGCATAAGAATGGTAATCAATCCACCCACCCACCACAGGCTTTGGTCGAAAACAATCGGCGCGGAACCAACCCACGACAGGGTGATGATATTTTGACAAAAATAAAATAAAAATCCATTACCAAGAATGACCTTGGTCGGTTGACGGCGAATAAAATCGTTATCAAAAATTTTTTTCATAAAAAGCCATAAGGTTAAAGGGAAAAGCCAAGCCATTTGCCATGGCACAAAAGCAAAACCAGACAACAACCCCAGCAAGGGTGTCGATAGCAAAGGATAGAAAAAAACAAATTGGTTGGTGGCCGATGGGCTATTGTTAATTGCCAAACCGCGCCCCGTTGAATGGATGCTACGCCGTGGGTGCGGCTGGGCTTGGTGCGGGCGGGGTGGGCGATGTTGCATGATAATTTTTTCTACTTACCTTCTTTATGTTTTTTTTGTTTTTTGGCGCGTAATGTTTCAAAATATTCTTTGCGTTTTGTTAATTCGCGTTCAAACCCGCGTTGCACAGGCGAAAAAAATTCCACGCGATTGATGGTATCGGGGAAATAATGTTGGCCCGAAAAACCATCGGGGTCATTGTGGTCGTAAATATAATCCTTGCCATAATCCAAATTTTTCATCAATTTGGTGGGGGCGTTTAAAATAATTTTCGGTGGATTTTCATTGTTATGGCGTCTGGCAAAATCTTCGGCCTGTTGCACCGCCTTGTATATGGCGTTTGATTTGGGGGCCAAGGCTAAATACACAACCGCGGTGGCAAGGGCTATTTCCCCCTCGGGCGTGCCCAACCGTTCCATGGTTTGCCAGGCCGTGATGGCAACGGTTTGCGCGTTGGTATCGGCCAAGCCAATATCTTCATAGGCCATACGCACGATACGCCGCGCCAAAAAATTGCGGTCTTCGCCCGCGTTCAGCATACGGTAAAGCCAATATAATGCGGCGTCGGGGTCGCTGCCCCTTACCGATTTATGCAGGGCAGAAATACAATTGTAATGCCCCTCTTCACCCTTATCATAAAGGGCGGATTTTTTTTTGCACCAATGATAATAATTTTTCATGGTCGGGCGGCGATGATAAATTGGCAAAATATATTTGCTCCAACATATTTAAAAAATAACGGCCATCGCCCGCGGCTAACTCATACAGCGTTTTTTTGCTGGCATCATCCAACAAAAATTTTTTATCATAATAGGCTTCGGCGCGGTGTAATAATTGTTCAAAATCTTTATCCTGCAAGGGCTGTAAAACAAACACGCTGAGGCGCGACAGCAAGGCATTGTTAAGGGCGAAGGACGGATTTTCCGTGGTGGCACCAATAAGGATGATAAGCCCGCGCTCGACATAGGGCAAAAAACTATCTTGTTGCGCGCGATTAAAACGGTGAATTTCATCAACGAATAGGCAGGTCGCCAACCCCATGGTGCGTGCTATCTCGGCTTCTTCAAAAATTTTTTTCAGGTCGGCCACGCCACTAAACACCGCGGATAGGGAGCGAAACTGCATTCCCGAATCTTTTGCCAACAACAAAGCGATGGTGGTTTTACCCACCCCTGGCGGCCCCCATAATATCATCGAGCGTAATTTTTTTTCTTGCACCATAAGCAACAAGGGCGCAACCGCCGAGGAGGTTGCGACTTTTTCATCATGGTTGGCGCGGCCCGTTAAATGTTCCTGGCCCACCACATCTTGCAAATGGTGTGGGCGTAGGGCTTCCGCCAATAATTTGTTTGAAAATCCATGCTGAGGTTTTTTTGAATCACCGACCCTTTGTCCTCCATTATTTTGTCGGTTGGCTTCATCAAATAGGTTGCTCATGTTATTAAACCCACCCCCTTTAATAATTGATAGGTGGTTGTCAGGTCAAGCCCCAGGCAATTGCTGTAACTGCCGTTTATCCAACTGCACCATGCACCCGCCGAAAGGTCAAGGGCAAGCCCGCCCGCTCGCCCTTGCCATTCTTGTGTAGCGATGTAATTTTTTATTTCTTGCTGGTTCAATGGTTTTAATTTGACGCGTGTTTGGCTGATACGCTCGATTATTTTTCCATCGGCCGTTACCATGACCATAGCGGTGTAGATGCGATGCCGCCGCCCCTGAAGTTTATGTATCATCGCCGCCGCGGTGGTTTCGTCATGCGGTTGCGGTATAATGCGCCGCCCCATGGCGACCACGGTATCGGCCGCCAAAATATTTTTATTCGGTTGTTGGCTGGCAATGGCCATGGCCTTTTGCTTGGCGACGCGCGATACATAATCTTTTGGTAATTCGGCGCGCTGCGGCGTTTCATCGATATGGGCGGGCATAACGGCCGCGGGGGCAATGGATAATTGCGCCAGCAAGGCCAGGCGGCGTGGCGACGCCGAGGCTAAAATAAAATCAAGTTCTTTGTTTGCCATGTTTATCGTGGATTATCTTTTAGAACGTTTTTGCCCCATAAATCCAGTAGAGAAATCCAGTAGAGAAATCAGGTAGCATCACAGGGCGCGTCTGAGCCCATGTTATGTTGCAGAAAGTTTTTATGGTTGCCAGGATAAAAATTCTATCCCGTATTATTTGCCTAATTTACGCGCCGTGCGTTTGTAAAAATTCGGTTGCGGCTTTAAATCCTTGGGGACCAATAGCATGGGCCAGGTTGGGTTCGATAAGCAATGTAACATCCACCCCCGATTCTTTAAGGGCGCGGCTGGCAGCCTCCGACGCTAAGCATGGCACCACGGGGTCCAATTCGCCATGGGCAAGCAGGATGGGCGGTTTTTGTTTGATGTTGGATTTTATCTGTTCCCTATCGGGCAGGGCACCCGAAAAACCAATGATGCCGCCGAGGGCTTGGCTATATTTTAAACCAGCATGCAGGGCGACGATGGTGCCTTGGCTAAAGCCCAATAAAAAAATCTTTTTATAATCCAGCGAAAGATTGCTGGCGGTATCGCTTAACAATTGCCAGATTGATTTTTCGGTTTCAATCACGCCCGTGGTGATTTCTTGTTCGCTGATGTTGGTTAAGCGAAACCATTCATAACCAAAAACGGGACGTTTGATAAGCCCATTGGGGGCGAGCAGCGCGGTGTTGGGGAAAAGGCTTGCCCAATTTTGACTGATGGGCGCCAGCAGATCATTGCCGTCGGCACCATAACCATGAAGGAGGATAATGGCCGAAGAAACTTTTTCGGGTAAATGTTTAACAGCTTGGTTGTAGATATCGCTCATGCAGGAAGGTATAATTATTTATTTTTTATTTTTTTTTGTCGGTTTCTTTTTGTTTTTGCTGGGCGCGCCCGTGCCAAACCAATAAAGCAGGAAGCCAAAAATTGCAAGCAGCCACCAGGTGGCGATATATTCTAAATGACGGTTATAGGGCAAGGATAAGCCATTTTCAAAAAACACCAAGCCAAGCTTGGGGTTTGCATTTTTTTGTAAAGCGACGGGTAAGGGTTGCAGGTTGGCGACCTTGAACAGGAATTGGTTGCTGGGCCTGTTGGATAAAAATTCTTGCCTTTGCCAAATGCTGGCTAGCTGTTGCTTATTTATATAAAACCAAATTTTGCTGGTGCTGACATTGTCGGGGGTGAACATCCCTTGCGGTTTGATGGGGTCGGCGTAGACCGTGATGGTTAGTGGTTTACCCTTAAGCGATGACAGGGCGGGGGCAATATCGCGGTCGATGGCTTGGCTGGTGATGTTTTTCTTTAAACGTTCTTTATAAAAACCAACCGATGTTATCAGCCATTCACCGTTGGTGGTTAAAAATGGCATCACGGCTTCATAACCGCGTGTTTCGCTTTCGTCGGGCGCCAGGGTTAAGAGGTAAATAGTTTTATCGGGAAATAATTGCCCCGTGATAACTAATTTTTTTCCGCGGTCGTTTTTATCAAGGCTGGGGTTGGGATACCATGCAACGGGGGTCGCCGATTGGTTGGTTAATTGCGTTTGAATAATTTGAGTCTTGGTATAAAGGCGAGAACATTGCCATAAACCAAGCAAGAAAGTTATGACAATAAGTGGCAACAGGATGGTTGGGCGTGTCGTCGATTTTTTCATAAAAATGGATGTAATATTTTTTTAGATTTCTTTGGCAAAATACCTATTCACTTTTTGTGTAATGTTGCAACACAATGAACATGGCCTTTAACGGGCGCAACAACAGAACCATTCCCATCGCAACCATAAGCGCAAATATCGAAAACAGCAACCAAAAAGACCAATTATACTTCACATACAAAAAGGCAATAAAAAAAACCGCGGGGAAGCCTATCAACAGCAATAAAAAGGCGGAAGGGCCATCGCCAGAATTTTCTTTTTGTAGGTTGTGGCCGCAATTGGCACAGCGGGCTTTAACATTGCTATAACCAGTAAAGATTTTCCCTTCATGACAAACGGGGCATAACCCGCCCAATGACAAGGCAATTAATAAACCCAAACTTAAGGGCGGACGATTTTTTTTACGGGGCATAAGGTTGTTACAAATAATATAAAATTTTTATCCATGTTATTATTCATGGTTGGTGAATAGAGATATTGCCCCCATGTTAGTCCGCAATCTTGGTCATTGTTGGCACCACCCGTATAAAAAAGGCGGTTAAGCAATAATTTATTGCCCAGGCTTATTGCCCGCCTGACCCGCCCCACCAATAGATGCTGACAAATAATATCAACCAGACCACATCGACGAAGTGCCAATACCATGCGGCAGCCTCCAACCCAAAATGATGGGTGGGGGTGAAATCACCGCGTTTGGAACGAATATAGCAAATGACAAGAAAGATGGTGCCGATAATAACATGAAGCCCGTGAAACCCAGTGGCCATAAAAAATGTCGAGCCGTAACTACCGCTTTTTAAAGAAAAGTCAGATTCTAAATATTCCAGCAATTGGATGGAGGTAAAAAGCAAGCCCAACAAAATAGTATATTGCAAACCGCGCAATAGATCCTTGCGATTGTTTTCTTTCAAAGCATGATGAGCCCAAGTTAGGGTGGTGCCCGATAACAACAATATCAAGGTGTTCACAAATGGTAATTGGAAGGTTTCAACAGGCTGGATACCCTTGGGGGGCCAAATGCCGCCCGTAAAAATATAACGGGTGATTAATTTTACATCGTCTACAAATAAACTGCTGTAGAAAAATGCCCAAAAGAAGGCGACGAAAAACATAACCTCCGATATAATAAACAGGGCCATGCCAAGGCGCAGCCCCTTTTCCACCACCGCGGTGTGGAACCCTTGTTTGCCTTCCTTAATAACATCGCGCCACCAATAATAAAAAGTGCACAACACCAACGCCATGCCAGGGGTGAGGACAATGATGTTGTAAATGGTAGAAAATAATTTGTTATCGCTGGCGATTTTGATAGCAAAAATATCGGGGTGCAGCATGCAGATGAACCCAAAGGCCAAAACAAAGCCCGCGAAGGCGCCTAACAAAGGCCATGGACTTGGGTCCACCAAATGATAATCGTGATTTGCCTTTTTGTTTGCCATATTATTTTTTATAATAGGACGGCTTTTAACAATTTATCAGGCAATAATCAAGCAAAGAATCGCATTCTATCTTGCCTAATTATTGCCTAATATTTTTTTTAAGAAGCGCGATAAAAATGATAACCGATGGTTAGTTCGCGAAGTTTTTCTGCCCCTTCGGTGCTGATGATAGTCGGACTAATAAAAAACACCACGGCGAAGTTTTTACGTTCATAGGGTTTCAATGTATGTTTTTCAAAACAAAAACATTGGGTTTTAACAATATCATGAGCATATTTTTGAGGGGTGGCATTGTATGAACTGGTAAGAACAAATGTCTCATTGCTCAGGTTTTCAACCTGATAGACAACTTTTTTGGTTTCATTGATTTTCGCGTCAACCCGTGGCGTAAGAATTGTTACCTTGATAGGTGTGTTTTGGTCGATGGTTTTATCAAACAAAAAAGTTAAGGGGTGAAAATTTTTGATAGCCTCAGGCGTGACCGCGGGGGTATTCAGGGTGCTGACCGCCCCTGGTTGCGTGGCCTGGCTGGGTTGGCCACCAAAGCCAGTTATCTGGCAAAAGATACGATAGAGTGGGGCGGAGGCAAAACTGCCCGCTAATAGTCCAATAACGATGGCGACCAAGACGATAGCCAAGGCCTGATTTTTGTTAGTTGATTTTTTCATGATGATAAAAGGGAATAAGGGATTAACGACAAGGTTAAATATTTGATCCCGTTTTTAACCGATTATAGGTGATGAAAAAAAACAAACAAACCAATAGCAAAACCAACAAAGCCACCACCAAATTTTTTTGCCGCAAATTGCGGCTAAGCCGTTTAGGAGCAAGCAATTTATTGGTGGCGAGATTTTTTTTTATCGGGCGTGATTTTTTCATCAACTGTGTTTTACCAAATATCTATCAAAAGTGCCAGCAAAAAGAAAAAAAGATAAAATATTGAATAGTAGAAAAATCTTTTTGCTTCCAAAACAAAAAGTTTTTTATCGTTATGCAAAAACAAAAATTTTAAAGATAGCAGGAAAAAACCCAATGTCATGATAAGCAACAAACAGTTAAACAAATAACTGGTCACCTCGCTGATAAAAAATAACAACACACTTAAACATAAAAATAATGAATAAATCACCATTTGCCAAGCGGTGTTTTTAAAACCCAAAACCGCGGGCAGCATTTTTATATTGGCGCGTTTATAATCTTCGCCACGAAAAATGGCCAAGGCCCATGAATGGGGCGGCGTCCAAAAAAATATAACCAAAAACAACAACCATGCTTGCCAATAAAAATGCGGCAGCACGCTGACAAACCCAATAACAGGGGGCAACGCACCCGCCACCCCGCCAATCACCACATTATAAATATGGCGTTTTTTTAAAATAACGCTATAAATAATAACATAATAAAAAATGGTGAAGGCCAGCAAACCGCCCGCCATGTAATTGCTGGCGAAGGATAATAACATAACGGCAAACACCGCAAACATTAAGCCAAAGGCCAAAGCATTATCGGGGGTTATAATTTTTTGTGGCAGGGGGCGATTCATGGTGCGCAACATCTTGCGGTCAATATCCCTGTCGATCCACATGTTTAATGCCCCCGCGGCCCCCGCGCCCATGGCAATAAAAATAATCGCCAATAATTGTTGCGCCATATCGGTGCCGACATGTATGCCAAGGCGATAGGCCATGGCGCGACCCATCATCAAACCAACCAAGGCCGAAAAAACCACCAACGACATGACCCGCGGTTTTAGCAAGCGGAAGTAGTCAACAGGACTGCTGTCAGCCATCATGCCCGCGGCGCGAGGGGCGGGGCGGGGTAGCTGTCGATTTTTTTTCAAAGCCATGGTGGTAAAGCGGTGTTGTCAATTCACGTTTTTTTGCGGGATTTTTTAATTTCACTATAACTTTTAAGCTTAGAAGCTGAAAACCAATGGCTCTTAGGCGTAAGCTCAGTTACTGGTCGATAAATGTGCGCAATTTTTTAGAACGGGTGGGGTGTTTTAATTTGCGCAGGGCCTTGGCTTCGATTTGGCGAATACGTTCGCGGGTGACGTTGAATTGGTGACCAACTTCTTCCAATGTATGGTCGCGGTTCATGCCGATACCAAATCGCATTCTTAACACCCGTTCTTCGCGCGCGGTAAGGCCCGCCAACACCTTGGTCGTGGTGTCTTTTAAATTGGCATGGATGGAGGCCTCCAACGGTTGGGTCGCCGCTTTATCTTCGATAAAATCGCCGAGCCGCGAATCATCCTCATCGCCCACGGGCGTTTCCAAACTGATGGGTTCTTTGGCAATATTTAAAACTTTTTGCACACGGTCAAGGGGGATAGAAAGCTTGGTCGAGATTTCCTCGGGCGTTGGCTCGCGGCTATATTCATGTTTTAATTGGCGCGAACAGCGCAAAATTTTGTTGATGGTTTCAATCATATGCACGGGGATGCGGATG
Organism: Alphaproteobacteria bacterium; assembly: GCA_965262775.1. Taxonomy (GTDB): domain Bacteria; phylum Pseudomonadota; class Alphaproteobacteria; order JASGCL01; family JASGCL01; genus JASGCL01. The sequence goes on along the minus strand of CBDHFT010000001.1, from coordinate 11,484 downwards.
GTGCGGGCCTGGTCCGCGATGGAACGGGTGATGGCCTGCCTTATCCACCAGGTGGCGTAGGTAGAAAATTTATAACCGCGCCGATATTCAAATTTATCAACTGCCTTCATCAGGCCGATATTGCCTTCCTGCACCAAATCGAGCAATTGCAAACCGCGGTTGGTGTATTTTTTGGCGATGGAGATAACAAGCCTTAGGTTGGCTTCTATCATTTCATTTTTGGCCTTGTTCGAATCGCGTTCGCCCTGTTGCACGTCGCTAAATATTTTTTTGATTTGCGCCACGGGCATGTTGTTACGAATAACAATACGCATGATTTCTTGGCGATATTTTTCGATGGTTGTTTTATTTTTGGTAATAAAATCATTCCATGGTTTCGATATTTTCTTTGCCTCGGCCAGCCAATTTTTGTTTAATTCTTGGCCTTGCATTTTTTCGATGAATTCTTTTTGCGGGATGCCAGCCGCCAAAGCAAGCCGCACCAAGGGCCCTTCGTAAGATAACAATTCTTTTTGCAAGCGATAAAGTTCGTCAATCCATTGTTCAATTTTACGTGCGTTGAAATAAAGCGATTTCAGCAAACGCACCAATTCGCCATGATATTTGTCGTATGTTTTTTTGGTGGCGGGGCTGGTGGCAACGCCATTTTCCATGTCGTCCAATATTTTTTGTTGTTGCTGGCGCAAGCGCACATAATTGCTCGCGATTTTGTTGAAGACTTCTAAAATAGTTGGCTTTAATAATTGCTCTTTATGGGTGAGGGACGCGCTGTTGTCTTCTTCTTCGCCGTCTTGGGAAAAAGAATCCACCTCCTCCGCATCGGCCAGGGTGGCGGGCAAACCGCCGCTGCCTTGGTTCATGCTTAAATCCAAATCAATAATTTCGCGCAACAACACGCCCGTGCCTTCTAACAATTGGTCATGGAATTTGATGATAGCCTCCATGGTCAAGGGGCTTTCGCACAGGGCGGTCATCATTTTTAATTTGCCAGCTTCGATACGTTGGGCAATAGCAATTTCGCCTTCGCGCGACAGCAATTCGACCGTTCCCATGTCTTGCAAATACATTCTGACGGGGTCCCCCTCGCGCGAACGGTTGACGGTTTCTTTTTCTTCTTCTTGCTTGGCGGGCATGTCATCGGCGTCGGCAGCTTCGGCCTTTTCTTCATTTTTTTCTTCGCTGTCTTCGGCCTTTTCTTCTTCTTTGTCTTCGTCGTTTAATATGGTGACACCCATGTCGGATAATTCGCTCATCAAGTCTTCATATTGTTCAGAACTATATTTCCCCTCGGGCAGGACGCCATTTAATTCGTCAAATGTTATGAAGCCGCGTTTTTTACCGCGGGCGATTAATTTTTTGACGGCATCAACATTGCTTAGGTCGGTTTTTTTGTCGCCGTCCTTTTCTTCCATTTCTGTATTATCCGATTCGTTTGTGCTGTTGTTCAAATGCGCGTTTAACGCTTCGCCTGCGGTGGTGTGTTGCCCCGCTTTTTTGTCTAATTTTTTATTCGATTTCTTATCCGCAACCCACGAAATTTCTATGGTCTTTTCGGTGATAGATTTTTTCACCAATTCCAGGGCATCAACCATGGCCGATGGCTTGTTTGATGGTTTTTTTGATTTATTACCCGTGGATTTTTTTTGCTGGAATAATTTTTTTGCCATGGTGTTTTTATAAGTTTTTCGATTGATATAGGTATTAAGTTTAACTTTCGGTTTTCAAGGCTCGTTGATGCAAAGAATGTTCCGCTCTTTGAATTTCATCAAGAAAAGAATCAATTTTTTTCTTATCGGTTACGGGTATGTTGCTGGCTGGCGAAAGCGATTGCTCCATTTTTTGTTGGTGGAAATCTTGTTGTAATTTATCAATGACTTCTAATTGGGTTAATTCGTTCATTAAATCTCTGGCGTCACCTTCATGACCACGAAATATCTGCGGATAAAGTATTTTAAGGTTCTTATCAAATATCTTATGCCACAATGAATCGCTGTGATCTTCGGCGAATAACTTTTCCAACAGTTGTTGCCATTGGTTTAAAGCACTTTCGGGGTTGGGGTTTTGGTAATCAGGCCTGTCCAAGTCAGACAAACCCTTAGTTAAGATATGTAGTTTTTTTAGGTAATTGTCAAGGTGCTTGTTGATAGGTTTTACAGGGTTTTTGCCAGAACTACCCGCCCCCTGGCCAGCATCCGCCAATGATTGGTGGAAGGCTCGCTCCAACCCCGCTTCGCGCCATTCTTGGTATAATTTTGGATAAAGCGTTATGGTTGCCAACAGGGCATGGGGTTGATGTTGCGATAAATCGTCAATAATTTTTGGCAGGCTGGGCAAGCCCGATTCAAGCCCCGCCCCCTGGTCGGCGCGGTTGCCATAACCACGTGGTGGATAACTTTTTTGAAAATTATTTCTGGGGTTTTGCGAGTCATCCGTCCTTAATAATCCAGCACCCCGTGGCCGCGCGCCACTCACGCCGCGTTTGTAAGGGGATTTGTTATTTTTGGTTTGGGTTTGGCGTTGGCGTTTTTGTTGAAAGATTTTTTCACGGAAGGTTTCTTGGTATAATTTGGCCAAGGCAGGGTCGGTGATGGCGCGTGCATGGTTGATGAGCGATTGTTCAAATGCCAATTGCCCTTCGGGTCGTGATAAATCGGCGCGCGATAATTCCCACCACCATAAAAATTCATGAAGCGGGGTTTTTTTATTAAGGACGGCCTGCAACCCATCAATCCCACTGCGCCGCACCAAGGAATCGGGGTCGTCGCCTTGCGGCATAAAAACAAATTCCAATGTTTTGTGACTGGCAAGGTGGGGCAGGGCGCGCCGCGCCGCGCGAAACGCCGCCATGGTGCCCGCGTTGTCGCCGTCAAAAGCAATGATGGGTTTTTCATTCATTTGCCACAACAGGGTCAGTTGTTCTTGGGTAAGGGCGGTGCCGAGCGGCGCGACGGCCGATAAAAATCCTGCCTGCGCCAAGCCTATAACATCCATATAACCTTCGACCACCAACAATGGTTGTTTGTTTTTGACGGCTTGCAGGGCGTTTTTAAAATTATAGAGGTTACTGCCTTTGAAAAAAACCGCGCTGTCGGGGGAATTGATATATTTGCCAGTGTTATTTTTTGCGGCGTCGCCCAAAAATCGTCCGCCAAACCCGATGATGGCACCCGCACGATTTTGTATGGGGAACATGACGCGGCCACGGAATAATAAAAAAGTCCTTCGCTTGGTTGACGGTTGGTTCGCCACTTGTCCCGCCTGTGCTGTGGTGGCGGTGCGGTCATTATTCATGATACGGATAAGCCCAAGGTTTACCAGGTCCTGTTCGGTGATGCGATGTTGGGGCAGGGTTGCTTGGACCTCTTGCAACAAATTTCTGGGGTCAAATTCATCGGGCGAAAAACCAATGCCAAAATGTTGGATGGTTTGTTCGGTCAGTCCGCGACCTTTCAAATAATCGTGGGCATGTTTCCCCATGGCACCACGCAGGCATTGTTGGTAATAATCTTTGACGCTCGCCATGATAAGCGGGTAGACCTCTGATTCGCGATCCCTTTTTACATTATCAATGGGGCCCGTTTTTTTAAGGGTGGGCAGGGGCACCCCGCTTAGCTGGGATAGGAAATCTAACCCTTCTTTAAAAGTTAAACCGCGGCGTTCGGTTAACCAATCGATGGCACGCCCGCTTTTCCCGCAACCAAAGCAATAGAAGAATTTTTTATCTTCGATAACCGAAAAGGACGGGCTTTTTTCATTGTGAAAAGGGCAGAGGCCGACATATTCCCGCCCGCGCTTGGTTAATTTGACTTCCTTTTCAATAAGGCTGGCCAGGCTGATGCGGTTATCAACATCGGAAAAAAATTGTTTCAACGACATAACCTAGCAATGACTATCAAAAATCAGCACAGATAGCAATTAATGATAAATGTCATCATAAAGTTGCATTGAGGCAAGAATCAACTATGATATATCCCATGGCTAATGTTTTATATTATTTGGGGGCAGGGGCCAGCGCCAACGCCCTGCCGACGGTGAATGAAATGACCGAGCGGTTAGGGTTGTTTGCTTGTGGGCTAGATAATTGTTGTCAAGTTTTGTCACAACGGACTGGTGGCTTTTCTATAGATAAGATAAGGACAGTAAATGGAGTTGATAGCTTAAGAAATTTTATTAAAGAATTAAAAAAAAGACGGTCAATAGATACCTACGCCAAGGAATTATATATCAAAGGCAAGGAAGCGGAGATAAAACAATTAAAGAAAATATTATATTTTTACCTTAATTGGGAAGAAATATTGACTGATGATGATTTGGATAAAAATTATTCAGAGTTTGGAGGTCAGACTATTAGCGAATATATAGCTCTTGGTTCTGGCATTCGCATCGCAGATTATTCCAACAATATTTTTAAAGAATACCAAGATAATTTTGTAGAATTATTAAAGAAAGAAATTCACGGCGATAAAGATATTTTGCCCTCAGCTAAATTAAAAAGGCAACGGCCAGACCAGCGTTATGTTAATTTTTTAACTGATATACTGATGTTCAGTTCAGCAGGGCCAACCTTTCCCAGCGATAAAATGAAAATAGTTTCATGGAATTATGACGGGCAATTTGAACGGGCCTGCAACAAGTTAAATCTTGATGATGATTTTTTTGACAATTCTATTGCCCCCCATTTGCAAAAATTAAATGGTAGTTGTTATAATAAAGATTTCATGCCCTACGCCGAAAATCCTGACTATGAACAAACCATGAAGACATTAATGGATAAGTTTATTTTGTCCGAAGCAGATACATTGTCCGAATCGATAAAATTCGCATGGGAGAACGCAAACCCAAATTACGATGAATTTCTAAAGGAATTTGATAATCTGGAAGCAAAACATATTGTGGTGATTGGCTATTCTTTTCCATTTGCCAATCGCGAGATTGATAAGCTGATATTAAAAAAAATAATTCGCGGCTGGGACGAAGATTTGAATAATCGGCGATATTATCGTCCAGCTATTAACATCTATATTCAAGCAGGGTCGGAAAAAGATTATGAAGATATAAAAGAACGAATGATTAGTTTGGCTAGCATTGATATAGGGGCGGCGAATATAAAAATAACCCGCGTTGAAGACCTCGATAACTTCTTCATTCCCAACGCCTTGTAAGGGAAGTTCGTCCTTTCTTCCCCCGTCTTTTTATTTGAATTTTAAGAGGCTTTTATTAATATTAAGGGTGATAAGCCCCGCAATGATAAAGACTGTTCCCCAAATGGCTTCGGTCGATAAAGCCTCCCCCAAAAACAAAGTGCCCATGGCGATGCCAGTCACGGGCACCAACAAGGAAAATGGCGCCACCACCCCTGCGCCATATTTGCTGATAAGGAAATTCCATAGGCCGTAGGCAACGATGGTCGAAATAACACTAAGGTAAAAAACGCAAAAACCGGTTAAGGTGTCAAAATTGGCAAGGCTGGACATTATCAGGGCGGGGCCTTCTATAACAAATGTTAAAACCGCGAACCCAGGTATGGATAAAATACTTACCCAAGCCACCGTTGCCAGCATATCAATTTTGCCCAAGCGCGCCACCAAAATATTACCAAACGCCCAAGATGCCGCCGCGCCCAAGGCCAAAACCAATTCCATGACGGTCACGCTGTGGTCGCCCTTAACGCTGTGAAAAATAATCCATAAACCGCACAGGGCAATGACACTGCCCAATATTATTTGGCGATTGGGAAATTTCCTTTTCAAAATGGATATATAAACAATGGTGAAGAAAGCCTGGGCTTGCAACACCAACGAAATAAGACTGGTTGGCATGCCCATGTTAATACTGGTAAAAACCAGGCTGAATTGCGTGACAAACAAAAACAAGGATACAAGGAACAAATAGGATAAGGCAACCTTGGGCCGCGGCAAGAAAAAGGCAAAAGCCCCCGCGCCAAGAAAACGCAACAACCCAAGCAACAGCGGCGGCGTGGTAAAAAGCCCAAACTTGCTAATCATAAAATTGGTGCCCCAAAGAAAAGTGACCAAGAGAGCGAGGGCGATGTCTCTAGGCTTCATAAAAAAACTTAGCCAATCAATTTTTTTACCATCGCCCCTGCTAAGCCCGCATCAATTTGTCCTGGAAATTTTTCTTTCAAATGGTTCATTACCTTACCCATGTCTTTGATAGACGCCGCGGCGGTGGCGGCAATGGCGTCCTTAATGGCTTTTTCCAATTCGGCCCCTTCGATGGTTTGTGGTAAGAATTCTTTGATAACATTAATTTCTTCTTGCTCGGCGGTTGCCAATTCGGGTCGCCCCCCTTGCTCGAACAATGTTATGGCGTCGCGGCGTTGCTTGACCATGGTTTGCAACATTTTTATAATTTCATCGTTTTGCAACCCGTCCTTGTTGGTGGCGGTGCGACTGGCAATATCTTTATCCTTTAATGTTGCCAGAACAAGGCGCAGGGTTTTTAAACGCCCTTCGGCCTTGGCCAACATGGCTTTTTTTATTTCATCGGTTATTGTTTGGCGTAATGACATTTTTTTTCCTTAATAATATTTTTTTGTTGTATAAAATCTTGTTGCATCATAATTAGAATCGTGGCTTTTTGCAACAACAACCTCGGTATAAATATATTCAACAGATAATGCCCCAAACCACCATCCATGAACAAACGCCCCCCGCCGTCCTGGTATTGGCGGATGGCACGGTGTTTCACGGCGTGGCGGTGGGTGCGAAAAAAACCACCAGCGGCGAATTATGCTTCAACACCAGCATGACGGGGTATCAAGAAATATTGACCGACCCATCCTACGCGGGGCAGATTATCAATTTTACCTTTCCCCATGTTGGTATTGTTGGTTGCAACCCGCAAGATAACGAAACCGATTACGCGCGTGAAAAATTGTTGGTGGCGGGTGCGGTGTTTTGCGAAATACCCGATGCCGATTTTTCCAGTTGGCGCGGTAAAGAAAGTTTGCACCATTGGTTGGTGGCGCATGACGTGCCAGCCATCGCGGGGATTGATACCAGACGCCTGACAAAAAAAATTCGCGATGGCGGCGCCATTATGGGTGTGATGGCTATCTTGCCCGACGAAAAAAAAGAAAATTTTATTAATGATTTAAAAAACCAAGTAGCCAAGTTGGATGATTTAGAAAACAAAGAATTGGCAGAATCGGCAAGCCGCCCCGCCAGCCAATATTGGAACGAAGGAACATACAACAGCGAACAAAATTCTTACGTAGACCACAGCAAAAAAAATGCCGCAGGCAAAAATGAAGAAATACCAATTGTGGTTTATGATTATGGGATTAAAAATAATATATTACGCCTGTTGACCGACATGTTTGGTCGGGTGCGGGTTGTTAATGCCAAAACGCCAGCCGAAGAAATATTAAAAATGAATCCCGCGGGGGTGTTTTTATCCAATGGCCCGGGCGACCCCGCGGCCACCGCAACCTACGCCGTGCCAATTATTAAAAAATTGTTGCAGAATAAAGATTTGCCATTGTTTGGGGTGTGCCTTGGCCATCAATTGTTGGCCTTGGCATTGGGTGGGCAAACAAAAAAAATGGAATTGGGGCATCGCGGTGCTAATCACCCCGTGAAGGATATGGCGGCAGGCAAGGTATTGATAACCAGCCAAAACCATGGGTTTGTGGTCGATGGCGATAGTTTGCCAGCGGGGGTGGAGGTAACCCACCGATCGCTGTTTGATAATTCGGTGGCGGGATTAAGAATAAAAGATAGACCAGTTTTTTCGGTGCAATTTCACCCCGAGGCTTCGCCAGGGCCACAAGATAATATTTATTTGTTTAATTTATTTAAAAAACATGCTACTAAAGACAAGTAATAATAACAAATAAAATGTTAAATAGATGATAAACTAGACAAAATATTGTTTGCAAGACAAATCATGAGACCCCTATCAATAATTTTATTATAATCATATCCCCATGACCGAATATAAAAATGATTATCAGCAACAGCATGATAAAATTCAAGAGATTAAAAAAGAATTGCATGATTTGCGCAACCATATTGCCCGCAATGACAAAACCCATGATGTGATAGTCAAGCAAGTGGTTGATATTACCAATTTTAACCAACGTAAAATTGCCGAATTTAATCGGCAATCAACCATGTTTATTCGCTTAAGTTTTATCTTAAGCCTTACCGCGGTTGGCTTTAGCTTGCCCTATGAATGGTATGATAAGGCGATTCGTTTTTTGATGGCCGCTTTCTAAACAATGGGGGACAAGATGAAATCTAACACAAATATTCACGACATAGCCGAGGAAATAGCCGAGGTTCGCCTGATTATTCAAGAAGTTAAGTCGGGGCTGGAGCGTAACGACGCCACCCATGTTAATATCATCAGGGATGTTAAAAGAATAAAAAAAGACAACGAATCAAGTTTTAATGATGCCCGTTCCCATGTTTTTAATCATTGGCGTTGGTCGCTGACCGCCACCGCCATTGGGTTGCTGGTGCTTGTTTATCGGCTTTATCATTCTTATTATATAGCCACTCATTAATCTTTCTTTAATGCCTTTTGCGCCGCGTTATAGGAAAAACCCGCGCGCGCCATTTTTGCCAAATCTTTTTGATAATTTTTTTGCGCCCTCGTTTGGTTGCTTTCGTTGCCATCATTTTCTTCGTGGGCGTCTTCATTTGATTCTTCCTTGGCCACGCGCCATGCACCCAATTTTTTGCGCGCCGCATAATCGCGCGCCATGGTTTCTTCGTCGGCCAGTTGATTGTTATTTTCCAATTGGTTTTTGATATCTTCGATAGTCTCGCGCTCAAAACCCTTGGCCATCAATTTGCTTTCAATTTTGCGAAATGGCATCAAACGTTCTTGCCACTGGCGCGCCAAACTGGCGACCAGGCGTTTATCGTCGATGATATTTTCTTTTTCTAATAATCCCAGCAAGCTATCAACCATCGGCAAAATATCTTGCATGGCTTGGTCGGTGGGTTTTTTTTGGCTTGAAAATTGGACCAATTTTTTCCTCAACCAATTTTTTGATGGAAATTGTTTTTGCAAATACCACAGGGCATAATTTTGTAAGCGGGCGGGGGTTATGGGCCTGGCAACGGTGGACTTGGCAATGGGTGGTTTAGCCATGTAACGATGACAAAAACTACTTGCTGGTTTTTACCAAACGAATATAGGGGGTTGGGGTTTGCCAGCCAGCGGGAAATTTTATTTTCGCATCGGCGTCAGAAACCGACCCCATGATGATAGCATCGTCACCTGGCTCCCAATTGGCGGGGGTTGCCAGCGATTGGCTGGTCGATAATTGCAAACTATCGATGACGCGCAAAATTTCAAAAAAATTGCGCCCCGCCGTCATGGGGTAGATCAATATCAATTTTATTTTTTTATCGGGACCGATGATAAAAACATTACGCACGGTCGCGTTATCTTGCGGGGTGCGGCCGTCGCTCTTATCCCCAGCGGTGGCGGGCAACATGCCGTATAATTTTGCAATTTTTAATTCGGGGTCGCCAATCATGGGATAGGTAACATGGGCGCCGCTGACTTTTTCAATATCCGCCTTCCATTTCTTATGGTCGGTGACGGGGTCGACCGATATACCAATCATCTTGACGTCGCGTTTATCAAATTCGGGTTTCAGCTTCGCCATCGACCCCAATTCGGTGGTGCAAACGGGGGTGAAGTCTTTGGGGTGCGAAACAAACATGCCCCAATGGCCATCGATATAATCGTGGAATTTTATTACCCCTTCGGTGGTGTCGGCGGTGAAATCGGGTGCGGTGTCGTTTATTTTTAACATGATGATAGCTTTCACAAATAGTAATATTGACTTTCCCCCGTCGGCTATTTTTTTAGCAAACGGGAGAAAGTTAGTTTAATAAGTATAATTTATGATAATGCCTTTATCAAGTTGAATATGCTTAAACCCGAGATTAATAAACCGACCAAAACAAACAAAATTTTATGTGGCACATGTTTGACAAATTTGGCGGCCAAGGGTGATATAAAAACCCACCCAATATCAAGCCGATAACAATTTCGTAGCTTTTGCAAGCCAACGATAGCAAAAAATGCTGAGCCGCTAACGATGGTGATAAAGAACTCGGCGCTATTAACCGTGCCAATCGTGGTGCGTGGGTCACGCCCCTGGCCCAACATGGTGGTGGTTAAAACTGGCCCCCAACCACCGCCGCCAATTGAATCAACAAAGGCAGCAATAAACCCAAGGTAAGGGATTTCTTTCAGGCTTTGAACGATTTTTAATTGATAACGGCGGAAAGCACGAAACAAAATATAAAGCCCCATCAACAACAAATAACCACTGACATAGGGTTTGATGATTTTGCTGTCAAAATTAACCACCACATAAACCCCGACCAGGGCACCAGCAATACCACCCAGCACAAGGCGGATAAAAACTTTTTTATTAATATTGCGAAAATACCAATGGCTGAGTGCCGCCGCCCCCGTGGTAAAAATTCCGCAATATGCACCGACGCGGTGGCAATAAGCGGCGACGCCCCCGTGGCAAGTAAAAACTGCTGGAGGTAACACCGTAAGCCATGCCCAAGGCACCATCGACCGTTTGCGCCACAATGCCAACCAAAAACCCAGTAAGCAAAAGATGGTTATCAAAGCTATCGCCCTGCTTGGTTATTGCATACCATACGGTAGAAATCATAACCGCCAAGAAGGCAATGATTGCCCCCGCAAATAATTTTTTATTGATGGCTGAATCTTTTGGTGTGTCGCCCGAAGATTTTTTTTGTTTCATTTTTTCATCTGTTGTTTTCTTATTTTATTTGCTGTTTCATTTTGATGCCAAATTTTTTCTTTGACCGCCAAAATTATTTATTTCAAAAATTGTTTATAAAATAGCAAGACGCGTGTCAAGCGATTTTTTTCTAAAAAATAGAATTTTTTTCTATTTTTTGCAAAAAAATAGATATATAAATAATTATATTCTCTTTTTTTAAAAATATATAGAATGTAATTCTTTTTTTATAACAATCAATTGTTTAGTTATTTCTAAAATATAGTTAACGCATGTTGTTTATTTTTTAATGCACGTCATTATGGCAATGACCGAGGATAAAAGCAAATAATCATAAAAACAAATAGCGGGCTTGTGATAGTTTTTTTTAATAACGGCAAGGCTGGAAACAGCAATTGACAAATGGGTGGGGATAATTTATCGCCTAATTTACCGCAATATTGTGACGGATTATATTAGATTGTTTGCCAACCGATATTATCAGGAAATATTGTAAATTATGGTGGGGTGCCCGAGTGGTTAAAGGGGACGGACTGTAAATCCGTTAGCTTCTGCTTACGCTGGTTCAAATCCAGCCCCCACCACCATTTGCTTATTATTGTAATAATTATTATTGTGGTGGAAGGCAATTAATACATAATACATCTTCCTTCGCTGTCTGGTCTTTGCTACAATGCTTGTCTCATGGCCGACAAAATTCAACTTTATTC